>JAWSUS010000016.1:0-70184 GCA_033549025.1 Desulfuromonadales bacterium
CGATCTAACGCCATACGAAAAGTTGCTGGATCATTTCTATGGCTTAAAAGTGTAAACAACGCGTTCAGATCTAACATCTTAAGGAACTTCAGGCCCTGGCTTCTTCTTCCTTCCAGACACTGCTGGCGGCGCGGCAGGTCCAGACCACCACCTTCGGAGCTCTTGCATGCGCGTTTTGATCATCACCCCCCGACAGCCGCAGGAAACTGGCAACGGCGTCACCGCTCGCCGCCACCAACTAACCCTTTCCCGCTCAGGCTGCCTGGTTGACATCCTTGAGGTCTGCCCCGACGAATCGGTCGAAATCGACAAATTTGCCCTTTCCTTTCAGCCCGACCTCTATCATCTGCTGCATGCCTATCGTTCGGGAGCCCCCTTCCTGAATAGCGCCCAGCTCCACAAGCGTCCGTTTGTCGTCACCCTCACCGGCACCGATATCCACGAGGATATCCACCAGGCTGAAAAGGGCACAACGGTCAAGAGCGTTTTATCCCAGGCGGCGGCCATCATCACCCAGAATCGGGTGACAGCGTCGACGTTCCCTCAGGATTTCCCCCAGTTTGCCTCTCGTCTTCAGTACATCCCCCCAGGCATCATCCTGGGCAACGCTCCTTATGACCTGAGAAGCCAGCATGGTATTCCTGCGGACTGCATTCTCTTCCTGCATCCGGCCAGCATCCGCCCGGTCAAACAAAACCGCGAACTCTTGCACCTCTTCGACCGGCTGGCAACGGACCGCCATGATTTTATGGTCGTATTCTGTGGCCCGATCCTCGACTCCGACTATGGCGGGTCCTTTTTAGATGAAGTCCAAAGTCGGCCGTGGGCCCATTATATCGGCACCATCCCTACGGCCAACATGCCTGCGGCCATCGCCTCGGCTGATGTCATCCTCAATCATTCACTCAATGAAGGCATGCCCAACGCCCTGATCGAGTCGGCCGTTATCGGGCGGCCCATCCTGGCCCGCGATATTCCAGGGAATGCCGCCTTCGTCAACCACGGCCAAAACGGTCTGCTTTACCAGGATGCAGCGGGTTTTCTCCACCACGCCGGGGCCCTCTGCTCCTCCCGACAGTTTCGGCAACGCCTCAGCCAACCCCACCCCGAAGCATACGATGCCGAGAACGAGGCCAGGCAACTCCACAATCTGTACAACCAGGTCCTTGCACGAAAGTGAAACCCAGCTGAACTGCCGGAGTGGTCTTTTTTTTGGGGGGGGGGAGAGCTCAAGGTGGGGGGATCACGGTGGCGGACTACTTTTTTCGACTGCGGGGATGGGCTTTGTCATAGACGGACATCAGATGGTCGACGCTGACCTGGGTGTACTTCTGCGTGGTGGACAGGGAGGCATGGCCGAGAAGTTCCTGAATAGCCCGCAGATCGGCGCCGCTATCGAGCAGGTGGGTGGCAAAGGAGTGACGCAGGGCATGAGGGGTGGCGTCCCGTAGGATGCCGGCCTGCAGAAGGTGTTTTTTCAGGTTGCGTTCGATGCTGCGGGAGGTCAGCCGCTTGCCGAAGCGGTTGAGAAAGAGAGGATCCAGATCCTTGAATGCCCCCCTGCTCTCCAGATAGTCATGGATCGCTTCCCGCGCTTTGCTACCGATGGGGACAATCCGCTCCTTCCTGCCTTTGCCGACAACGCGCACTATCCCTTCCACGAGGTCAACACTCCCCACATTCAGGGACTCCAACTCCCCCACACGCAAGCCGCAGGAATAGAGGGTTTCCAGAATGGCCCGGTCGCGCAGGGAGGCTCCCCCGCCGCGCTCCATGAGGGCGTAGGCTTCGTCGGCGGACAAGGTTTGTGGCAGGTATTTCTCCTGGCGCGGCGTCGCCACCATTTCACCAGGATTGACCGAAACAACCCCTTCTCGCTGCAAAAATCGAAAGAAAGTCCTCAGAGCCGCCAATTTACGGGCGATAGAACTTTTGCGATGGGTCTTGTGCAGAAGGGCCAGATAGCGGCGCAGGACAACCTTGTTCACCGCAGAAACCCCGTGGTCCGAGCCTGCGCTTCCCTCCGCCAGGCCGGCCAGAAAGGCGAAAAAGTCCTTTACATCCTGCAGGTAGGCCCGCTGGGTGTGGGGCGAGACATTTCGCTCCACGGAAAGATGACGGGAAAATTGATCCAGCAACTCATCCACGACGGCAGACTCCCTTGAAAAGAGTTCAGCCATCGTAACACAGGTGGTCCATGGCCGCGATCATTTCTACCCTTTCCGGCCTTATCCCCTTCAATATAAGATCTTTTGTGCGTTGACGCTTCACCAACGGGGTGTCATAATGTGCGCTGACTGGAGGAGATATGACCTTGTTCTGGCTGGTTTTTTCGGTTTATGTCGGCGCCATCGCCCTGATCGTGCTCCTGAGTTACGCTATCGCCCTCTATGAGGCCGCCAGCACCGACCCCCTGCTGGTTGAGCACCGTTTTGCGCCGGGCCAGATCTGGCTGGCCATTAAACTCATGGCGGCTGAGACTTTTTTTCTGGCGATTACGGTCATCCTTCACCCCCTCGGCTGGATTCCCTTCAAAGAGCAGACCCGCACGGGAAACCGCGAAACCCCGATCATCCTGCTTCACGGTCTCTTTCACAACCGGGCCTGCTGGCTCTGGATGAAGTTTCGCCTGCGCCGCAAAGGCTTCACCAATCTGATCACCATCAACCTGCCCCCCTGGAAGAACGTGGAGAGCCTGACGGAGCGCGTGGTCACCAAGGTGGACGAACTCCGTGTAAAAGACGGCTTTGAACGCGTCCATCTGGTCGGTCACTCCATGGGAGGCATCATCGCCCGCAACTATGTGCAGATACGGGGCGGCGCCAGCAAAGTGGAACGTTGCATTCTTCTGGGAGCCCCTAATCTCGGTTCCAAGCTGGCCCCCTTCGCCGTTTCGCAACTTGGGCGTCAGTTGATGCCCGGTTCGGAATTTCTCAAGCGCCTTGCCCAGACCCCTCTGCCCAACGATGTTGCCATGGTCTCGATTTTCACCAGGCACGACAATATGGTTCTGCCGCCGGCCAACGCCCGCCTGGACGGCGCCATCAATGAGGAAATTCACGGCATGGGCCACGCTTCGCTGCTTTACCACCCCCGCGCCATCAACGCCGTGGTGGATGCCCTCACCAGGGAAAAACTCCCCTGAAAAAGTCCTTTCCGCCTTTTTTCCCACCGGTTCATTGCCGCCCATGAAAACAACCGTATCTCTGCAGGCCGTCAACAGCTACGAGCGCCGGGAGGTGGGACGGGGCATTGTGACCCTTCTGGCACCCTTGGGGGGGATGGCCGCCTTCGTCAAGCCGGGACAGCGGGTTCTGATCAAGCCCAACATGCTTGCGGGTAAGCCGCCGGAAAAAGCTGTGACCACCCACCCGGAAGTGGTGCGGGCCGTCATTGGCCTGGTTTTAGAGGCCGGCGGCTATCCCCTGGTCGGGGATTCCCCCGGCGTCGGGACTCCCCGCCAGGTCGCCAAACGGTGCGGCATTCTGGCAGTGGTGGAAGAGATGGGAGCAGAGTTTGCCCCCTTTGCCGACTCCGTGCCGGCCCGCATCGGCAGCGGCACCTTTCAGGAGTTGCAGATTGCCCGCGATGTGGCGGAGGCGGATGTCGTCATCAATCTGCCCAAGCTGAAAACCCACCAGATGATGGGAATGACCGGCGCCGTCAAAAACCTGTTCGGCGCCGTGATCGGTATGCGCAAACCAGGTCTGCACCTGCAGGCCGGGGAGGACAAAGCCCTCTTCGCCCGCATGCTACTCGAACTGGCCGCACACATCCGCCCTGCCCTGACTCTGGTAGACGCCATCACCGCCATGGAGGGGGATGGCCCCGGCAGCGGCGACCCCGTTCACCTGGGCGTTCTGATGGCAGGAGCTGAACCGCTGGCGGTCGACCGGGTGGCGATGGACCTTCTAGGCCTGACGGCAGCCCAGGTGTGGACGCAGAAGGTGGCGCAGGAAAGTCACACCCCCTTCAGCCGCCTTGCCGAAATCGACCTCTTTGGCCCACCGCTTACAGACCTGCGAGCGAAGGCATTTCGTCCCGCCAAGACAACGGACGTGCATTTCGGGGTACCCCGCCTCCTCCACCGCCCCCTCAAGAAGGCCCTTTCCGCTCTGCCCTGCCCCGATCACCAAAAATGCCTTCGCTGCGGTCTTTGCGTCACCCACTGCCCGCCCGCCGCCATGGCTATCCGCAAGGGGAAACTGCACATCGACTACGCGAAGTGCATAGGTTGTTTCTGCTGTCAGGAACTCTGCCCCTATGGCGCAATCGACACGCGGCAGGGTCTTCTGCTGCGCCTGCTCGACTCTTTGACACGGCGCTGATCCCCTTTTTCAGGCAAACTGGCGCCACTGGGTGGCCAGCCGGGTCAGCTCGCGACCATCTTCCGCTTGAGTCAACTGGTGGATGAATGCGGGCTCGCCCTCCCCTTCCGTAGCCTTGACGCGGGAAAGAATGCGATCACCATAGGTGGCCGACGACCTGAAGGCGACCTCCAGGCTCGAAGGGCGGTAATGCAGGATGATGTCCTCGGGAACGGATTCCAGAGCCCAGGCGACATAGATGACGTTGTTGACGTGGCGGTTGATGTCCAGATCGGCCATACGCACCCGGAAGGGAACTTCCTTTTCGGCCTGTTCGAGACGCGGCAACGAGAGAAACTCATCCTCAACGGCCCGGCGTTCAAGCACCGGATAACCGGGGATGGCCTCTTCCAGACGCACCGTTCTCCCCGTTTTCAGACTGACCACCATCCACGAACTTGTCGCCATTGCCACCGGCTGCCCTTTCGAATCGGTCACCTGAAAGTCCCTGAGGGCAAAGCGGCCATGTCGTCCCGACGGCCAGGTCTCGACCCGGATTTTTTCTCCCACGGGTGGATAATCCACAATGTGGACATGATAGCGGGAGAGAACCCAGGTCAGTCCCAGGCGAAACAGGCTGGTGACGGACAGCCCCAGCAGGCTGGCGTGATCACCGGCCGTATCCTGCAGATAATTGAGCAGGGTTTGCGCGCGCATGCGCCCGGTCAGGTCGACCTCATAGGACCGAACCTGAAATTCCTTGGTAAAAGTATTCATGAGCGCTCTCACTTCTATTCCGGGATACCCGACGCAAACGCCGGACTATCCGCCTCGGGTGATTTGTTACAGATCTGTTTCATTATAAAAATCATGGGACAAAAGGCCAGCAAAAACCCGAGATTGTTTGACGGAGGATTGCCCCCGCGACGGATTTTTGCGATAGTAGTCCCTTGAATAATTCCTCGACAAGGAGTCTTCTTTTGGACTGGAAACGATTTTTTGACCGCTTGGGCATGAACGGAACACGCTGGCAATGGCGGATGATGCGCTGGGAGCGCCAACTCAAGGGGGTCGCGCAGGGGCAGATTCCTGCCTCTGAATTCGTTTCCCTGACCAAGGTGTTGATCGCCGCCAATCTCATCCTGTTCAGCCTCATGGCGGTGCATGGTACTCTGCTCGGACAGGGGATGCGCGCCATCCTTTCACCCTCAACACAACTGCTGGTGCACTGGGGAGGGCAGTTCTGGCCGCTGGTTATCAACGAAGGGCAATGGTGGCGCTGCCTGACCTACGCCTTTACCCACGGCGGCCTCATCCATCTGGCGTTCAACATGGTAGTGCTCTACCAGATCGGCGGCCTGATCGAGGCTGAAATCGGCCTGGGCCGTACGCTGACTCTCTACACCTTTACTGCGTTGACGGCTACTCTGGCCGGATATTACTGGCACCCCATGGTGCCGGTGGTCGGTGCCTCCGGCTCCCTCTTCGGACTCATCGGCTTCGCCGTGGTCTACTACCACCGTATGGGCGGCCCTCAGGGCATCCATGTTCGCAACTTCATGTTTCGCTGGGCGGTGTTCGCTTTCATCTTCGGCCTGATGGTCGGCGCAGACAACGCCGGGCATCTGGGCGGCGCCGCCGGCGGGGCGCTTATCGGTCTTTTTCTGCCGGTGGGGATGCGAGCCCGAAGAACCCTGGCCCCCCTTTTCAATGCGCTGGCCTTAGCCAGCGCCGGCGCCATCGTCGTCAGCCTGGCCCTGCTGGCTGTTTCCATCCTTCGCAACTAAGGGACGGAGGTCTTCTTGGCTAAAGACAAACTCCCCGTCACCCCCGCCATCCGCCTGCTGCGCCAGCACAAGGTGCCTTTTAGCGGGCATCTCTACGCCTATGAGGAAAAAGGCGGCACCGCGGCCTCCTCCCGGGAACTGGGGGTGCCGGAACATCAGGTTATCAAAACCCTGATTATGGAGGATGAGAAGGGCTCGCCCCTGATTGTCCTCATGCATGGCGACCGCCAGGTCTCCACCAAGGAACTGGCCCGCATCATCGGCGTCAAGACCATTTCCCCCTGTCCACCCGACACCGCCAACCGCCACAGTGGTTATCTCGTCGGTGGCACCTCGCCCTTCGGCACCCGCAGAGCCATGCCGGTCTACGTCGAAAAAACCATCCTGGATTTGCCGAAAATCTATCTCAACGGCGGCAAGCGCGGTTTTTTGGTGGAGATGGAGCCGCGCTGGCTGCTCTCATTACTGCAGGCCCGTCCCGTCGAGGTGGGCATCGCCTAAACTGAGACTCCAGCCAGAAAGGACTCCTGTATGGATCTTTCCTCCACCTACCGTGAAGCGGCCTCTGTCTTGAGCGAGGCTGAGGCTCTGGTCATCACGGCCGGCGCCGGTATGGGCGTCGACTCTGGGCTCCCCGATTTTCGCGGCGATCACGGCTTCTGGAAAGCCTACCCCATGTACGCCCGCCTGGGGATCAATTTTATCGGCGCCGCCAATCCCGAGCATTTCGAACAGGATCCCGGCTTTGGCTGGGGTTTTTACGGCCATCGCACCAATCTCTACCGGGAGACCGTCCCTCATCACGGCTTTCACCTGCTGCAACGCTGGCAGAAACGTCTTGGGGGAGAATCCTTCGTGGTCACCTCCAATGTCGACGGTCAGTTTCAAAAGGCGGGTTTTCTCGAGGATCACATCCTGGAGGTACACGGCTCCATCCATCACCTGCAATGCCTCAAACCCTGCGCCATGGCAATCTGGCCAAACCACGAAACGATCCCCGTGGAGTTGACCACCATGCGGGCGGAGCACATCCCTCTTTGCCCCCGCTGCGGCAGCGTAGCCCGTCCCAACATTCTCATGTTCGGAGATTATTCCTGGCTCGCCAACCGTAGCCATGCCCAGGAAGAGCGCTTCGACATTTTCCTGGGCCGCAACAGACAGCGGCGGCTGGTGGTGATCGAACTGGGAGCCGGTTCGGCGATACCGACTATCCGCCACCTCAGTGAACGCCTCGGCCAGCGCCCGGGAGTGCGCGTCATTCGCATCAATCCGCGCGAAGCTCATATCGGTCCGCCCCACCTTTCGCTGCCGGTGGGAGCTCTGGAGGGTCTGACCGGGATCGACGCCTGCCTGCCAGCCTGATAAGCCTCATCTGGTATAATGGATGCGACCTTTTCCAAATGCGGAGGATCCATGCGCTATCCGGCCCTGCTCACTGACCTTTATGAATTGACCATGCTGGCCGGCTATTTTGATGAAGGCATGCACGACACCCCGGCCACTTTTGACCTCTTTTTTCGGGAAGCCCCTTTTAAAGGGAGCTACGCCGTCTTTGCCGGCCTCGAGCCGGCCCTCGATTACCTGGCCAATCTTCATTTTCGGGAAGACGAACTCGCCTATCTACGCAGTCTGCATATCTTCAAGCCGGCCTTTCTGGATTTTCTCAAAAACTTCCGATTTCGCGGCAAAGTCATCGCACCGCCGGAGGGGACAGTGGTTTTTCCCAACGAGCCCCTGCTGACGGTAGAAGGAAGGCTGGCCGAAGCCCAGTTCGTCGAAACCGCCCTGCTCAACATCATCAACTTCCAGACCCTGGTCGCCACCAAAGCCGCTCGCATCAGCGTGGCCGCCCAGGACGGCGTCGTCCTTGAATTCGGCCTGCGCCGCGCCCAAGGGCCGGATGGCGGGCTCAGTGCCGCCCGTGCCGCCTACATCGGCGGCGTTCACAGCACCAGCAACGTCCAGGCCGGGCAGCTTTTCGGGATACCCGTCAAGGGGACTCATGCCCATAGCTGGGTGATGGCCTTTCCGGATGAACTGAGCGCATTCAGAGCCTATGCCGCGTCTTTTCCCGACAGTTGCGTCCTGCTGGTCGACACCTACGACACCCTGAAAAGCGGCCTGCCCAATGCCCTCATCGTTGCTAAGGAACTGCGCGAAAAGGGACACCAGATGCTCGGGGTCCGCCTCGACTCGGGTGACCTGGCCTACTTGAGCAAGGCGGCCCGCCGCATGTTTGACGAGGCGGGCTTTCCCGAGTTGAAGGTCGTCGCTTCCAACGAACTGGACGAATACCTCATCCGCTCCATTCGCGACGAGGGAGGCAAGATCGATATCTATGGCGTCGGCACCAAGCTGGCCACCTGTGCCGGCGAAGGGGGCGGCGCGCTCGGCGGCGTCTACAAGCTGGTGCGCCTGGCAGACCAGCCCAGGCTCAAGATCACCAGCGATATCGCCAAGGCGACCCTGCCGGACCGCAAGCACCTGTGGCGCGCCGTGGACGCGCAGGGCAACTTTGTCATGGACATCATTGCCCGTGAAGAAGAGCGCTTAAAACCGGGGCAAGAAGTCTATGACCCCACGAACCCGGCCCGACACAAAACGATCGCGGAGAACATTGCTTTGGAGAGTCTGCGCCAGACCGTCATGGACGCGGGACAGATTTGTCACAGCCCAGAATCCCTGGACCGACTCTCCGACCGCTGCGCCGACCAGCTCCATCGCCTGCCGGAAGGCTCTCTGCGGTTGTTCAACCCCCATCGCTACAAGGTCTCCATCAGCCCCCAGCTTCACGAGTTGAGAAGCCGTCTCATGAAGACTTACCAGGACTAAATCTCTATTACCCGCTTTGCGCCAGGCGCTGTCGAAAAACCGACCGGACCTTCGCGCCTTCCTGTCAGAAATCCGTCTTACGTCACCCCTTAGCAGGCGATTAGCCTCGACATCCGCCTTTTAATCACGCGGGCACGTTTAGTGCAATGGGGTTAGAATCTTTTCTTCGACCCTAAAGGGAGACACTTACCTCCAAGGAGAACGCAATGCAGCCTTCCAGAAGAATCAACAAATTATTTTCACCCCTCATTCTGGCTGTGGCCCTGATCGCCCTGACCGCTTCCGGCGCGGTGGCCATGGACAGCTTTTTCGTGGGACCACGTGCCATGGGCATGGCCGGCGCCAACGTCGCCTCGGTCAATGACACTACGGCCCAGTACTACAATCCCGCCGCCTTCGGCTTTTTCGGCAAGCGGAACGGCAATGGGGACCGCATCGCCAGCGACAACAACAACCTGGGCCGCAAGGATTGGGGCATGGACATCGGGGCCGCCGCCGGCTACCGCCTGCACAACAAGTTCGGCAGCTATCTCGACATTTTGGCCGACATTGACTACGACACCCTCAGCGCCAGCGGCATTCAGAGCGAATCGGATCTGGTCGACCTCATCAACCTGGTCAGCAGCCTCTCCGGCCTCGACCAGCCCGGGAACGCCATCACCGCCGACGTCAACGGCGGCCTCGGCGTACGCGTGGGCAGCTTTGGCATGGGGGTGCGCACCTACGCCCAAGCTTCCGGCCAGGTGCTGGATGTGGATCAAACCAATCTGGGGCTGACCACTACAGACCTCAACGGTGACATCGAAGGCGTGCCCATGTCTTCTGGCTACACCTCAGACGGGCAATACATCGCACTGACTACAGCGCAAGTTGCCGAGTTAAAAACCGCCTACACTGACGAGGCTATTGATCGCTTTGACTTTATTCTGGCGCAAGAAAATATTGATCCCGCCTTGGTACAAGACGTAGTAGAGCAGCTGGGCATCGTGGCAAACGCAAGCGGCACACTGGATGACAACACCACCACCGTACGCCTGCAGGGTTTCGGCGTTATGGAAGTGCCTCTGAGCTACGGCTACGCCCTCAACAACCACTGGTCCATCGGTGGCAACCTCAAGTTCATGAAGGGGCGCGTCTACGGCACTCAGGTGCTGGTCTTCGACAACGACTCCGGTGATATCCTGGCGGAAACGGACGAGAACTATCAGGAGAGCAACACCTTCGGCCTCGATGTCGGCATCATGGGACGTTACCGCTACTTTAACCTTGGCCTGGTGGGCCGCAACCTCAACTCCCCCAAGTTTGACGGCCTGACGGTAGTCAACCCCTACACGGGCGCGACCAGCCACTTTGCCGATGTGAAACTGGACCCTCAGGTGGCTGCCGGCGTGGCCTTTATCCCCTTCGAGACTCTGACCCTGGAAATCGACCTCGATCTGACCGAGAATGAAACCACTCTGACCGGTTACAAAACACAGAACATTTCTGCCGGTCTCGAATGGGACGCCTTCCGGATTCTGGCCCTGCGCGCCGGGGTCTACAAGAACCTGGCTGAGAGCGACATCGGCGTCGTCTACACCGCCGGTCTCGGTCTCAACCTGTGGGCTGCCCGCCTCGACATCGCCGGGGCTTTTGCCGGCGACTCGGAGGAATTTGACGGCGAAGACGTGCCCAAGGAAACCCGGGTCGCCGCCCAGCTCAGCATCGACTTTTAAGAAACTGACATTTCAACGCAAAAAGCCCCTGCCAATGACAGGGGCTTTTTGCGTTTCTGAGGCAAGCAGGGGCTACAGGATGACGAGACTTTCGTCGGAATAGGTCAGATGTTTGAGTCCGTCTGCGCCGACCCAGAAGGTGTTTTCAATCCCCACCGCGCCGAGTCCCGGGAAAACGGCCTTGGGCTCAAAAGCAAACGTCATGAACTCTTCCAACTTTTGATCCTTGAAGCCTCGAGCGATGAAGGGATATTCGTCCACTTCGACGCCGATGCCGTGACCGATGAAGGAGACCTGGGCTCCCGAGGAGCCCATAAAATGATCCTTGTACCCCATCTCGCAGGCGAGCGCGTAGCACTCGTCGTAGATTTCGCCCCAGACGGCTCCCGGGCGCGCAATCTGCTTGAGCCGGATCTGAATGGCCATCATGTCGTCGTAGGCCTTCATCAACTCGTCGGGCAGCCCACCGATGCACAGCATGCGGGTCTGGTCGACCAGATAACCGTCAAAGGCGCCGGCGAAATCGACCGTGATCGGCTCATGGCGCTCGATACGTTTGTAGCTGGCCCCCTGCCCGACGGAAGGGTTGACGCCGAGCCCGCCCAAGGGCGCGTCAAGATAGGCCGGCGCCGCGCTGTCGGCACCCGAGAAGATGTGCCCGAAAAAAAGTTCCGAGTTGAACCCCCGCATGCGGGTGATGCCCTGGTGTCCCAGCTTGCGCGCGGCGAATTCCAGTTCAGCCGCCAGCTCGAGATCGGTCATGCCTACCCGGATCACCTCTTTGGCCCGTTGGTAGACCTTGTCCACCATCAGGGCCGCGTCTTTCATGATCTCAATCTCGTATTTCGATTTGACGGCACGAACGGTGCGGATCAGCGGTGTACCGTCCACCACGGCACAATCCCCCAGAATCTTCTGCATCCGCTGAAAATGGACCACCGGCAGCACGTCGAGTTCCATCCCCACCTTTTGGGGCAGAGGATAGCCGAAATCACTGAGCCTGCCCGGCAGGTCTTTCGGACTTTTGAGGGGATGGACTTCTTTGAGGCCGCACTCCATGCGGGCCCGGGTGTAGTCCTTGCGCACCAGGTAGAGAGCTTCACCCGAGACCGGGACGTAGAGAAGGCCTTGCTGGATGGAGCCGGTGAAATAAAAAAGATCCGCGTTCTGCATCATAAGCATCCCGTCCAGGCCTTCGGCCTGCATGAGGGCCTGCAGTGAGTGAATGCGGCGTGTCAGTTCAGTGGCGGGGGTGATACGCATGGATGTCCTCCTGAAAAGAAGGGGGCACAGCTTAGAGACCTCCGTTGTCCCAACGCCCTGCCCCCGGTGACAAATCAATGGACGATAACGCCTATCAGGCCGTTTCCACGGCGGCGGCATCCTCCAGGTGCAATTCCTTGATGGCCATTTCACGCAGCTTGAACTTCTGAATCTTGCCGCTGGCTGTCATGGGATATTCATCTACGAACTTGATATAGACGGGAATCTTGTAATTGGCGATACGCCCCCGGCAGAAATCCTTGATTTCCTCTTCGGTGCTCTTGGCCCCTTCCTTCAGCTTGATGGCAGCCATGACCTGCTCGCCGTATTTGCGGTCGGGAACCCCGTAAACCTGCACATCGGCAATTTTGGGGTGGGAATAAAGAAATTCTTCAATTTCCCGCGGATAGATATTTTCACCGCCGCGAATAATCATCTGCTTGATGCGGCCGGTAATTTTGCAATAACCGTTTTCGTCCATAACGGCCAGATCGCCCGTGTGAAGCCAGCCCTCCGCATCGATGGCTTTGGCCGTCTCTTCGGGCATTTTGTAGTAGCCCTTCATGACATGGTAGCCGCGGGTGCAAAGCTCGCCCTGTTTCCCGGGTGGCAGGCTCGCTCCCGTTTCAATATCGGCAATCTTGACCTCGACATTGGGCATCGCCCGACCGACGGTGGCCACCCGCAGTTCAATGGGATCATCCGTCCGGGTCATGGTGATGCCGGGCGAAGACTCCGTCTGCCCGTAGGTGATGGTAATTTCGCTGGCGTGCATGTCGCGCATGACCCGCTTCATCACCTCAATGGGACAGGGAGAACCGGCCATAATGCCCGTGCGCAAGGTGGACAGATCATATTTATGGAAAGCCGGATGATCCAGCTCGGCGATAAACATGGTCGGCACCCCATGGACGGCCGTGCATTTTTCCGCCTCAATGGCCTTGAGGACCGCTTCGGGATTAAAGGATTCCACCGGCACCATGGTCGTGCCGTGGGTGACAGCGGCCAACACAGCCAACACGCAGCCGAAACAGTGGAAGAAGGGCACCGGCACACACAGACGGTCCTTCTCCGTGAACTTCATGCACTCACCGATATAGAAACCGTTATTGACCAGGTTGCGATGGGTGAGCATGACCCCCTTGGGAAAGCCGGTAGTGCCGGAGGTGTACTGCATATTGATGACGTCGTGCTCGTCCAGGGTCGCGCTTACGGCGGCCAGATCGGCATCGCTCATCCCCTCGCCCAGTTTTTCCAGATCACGGAAGTTTATCATCCCGGCGGGGGTTGCCTCGCCGATAAAGATGACGTTCTTCAGGTACGGCAGCTTGTCCGTCTGCAGAGAGCCAGGCTTGGCCTCCTTCAGCTCGGGTATAACCCGGTAGGTAGTCTCCACGTAATCGGTGTCTTTGAATCCCTGGACCAGAAAAAGCGTAGTGGAATCGGACTGATTGAGGACGTATTCGAGTTCTGCTGACTTGTAGCTCGTGTTTACGGTGACCAGAACGGCGCCAATTTTGGCGGTCGCGAACTGAAGTATCACCCATTCGGGAACGTTGGTAGCCCAGATCGAAACATGGTCGCCTTTGCGGATGCCCAGTTGATACAGCCCCTTGGCCACCCTGTTGCACAGCGCATTGAACTCCTGATAGGAAAGGCGCAGCCCGCGATCAGGATAAACAAGGGCGTCGTTCTCGGGAAAACGCCGGGTCGTGTCGTCAAGCAAATCACCGACGGTAAAGTGCAGCAAGTCATTCATGGATAAAATCCTCCCCTTCATTTTCGTCAAAAAGGTATTCGGTCCCACCAAACTTTAGTTTGACGCAGACAACTATACGTTTTTAAAACGATTTTTGATACCACAGCCTGCAGGGTTTCGTCAAACCAAAAAAATTTCGCTGAAGACGGCAAGGAGGGAAAAGAAGGGTGCAGATAGGGCCAATTGCAAATATCTTAATATTTTGTTTTTTCGATGTTTTCGAGCGCCAAGGCGCTCCTTTTGGCCTGTTTTTTTTCTAGGCAGAATGCTAATCCTCTCTGCCCATCAACGGGTTAGCAGAATTTTTTGTCGTTTTCCACAGCGCTATCCACAGATCCATGTGTATACAATCTCGCGGCAAGCAACGATGAAAAACTGTTAATTCCAGTAGATAGAAAAAGGGTGGGACCCTGCAGTCCCACCCTTTTTACGGTTAAATCAGATTTGTTTGCCGGTCAGTTTTTCCTGGTTCCCAAAGGGGTCTTCCACCACCTGTTCGGGCCGGAAGGGGACCTTGTTCTTGCCCCGATCGTGGAGATATTTCTCCAGTTCCAGATCGATATTGGCGGGCAGGCTCACCCCGGCCTGGGCCAGGGCCTGTCTCAGCAGCCCCTCGGCTTTGCCGGCAAAGGCGACCGCGTCACTGAGCACACGGGCAGCTTCGGGGGGATTATGGAAGCCCATGGAATTCTCCGCCCCGATAAAGAGGTTGCGGAAAAAGGCATCAATGTAATGTTCCTTGGCCTGGTCATACAGGTCCTGGTCGATCTTCTTGCCGTCGGCTTGGGCCTGGTGGGTCAACTCAAAGAGCTTGGCGACCGTGGCCGTGGCGTAACCGGCGCGGATCTGCATGGAGACAGTGCGATCCTGGATAGCATAGACGCGCTGGCGCAGCCAGTCGGCGCCCTCGGCATGGCACTGCTGACAGGCCTTCAGGTCGGCCTTGAGGGGGCTGGCAACGCGGTGGTCAGACACTTTGGCCGAACCCACCTTGGTATAAGGCATGTGGCAGTCCGTACAGGAGGCGCCCGCCATCCAGTGCACGCTGTCGTTGGAGAAAAGCTCAAATTCGGGGTGACGGATGAAGGGAAGAGCGAAGCCCGTTACGGACTGTTTCCATTCCCGGATCGTCGGGTCCTTGCGGAACTGGGCAATGATATTTTCGATGGTGATCTTGCCCAACTGGCTTTCCTGCCAGGGGAAATAGATACCCACGGATTTCTTGTTTTCGTCCTTAACGATATTGTAGGTCACGTGGCACTGAGCGCAGACCAGGGTGCGCATCTGCTGATGGCTCAATTTGCCTTCGTCGGTTCCCAGGGCATCGAGACCTTTGCCCAGGGTAAATTCGCGGGAAAGGTTCA
The DNA here is from genome assembly GCA_033549025.1 of Desulfuromonadales bacterium. Classification (GTDB taxonomy): domain Bacteria; phylum Desulfobacterota; class Desulfuromonadia; order Desulfuromonadales; family SZUA-540; genus SZUA-540. The sequence goes on from JAWSUS010000016.1 coordinate 15,028, forward strand.
GGGACATATCTTTGGGGTCATGACAATCGATACAGGCGACACCCAATTCATGATGCTTTTCAGGAATCTCGTGCAGAACATCCATGAAGGGATTTTTGTAGTAGTTGACTCCCATATCTTTTTCGAGTTTGGGCGCATAGGGGGTCTTACAGGTGAGGCAAACACCACCAGCGCCGATACGGGAGGAATCGATCTCCAACTGGTCACGAATCATGTAGGCATGACCGCGGGGCTCATTATATTCGACTCCGAATCCCCAACCATTAAAAAGTAGGGCCAGATAAGGATAGGCCGAAAGCTTGTCATAGGTCACCCGGTCGGCATCAAAGCCGGGCCGATATTTACTTTTGCCGGCGGGCAGAGGCTCTTCGGTTTTTTTCCACAGGTCATAATGAACGGGATAGGCCTTGCCCCAAACTGCAGGATCAATCTCGCCGGCCGGAATCTCTACCGGGCGCACCATTTCCGCTTTTTCCGGCTGGCAGCCGGCCAGCAGCAATACCGCTGCGGACATCGTCAGCAGCACTTTGCCGATTCGTTTAAATTCCTCTTTCATAACGCCTCCTGAAATCTCCTCTATTGGTTTTTATAAAGTGGCTATGATGCGAACAATCCACCTATCAAAGCGTTTCAATTGTTCCACTGAGACGATGTTGGGTTCCGCGGTGGCAGCTCCAGCATTCCGCCTCGGTCGAAATCATCGAAACGGTGCCGCTGTGGCAGCGGATGCAATTGGCCTGCAAAACCTCACCACCGTGTTCGGTCAATTCGATGCGTTCGGAAACGCGCCCGCTGTAAAAGAACCAGGCATCCTTGAGCCCATCAATCGACTTCCAGACATAATGCGCGATTTTGTTCTGATTGGGCAGGTGGCAATCCACACACTTGAGTTTCCGGTGCGCTCCGGTGTAAGACCAGGCCACATATTCGGCTTCCATCACATGGCAGCTAGCGCAGAAATCCGGTTCACCACTCTTGGCCAGGACCCGAGGGGGGCCGAACAGCACAAAGAGACCGATCCCTGCCGCGACGACCAATACAACCAGTAAAACCATCACGTTCTTTTTTGCCATTCTTGCTCACCCCCTTCCTTAAGCCCGCTGGTGTAAGACGACCATTGGCTGTTTCTTAGTCATTTCTACCAGATTTATGCCAATCCGCAATGAAAGGCGCAATGAATAGAAACAACAAGGGGGAACGCCATTCAAAGCGTTCCCCCTTCAACTAAAACCCACCCAAGACGTCACCCCCGGGTAACATCCCCTTGCGATCACGTTACCCTAAGGTGACACTTCCAGAATCCCGTACCGCTGCATTTTTTCCCACAGGCATTTCCGCGAGATGCCAAGACTTTCAGCCGTCTGCGTTTTGCGACCCTCAAGGGATTCGAGAGTTCGCACAATAAAAGCCCGCTCAAAACTCCCCAGAGCTTCTTTCAGGGACTGGTCGCCTGCGAAGAGCGTATCGCAATCGAGGCGCCCTGCCGACTGCAGGTCGGGGGGCAGGTCCGCCACGGTCAATGTGCCCGTCCGGTTTAGGGCCACTGCCCGCTCAAGGGCGTGCTTGAGCTGTCGGACGTTGCCGGGAAGCGGATGGCCGGCGAGGAAAGTACGCAGTTCATCAGATACGGCCGGAACCGGTTTACCCATTTGCTGAGCCAGCTGCTGCACGAAGATTTCCGTCAGGGGCAGAATATCCTCATAGCGCTCCCGCAAGGGCGGCACTTCCATGGTGATGACGTTAAGCCGGTAATAGAGGTCCTCCCGAAAACGGCCCTCCTGAACCTCCTGCGCCAGATTGCGATTGGTCGCCGCCACGATGCGCACATTCACCTGAATTTCCCGGTCGCTTCCCAAGGGCTGCACAGCCCGGGACTGAATGGCCCGAAGCATTTTGGCCTGCGCGGTCAGCGGCAGCTCTCCGATTTCATCCAGAAACAGGGTCCCGCCGTCCGCCTGAACAAACTTGCCCTTGGCATGGTCCACGGCACCAGTAAAAGCGCCCCGTTGATGACCGAAGAGTTCCGATTCAATCAGGTTTTCCGGCAAGGCCGCACAATTGACCCGAACCAGCGACCGCTGAAGACGGGGGCTGAGGCGATGAAGCAAATCAACGATGCGCTCCTTGCCCGTACCGCTTTCGCCCACGATCAGAACCGTCGAGTCAATCCCGGCAACGGCCTGCACCATCTCCACGACATGTTGCATGGCTCGACTTTGCGCCACCAGGGGACCGTCGTTGCCGGCATCGAGCAGCGAGTGCCTCAGCTGATGATTCTGCTCCGCCAGCAGTTTACTCTCCGTGACATCACGGCTGATCAGCAGGGTGCCGATGTACTGGCCCTCAGGGTCCCGAATGCCTGAATAAGAATTATCGAAAAAACGGTTTTTAACCTGAATACTGCGATTGACCGCGGCGTAACGCCCACTCTTCAAATTGGCAATCAGTTCGCGAATGCGATGATGCATGTTGGCGGGATGAATGGAGAGAATCGATTTGCCGATAATGCGATCGGCGCGCACCCCTCGGATACGCTCGGCCGCCGGATTGCAAACGCGAATGGTATCTTCGGCATCGAGGAAGATGACCCCCTCGACCATGTGGGCGACAATCTGTTCAAATATATCCGGAGAAAACCCCGTCTTCATACCGGCCCTACCTCCTCATCTTGCATTTCTGGCACCACTTGAAAAAGCACCCCGCCGCAGGTCTTGAAAACGGCAGCAAAAAGCCTGACCTACAGGCCAGGCGGCGGGAAAACACATCCTCTCTGGTGGTCAGACCTGACCATCGGGATCAATTTTTTCAACATGGGCGCTCAGGGCACCATTTTCAAGATCGATCCTTACCTGCATGAGAACTTCCTTGACCTGTTCGTCATATTTCACCGTAACGGGGAGAACAATCCGGTTCCCTCCCCCCCGCGGACGGCCCAAACCGACCAGGGTGACGGCAGGGGGGGAGGCCACCTCCGCCTGGGCCACTGCCGTTTGACCGGAAGCCGAAACTGGTGGCGCGGAAGAGGCCAGCTTGTCCGAGTCTTTGCGCAGAGCGCGGTAAGAGGCCCCCATATCGCGCTCTGCGGACCGCTCTTCATCCCCAGCGGGTCGGTGCACGTTTCGCAGCCGATGGAGAACCATTTTGGAGATGGTGGTCATCGTCTGCAGCACACCACGCCCGTTGAGGGCGCTGGCAGCAAAAGAGGGCACCTTGTCCCGGTTCAGTAAGCGATCCATTTCTTCAATCGGCAGCACATCGGGAAGATCCCGCTTATTGTACTGGATGATATAGGGGATATCTTCCAATCGTCGGCCATATCCGGCCATATTGTCCCGCAGGTTCTGCAAGCTGTCCAGGTTGGCCTGCATCATGCCCGGCTGGGAGTCGGCGACAAAGACAATACCATCCACCCCTTTGAGAACCATCTTGCGCGTACCGTTGTAATAGACCTGCCCCGGCACGGTATAAAGATGAAAGCGGGTCTTCAAGCCCTTGATCTCTCCGAGCTCAACGGGAAGAAAATCGAAGAAGAGGGTCCTGTCCTGCTGGGTTGCCAGACTGAGAAGCTTGCCGCGGTTCTCGGGTTTGAGTTTGTCGTGAATGTATTTGATATTGGTGGTCTTGCCGCACAAGGCCGGGCCGTAATAGACAATTTTGGCGTTTATTTCCCGCTTGGATTGGTTAAAAAGGGCCATGGAGAGTCCTATTTCTTTTGGTCTTTGGCGATAAGCATCCGCCTCGCGTTATTGACAATAACCGCAGAGACCCCACGGCTGCCAGCCAGGTTCTTGATATCCTTCTCCGTCAGTACATTCATGTAGCGCAGCGCCGTCGGTAGCGGGGTGCGTGGATGCTCCACCAGCGCTTTTTTAATTTCATAGAGTTTGACCCATTCGCGGTTCAGGGTGATGAGCCGGATGAGCTCGTCACTGGAACTTTTGTTTTTGGCAATGGCCAGTACCTCACCATCGGTAATGCGGGGATTTTTCAGCACAGCGGCGGAAACCAGCTTGTTGGCATCCTTGATAAAGATCCCGCGCCATTCCTTATCCCCGGTCAGAGCCATCTTGATTTTCGCGGAAACGCCCATTTCCAGGGCTTTCTGATATTTGGACAGGGAGCCTTCTTCCTCGGAATTCTCTTCGGCAGCCGCCTCGCCCTCGCGGGAATCTTCGGGAGGAGGTTCTTCGCCGTGGATTTCCGCCCCACCCTCAAGAACCGCGGTCGCCCGGGGATTGGCCTGAAGCGCCTCAAGAACCTCGGGGGCGGCTGCCAGGAGATCCTGACGGTGGGCCAGCAGTGAAAGCAGGCGGGGACTGCCATGCCGGGCCATGTGCAGCAGGGTGGCCGGCTGCAGGTTGCCGCAATCGAGCAACACCGTCACGACATCTTCCTCCTCAAGGCGAAGACGCGCAATGAGGTCAAGAAAGCGGGGATGACGGTCAGGAACCTCAAGCAACGTTGTCAGTCTGGACACGGGGAGAGTACGCAACGTGGACTTGGCGGCCTCGCGGAGTTCCCCGTCAGGGCTGAACGCCAGAAAAAAGAGGAGATCGCCCTGATCCCGGGCGCCAAGATTCAGAGCTCCCCGGGCAGCCTGCAACTGCTCGCTCCGGGGAGCTCCGTTTTGGACAAGGCGGGCCACCTCAGGTGAAACCTTGAGACGCACCGATTGTTTTTTATCAGTCATCGATAGCGAAAAATCCGGAAATCGCTCCCCTAGGGGGCAAGGGCCGTAATCATGGTTTCAAGACCGGCCTTTTGCGCCGCCGCGGCGGCTTTCTGGGCTTCGGCCTTATCCGAGAATTCGCCGAAACTGATCAGCATCATTTTCAGGTCGACAGGGCTGCGCTCTTCATCGACGTGAAGGCCCTTCTCTTTCAAGGAAGCGGCGAAACGATCAGCGAGCTTCTTGTCCTGGAAAGAGGCCGCGTAAATCACCATCAATTCTCCCTTCTGGACGGCAAAGGCATCGGGAGCAAGAGGAAGGATCTCCTGCAATTTCTGGCGCCCCTCGTCAGGATAAAAGGCCCCCAGGCGAAGACGAATCATATCCACCTGGCGCTGGACAGCCTTGACCTGAGGTTCGTACCCCAGCGCCTGCACCATCTTCTTGGCCCTCTCCAGACTGGCGTTGCGGGTATAGGCTCCCGCCTGAATGGTGTAACGGGCTTCGGAAGTCGAGGCCGCTACGGGCGCAGCCGCAGCTGAGTCGGTAGATGCTTTTTCACTCTCTGCCGGCGCCACTTCGGCCGTCTTGACCGCCGGGGCTGCGGTTTTCTCCGTCGGCATGGCGGTTGCCACCTTGGCATCATCAGCGGGCTTGCTGGTCACCACCTTGTTTTCTTCAGCGGGCTTGGGGGCGGCTACTTTGGTCTCGACGACCGGCTGTTTGGCTGGAACCGCTTTGGCGGCAGGTGTCTGAGTTTCGGCTGCAGGCTGATCCGTTTTGGCGACAGCGGGCGCCTGACCCGTATCCGCAGTGGTCTTCTTCGACGCATCTGCCACCTGCTGAGCCGCTGGCTCTTTTGCCTTCTCCACCGCCGGCTTACTTGGCTTCGACTGGGATTCCGCCGGCCGGGCAGGCACCGCGATCGGTTGCTTCTTGGCCACCTTGGCCGTCACAGGCGGCGCACTCGAAGGCTGCACAAAGAAATAATAAGCACCTGCTCCGACCGCGACCAGCAGCAGAACCAGCAGGAGCATCGGTGCGGAACTTTTCTTCTTGCCGGCCAACTCGGCGCCTTCGTCCGGCAGGGGCTCGTCAAAATCGAAGCCACCTTCATCCATATCCGGCCCTGCCTCTTCGGGTTGTTCTTCAAAGTCGAAGTCGTTCTTGTCTGTCATGGGAAAATCGATCTCCTTTACAAAGTTGATGGAGCCGTTATTCGGCTTTTTTCACATCTGCAAGAATTTTTGCCGTCAAATGGGTGGGCACCTCTTCGTAGTGCGAAAAACTCATGGTAAAAAGTCCCCGGTCCGACGTCATGGAACGAAGTTCGGGGGCATATTTAAGGACCTCGGCCATGGGCACCTGCACGGCAATGACCTGGCTGTTCGCCTTGGGTTCGACACCGAGAACCTTGCCGCGGCGCGAGTTCATATCCCCGATGATGTCCCCGATACAATCGTCGGGAACGGTAATTTCCATGTGCATGATCGGTTCCAGCAGAACCGGGGTGGACTGCTCCATCCCTTTTTTGAAGCCCATAGAGCCGGCGATTTTAAAGGCCATTTCGGAAGAATCGACTGAGTGATGGGAACCGTCGAACAGGGTCACTTTGACGTCCACGACCGGGAAGCCCCCCAAGGTGCCTTGCTGCATGGCTTCCTGCGCACCTTTTTCGACGGCCGGGATATACTGTCTGGGCACGACCCCACCCACAACCTTGTCGACAAATTCGAAACCACCCCCCCGTGGCAGCGGCTCGATCTCCAGCCAGACATCGGCGTACTGTCCCCGACCGCCCGACTGTTTCTTGTACTTGCTCTGCAGTTTGGCCTTGCCCTTGATCGTCTCGTGATAGGGGACTTTAGGCTGTTTGAGTTCGACCTCTACCCCGTATTTGCGTTTCATCTTTTCCACCGTCACCTCAAGATGAACCTGTCCCATGCCTTCGAGAATCATTTCATGGGTTTCTTCATCCCGGTGGATCCGCAGGGTGGGGTCTTCCTCGGTCAGTCGCTGCAGGGCATTATGGATCTTGTCTTCATCGTTTTTGCTCTTTGCCTCGATGGCGAAGGATATGACGGGCGTCAGCGGCAGAGGGCTTTCGTAGAGAATGGGTTTGGCGGCATCGCAAAGGGTGTCCCCCGTCATGGTGACCTTGAGCTTGGGAACGGCGACGATATCTCCCGCTGCGGCCACGTCGACCGCCTTCTGCTTTTTGCCCTCAAGCTCAAAGATCTGGCCGATGCGTTCTGTCGTTTCCCGGTTGGGGTTGTAAACAGACGAATCGGAACGCAGCGCTCCCGAGTAAACCCTGAAAAGGGTGAGCTTGCCGGTAAAGGGGTCGCTGATGGTCTTGAACACCATGGCGGAAAAAGGCTCTTCCTCGCTGGGAGAGCGTTCTTCCAGATCGCCCGTTTTTGGATTTTTCCCCACCTGAATACCCTTGTCCAGCGGCGAAGGAAGGCAACGCACGATGTAGTCGAGCAGTTGCCGCACACCAACATTGACCAGGGCGCTGCCGCAAAAGACCGGGGTAAAGACCCCGGTCAGGGTTCCCTCCCGCAGACCGAGCAGAATATCCTCGGTGGAAAGAGTCTCCTCCTCCAGATATTTTTCCATGAGCGCATCGTCGGCATCGGCGACCGCTTCGACGAGAAGGTTCCGCAGCCGGTTGGCCTCTTCCAGATACTCTGCGGGGACATCCTTCTCTTCGTAGGTCCCTTTCTGGTCAAACGCGTAAAAACGGGCCTTCATGTGAACCAGGTCGATGGTCCCCTTGAAATCAGCCTCAGCCCCCATGGGCATGGTGACAATGACGGCGCGGCTCGACAGGGTTTTTTCCATGTCGTCCACGGCCCGCAGAAAATCCGCACGCTCTCGGTCCATTTTGTTGACGAAGGCGATACGGGGGACTTCAAACTCCTCGGCCCATTCCCAGATCTTTTGGGTTTGGGCCTTGACGCCTGAAATGGCGGAGACGATAAGAACCGCGCCGCCCAGTACGCGCATGCAGTTACGGGTGTCATGCAGAAAGTTGGTGTAGCCGGGCGTGTCGACGATGTGCAGGCTGTGACCGTTCCATTCACAATGATGCAGGCTGGAACTGATGGTAATGTGCCGTTTGATTTCTTCCGGATCGAAATCCATGTTGGAGGTGCCGTCGTCCACCTTGCCAAGCCGGTCGGTCATGCCGGTATTGAACAGGATGGCCTCGGTCAACGAGGTCTTGCCCGCTCCTCCGTGCGCTACAATTCCCAGGTTCCTCAGCTTTGCCGTATCGTACTTTCCCATAGCCGCTCCTTTCATTCCATGACAGGTTGATGGTTTAAAGGATTCTTGCAGGAAAACAACGAACAGAGCGGCCTTGTCGGCCACCCGGGCAGAAGGAACCTGCCCTATTGGGGGGACGTCGCGTCCGGCTGCACTAAGCGCGGGACACTAACCCTCCATCTGCTGAACATGTCATTACAAAAAAGCCGGTTACCAAATTGTAGCACGCCCGTCAGGAGCGTCAAAAATCACCCTCGGTTGCGTTCGTAAATGATTCGCAGGCCTTCCAGGGTGAGAAAGGGGTCGACTTCGTCGATCGTCTGGGAAGCCGTGGCGATCTGTTCGGCCAGACCACCCGTGGCCATGACGTACGGTTCTTCGTTCGACTCCTGCTTCATGCGCTGCACGATGCCGTCTACCAGGCCGGCATAGCCATAAAAAATGCCGGACTGCATGCTGTTGACGGTGTTCTTGGCGATCACCTGGGGAGGACGGGAGAATTCCACCCGCGGCAGCTTGCTGGCCCGCTCAAAGAGGGCCTCGGCCGAAATCCCCATCCCGGGGGCGATGGCGCCGCCCTGGTACTCACCGCGGGCAGAGATAAAATCGAAGGTGGTGGCCGTCCCGAAATCGACGATAATCAGGCAGCGTTGCTTCTTTTCGAAAGCGGCCACGGCATTGACGATGCGATCGGCGCCGACCTCCCGGGGATTTTCGTATTGAATAGGCATCCCCGTCTTGATGCCCGGTCCGACCACGTAAGGCTTGAGTTTGAAGTAATCCCGGCACAGCCCTTCCAGCGTATTGAGCATGGGGGGCACCACGCAGGAAACGATAACGTCTTTGATATCGGTGAAATGGATACCGGAGAGATGGAACAGTTCGTGGATGAGCATGGCGTATTCATCCACGGTTCGTGACTTGTCGGTGGTCACCCGCCAACTGCGGACCAGATTTTCATCCCGGTACATTCCCAGGACCGTATTGGAATTGCCTACATCAATGACCAGCAGCATATAAAGTGCATCTCCGTGAGGTAGTTATGTTCCGGCAAAAGTGCCTGGGTCACAAAGGACGAACGTCGCCGGCCAGCACCCTTTCGGTGGCGCCGGAGTCGAGCCGCAGCAGCAGGGCGCCGTCCGTATCGATCCCGGTGACGGTCCCCTGCAGGCGGCGATCCTGAAAATCGACCTCGACCACCTTGCCCTGCCAGGCAAAAAAGCGGCTCCAGGCTGCCGCGATGGGCTTGAAGCCCTCCTGCAGATAGGTGTTGTAAAGAGCATCCAATTCCCGGTAGAGAATCCGGGCGAAAGCCAGGCGGGAGATCTCCCTGCCTGTCTCTAACGCGAGGGAGGTTGCCGGGTAGCGCAGATTGTCGGGGAACTGGCTCTTCGTCATGTTGAGATTCACGCCGATTCCCATCACCATATAGTGGATCCCTTCCATCTCGGCGTCGATTTCGTTGAGAATGCCGGCCACTTTTTTGCCGTCAATCAGCACGTCATTGGGCCACTTGACCTGAGGATTAAGGCCACATAAATCGTTAATCGCCCGGGCGACGGCCACGGAAGAGAGAAAGGTCAGCTGGGTGGCCCAGCGCGGGAGAATCGAAGGTCGCAGAAGAATACTGGTGTAGAGATTGACGCCGTAGGGGGAAGCCCAGGGCCGTCCCAGACGCCCCTTTCCAGCCGTCTGCTGGTCGGCGATGATCACCAGACCTTCTTCGGCGCCGGCCTTGCCGTATTCATGGGCAACCCGGTTGGTGGAGTCGGTCTCTTCGAGGAGAACAACTTCCCGGCCGATGCAGCTTGTCTCCAGATTAGCCTGAATTTCGGCGGGGATGAGCGTATCGGGCGTCTGCGTCAACCGGTATCCCCGCGAGGCGGCGGATTCGATACCGTACCCCTGCTCCCTCAGCAGTCCGATATGCTTCCAGACGGCCGTGCGGGAAATACCGAGGGTCTGGCTTATCTCCTCGCCGGACACAAACTCGCCCTTCCTCTGGCGAAAAACACGAAGGATGGCGTCGCGGGTTCCTGGTGTGCTCATTGTCTTCCTGTTCCGGTTATTGGAAGAGCATGGAAATATCCACCGCCCGGCTGGAATGAGTCAGAGCCCCGACGGAGATGAGATCCACACCGGTTTCGGCAATATCCCGTACGGTTTCGAGATTGACGCCGCCCGAGGCTTCGCAGAGAGCGCGACCGGCAATGAGGGCCACCGACTCGCGCAGTTCGCTCAGCGACATGTTGTCGAGGAGCAGGATATCGGCGCCAGCCGCCAGCGCCTCTTTCACTTCATCCAGGTTGCGGGTTTCCACCTCAATCCTGAGGGTATGAGGGACCCGTTCCCGTGCCCGTCGAACCGCCGTTTCAATGCCTCCGGCCGCGGCCACGTGGTTTTCCTTGATGAGGACGCCGTCATAAAGGGAGGTACGATGGTTGCGGCCACCGCCCATACGCACCGAGTATTTTTCCAGAACGCGCAGGCCGGGGGTCGTCTTACGGGTATCGACAATGGTCGCCTTGGTCCCGGCCACGGCTTTGACGAACAGGGAGGTCTGGGTAGCGATACCGCTCATGCGCTGCAGAAGATTCAGCGCCACCCGCTCCCCCTGCAGAAGAACGGCAGCGGCCCCCCGCAGCCAGGCGAGGACTTCCCCACGACGAACGGCCTGGCCGTCCTCTTTAAGTTTTTCAAAGGCGATGCCGGCATCGAGAAGGGAAAAGACCCGGCCGCACACGTCAATGCCGCTGAGGATAAAATCTTCTTTGGCGACCAGTTCGGCCCGACTCTGGGTTTGCGCCTCGACGGTGGCCAACGTGGTGACATCCCCGAGGCCAATGTCCTCCTGCAGGGCGTTGCGAATAATATGATCGATCTCAAACATACTTTCCCCCGTGTAACGTATTGAAAACCATATCCTTATAGCACGTCCACCAGAGCCGCCGCAACACAAAAGCCCGGCGCGAAAGGAGGAATTTACCTTTGCTTCTTTAGGTGTTATGCTTTGCGGAAGTCACCGAAACCTCCGCTGCATCGGTACGGCTCACGACTGGCCTCATGCCGCGTACAGACTCTCAACTCAACAAAAAAGGACGGACAACGTGCGATCCCTCAAGGCATTTATCCTGGCGACCCTCATTTCCCTGACCCTCACCGCCTGCGTCAGCAAAGCGGATTACCAGCGCAAAGCCGATCAGGCGGCCATCCTGGCGGCCAGCATCGAAGAACTCGAAGCGGACTACCAGGCGCTGTTGCGTATCAACGGCGACCTGCTGACCTACAACGAAAAGATCGAGGGACAATTCGATGAAGCCCGGCTGCGGAACGATGCTTTGGAACAGGATCTTGTGCGGGCCCGCTCCGACCTGGAGCGCATCGAGTCCGTGCTGACGGCCAGGGATGAGGAAACGGGAGAAGCCCTGGCCCAGATGCGCCAGGAAATAGACCGCCTGGAGACGGCCAACCGTGCCTTGCGACAGGAAATCGAACAGGAACGCATTGCCAGGGAAGCACGCGTGGCCCACCTGAAAAGCACCTACGATGAACTTGTGGAGAAGATGGAACAGGAGATTTCCCGGGGGGAGATCACCATCTCCGAGCTTCAGGGAAAACTGACGGTCAATATGGTGGAGCGTATTCTCTTCGATTCGGGCAAGGCCGATATCAAACCGGCCGGAAAGGAAGTTCTCAAGCGGGTCGGCAAAGTCCTCAAGGGGGTCGACAACAAGGAAATCCGCGTCGAAGGGCATACGGACAACGTGCCAATAAGCCCCCGCCTGCAGGACATCTTCCCCAGCAACTGGGAGCTTTCCACCGCCCGGGCAACGAATGTCGTGCACTTTCTGCAGGAAGAGTCGAAAATCCCCGGCTCTCTTCTGGCGGCCTGTGGCTATGGCGAATTCAGGCCCATTGCCAGCAATGCCAGCGCCCAGGGCCGGGCCCAGAATCGTCGCATCCAGATTGTTCTCGCCCCCATGGATATAGCGTCGCCCTGACCGATAGGGCTTTAACGTCTGGACAAGACAGCCTGGATTCCCTTGCTCATCTCCGCCTGCATGACCTCGACGTCTTTCGCCGCGGCCGTCAGACTGGCGGATCGGCCCAGGGCCGCAAAGAAATCCTTCATGGAGTCCTCCGATCCCGGCACCAGTTCCTCGAAGGCCTTTTCCACCAGGTAAGCGCCGATCTTGCCCAGATGCTGTTCGGCTACTCCCTGGAGGAAAATCAGCAGGCTTTCATTGCGTTCATCTTTGACCTTCCCTCTGGCGGCCGGCTCTACCGGCCGCCGTTCATTTTTCGCCTCGGCTAAAACCAGATGCCAGATGGCCGTCAGTTGTCCCGCGTCCATCAGGTCCTGCAGCGAGGATTCTTCGGCGATATCGCTGGTCAGCACGTCGACTTTGGCGCCAGGCAGACGCGCAACGGAAAGGGACGTATCGACCGTCGTTTCCAGGTCCTTGGAGCCGTCGTGGAAAAACCCCAGGGGCTGCCCCTCACGGTAAAAGATCAGCGCCACCCGCTCATCCGTATAGATGCGCAGGCACCCGGTGATGGCGTCCTCCTTGAGACTTTTCAGCAGCAGGCGAATATCCATGAACCGGAGTTCCTGCCCGCGATAGAGCACTTCGCCATGCAGCAGGGCATGAATGCCCATGGCCAGTTCGGCAGACAGACGGTAAATATCCAGGATCGCCTCGCCCGTGCGGGAATGGCTGAAGATGCGACCAATGGCCTGATAGCCCGTGAGACGTTGGTGATCTGCCGCATACAGGGCACTGATCAGCTTGCCCACATGAAAGATGAGGATTCCGACGCCGGCCGACGTGTCAAAACGCAGATATCCGGTAAAATGCCCCTCATGGAGCTTGCCGAGCGCTTCCGGAAGATTGACCTTGGCCGGATTGAGCTTTTCTTTGACCGGATTCCCCCTAGGCAGCAAAATCATGACAATTCCTCACTAAAACCAATTAAAAACAGCGATTTTTTATCGTGAAACGGGTTTGCGGCCACGGACCACCGAGGTATCGTCGCTAACCTGCTGCACACGGACATCCGTAAAACCGGCCTCACCCATCCAGACCGAAAGTTCTCCACCGGCATAGGTTCTTCCCACCCCGGTCATGACCAGCATATGCACGGCAAAGAGCGCCGCCTGCAAAGGCCGAGTACGATTGTCTTCGATCAAAAACTCATGGAGGATCAGCTCGCCCCCCGGCATGAGAGCCTCAAAGGCCTTAGCCATGAGCATGCGGCAGCCAGCCTCATTCAGGGAATGCAACACCTGCGAAATCCAGACGACATCGAATCCCTGGCCGAAAGGGGTTTCGTAAAAGTCCCCTTCGAGCCAGCGCACGGAAGTCTCTATCCCCCGGCTCTTCAGGTTCCGGCGACCTACGGCGGCGGCCTTCGGCAGGTCGAAGACACAAACCTCCCGCAAGGAGGGATACTCTTTCAAAAAAGCCTCGGCATAGGTTCCCGGTCCGCCGCCCACATCCAGCAGAATCACAGGGTTGGCCAGTTCAAGCCGCGCCGCGACCAGGGGAGCGAGGTCACGGGTGACATTCTCCATCCCCAAAATAAAATCCCGCGTCTGCTCCTCATCCCGCGCCGGTGACCAGGACTCTTCAGCGGGCTCCAGCCCTTGCAGCCGTCCGGAAAGATCCCCCCAGGCCGACCAGCAGTGGCTGATGTGCCGAAAGATATGGCCGCGGTAGCCCTGGCCGGCAACGAGGTTTTCTGCCACGACGGGCCGATTGACATAAGCCTCGCCCGCTTTGTCCAGCAAGCCCATGGCGACCAGGGCATTGAGCACCAGGGTCAAGGGACCGGCCTGCAGGTTCAGGCGCGTGGCCAGCTGATGCACCGTGGTGTTTTCCGACAGGTGCGAGAAAAGATCCAGCTCCACTGCACTCAGCAGGATCCTCGCCGGCTCAAAACCATGGGAAAGCCTCATCAAATCTTTGAATGTTTCCGGATTCACAACAACCTCCAGGTTAAAGGCGTCCAAAAACTTCACGCAGCATCTTTTTTCTTTGGCAGGCCACCGTGCGCCGGCCTCTTTGTGACAGAAATTCCCGGGGCGCGGCGGCTGTCCAGAACAGCATCAGTGTCTCCCGGTAGAGTTCGGCCAGCGGCCGACCTGTCGTCGCCTGCAGGAAAGCCTGCCCGCGGCCGGCAGGATTGAGGCTGACCTGGTCGGCAGCGAGCTCGTCGCCGCTCTCCTCGAAGAGGTGTACGGAAAAACACAGTTCATCCTCGTGCAGGGCCTCCTCGTCGATTCTCCACACCATGCCCCCCTGGTCAGGGAGAGGCTCCAGCAGGCTGTCAGCCACCAGCATCTGCAGGCAGCCACCATGAATGAAGCCCTGCCGGCGACTGCGCAGATCCTGAAAAAACCCACCTTCGGAGCCATCGGCCGATTCGCCGCAGAGGGGGCACTGGCGACTCTGCCTATGGGACAGGCGGCTCGGCATGACCGCCTGCGCCGGGTCATGAAGGGATTGAGGTGAAGAGGGAACGAAGGCTTGCCGGCACTGCAGGACAAAATCCGCCAGTTGCCGAAACTGGGCATGCACCGCCGTGTGGCGGGCGTGGGTAAGGACGGGATAGACCCGGCTGCTCAGATTGGTGGTCAGGCTTTCCACCTTGGGGCTTTTGGAAATGAAGGTGTCGAGCACCTGGTAGCCCCTCTCCCGGGCCGACTCCACCAGAAACTCGCGCACCCCGATGTGCTCGCGCAGGCGCAGGCGGCTGTCGATGAGGCTGGGCAGCAGCCAGAATTTATCCGTCGCGCCCCCGGCTCCCCGTACCTCCAGCAGCAGGGAGGCGGCGTTGACGAGGGAAGGCCGATCCTTGACCGGCACCAGCACGAGGTCGGCGGCCAGCAACGCACTGCGCGTGAAGTAGTCGAGAATCGGGCGGGTATCAAGGATGAAAATCCCGTCAAGGTCAGCCTGATGCAGCACGCGTTTCAGGTGATGGGGATCGTCATCGGGGGGGAGCAGACTCCGCTCAGAGGCCAGATACTGCACCCCGTATTCGCCCAGATCGACCAAATCGCGGGCGGGGCGACCGCCAAACAGATCGGCAACGGAAGCGGCGGCAGCGCGGCGGATGGCAAACATGGCATCGACGCTGAAATGGTTGTCGAAGGAGGCGATGGTCACCGGCAGGTCCTCGTGCAGCGCCTTGAGGTAGACAGCGAGGTTGGTGGCGATGGTCGTCTTGCCCACCCCCCCTTTTTCACTGGCTACCACGACAACAAAAGGAACGCGTCCTGCCATGTTCACTCCCCTCAGGCCGATACAGGCTCCTGCAATCCTTCCCAACGTTCGTAGGCGGCGGCGATCTCTTCCTGCAGACGTTCGTGACGGGAGGAGATTTCCCGCCAGCGATCCCCGTCCTGGTAGAGATCCGGATCGGCCATGACCTGTTCCAGGTCGCCCAGCTCTTTCTCCAGCGTCTCGATGCGCCCTTCGACCTCGCTCAGTTCTTTCTGGCGTTTTTTCTCCAGGCGTTGCGCATCCTTGCGCTGTTCATGCTGGCGCCGGCGTTCGTCCTTGTCCATTGGCGCTTCCGCCGCAGCCCCTCCAAGCACCTCGACCCGCTGCTGTGAATGGCTTTGATCCCCCTGCGCCCCCTTGGCGCGCAGGAAATCCTCATAGTTTCCCAGGTAGGAGACGGCCTTGCCGTCGGCGACCTCGATCACCCGGCTGGCCAGCGAATCGACAAAGTAGCGATCATGGGAGACAAAGACCACCGTCCCCTTGTAGCCCTTGAGCGAGTCGAGAAGGACCTGCTTGGACTGCAGGTCAAGATGGTTGGTCGGCTCGTCGAGCAGCAGCAGGTTGGCAGGTCGCAGCAGGAGAATAGCCAGGGCCAGACGGTTGCGTTCACCGCCGGAGAGGACAGAAACGCGCTTGTGGACATCGTCGCCGGTAAAGAGAAAGGAGCCGAGGATGTCCCGCACCCTGGGCACCATATCGAAAGGAGCGGCGGCGGTAATCTCTCCCAGGACCGTCTTCTGCGGATCGAGAACACGGGCCTGATCCTGGGCGAAATAAGCCAGCGCCAGATTGTGTCCTTCCTGGCGGGCGCCTTCCTTGGGCGCTTCCACCCCGGCCAGCAGCCGCATCAGGGTGGATTTACCGGCGCCGTTGGCCCCGACGAGAGCCAGTCGCTCGCCTTTCTCTACGGCCAGATCGACGTGATCGAGCACGGTCAGATCGCCGTAGCGCTGGCTGGCACCGATCAGTTCAACGGCCAGTCGCCCGCCCTTGGGGGGATCGGGAAACTGAAAAGCGATGCGCTTGCGAGCGGGCGGCACCTGGATGCGTTCGATCTTTTCCAGCTGTTTGACGCGGCTCTGCACCAGGGAAGCCTTGTTGGCCTGGTAGCGGAAGCGGCTGATAAATGCCTCGATCTTGCCCACTTCCTCATCCTGGCGGCGTTTGGCTTCCAGCAGCGCTTCGACGCGGCGTTCCCGTTCCTCGACATAGCGGCTGTAATTGCCGGGGTATTCGGTCAGCCGGCCATTCCAGACCTCGACGATGCGCCCCACCACCTGATCGAGGAAAAAGCGGTCATGGGAGACAAGGACCACCGCAAAGGGATAGTTGCACAGATACTCCTCCAGCCAGTCCCGGGCGGGCAGATCGAGGTGATTGGTCGGTTCGTCCAGCAGCAGCAGGTTGGGACGCTGCAGCAGCAGTTTGGCCAGGGCGATGCGCATCTGCCAGCCGCCCGAAAAGACTTCGCAGGGTTTCTGCCAGTCTTTTTCGGCAAAACCGAGACCGTGTAGAATCTTGGCGACTTCCGTCTCCATCGTGTAGCCGCCACGCTGCCGAAAGGACTCCTGCAGCGACGCATAACGGTCGAGATCGGCTGTCGTGCCGGTGGCCGCGATGGCTTTTTCCAAGCGGCCCATCTCCTGCTCCATCTGCAGCAGTTCATCGAGGGCGCTATGTACCTCCTCGAACAGGGAACGGCCGCGATGTTCGAGGCCATCCTGGGGAAGGTAGCCGAAGGTGGTGCCCTTGGCGGCCTGCATCTCGCCGCCGTCTGGGGTTACACGTCCGGCCAGAATCTTCAGAAGCGTGGTCTTGCCGGCGCCATTCTCCCCGCAGAGACCGATGCGATCCCCGGGGCGGATATGCCAGTTGATATCGGCGAAAATCCGGTGGCCGCCGAATTCTTTGGTGAGATTTTTTAATTGCAGCATGGTCCTTCTTATAGCACAGGCTTCTTTCTCATGAAACATGGAAAAAACACGGCCGATGCCATGAGGTTCCGCTATCAAAACCCGTTGCCTTCTGGTATAGTTACGAGGTTTAGCTTGGTGATAACGGCTTTATCCATCTCGGCCCACGGGCCGTTTGAATAGATCGAGACACAACCCCACCGGAAATCCGCGGAAGCAACTCCGAGCCTGCCCGGCTTCGCTGAGACTCCGCCGGAAACCGGCATCCCCCATTGAAGCGCCCGGCCGGGCGCTGGAAGGAATTGACCGATGAGCAAAAAGATGCTGATCAATGCCACCCACCCCGAAGAAAACCGGGTGGCCATTGTGACCGACGGCATCCTCAACGAACTCGACATTGAGGTCGTTGGCAAGGAGCAGACCAAAGGCAATATTTACAAAGGCACCGTTGTCCGGGTCGAACCGGGCCTGCAAGCCGCCTTCGTCGATTACGGCGCCGAGCGCCTGGGTTTTCTGCAGATGGGCGAAATCCACCCATCCTGCTACAAGGCTGCTCCCGGGGCGCCCGAGCAGAAAGGGCGGCCCCGCATCAATGACATTCTGCAGCGGGGCCAGGAACTGCTGCTGCAGATCGTCAAGGAGGAACGCGGCACCAAAGGTGCGGCCCTGACCACCTTTTTGTCCCTCCCCGGCCGCTACATGGTGTTGATGCCGGAGAGCGACACCAAGGGGATCTCCCGCAAGATTGAAAGCGAAGGGGAGCGCAAAAAACTTAAGGAGACGATGTCCACCCTCGATTTGCCCGAGGACATCGGCTATATCGTGCGGACCGCCGGTATCGGCCAGAGCCGTGAAGAACTCGGCCGGGACCTCGATTACCTGATCCGCCTGTACCGCAACATCGTCAAGCTCAGCGAGAAAGTACGCGCCCCCGCCCTGATTTACCGTGAATCCAACCTGGTTATCCGCTCCATTCGGGACTACTTCAGCAAGGATATGGACGAAGTCCTCATCGACGATGCCAAGGTTTTTCAGGAAGCCAAGGATTTTTTCCAGCAGGTCATGCCCGAACACGCGCATCTGGTCAAACTGCACCAGGAGCGCCGCCCCATCTTCGCCCGCTACCAGATCGAGGAGCAGATCGAAACCATCAGCAAAAACAAGGTGGCGCTGCCCTCGGGCGGCTCCATCGTCATCGACACGACGGAGGCCCTGGTGGCCATCGACGTGAATTCAGGAAAAATGGCCGGGGAGCAGGGCGTCGAGTCCACCGCCTACAAGACCAATCTCGAAGCGGCCACGGAGATCGGCCGCCAGCTGCGCCTGCGCGACCTGGGCGGGTTGATCGTCGTCGACTTCATCGACATGCGCGACCGTCAGCATATTCGCGAGGTGGAAAAAAATCTCAAGGACGCCCTGAAAGACGACAAGGCCCGCGTCACCGTCGGCCGCATCAGTTCACAGTTCGGCCTGCTGGAAATGAGCCGCCAGCGCATCAAGGCAGCCCTGGCCGAGGGAACCTACAATACCTGCCCCCATTGCCATGGTACGGGGCGGATCAAGAGTGTCGAGACGCAGGCTATCGCTTTTCTGCGCAAGGTATACGGCGGTATCGCCCGCGGCCAGATCGACCGCATCGAAGGCGAGGTGCCCCTGGAAGTAGCCACCTATCTGCTGAACAGCAAGCGGGAGGAACTCCTTGAACTCGAACGGTCACGCAATGTCTCCATCACCATTAAAGGCAAGCCCGACCTCATCGCCGGCCAGATGGAGCTGACATTCCAGAAGAGGGAAAAAGACAGCCGAGAGGATGTCGCCCCCGTCGAATTCAGTGCCTCCCATCCCCAGACCCTCGCCGGCGAAACGGCCAGCGAGGAGGAAAGCGTGCTGGCCCGGACGGAAAAGCCGGCGGAACCGGAAAAAGAGGGCAAAAAACGGCGGCGGCGCCGGAAGAAAAAACCGGCAGAAGGCGCCGAGGCAAATATCGAAACGACGGAGGAGGCTTCCCAGGCTGCGGCCGAAGAGGAGGAGTCGACTCCCGAAGAAGCCGCCAGCCCGGCCACGGAAGCCGAGCCGGCCGCAGCGGAAGCCACCCCGCCCAAAAAACGTCCCCGCCGCAGACGCAAACCCTCTACGGGCAAATCGCCCGCACAGGAAACGGAAGCCGCCACGGCCGAACAGCAGACAGCGACGACGCCCGAGACCCCAGGGGAAATCCCCGCCGAGCCGACACCGGAGCCCTCTTCAACTGGGGCCGATGCGATCCAGGCCGGCGAGGGCGTGACCGGAAAAGGCGACGAGACCACCCAGAAAAAGCGCCGACGGCGGCCGAGCAAAACGACGACGCCGACTGGGGAGGAGCAGAAGGAAAAGGCCGGAAAGGCTGAGGTCGATCGGACAGAACCATCTCAGGAATCTCCAGAGCCCAGCAAGAAGACGTCCCCGGAGCCGGCCGAGAGCAGCAAATCGGACGAAAAGGCCTCGACGCCACAAGGGAAACCCGCACCCAAACCGGCACGGGCCAGGCGGAGCCGAAGCACGGCCAAAAAGCTGGTAGAAACGCCTGAGGAAAAGATGCCGGGCACCGACAAGACGGAATCGCAGGCGGACCCAACCAGCCCAGCCAAGGCCCCTGAGGAGAAAAAACCGGCGGCCAGAAGCCGGCGACGCACCACCACCAAAAAGAGCGACACAGTGAAAACGACAGATCTGGCCGACCCGCCGGAGGTCGCCCAGGC
This sequence comes from Desulfuromonadales bacterium, assembly GCA_033549025.1. Lineage (GTDB taxonomy): Bacteria > Desulfobacterota > Desulfuromonadia > Desulfuromonadales > SZUA-540 > SZUA-540. The sequence continues at coordinate 34,913 of JAWSUS010000016.1, forward strand.
GACTCCGGTGCAAAAACCTGCCGCCGACGAAGCGGCATCGGACAAACCTGCCGCCAAGCGGCCGGCCCGCCTGAAGAAACCAGCCACTGCGAAAAAGGAAGAGAGCAGTCCAGAATAAAGAAAGGCCGGGCAGATCGCCCGGCCTTTCTCGTTTAATCACGGGAGCGCAGAAAAACCACCAGCGCGCCCTCACCTCCGTACTGCCTGGGAGCCCGCCCCCACTCGCTGACCCAGGCGCGCCCTTCCTGCTCCAGGTAGCGCTCCATGTCGTCGCGCAGGATCGGCTCCTTGCCTGAGCTCTTTCCCCGCCCGGTAATTACCAGCACCACTTTGCGCCGGTGATACAGGGAATCTTCCAGAAAGAAGCGCACCCTGGTCCGCGCCTCCTCCCGCGTGAGTCCATGCAGATCAAGATTCGCTTCGGGACGCAGCTTCCCCTTACGCAGCAGCTTCATGCGCCGGGGAGTGGCTTCTGGCGTTTCCTCCTCCGGGTATTCATCCGCAAAGGTCACTTCCATTTTACCGAGCGCCTGCAGAAACAGATCCTGTTCCGTAAGAGGCTCTTCCCGCTGCTCGGCGGAGGGGGGCGTTTCGCCCTGAAGGTCCTCATCCTCGTCCCTGTCCATAGCGGATGCATCGAGCCCAAGGCGGGCCATTTCCAAGGCAAAGAGAGCTTCTGTATCCGCGCTCTCTTCCGCCACAACCGGTTCGGTTGCCGCCTCGGGAGATTTTTTCGAAGGTTCGGTGGCTTCAGAAAACTGTACCCCCTTCAAGGCCTTGAAGGGGGTACAGGTCAAGCCGTTTTCGGATTTTTTGTTGCGGCTCAAAACTAGCGCCTCACGATTTTGCGACGTCCCTGGATAGCCTTGGTCTGTTGCTTGATGAGGGCGCCGGGCTTTTCGAGGTGAAACTGATACCAGATGTCGCCGTAATCCATCATCCGCATCCGCCGTCCTTCTTTCAGGGCCTCCAGATTGGCCTGCAGGGTTTCATGGCCGCCAACTTTCTTGAGTCCCTTTTCCATGATGGAAACCGCCTTCTCCCGCTCTCCGACCTTTTCCAGGCAAAAGGCATAGAGATTCCAGAGAAAGGGTTCCTTCTTGGTGCCGCCAACCGCCTTCTCGAAGGTCTCGATCATCTTGGAGGTTTTTTGCTTCTTCATGTAGCAGACGGCCAGCATCCCCATGGCAACCCAGTGACGCACGAAGCCCTTCTGCAGATAATCGAAGGCTTTGGCGAAGTCCTGCTTGATGTACAGAATCATGCCGATCTGGGCATTGACCTGGGATTTGATATAAAACTGCCACTTAGCGTACTTGAAGCCGGACTCAAGGGTTTTAATGGCTTTTTCCGAGCGTCCCGCCTGAATATCGCGCTGGGCAATATTCATCAACTCCCCGATCTTTTTCATGATACCACGGGTGATGAGGAAAAAGGGGATGGCAAAGGCGATGACGCCGGCGATCACGGCAATCCAGTAGTCGACCTCGGCAAACAGAGTAAGGGCGACGGCCGCGGTCGTACCGATGAGCATGGAGATAAGAAGATTGTACATAAAACGGGCAATCCTTTCCGGAGGAAATGAAAATGGGGAAGTTTAGCAACGGGTCAGATAAAAGTCAAAAAATATCCGGCGTCAGAAAGATCTTCAGCCCCGAAAATCTTCCCGGACCATCAGGGTCAGGCTCTCCCCGGGTCGCAGAACATGTTCTTTGGACAGATTGTTCCAGTCCATGATCTGATGCGCCCCCACATCAAATTGTCTGCCGATACCCCAGAGGGTATCGCCGGACTTGACGCGATAGACTATCTTGCGCACCGGGCCGGTCTTTTTGGCGGCTGTCTTGACGGGTTTGGCCGACGTGGCGCTGACGATAAGGGTCTGGCCGGGGCGGATGACATTGCTCCAGCCCAGGCGATTCCACACCCGCAACTCTTTTTCCCTCACCCCGAACCGCCGGGCCACGCTCCAGAGGCTGTCGCCTTTGCGAACAGTGTAGGTCGCTCTTTTGCTGCGCACATAATCGTCGGAAAGTTCATTGATGGGCCGGTGGGTAAATCCTTTTTTTAGCGGCAGGATGAGATCCATCCCCACCCTGAGGGCACGGGGATTCTTGATATTGTTCAGGGCGATGATGTCATCCACGCGAATGCCGTGTGTTTTGGCCAGAGCGAGCAGCGTATCGCCCTGCCGGATGCGGTGGCGTGCATATTTGGCCCGCTCGCTGGCAGGAATGGCGGCGTACTTTTCGGTAAAGGCCCCCAGGGTACCCACCGGGATCCGCAGGGCGTAATCCTGCTCGCCAGGAGGGGTAGACCAGCGCTTCAACTCGGGGTTCAGAGCTTTAATCTCATCATAGGGGACGCCGCAAAGATCAGCGACAATCTCCAGATCCGTGGCACTGGGAATGCGAACCACCTCGAAATCGAGGGGTTGCTCGTACTCCAGATCGGTGAAGCCGTACTTTTCCGGTTCCTTGGCAATCAGGGTCACCGCCAGCAGCTTGGGTACATAATTCTTGGTTTCGTTCTGCAGATAGGAACCGTGGCTGAGCTCCCAGAAATCCCGGGTTTTGTACTTGCGAATGGCCTGGCGCAACTTGCCGCCACCGGCATTGTAGGAAGCGATGGCGAGATACCATTCACCGTCGAACTGGCGATGCAGATCCCTGAGAAAACGCGCCGCCGCCCGGGTCGATTTTTCAAAATCGCGGCGTTCATCGCGCCACCAGTCATTCCGCAGACCAAAAATTTTGCCGGTGCTCTCGATAAACTGCCAGGGGCCGGCCGCATGAGCCCAACTGTAGGCGCGATTGTTGAAGCCCGATTCGATCATGGCCAGGTAGGTCAGGTCCTGCGGCAGCCCTTCTTCGGCAAAAATCTGCCGCATCATAGGAAGATAGCGGCCCGAACGCTCAAGCCAGCGCCGGAATGCGGTCGGACTGCGCCGGGCGTAATAGTCGATGAAATACTGGACCTTTTCGTTTTCCACTACCGGAAAATCAAAAGTGACCTCAGCGGGAACGACATTGACCCCTTCATCGTCGGGAGGGGTCTGCTCATCGGAAAGGAGCAGCAGTTCATCGTCATCGGACAAGGCGAGAGGATCGAGAGAGGAGAGGTCCACATCGGCATCGAGGAGGGAATAATAGGCTAAAGCCTGATCGGAGTGGACCAGCAGGGACAGGTGTTCGCTGAGTCGGTTTTCGCTGGCAGCACTTTCTTCAGGGGCTGAAGAGCCGGAACCCGACATTCCCATGAATGTCGGTGTGCATGCTGCGAGCAAGAGAAACAGGGCGATAGCCCCCGGTATTTTCATAACAACCTCCCGTTTTCCGAAGGCCAAAACTACATGGAAACCCTTTGTGTGTCAAGGAGTTCCGTCCGAGTCCGGCCAGAAACGGCGCTCCAGTTCATGCAACAGCGGCACGAAAGTGGCGCGGTCACGGGCACTGACCGGGATAGCCTCAAAGCGGCGGCACAGGGGTGGGACCTCTTCTGGCGGAACCAGGTCGATTTTGTTGAAAACCAGCAGACGGGGGATGCGGTGCAGCTCAAGATCGGTCAGAATTTTCTCGACGGCGGCCATCTGTTCTTCGAAACGCGGATTGGAAAGGTCGACGACATGCAGCAGCAGGTCGGCATCTTCCAGCTCTTCCAGTGTAGCCTTGAAGGCTCCCATCAGGCTTTTGGGCAGGTGGCGGATAAAGCCGACGGTATCGGTGATGATGACCTCGCGTTCCATAGGAAAACGCAGGCGTCGTGTTGCCGTGTCGAGGGTGGCGAACAGGAGGTCTTCCGTCAGCACCTGGCTCTGGGTGAGCGCATTGAGCAGAGTGGATTTGCCAGCATTGGTGTAACCAACGATCGAGACGATGGGGATGTCGGTGCGAATACGCCGCTGCCGGCGCTGCCGCCGCCCTTTTTCCAGGTTCTGCAGCTGCTTTTCCAGGCGGGAGATGCGATCACGGATGCGCCGTCGATCGATCTCCAGCTTAGTTTCTCCCGGCCCGCGCCCACCGATACCGCCCATCAGCCGTGAAAAAGCAGTGCCTTTTCCCATGAGGCGCGGCAGAATATATTTGAGCTGGGCCAGTTCGACCTGCACCTTGCCGTCGAGGGTATGGGCCCGGCGGGCAAAGATATCGAGGATGAGCTGCGAACGGTCAACGACCTTAAGGTCGGTGATGGCCGACAGGGAACGCACCTGGGTCGGGCTGAGATCCTGATCGAAGACCAGCAGGGTGGCTCCCTGCTGCAGAGCGGCGATGACCACTTCCTTGATTTTCCCCTCGCCCATCAGGTATTTGGGATTAAGCTGCCGCGGACGCTGCATGACCCGGTCGACGACCAGCACATCGGCCGTGCGGGCCAGCTCAGCCAGCTCATCGAGAGAATCCTCCACCTGCTGGCGCCCCTGCTGGCTTACCGAGATCAGGATGGCCTTCTCCCGGGTGTCAGCCAGATCAATGGTTTCGGCCATCTTCCGTTCCAGTTCCTCGTCCAGGGAACGGAAAAAGGCCGCCGCCTCCAGGTCCAGAGCGTAGATGGACGGGGCGCTCAGAACTTCGACGCTTTTGCCCTCCGGGTTGGGAGGCAGCAGATGGGCGTAATGGACCTTGCCGGGGAGACCCTGCTGTCCCACGGTCAGCACCATCATCAGGTCGAGGCGCAGCAGGGCCAGGTCGGTGAGATCGTCCTGGGAGAGGGCTTCTTCCTTAAGGTGGGTGTGAATACAGCGCAGCCCCCGCAACCCGCTGCGACCCAAGGCGTAGGAGGAAAGATCGGGAATAACGATTTCCCGGTCGTCCCCGACGATGACATACTGCACCACCCCCTGGCGGTCGACGATAATCCCGAGCTGCCGGCCGATCTCGAAGGAGCGCTCCGTCAGATAGCGGGCCAGTTCGGCGGTAACGACCTCACCGACGGGAATCCGCCTGTTGGCGATCCTTTCGAGAGCTTTGAGCTGGCTGGGCTTGAGCCCGGTGACATTACCGTGGATCAACCGGTGGTCCCCCTAAAAGAAAAGGGCCCTTGCGGGCCCTTGTGTACTGTCAACAAGACCCGCTTTCTCAGGCGGGCACGACGGTGCTGAACCCGCCATCGACGAAATGAACTTCGCCGGTCACACCGCTGGAGAGATCGGAGACCATGTAAACGACGGACTTGCCCACATCCTGCTGATCAACGGCACGGCGCAGAGGGGCGTACTGATCCATCAGCTTGAGCTTCTCACGCAGCCCGCCGACGCCCGAGGCAGCCAACGTCTTAATGGGGCCAGCCGACACGGCATTGACCCGGATCTTCTTCTCGCCAAGTTCGGCGGCCAGGTAGCGCACCGAGGCCTCCAGGGCCGCTTTGGCCACGCCCATGACATTGTAGTTGGGCACGGCGCGGGTGGCACCGAGGTAAGTCAGGGTAACAACGCTACCGCCGTTCTTCATCAAAGGTGCCGCATAGCGGGTGACGGCCACCAGAGAGTAGGCGCTGATATCCATGGCCAGTTTGAAACCTTCGCGGCTCGTTTCGCTGAAGGGGCGCTTGAGGTCGTCCTTGTTGGCGAAGGCGACGGAATGCACGACAAAGTCGATATCCCCCCAGACTTCTTTTACCTTGGCGAAAACCGCTTCAATGTCTTCATCCCGCCCGACGTCACAGGGGAGGATCAGGTCGGACCCCAGGCTTTCGGCCAGGGGGCGAACCCGCTTTTCCAGCGCTTCATTGAGATAGGTGAAGGCCAGGGTGGCGCCGGCTTCCTTAAGTTGCTGGGCAGCTCCCCAGGCGATGCTCATATCGTTGGCGACACCAAAAACAATGCCGCGTTTTCCCGTCATCAAACCCATATCGTTTCGTCCTCCATGATATTCTCAACCACTTAACGCAAGTGGTTTTTATTAGCAGATAGGTGAAGATAAAGCAAGAAGTTTAGCCGCACCGGAGCGTTCCCGGTCCCCTGCCTACTGCCCCTTGATAAGCTTCAGCAGATCGTCGGCCTTCTTGTAGCCGGGAGCCACCAGACCATCGGGGAGGACCAGGGTGGGGGTCGAGCGGATACCCAGTTGCGGGGCCAAGGCAATGGTCTGATCCACCACATCCGTATCGCAGAGGGGAACAGGCACCGGTTTTCCGGCAAAGCTGTCTTCCAGCATTTCCAGCGAGCCGGCACAGATGATGCTCTGGGAGATCCCGTAGGCCTTGGGGTGCATCTTGAGGGGGAATAATTTGATCAGAAAGGCGATATCCGGGTCGCGACGCACCACTTCCTGAAGTTCGACATGCAGCTTTTTGCAGTAGGGGCATTCGGGATCGGTAAAGACAATCACGCGGGTCGACGCCTGGGAGTTCCCCAGGACGAGAGCATCCTGCAAAGGAATGCGGCTGACATCAACGCGGTTGAGTTCCGCCTCACGCTGGCTGGTCAGGTTCTTACCGTCTTTCAGGCGGATGACGTTTCCCGCCACCACGTAGCTTTTGGAAAAATCGACGTAAAGAGGAAACCGTTTGCCCTGCTTTTCGGCTTCCACCAGCCAGAGACCGGGAACTTCGGCAAAGTCGACCCGCAACACCTTGTCCACGCCATCCTTGAGCAATTCACCGGCTTCTTGCGGTGAGAGGCTGTGGCATTGGCGGCACTCCCCTGCCCCACAACCATCCTTCTGAAAAGCGAGGGCATTGCAGTTTAAAACCCCTATGAACAGTATGGCAAAAAGCAATTTCTTCATTTGTCTTCCTTTCCGCTCTTATTCCTCTGTCGACAATTTCGTCGCGATGCTTTGGAATGAACACACGAAAAATCTGCCAGCAAGAATAATACGCTTGGGTACTTTTCGCAACCACCAAGCCGACTGGCCACGTCACAACGTTGACTTTTGTCCTGAGGTGGTCGAGAATCACCTCCCGGTGCAAGCTCACCAAAAGGCTTGATTCCACGCGAAAGCTGCTGCCATGTCAAACACAACCCTTATCGGTATCGCCCTGGCGCTGGCCATGGACGCCTTTGCCGTCGCCCTCGGGGCCGGCCTGACTCTTGAGCGCCTTACCGGTCGTCATCTCTTTCGCCTCGGCTTTCACTTCGGCCTCTTCCAGGCCTTCATGCCCATCCTTGGCTGGCTCGCCGGTCTGACCGTGCAGCAGTGGATAACGGCTTACGACCACTGGCTGGCTTTCGCCCTGCTGGCTTTTGTCGGCGGCAAAATGATCCGGGAGGCTTTTCATTCCGAGGAAGAACGGGACAACAGAGATCCGACCCGCGGCATGACCCTGGTCATGCTTTCCCTGGCCACCAGTATCGATGCCCTGGCCGTGGGCCTGACCCTGGCGATGATCGGAGTGAGCATCTGGATTCCGGCCGCAGTAATCGGTATCGTCGCCGGCGTTCTGACCGTAGTCGGAATGTTTCTGGGGCGCCGCATCGGCACCCTGTGGGGGCCGCGGGTGGAAATCCTGGGCGGGCTGATCCTCATCGGCATCGGCGCCAGAATCCTGCTGGAGCACACCCTCTGGGCCGCCTGAGGGCACCATCAAAAAAGGGGCCCCATGGGACCCCTGCTTCCTGCCTTTTCCAGCTTGACCAGTACGCCGGTCAGGCCCGGATGACTTCGACCATATAGCCGTCGGGATCGGCCAGAAAGTAAAACCTTCCCACGGCATCTCCCAGCCCCTTGATTGGACGCGGGCTGAGACCCAGTTCCTCGTGACGCTGGTGAGACGCTTCGAGGTCCTTGACGGATACGGCGATGTGGGAATAGCCGTCCCCAATCTCGTAGGGCTTGTCGCGATCGTGATTGTGGGTCAGTTCCAGCTCGAAGGTCTGCCCGGGAGCGCGCATGTAGCAAAGGGTGAAACCCTGCTCGTCAAAATCGAGGCGCCTGGACACTTCGAAGCCAAAAGCTTCCCGATAGAATTTTTCCGAAGCCTCCAGGTTGAACACCCGCAGGCAGACGTGAATCATCTGATAATCCATTCCTTCCTCCTTTGATAAATCTCTTTACCGCTCAGGGCGCGCACGCCCCTTGTTCATCCAGCATATCGCCAACAAGCAGGAGGATAACGAATTCCCGCACACGTGTCGAGACCTCCGCCGAGACGGGATCAAATACGATCGCCATGGAGGGACCATCGCCGCCCCCGGCTTGTTCCTGCTGCACATAACTCACCCGTCCGCCCAGCGTCAACGGCCCGCCCGTCGGCAGCGCGAGGACAACCTCCACGGCGGCTCCTACCGGCAGAGGAGGGTTCTGCTGCACACAGACGCCGCCTTCCGACAGGGTGACCCCAGGGCATTGAAGCGCTCGCCCAGCAGCTCGCACCACCACCGTATCCTTGAAGGGGGCGCGGAGGCGCTTACGTCCGCCGGTGTCCCGGACCTGAACGAGTTGCAGGGCTGAATGCAGCTCCTCGACCAGCAGAGGTTTCATGAGAAAGCTGCAGGGTCCATAATCCTGGCATTGCCTATAGATGCCCATGTCGGCCTTTTCCGACACCAGCACCACGGGAACCCGCGAAAGCTGGCCGGCCTCCTTGAGTGCCTTGAGAGACGACAGGCCGCCAGGCTCGGGGAGATCGACGTCGACCAGAATGATATCGGGAAGCATGACATTCACCGCATCCAAAAGTTCAGCGCCATTCTTTACCGGCAGAACTTTGAAATCCATGCGATCGAGAAGAGCACCGACCTGAGCGAGAAAATCCTCGTCTCTATCGGCGACCAGCACCGTGGGTTTCTGATTCATGGGGTCCCTCCACCTAACGCCGGCAGACGTCGTGCCGGACAATTGAAGATCATGAGTCTATCGCGTCTCATCTGACGAGATTTTTATATAACACGAAAACTGGCGCTCGAAAATGTCTTTTTATGACTGTTTCAATCTTCATTTTGGGCGGGCTGAGTAATCGACAGGAAAAAAACGATCAGCAGGCATCTTCCCGCCACGCGATCCGCGGCACCAGCGAACCCGGAATGTCGGCCATGTGCGCGGCGCCGGTGGCCTGCAACCGCTGCAGAAAGCGCTCGGAGTCCCGCAGCAGGGCCTGCACATCGATGCGGCGACAGACAGGAGCAAAAGGGTGCAGGTAGCCGATCCCCCCTTTCAGCAGGGCGCAGGCCCCGCCAAAATTGCCCTTCTGCCAGTGCAGCAGGCCGATACCGATCTGCAAAATTCCCTTGTACAGATCCCGCACCGGCCCGGCTTCATCCTTCCACAGATCCTCCAGGGTTTCGTGACACACAAAGTAGCGACCCTCGTTGAACTGGCGGACGGCGGCGGAAAGGGCCTCGCAGGGAAAGGTGTCGCAATCGGTCGGTTTATCCATTCGGATCACCGCCGGTTGATCAGGGCGATCTGTTCGTTCAGGGTCCAGTAGTCGTAAATGTAGCCAAGACCGAAAATCCCTCCGGTCAACAGATAGACGAAACCGGTAATCCACTTGCCCATGTACATGCGATGGACACCGAAGAGGCCCAGAAAGGTCAGCAGAATCCAGGTCAGATTGTAATCGATGGGGCCAGGCGAAAAACGCAGCTCGGCCTGGCGGTCCATGGCGGGGATGAGAAAAAGGTCGATAAGCCAGCCGATGCCGAGCAGACCAAGCGTAAAGAAATAGATTGTTCCCGTGATGGGTTTGCCGTAGTAGAAGCGGTGAGAACCCGTAAAACCGAAAAGCCAGAGGATATACCCTATGGCCTTGCTGTGCGAACCTTCCTCGATGGCCATCAAGCAGCCCCCTTTCGCGGAAAAAAGTTTTTCAAGGCAGGATAAGGACGCCCGCCCCGTCGGGAACCAGGCGCCAGATTTCTTCGATCTCTTCATTGGTAACGGCGATGCACCCTTCGGTCCAGTCCGCCAGATAATGCTGGCGGCCAAGCCAGGCGAATCGTTCACCCAGACCGTGAATCATGATATCGCTGCCGGGGGAAACGCCAAGGCTTTGCGCCCGGCGCAGATCACGGGTATTGGGATAAGAGATGCGCAGCGCCCGGTGAAAGCGGCTCTGTTCATTGCGCAAGGTAATCCGGTACCGCCCTTCCGGCGTACGCAGGTCCCCCTGGCGCACTTTGGGTCCGACAGGTTTGCCTCCGAGGGAAATGCGGTAACTCTTGATGCGCTCGCCGTCCCGATAGAGTGTCAAAAGTCTGGCCGCCTTTTCGACCAGAATGGTGTCGGCGCGGATCCCCTCCGGCAAGGGGATATGCCCCTGCATGGCAAAAACCGGCGCGGCGGTCAGCAGCAGGAGCAACATCGTTATCAGCATCACCAGGGTCTTGCGTACAGGCATAATCTTGATTCTCCGAGACAGGTGGAATCCGGCCGGCGCTGTTTGGGCATGTCGGGCATTTGACCCAAAAAAAGACGAAAAGCCGTGTTTCGGAATTTTTCTGCAAAGAAAATGCCCGGATTAAAACTTAGGGCGAAATCAGATCGCAAACCTCCGCCCGCCTGCCACCGGTGATCTCCTGCAGCTGCGCCAGGGTCACGGGCACGGCGGAATGGGCGTTGCCGGCGGCGGCATAAACCCGCTCAAAGCGCGCCAGAGATTCGTCCAACAGCACCGGCAATTGCGGCGACAGCAAAAAGGGGCAGACCCCGCCCGGCGCATAGCCGGTGTGGCGAATGACCTCGTCCGCCTCGGGCAGACGCACTTTCCCCGACAGCCCCGTGGCTTTCTTGAGCTTCGAACTCTTCACCTTGGTATCACCACAGGTCACCACCAGCACGGGATTCTCCCCCACCAGCAAAAGGACGCTCTTGGCAATCTGGGCCGGCTGGCAACCAACCGCCGCCGCGGCAGTTTCGCAGGTCGGCGTCGGTTCGGCAAACTCCCGCACTTCGATCCCTTGTGGAACCAGAAAAGCTTTCACATCATCGATCGTCGGCATAAAACTCCTCCAGGCAGACCGATTTCTCGCCCGCTCCTTTCAGTCGCTAGAGCACGCAGAGAAAACCATAAAAAATTTGTCTATCTCTGCGTTCTCTGTGCTCAAGAGAGCAAAGCGAACGGGCGCGAGGCCGGTTTATTTCTTTTGAATCTTCCAGCAGTTGTGAATACGGCGATTGCGCTCGAAATCCCGCGGGATGGTTTTTGCCGTGATATCCTCGATCTGCAGTTCGGGCAGGGCCGCCGCCTCCATTTTGAACTTGCGGTTATTGTTGGAAAAGATCAATACCCCGCCAGGATTGAGCAATCGGGCCGTGTCTCGCAGCAGGGGGACATGATCGCGCTGCACATCGAAACTGTCGGTCATGGACTTGGAGTTGGAGAAGGTGGGCGGATCGAGGAAGATCAGATCGAAGCGCCGCTTCTCCTGGCGCAGCCACTTGAGGCAGTCGGCCTGGATGAATTCATGGCGGCTGCCGGTGAAGCCGTTGACGGCCATGTTCTTTTGGGCCCAGTCCAGGTAGGTTCGCGACAGGTCCACGGTGGTGGTGGCGACCGCGCCCCCTTTGGCGGCGTAGACCGTTGCCGAGCCGGTGTAGGCGAAGAGGTTGAGAAAGGTCTTGCCGGAGGCCAGCTCGGCGATGAGCTGCCGGGTGAGACGGTGGTCGAGAAAGAGACCGGTGTCGAGGTAATCGGTGAGATTGACCAGAAAACTGCAGCCGCTCTCCCCCACCTTGAGCAGTTCGCCGCGACGGGCGAGTTTTTCGTACTGGGTACTCCCCTTCTGCTTCTGCCGCACCTTGAAGACGATCTGTTCAGGCGGCAGCTGCAGCACTTCGGGGAGCACGGCCCGGATCTCCCGCAACCGGATTGCCGCCTGGCGGGCATCGACAGTAGCGGGCGGTGCGTATTCCTGCACATGGACCCAGTCGCCGTAAATATCGACGGCCACGGCGTACTCGGGCATGTCGGTGTCGTAAAGACGGTAGCAGAAGATGTCGTTCTGCCGCGCCCAGCGCCCCAGGGTGCGCAGGTTCTTCTTCAGGCGGTTGGCGAACATTTCAGCCCCGGGAGTCCGGGCGGCGTGGCGGGTTTCTTCCGAAACGTCGGCCCCGTAAAACCACTGGGGATCCACATCGAAGTGGAGTAATTGGCAGGGGAGCGCACCGTTGAAGAAGCTGTGCTTCCGGCGGGCACGTAAACCCAGGTTCCGGGCCAGATCGGGATTGCCGGTAAAGACGGCGGCTTTCCAGCCGACAAAGTGCTCCTTCAGCCGCTCGCCAAGTTGGGCGTAGAGAGAGCGCAGCTGGTTGACTTCGCCGAGGCGCTCGCCATAGGGGGGGTTGGTCAGCACCAGACCGCCCTGTCCTTCCGGGCCGGTCGGCGCTACCAGCTCAGCGACTTCGCGTTTCTCAAAAATGACGGCCGTCTCCAGCCCGGCCTGCCGGGCGTTGGCCTGCGCCGCCCGCACCGCCTGGGCTTCGAGGTCGAAGCCGAACAGGGGGGGCAGCGTCTGCAGCCCGGCTTGCCGGCGGGCTGCCGCTTCGCCCAGCAGGTCTTGCCAGACCGCGTCGTCGTGCCCCTGCCAGCCGAGAAAGCCGAAATAGGGGCGGCTGAGACCGGGGGCAATATCTGCCGCCATCAGAGCGGCCTCCAACACCAGTGTGCCCGAGCCGCACATGGGATCGACCAGGGCGCCGCCAGCGGCCGCAATCTGCGGCCAGTTGGCCCGCAGCAGAATGGCCGCCGCCAGGTTTTCCTTGACCGGCGCCAGCACCTGCTCCTGCCGATAGCCCCGGCGATGCAGGCTCTCCCCCGACAGATCGAGGCTCAGACTCACCTGCTCTCGCTGGACATGGACGTTGACCCGGATCGACGGCCGCTCCAGCTCCACCGACGGCCGCTGTCCGCGCATGTCACGCAACTGGTCGACGATGGCATCCTTGACCTTAAGCGCGGCGTAGTGGGAATGCTGCAGCGGCGACTGCACGCAGTTGCAGTCCACCGCCAGGGAGCCTTCCTCGCCCAGATGCTCCCGCCAGTCAATGGCCTGGACCCCGGCGTAGAGCTCTTCATAGGTCGTCGCCGTAAAATTGGCCAGGGTCAGCAGGATGCGACTGGCCAGCCGCGACCACAGGCAGGCGCGGTAGCCGACGGCCAGAGAGCCGCTAAAACTGACACCCGCCCGCGTCTCCTTGACCTCCTGAGCCCCCAGCCCCCGCAGTTCATCGGCCAGCAGCGCCTCCAGCCCCTTGGGAGCCGTTGCGAAAAAGGTGGTGGTGGAATGCATCAAGACCTCTCTTTAGTCCGGCGAACCATAGCGCCGGTGCAGCACCTGTCGAATATCCTCGACACAGCGATAGGGGATTTTGAGCTGACCGCGTCCCGAACCGATGGCGATCAGGCCCGTGTCCGGCCCGTGAAAATCGGAGCCGCCGGTGACGATGAGTCCACGCCGACGCGCCTGGGTGATATACCAGTCGATGTCATCGAGACTGGAGCCCGAATTATACGCCTCGACCCCATCGAGCCCCAGGGCGGCGAAGGTGTCGAGCAGGCCCAGAAAGGCCGTCCTGTCCGTGGTGATGAAGGGGGGATGGGCCAGCACCGTCACTCCTCCGGCCCGCTGAATCAGGGCCATGGCCTCGTCGATGGGAAAGTTGCGCTTTTCCACATTGCAGGGGATAAGGTAACGCTGAAAAGCGTCCTCGCTGCCGCGCACATAGCCTTTTTCCTGCAGAGCCATGGCGATGTGGGGCCGCCCCAAGGTACCGCCGGCTCTGGCGGCCACCTCGTCGAAGTCCAGGGGCGCACGTCCCTCCTGTGCCAGTTTCTCATTGACCCTCTGCACGATCATCTCGTTGCGCCGCTCTCGAAAGTCCTGAAAGGCAGCCAGGGTTTCGACCAATTCGGGATGATGATGGTCAAACCCGTAGCCGAGAAGATGAATGTCGGTGTAGTCCTGCCACACCACCGAAAGTTCGACCCCGGAGAGCACCTCCACCCCCAACTCTTCCCCGGCCGCCATGGCAGCCTCGATGCCGTCGATATTGTCGTGATCGGCCAGGGCGACAGCCGCCAACCCCACCGCCGCCGCACGATGCACCACCTCTGCCGGTGAGTAATGGCCGTCGGAGCAGGTCGAATGGAGATGCAGGTCAACCCATTTCATGTTCATGGAAAATCCTTTCAACAGCGGTCGTTAACGCTTCTTCACCCGAAAGCCCGCCTTCTCCCAGGAACTCGCCTCGTCCTTGCGGGGCCGCTGCTCCCGGGGCTTGTCCGGACGAGGTCGGTCGTTGCCGCCGCCACCGGGGAGAGCCTCCTTGATGGAGAGGCTGATGCGCTTGCGCGGCACGTCGACGGCAAGCACCTTGACCTTGACGATTTCGCCGACCTTGACCGCTTCGTTGGGATCTTTGATAAAACGGTCGGCGAGGTGGCTGACATGCACGAGGCCGTCCTGATGCACACCGACGTCGACGAAGGCGCCGAAAGCGGCCACGTTGGTCACCGTCCCCTGCAGCAGCATCCCTTCCTTGAGGTCGCCGATCTCGACGACATCCTCGCGGAAGGCCACGGCCTGGAAGGCCTCGCGCGGGTCGCGGCCGGGCTTTTTCAGCTCGGCGACGATGTCGCGCAGCGTGGGCAGGCCGACCTCGCCGTCGACGTAGCGTTTCAGGTCGATAAGGCCGATGAGTTCATCGTTGGCGGCCAGTTTTTCCACCGACACACCGAGGTCGGTGGCCATTCTTTTCACCAGGGCATAATTCTCCGGATGCACAGCGGTGTTGTCCAGCGGATTCTCCCCCTCACGGATGCGCAGAAAGCCGGCGGCCTGTTCAAAGGCCTTGTCGCCGAAGCGAGGCACTTTGAGCAACGCCTTGCGGCTGCCGAAAGCGCCGTGCTCATCCCGGTAGCGTACGATGGCGCGGGCCAGGGATTCGCCGATGCCCGACACGTAGGAAAGCAAAGCCCAGGAGGCCGTCTTCAGATCGACCCCGACATAGTTGACGCAGCTCTCCACCACGGCATCGAGCGCTTTTTTCAGGGCGGGCTGACTGACGTCGTGCTGGTACTGGCCGACGCCGATGCTCTTGGCGTCGATTTTGACCAGTTCGGCCAGCGGATCCTGCAGGCGCCGGGCGATGCTGATGGCTCCGCGCACGGTAAGGTCGAGGTCGGGAAATTCTTCGCGGGCGATATCCGAAGCCGAATAAACACTGGCACCCGCCTCGTTGACGATGACCACCGGCAGCTGCACCCCGGCTTCCCGCAGAGTTTCGCGCACGAACTGATCCATCTCGCGGCTGGCAGTGCCGTTGCCGATGGCGATCATCTCGATGCCGTGGGTCTTGAGCAGCCGCAGCAGTTCGGCCCGGGCGGGGGCGATCTTGCCGGCGCCGGTGTGGGGGTAGATGGTAACGTTTTCCAGATAGCGACCCGTCTCGTCCACCGCTGCCAGCTTGGAGCCGGTGCGCAGGCCGGGGTCCACACCGAGCACCCGCTTGCTGCCCGCCGGCGGCAGCAGCAGCAGGTTTTTCAGATTGTCGGCAAAGATCTGGATGGCTGCCTCGTCCGCCGCCTTCTTGGCCTCCAGACGCAGCTCCACCTCAATGGATGGGGCCAGCAGCCGCCGGTAGGCATCGGCAGCCACCCCCTGCAAAAAGTTGACGAAAAGACTCTGCCCGGCAATGAGGCGGGCCTGCATCCCCCGGAGAATCTCCTCTTCCGGCGCCAGCAGGGAGAGTCGCAGCACCTCCTCCTTTTCGCCACGGCGCATGGCCAGCATGCGGTGGGAGGGAATCAGCCGCAGGGGCTCCTGATAGTCGTAGTACATCTCGAACTTGCTGACCGTGCCAGCCTTGTCCGGCGCCACCTTGGAGATGAATACCCCTTGCTCCCAGGTCAGACGGCGCACGAGGGCGCGCACGTCCGCATCTTCGGAGAGACGCTCCGCCAGGATGTGACCGGCTCCCTCCAGGGCGGCATCGGCGTCGGCCACCTCCTTGTCGGAATCGACGAAGGGCGCCGCCAGCTCCTGTAGCGAGCCGCTTTTGACCTGCTGGGCGGCGATGAGGTCGGCCAGCGGTTCCAGCCCGCGCTCCCGGGCGATGGTGGCCTTGGTGCGGCGCTTGGGCTTGTAGGGGAGATAGAGGTCTTCCAGCTCGTTCTTCTGGCGGCAGGCCTCGATGCGGGCTTTCAGCTCCGGAGTCAGCTTGCCCTGCTCGTCGATGGTGGCCAGCACCGTGGTCTTGCGCTCTTCCAACTCCTTGAAATAATCAAAGCGCTCCTCCAGGGTGCGCACCTGCACCTCGTCCAGCTCGCCGGTACGCTCTTTACGGTAGCGGGCAATGAAGGGGACGGTCGCTCCTTCCTGCAGCAGCTCGACGGTGTTACGGACCTGGGAGGGGCTCAGGGCGGTCTCTTCGACCAGGGTGGTCAATATGCGGTTGATCTGAATGTCGGTCAATGCCATGGGTGCTTCCTTTTCTTCCATTGGAAATCAAAGGCGGGGATTCTAGCACGGCCACCTGCCAATGAGAAGCTTTTCGCCGAGGGCATTTCTTGACCGGTCTGGCAATTGTGTGTAGATTGTTGCCAGCTTTGCCAACCCGAGGAATCCCATGCCGCCGCTGCTTGAAGTCCGCAACCTCATGACCTATTTTCCCACCCGCGACGCCCTGGTCAAGGCCGTGCGCGGACTGGAATTTACCCTGGATGCCGGCGAGACCCTGGCCCTGGTGGGCGAGTCGGGCTGCGGCAAGTCGATCACGGCCCTCTCCCTGCTGCGCCTGGTGCCCGAACCGGGGCGTATCGTTGAAGGCGAGATTCTCTTTGAGGGACAGGATCTGCGCCGCCTTCTCCCCGAGGAGATGCGGCGCATCCGCGGCAACGATATCGCCATGATCTTCCAGGAGCCGATGACCTCTCTCAATCCCGTCTTCCGCATCGGCGAACAGATTGGCGAAGTATTGCGCCTGCACAAGGGCCTCGACCGCAAGGAGGCCCTCGACGCGGCCGTCGATCTGCTCGATCAGGTCGGCATCCCCTCGGCTCGCCAGCGCGTCCACGAATACCCCCACCAGCTCTCCGGCGGCATGCGTCAGCGCGTCGTCATCGCCATGGCCCTGGCCTGCGACCCCAAACTGCTCATCGCCGACGAGCCGACCACCGCCCTCGACGTCACCATCCAGGCCCAGATCATGGCTCTGCTCGACTCGCTCAAGCAGGAGCGCGGCATGGCCACCCTGCTCATCACCCACGACCTCGGCGTCGTGGCTGAATCGGCCGATCGTGTCGCCATCATGAATTCCGGATTGATCATGGAGCAGGCCGCCGTCGACGTCATTTTCAGCCGGCCGCGCCACCCCTACACCCAAGGGCTGCTGGCCTGCATACCGCGCCTGGGGCACAAAAAGGACCGGCTGGTGCCTATCGACAGCCAAGTGCCCGTCGGTACCGACCTGGCGCCGGGCAGCTCCTATCTCGACCGCTGCCCCGCCCCCTTTGCGCCGCAGCGCGGCAAGCTGCCGCCCTTGCGGGAAGTCGAACCCGGTCATTTCGTGCGCTGCTGGAGCTGCTGATCATGGAACCCCTGCTGGAAGTCCGCAACCTGAGCAAAACATTCCCGGTCTCCGCCGGCCCTTTAAGCGGCAAACGGCTCAGCCTCAAGGCGGTCGACGGCGTCTCCTTTGCGCTGATGCCGGGAGAAACTCTCGGCCTGGTGGGCGAATCGGGATCGGGCAAATCGACGACAGGCAAGCTCATCCTGCGCCTGCTCGAAGCGGATGCCGGCGAAATCCTGTTCAAAGGCGAAAACATCTTGAAGCGCTCCCGATCCGGCATGCGTCCTTTGCGGCGGCAGCTGCAGATGATTTTTCAGGATCCCTACTCGTCCCTCAATCCCCGCATGCGCATCGGCGACATTATCGGCGAACCCCTGCAGATTCACGGTCTGGCCAAGGGGAGTGCCATCAAGGATGAGGTCATGCGACTGCTCGACACCGTCGGTCTGACACAGGAGCACTATTACCGCTACCCCCACGAGTTTTCCGGCGGCCAGCGCCAGCGCATCGGCATCGCCCGCGCCCTGGCGGTAAGCCCCAGCCTCATCATCGCCGACGAGCCGGTTTCGGCCCTCGACCTCTCCATCCAGGCCCAGGTCATCAACCTGCTGCAGGATGTGCAGAAGGAATTCGGCCTCACCACCCTGTTCATCGCCCACGACCTCTCGGTCATCGAGCACATCAGCGACCGGGTGGCGGTCATGTACCTGGGGCGCCTTGTCGAACTGGCACCGGCCGCGGCCCTCTATCGCTCTCCCCGTCATCCCTACAGCGAAGCCCTGCTCAACGCCGTCCCCATCCCCGACCCCGCGCTGCGCGGCCGCCGCTACCTGATGCAGGGGGAGATTCCCTCGGCGATCCAGCCCCCGGCGGGCTGCCCCTTCCATCCCCGCTGTCCCTATGCCCGCGACCTCTGCCACACCAGCGTGCCGCCCCTGGCTGACCAGGGTCAGGGTCATCTGGCCGCCTGTCACTTCAGTGACGAGGTCGGCCGTCACCGGCGCCTGCTCTCGACACCCTGAACGTATACCGCATCCCCCCATATTTCCGTTGACTCACCGTGCCACCGCTGGCACAATCGCCCCATTGCCGCCCCAGAAGCGGCCTCGTCCCGCAATTTCCCCTGAGCGCCTGGAGTCTGCATGGGTCCGATCATTACCGTCAAGGAACGCTGCCGCAAATGCTATGCTTGTGTGCGCAACTGTCCGGTCAAGGCCATCAAGGTCAAGCAGGAGTACGCCGAGGTCATTCACGACCGCTGCATCGGCTGCGGCAAATGCATCAAGGTGTGCTCCCAGCAGGCCAAGATCATCAGCGACTGCATGGAAGAGACCCTGCGGCTGCTGGCCGGCAAGGATCCGGTCGTGGCCGTGCTTGGCTGCTCTTTTCCCGCTTTTTTTCATGACGTGCGCCCCGGCCAGTTGGCGACCGGCCTCAAACGGCTCGGTTTCAGCGAAGTACACGAGGGCTCGGCCGGGGTCGAACTCATCCGCGCCGAATACGCCCGCCTGATCGGTCAGCCGGGCGACGAGCCGCTGATTTCCAGCCACTGCCCCACCATCGTCGACCTGATCGAGCGGCACTATCCCCAGCTGGTCCGCAACCTGATGGGGATCGTCTCCCCCATGGTGGCCATCGGACGCTTCATCAAGGGACGCCGGGGAGCACAGACCCGGGTCGTCTATATCAGCTCGTGCATTGCGGGAAAATTCGAAATCGAATCGGAACAGGTCGCCGGAGCCATTGACGTGGTGCTCACCTACCAGGAGCTCAACCAGATGCTCAAGAGCCACCCCGTCGATCTGCCCAGACTGGGAGATTCCCCCTTCGATGGTTTACTGCCCGGGACAGGCCGGCTCTTCGGCATTGCCGGCGGCCCCTTTCAGGCCTTTGACGTACCCAACGACTTTCTCAATCCCGACTTCATCTCCGCCGGCGGCGAAGAGAGCGCCCTGGAGCTGGTCAAGGATCTGGCGGCCAGGCGCATCACCCCCAAGTGGGTCGATATCCGCTTCTGCAACGGCGGCTGCATCGGCGGGCCCGGTAAAAACAACCGCCTGACCAATTTTTCCAAGCGCAACCTGATTATCGATTATTTCCAGAGTCACGACGCCAAGGTCGAAACCCTCACCTCTCCCGCCTATGTGGAGGGGGGCAAACTGCCGGACCTGCGACGATCCTTCAAGAATAAATTCCGGCGTCTGCCGCCCCCCAGCGGCGAGAGTATCCGCAAAATCCTGCAGGCAACCAACAAGTTTGTCGAGCGGGACGAACTCGACTGCGGCGCCTGCGGCTACCCGACCTGCCGAGAACATGCCGTCGCCGTCTTTCAGGGGCTGGCCGAAGAGGACATGTGCCTCCCCTATTCGCTCAAGCGTCTGGAGGAAGACCGTTTCAACCTCGCCCAGAAGTACGAACTGGCCCAGCGCGCCCTCAGCCAGGAATACGGCGAGGCCGCCATCATCGGTGACGACACCCACACCCTCGATGTCCTCAAGCTTATCCGCCAGGTCGGTCCCACACCGACCACAGTTCTCATTCGCGGCGAAAGCGGCACCGGCAAGGAACTCACCGCCCGCGCCATCCACGCCCACAGTCACCGGGCCGACAAGCCGCTGGTCACGGTCAACTGCACCACCCTGACCGACAGCCTGCTCGAGAGCGAACTCTTCGGCCACCGCAAAGGGGCCTTCACCGGCGCCACCGCCGACAAGAAAGGCCTCTTCGAGGCCGCCGGCGGCGGCACCATCTTCCTGGACGAGATCGGCGACATTACCCCCAAGGTGCAAGCCGAGCTCCTGCGCGTCCTCGACAGCGGCGAGATCCGTCCCGTCGGCGGCAACGCCTCCATCAAGGTCGACGTGCGGCTCATCGCCGCCACCAACAAAAACCTGGAAAACGGCATCCGCGAAGGCTGGTTCCGGGAGGATCTTTTCTACCGCCTCAACGTCTTCACCATCACCATGCCGCCTCTGCGCAACCGCCTGCAGTCCCTGGAACACCTGGTGAGCCATTTTCTGCGCCGGGCCAGCACCCGCCTGAACAAACCGATCGTCGCCATCGAAGACAGGGCCATCGACGCCATGCGCCAGTACGCCTGGCCCGGCAACATTCGTGAACTGCAGAACATTATCGAGCGGGCGGCGGTACTCTCCCAGGACCAGGTCATCCGCCTGGAAAACCTCCCCGTCATCTTTGCCGAACTCGCCCTGAAAACACCGGCAGACGACAGCTCTGAGGGCGAGGCATCATTTCGACGGCAGCGCGACAAACACCTTTCCCACGTCGAAAAGGGACTCATCAAGAACTACCTGAAAGAAGCCGGCGGCAATGTCTCGGCGGCGGCGCGGGCCGCCGGCATTCCCAGACGTACCTTTTATCGCCTGCTGGACCGTTATGGCCTCAAAGGAAGCGACTTTCAGCAAACCGCCGGCAATTGAGCCGCGGTTGGCACAATCCTACATCATGCACCATGCCACCATTGACACACTCAACAAGAGGCCTTTTCTAGGCCTCTCCGCTCTTTTCAAACACTTGCCCATCACCCACATGTGCCAAATGCGGCACAGAGCCTCCCAGCTATATCCGCCCCGAACCCCCAAATAGAGGCAAAACCCCGTCATCAAGAATTGGCACGGTGATTGCTAACTACATCGATGACTAATATTTGGGGATAAAGGCAGATTTCACCACAACACACCACTGCCCCCTTTGGCGTCGCCCGGGCCCTCTCTCCCCTGGGCGGCGCTTTTTTTATGCAGGCCGCTCACATACTCATTAGAAAGACGCCCGCATCGTCCCGCCACCGAATCCGATCTTGCATCGACTCGATTGCATTTTTTCGATGGCGAAGTTCAAACCAGCTGTTATCATGGTGTTGTTTTTGCTCCCGTGATGTTCATTTCAAGCAATTCCGCCACCCATGGACCGCGATATGACCAGACCCGGCAAAGAACGCCTGGGGGTAACCACCCTGGAGGACATCAGCACTCTCATCCTGCAGTCCCATGACCTCGATGAGACCCTGAAAAATATTGTCACCCTGGTGGCCCGCCGCATGAAGTCGGAGGTCTGCTCCATCTACCTGCTCGATGACGATCGATTGACCTTGCGCCTGCGGGCGACCAAGGGGCTCTCGCGCAAAGCGGTGGGAAAGGTCACCCTGCAGATCGGCGAGGGTCTGACCGGCATGGCCGCCGAGAGCCGCCACGCCGTCGCCATACAGGAACCCCAGTCCCACCCCCGCTATCGCTATTTCAAGGAAACCGGGGAAGAGCGCTATCACTCCTTTCTCGGCATCCCCCTCTTCGACCGCAAGAGCCCCCTGGGGGTCATCGTCATCCAGACCAAAGAGACCAGGCAGTTCACCCCCCAGGAGATCAGCGCCCTCTCCACCATTGCCTTTCAGATCAGCTCCATCGTCATCAACGCCAATCTTCTCGACTCCATCCGCCGCAAAGAAGAAGAAACCAGCCGCTTTATCCGTCAGCTTGAAGAGAGCCGCAAGCCCCTGATCGCGACGGAGTCGAACCGGGAAGAATCGCGCAGCGCCGCCCTGCGGGGAACGACAGCCTATCCCGGCGTCGTTTCCGGCCCCGCCCACATCCTCGACTCGGGGCTGGGCTTGGCCGACCTTGGCGACGAGGGACAGGCACAGGTGGAGGAGGAGATCGCGCGACTTGACAGCGCCTTCGAGAAAACCCGCATCCAGACCATTTTCCTGGAAAAACGCATGGCCGAGCGCCTGTCGGAGAGTGCGGCGGCCATTTTTCACACCCATCTGATGATTCTTGAGGACCGAGGCTTTCTGGAGCGTCTGCATGACGAGATCAAACAGGGGCACGGCGCCGTCTACACCCTGAAAAAGATTGTCGGCGAGTACATCGAGGCTTTCGAGCGGATGGAGGACCCCTACCTGCGCGAGCGGGCCGCCGACATGAAGGATATCGGCCGCCGCCTGGCCGCGAACCTGGCCGGGCAGGAAGACCACCTGCCCCAGTTCAAAGAGCCGGGCATCCTGGTCGCCCGCGAAATTCTGCCCTCCGACATGGCCATGCTGGAGGCCGAATACATTCTGGGCATAGCCACCGAGGCCGGCGAACGCAACTCCCACGCTGCCATCATGGCGAAATCCATGGGCATCCCCGCCCTGGTCGGCGTCAAGGGCCTGCTTCGGGAAGTCACCCCCGAAACCCAGATCATTCTGGACGCCAACTCCGGCTGTCTCTACATCGACCCGCCCCAGCATGTGCGCGAGGAATACCGCCGTCTGGAGGAAGACAGCAGCCGGGAGCTGCACCGGCTGGAGGAATTCCGCGACTTTCCGGCTCAGACGGCCGACGGAACGCGCATTATCCTGCGGGCCAACATCGGCCTGGTCAGCGACGTCAGCATTGCCCAGCGCAACGGCGCTGAAGGGGTGGGCCTCTATCGCACCGAATTCCCCTACATGACCCGCGGCAACTTCCCCGACCGCGAAGATCAGTACCAGCTTTACCGCCGGGTGGTCGAAGGCTTTCCCGGCCAGTCGGTCACGATCCGCACCCTGGATATCGGTGGCGACAAGGCCCTGCCCTACTTCAGCCCCCCCAAGGAAGACAATCCTTTCATGGGCTGGCGCTCGGTGCGGGTCTCCCTCGAAAATCAGGATATTTTCTGTACCCAGATCGAGGCCATCCTGATGGCCGGTGTGCATGGATCGGTCAAATTGCTCCTGCCCATGATATCGACCCTCGACGAAGTGCGAGCCTGCAAGAAGGTGATGGCCCAGGCCCGGGCCAACCTCGACAGTGAAGGGATCGCCTACGCCCGCGATGTTCCCCTGGGAATCATGATCGAGGTGCCGGCGGCCGTGACCATCGCGGAACAGCTGGCCCGCGAGGTCGATTTTTTCGCCATGGGGACCAACGACCTCATCCAGTACATGCTGGCGGCCGATCGCAACAACCCCCTGGTCAACCGCTACTACGACCCCCTGCATCCCGCCATTTTGCGCGTACTCAAGGACGTCACCGACGTGGCGCTGAAAGCGGGGATCGACGTCTGCGTCTGCGGCGAGATGGCTTCGGACCCGGTGAACCTGCTGGCCCTGGTTGGCCTGGGTATTCAGGAATTCTCCATGGCCGCGCCCTTCATCCCGCGCACCAAGGCCTTCCTGCACGACCTGCCCGGCGAGATGGCGCGTAAGACCGTCCGCAAGGCACTGAGCCTTCCCACCAGCGATCAGATACGCGCCCTGCTGATGGAGACCCTACAGAAAATCGAAAAAACCGACAGCGCGACCCCATAAGAAAGGCCGGGCAATTGCCCGGCCTTTCTTGTTACCATCTGGTCGAAGCTATCGACTGACCTCATTTCATGGAACGCACGCGCACCTCGATATCCTGGTCGTCCTTGAGCAGTTCAACCAAGACCTCGGTGTCCGTGTCGCCGAAGTGGTAAGGATAGAGGATCGCCGGCCGGAAGGAGCGGGCCGCCGCCGCGACCATCTCAGGCGTCATGGTATAGGGGAGATTCATGGGCAGGAAAGCGACGTCCACCCCCTTGAGCTCCTGCATCTCCGGAATATTTTCCGTATCCCCCGCAATGTACACCCTCGTATCACCAAAGGTCAGCACATAGCCGTTGCCCACCCCCCGGGGGTGATAAGGCTGGCCGTTATCCCTTTTGTGAACCAGATTATAGGCCGGCACCGCTTCGATGCGGACCCCGCCGAACTCGGTCACGTCGCCGTTTTTCACCACCTCCCCACCGGGCAGCTGTCCGGCGCAGGTCTCGGTATAGATCAGGCGCGTATCCTTTTGACGAACAGCCCGTATGGCTTCGGCATCCAGGTGATCACGGTGCTCATGGGTGACCAGAATCAGATCGGCTTTCGGCAGCCGGGTGTAGTCGGTCAGAATGCTGTAGGGGTCCACATGCATGACCCGCCCGCCATGGGCCAGCATCAGGGAGCCGTGGCCGACGAAGGTGATCTCCAGATCGCCGGACGAGGTGGTCAGCACATCGGTTTTCAGGGGGTCCGTCGCCCCGGCGGCGGTAACGGTCAGGGCGAGACAGAACGTGGTCAGAATTCCTCTCAGCATACCAACACTCCTTTCCTGCCTGAAACGGTTTCTGCGGTCTGAGCTCTCGGCTGCCTTATTTGCGATCGGCGAGCAAAACGCCGCCAACGGCGACCTGCTCGGGGGCATTTTCCCGGATCAGCACAATGATCTTCTCTTTGGGCAGCCCATAAGCTTTGGCTGCCGATTCGGTCAGTTCTTCGACGAAGGAACGCCGGACCTCCGGCTTGGCGATAGGCGGTCCTTCCAGAGTGATGATAGGCATATTGTCCTCCTTGGCTGGGGCAATCCTAGACGATGACGACTTGCAGGCCTTCATAGGTGACGACCTGCCCCTTACGTATTTTACACCGTTTTCGCAGCTCCACCTGACCGTCGACCTGAACCAGCCCTTCGGCGATGGCTATTTTGGCCGCCCCGCCACTGTGGCACAGGCCCATGACCTTGAGCAGATCGCTGAGCTCCACAAATTCATGCCCCTGCAGGGCAAACTCTTCCATAGGTTTCCTTTCCACGTTCAAGGGCCTTTCAGTCCGGCCGCGTCAAGGGCTTTGACTGCCGTTTTATAGCCATGGTCAATCAGGTCCGCGATGCGGCTGGTGTCCGTACGGCTGAAGGTGCCCAGCTCCGGCGTAATAAGCAGGTCGACCTTTTTAGCCTGGACGCGGCTGGCATGGTCGATGGAGATATCCACAACATTGACCATCAGATCGATAATGTCATTGGGGCGCTGGTAGCGGCGGCGGGCGTTGAGGTCGACGCCGATGATATACTCGGCATCGGCGTTTTCGAGCGGTGAGACCGGCAGGTTCTCTACCAGGCCGCCGTCGCAAAGAAGCCTGTCGTCGATCTCCACGGGGATGAAGACCCCGGGGAGACAGGCACTAGCCATGACGGCCGTGGCAACATCACCCTGTTCCAGCACGACCTTCTCGCCGCTGGAAAGATCGGTGGCGATCATGGAGAGCGGAATGGGGGCGTCCTCGATGCGCACCTCGCCTAAAAAGTCGGTGATATGCTTGCCCATTTCGCTGTTGGAGAGCAGGCCATAGCGCGACAGGGTGAAGCGGCTGATGTCGAGCCAGTCGAGATCGATGACGATATCGGCGATCTCGTCCGGAGTCTTGCCGAAAGCATACAGGGCCGCCACAAAAGCCCCGATGCTGGTGCCGGCCAGCCGCGAGATAGCGATCTGCCGTTCTTCCAGCGCCTTGAGTACGCCGATATGGGCGGCCCCGAGCACCGCCCCGCCGCTTAAGGCCAGAGCCACTGAATTCGGGCCGCGCCGGCGGGTAAAACGGCGGCCAAGATGGCGCAACGCAGAGATCATGAAACAATACTCACAGAAAAAAGAATCGTCTTAAATTTTCAGGTATTTTTCGACGAAGCTCTCCACGCTGTCAATCTGGCCCTGCAAGGCGTAGATGCGCGTCTCCATCTCGATGATTTCGCTTTCAATCCGCTCGATACGCTGCTTCAGCAGACTGCGCTGCAGGGCGTTTTCTTCACGGGACACCCGGATATCGTTGTTCTTATTGCCCATACCGGTCTGGGATTCGGCCTCCAGCAGCTCATCCTTCTGCTCCAGCTGCAGCAGAACGTCCTCAAGCCTCTGTTTCTGAGACTTGATACCCTGTAGATCCCTTTCCAGTACTTCAATGCGGCGCGAACGAAAGTTCAGGTAATTGATGGCCACATTCAACTTCTGCAGCGTCAGTTGTTCGCCGAGGGATTCCTGCTGCGCCTGCAGGCTGTCTCCCAGTTGACGGACCGCCTCCGCAAGCTGACGGATCTCATGGGCCAATTCCTCATCCGTAGCGGCCTGCACCACGGCGGGCACCTGCACACACCACAACAGCGCCACGACAAATAACGTCAGCCGTCCCATACTCTCTCCCTTATCGAACGGCCACCCCGGCCCAACAGGTTACGGGGCGGCCTTCGCTTACTCGCCTGCGCTGACCCCTTCGGCCATGAGCTTCGACAGCGCCCGCGCAAAAGCAACGGGATCGCGAGGCTTGTCCCCTTCGAGCAGCAGAGCCTGGTCGTAGAGCAGCCCTACGTACTCCTTGAGCTGGGCGCTACTGCGGTCGGCGGCAAAGAGCTGTTTCATGCGGGCAATCAGCTCGTGGTCGGGATTGACCTCCAGCACCCGCTGGCCTTTGGGGACTTCCTGCCCCATGGCCTCAAACATCTTGACCATCTTCGGATCGAGATCGTGCTCACCGGCCACCAGACAAACGGCCGAATCCTTGAGGCGGCCGGAGATACGCACCTCCGAGACCAGGTCCTTGAGCTCTTCCTTCATGAGTTCAAGCAGGTCACCGTACTCTTTTTTCTTCTCTTCCTTCTGGCTGTCCCCCAGATCGAGATCTCCCTTGATGGCCGACTGGAATTCTTTTTCCTTATAGGCGCCGAGACCGGAGATGATGATGTCATCGAAGTCGTCGGTCATGATGAGCACCTCGATCCCCTTCTCCTTGAAGACTTCCAGATAGGGCGAGGCTTCGGCGCTGGCGCGGTCGGCACCGGTAATGTAGTAGATCTCTTTCTGGTCGGCGGGCATACGCTCGACGTATTCGGCCAGGGTGATCTTCCGACCGGCTTCGGTCTTGGTCGATTCGAAGAGCAGCAGATCGGCGATGGTCTCGCGGCGCTCGAAATCGTGATGGATGCCTTCCTTGAGGATGCGGCCGAACTGCTCGTAGAACTGCTCGTAGGCCTTGATATCCTCTTTTTTCATCTCCGCCAGGGTGTCGAGCACCTTCTTGGTCAAGCTCTTTTTGATGACGGTGACGATCCGGTTGTCCTGCAGAATCTCACGGCTGACATTGAGGGGCAGGTCGGAGGATTCCACCACCCCCTTGACGAAGCGCAGGTAGGTGGGGAGCATCGCCTCGCAGTGATCCATGATCTGTACCCGGCGCACATAGAGGGTAGGGCCGATCTTGTAATCCTGGTAGAAGATGTCGAAGGGGCGTTTGCTCGGCAGATAAAGCAGGGCCGAAAACTCCGTGGTCCCCTCGGCACGGTAATGAATCACCCGGGCCGGATCGGTAAAGTCGTGGGAGATGTGCTTGTAGAACTCGTTGTACTCCTCGGTGCTGATATCGGCCTTGTCCTTGAGCCAGATCGCCTTGCGCGAGTTGAGGGTTTCCTCTTTCGTCTCGCTGACGGTCTTCTCCTTGTCGTCGGGATCGGGCTGGGAACGAGTCACGTCCATGACCACCGGATACTCGATGAAGTCCGAGTACTGCTTGACGATCTTGCGCAGCTCCCACTCTTCCAGATACTCCCGGGCGTCTTCCTTCAGACTGAGGACAACATCCGTCCCCTTGCCCGCCTTCTCCGCATCATCGAGGGTGTAGGTGCCGTCGGCATTGGACTCCCACTTGACGGCGTGGGCGGGGTCGGTGCCGGCCTTGCGGGTCATCACGGTGACCTTGTCGGCCACCATGAAGGCCGAATAGAAGCCGACGCCGAACTGGCCGATGAGCTCGGGATTATCCTTGACCTCGCGACTTTCCAGCAGCTTCATGAACTCCTTGGTGCCCGAGTGAGCGATGGTACCCAGGGCGTCCACCGCCTCGTCGCGGGTCATACCGATGCCGTTATCGCGCACGGTGAGGGTGCCGGCCTCTTTGTCGGGAATGAGCTGAATCTTCCAGTCCTCCCCCCCTTCGGCCAGGGAGACGTCGGTGAGAGCTTCGTAGCGGGCCTTGTCGATGGCGTCCGAAGCGTTGGAAATGAGTTCGCGCAGGAAAATTTCCCGGTGGGAATAGAGAGAGTGGATCATCAGGTCGAGGATCTTGTTCACCTCGGCCTTGAATTCATGCTTGTTGGACGTCATGGTTCGCGTACCTCCTGATTTATTTGGCATTCCGTTTAACGCACAGAAGATAAGCACCCGGGGGCCGGATGTCAACCCGGCCGGCTTATTTCAGCCGAATTGGCGGACTCAATCGGCAGCGGCGCTGGTGCCGGCCAGAAAGCCCGTCGACCAGCACTCCTGCAGGTTGTAGCCGCCCGTCGGGGCGTGCAGGTCGATCACTTCACCGGCGAAGAAGAGGTTGGGCACCTTTTTCGAGCGCATGGTGCGCATGTCGATGTCGCCGAGCGACACCCCCCCGGCCGTGATAATGGCTTTGGCAAAGCCTTCGCAGCCGCTGACGTGCAGCGTCAAAGCCTTGAAGAGCCCCAGCAGGGTCTGACGCTCCTGTCGGGTTACGCTGTGGCATTTTTTTTGGGGATCGATGCCGCTGAGGCGCAGAAAGAGCGGGATCATGTCCCTGGGCAAAAGCGCGGCGAGACTGTTGCCGAAATCCCGGTTGCTGTGCTCGGCCAGTTCGCGCTGCAGGCGGCCATCGAAGGTTTGCGCGTCGACGGCGGGTTTCAGGTCGAGGTTCAGAGTCACCTCCCCCTTTTTCAGGGCATCCCGGATGGCGCTGCTCATATCGAGGACGATGGGGCCGCCGATGCCACCAGGGGTAAAAAATGCCTCGCCGAAACGCTCATCGAAGGGCTTGCCGTCCAGGCAGGCGGTAATCCTGACATTCTTAAGGTTAAAATCCATCACCTCCGCCGTCCACGACTCCCGCAGCCTGACAGCCACCAGGGCGGGCTCGGGCGTGACCACCCGGTGGCCGCAGCGGGCGGCCCAGTCGTAGCCGTCCCCCGTACAGCCGGTTTCAGGGTAAGAGAGCCCGCCGGTGGCGATGATGAAGCGGTCGGCGGCGAAACGGCCCCGCGAGGTTTGCACGGCGCCGAGGCGGTCGCCCTTCATGTCGAGGTCTTTAACCTCGCAGCCCGTCAGCAGCTCGGCGCCGGCTTCGGCCACGAACCGTTCCAGCACCCGGTTCACGTCGCTGGCGTCCCCCCGCTCAGGAAAGACGCGCCCGCCCCGCTCGACTTTCAGCGGCACCCCCCGCTCCTCGAAAAAGCGCATGACCTCCGCCACGCCGAAGGCATAGAGGGCGGTGAGCAGGGCTTTGCCGTTTTTGCCGAAGGGCGCGACGAATTTGCGCGGGTCGGCCTCGCTGTTGGTCAGGTTGCAGCGGCCTTTGCCGGTGATGAGGATCTTGGCGCCGCAGCGCTTGTTTTTTTCCAGCAGCAGAACCTTCGCGCCCTTCAGGGCGGCAAAGCCGGCGGCGAACATACCGGCGGCGCCGCCGCCGATAACGATGACATCATAGGATTTCATGAAAGACGTTTTCTGCCCGACAGGGCATGATGGGCTCAGGAATCCTGCTTCGCCAGCAGGCCTTCATAGATGGCGGCATCGGCCGCCGAAAAACAGACGAAATACACCTGGCGCACGGTCAGGGCGGCGGCTAGACCCTGCCGCACCGTCTCCACGGCAATGCGACTGGCCCGTTCGATGGGGAAGCGGTAAACCCCCGTACTGATGGCCGGGAAGGCCACCGAGGTCAAGCCCTTCTCCTCGGCCAGACGCAGGCTGTTGCGGTAGCAG
Source organism: Desulfuromonadales bacterium (assembly GCA_033549025.1). GTDB lineage: Bacteria > Desulfobacterota > Desulfuromonadia > Desulfuromonadales > SZUA-540 > SZUA-540. The sequence continues at coordinate 64,894 of JAWSUS010000016.1, forward strand.
GCGGCCAGCAGCTCGTCCTCCCCCTGATCGCCGCCGTGCCAGACGGGGCCGACCGTATGAATCACGTACCGCGCCGGTAGCCGATAGCCACCGGTGATACGCGTCTCCCCCGTCGGACAGCCGCCGAGGGTACGGCACTCCTCCAGCAGCTGCGGCCCGGCGGCCCGATGAATGGCGCCGTCGACACCACCGCCACCGAGCAGAGAGGAATTGGCCGCGTTGACAATGGCGTCAACCTCCAGCCTGGTAATATCCCCCTGTACCACGTTCATGGACGATTTTTTCATCCGGCGCCTCCTGTTTTTTGCCCTACAGGTGCTCGATGGCACATCGAAATTTTTATTTTACCTGATTTACAAAGTAACCGAAATCAGGAAATCCCGTAGGGGCAAGATAGCAAAGGCCCCAGCACAACCGGGTGCCGAGGCCTTGTTATCCGTGGCGCGCCGCGGAGGATTCGAACCCCCGGCCCTCTGATCCGAAGTCAGATGCTCTATCCAGCTGAGCTAGCGACGCGTGATCTGAGTGTGCCAAAAGGCGTTGAGGTTGTCCAATCAAAAAAATGCCGCCTCCCTGTTGAAGGAGGCGGCCATTGTCAGGAGACACACAGAACATTGCCTGTGTACGCTTAGAAGGTGAAGGTCACACTCAGGCTGCTGACCATCTCGCTGTCCAGATTGGCTCGGGCGTCATCGCTGATCCCTTCGGAGAACAGAGTGGAGGCATCGAGACTGACTTGCTCGCTCAGGGCATAGCTGAGTCCGGCGCTGAGTTCATAGTTATGCCAGTCGCTGTAGTCGCCGGTGGAATAGTCGCTGCCGTCGTTGTAGCTGACCAGAGCGCCGAGGCTCAGTCCCAGTGCATCCGTGAGCGCAAAATCGTGACCGATGCTGGCGGCGAAGAAGAGACCATTGTCTTCGGCTTCGTCGTAATCCCAGTAGACGGTCAGGGCGGGTGACAGCAGGGTGTTGAGTCCGGCGCCCACATAGAATTCCGCCGTGTCATTGATATTGTCCAGGGCATAGAAGATGTGGCCGACACTCATGGAGAGCAGCTCGTTAACATCGAAGGAATAATCGAGGGTCGTATCGGTTTCGGTCGCTTCACCCGAACGCCAGTCAGCATCGGAGTTTAGCTGGATGTTGCTCCAGTAACTGAGAGTGAACCCGTTGGCGCTCACATCAACCCCGCCCTGCAATACGGCCTTGCTGCCGCTGAGATTCCAGCCGCGCCACAGGTACTTGTCGGCGACTCCGACATACGCGTCACCTTCCACTTCGATAGCGGCTGTGGCGACAGAAAGGGTTGAAAACACGACAGCCATACTCATAAACATTCCGATTGCCAACTTCTTCATGATGGGTGCTCCTTTGTGTGGGGTGGGGTGGTTCCGGGAGATCACCTCCCGGAACCTCAGTCAATATCCTTAACTTGATTTCAGCGAAGCATCTGGGAACCGCGACCGAACTCGGGGTAAGCCTCCAGACCCAGTTCAGCCTGGTCACAGCCCTGATGTTCTTCTTCTTCCGAGACCCGCAGGCCCATGGTGAACTTGATAAGCAGCCAGACGATGGTGCTGGCGACTACGACGAAGGCCCCGATGGCCACGACACCAAGCAACTGGGTCAGAAAACTCGTTTCACTGTTGGAGATGGGTACCGCGAGGGTTCCCCAGATGCCGCCGACCAGGTGAACCGAGAGGGCACCGACGACGTCATCGATCTTGAACTTGTCGAAGAAAGGTACCGCCAGCACCACCAGGATGCCGCCAACCCCACCGATGAGCAGGGCCAGACCGGGAGAAGGCGTCGCCGGGCCGGCGGTGATGCTGACCAGACCAGCCAGAGCGCCGTTGAGGGCCATGGTCAGGTCGACCTTTCTGTAGAGCACCTGCACCATGAGCATGGCGGCGATCATGCCGGCGGCAGCCGCCAGGTTGGTGTTGATGTAGACATTGGACTGCTCGATGGCCGAGCCGGCCGAGCCCAGCGCCAGGGCGGAGCCGCCGTTGAAACCGAACCATCCCATCCAGAGGATGAAGGTACCCAGGGTGGCCAGGGTCAGGTTGGAACCGGGGATGGGATTGATGCTGCCATCGGCGCGATATTTGCCTTTACGGGCTCCGAGGATGATGGCCCCGGTCAGCGCGGCCCAGCCACCGACGGAGTGAACCAGCGTCGAGCCGGCATAGTCCGAGAAACCCATTTCAGCCAACCAGCCGCCGCCCCAGACCCAGGAGCCCTGGATCGGATAGATGAGTCCGGTAAGAACCGCACAGAACACGAGGAAAGACCAGAGTTTGATCCGCTCGGCCACGCAGCCCGAGACGACCGAGCAGGCGGCGCCGCAAAACACCATCTGAAAGAACCAGTCGGAGCCGGCGGCGTAGCCGGCCGAGTAGTCGCCCGCTAAGGCCGCGGCGTCGTCGGCGCCCCAGGGGCCGAAGCTGCCGATCCAGCCGCCGTCGACCCCAGCGTACATGAGGTTGTAGCCCATCAGGTAAAAGAGAATGCCGGCGATGCCGAAGAGGGAGATGTTCTTCAGACAGATGGTGGCCACGTTCTTGGTGCGCACCAGCCCCGCTTCCAGCATGGCGAAGCCGGCGGCCATCCACATCACCAGCACGCCGCTGATGAGGAAGGAGAAGGTATTGAGGATGTAGGCTATTTCGGTGATGGGGGCTTCTTCGGCCAAAGCCAGCGCCGGCATTCCTCCAACCAGCGCAGCCGCTATCAATAGAATCTGTTTTTTCATGGCAAAGTCTCCTGTTGGAAATTATCGTGTTGGCGTCATGTTTTTTACAGAGAGTCGGCTCCGGTTTCCCCGGTGCGAATCCGGATGGACTCTTCCACATCGAGAACAAAAATCTTACCATCCCCTATGCGCCCGGTGGCTGCGGCCCGCTGGACGGCATCGACCACGGGTGCAACCTGCTCGGAAGCAATGACCAGTTCGATCTTCACCTTGGGAATAAAATCAATCTGGTATTCGGCGCCACGGTAGAGCTCCGTGTGCCCCTTCTGCCGGCCGAAGCCCCGGACCTCACTGACCGTCATACCGGAAATACCCAGATCCGACAGGGCGCTCTTGACGTCTTCGAGTTTGAAAGGCTTGATGATACATTCGATCTTTTTCATGCCCGATGTGCTCCTTTCGCGGTGACAATGCGTAAAATTAAAAGGCGCCCTCCCTTTTGCCACCGCAGTCGGCCGCAAAAGAAAGGGCGCCTTTGCCCTTGAAAAGATCTCCTGAACGTCGTTGTTCGAGATCCCTGTGATGTCCTTAAACGTCCCCGACAGCGTTGAGAGCCGGCGGAGACAATCTGAGTTTCTATATAGCAGGGAGCGTGCCAAACTATTTTTCCCCGCCGTTGGCGGCTGGCGGCCTGTTTTCTCCCGGCAAATTGCACAAAATAAAAGCAGATTCAAAGGGCGGGCTGAAATAATCAGCAGCAGCCGAGTCCCTAGCGAGAGGGAAGCGTCACGGTAAAGGTTGTCCCCTGACCCGGCTCGCTTGCAACGGCCAGGCGTCCTTTGTGCTCCAGCAGAATATTGCGGCAGATGTAAAGACCGAGCCCGGAGCCTTCCCCTTCTTTCTTCGTGGTAAAAAAAGGCTCGAAGATGCGTTGCTGCACCGATGGGGGGATGCCGGGCCCCGTATCCTGGACAAGAATCTCCACTTCACCCTCCCCATGCATCCGGGTCGTGATGGTCAAAGTCCCGACGCCCTCCATGGCCTGCACCGCATTCATGACCAGGTTGATCAGCACCTGTTTGAGCTTGTTGGGGTCCGCCTGAATCAGCGTCAGTTCACCGTAGGATTCGTCCAGGCGGATCATCTGACGCTGCATCTCGTGGCGCATCAAACGCAGGACATCCTGCACGATCTCGTTGACGTCCACCTGCCGCAGGCGCGTGTCCCGGTCGCTGGAAAAGGAAAGAAGGCTGCCGGTGAGGGCGGCCAGCCGTTCCACTTCGCTCTCGACCCGTTCCACCATTTCCCGCTGAAAGGCCGACAGCCCTTCCTCTCGCCGAAGAAGCTGGGCGGCATAGGAGAGGACTGCAAGTGGGTTGTTGATTTCATGGGCGATACCGGCCGTGAGTCGACCGATTTCGGCCAGTTTTTCGGACTGAATCGTCTGGTCGAGCAGGCGTTTGAATTCGGTGATATCCTCGACAATCACCACCACCCCCACGGTACGCTCCCCTTCCTTCAGGGGGGCCAGCCGTCTCTTCTGCATCCGCAACTGTCCAGTCTGGTTGCGATGAAGCAGGCGCAAGCGCTCGGGCTCTCCCCGCCGCAGCACGCGACGCAGCCGCGACCCGAATCCTTCCTCTTTAAGGGAGGGAAAAAGTTTGAAGACATCCTGCCCCAGAGCCTGCTCCGCCGACAGGCCGCTCATCTCTTCCATCCGACGGTTCCACGAGGTGATGCGCTTCTGCTCATCGACGGTGTATATCCCAAGGTTGACACTCTGCAGGATGCGTCGATTGAACTGGTGCAGATTCTGGTAGCGGCCGGACATTTCTTTGAGGCGGGCATAGAGGCGGGCGTTATCGATGGCAATCGCCGCAAAGCTGGCCACCGTCATGAGGGGATCAATATCTTCCTCGGCAAAGGCCCCGGGACGGTGACTCTCGACGCTGAAAACACCGATGACCTTGTCCTTGACCAGCATGGGCGCCGCCAGTTCACTCCGGGCCCCCGAGATACCAGGGATATACGAAGGCAGCTCCCGGACATCTTCAACCAGAACCGGCTTGCCCTGTAGCGCCGCCTTGCCCATGACGCCCTGACCGAGATGAATCTGCTGACTGATGGCCTCTGCCGTGTAGCCGTAGGAGGCCACGGTTTCGAGGACACCCCGCTCGAAATCAACCAGCCGGATGATCGCATTCTGGTAACAGAAAACTTCACGGGAAATGCGCAGCAGCCGGTCGAGCAGTTCGTCAAGCTCCAGAGTGGATGTCAGTTCCTGTCCGATATCCACCAGAGCTTTCATCAACTTGTCCTGCTGCACGCCACTTCTGGATGCCATATTTGATACCCCGTCTAGGATGAGATGCTGCGACGCTGTCCAGTCTGATAACGCACAAGACATGCCAGCGGAGCCGCCCTTCCACTAGAACACAAAAACAGGCACTTGCAACGGAAGATCGCAACCCGGCCCCTTGAGCTGCCCGGTTTTTCATCCCCGAGTGACGTTTCCTTAGGTGTTGAGTGCCAGCACATCGTAGACAAAAAAATGTGCCAGGACATCGTTTACAAAATTGTTCTCTGACAATCGAATA
>JAWSUS010000017.1:0-69479 GCA_033549025.1 Desulfuromonadales bacterium
ATCTAACGCCATACGAAAAGTTGCTGGATCATTTCTATGGCTTAAAAGTGTAAACAACGCGTTCAGATCTAACAATTTAGGTGATATGATTGTTGAATAAACAAAAGGTTTTTGACTCATTAGAAAATATTCTCTTGACAGTTTGTGTCAATATATCAGAATGATTAAGTGCTAAATACTTATATTGATTGCTGTATATCTGTAAATCTGAATGATGGAATGACGGGTTGTGTTTTGATGCGAGCAAGCTTCTTGTCGTTATCTTACCTCGAATAGGGCGCGTGCTGTAACACCGACAGAAAGGGGAAGGTAGGAATCGCATGGCGAATAATCGGGTACTGGTCGTTGATGACGAACAATTGATCCGCTGGTCTCTGGGGACGTCCCTGGGAAAAAGCGGTTATGAGACCGATACCGCCGGCACGGGGGAGGAGGCCCTCGCCAAACTGCATTCCTTCTCGCCGGATGTTGTCCTGCTGGATGTCTTTCTGCCTGATGCCAATGGGTTGGACCTGCTCAAGCAGATGAAAGCTCATGATCCCAGCCTGGCGGTCATTATCATTACCGCCAACTCGCATATGGACTCCGCCGTCGAAGCTTTAAAGCAAGGGGCGGAAGATTTTATCGGCAAACCGTTCAACATCGCTGCCATCCATCAGACGATCGCTCAGGCTCTTGAAAAAAGAACCCTGAATATGCCGATCAACCCGCCCCAGCCACTCGCGTCACCCGAAGAAGATTACGACCGGCTCATCGGCACCGGCGCCAAGATGATGGAAGTTTTCAAGATGATCAAGGTCTGTGCCGAAGCGCAGTGCAAGACCGTGCTCATCCTTGGCGAAAGTGGCACCGGCAAAGAACTCGTGGCCCGGGCCCTCCATCAGCACAGTCCCCGCCGTGACCGGCCGTTTATCGATATCAACTGTGCGGCCATCCCCGAGCATCTTCTCGAAAACGAACTCTTCGGCCATGAAAAGGGTGCTTTTACCAGCGCCGCCAATTCGGAAAAAGGCATTTTTGCCGCGGCGGATGGCGGTACGGTCTTTTTGGACGAAATCGGCGACATGCCTTTGGCCATGCAGGCGAAAATTCTCAAGGTGATCGAGAACAAGCGCTATCGTCGGCTGGGCAGCAACCGGGACTCGGAAGTCGACGTTCGCATCATCGCCGCCACCAACCAGAACCTGTCGGCCATGGTGCAAGAAGGAACCTTCCGCGGCGATCTCTTTTTTCGTCTCAATGTCCTGAGCATTCAACTCCCGCCCTTGCGCGAACGCCGCGAGAACATCGGGCAGATCGCCTCTTATTTCATTGATAAGATCAACCGAAGCTACAATAAAAAAATCGAGGGACTGGCTCCGGAGGCGGTCGATTGTCTTAACCGCTACAATTGGCCAGGAAACTGCCGTGAACTGCGGAATGTCATCGAACGCGCCATGATTATGGAACCGGGGCCGCTTTTAACCTCCCGGTTTTTTCCGCCTGAAGTTCAGGATCCGGTCGATGCTTTTATCGACGGCCAGGAACCGGGAGCCACTGCTTTTGACCGTTCGTCATCAGCCAACATCCATGATTTTCCCTCCTCGATTCAGGCCGAAGAGGCCGTTTTTGCGGATGATCCGAGCCTGCCTCGGGTCATTCTGCCCCCGGAAGGGATTTCTATCGAGGCCGTCGAAAAGGCTTACATCATGCAGGCATTGACCCGCTACCGGGGCAATCAGACCCGGGCCGCCAAGTGTCTCGGCATGAGTCTCGACACCCTGCGCTACCGGCGCAAGAAGTTCGGGCTTGAAAACTATCCCAATGATGAGCAGGAGGCCTCTGCCTCGGCAGGCTAGCGCTCGCCGGTTACACTTTTCTTTCTTGTCTCAAATCCCGTAAAGGACTGCCATGTGCCCACCCGTGTTCAGTGGCCGTTTTGCCCCTCTGCTGGTTGCGCTCTTTTTTTTCGGAGCGGCAGGATCTGCGGCCCTGGCCCAGGACTGTCTCACCTCAGGCTGCCACGCCGGGATGCAGACACAGGATTCCCGCCATGCGCTGGTGCAGGCGGGTGAGTGTCTATCCTGTCATCTGGTCGAGGGCACTTCCCATCCGCAGAAAGGGGGCCCGACAATCGTTCTTGTGGAGAGCGGGGTGAAGCTGTGCAGTCAGTGTCATGAGGAATTCGGGAAAAAACGTCTTGTCCACGCGCCGGCCCAGGCGGGGGAGTGCACCGCCTGCCATGACCCGCACGGGGGAAGGCCAGCGCTGCTCAGCGTCGATAAGGGGGATGTGCGGCCACTCTGTTTCGGTTGCCACGATGAGCAGGGTTTCGAGGCCCAGGTCATGCACGGCCCCGCTGCCGTAGGCGCCTGTCTTGAATGCCACAACCCCCATGAATCGAATACCGCCGCTCTTCTTAAGCAAACGCCGGTGCAAACCTGTACCCGCTGCCATGCCGACATGGCGGAAGGGCTGGAGCAGTCTCCCGTTGTCCATACCGCCGTGCGCGAATCCGAATGTACCACCTGCCACAACCCTCATGCCGCTCCCGTCAAAAAACTGCTGAAACAGGCACAGCCCGACCTGTGCCTCGGCTGCCACCCGGCTTTCGGCGACAAACTGACTAAATCATCCACCCGGCACGCGCCGCTTTATCGCGAGGAAAGTTGCGGATCCTGCCATTCCACACACTTTTCCGACTACCCGGCCCTGCTTCCCGCCCCCCAGCAGGAGGTCTGTCTTTCCTGTCACGGCAAGGATGACAACCGCCGCTCCCGGCCCCTTAAAAACATGGCCCGTGAACTCGAGGGCAAATCGATGCTGCATGGTCCCGTGGCCGAAGGGGCCTGCGCCGCCTGTCACGATCCCCACGGCTCCGATTATTTCCGCCTGCTGAAAAACGCCTATCCGGAAGGTTTCTATGCGCCTTTCAAGCCGGATACCTACGCCCTGTGCATGGACTGCCACGACAGCGACATGCTGCGATTCCCTGAGACCTCCATTTATACCGACTTCCGCAATGGCAAGAACAATCTCCATTACGTCCATGTCGCCGACCCCTGGAAGGGGCGCAGTTGCCGGGCCTGTCATGAGCCCCATGCCAGCAACCTGGATAAACTGATCAGCGAACAGGGGGCCGCTTTCGGCGACTGGCGCATTCCCACCCGTTTTCAGAAAACAGATACGGGGGGCGGCTGCACGCCTGGCTGTCATCGTAGCCTCTCCTATGATCGTGACAATCCCGTGGACTACCAAACGCCCTGATCTTTCTCCTAAAAAGATTCCGACTTTTACGACCCTGCTGTAGCGGGGTCTTTTTTTTTGTTTCTGGCAGGTGGGGATATGGCCTTCAGGGTGGCCAAAGTGGGTAAATGGCAAGGCGTCAGGCAATGAAAGGATAAGGTTCTCCCCCCAGCCTGCCCCGAATGTCACCCTGGGTATGGGGTGAGGCCTGTTTGGGGGGTGTTTTGTAACTATCTGAAACTAAAAAGAAAAAAATCACTAAAATTTGAAGTGGCCTCTTGGCATTGCCCTTGCTCTAAGCAAGGGCAGCAAGACGAGATCATTTCTTCTTTGGGGGAAGAGATGGTCACTGCTCCGGAAGGTCCCTGCACATGGGGTGCCTGTGGCCGAAGGGCAGGTGAGAAAAGAGCTGAACGTGGACAATGGAGGTTTTTACAAACGTACTTTTTAATGAATTCTAAGGAGATCCAAAATGAGCAAGATGAAGAAGTTGCTTATCGCCTTGTGCGCCGTCGCACTCACTGCCACTGTTTCTTTTGCTGCCACTAATGCTTATACCCCTGGCAGCGGTATCGTTGGTTCACCCCATGATATGACGATGCTGGACGATGTCCCTGACGCCCAGGGCCGCGTCTGCGCCTACTGCCACACCCCGCATCATGCGGAAGACGCCAGCCTTTCCGATTACATGCCTCTGTGGACCAAACCGCTGACCCAGGAAGTCTTTATGCCTTATACCAGTTCGACTTTGGATGCGGTGGTCAGCCTCGATGTAGTGGATGGCCCCTCTCGTCTGTGCATGAGCTGCCATGACGGCGTCGTCGCTTACGACTCCTATTATGGCAAGGTGGGCAATGACACACTGGTCGGTGATTTTTACAATGAATATGCTGTCGGTACCGGCGGTATTCTAATGAACGACCATCCCATCGGTTTCAACTACCTCGACGTCGCCACGGCGGATAACGAGATCAACGATGCCGCCACGCCGTTCATGGGCAGCACCAAAGGTGTGACCATTGCCGATGTCCTTTGGGATGGCACCACCTTCACCTGTGCCAGCTGCCACGATGTTCATAACAGCGCCAACACCGTTATGGACGCCTACTTCCTCTACGCACCTCAGGCCGATTCGCAGATCTGCCGCAGCTGTCACGCCAAGTAAATTGCCGACTGCTGACTGCTGAAATGGGGGCCACTGGCTTTGGCCAGTGGCCCTTTCACGTTAGTGCGCAGGTTTTACCCGTTGTTACGGTAAAAGACGTCATTTGTCGTGCAAATGACGGCCTCAGGATGTTGCTGGTCTTGTTGAAGGTATTGAAATTATTAAAAATAAAGAAGGCCTGATCGTTTATCCCCCGGGTATGAAGATTGCAGCCTTCAATCTCTTGATTTGGACCACACCATCATGGGAGGCAACGCTAAATGAGGAAAAACGACAGCATGATCGGAAAAATTCTCAGGGGGGTTGTTTTATGTCTTTGCACTCTAGGGGCCTCGACGGGATGTGCGGGCAAAACGACCGTCTCAAATGACCCGATCTTTTTCCCCCCCGAGCCCAATCCCCCTCGCATACAGTTTCTGCTGGGAATCAAGGATTCCCGCGATGTTGAGGCGAAGGACGATGGTTTTTCTCTTTTCAGTGTCCAGAACGGTAACCAGAAGACCCAGGTTCGCACGCTGGTCAAACCTTACGGTGTCGCCGTCAACGGCACGACTCTGTATGTGTCGGATACCATGCAGCGTACAGTGGCGGTGATCAACCTGGAAGAAGGACGCTTTGAGCTGCTCAAAGGCAATTTTGGCCCTGGTTCCCTCAAAAAGCCGACCGGGATAGCCGTAGACAGCGAAGGACAGCTCTTTGTGGCCGATACTCAGCGGCGGCTGGTTCTGGCTTACGACGCCCTGGGCAATTTCGTCCGCAGCTATGGCGACGATCTCAAGATGAAACCGGTTGACGTCGCGGTCGATTCCCGTCAGGTCTATATCCTCGATTCGGAAAACCACAGTATTCGGGTTCTCGACCGTCAGAGCGGCAAGCAGAAAAGCGAGTTCGGCAACACGGGCGAGTCGGACAGTCGGTTCCGTCTGCCCATCAGCATGACCCTGGACGACAAGGGGAAGTTTGCCGTCAGCAATGTACTCTCCGGGCGTATTCTCTCTTATGACCGGGATGGTAATTATCTGGGCGGCTTCGGCAAGCTCGGCGATGGTTTCGGTCAGTTCAGTCGTCCCCGAGGGGTGGCGGCTGGAAAGGACGGGAGACTCTATGTCGTCGATGCCGCTTTCCAGAATGTGCAGATGTTCAACCAGGATTATCGTCTGTTGATGTTTTTCGGCGATCCCGGTCAATCCAAGGGGTCCCTGAATATACCCGCCGGTATCGCGGTTTCTTCCACACGGCTCGACTACTTCCAGACACTGGCGGCCAAGAACTTTGAATTGAGTGAACTGATTGTCGTCGCCAACCAGGAAGGTCCGGCGAAGTTGTCCATTTACGGTTTGGGACACATGCGCGGCGTGGATTACGACGCTTTCTATCGTCAGGCCGAGGAAGAGAGGCGCAAAGAGCAGCAGCGCCGCGAGAAAGAGGAAAGTCCCTCGAAATAGTCGTGATTCCCTGGGCAGGATGGATAGATGGCGAGCAAACATGACAACCGCTGGACCTGGATTTTTTTTCTGGTCGCTTCACTATGCTGTCTCGGGATGCTCTGTGGCTGCGATCCGGTTACGCGGCACAAGGTACTTTCTACGGTTTTCGATGGAGTGCCCGCGGCTCCCAATCCTGACGACATCTGTGTGGGTTATTTGGAAGCGGATAAAACAACCGCCGCTCAGGGGGAGGGACAAGGTTCGGCTGCGACCGGGTCAAACCACAAGCCCTATACTGAAAAGCGCTGCAACGATTGCCACGCCCAGAGCAAAACCGAGAATAGCGGACTGATTCATCCCAGACAGGAACTCTGTTTCGTCTGCCACGACACGATCATTGCCGGAACCTTTGTGCATGGTCCGGTCGCTGTCGGTGATTGTCTTGCCTGCCATCTGCCCCACAGTTCGTCCAACCCTTTTCTCCTGAGGCAACAACCGGAAAAGATCTGCCAAAGCTGCCACCGTGAGGAACGACTGGCGGCCACCATGCATCGAAAGGTGTCCGACCGGTCGATGGCCTGTGGCGACTGTCATGACCCGCATTCTGGGCAGGCCCGTTATTTCCTCCGCTGACGATTCCTCAGCGGCCATCACCTCCAAACCCGGTTTTTTCATGCCTTTGACGCCACGACGACATTGCCTCCAGAAAAAATACCGGGTTTTCCGGAGGATTTGCGCTGTGGTCGCTCTGTTTCTGATTCTTCCTTCGGGCGTCATGGCCCAGCCCAAGGCTCTCTTTCTATTGGGTGATTTCCGTTCATGGGGGGAGGCGGCCTATGAACTCAATGGGTATTCCCGCAGTTCGTCGGGAAGCCGCACGTACAGTTCCGCCGATCACGACCTGGAAGAATCTTTTCATTTTGAGGGTCTTTACGGTCTGCTTGATCATCGCTGGTGGAGCGGGCGCTTTAGTGTGGATCTGGGCCTGGCCCAGACCCTCAGTCGCAGCGACGGGCGGGGGGATGATCGCGATTTGGAAGGGGTCCGGGGAGATTTTTACCTGGATGGTCGCCTGTTCGACAAATCCCCGGCGCCGGCCAGCTTTCTGACCAGCTACGCTCAGGAGCGGGTTCTGGTCCCTTTTGGCCGAGATTATGACCGCACGGTGACCAGCAACAGCGTCGGTCTTCAATTGCATAACGATTATCTGCCGGCCAGCATTCTCTACCGAAGCAACGAAACGCAGACGGATGGGCTCTCTCTCGACCGTACCCAGACCGTCGAAGAAACGCGCTTCCAGGTCAGCCATCGTGTTTACAGTCTCAGCCAAAGTGGCTTTACCGCCAGTCGTATGAGAAACGCCACGACTTATGCCACCAGTCTGTCGGCCCTGGAAAGCGACAGTTACGAGGTGGCCGTCACGAATCAGCTCACTTTCGGAAATGTCGCCCGCCCACATACGCTGGATTCACGCTACCGCCTGAGCAGCGAAACCGGCAGCCGCCAGTCGGAACGTACGCTGTGGGAAGAGCGTCTGCGCCTGATACCAGGCAAGGCCCTGACGGTGACGGCCGCTCACACCCTGAACAGGGATGAGACCGAGGGACAACGTCGGGACCGGCAGCGGGAAGAATTCAGCCTGGAGCATCGGTTGTTTTCCAGTTTGGTGACAAGGGTTCAGGCCGACCTGGAAAAGCGAGAATACAATAATGGCGAAGAGCAGACCCGGGGAGGCGCTTTGAACCTGAGCTATACAAAGCAACTGCCCGGCGATAGTCGTCTCGGCCTGAACCTGGGTCGGCGGGTCGCCATGACGGATCGCGATCTTGCCAGTAATGAACTGACGGTGGTCGCTGAATCTCTCCTTGTTACAGATGGCCGCGACTTTCTGGAACAAAACTTCATCGTGCCTTCGACGGTTAGGGTCTTCAGTGCCGACCGCCTTATCCTGTACCAGGAGGGGATCGATTTTGAACTTGAGGTCGTTGGCGCGCGCACCGAACTCCTTGTTCTTGACCTGGCCGCCATCCCCACGGGAACAGATCTGTCCGTCGATTATTCCTATAGGGTGGATCAGAGCATCGATTACACCACGACTACGGACAATCTGAGCTTCACCCTGAACACCTTGGGCAATACCTGGGAGATGAAAGTCAATTATGGTCGCAGCCGGCAGGAACCTGACGGCCCTGATCCCGGCTCCCTGTATTTGAGTGATACCCGCTTCACCCTGGTTGGTATCGACCACAATTTCGACGGAGGCAGCGCCGGTGTTCACTATGAAGACATGCGCAGCGACTGGCAGAATCAGCAATCCATTGTCGGCAATCTCTTTCGCCGCCGCGACCTCTTTGCCGGTCAGTTGGCCTTGCGTCTGAAAAATCAATATACTTTGACCGAGACCTTGCTGAAGAGTGCGGAGGGGGCCCCCGTCAGCCGGGATACCCGGCGAAATGTCCTGAGTTTGTCCGCTGACTTTGGTCGGGTTGTTCATCACAACGGCCGACTCAATCTGCGGGGGCTGGGCCGCGTCAGCCGGGGAGACGGTATCCACGAAGATAATCTGTCGGTGACTCTGGGATACCAGTACTGGCTCGGCCGCATGGAGTTTCGCCTGCAGTCGGAGGTGGAGTGGATGTGGAGCGACGAGAGCCGCGAACGCAACGATTACCTCTATCTTTATGTGCGCCGCTATTTCTGAGAGGGTATAGGGATTTTATGGCGACAACTCTTTCCTGCAGACGCGTTTGCTTTAGGTTGGTTCTTCTGTTGCTCATCGCCCTGATGCTGGGCGGCTGCGCTCTTCAACCGAAACCTGACCTGCCGCCGCAGAAACGATTGGTGTGGCCCGGCCCGCCGCTGCCCCCCAGAATTGAATACCTGGGAGAAATTCACTCATCCCTCGACGTCGTCGAACGGACAGGTTTTTGGCAGAAATTCAGGGATACCCTCTTCGGACAGGAGGAGACAGGCTTTCGCCGGCCTTACGGGGTGTCGGTGAAATCTGGCCATCAATTATGGGTGACCGACCCCGGGGCCGGACGACTCTATCGGGTCGATGTGACGGCAAAGACTTTTAGCGTGATCGGAGAAGGGCAGGGGCTCCTTTCACCCATCGGCATCACCGTGGACGATACCGGGCGCCTCTATGTTACCGATTCGGAAAAAGGGAGCATCTATGTGCTGGCGGAAGACGAAAGGATGCAGCCCCTCTTCTCCTTTGTGCTGCGTCGGCCGACCGGCATTGCCTTCAGCCCTCGCAATGGCTGGCTCTACGTATCGGAGACCGAAGCTCACCAGGTGGTAGCTTTTGACCGTGCCGGCATCGAACAGCTGCGTTTTGGCGGGCGTGGGGACGTGCCGGGCCGCTTCAATTATCCGACGGATGTATGGATTGCCGACGGGCGCCTTTACGTCACCGACGCCCTCAATAGCCGCATTCAGGTCTTTTCGCTGGAAGGGCAGCTTATCACCTCCTTCGGTCGTGCGGGGGATACGGCCGGCAGCTTTGCCAAGCCCAAGGGGGTAGCCACCGACAGCGAAGGCCATATTTATGTGTGCGATGCCCTCTTTGACGCCGTGCAGATATTTGATGGGGACGGCCGGCTCTTGCTGGTCTTTGGCGAGAGCGGTGGCGGACCGGGGCAGTTCTGGATGCCGGCGGGAATCCACATTGACGGACAGGACCGGGTTTACGTGGTTGATGCCTACAACCGCAGAATCCAGATTTTTCAATATCTGAAAGAGCCTGTGGTCCAGAATCCGCAAAGGAGGTCCCCGTGAAATCCTTCTATAGCCTGCTGACGCTGCTGGCGGTGCTGCTTCTGGCCCCTGAAACCGGGGTGGCCGACATTCTGGCGACCAAACACAATCTTTCCGTCAGCGGCCCGGGCACGATCAAGGCGACGTCGGAAGACCGCGTCTGCGTTTTCTGTCATACCCCGCACCACGCCAGCGATGTCACCCCGCTCTGGAACAGGCAGATGAGCAGCTCCATCTACAACCTCTATGCCTCGACGACCCTGGTCTCCTCTCCCGGCCAGCCCACCGGAGGGGCGCGACTCTGCCTGAGCTGTCATGACGGCACCATCGCCGTGGGGATGCTTTTCGGTCGACCGGATCCGGTTCCTATGACCGGGGGGATCGGTACCCTGCCTCCCGGCGGCAGCAATCTCGGCACCGATCTGGCCGATGACCATCCCATCTCTATGGCCTATACGTCGTCCTTGGCCACTGAAAGGGGAGAACTGGTCGATCCGGCGCTGCTGCCGGTGGAGATTCACCTTGAAGACGGGATGATGCTGCAGTGCACCGCCTGCCACAATCCCCATAAAGACCCTTACGGCATGTTTCTGGTCATGGACAACACTTACTCGGGATTGTGCACAAGCTGTCATGCGAAGACAGGATGGAGCGCCGGCAGCCATGCCACTGACGCTGCCATGGCGGAGATGGGCTGCCAGAACTGCCATGCGTCCCATGGGGCCACTGGCTTCAGTCACCTTTTGCGGGGGACGACGGAGGAGGGCAATTGTCTGGCCAACTGCCACAATGGCAGCGGTTCCGGGGTCGATACCCAGCGCGTTTTCAATAAACTGTATGTTCATCCCGTTACGGCGACGGCCGGGATACACGACATCCGTGAAAATCCAGGAACCATGGGCAAGCATGTGGAATGCCAAGATTGTCACAATCCTCATCAGCTGAACGCTCAGGCGGCCCCCTTGTCGGCGGCGCCGGCTGTTAACGGCCGCCTCCAAGGCGTCTCAGGGGTCAACGCCAGCGGGACGCCGGTCGAAGAAGCGGTATATGAGTACGAGGTCTGCTTCAAATGCCACGCCGACAACCAGTTCGTTTACACCGTCTCCGTGCCCCGCGTCATCCAGGAGAGCAACGAACGCTTGCGCTTCGATCTGGCCAATCCTTCCTATCACCCGGTGGTCGGCTTGGGCAAAAACAGCCATGTGCCCAGCCTCAGACCCGAGTGGAGCGAGGCGGACTCTATCTATTGCGTGGACTGCCATGCCAGTGACGACAGTCTTAGAGCTGGCGGGACAGGTGCCGAAGGCCCGCATGGCTCCATCTATCCTCATCTGCTGCTGGCCCAGTATGAACAGGACAGTTATCCCATGCCCTATGCCGCCAGCAACTACGCTCTCTGCTTCCGCTGCCACGACCCGGATGTCCTCTTTAATCCCGCCGTTTCCACCTTTGGCAACAGTCATGTATCCCATGTTCAGGTCAAGCAGGTTCCTTGCTCGGCCTGTCATGACCCGCACGGTGTGCCAGTCGCCAGGGGGGCGACAGATACAGCCAATGCGCATCTGATTAACTTCGACACCCGCTTTGTCGATCCCCTCACCGCCAGTTATGACTCCGTGGCGAGAACCTGCACGGTCAGTTGTCATGTAAGTAATCCCAAACAGTATTGAAAAACAATTTTAATCATGGTGAAAAGCCACCTCTCTTGGCAGGGAGGTGGCTTTCTCATTGGTGATTTCCCCCTTTTTTGCGAGTGAATTAGGGGAAACCCTTCACTCCCCCCTCATGGTGAAAAAAACAAAGGAAATTCAGCCTTTTAAAAAAAGATTAAAATGTCGGTAACTTGCGTAAAAATCGCGGGATTTGGCAGGTTGAATTGTGTAAAGGCACAGTTGGTGCAGAAATGGCTTCAAACGTTCGGCTCAAACTCTTTAAACAGTCAGACCCTCTTTATGGCGTTCCCCAAAAACCCATAAACCGGTCCCGGCCCATGGAGGTGCCCTCTCACAGAATAGTTCACTCGTATTGGACATAAAACGTGTACCAAATCCAACAAGTGATACTCAAGGAGAAGCATTAAAATGATAAAGATTTTGAAAAGAGCGCGAACGTATCAGCTGGTGTTGTCCTCGCTGATGCTCTGTCTATTGGGGGCCGGCAGTGCCCTGGCCCTGGTTCATCCCGATGTCGTCCTGCGTGGACCAGGGGGCGAGTACATTGATCTGAGTGCCGCCGGGGCGCAGCCCGCTTACAGCTCCCAGAACACCTGCGGCGGCTGCCACACCTATGCGAATATCGAGCAGCATTCCTATCATGTCCAGCTCGGGGCCAACCAGCAGATGGGTTGGGATATGTGGAACCCCGATTCCTCCAACACCTACAAATCCGGTGTGGCACCCAAAGGTAAGAACTGGGTGCAGAGCCCCGGCCACGTAGGCAAGTGGTGACCGCCCTCCGCTCGCCAGTTGGCGAGACTCTTCGAAGGCAACAGCGGTACCTCCAGCTACGATCCTCTTACGGGCAAATTTAATGAAGTCAATTCGCTGCTGAACAGTGCCGGCGAACTGATGAAACCCTTCAAGTATGCTGATCCGACCGACTTCGCTAAAAAAGTCGACCTGTCGCTGGCCGGCAACATGATGGACTGCGGCGAGTGTCACGTCGGCGGCGGCGCCATGCAGTATGTGCCTTACACCGTGTTGGGCGCACGCACCTCCCTGCGCGACATCAAGAACGTCAATGTCAACGGTTTCGCACCGATTAGCAAGACCGATATCACCGCCTTCAACTACTTCATCGATAACTACGACGTCGATGGCGATGGCGACAAGAATGAAGTGATGCATATCGATTATGCCAATACAGGCGTGATGGAAGTCGACTGCTTCATGTGCCACCAGCAGGGCTACCAGTATGAGGAGCGCAATTCCGTGCTGCGCAAGGCCAAGATCGATGCCACCCGCGCGGTTGGCGCCGGCATCGCCATGGAGAACACCATGGTGTGGTCTCCAGCTGCAGATGAAGCCCCTGCCGGCTACGGCAACACCGTTGTTTATGACGCCTCAAAGCTGGCTGAGGATGTAAACGGCCATGCCATCATTCCTTCGAGCTTTTTCGCTAATTTCGTCAAGCGTACGCCGGCTTCGGAAAACTGCGCTTCCTGTCATATGGGGGAATACGCCGTGGACTGGAAGAAGCGCGGCGACCATTGGGAAGGTGAGCACGATTACGAAGTGCATTACATGTACGGGTGCATGGGCTGCCACGAGCGTATGCCGACAGCCGCTCAGCCCGGTCCCTTCACCTCAGAGGACGGCGGACTCTATCCTCAGATGGGAACGGGACTGCTCGGCCACGATCCGGCCAAGGGGAATGCCCCTTACAGTTCACTCTATAACGGCAACGACACCGCAGCGTTCAAGGGCTGTGAGGGGTGTCACCTGACCGGCACCAACGGCGCCGAACAGTTCGGCGCGCCCGATCCCACCGCGGCTCACCAGGCGGCCGGCCTGACCGCCCGTATCGTACAGAGCGGTATAGACGGGGTCGCCAATATCAGTCACATCGACCTGATGGATTGCTCGGCCTGCCATAGCCGCAAAATCTCCAGCAGCGTGTGGAACACCGGCGGCGCGGTGGTCGATGCCACGGGCGCCGACCCGGTCGGTCGTCTGGCCGATCATGAGAACCAATACGTCGACCGTAACAATATGACCGACCGTACCGGCCTGTCCTGGTACAACGGCAAACTGCTGCGCGTCGGTATCCTCAACACCATGTTCTACCGTGACAAGAACGACATCGACTTTGACGCCAACCTCGATGGCCGCGGTGGTGGCATGGATGCGCTACTCATGACCCAGGTGCTGGCCGTCAATGAGGCCAACGGCTGGAAATCCCTTACCGAAGACACCCATGGCAACGTGACGGCGGCGGTGATCGATGCCCGTGTTGCCACCATGAACGCCGCGGTCGATGCCTGGGCCGGCGTTACCGGCAAGGCCCAGACTAAACTGTCCTTCATGGGGGTCCCCTTCAAGGATCAGCACAGCGTATCCCCCGCGGCGCTGGCCTGGGGCGCAAACGGCTGCGCCGACTGTCATGCCGCTGGTTCTGAGTTCTACCGTGGTGCCATGCGCATGGTCGGCGATGACATGACCATGTACTGGAACGATGACTTCGTCCCCTACACCAAAGCCAACGGCTCCACGCAACCCACGGACTTTCACCCCAATACCAAGAACAAGGTCGCCAATCGCTCCATCGCCGTGACGGCGACTAACGGCACCCTCAGTCTGGACGCCGACGGGGATGGCACGCCGGAAAGCTACAAGACGGTGCGGGATGTGGACCGTTCCGAAGCTCTGTACGAAGGCACCTTCATGACCAATGCCGACTTTGCCGACTCTTACAGTTCAACGGGAGCGATCGGGTTTGCCGGGAACGAAAAAGGGTGGCTGCTGAAGGTTCAGGCCAAAGATACCGCAACGGGTGTCATCACCACCCGCACCCGGGCCGTTTCCGGCAACGTGGCCGATTTGACCGCTCTGCTGGCCAATCTGGGTGGCTTCGCTGCCGGTGATTTTGAATTCACCATTACAGAAAATGGGGCCGGGGGAATCACCCTTACGGCGGATGCGGGGTACCAGATTCGACTGCATCCCCAGGCGGATTCGGGCAATTTTGTGATTGCCAATGCCCAGTGGAAAGCTGCTCCTGTCAAGGGCATCAACGGTGTCGATTACGCCGGTCGCGACGCTTGGCTCGCTTATCTGGACACTCTCAACAATGCGGCGGCCTTTGGTATCGGTGTGGATCCGGTGGCGGTTTTCTCGGCGCCGACCACCGAGGTTACGGTCAACACGGCCTTTGACTTCGTGGCCGACATCAGCGTCAACACTCAGGGAACCTTCGCCTACTCCTGGCTGATCAACGACGGTAACGGCACGACCCTGACCGGCGCTACCGCCAGCCACACCTTCACCACGACCGGCAGCTTCCTGGTGACGCTGTATGTCGAGGACGAGGAGGGCAAACGCGCCGCTGACTCCAAGTACGTCAAGGTTGTGGCGCCGGCCCCTGACACCACCATCAGCTACAGTCAGATTGCCGGTACCAATAGTGCGGAAGTCACCTTCGGCAACATGCCGACGCACACCCGCCTGCTGCTCTACTGGGGCGACGGGACCTACCAGTGGGTGACGAATTCCGACCCGAGTCTGACGGTGACCAAGGCCTTCCGGGCCGTATCGACCTACGACAAGGGAACCTACTACCAGTACCTGACCCGTGTCTATGTCTACAACGGCAGTTCCCGCGTCGACTACGAGACGGCCACGATCACGCTGAATAAATAACCATCAACCTCAATCCGGGTCCGGCTTGCGTCGGACCCGGACAGACACCATTATTTAATCCAGTTGTTATGTGTAAGAAATGAAAAAGCCCGGGAATGACCCCCGGGCTTTTTTCTGTCGTTGTCCTGCCAAACCGCAATTTACAGGGTTTCCAGGTCCACCAATCCCAGTTTGACCGCATAGCGCACCAGCTCGACCCGGCTGTGAATATCCATCTTTTTCATGAGATTGGCCCGGTGATTCTCTGCTGTTTTGGGACTGAGCCCCAACTGCTCGGCAATGGCCTTGGTGGTGTGCCCTTCCACGATCAGACGCATGACCTGTTGTTCGCGGGGGGAGAGCAAGCTGTAGCGTTCGTCGCTGCCCGATTCCTTGCCGTCACCGGAAACGAGTTGCCCCACGACTTCCTGGGAGACGTTGCCATCCAGGTAGTATTCCCCTCGCAGCAGCGTATCCATGGCCTGTACCAGTTTGGCGCTGGTGGCTTCTTTGACCACGTAGCCGTGGGCGCCGGCTTTGAATGCCTCGGCCACATACTCAAAGCGGGGGTGCATGCTGAGCATGAGAATTTTAACGCCACCCTGATTTTGAGCGATGCCCCGCGCTGCCTCGATACCTGTCATGTCTGGCAGGGAAACATCCATGGTCACCAGATCCGGACGCAGATCCTGAGCCAGTCTGAGAGCATCCTGGCCGTTGCCAGCCTCACCGATGACCGTGTAACTGCCGGTACGGGCTATCAGACTTTTGAGCCCCTCGCGAAAAAGAGGGTGATCGTCAACCAGTAGAACGCGTTTCTTGGGAGTCATGGAGTCGTCCTGTCAAGATAAGGGTTATGGTCAATTCCCCAGTACGGGAATTTCAATCAGGATGCGGGTGCCCTTGCCGGGCGCCGAGACAACCTTGAACTTGCCGTTAAGGAGCTGCACTCGTTCATACATACCCACCAGACCGAGCTTGTTGCCGTTGTTGATCGGATTCATTTGATCTTCGATGGTAAATCCGACGCCATCATCCTCAATTCGTAAAAAAATGTCAGGGTGGGAAGCCGTCAGTCGCATGGTGACCTGTCTCGCGCCGGCGTGTTTTACCACATTATTCAAAGACTCTTGGATGATACGGTAAATATTGATTTCCACATCGCTGTTGAGCTGGATCTCCTTCAACCCTCCTGTCTTGAAGTCGATATTCAAGGAGTGCATTGCCCGGACCTTCTTGATGTGGTCGTGGATCGCGTCGACCAGTCCGAGACGCTCAAGTGAAGAAGGTCGCAACGCTCCTGACAGTTTGCGCACAGAGTTGATGGAGGAAAGAATGTGGGCGTTGATGGCGGCCAGTCGTTTCTGGGCAGTTTCGGGTTGCGAGACGATATCTTCGGCGAGGGTTTCCGCCGCCATTTTGACGGCATTGAGTCGCTGGCCCAGGTCGTCGTGCAGTTCCCGCGAAATAAATTTGCGCTCGTCTTCCTGAGCGTTCAGAAGACGATGGGAAAGGGCGCGTATGCGCTGTTCCGATTCTTTTCGGCTGGTTATGTCGCGAGCAACCGCCAGCTTGGCGGGCTTGTTGATTCCAGGCATCCGGATGCCCATTTCGATGACCGAATACCAGGCCTTGTTGGCCTGGTTGAAAAATTCCTTGTAGAGCGGTTCCCCAGACTTGAATACATCATCGCGGCTGCAGTCTTCACACGGGGAGTCTGAACCGCGGCACAGCTTGTGACACGGATCTGTGTCGATGTTCCCATGGCAGGATGCCAGCATTTTTTGGTTGGCGTAGATGATTTTGTGGTCATCACTTACCACGTAGACGCGATCCTCCATGGCATCAAGGAGCAGACGCAGGGTTTGTTGGGAGACCACCATGGCCTCGGCCATAATTTGGCAATCCGTCTGGTCCTTGAAGGTGCCGACAATAGCCGGCCTTCCGTTGTGGCTTACCTTTTTGGTTTCGATCTCCATCCAGAAAATCGAGCCGTCCGTCCGGGAGGACGGCTGCGCCCAGCCGGCGTGGGGGATGTCTTCGGCAATCATTTTGTCGTGCATGTCCCTAAAAAGGTCGAGGGTGCCGGAATCGGGATAGACCTCTGAAAACAGGTCGCGGTGGAGCAGGCTGTCCCGGTCAGAAAAACCGAAAATGTCGGCAAAGCGCTGATTGAGATAGATCAGCTTGTTGTCCTGACAGACATAGGTCCCCAGGGTGAGGTTTTCTGCGATGGTGGTGCCCAGGCTGGGCTCGGCTGCAATCTGCATGGTTTTCTGATCTCCTGCTGGGGGTGCGCTTTTCTGGGGAGGTACGGCTCGTGATCAAGAGCATCCAGGGCCAGACATTGTCTTATGGTCATTTACCCATATCTGGTTATATGACCATCTCGCCCCTCTTTTTCACTGGGGTGCCGATCCTCAACCTTCATTTTGTAAAAGCCCCAAGTCTATGAGGGAAAGCCCTCGTTGAGTCTGGGGGGTACGCCTCAGAATGAAAAAATATTTTCTAAAAACTGAGGCGATTGCTCTTTGAGGCCGTTCATATACTTTCTTTAATATCAATAAGATAGAATTTTCTTATTGTTTGCGTCTCATCCCGGGGCCGTTTATGGCCTGGGCCGCTCAGCTGCTTGGTATCGTGGTTGCTATACAGGATGTCAGCTCTTTTCTCTCATTCCTATGCAAACCGCTTGCCCAGCCTGGGTGATCCCCAAAATCAGCTGGTGAGGCCAGTGGAGAAAGGAAGGCCAAAGCCATTTCGGTTTTTCGTTTGAATGCATTCACATTGGTGTGGAACTAACAAATGATGAAGAAAGGATAGACGCAATGAAGAGGAGGAGTTTCAAAAGATGGGTGCTGGGGGGGGCGCTGGCGGCTGCCGGCCTGACCCTGAGTGCCGGTCTGGCGTTTGCCGCGCATCCGCCGGTGACGCTTTACACCTACGAAGAGTTGGCCATGCAGTATGGCATGGACAAGATGCCGGTCCAGGTTGATCCCAATAACCTGCGCGGCTTCCCCTACAGCCCCAAGCAAACCTGCGGGGGCTGTCACGAATACAATAAGATCTCCGACCATGCCTTCCACGCCGCCCTGGGTATGCACGAGTGGCAGGACACGGCGGATGGCGAGTTCAAAATTGATGATCCCAATGTCATCAAACCCTGGGTTCAATCTGGGGCCATGTGGGGTAAGTGGTGAAGTCCCTCTCTTCGCCAGGTGGCGAACTTCATGGATCAGGACCCCGCAACACCCGCAGTTGATGACAAGTATTATACGGAACAGGAATTTTTGGCCCAAACCGACCTGACCACTTGGGACATGGCGGTTTACTGTGGTACCTGCCACGTCGGCGGCGGCTTCGGTGAAAAAGACCGCAACGGTGTGCGCCTCTCAATGAAAAATCCAGCCGGCGGCATGGACCCTGGCGCGGCCGGATACTCTGAGGCAACGCCTTTCAATGCCTACAACCACTATGTGTTCGAGTTGTTCACCAAGGATACGGGCCTGCCGCAGCATATGGTCGGCCAGGCTCCCTGGGCCTACCCGGTCTATGAGGGCGGCCAACCGGTGACCGCCCCTTCTGGCTGGGGACAGGCGATGACCATGACCCTGCCCGACGGTTCCTCTATGCCTGTGGCCGACGGTCAGCTCATGATGCCGAACGTCAAGGAGATGGACTGCCTCTACTGCCACTTCAAAGGCTACAATAATCTCATGGCCTCGGTGATGACCTACAGCGGCGCCCACAATGCGGCCCCCATGGCCGGTTCGGGCCTGATGGACACCAATAGCCTCAGCCCCACCTACCAGGGCTATACCGTCGATGCCGGTAATGGCAAGACCCTGATGGGTGCCCCGGCTATGGTCACCATGGACGCAAACGGCATCGTCAGCCTGAGCGATTATGCCCTGGGCAACCTGCAGGGCAACCCGGACGAGGCCAACTGCCGTCAGTGTCATGCGCCCAGCTCCCTGGAAGATTTGCCGGACATGATGCGGGATTTCCTCTCGTCGGCCCCCATGGTCTATACCGGCAACTTCTCCCAGTCCTTTACCGGACTGGCCATGCCGTCCTTCGACTTTAACGCCCCCTTCGGCAACACCTGGAACTGGACGGAAGCCCCCCTGGGAGCGCCCTATCCGCCGGGTCTGGCCTATCCGACCTCGGGGAAAATTACTGTCGGCGACGTGATGGCTGGCATGGGGATCATCGGCGGCAACTGGGCCTACATCCCCTCCATCGGCTTCCCGGCCGCCATGGGGCCCACGGTCTACAACACGGGCATCTTCCCCTTTGGCCCCAACGGCATGCCGGCAGCCGAACTGCTGGATCCCTACGATCCGGCCACCTTCGACTGGTCCGATCCTAACGCCATGCAGATTCTGATGGCCAAAGAGATCGGTGGCGGCAATCCGGCGGGTACCGGACCTCTCTATTTCGAGGCGCCCCTGCTTGACGCCAGCGGCAACCCAACCGGCTTCATGGACCAGAACGCTCTGAAGAAAGGCATCGTGCCTTTCCCCCGCGCCGAGTGGTTCAAGCGTGGCGATCTCTTCGGCAACGCCCAGCAGGAGGTTCACCTGGCCATGGGCTGCGCAGGCTGCCACATGGACACCAACACCACCAAGATCGACCAGTATGATGCCGATGGCAACATCGTCTTTGACGGCAAGAGCCAGTGCGACCCCGGTCGCGGTTTCGATGCGGCCAGCGGCGTTGAAAACGGTACGGTGGTCGACGACGTGACGTTCGACTCCAACAACACGGTGAAAAAGTGCGCCGACTGTCATGTCACCGGCAAAAACTCCGATGGCATTGCCATCAACACCTTTGGCGCGCCTGATCCTACGGCCGCTCACCAAGCCGCCGGTTTGACCGCCAACCTGGTGCAGGCTGTCGGGCCGCAGGGTCTTGTGCCTGGCAACCACCTGGACATCATCGACTGTACGGTCTGCCATGTTTACAAAAAACAGATGGCCGTGCGCCTGCTCGATTCCACCTCTGGTCATCGTTTCCCGACCATGGTGGGCTTCGACGAGTCCCAGGGCATGCTGGGCATGTTCGACGATCCCTTCGGCATGGGCATGCCGGCCGGCAGCAATGCCGCCGAATGGCAGCCTCTTTATGTCTGGCAGAAACAAGGGATGTCCGATCAGAACAGCGATCCGAACTGGCGTCGGAAGATCATGCAGATCAACATGATTACCGCCACGCTGTGGAACAATATCGATTCCACCGTGGATGCCAACGGCGACGGTCAGACCGGGCGTCATGCTTTGACTTACGACCCCGCCACGGACCCGGCCTACACCGGCATGGTGCAGAAAACCTACTATGATCCCTGGATTCAGCGTGACCTCAAGGCCGGTCTGAACTTCGGTCCCAGCGGTTTCGCGCCTATCCCGGTTGGTTTCGGCGGCGGCGATTATCAGTCGGCCTATGCGCCGGATGGAACGTTCACCGGTGCCTGGCAGTATGTCGGTGTCTACGGCGGCAACATCATGTTCTCCACGCCGGAAGAAATCGAAGCCTACAAGGCCTACCGCAATGCCATCGCCCCTGCCGTTGACGGCAAGGATTGGACCGACACCGAGCTGCTGCTCGGCGGCGCTCCTTTCATGATCACCCACAACGTACGCAGCACCGATCAGTTCGTGCTGGGCAAAAACTGCAGCGATTGTCATGCTGCCGGCAAGGGCTTCTTTGATGGTGGCTTCAACATGACCGGTACCGCCATCAAGGCGACCGCCGGCGGTCAGTTCATGGCCTCCGCCGCAGAGGAGATGGTTGTTGTCGCCAAGGCGACTGACCTGACCACGGCCGCTGAGATTGGGACCAAAGACGGTGTTGCCCTGGAAGTTCCCTTCGAAGAGCTGGGCGACTGGGATGCTGCCACCAAGACCTTTACGCCGAATCCGACCGGAGCCTACAAGCGGGTGACGGATCTGGACCGCAGCGTGGCTCTTTATCCGGCTGAAGCGTCCTACACCGCGGCTGACGGCACCACCTATGCCAGCCGTGCCGACTGGGTTGCCTACCTGAATACCCTCAGCAACCCGGCGGCCTTCGGTCTCGGCGTGGATCCTGTGGCCGTCTTTTCGGCGCCGACCACCGAGGTTACGGTCAATACGGCCTTTGACTTTGTGGCCGACACCAGTGTCAATACTCAGGGAACCTTCGCCTACTCCTGGCTGATCAACGACGGCAACGGCACGACCCTGACCGGCGCTACCGCCAGCCACACCTTCACCACGACCGGCAGCTTCCTGGTGACGCTGTATGTCGAGGACGAGGAGGGCAAACGCGCCGCTGACTCCAAGTACGTCAAGGTTGTAGCGCCGGCCCCTGACACCACCATCAGCTACAGTCAGATTGCCGGTACCAATAGTGCGGAAGTCACCTTCGGCAACATGCCGACCCACACCCGCCTGCTGCTCTACTGGGGCGACGGGACCTACCAGTGGGTGACGGATGATCAGACGGATCTGACGGTGACCAAGGCGTTCCGGGCCGTGTCGACCTATGACAAGGGGACCTACTACCAGTACCTGACCCGTGTCTATGTCTACAACGGCAGCACCCGCGTCGACTACAAGACCGCCACGATCACGCTGAATAAATAACCATTAACCCTGACCGGGCCCGGCTTGCGCCGGGCCCGCTAAATGCCTGTAACTGTCGTGCAATGACGATGCGCCCGGATCCAATTCCGGGCTTTTTTCCTGAGACGGCCACTGCTGGTTTGGAACGACTGCAATGGAATGGTTTTTGTATATCATTCACGACAAAATCGTCATGGCTTTTTCGCTGTGTGTTCTGTCGCGTGATGTCCCTTTTTCCACTTTGAGTAGGGTTCTATGAAATGGTTTGTCTGCCTCCTGCTGCTTGGATTCGGGGTTCTGCTTCCGGCGGTCGGGCAGAGCGCCAGCCAAAAAGGTGAATTCAGCGGGAGTCTCACGGCTGGCGGGTATTTCCCTGATGGCGGCCGCCATGCAGGCGATTCGGTTCTTTATGGAATCAAGCTGGGCTATACATTGCCCGGACGCTCTCTTGTTCAAACGCTGGCCCTGGAGGTTGACTTCTCGCGGATGGAGGTTCGTGCCGACACAGACAGCGACCAGGGGCATGGTGGGCGTCTCGATGTCCTCTACTCTTTGCGTCAGGGGGGCGATTTTTGTCCCTTTCTGGCTTTGGGGGCGGGAGTGCTCGATCCCCCTGGTTCTATGGGGGCTGATTTTGTCGTGGCTTACGGGGGAGGGGCTGTTTATCGGCTCAGCCCTTTGTTCGGTCTGCGGACCGATGTGCGGCATCTTCTGCCCATGACAACGGACCGCTACAATGATTTTACGGCCACCGCCGGGGTGGCGATTCGCTTAAGCGGTTCGCCGGCTGAACAAAAGCGACTCCCCAAAGACGCCGACAAGGATGGCGTACCGGATGGCCGGGATCGCTGCCCCGATACGCCACGTACTCTTACGGTGGATCGCCACGGATGTCCGGATAATCCGCCCGACAGCGATGCCGATGGTGTCGCGGATTATCTCGACAGTTGTCCTGATACGCCCAAAGGCGCTTCCGTCGATGCGAAAGGCTGCCTGAAAGACACCGATCGTGATGGTGTCCCCGATACAGAGGATAAGTGTCCGGATAATCCCCCAGGTTTGCCTGTCGACGAGCGTGGCTGTGTTCGCCTCGACTGAAACGATTCGTCCTTAACCGGTGGCTCCCGATGCGGATGGTTCAGTGTCTAAGTTGAAACGTTACCGCCTGATTCTGATGCTCTGCACTACCGGGGTGCTGCTGCTGGTTTCCTTTCTGTGGGGAAGAGGGCAGGTGCATGACTTTACGAACCGCTGCGAATCCTGTCATCTGACGTTCACTGATGACGGAATGCCTGGCAAATATACCCGGAATATCGATTTCCTCTGCATCGAGTGCCATCGCGTGTCCGCGGCGTATTCCCACCCCACCGGCATGGTTCCATCATTCGATGTGCCCGCTGAACTGTCTCTGGACTGGTCGGGACGCATGACCTGTGCAACCTGCCATGATCCTCATGGTGAACAGGTCATGGGAGGGGGCGACCTGCTGCGGACGAAATACCGGGGTAAGCTTTTCTGCCAGCAATGCCACAATTACGCTTTGCCGGCCGAAGGGCGGCACGGCGGCACCGGGGGGCGGGCTCACTTTGGCGGCGAAACGTCCACCGATCCGGGGAGATGGTCCCGACTCCTTGATGCGGTATCCGCCGAATGTCTGGCCTGTCATGACGGGGTGGTCGCTTCGGCCACTTCCTATCGGGTTGGGGAGGAAGACGAGTCGATAACCTACAGTCAGCGGAAGCTCTCGCATCCCATCGGTATCGATTATGGCCGGGCCGCGATGCGGGACCGGGAGTTGCGGTCGCCAGAGGCCCTGGCGCCTTATGTCACACTTTTTGAAGGCAAAATCGGCTGTGGCTCTTGCCATAATGTCTTTTCCCGGGAGAAAAATCTTTTGGTGGTCAACGACAGAGGCAGTTCTCTCTGTTTTGAATGCCATATCAAATGATTCAGAGCGCTCTTCATCGGATTGGAGTTGTTTATGTCCTTCAGTTATCTCAATGCGTTAAAATGTCTGCTGATTATTGGTTTTTTTCTGCTGTTTACTTCCCAGACTGTCATGGGAGACGAGAGTGTGGTCGCCAGAGTCGGAGGCATTCCGATTACCACTTTCGAGCTTAAACGGCAGGTCAGTCGCATTCTGCCCCTGAATTCCAGTTATCATGGCGGCGTTTCCCGAGAAAAGCTCGAAGAAATCGAGGAAAAAGCTTTGGGCGAACTGATTGAGCAGGCCATGAAGGTCCGTTACGCTTTGGATAATGAAATCGTGGTTTCATCGGCGGAACTGGAGGCGCGCCTTCAACCGGTCTGGGAAAAATTTCCGACGCCAGAATTGCTTGGCGAGGCCTTGCAGGGAGAGAGCGTGTCGGCCTTGCGGGCCTCTGTGTACCGGGGATTGATCGCTAAAAAAGCTGAGAAGGTCGCCATTGCCCAGCAGGTCAATGTGCCGGAGGCAGAGGTCAAGGACTTTTATCAGACCAACAGCCAGCGTTTTTTCAGACCCCGCATGTTTCGGGCCAGCCAGATCTTTATCAAGGTTGATCCGCGGCTGACCCCGGAGCAGAAACGCCCTTTTCTGGAGAAGGCTCGAGATCTTGCGGAGCGGGGCAAGGCCGGTGAAGATTTTTACAATCTGGCTTACTACAACTCCGATGATGAAAAGCGCTACGTGGGAGGGGATCTGGGGTTCTTTCACGAAGGCCAGCTAATCGCCGATATTGAAAGGGCAGTCGTCCAGATGCAGGACGGCGAAGTCTCCGACCCGGTCGAATCGATTTACGGCTACCATGTTCTCAAGCTTGTGGAGATCAAGGACCCTGTACAACTTTCCTACGATGAAAAAAAAGACGATATCCGCCGCGAACTGGAGCAGCAGAGATACGAAACCCTGTATGCGGCCTGGATGACTGCTCTGCGCGATGCCTGCAAGGTGGAAAGAATCGAGAAGCCTGTGGCTTCAGTCCCGGAAATTCAAGGCCCAGAGGAAAAGAAGACCCGTTCTTTGTGAAAACGTCATTTGAATCTCGCGGTGGGCATTTGACCACTTTGGGTCGCAGACAGAAGACACACTTTTTCCAAATACCCCATCGGCGACCATAGCTAGAGCGCGTTTCTGGCGGTAAAAATTGCGTTTTAATCCCAGTGAAAAATACTTAATTTCTTCATAAAACCAGTTATTTAAGGCTTTTGTCTCCTTTTCAGTCGAGGTTAGGGGAAAATAATGGCCGGACGACGAGAAGGGGCCCGTTTTTTGCTTTTTTAATGTTTGTACCATCGCACAACTGTCGCCTGACCGAAAAGAGCAAAGCCAGAGAGATCTGGTGACGCAAAGCCACGGATCCGATACAGGACAGCCGGGTTGCCGAAGAGGGTGTATAGCTTCCCAGGATTCGTTATGGACTGACCATAACGCCCACCTTCGGTTTATAGGTGGGCGTTTTTTTAATGCTTGTTGTGACCTCGCCATAATCCATTCAGGAAGAGAAGGTCATGAAATTGCGTTGGAAACATTTTCTGCTGGTTGGTCTGGCCGTTCTTCTGCTGAACCTGGCCCTCATTATGGCCTCCAGGGGGCTCCCCCAGGGGGGAGCCGGGACGATTCGCTATTTTCTGCACTGGAACTTTTTGCTCACCCTGGTTTTCGGCCTGACGACCTGCGGCATTTTGGCCAAGTTGTCCCTGGTGCGGCGAAAACGGCGGGAAATTGAGGCCCAGTGCCACACCCTGGTCGAAAACCTCGGTCTCGGGGTTTCTCTTGTAGATGAACATTTCAACATTCTGATGACCAATTCGGCCATCGGGCGTATTTTTGATAAGGACGTCAATAGCCTGGTCGGCCGCCCCTGTTTTCGCGAATTAAAGGGCCGGAAAAAACCTTGCACCGATTGCCCGGGCGCTATTGCCTTAAGCACCGGCAGTCCCGCTGCGGAGGAAATAGTCGGTCATCATGTCGATGGGTCTCCCCGTGTTATGCGAGTGCAGGCCTTTCCTGTTTTTGACCCCGCCGGCCGAGCGCACCGTTTTATTGAAATTGTCGAGGACATAACAGCCTACAAAGAAGCCCAACGCGCCCTGCGAGAGTCGAACCAGTTGGCCAAGACGGTGCTCAACAGTATCCGCGATGGCGTGGCGATCATCGATACCGCTGATTATTCTTTCACTGCTGTTAATCGGGTTTTTCTGGAAAATGTCGGCCTGCGCGAGGAAGAGGTCGTCGGCCGCTCCTGTTACGAACTGCTGCCGCAGAAACCTTTATCTTATCCTTCCCAGGATGCCTTCTGCCCTATAGAGGAAAGCGAAAAGAGTGGTGCCCACGCCCAGGCCGATTACTCTGTAACAGATGCCAAGGGGGTTATCCGCCACCTGGAGGTCTTTACCTCGCCGATCAAAAATGACTCTGGTAAGGTGATCCAGGTGGTCTGGGTGGCTCGGGATGTGTCGGAGCGCAAAAGGGCCGAGCAGGAAATTCGCCACCTCGCCTATCACGACGCCCTGACCGGACTGCCCAACCGCAGTCGCCTGGAAGAACGGCTGGAGCAGCTTTTTGCCCAGGGACAGCCCGGCAGTCAGCAATTGGCCATGCTGTTTCTCGACCTGGACCGTTTTAAAAAAGTCAATGACACCTTCGGTCATGCCATGGGGGATCTGCTTCTCAAATCGGTGTCCCGACGTCTGCGGGCCAGTGTGAGGGAAGGGGATATGGTCGCTCGGCTTGGCGGCGATGAATTCGTCGTTCTGCTGGTGAGGACCAAAAATCGCCAGGAAGTGGAAACCGTGGCCCGCAAGATTCTGGAAGTCATTTCGGCGCCCTTCTATCTGGAGGGGCAGAAAATATATATCACGACAAGTATCGGCGTTGCCTTGTGCCCGCAGGATGGTCAGGAAGGGGACCTCTTAAAGAAGAGTGCCGACATGGCCATGTATGCCGCCAAGGAAAAAGGCCGCAATGCCTACCACTTTTATTCCGAACACATGGGACGGCAGGCCAAAGAGCGCCATCAGGTCGAGCAGGAGCTCCGTCGCGGTCTGGAGGACAGGCAGTTTTACCTGGTCTACCAGCCCCAGTTTGATTTGCGTACCGGTCAACTCACAGGTGTCGAAGCCCTGCTGCGCTGGCGGCATCCCCAGCGCGGGGATATCTCTCCCCTGCAGTTTCTGCGCTCAGCAGAAGAAACCAACCTCATTCGTCCGCTGGGAGAATGGGTGCTTGAAACCGCCTGTGCCCAGAACAAGTCATGGCAGGATGAGGGATTTCCCCCCGTACGGGTTTCCGTTAACCTGTCGAGCCACCATTTCCGTGACCCGGATTTTGGGCAGTTCGTGCGGGAGGCGCTGCTGCGAACGGGGTTAAACCCCCGCTATCTGGGGCTGGAGCTGGCGGAAAGTGTGCTCATGGAAAATGCCGAGTCCCTCACCCGTATTCTTCAGGACTTGAAAGACCAGGAAATTCAATTGACCGTCGATACCTTTGATACGGGCTACGCCCCCTTGCGTTATCTCAAACATTTCCCCATTGATCGGGTCAAACTTTCCCATAGCGCGGTCGAAACCCTGTTTGTCGGTCAGGATCATAAAAAACACTTCGAGGAGATGATTTACAAGGCGCGGCAGCTCAATCTCGATATTGTTGCCGGGGGCATCGAAACGATGGAGCAGATCGATCAACTGACGAGCCTGCACTGCTTCACCATGCAGGGCTACTACCTTGAACGCCCCCTGGGCGCCGCGGAAATGCCAAGGGTGTTCAGGGGAGGTCTTTTTCAAGGGCGTCTGGCCGCCCAATCCTGATAAACTCCGCCATCTTTCCCAGAACGTCCTGAAGCAGATAAGTCTTGAATTCAGCGCAAAATATAGATATTGTGAGTCGGCTATTTTACGGCAGGCTCCCGGAGTTTGCCGAAGACAGACGCAGGCGATTCTCTGGTATGTGGCCTGCGTGGAAGAATCAAAACGCTGAAGGAGGCATGTTGATGAAAATCGAGATGAAAATAGCAGCCCTGCTCATGGGCTTTGTCGTTCTGGCGGGCCCGGCCCTTGCCGCATCCGATGCGAGTGGCGGCCGTGGACGTTACCTGTTCCGCAAGGAATGCCGCACTTGTCACGGTTCTGAGGGGCGTTCCGTGGCCTTGACTCCCCAGAGCCGGACGGCCGAGGAATGGCGCGCTTTCTTTGACGCCCCCCCCAAAGAGGGCCATGCGGAAGTCTGGCAAGATATCGGCGACCGCAATGTGGAGAAGATCAAAGAATTTGTCGTGTTGAACGCCTCGGACGTCTTTTCCTCCAAGGCCTCTGACTGCTGGGAACCAAAATAACTGCCTTGCCGCTGGCAAGGTCGAGTTTTTACAAAGCCGCCCCAACTCGGGGCGGCTTTTTTTTCCTCTTATCGCCGTTCTTTTTTATCATTTGATCAGGAGCTTGACCGCCGCCTGACCTGCCTGGGTATCCTCTGTCACCTCTATCTGGGGCTCAACGACAAAAAGACGTCCCGAGTCCACATGCCCGGTGTCGACCAGATGTTCCAGGGTGCTGTTTGCCCTTTCTATCGCCAGAAGGCGCAGGTCTTCGTCGGACACCTCGGTGGCATTGAGCAAAAAGTCCTCCATCCGTTTTTGGGCTTCTGCCGCATCAGCCGCAGGGGATGGACTTTGCCCTGTCTGCCCTTCTTTCGGCGACTTTTGCAGGGCTTGCCGATAGAGCCGTTCCAGATAAAAAGCGTATTCTTCTGGACTGAGCGGAATATCCTGTTCAGCCGGTGATTTGGTTTCGTTTACGCGGGTCGATTTGAGTTTTTCCAGTTTAAGGCGGTTCAACAGTTTTTTCCTGGCTAAAGCCTCGCTGTCGCTTCGCACGTCCACCTGCCCGGCAAGGTCCATCTTCAGGCCGGGCCTTTCGCTCAAGACCTTGGCGACCAGCGGCAGTTTGTCCAACGCGGCCGCCCCGAGGCTGGCTTCTCCCGGTTCAAAGGGAATATACTGTAAATCCTCGCCGGCGGGAATCAGGCTGCCGAGCAGGGCAAAAGGACTGGTGGCCGCCTTGGTGAGGAGGTTGACGATTACCTGCAGAATCACGCCGCCGACGCTGAACTCGGGATCGTCAAGGTCCCCCTGCACCGGGATGTCCAGGCTGATTTCGCCGCTGCGGTTTTTCAGCAGGGCGATGGCCAGATTGACCGGCAGGCTGGTGGCATCAGGGCTTTCAACGCGCTCACCCAGAGTGAACTGGTCGAGAAAGACCTTGTTCTCGCTTTGCAGCTGGCTTCCCTTGATATCGTAATGCAGATCAAGATTCAATTTGCCCTTCTCGGTTTTTTGGCCGACGTATTTGCCCGAGTACGGGGAGAGGGGGCTCAGGTTGAAGTTTTTAAAATCGAGAACCAGGTCCAACCGGGGGACGCGGGTCAACGGATTCATCGTGCCAGAGAGGACCAGCGGGGCCTGCTGGTCAATGCGGGCATCAAAGCGGAATTGGGCAAGGGAATTCGGCTCAGAGGAAATGCCGGTTATTTCGCCGTGCAGCTGGTCGATGGTCGCGCCGTAGCTGGGGCTGATGCTGCGGTCCTGTATCTTGGCGCTGCCTTTGTTCAACACGATTTTGTCAACACGCAGATCGAGAGGAGCCGCCTCTGTCCCTTCATCCGCTTCTATGGCCCCTTCAGCCGACTCTGGTTTTCCTTCACTGTCTCTGGTCAGGCTCGCCAGATTGAGCCGGCCATCTTCCCGTATCACCAGATTCGCCGCCGGTTCATCAAGCTCTATTGCGTCGATCCTGATCTGCAAAGGCGTTTGCTCAAGGGCGATGCCCTTTAGTCGTAAGGCTTTCCAACCCAGCAGATCTTCCCCCTGCGTATCATCTTTGGTCCGGAGTTCTGCGATCGTACCGCCGCCGGTGAAGCGCAGTTGTCCTTCCGGATCAAAGTCGAGATTCCCTTGCAGCGACAGAGACCCGTCGGCCATCAGGACGCGGGAATACTCCGAGATGTACGGCTGAAAGTCGGCCAGCCGTACCGAGGCGACATCCACGGTGGTTTGGAGGGCAACGGGTGTCAGAGCCAGACTGCCCGTTCCCTTGAGATGACTGTGGCCGTTCAGGTCGAGGGCATAGGACAGACTGCCTTGCGTCTGCGGCAAGGTGGAAAGCCCCTGGGTTTGGATAGCGATGGCACTGGCCCGGATATCGGCAGGGCTTCCCAGAGCGCGGTCGCTGAAGAGGACCTCGCCGTTGCGCAACGAGAAGTCATCCACGGTCAAAGCCCAGCCCGGAGCGGCGCTGTCCGTTTCGCCGAATTCCTCTTCAGGTGAAGGTTCGGCGTTTTCCGGTTTATTCTGGAGCAGGGCCATGGGGAGCAGTTTGCCGTCTGGCGACCGGATCATCCCCACATAGGGTGAATCGACGTCGACCTGGGCGAGGTGAATATCCCCCGCCAGCAAGTTGGAATCCGCCAGAACAACCGTAAAAGTCGGCAGACGCAGATAGGTTTTGCCGGCCTGGTCGGTGACTTCCGTCTCTCTTAGGGTCAGGGTTCCCGTCAAGGCCAGGCGGGAGGAACCATCGTTACGATACAGGTAAGAAAGCTGGGTATCCAGGTCGAGTAGTGCTGATTTAAGCCGCAAGGCCGTGGGATTCGGAACATACGCCAGGTATTCGGGGATATCGATGCCGTCCATTTTGAGGTCGATGTCTGTTTCGCGTGACTCGGCGAACAGCTTGCTCCCACCGGCAAAATTAATGGGCGTGCCGTTGATGACAGCTGAAAAGACCGGCTCTACCGAACTTTCAATATTGCTGGGCAGGTTGGAGACGGAAGGGATGGCCAGCCTGAGGTCGTCAATCTGATGGACCGTGTCTTTCGGCCTATCCTCAAAGCGGATTGAGCCATTGTCGATTTCGATATTGTTGATGGAAAAGAGAAACGGTTTTCCCTCCTTCTTCGGTTCAGGTGTCTCGGACGTTTCCTCCCCGGCCAGCAGGTCGGAAAAGGAAAAGGTGTTGTCGGACAACCGGCTGAAGTCAATCGCCGGTTTCGACAGGGAAACGGAGCGAAGGATCAGGGCCTTTTTGAAAAGGGACAGGCCCTGCAGGTTCACATGAAGACGGTCGAAGGCGATGAATTGGGCGTTATTCTCCCGGTTCTGCAGGCGGAAACCTTCGATCGTTGCCGTCAGGGCATAGGGGTTCAGGCGAATTTTGGTAATATTCGCCTGCCGGTGCAGAGCCTCGGACATTTTATTTTCGAGGACAGGTTTCAGGATGAGCGGCAGGAGCACGAATCCGAGCAGGGTATACAAAAGGACAGCCAGCACGGTGCCAAGAACCACCTTTTGCCAACGCTTCAACTGCTTGAGGGAAGTGAGAAAGGCAGGCATAGTCAGTCTTTCGGGTAAAGGGTTAAGGTCGCAGAAATAGCTTTTCGCCAAGTCGCAGATTCAATTGTTTCACAGAGATGGGGCGTGCGCAAGGGCGGCGGGGTTTTTAGCAGGGTGGAATTTGCGGGTACAGCGAGACGACAGGTTAACCGGGGGCGAAGAGCCGGACAAAATGATTGTAGAGTTCGTGGTCCAGATCGGAGACCAGGTCTTCCTTCATGATTTTCAACGCCTCAAAGGTGGAGCGGCGCCTGTGGTAGGATCGGTCGGAGGTGAGGGCCTCGTAGATGTCGGCCAGGCGGCAGATGCGCGCGTAGGGGTGTATTTCCACACGCACAAGACCGCTTGAATAGCCCTTGCCGTCGTCCCGCTCGTGGTGCTGGGCCGCGACAAGTTTGGCCTCTTCCGAGATGGTCGGGCTTTTTTGGAGAATTTCGAGTCCCGCCAGGGGGTGCTGCTGAACGATGGCCCGTTCTTCAGCGGTCAGGGGGCCCGGTTTGTTGATGATTTCAAGGGGGATTTTACACTTGCCCAGATCGTGAAGGAAGAAACCCGCTCCCAATTGGCGAATCTCCTTTTCCGCCTTGGCGCCGTAATAGGAGCGTGCCAGGGCAATGCCAAAGATGCCGACATTGGTGCAGTGGGTGTAGGTGTTGTTGTCGTAGCCGGCCAACTTGATCAGGCATTTGGTGGTAGGGTCATCGGCCATAATCAGATCGACGGTGGGGGTGATGACCTCCTCCGCCAGGCGCAGGAATGGCGCCCGGGGATCGTCGTAGACTTTACGCATGATTTCCCGGCAGCAATCGTAGACGGCGCCGGCTTTGCGGTCAGGGGTGCTGACCGGATCGTGCAGTATGGCCTGGGTGACTTTCTGAACATAATCGTAATAAAGCTGGGCGTCTTTCTCGCGGATATAGAGGCTCTGGATGCCAAAAAAAGAAAGCTTGCTTTGGATATCCTGACCAAAGGACAGCCCTTTGCCGGCGAAGAGGACATACTCGGGTTCGCCGACCCGCCACAGATGCGCGCTGACTTTGCGATACAGGTCGCAGGGAGCGTACTGCTCCGCGTGCAGAAGGGACAGCCCGATGGAGATCCATCCCTGCTGGACAGGAACAATTTGCTCAAGTGTTGTTGTCAGCTCTTCTTTTCTCTTCAGCATGATTCTCTCGGCAAGTTGAGGCCGCGTTGATTTTTACCGGTCTGTGTCGTCGGGCCCGGTGCCGTTTTGGGGACCTTCGTGTCCCAAAATAGTCCCCCGCCTGTCCAGGGGAAAGGGCGGCAGGAACAGGCAACAGCTGGAAATGGCGAGTTTGGGGGAAACCCCGCTTGAGGATTCCTTTGCCCGGCAGACCATTGGTACCCTGTTCCAAAAGTCATGCCAATGGCTGCTGCTGTCTTGGGCCACGGGGGGACTGTCTGGATTAGGCCTTCGAGCGGTCCAACCCCACAGGCGTCGCGCCAAGTGTCCCCCATCTGTGCCACGCCGGTAGCTTCGAGGTTGACACATGTGTAACCTGTAACAGATCTTCGGGGTCAGGAAGCTGAAAAGCTTTTGGCGCCGCGTAAGATAAAACCAAGCAGGCCGACCACCAAGGCGCCCCCCGCCGTCAGGAACAGCAGAGACAGGCCGGCGGCCTCTCCGATGTATCCCAGCAAAAAAGAGCCCGAAAAAAGCCCCAGATCGATGCTCCCGGTAAAGATTCCCGTGATTTTCCCCCGGTTCTGATAGCTCTCGTGGCGAATGGCCATGCTGTTGAGGGTGGGAAAGAGCATGCCGTGCCCGATTCCGCAGAGCAGGCCGGCCATGGCGAGCCCCCAGTTTTTCTGCACCAGCGCCAACGCGAAAAGGCCGCTGGCGGTGATGGCCAGAGCCCAGGGGAGCAGACGGATTTCACCCAGCCGGTCTGCCAGTTTTCCACCCAGAAAACGAATCATTATCGCCGAGCCGGCGTAGGCCAGGTAGAACAGGGATATGGGTGACAGTAGGCGCGCCTGCGCCAGGGGTGCCACAAAGTTGCCGCTGGCCGCCTGTCCAATCCCAAAAAGGAGAGCGAGACCAGCGACAATCAGGTGCTTTCGGCGTCGGAAGAGGGTGAAGAAAGAAACAGTCTGCTCGTGGCCTGGTTCGGCGGGTGTATCCCGCAACGGCCATTGGATCAGCAGCCCGATGAGCGCCAGGGCGGCAGACATGACGAAAAAATGAGGGAACCCGGCGTGGCGCAGCACCCATTCGCCCAAAGCGGGGCCGACGGCCAGGCCGATGAGTCCCGATGTTCCGAACATGCCCAGTCCTTCGTTGAGGCGGTCCCGTGGAATGATGTCCGCCATATAGGTGAACACCGCCGTGAAGCAGATGGCGATGCCAATGCCGTGGATCACGCGAACCACAAGCAGCGGTGCGTAAAAATTGCTCAGCGGCCCGGTAAAGGCGAGGTAGGTCAGGGGCATCAGAACGAGGATGAGGCAGCCGACCGTGTAACTCTTCTTGCGGCCGAGCCGGTCGATCATCTCGGAAATCCAGGGCCGGCAGAGGGCCGAGGCCATGGCAAAAACCCCCATGATAATGCCGATGTCTCCCTGGCTGCCGCCGTGTTCGGCAATGAAAAGGGGAAAGAGAAAAAAGGCCGTGAAAGACGAGACGGTGGTCAGGTTGGCGATAAACATCACCAGGAAGGTTTTCGTGTACAGCATACCGGTCTGGCCTTTTTGCTGGAGGAATGTCTCTTATAAGGCGCCCTTCGTAAAAGGTCAAGAAAGGGGTGGCCGGAGACACTTTTTAATGATTCGGAAGGGGGCCAGGGAATGAATGTCAACCGCGACTAGCTTGATGGTTGACAGGCTTGAAAAAGCCGTGGTAATTTCGCCGCCATGGAAGAGAGCCTTTACAGTATTCGCATGCATGCCACCTGTCTGGGGGACCATCTCTCAGGCGCCGAGGCGTTGGTGAGCGAAAGCGAGCTTAGAGCTGTAGCGGGTGACCTTGTGGCAAGGGCCTTGGGGCATTCGCGGGGGAAAGCCCAGAGCATCCGGATCAGTATTGATGATCTCACCGGCACCGAGGCGAAAAAAGGCAGCCTGCCTGACCTGGTCACAGTGCCCGTGGACGACTACCGTGAAGGTCGCCGGGCGGCGACGCAGTTGCTGGCCGGGGCCGGAATCTCCGACCTGGCCATAACGCGCACCCTGGACGCGCTCAGCCAGGGGGCGGCTCCCGGCCATAAAGCCATGCGCGGGGCCATGCTGGTGAATGCCGCCAGCGGCGAACGTCTTGAACCCGACCCCGCCCGCGGGGTACGCGTCAGTCGGCTTGGGCTGGACGCGGCCACCGCCGACGCCCTGCGGTGCGCCCTGCGTCCGCTGGGACTGGACAATGCCCATGTGCGCGAGGCCCTGCTTCTGGCCGCCAAAGTGCTGGCCTCGGGGCAGGTGCTCGCTGAAATCTGCTGGTCCGACGACCCGGACTACACCGCCGGCTATGTGGCGATCCCCCGACTGGGCTATGTCCGCTTTCCCCATCTCAAGCCCCTGGGTGACGTCCGTGGCGGTCGCGCGTTCTTTTTGCCGTCAGGGCTGCACGATTCGGCTGCGCTGATCTCTTTTCTGCAAGATACCCCCTGGCTGGCCGTCCGTCTTGGTCGCCTGAATCCCCCCATTTCGCTGGAGGCGCTGCGTGATCTCCTGGACCGCTGAGCTTGAACGTTTGCAGGCGCAGAACATGTTTCGCTCGTTACGAACCGTAGAGAGTTTGCAAGGAACGAAGGTTTGGTTGGCAGGGCAGGAAGTGCTGATGCTGTGCAGCAACAACTATCTGGGCCTGGCCAGTCATCCCGTTCTGATAGAAGCCGCGGCCCAGGCGGCCCGGGATTGGGGGGTAGGGACGGGAGGCAGCCGTCTTATCTCCGGATCAATGACCCCCCACGCCCAGCTGGAAGAGAGGCTGGCCGCCTTTAAGGGAACCGAAGCGGCCCTGCTGTTCAATTCCGGCTATGCCGCCAACACCGGTCTGCTACAGGGGCTGTTCGGCCCCGATGACGTCATTTTCTCCGATGCCCTCAACCATGCCTCCATCGTCGATGGCTGCCGTTTATCCAAAGCGAGGACGGTGGTCTATCCCCATGGAGATACGGATGCACTGGAGCGGTTGATGCATCAGGAGGAAAAAACACGCCAGGGCCGCTGGGTGATTGTCACCGACGGCGTCTTCAGTATGGATGGAGATCTGGCGCCCCTCATCGCGCTTGTTCGCCTGAAAAAACGCTACGGTGCCCTGCTTATGGTCGACGATGCTCACGGCACCGGCGTGCTGGGCGAGGGCGGGCGGGGTACGGCCGAGCATCTCGGCTGTCTGGCCGAGGTGGATCTGCACATGGGGACGCTGGGCAAGGCGCTCGGCTGCTTTGGCGCCTATGTGGCGGCTGACCGGGTGATTGTCGACACCCTGATCAATCGTTCGCGCTCATTTATCTTCTCGACGAGCCTGCCCCCCTCCGTCCCCGTTACGGCTATGGCCGCCCTCGACATCGTCGAAAGTCCCGAGGGCGAAAGCCTGCGGCAAGCGCTCTGGCGCAATCGAAATCTCTTGGCCGAGCGCCTGCAAAGGGGCGGCCTGTCGACAGGTGAGAGCACCACGCAGATTGTGCCGGTACTGACCGGCGAGCCGGCGCCGACCATGGCGCTGGCTGAAAGTCTGCTGGCCGCCGGTGTCTTTGTCCAGGGGATCCGACCGCCCACGGTTCCTGCCGGAAACTGCCGTCTGCGCGCCACCCTTATGGCAACCCACGAACCCGAAGACCTGGAGAGGGCCGCCGAGCTGATTTTGCAGGCGGCGGTTGGAGCCGGCCGATGAAGACCTTCGTGTTGCCTGACGGTCGCCGCCTCGCCTATCGTGAGTCCGGTTCGGGGCCGGCGCTGGTCATGCTGCACGGCTGGAGTATGTCCTCTGCCGTATTCAGCGAAGCCATAGAGGCCTTTTCGTCCTCTTTCCGGGTTCTGGCTCCCGATCTGCGCGGACACGGCGAGTCGGAGCCCGGATTGGGTTACCGGCTGGCCGACCTGGCCGGTGATGTGACTGCCTGGCTGGAACAGACCGTGGAGGACGAAGTGTCGCTGCTTGGCTGGTCTCTTGGCGGTCAGGTCGCCCTGCGGCTGACCGGGAAACTGCGGAAGAAGGTTGCCCGGGTCATTCTGCAGTCGACCACTCCTCGATTTGTGGCCGGTGACGGCTGGAGCGCGGGCCTTCCTGCCGGTCAGGTCAAAGCGATGCGTCGCGACCTGCGCCGCAACTATCGAAAAGCCATGGGGGATTTTTTCTCCCGCCAATTTGAAGAAGGGGAAATGTCGCAGGAACGTTTCTGGCGTGTGGTCGATTTTGCCGTACGGGCCGGTCGCCTCCCTCCTGACGAGGTGGCGCTGGAGACCCTGGACACGCTGGCCCAGACCGATCTGCGGGCCGAGCTGTCGCAGATTGACGTGCCGGTGCTGGTCGTGCATGGCGAAATGGACCGGATAATTCCCTTTGCCGCGGGAGCTTATCTGGCGGAGCAGATGTCCTTTGCCCGCCTTGCTGCTTTGCCTGGCGCCGGCCATGCCCCTTTTCTGAGTTATCCCGAGGACGTTTTTGCGCTGTGGAGAGAGTTTCTGCCATGACCGCCACCCCGGCTGTGCGTTCACACGTGCGGCGTAACTTTTCGAGCCATGCCCAAGAATACGAGCGCTATGCGGTCGTGCAGGCGCGAGTCATTGCGCGACTGGTCGGGTTGCTGCGCGAACGGGCCCCTTTCGAGAGGCCCGTATTGGACATCGGCTGCGGAACGGGTTTGCTCGCCGCGGCCCTGCGCCCCCTGTGCTCCCAGTCCACCCTGGTTGTTTCCGATCTCGCCCACGGCATGACCTGCCAGGCCAGGCGGCGGCTGCCAGAATCCTTGGCTCTCGATGCCGACGGCTGCGCGCTTCCCCTGGCCGGCGCTCGTTTCTCCCTGGTCTGTTCGAGCTCGGTCTATCAATGGGTGCCCGATCTGGACAAGGCCTTTAGCGAAGCCTACCGGGTGCTGTTGCCCGGCGGTGTTTTCGCTTTTGCCCTTTTCGGTCAAGAGACTCTCTTTGAGTTGAAAAACGCGCATCACTTTG
Organism: Desulfuromonadales bacterium; assembly: GCA_033549025.1. Taxonomy (GTDB): domain Bacteria; phylum Desulfobacterota; class Desulfuromonadia; order Desulfuromonadales; family SZUA-540; genus SZUA-540. The sequence goes on from JAWSUS010000017.1 coordinate 37,015, forward strand.
CCCTGTCGCAGACTGGAGCGAACAGAACTTCCCATTTTCAGACTTTTCCGGATCTGCAGACGGTCAGGGGCGCCATGGAGAAAATGGATTTTCATACCCTCAACGTTTTTGAGGAGCGTGAAGTCGAATACCACCCGGACGTCACCCGGTTGCTGCGTTCTCTCAAGGGGATCGGGGCGCAGAATGCTTCCGCCCATCGTCCGCCCGGCCTGGCGTCACGACGGGTCATGCAGTGTATGGCTGAACACTACACCCGGCAGTACGGTGGCCCTGCAGGGGTTCCGGCCACGTATCATGTCATTTATGGAGTTGGCGTAAAAGGCGACTGAATAGAGACGGTCCTACTCGACGCAGAGGATGGCGCATTTGAGATATTCGGTCTCCGGGCAGGACAACAGGACCGGGTGGTCATAGGCCTGGCTGCGCATTTCCAGCAGGCGGATGGCCCGGCCTGCCTGTACGGCGGCCTTGCTCAGGGTATCCAGAAAGATGTCCCGGCTCATATGGTGGGAGCAGGAGCAGGTAAAGAGGTAGCCGCCAGGCGTCACCGCTTCCATGGCCCGGCGGTTGATGGTCAGGTAGCCTTTGATGGCTTCGGGGAGTTTCTTGCGACTTTTGACGAAGGCCGGCGGGTCGAGGACGATGGTGTCGAAGGTCTGGCGATCCCGGTTGAGGCTGCGCAGAAAATCGAAAACATCGGCTCTTTCGAAAGAACAGCGGCCTTCCACAAAATTCAGGCGGGCATTTTCCCGCGCCAGCGCCAGAGCGCCTTCCGAAATGTCGATGCCCAGCACCTCGCGGGCCCCATAGCGGGCGGCGTGTACCGACCAGCTTCCCGAATAGCAGAATAAATCGAGAACCCGGTGCCCTGATACGAATGGCTTCAGGGCCAGGTGATTCTCTTTCTGATCCAGAAAATGCCCGGTCTTCTGTCCCCCCAGAACATCCACGCGGAAGCTCAGACCGTGTTCCGTCATTATGACGTCTTCGGGCAGCTCGCCCTGCAGAATTTCAACCCGACAGTCGAGGCCTTCAAGTTCGCGCACGGCAACATCGTTGCGGGCGACGATGGCCTTCGGCTGCCACAGGTCGGTGAGCGCCTGTACAATCACCTGGCGTCGACACTCCATGCCCAGGGTCAGGAACTGCAGGGAGAGGACGTCGCCGTAGCGGTCGACCACCAGTCCAGGCAGGCCGTCGCCCTCGCCATGCACAAGGCGCATGGTAGCCAGATCACCGTAAAAACGCTGCCGGTAAAGAAGGGCCGCCCTGAAGCGGGCGTGAAAAAAATCAGGGGTGTCGATGGACTCTCTGGCGCGAGAGAGGATGCGGGCGGCAATGAGCGAGTGGGGGTTATAATAGGCCATGCCCAGGAATTCCCCCCGATGCGTGAAAACCTCGACCGCCTCCCCCGGTTGGGGGGCGCGGTCGAGGTTTCCAATTTCATTGCTGAATATCCAGGGGTGTCCCGCTCGGGCGCGGCGATCGTGGCCGGCACGCAGGGTCAGTCGGGTCATGGCTCCGGAGGTGCCTCAAAAAGCGATTGGACGATGCGGCGGGCTTCGTTGGAAACGACGTGGTAGTAGACTTCCACCCCTTCACGCTGGCCTTCGATAATTCCCTTGTTCTTAAGAAGGGCCAGATGCTGGGAAACGGTGGCCTGGGGAAGAGCGAGGCATTCCCAGATCTTTTTGACGTTGCAGGTCTGAGAAATCAGTCCGGCGATAATTTTCAGGCGAACGGGATGTCCAAGAACCTTGAGGATCTCGGCTTCCCGGTCATAATTCTGCATTTTGTCAAATTCCAGTTTTTCCATGATTGGACCCTTCTTTTATGGGATTGTAAAATGCATTGAAATATGCGGATTTTAGTGTCCTCTTAATACAAATGTCAAGCAGTAAGAGCTGTGAATAAGGCAACTTCGGTTGCTTGCGGGGTAAAGCGCAGGTATGATTCTGCTCGACACGCTCCTTCTGCGTGGTTAAACTGTGCGCCCTTTGAGCCCGAACGTGCAGATTCGGCACGCTGCACAGGGCTCTTGCCTGTTCTGAAAGGTCTTGTTTTTAAAATGATTCTGGCTGTTGTTCTCTTTTTTATCGGGATAACCGTTCTTTACTACGGCGCCGAGTTTCTGGTGGAGGGCAGTTCGCGTTTCGCCATATCCTTCGGGATTCGCCCCCTGGTTATCGGCATGACCATTGTTGCCCTGGCGACCAGCATGCCCGAAATGATGGTCTCGCTTCTGGCTTCCGTCAAAGGGTCGTCCGATCTGGCGGCCGGCAACATTATCGGTTCGAACATTGCCAACGTGGGACTGATACTAGGCGTCGCCGCCGTTTTTCAACCGGTATCCGTTACCCGCAAGACGGTACTCTGTGAAATCCCCATTATGGTCGGTGCCTCTGTGCTCCTGTGGCTTTGTGCCCTGGATGGCGTGCTTTCCGCGGGGGACGGCCTGCTGATGGTCGCCTCTTTGGGGGCTTTTCTGCTGTACTGTCTGAAAAACGCCCGAAATGAAGAGGGGGAGACGAAGATTCCGGAGGGGATGGTGCGCAGAGAAAAAGGGCATCGCAAAAAGGATATGCTCTACATCCTTCTCGGGATCGTCGGTCTGGCGGCCGGAGCCGAACTGATGGTGCGTTCCGGGGTTTTTATCGGACGTTCTCTCGGCATCTCCGAGATGGTCATCGGTCTTTCGGTCATCGCCCTGGGAACCAGCCTCCCCGAACTGGCAGCCTCGTCGGTCAGTGCCTGGCGCGGGGAATCGGACCTGAGTGTCGGGAACGTGATCGGCAGCAATATCTTTAATATCTTCTTTGTTCTGGGAATCTGCGCCCTGATCAGACCCTTGCCTATCCAGGCGTCGGTGCTACGCTTTGAACTGCCTGTCATGATTTTGTTCAGCACGGCCTTGATCCCTCTCATGTATCGGGGGCTGGTCCTGGGCCGGCGGGAGGGGATGTTTCTTTTGGCGGCCTATCTGTTGTTTATCTGGAGGCTATTCTGGTGATAAAACGCTCTGTGCTGTGTTTGCTTGGTCTTCTATTCTGGCTCTTGACCGTTTCCGCCCCTCTGGCGGAAGAGGTTCCCCTTGACGAAGCGGTTCCATCTCCCGTGGCGGCCATAGAGGCCCTTTTAGGGGAAGATTATATTTACGACGTCTCCTTTCTCTGGTTTGATCAGCTGGCGGAAGGCCGCATCCGGCTGGAGAGGGGCGAGCGGCCCTCTACCTACCGTGCCATGCTCGAAGCTAAGACCCTGGGGGTGGCGGCCTGGTTAACGGGAGACCGGGTGCAGCGCTATGTGTCGGTCATGCAGGTGACTGACGACGGGCGCTTGCATTCGAAGGTGTATGAATCACACATTCTAAAAAAGAAAAAGGGCAAGATAAACAATCGGGTAAAGCGTTATACGTTTGATAGCGAAAACCGCACCATTCTCTACCAGAAATTCAATGGCGACAAGAAGGTGAGCGAAGAGGTTATCGCCTGGACCCATGAGGAATGGCCCGACGATTTTCTGACGGCTTTCTATAATTTCCGCTTGGGCAACAGTGGTCCCCTGGTGGCCGGGGCGAGTTACCGCATTCCCACTTTCAAAAAAGAAGGCCCGGCTGACATCCTGATTGAAATTCTGCCCGATAAGGCACGGCCCTCGAAGTCCTTTTTCCCGGCGGGCGGGCAGCTGGTCAAGGTGATCCTCGATCCGGATGTCTTTGAAACGGCCGGCGGCGATGTCTTTATGTGGATGGATGACAGCGCCAGGCCGGTTAAGGGGCTTGTCGAAAAGGTCATCGGGCTGGGAGACGTCAAAGGAACCATGCGCCGGTAACATTCAGGATGTCCTGTTCGGAAGGAAATTATGGCATGAGTAAAGAAACCATTTATGTAATAGGGCATAAAAACCCGGATACCGACTCCATCTGCAGCGCCATGGCCTATGCCCGTCTCAAGCAGTTGCAGGGGGTGCCGCAGGTGCAGGCGGCCAGGGCCGGCGACTTGAACCGCCAAACCGAATTCGTGCTGGATGAACTGGCGCTGCCCAGGCCTCAGCTCCTCATGGATGTCTATCCCAGGGTCAAGGATGTGGTCGGTGACCACGTGGTCACCGTTTCGGGTGATGCGCCGCTGTCGCGAGCCCTGGAGCTCTTTCACCTGCACAACATCCGACTGCTGCCGGTGATCGACGACGATCGGCAGCCGCTGGGACTGTTGTTTCTGAAAAAAGTGTCCGAGCGGTTTCTCATCCCGCGCCAGGAGAGCGAGATCCGTCGGGTTATCGCCTCGGTGGACTCTATTCGCCAGTGCCTCAAGGCCAGCATCCTCTGCCAGGCCGAGGGGGCTGGTGACAAAGTGGAGGAACTCAACCTCTATGTCGGCGCCATGGCCTCCGCCACCTTCCGGGAAAGGCTTAAGGGATACAACCCGCGCGACATGGTCCTGGTGACAGGAGACCGCGAGAATATTCAGCGGCAGGCGGTTGAAATGGGGGTGCGCATCCTCATCGTCACCGCCAGTCTGCCGGTGTCGCCGGATATGGTCGAGCTGGCGCGGAAAAAAGGGGTCACGATTCTCTCGACTCCCTTCGATACGGCGACAAGTGCCTGGCTGACCCGGTTGTCCACTCCCGTCAGTGAGCTGGTGGCGGCGGATTACCAGAGCGTCGGTCTGCAGGATCGCCTGGATGATTTACGCCTGAAGCTGCTGCACTCCAAAGATCCTGGCGTCGTGGTTCTTGACGGCGAGGGCAGGGTGGCGGCGGTGGCGACCAAAAGCAATCTGCTGTCCCCATCCCAGGTCAAGCTCATTCTGGTAGACCACAATGAACTGTCCCAGGCCGTGGCCGGGGCCGACAAGGTCGAAATCATGGAGGTCATCGATCACCATCGCCTGGGGAATTTTCATACCGATCATCCGATCCGTTTTATTAATCAGCCCCTGGGCAGCACCTGTTCCCTGGTGGCTACGCTTTATCGGCAGATGGGGAGAGAGCCGGAAAGGGCCATTGCCGGCCTGATGCTGGCCGGGTTGCTCTCCGATACGGTTATCCTCAAATCCCCGACGACAACTGATACCGACCGGGAAATTGCCAGCTGGCTTGGCAAACTCGCCGGTCTCGATCCCTATGAGTTCGGCCGTCGCATTTTCAGCGCCGGCAGTGCGCTGGCGGCTCATCCTTCCGTCAGACATCTCATCCTTGCCGATTTCAAGGAATACAAAGCCGATGACCGTGTTTTCGGCCTGGGCCAGGTGGAGGTGGTCAGCTTTCACGAATTCCATTCCTTGAAAGATCAGATCACCAAAGAATTGGCGGCGCTGAAAAAAGAGCGTAAGCTCGACACGGTCGGCTTGCTCGTTACCGATATCGTTCAGGAAACCAGTCTTCTGCTGGCCCAGGGAAGCAAGGAGCTGCCCTATGTGATCGGTTACCCCCAGGTGGAGGAAAATCTCTTTGAACTCAAAGGGGTTCTTTCTCGCAAAAAGCAGCTGGTTCCCCACCTTCTTAAAGTTCTTAAAGGCTGAACTTTTTAGTCGACCTGCTTTTCCTGTGGCCGGGGTTTTCCCCGGCCTTTTTCCTTATCAGCTCTTCCTTGACAAAATTTGACCTGCCTCTGCGGAAAATCGCGCAAAAACAACCGTATCCCTTTCTGCTGCTTTTGGCATAACGCTGGGTAAGCCCCTGCGTTTGGCGCCTTGAGCCCCTGGCGCGTCGGCAGGGGCGTCCTTGGCACAAAGTGTGAAGATGGACCCCGTGCGCGCCTTGCCTGGTACGGCCGTCGGCGCGTTGATGGTCGGGATTCTATCTGGAAAGGGTGTGCTATGCCTGTGTTGCTGCGGTTTATCGTTATTCTGGTGCTGGTGGGGCAGACTTGGGGTGCTGCTGCCGAATCGTTGACTTGCGGTCATCTTTACGACGGGGTGACCGGCAAGCCGATCGAAAACGCGGTGGTCAGCAGTGGCCCGCGTCTGGTGCGCACCGATGCTAACGGGCATTTCGTCATTGCTTCTTCGCCGGAAGGGTTGCAGGCGAGGGCTCCTGGCTATCGGGTTCGTTCCTTCAGTGCTGACCAGGGGCATGACATCGTTATGGAGCCTTTTTCCGCCAAGGCCCTGTATCTCTCCCATTACGGAATTGCCGAGCCCATCCTGCGTAATCCCGCTTTGGAAATGATCAAAAATACAGAACTCAACGCGCTGGTGATAGACCTCAAGGGGGATCGCGGACAAGTCGCCTTCAAAGTGGATCATCCCATGGCCTCTGAAATTGGCGCTCAGAAAATTCTCACTGTCAAGGATGGCAAGCGCCTGCTGGCGTCACTGAAAGCCAAGGATGTCTATACCATTGCCCGTATCGTGGTATTTAAAGACGAATTGCTGGCCAAGGCCCGGCCTGATCTGGCTATCCGCACCGAAGGAGGAGACGTTTGGCGGGATGGTGAAGGCATGGCCTGGGTGGATCCTTTTTTGCCCGAGGTCTGGGAATACAATATCTCCCTGGCCGAGCAGGCGGCCCGGATGGGCTTTGACGAAATTCAGTTTGATTACGTCCGTTTCCCGGACCGAGGTGGTCTGCGATTCGCCAGGGATAACCAGGAAGAAAACCGGGTTGACGCCATTTCCAGTTTTCTCGCCACGGCTCGTCAGCGCCTGGAACCCTATGCGGTTTTTCTGTCGGCGGATATTTTCGGGTACGTCTGCTGGAGCGAAAAAGATGTTGAAATCGGCCAGCGCCTCGAAGATTTATCCGTCCATCTCGACTATATCTCTCCCATGCTCTATCCCTCCGGATTTGGTCATGGGATAGGGATGTATCGTAATCCCGTCAAGCACCCTTATGAAATCATCTCCTTGTCCCTCAACAGGGCGCAGCAAAGGACAGGGTTGCCCGGTGCGCGATTTCGTCCCTGGCTTCAGGCCTTCAGGGATTACGCCTTTGACCGTCGCTCCTTCGGAGAGCATGAAGTCAGGGCGCAGATCGAAGCTTCCGACGATTTCGGCAGCAGTGGCTGGATGCTCTGGAATGCCCGCAACGTCTACAGCCAGGCCGGTCTACTGAAAAATTCCTATGAGGCCCACGCCGACCAGGTCATGGAGTCGGCATCGGCTCATCCGAAACTGTAGTGAGCCGAGGTCATCAGACGGCGCTGTAGTGCGGGGGCCCCTTGCCAGGGTGAGAACACAAAAAAACCCCGTGAAGGAGGGGAATCACGGGGTAAAACCCTGACGTTGTCTAAACGCCTGGGCAGCATAGGTCAATCATACCCGGATAAAACAAAAAATCAACGGTAAATTAGCCTGTTGTGGCGCAGGCCGAGCAGGCTTACCCAGGTTCATCCTCCGGAAAAAAGTTTTTTTCAGCCATAATAAGAGTATACTTTTGGGTGTACCTTCGCTTGCCCGTCTGGACGCCATCATAACTTGCCCAGGAGTGATACCTCATGCTGATTTTCAGGTCGCCATCTCGTTTCGTCTTGCTGACTTTTCTCGTTATTCTCACCTGCTCTTCCAGTTCGTGGGCCTCAGAAAAAAACGCCCGAAAAAATATCTACCTGGAACTGGATTTTGATTTCACCAGTGGTGATTACGGTTCGGATACGACCACCGATTCCACTGTGTATACGCTCCTTTTAGGCGCCTATCTGGGGGATCGCTGGGATGTGCAGATTTCAGCGCCTTATATCTATCAGAATAACTCTTACGTGACCACTTCGGGCAACATTCACTACGGTTCCCGTATGACCGCAGCGCCCCAGGTCAGTCCTTTGGCTAACGGTGACGGGATGGGCGGCACTGGAGGGGACGGAACGGGCGGGATGGATCCGACGACCACAACCACAACCACAGACGTGAAAGAATCCCAGTCGGGACTTGGTGATATGACTTTGGGTTTGGGGTATATCCTGATTTTTGAAGGCGAGGCTTCCCCTCAGGTCAGAGCTTACGCTGAAGGTCGGTTGCCAACGGGCGACGAGGACAAAGGGCTTGGCACGAATGGCTACGGCGTAGAAGGTGGTCTTGAATTGTTTAAATGGGCCGGGCCTTTTTCTTTGCTGGGGAAGGGGGGCTATGCCTGGCAGGAAGATCGGTCGGACCTGGGGCTTAAAAATTATTGGAGCTATGAAGTGGGCGTGGGATACGCGTTGACGGATCGCCTGCGCCCCGGACTTTCTTTCTGGGGGGCCACAGAACCTGCGGAGGGTATCGGGCATCTTCTGGAAGGAAAAGTCCAGCTGAACTATCGCACCGGCGAGACTTCGGCCATAGGCGTCTATGTCATGAAGGGGCTGGCCACGGCTAGCCCGGATTCAGGCGCCGGGGTCTTTGTTTTTTGGAATTTTTAGCGTGATGACAGTTCGGCCAAAAGCGAGGGGAGTTCGCGGATATGGCCAAGGACTCTGTGGGCTCGGCTGAAATCACCTCCTGAGGTGAGGCGATTGGGGATGACACAACAGCGCAGGCCTGCGCGAGTGGCCGCAAGAAGGCCGCGCGGTGAATCTTCAACCACCAGACACTCATCCGCTTTGAGTTCCATGCGGGCCAGGGCTTTCAGGTAGGCTTCGGGATGAGGTTTAGGGTGGTGGTAGTCCTCCCTGACCAAGGCGAATTCGAAAAAGGGAAGCAATCCCGTCTGCTGGTGAATGATCTGAAAGTGAGGCTGACGGCACCCCGTCACGACAACCATGCGAAAGGTCTCCTTCAGTTTCTGCAGGGTCTCATGAACGCCTTCCATAGCTGTTAGCCCATTTTCCAGTAGGGAGGCGTAAAGAGCATCCCGCCTTTTTCTTAAGGTCTCCAACTCCATCTCGTCGTTTTCGCCTTTTACCGCCAGAGCAAGAGCGCTTTGCCCCTGGGTGAGGGAAATGCGTATAAAGTCTTCTTCGGAGAGGCTTACCTGCCTTTCCGCCAGAATCTGTGCCGTTGCCTGAAAGTACAGATGTTCCGTGTCGACCAGGACACCGTCGTTATCCCATAAAATGGCTTTGAGCATAGAACCTCAGGAAGATGGATGGTCGCTTGAAAAAAGAGCCGTCCCGGGGGCTGCCCGGGACGGCTCTTTTTTTAGTACAAAATTTTCAGCCCAGTTTACTTCTTGTGGCAATCGTTGCACTTGGTGGGGCCGGCACCTTTTTGGGTGTGGCAGTCTTTACAAAGAGCGTGGCCGGTCTTCATGTCAAGCTCAAGCTTGCCGGGCTCACCCTCATGGCAGGCAGCGCAGCCCTGAGCTTCGCCATGAGCCTTGTGATTGAACGTAACGTTACCTTTTTTGCTTTCGAGGGTGATGGTGTCGCTGGCAACAGCCAGGGTGCCAACAGCCAGAAAAGCAACGACCAGCAGAGTAGCTACCAAACGTTTCATGTTTCTCAGCCTCCTGAAAAAATTTGGGCGGAAGATTCCGCCTTGGTTAAAGCTAATGTATACACGGTGTTTTGGGAAATGCATCCGACATCGAGTGGAATGTCACCCGATGTCGATATAATAAAAAATAAATACAAATACTTATGAAAACGCATGTCGTGCTGTTTTTTGAGATTAGAAGCCGATTTTTAAATGGTGTTTGCTCTTTTTAACCGGGTCTGGTAAGGTTTTTAATCACTTTGTGACCGAGGTATGTATGAGCGAGCAATTACCCCCTATGGTCTGTTTGGATGGCGACCGGATTCGAGCTATCCGTGAAAGTCAGAAGCTGACCCAGCTTTATGTGGCAAAGGTGGTGGGTGTCACAACGGATACGATTTCCCGCTGGGAAAATAACCGCTATCCGTCCATCAAGAAAGAAAATGTTCTGCGGCTGGCCGAAGCGCTCGAGGTTTCTGTTGATGATCTGATCAAGAGCGAAGAGGCGAATCCGGAGACGGGTGAAGAATCCTCTGAGAAACCCCTGTCTTCTCGCAAGTGGCTGCTGGGATTGGTCTTTTTAGTCGCCGTGGCGCTGGGAGCAGTCCTGCTTTTCAAAGGACGGGAGATGGCCGTGCCCGCCGTCCATGCCGAGCGCATTTTACCGGCTTATGCCGCCCCTGGCAGTATTGTCCCCGTGCAGATTCACCTGGAAACGGAAGAGTCCATGAAGGGATTTATCCTGCGCGAACATTTCCCGCCCGGGTGGAAGCTCATTGAGGCCAGCCCCCCGGCCTCGAGTCTCGATAATGAAAAGGGGACAGCTCGGTGGATCGTTCGTACGGGAGACAGCCGCAAACATCTCGTCTATCTGGTGAGGGTTGCCGGTACGGAACCCTTGGGGACGACCGCTGGTTTCAGCGGTGATATCGTTGCCAATGCCGATAATCGCCAGACTCCCACCTCCATACAGGGGCAAACTTCTGTCGAAATCGGTCCTTTTCAGTGGGCTGATCTCAATGGTGACCAAACAATCGATGACAGTGAGATACTGCGCGCCTATGACATGGTGGAAGAAATGACCGGTGTTCATCTCGACTGGGAAATTGTGGACACCATCTGGGATGCGGGTGGTTATCGCTGGGAAGAAAAAGCGAAAAAATTCATTCCGGTCCGAGCTGAAGCGGGCGCTGCTCCTGGCGAGTGACGTCACAACTGAATCATAAAGCTCCTCAACAGTCGCCCCTGGGGGGAGACGGCTTCAATGTGTCCCTGAAAACGCCCGGGTCCCAGATCCGGCAGCGGGGCGGCATAAAGGCCGGCTTCTTTTTCTTCCAGTCGTTGCTCTAACGCTTTTTGACCCTCATGATCACGAATAACCAGACGAACCGTTCCTTCCCTGACAGGATATCCTGCTTTGTCTTTTAGAAGGACCTGGAAATTCTTCTCGGACACCGCCATATTCATTTGCCAGGACATCCCTGCGCCAAATCGTTCTTCAATGGAGTCCGCCATGCCGGTTTGCGGAGCTTCTTGCGGGGAGGTGGGCAAGCCACGAGTGGCAATCTGGTTTAGCAATAGCACCAGGCAAATCAAAAAAATGGTGGCCAGCATCATGATGCGTCCTGGCCGTCCTCGGTCTTGCGGTTCTGACTGCATCAGCGGTCCTTTGTGGTGGGCAAGGCCTGAGTTTCCTGCTCTGCGTGTTCCACCATTGTGATAGGTTTGGCTGAAAAATCAAATGCCTCGTGGATCTCTTGCAGTTCCTCTCGGAAGCAGCGGCAGCAGGTGCTGGCCGATTACCTGTTTTTGGAGCGTTGCATATTGCCCAACCCTTGAAAAATGTTTGACATTCTCGCGACGGTTTCTTTAGGATAGTGAGAATTTTTTCAAGGGAGAATAAGGCTGTCTTATGGAAAAGGCACTGAACCTTCTTCACGACGATCTTGGCCGTGTCGAAGCCCAATTTGGCGAATATCTCGAATCGGACGTTCTGCTGATTCGCAAGGTCGGCGAATATGTCCTGGCCAGCGGAGGCAAACGTATCCGTCCTTTGCTGTTGCTTCTCAGTGCCCGTCTGGCCGGTTACCAGGGAGACCGGCACATAGGCCTGGCCGCGGTGATCGAATTCATCCACACGGCCACCTTGCTCCACGATGATGTTGTCGACAGCGCTGTCCTGCGGCGAGGGGCGGCTTCGGCCAACTCGGTATGGGGCAATGAAGCGTCGGTTCTGGTCGGTGATTTCCTTTTCGCTAAATCCTTTTCCCTCATGGTTCGCTACGGGAGCCTCGATATTCTGCGTGTTTTGGCCGATGCCACCACGACGATCGCCGAAGGAGAAGTCCAGCAGCTGATCAACACCTGCGACATCGACCTGTCCGAAGAAAACTACATGAAGGTGGTGCGGGACAAGACGGCTGTTCTTATCGCGGCCGCCTGTCAATGTGGCGGAATTCTGGGGGGCTGTGATGAGACACAACAGCGAGCCCTCAGTGAATTTGGCCTCGATCTGGGAGTAGCCTTTCAATTCATGGACGATATTCTCGATTATGTCGCCGATGAATCGGAGTTTGGTAAAGCCAAAGGACATGATCTGGCCGAAGGAAAAATGACCCTGCCCCTTATCTACGCCGTCAGCCGTTGTTCTGCTGAGGAGAGAACCAGGGTTGAGGAAATTATCGAAAAAGATGAACTTGAAACGGGAGATTTGAACTTCGTGGTGGATCTCATTGAGCGCACCGGAGGTCTTGAGTATACCCGGGAGCGGGCCGCTTCTCTGGTTGCCCATGCCACCGGTTATCTGGATATTTTCCCCGAAGATGAGGCAAAGGCAGCTCTCTGCGAGCTGGCCGAATATGTTGTGAGCCGTCGAAAATAGCTGGGCATTTGCCTGTGATTTAACCGTACGGACCTCGTAAAATCACCCGCCGGCTTTCAGCCCGCGGGTGATTTTTTTTGTGCCTTCAATCGCAATATCCCGAAATTATTGCGATTGGCTGGACTGAGATGGTTGGCTCGGAACTTGCTCATCCAGAGATAACCAGTCGGGATCATCCCGAATAAACTTCTCTGCATAAGCGAGGCGGTCATGAGTGAGGAAGTTCTTGTCCATAGCTGTCGTGTCCATTTCAGCGGTCACGATTATGATGTTTTTGTCTACAGCCGACCCGATGGCAGTCATCTCGCCAAAACCTTTTTCACGCCTCGCGACGTCATCATCAGTGACGGAATCACTCTGGACGAAGTTCTGTCAAAACACCAGCACCTGTTGCCTCTGGCGGTCACCTCCCGCGATATCCTGCGGCAGTTCCGCAAGGATAACTGATCCTGCCGTCCCCCTGGTATTTTAGCCGTCTGTTTTTCGTTTAGCCGTATCCTTTTCCCTGCTATACTCCCGCCATGCCGCGCCTCAATCTGCACAAGAAACTGCTGATGGCTTTCTGGGTCATCTCTCTGGCTCCCCTTGTTTTCCTGGCAGTCAATTCGAATCAGAGCATACGGAAGGTCGAATCGATTCTGGTCGAAAACGCCTCTAGCGCTCTCGATGACCAGGCCGCCAAGGCCCTGGTTCTGCGCGCTCAAATGGTGGCCGCGGAGGTCAGCGCTTTTCTGCGGACAGCCGAATCGGACCTCTTTGATCTGGCCTCTCTGCCTGTAACCACAATCTCCTATCTGGATTTTTACAGCCGTCACCGCCGGCAAATCTGGTACCGCAGTGGGACCAACGCAAAGCCGGTGGAAAAGCGTGAGATCGTTCCTCTTTATTCGGAGCTGGCTTTCATCGACGCCCAGGGGCAGGAAAGGCTTCGTATAGCCGAAGGAAAGGTCTCCCCCCTCCTGCGCGATGTCTCTCACCCTGAAAACACAACCTACCTCTCGGAAACCTATTTTGACGAAGCACGGCAACTGCCGGCCGGACAGGTTTTTGTGTCCCGGTTGACGGGCTGGCATGTGAATAAAGAGGATCAGCTTCAGGGGCAGCCGACTCCGGAATCTGCTGTTGAGGGCCGTTCTTACCAAGGCGTGATCCGATTTTCGACGCCTCTCAGAAAGGAAAACGGCGACCTGGTGGGGGTTGTGGTCCTTTCTCTGGACCATCGGCATCTCATGGAGTTCACCCAGCACATTATTCCTACCGAAGAGCACTATGTCGTTTTTCCGTCCTACGACAGCGGCAACTACGCTTTTATGTTCGACGATGAAGGGTGGATGATCACCCATCCAAAGTACTGGGATATTCGCGGCCTGGACGATCAGGGGAGGCTGGTGCCGCCTTACACGGTGGAATCGTCACCCGAAGCGGTTGAAAAAGGCCTCATCCCCTACAATCTGCTTTTTGCCGGGTTTATTCATCCCAACTATCCCGTGGCGGCTGATGAGGTTTTTACGGGGCGATCGGGGGTGGTCGATGTTACCAATGTCGGCGGATCCCAGAAGATCATGGCCTATGCTCCCATCTTTTACGATCGCGGCGTTTATGCAGACAAAGGGGTATTCGGCGGGGTAACCATCGGCGCGGAACTGGCCAATTTTCACCGTCCGGCCCTGATGGCCTCGGCGTCGATTCGTCGGGAAATCAGCCGTTTTACCCAACATTCAGGTTTGCTGATTACCGTAACCGGATTAATCGTCGTGCTGGTCGCTTATCTGCTTTCTCGCAGTATAGGACGCCCCCTGCTTCAACTGACCGAGGGGACAAAGGAGATGGCCAAGGGCAATCTCGACGCCAGGGTGACTGTTCACAGCCACGATGAGGTGGGCGAGTTGGCGCAATCGTTCAACACGATGGCCAACGAATTGCGCCGTCGCCATGAAAAACTCGTCAAGACCCTGGCCGACCTGCGGAGTTCCCGTTATGAAATTTTACGGGAAAGAAATTTCAAGGAGACCATTGTCGAGAATATCGAAACCGGCATTCTCACCCTGGATCCCCAAGGCCGGGTGACTTCGGCAAACAGCCCGGTCCTGCGCATCCTGAACCTGAATCTGGAGCGGACGCCGAACCCGGTCCCCCTCGAACAGGCCCTGGAGGCCTGGCCTGAAATCTGGGAGGCTCTGGCCAAGCCGCTGGCGGAAAGTATAAGCGGTTTCTGGAGCCGGTACTTCTATCTCGAACGGGCGGGCAAGCACCAGACCTTTCGCATCGCCCTGCTTCCTGTAGCTTTCAGTGGCGAAAAAGGGCGCATTGTCACCGTCGAAGACCTGACGGAGCGTACCAATATGCGCCGGCGCATGGAGCGCATGGAACGCCTCGCTTCCCTCGGGCGCCTGTCCGCGGGCATCGCCCACGAGATTCGCAATCCCCTGACGGGGGTCAGTCTGCTGCTCGATGAACTGCATGACCGGCTGCTGCGTTTCCCCGAGGACCAGAGTCTTATTCGCCGGGCCCTGGAAGAGATGGAGCGACTGGAAGGCCTGGTGAATGAATTGCTGAATTTTTCAGCTCCTTCCCAACCATCCTTGACGCGGGTCGATGTCGCCGATGTGCTTCGGGAGACGCTTTTCCTCTGTCAGAAGCAGTTGCAGAAGTCCGGCATCGTTCTGCAGGAAGAGATCGAGCCGGACCGTCCTCTTGTTCTCCTCGATTTTTCCAAGATGAAGCAGGCCTTTCTCAATCTGGTGACCAACGCTATCCAGGCTATGCCGCAAGGTGGAATCCTCCGGGTGCTGATCGGCTTTGACGAGGAACAGGTCACCGTTTCGTTCGTCGATACGGGGCAGGGCATCGCCCCCGATCTGATCCCGCTGATTTTTGAGCCTTTCTACACCAATAAGGGGGGCGGCACCGGCCTGGGACTGTCCATTACCCACAATATTGTGTCCGACCACGGCGGACGCATTGAGGTGGAAAGCCGTCCCGGCGCGGGAAGCACCTTCACCATCTGGCTGCCCCTTCACCCGGAGGAGCGTGCAGGCCACGACAATTGAGTCCTGCCAAGGAAGGAATTGCCCGCCCCGGGTGGCTAAAATCCACCATTTTTGATCTTGCCTTTCCGGCCATACAGACCTAGTATGTCCTTTTGCTGGCGTTTTTCGGCCAGTGTCAAGTGACCTGAGAGTAATAGCCTGGAGTTCTGGAGTTTATGGAAAAAATTCTGATCGTGGATGACGAGGCGTTTATCCGCGAGAATCTCGAGCGTATTCTATCGGAGGAGGGGTATCGCCCTTTTTCGACCGACAACGGTGACGATGCGCTGAAAAAAATCGCGGAGGAAGATGTCGATCTCGTCTTTCTCGACCTCAATCTGGGAAGCCAGAGCGGGCTCGATATTCTGCGGGCGATCAAGGAAGTGGACCCCAAGGTTCTGGTCATAATCATTACCGGCTATGGCACCGTGGAGAGCGCGGTTGAAGCCCTTAAGCTGGGAGCCTACGACTATATCAAAAAGCCTTTCAAGGCCGACGCCATTCGCCTGATTGTACGTCTGGCTCTGGAGGCCCAGCACCTGCGGCGAGAAGTCCGCCAGCTGCGGCGGGAAGGCAAAGACGCTCTCGGTGCGACTGATATGGTAGGTTCCAGTCCTCAACTGCTGCAGATCTATCGTCAGATGCGCGAAGTCGCCAAACATGAAACGGCCACGGTGCTCATTACCGGCGAAAGCGGGACCGGCAAGGAGCTGGTCGCCCGCGGCATTCACAACCTGTCGCCGCGCAAAGAGCGTCCTTTCGTCGAGATCAACTGCGGTTCTTTGCCTTTCAATCTGCTGGAGACCGAGCTTTTCGGTCATGAGCGAGGGGCTTTCACCGATGCAAAGTCGCGCAAGATTGGCCTGTTTGAAGAATCGAGCGGGGGGACCGTCTTTCTGGACGAAATCGGTGAGATGGATCTCAATCTGCAGGTCAAGCTTCTGCGTGTGCTTGAGGACCGCAAAATCAGGCGGTTGGGGGGTACGCGCAATATCGATATTGACGTTCGGGTGATTGCGGCGACCAATAGGGATTTGAAAGAGGCCATTGCCGAAAAGAATTTCAGGGAAGACCTCTATTACCGTCTCAATGTCTTTCCCATTCACGTTCCGCCGCTGCGTGAGCGACGTGAAGACATCCCGCCTCTGCTCGACTATTTTTTCAAGCGTTTCAGTGGGGAATTCAAAAAGAGCGTCCGCGAAATTTCCCGCGAAGCTCTGGATCTGCTTATGCGCTACCGTTGGCCGGGCAACGTGCGTGAGCTTCGTAATGTGGTTGAGCGCATCTGCATCATGAATCAGGGCGATGTACTAACCCCCGAAACTCTGCCCCGCGAGATATGGGGGGAAGCGCCGGTGGAAAAGGCCAGCTTCCAGTTTGATATCCCCCCTGAAGGGATTCTGTTCGAGCAGATCGTCGAGCAGGTCGAAAAGGAGATCATCGCCAGGGCTATTCAGATCACGGGGGGGAATGTGGCCAAAACCGCCCGACTGCTCAATGTCCCCCGCGGAACGCTCCGCTACAAACTCGAAAAATATGAACTCGGCGGTGATGACTCACCCTAGGCTTCTCCTGTGGGTCCTTCTTTTCGTTGATTGATCAGCCTCCCTTGTTCTCGGGGAGGCTTTTTTTTGAAAGGACAAAGACTGATCTTTGCTGGGGAAATTGAGTTTGTCTGCGACTTGGCCTGTGTATCTTCATGGGTGGCTAAAAAAAGCCATTCCCGGGGCGCTTCCTGCGGGGATTAAAATTTTTTGGAGCCACATAGTGGCTAAAAAAGGCCATATTGTGCCCTGCTCTAGGACTTTTGATTGGTATGAATTTATAACAGTATTTTAGATTTTAGTTCGAAGTTTAATGAAAAAAGAGTGTAAAAACAGTTGTGTATACGGTTTGGGACACATCGTCCCGACGCATTTTTACCTCCTTGGCACTAGGGTTGCTTACAGGAAACAGTTCTTGAAGCCGATGCCCTGTCTAGGCTGTCATTATCCCGTCGCTAGGAGAGAGATCATATGTTTTCTGCACTGATGGACCGTCTCTGGAGTATGCATGACGAGACGAAGAAGCTCGTTCTTTTTGATCCGAAGGCCCTGATCAAGGACATCAAAAAGAATCTCGCCTTCAACAGTTCCAACCCTGAGCATGATGCGGACCTGTCCGAAGAACTCGATGATGCGCCGGCAGAACATGCCCGTCGGATCAAATCGAGTCCCGGCGGGGTTGAGGAAGGGGAGCCACGAGAATACACAAAGCGCCAAAAAATCGGTCTGTTTCTTGGCCCCATACTGATGGTCCTCATGCTTGTGATCCCCACGCCGGCCGGCATGACGCCTGATGCGCAGAGAATGGCCTCCATCGCCCTGCTCATGGCCTGCTGGTGGATGTGCGAGTCCATTCCCATCCCGGCGACCAGTCTGCTGCCCATCCCCCTTTTTCCGCTCTTCGGGCTCATGCCCACGGGCAAAGCGACCGCTCCCTATGCCAGCCACCTGATTTTCCTCTTCATGGGCGGGTTTATCATCGCGCTGGCCATGCAGCGCTGGAACCTGCACCGGCGTATCGCCATGAACATCGTCAAGACGGTCGGTTTTTCACCCAGTCGGTTGATTTTCGGCTTCATGGTGGCGACGGCGGTGCTGTCGGCCTTCGTTTCCAATACGGCGACGGCGGTCATGATGATGCCTATCGGCCTGGCCATTATCAGCCATGTGGTGGAAGAGGGTAAAAAGGAAGGGTTGGACAAAGTCATTGATTTCTCCCCCGAACACTTTGCCTTCGGTCTGAATCTGATGCTGGGTATTGCCTATGCCGCCTCTATCGGTGGCATCGCTACCCTGATTGGCACCCCTCCCAATACGGTACTGGCCGGTTATCTGCAGAAAACCTACGGATATGAGATCACTTTTGCCAAATGGCTTCTGGTTGGCGTGCCCCTGGTGGTGGTCATGCTGCCGCTGACCTGGCTGTGGCTGACCCGGGTGGCCAATCCCATGAAACTGAAAAAGGTACCGGGGGGGCGCGACCTGATCAATGCCGAGCTCAAAGAAATGGGCCCCATGAACAGCGGGGAAAGGTGGACGGCTCTGGTCTTTACCCTGACTGCCCTGTCCTGGATTTTTCGCAAGCAAATCGGGTTTCTCTTCCCCGATCCCAAGATGGTCACCGACGCGGCCATCGGCATGACGGGTGCTTTGCTTCTTTTCCTCATCCCTATCAACATGAAAAAGAACACCTTCGTCATGGACTGGCATTGGGCTTCCAAGATGCCCTGGGGGGTATTGATTCTTTTCGGCGGCGGTCTCGCTCTGGCCGACGGTTTCAAGGTGACCAAGCTCGCCGACTGGATCGGCAGCCAGGTCAGCCTGCTGGAAAACGCGCCTATTTTCATTCTGATTGTCGCCGTCGCTGCCCTGATCATCTTCCTGACGGAACTGACCTCCAACACGGCCACGGCCGCCATGGTCATGCCCATTCTGTCGGCTGTCGCCATCGGCCTGGGGCAAAATCCCCTGCTGCTGGTCGTGCCCGCTGCCATCGCCGCTTCCTGCGCCTTTATGCTGCCCGTGGCGACGCCGCCCAACGCTATCGTGTTCGGTTCCGGCTATGTCACTATCCCCCAGATGGTCAAGAGCGGTTTCGGCCTCAACATCATCGGCATCGTTCTTGCCGTTGCCATCACCTATATTCTGGTGATGCCGGTCTTTGGCGTTGTCGTCGACCAGTTGCCCCAGTGGGTGCTGGCTGCCGGCTGATAACTCGTAAAATTTCTTTTGTGACCCTGCCCCCTCAGGGTCTTTGCGCCCCGTTCCAAGCCCTCCTCCGGAACGGGGTTTTTTTATTCGCCGGAGGTGCTTCGGGCATCATTGCGCCCGGACTCAGACAGTGGTAAAAGTAAGTGTCCGGAGGCCGCCATGAACCCTTTGCTGCGCCACAGAATAAAGGTCAGAGGAATCGTCCAGGGCGTCGGGTTCAGGCCCTTCGTTTATCAGATGGCCACGCGATTCGCTCTGTCGGGTTGGGTCCTCAACGATTCCGATGGCGTGGTGATCGAGGTGGAAGGAGAGAAAGCCCGTCTCGACGCCTTTGCCTCGGTTTTGGGGGAAGAAAATCCCCCCCTGGCAGCCGTGGAAGAAATTCATATTGAGGAGATTCCGGTCACGGGCGAACCGGGTTTTGACATCCGGCAGAGCCAGAGGCACCGGCATCGCGCCACCGAAATCTCTCCTGACACCTTCGTCTGTACCGATTGTCTGACGGAACTTTTTGACCCCGCCGACCGCCGCTACCGTTATCCCTTCATCAACTGCACCAACTGTGGTCCCCGCTACACCCTCGTCACCGATGTCCCCTATGACCGCAGCTGCACGACCATGGCCGGGTTTACGATGTGTCCCGCCTGTCAGCGTGAGTATGACGATCCTTCTTCCCGCCGCTTTCATGCGCAGCCCAACGCCTGTCCGGACTGCGGTCCTCAGATCCTCTTGCGGGATGCTACGGGGCAGGTGGTGAACACGACCGATCCTGTAAGTGAGGCGGTCTCTCTTCTCTCGCAAGGTTGTATTCTGGCCGTGAAAGGGGTTGGCGGCTATCATCTGGCGGTCGATCCCTGCCATGATCAGGCTTTACGGAGACTGCGGCGCCGAAAAGGGCGCGATGAAAAGCCCTTTGCCCTGATGGTGGCCGACGTGAGCACGGCCCAGCGTCTCGCCGTGCTGGATGAGGATGGCAGGCGGCTGCTGGAGAGTACCGAACGGCCCATCGTTCTGCTGTCGCAGCGTTCCGGACATGGCCTCTCTCCGCACGTCGCTCCGCATAATCGCTATTTCGGCCTCATGCTTCCCTATGCGCCCTTGCACTATCTGCTTTTCCAGGACTCTTTCAGCGCCCTCGTCATGACCAGCGCCAATCTCAGTGAAGAACCCATCGTTTTTCGGGATGAAGACGCGCAGGCAACTCTCCGTGGTTTGGCCGATTACACGCTGGAGCACAACCGTCCCATTCACATCCGCACCGACGATTCCATCGCCCGCATTCTTGGCGGGCGGGGCCTATTGCTGCGCCGTTCTCGCGGATTTGTGCCAAGGGCGATCCGTCTGAGCCGTCACACGGAACCCGTTCTGGCCGTGGGGGCCGAGCTCAAAAACACTCTGTGTCTGACGCGCGGCCAGCAGGCCTATCTGAGTCAACATATCGGCGACCTCAAAAGTCCCGAGGTTTTTCGCTCTTTTCTGCAAACCTACGATCACTTCCGCCATATTCTCGGGGTTGATCCCGATATCGTGGCCCATGATCTCCATCCCGATTATCAGTCGACAGCTTTTGCCCGGCAGTTGCAGGGCAAGATGCTGGTGGGAGTCCAGCATCATCATGCTCATTTGGCCAGCTGCCTGGCGGAAAACTGCTTTGAGGGGGAGGCCATCGGCGTTGTTTTTGACGGAGCCGGCTACGGCGAGGACGGTCAGGTCTGGGGAGGGGAGTTTCTGCTGGGGGATTGTCGGGATTTCCGCCGCGCCGGGCATCTGGCCTATCTGCCCATGCCGGGGGGGGATGCCGCAACGCGAGAACCGCTGCGCATGGGGCTCAGTGCGCTCTTTCACGCCTTTGGCCGAGAGTTGCCGGACCACCCGCTGGTTAAGGATCTTCCGCCAGCTGAAATCCAGTTTTATCTGCAGATGATGGAACGTGGTCTCAATACGCCGCTGACCTCAAGTTGCGGCCGCCTTTTCGATGCGGTGGCCGCTTTGGCCGGCCTGCGATACCGGGTGAGCTACGAAGGTCAGGCGGCGCTCGAACTGGAAATGGCGATCCCGGAAAACCCGGGCGAGGAGGCCTATCCCTTTGTGCTCGAGAAAATAGGGGAGGAACTGATTGCCAGCCCTGCCAGAGTATTCCGGGCCCTGGTAGATGACCGGCAACAGGGTGTGGACGCTGGCCGCATCAGCCTCCGTTTTCATAACGGCCTCGCCCGCCTGATTCTGGATGCCTGCCGCAGTTTGAGAAATCAATTCGGTCTGCAGACCGTGGCTTTGACCGGCGGAGTTTTTCAGAATCGCTATCTGACCGAAAAAGCGCGGGCTTTTCTGCTGGAAGAAGGTTTCCGCGTTCTCCTCCATTCCCTCGTGCCCCCCAATGATGGTGGTATTTCCATGGGGCAGGCCGTTGTGGCGGCGCGGCGGACCGAAGTCGGCCGGCCAGGAGGTTGAGGGGTCAGATGCCGAGGATCTGGGCCAGCTGCAGAAGAACCTGATCGATCGGTCGCAGCCCTGAGGTCAGAACTTTTTCCAGTTCGGTGAAAGTGACCTTGCCGCAACTGAGGCCGACCATCTTCCCCGATTCCCCACTCATAAGCGCTTCGACCGTACTGGCGCCAAAACGGGCTGCGAGGACGCGGTCAAAAGTGCTGGGTGAACCCCCGCGCTGATAGTGTCCCAGGACCATGATGCGGGTTTCAAAGCCGACCTTGTCCTTGATCTGCTCGGCAATGGTCTGGGCCTGTCCCACCCCTTCGGCGACCATGATGATTGAATTGTCCCGGCCTTCCTCAAAGCGCCGCTTGAGATTGGCGCAAATCGCTTCGATATCGTAAGGCATCTCCGGAATGAGAGCATGCTCGGCCCCGCAGGCAATGGCCGCTACCACCGCCAGATAACCACATTTTCTGCCCATGGTTTCCACCAGAAAAGCGCGGTCGTGCGACGATGCAGTGTCTTTGAGGCAGTCGACGGCGTGGATGATATTGTTCAGCGCGGTGTCGACCCCCAGGGACATATCGGTAAAGGGGATATCGTTGTCAATGGAAGCGGGGATGCCGATAACCGGGATGCCCCGAGCATGCAGGGCCCTGGCGCCGCGAAGAGAGCCGTCTCCGCCGATGACGACCAGTCCCTCCACCTGGTGTCTTTGCAGGGTGGCCACCGCCGCCTCAAGACCGTCTGGCGTGTGCATTTCAGGGCAGCGGGCACTCTGCAAAAAAGTCCCGCCCCGTTGCAGGATACCGCTTACGGAGCGAGTCGTCATGGGTTCTGCCAGGTCGTGGATCAGGCCGTAATAGCCTTTTTGAAAACCAACGATATCCAGTTTGGCCGCCAGGGCGGAGCGAACCACCGCCCGTATGGCTGCGTTCATTCCCTGGCAGTCACCGCCACTGGTTAATACGGCTACTTTTTTCATAGGGACCTCTTGGCTAAGGTGGGGGCTTGCACCGGTTGGCATAAAGGAGTTAACCACGGGCAGGACTTTTGTCAAAGTCGAAAGCCTCTTCCTGTTGTCCCTCGGGAGATTCGGCCAAAAACACCTGCTGTCGGCCAATGGTTGGCAGCACGATTTTCTTTGTGCTACCCTGAAAACTTCAACCAGGTATCCTGTCTTGTGATCCTTTTAACCTGCTGGGAGATTCGATGATCCGTCTATCCTTTCAACGTCTGGGACTGTTTCTGTTTCTTACCGGTCTGCTCTGTCTGCCGTCCGTCGCCACGGCGGAAACCCTCGAAGCCAAAGTTAAAGAACATACTCTGGCCAACGGGCTGAAGCTGCTGCTGGTCGAACGCCATGACTCTCCTACCTTTGCCGCTTATATTACTCTTGGCGTGGGAGCCACCGACGAGACCAGCGAAAATCGTGGGGTGGCCCACCTGCTTGAGCACATGCTCTTCAAGGGAACCAAGACCCTGGGGACGACCGATTACCAGAAAGAAAAGCCGCTTCTGGACGCCATCGAACGCACGGCGATTCAACTGGATGCCTTAAAGAGAGCAGGGGAGCAGGCTGACCCGGACGCCATGGCCCGGCTGCAACAGGAACTTGACGCCTTGCAGGAGCGTCACCGGGAGTTTGTGGTCAAGGATGAGTTCAGCCGGATTTACGCGGAAAACGGTGGGGTAGGGTACAACGCCTTTACCAGCAAGGATCTGACGACCTACCTGGTCTCGCTGCCGGCCAACAAGCTGGAGCTTTGGGCCGCCATTGAGTCTGATCGCATGAAAAACGCCGTCCTGCGCGAATTCTATACCGAGCGGGAGGTTGTGCAGGAAGAGCGTCGACGGTCCTACGAGACAAATCCGGCCGGCATGCTCTACGAAAATCTGCTCGCCACGGCTTTCACCATGCACCCCTATCGCTATCCCATCATCGGCTGGCACTCGGATATCGCCAATCTGACGCTGGCCAAGACCCGGGCCTTTCACGAGGCCTACTACGCCCCGGTCAATACCGTTATCGCCCTGGTTGGTGATATCGATGCCGAGGAGGCGATCGCCACGGTGGAAAGGTACTTTGGCGACATCCCGCCGGGAATCCCCGTGGTCGGGGTTGAGGCCGTCGAGCCGGCCCAGCGCGGCGAGAAGCGCATCCATCTCACCTTCGAAGCCGAGCCCCAACTGCAGGTGGCTTTCCACAAGCCGACCCTGCCGGAGCGTGACGATTATGTTTTCGACCTGATAGACCTTGTTCTCGGCCAGGGCCGCACTTCCCGGCTCTATCGATCGCTGGTGGTGGAAAAACAACTGGCTACGTCCGTCTCGACCTATTCGGCTCCCGGTTCGCGTTATCCCAATCTCTTTGTCATTTCGGCCGTCCCCCGCCACCCCCATTCCCTGGCCGAAGTGGAGGCCGCCATCTATGAGGAACTCGACCGTCTTGCCCGCGAACCCGTATCCGAGCAGGAACTGGAGCGGGCTCGCAATCGCCTCCGGGCCGACCGTCTACGCTATCTCAAAGGCAACGGTGGTCTCGCCCGCATGCTGACCTTCTACCAGACCGTCGCGGGAGACTGGCGGTATCTGGTGAACTACGATCAGGTGATGGACACGATTAGCGCCGAGGAAATCGCCGAGGTCGCCCGCCGCTATTTTCGGGCGGAAAATCGCACGGTAGCCAGTCTGAGCAAGGAGGGGATTTGAGCATGAAGACCATCAAAGTTTGTCTTCTGGCCCTGCTGGCGTTTGGGGTCACTGCCTGCCTTCCATCGGAAAAAGTGGTCGATCCCCGGCAGCTTTCTTTTGCGCCCCTGACGTTTCAGGTACCGGACGTCGAGCGGCTGACTCTGCCCAACGGCATCCGCCTCTATTTGAAAGAAGACCCTGAATTGCCGCTGGTCGATGTTACGGCCATGGTGGGGGCGGGCAGCATCGGAGACCCCAGGGACAAAGTCGGGTTGGGCAATCTCTTCGCCGCCGCCCTGCGGACGGGGGGAGCAGGGGATTATCCGCCCGACTCTTTTGAGGAATCTCTTGAATTTCTTGCCGCTGATCTGTCCGTGGCAACATCCACCTATGACACCACCCTGCATCTGTCGGTGCCGGCCAAAGACTTCGAGAAGGGCCTGGGGCTTTTCGCCCAACTCCTTCTGGCCCCCCGCTTTGAGCCGGAACGTCTCGAAGTCTCCCGCAAACAGGCCCTGGAAGGATTGCGCCGGCAGGATGACATGCCCGGCTCTCTGGCGCAAAGAGCCCTTATGGCCGCCCTTTATCCCGGCCATCCCCTGGGGACACACCCCGAGGTAAAAAGCCTGCAGGCCATAGAGCGTCAGGACCTGCTCGATTTTCACCAAAGGTACTTCAAGCCCGGCAACCTCTGGCTGGCCATCTCTGGTGATTTCGATCGCACGCTGCTGTTGAGCCGTCTGGAGGCCCTCTTCGGTCAGTGGGCGGATGACGATTTCGTTCCCCAGGCTGTTCCCGCCGTGCCAAAGTCCGCAGCGCCGGCGCTGTGGGTGGCCGACAAGGATATCCCCCAGACGACCATTCTGCTGGGAGAGGTCGGGCTTGAAAAGTCGGCTCCCGATCTGCAGGCGGCCCGTGTCATGAATTATATTCTTGGTGGCGGTGGCTTCAATGCCCGGCTCATGCGGGAAATCCGTTCCAACCGGGGACTGGCCTATTCCGTCTACTCCTATTACCAGGTCGGCAGAAGACTCCCCGGCCCCTTTGTCGCCGGTAGTGAAACCAAAAGCAGCTCCACGCTGGAAGTGGTGCAGCTGATGCTGGCCAATATGGAACGCATGCGGCAGGAACCGGTGAGCGAAGAAGAGCTGCGCCTGGCCAAGGAGAGTCTCATCAACTCTTTTGTCTTCGCCTTTACCGATACCCACGAGGTCGTCACTCAGACCATGCGCCTCGATTTTTATGACTATCCTGCCGGTTATCTGGAAACCTACCGAGACAAGGTGGCCGAGGTGACAGTCGCGGATGTTCAGGCCGCCGCCAACCGCTATCTGCACCCTGATGCGCAGGCTATTGTCCTGGTGGGAGAGGGCGACGATTTCGCCGAATTGGGCACTGCGCTGGGCCGACCCGTCCGGTACATCCCGCCGGCTTCCGGCCCTTGAGAGGTGTTGCATTTTTTAGATAAGCAATTCATTTTATTGCAAAAAGATCAGGGTGTGCTCTAATTGTTGCAGGCCAAGGTCCCCTTGAGTTGCCAATTGCCGGAGGTGCCATGACGGTTGAAATCGATATACTCGCCTTGATTGTTGTTGTTGCGGCCGTGCTTGTTGTCGCTTTTTTAATACCGATGATGGTTCAGGCCAAAAAAACTGCCCGGCAGGTCGATGAATTCATCACGCTGGCCCAACGGGACATTCTGCCCATGCTGCGTGAACTGCGCGAGGCATCTGAGCGGATCAACAAGGCTTCCGCCAAGGCCGAACAGAGTGTGGAGCAGGTTGAAGGGCTGATGCAGTCGGTAGGGGAGGTTGGTGATTCGATACATCGGGTCAACCATTTCCTCCAGCATGACGTGGGACGGTACATGGGGAACGCGGCTGGCCTCTGGCTCGGGATTCGGGCGGCCAGCAAGGTGCTGCTCAGAGAAATGAACAAGGACAAAGGAGGTGACTGATCATGGCAGATGATTACAGAGGTTGTGGGGCTGGATCCGTTTTTCTGGCTTTTGTCATGGGGGCGGCGATCGGCGGAGGAATTGCCCTGTTGACGGCACCCCGCTCCGGTAGCGAGACCCGTGGGAAAATACGGGATCTTAGTGATGAAACGCTGGACAGGGTGAAGGAACTCACCGATGAAGCGGAAGCCCGCCTGAAAAGCGTCGTTGATGAAGGCCGCGAACTGTTGAACGAAAAGAAAGATCTGATCCAGGCGGCCATTGAGGCTGGCCGACAAGCCATGGAGGCCGAGAAGGCCAAGAAGAAAGAGGCTTGAGGCGAACCGACCAAAAAGCCCACGCTGACGTGGGCTTTTTGGTGTCCGGAATCAGAGGCGAAAGGGGTAGGGCATGGCCGAATGGAAGGACAGGTTCGAACGTCTGGTGCGCTTTGCCAAGACGGGCAATCTTGAACTTGACGAAGAGAGCGTGGGGCGCAAGAGAAGATTTATGGTCAACCCGGCCAGGGTCGCCGCGCTGGTGTTCCATGATTTCTTCGCCGATGGCTGTCTTATACGTGCCTCCGCGCTGACCTACACCACGCTCCTTTCCCTGGTGCCGCTTTTGGCCCTCATGTTTGCCCTGCTCAAAGGTCTTGGGGTCCAGAACACGCTGAAACCGATCATCCTGCAAAATCTGGCCGTCGGTTCGGAGGAGATCGTCTCCCAGGTCATCACCTACATCAACAACACCAACGTCGGGCGCCTGGGGATGGTCGGTCTTCTGGCCCTGCTCCTGACCGTAACCACCCTGATGACCAATATCGAGAAAAGCTTCAACCATATCTGGGGTGTGCAGGAAACCCGTCCTCTCATTCGCCGCTTCTCCGACTACTTCTCGGTGCTCACCATCGGGCCCCTGCTGGTCATTGCCGCCATATCCATCACGTCAACGCTGCAGAGCGAAACTTTTGGCGCCAAAATCGAGTCTTTGCCCTATGTCTGGCAGACCTTTCTGTTTTTTCTGAAATTTGTTCCCTATGTGGGGATGTGGATCGTTTTTACGGTTCTTTATCTGTTTATGCCTAACGGCAAGGTCAGCTACACAGCCGCTCTCATCGGCGGCATCTTCGGCGGCACTCTCTGGCAGTTGGCCCAGTGGGCGTATGTGGAATTCCAGATCGGCATGGCCCGTTACAACGCCATTTACGGCACCATGGCGGCCCTGCCTATCCTCATGGTCTGGATTTATATCAGCTGGCTCATCGTCCTGCTGGGCCTCGAAGTGACCTATGCCTGGCAGCATCTGCGGCTGGTGCCGAGCGAGGTGCGGGCCGAGCAGGTGAGCTACTCCTGCCGCCAGCATATCGCGCTGGTCATTCTTCTGCTGGTGACAAAAAGGTTCTATCGGGGGGAGCCGGCCTGGACGCTGGAGGATTTTGCCCAGGAACTGGGCTTGCCGCCGCGTTTGGCCGACAATATTCTCAGCCGTCTTGTGAGTTTGGGGTTGTTGAGCAAGGGAGGAGACGAGCGCGCACCCCTGGTCTATCAGCCAGGGCGCTCGCCTGAGACCCTGAAAGTCGCCGATATCCTGAAATCTCTTGAAGATGAAGGGATTCGTTACGAAAGAATGCCGTCTTCGTCCGAAAGACAACTGGTGCGCGAGCTGGAAAACCAGATTAAAGGGGCGGCAGCAGAGGCCCTCCAGGAGGTTACCCTGCAGGATCTGGTGAAACGTCTCGTTGACGAGGGCGGAGAAAAAGCGGAGAAGGAAACGGCGGTCGCTTAAAAAGTGCGCAGGGAAAAGGTGCCATCTTCATAAAGGGCATAGCTGTACTGGGTGATCCAGTCTCCCAAGGCGATGAGGGTGCCTTGGGGGGATGTCTCAAGCAGGGGCGTGTGAAAATGACCGGTGATGACCGCCTGGTGCCCTTCCGCGAAGAGCCCTTGTGCGTGGCGATGCAGCGCCTGTTCGGGGAGATGAGGACGGGGGTTGCCGCGACGACGCTCTTTGCTGCGCCGGCTGCCCCAGCGCGAGACGGCCCAGGTCAGGTCGGGCGGAGCGATGGCCATAAGAAATTTTAGCAAGGGACTGCGCAGAAAACGTCGGAGCAGAAGGTAGCCTTTGTCCTCCTGGTCGACCAGATCGCCGTGGCCGATGTAGACTTTTAGCCCGTCGATGGTGATGGAACCGCCGTCGGGGAGAATACGGCAGCCGAGTTCCTCCTTGAAATAGGGGCCGAGGTGGAAATCGTGATTTCCTTCGACATACACGATTTCCACTCCCTGGCGTCGCAAGCGGCGCAAGGCTTCCAACAGGGGTACGTAGGAGGAAAAAACCGCGCTTCGGTAACCGACCCAGAACTCAAAGATATCGCCAAGTAAATAGAGTGTGCGGATCTCCTCTCCCTGCGAATCGAGAAAATGGAGAAGACGCTGATAGTTGCTGTCAGCGGGGTTGAGCAGGTGGGCATCGGCAAGGAAGATATCTTTCATGGGGCGACTATAGTGAGCGTGAAATGTAAAGTCAAGCGGCCAGACTAGGCAGGACGCCGTGAAGTAAGGCCCCTTGTTGAGGACGGATATGATCGAGACATTTTACACTCTTCATCCCGTAATGCAGGCTTTTTTGGCCACATGCCTGACCTGGCTGGTGACTTCTCTCGGGGCCAGCGCGGTGTTTTTCAGTCGTCAACCCAGCCGGAAGACGCTGGATATCATGCTCGGTTTTGCGGCCGGGGTCATGATCGCCGCCAGTTACTGGTCCCTGCTGGCGCCGGCGCTTGAAATGGCCGAAGGCCAGGGGAGCGTACCCTGGGTTCCAGCCGCCGTGGGTTTTCTGGCCGGTGGGCTCTTCTTGCGTCTGGTCGACCGCTTTCTGCCGCATCTACACCTCTTTATGCCCCGGAGCGAGGCGGAGGGGATCACCACCAAATGGCGACGCAGCACCCTTTTTGTGCTGGCCGTCACCCTGCATAACATCCCCGAAGGCCTAGCGGTAGGGGTGGCCTTCGGCGCGGTCGCCGCCGGGCTGCCCTCGGCGACCGCGCCAGCAGCCATGGCGCTAGCTATCGGCATCGCCATTCAGAATTTCCCCGAGGGCATGGCGGTGTCGGTGCCTTTGCGGCGGGAAGGGGTTTCACGGTTCAAGAGTTTTATGGCCGGCCAGTTCTCCGGCATGGTCGAGGTCTTTGCCGGGGTCATCGGCGCCGCCACCGTGATGATTTCCCAGCCCATCCTGCCCTACGCTTTGGCTTTTGCTGCCGGAGCCATGATTTTTGTCGTCGTCGAAGAGGTCATTCCCGAGTCTCAGAGCGGCCATCATGCCGATGCCGCCACTATGGGGGTGATGCTGGGGTTTACCGTGATGATGATTCTCGATGTCGCTTTGGGATGATGTCGGAGAGCCACCGATGAAAAAAACACTGCTGCTTCTGGGCCTTGTTCTGCTGCTGACAGGCTGTATTTCGGTGAAAGGACTGCTGTCTCCCGGTGCGGCCCCCCTTGTAGAACATGTAGTCAGTGGGGAAGGGAAGGGAAAAATTCTGGTGGTCGATATCAGCGGCATCCTAGTTATGGACCGACTGGGGCCCGATCTCTTCAACAAGCGTGACCCGGTGCTCTCCCGTCTGCGGGAAGAGCTGGACCTTGCCCGCCAGGACAAAAACATGATCGGCCTGCTTCTGCGCATCGACAGTTCCGGAGGGTCGGTCACGGCGAGCGATATTCTCTACCACGAAATTTCCCGATTCGGACAGGAGCGGCAGCTGCCTGTTGTCGCCCTCGTTCTCGATAAGGCCCTTTCGGGCGGCTACTATGTGGCGCTGGCTGCCGACGAAATCATCGTTCATCCCACTTCCGTGGTTGGCGGCGTAGGAGTGGTGGCGCTCAAGTTCAACCTGGCAGGGCTGCTGGAAAAGTGGGGGATTGCCGACGATAGCGTGAAAAGTGGAGAATACAAGGATTTCTGGTCGCCCTTGCGGGCTAGCAGTCCTGAAGAGGCAGCCCTGATGCAGGGGATCACCGATCGTCTGCATCAGCGGTTCATCGACCTGGTGGCGGAGCGTCGCGGCATCAAGGACTGCACCCTGAAACAGGTCGCAAAAGGCACCCTGTTCGATGCCAAACCAGCCCAGGCACTGCGGTTGGTCGATTCCCTGGGCTATTTCGATGACGCCCTCAGTCGGGTCCGTCAACGGGCGGGAGTGGAAAAGGCCCGGGTCATCATCTACCGTCGCCCCGGCGCCAACGCCGGCAGCATCTATGCCGCCTCCAACCCCGTCCTGCATACGATGATGCGGCTGGAAGGGATTGCCGAGGAAATGACCGGTCCCTCCTTTCGATACCAGGTGACTCCATGAACCATGCCGCCGCTGACGAAAACATCCCCAACATTGCTGACCGTATTCGTAACGGGCTCAAAGGCGGTTTTCAGACGACTTTCAAGCTCCTGAAGTTTGTGCTGCCCCTGTATGTGGCAGTCGACCTGCTTAAAGGCACGGCTGTGGTTGAGGTCATCGGCAGCTGGTTCGCCCCGCTGATGAAGCTTTTTGGTCTGCCGGGTGAAGCCGCTTTTGCCTTTGTAGCGGCCTTTCTGCTTAATCTTTATGCCGCTATTGCCATCATGGCTCCTCTGGATCTGACCCCCTGGCAGGTTACCCAATGCGGCTTGATGATGGGCATTGCCCACAACCTGCTGCTCGAAGGGGCTGTCCTCGGTTCCACCGGCGCTAGGGGCGGAGTCCTCACTCTCTGCCGCCTGCTTATTGCCATGATCGTCGGTCTTGTGATGCAGGGTATGCACACCCTTGGAGGCTGGTGATGGAAGCTCTTGTCCCGGCCGTGCTGGGTGCCCTGAAACTGGCCCTTAAATTGGTCCTCATTATCGTCCCACTGGTGACGCTCTTCGAGGTGCTCCGCTATATGCCCATCTTTCGGCGGGCCGGTCGTGCCGTGGATCCTCTCATGCGCGGCATGGGGCTGACGAGGGATGCCGCCGTCCCCCTCTTTACCGGCATCTTCCTGGGTATTGCCTACGGCGCCGGCATCATTATCCGGGTGGCGCAGGAAAAGAAACTGCCCAAACGCGAACTCTTTCTGATGGGGTTGTTTCTCGCCACCTGTCACGCCGTTGTGGAAGATACCCTTATTTTTGTGGTTATCGGCGGTAATGCCTGGATCATGCTCGGGGTCAGGGTATTGATTGCCTTTGCCCTGACCGCTCTGCTGGCGAGATTATGGAAGTGGCGAAGCGATTGATTTTATAAATAATTTTCCCAGGATTGATGCGATGCCCTGTTTGCGCCTGTCCCTTTGTCGAATTGTTGTAGGTTCCTGGATTCTTTTCGCTCTAGGGACTCCCGGCTTCGCAACGGCCAGCGATAACGGCGGCAGCGGTATCTTTAACCTGCGCTCCCAGTCACCCATGCAGAGCCTGCGCATGGTAACCCCGTTCCAGCCGGCGGGCACCATCAGGCCGGGCTGGCATCTTTCATTGACCGCAACACTCTCCAATGTCTGGGCGCAGGAGAGTACGTACGCCATGGATTACGAAATGGCCGATGTGCAGGCTGGGGTCGGCTACGGCTTCAATGACCGTCTTGAATTGGCTGCCGGCTATGATAACCGGGCCTACTATGGAGGGGTGCTCGATGGCTTCATCCAGGGATTTCACGATCTTTTCGGTATCGATCAGAACGGTCGCGACGAAGTGCCCAAAGGGCAGAGCCGCGTTATCCGCGCCGGACCTGTTCCCGAAGAATCGGACGCCGACATCTTCAATAACAGCGGCGTCAGTCTTACGCTGAAATACGATGCCTTTGCTGGAAGTCGCTGGCTGCCCGCCGTCAATATGTCGGGCTCGGTTCGTTATGGCCTGAATAACGGGCGGGCCTTTAGTGATAACCATCCGGTGGATTACGGGTTTTCGCTCGGCTTCGGCAAACGTTTCAGCGAACGCTGGTATGCCCACCTGATATTGTCTTATACCGTTTTTGATCTCACCGTAGCCCGCAACTACGCCGGGTTCACGCCTATCCGCATGAAAAATCAGCAGGCTGGCGGGCTGTTCGCCCTTGGCTACGAATATTCATCGCGGTGGACCTTTCTGGCCCAGTATATGGTGCAGGAAGCCGCCATCAAAGACATCCGTGGTCTTGATGAACCCAGCCACGAGATTCACGTCGGATTCAAATACCGCGCTCCACGGCGGGGGACCTTTGAATTCGCCCTGATCCAGAACATCGTCAGCATGGACAACAGCCCCGATTTCGGAATCCATCTCGGCTGGGTCTACCCGTTCTAGTCAGGTCCTAAAAGGAGTAAATTGTAAGAAATTGACGCGTTGTTTACAGAATCCGATAATATCGAGGGGAGGATTTTGTAAACATGGTCATGCACAAAA
>JAWSUS010000018.1:0-30000 GCA_033549025.1 Desulfuromonadales bacterium
CAAAATCCGATAATTAATCCGTTGAGTCTACGATGTCCTGGCACAAAAAAGTGTCTACGATCTCGTGGCACTCAACACTTAGGCAAAGGGAGGCACAATTCCCAAGGCGGTTTGCCCTCCGGCACCGCAGCGTCTGACCCAAGTCGAGATGAATTGATCGTTTAAAAACTTTTTCCTTGTTTGGCGGAACTCTTTTTCCTATACTGAGAACCAAATGATTGTGTGCTCTCTGCCCGTCAGGTGAGGTCAGAACGCCCAGGCGGAATAACGTTTTATCGGGATTTCTTCAGGGGCGCGGTGAGCCAGCCCATCTTTGAATGGGACGCCTGATGCGCCTACAAGAAAGCCCACTTCGTCGGTACTCGCTGAGAGGCCGAACGATCCACGGACGGAGTGGAGAGCCACATCATAAAGCGCCGGCAGAGCCAGGCGCTTTTTCTTTTCCTCCAACCGCAGGTGCCCATGTCCGAAAACACTGCCTCCGATACCACCGTCATCCAAGTGGACGGCAAGGAGATCCTTCTTGTCGGAACCGCCCATATCTCCCAGGAATCGGTTGAAACCGTCCGCCGGGTCATTGAAGAACAAGCCCCCGATACCGTCTGCGTCGAACTCGATGCCCAGCGCTATCAATCCCTTAAAGACCCCAACCGCTGGCACTCCCTTAATCTGATCCAGGTTCTGAAAAAGGGGCAGGGACCTTTTTTGCTGGCCAATCTGGTGCTGGCCTCCTTTCAGAAGCGCATGGGATTGCAAACAGGGGTCAAGCCCGGTGCCGAACTGGCCGAGGCGGCATCTTTGGCTGAAGAAAAGGGTTTGACGGTGCGCCTGGTGGACAGGGAAATCCGCACCACGCTGCTGCGCGCCTGGAGAAAAACAGGTTTATGGAAGAAAATGCAACTGGTGAGCACGATGCTGGCCAGCCTCTTCGACAACCAGAAACTGGATGAAGAGGAATTGGCCCGTCTGCGCCAGACCGACACCCTTTCGGCCATGCTCGATGAGATGGCCACCGTGCTCCCTTCGGTGAAGACCATTCTGGTCGACGAGCGCGACACCTACATGGCCCATCACATCCGCCAGGCTCCCGGCGAGAAGATTGTCGCCGTGGTCGGAGCCGCCCACCTGGTCGGAATCATCCGCCATTTGAAGGGTGAGGACACCCCAGCCGAGGACATCACGGAAATTTCCACCATCCCCTCCAAGTCGGGATTCTCGAAATTCGTGCCCTGGCTCATCCCCATCATTGTGGCTGGACTGTTTGTCGTCGGCTTTTTTTTTGGTGACCGGGAAAGGATAGCGGGAGCCGCCCTGGCCTGGGTGCTGGCCAACGGTCTGCTGGCCTCTTTGGGCGCCTTGCTGGCGCTGGGGCATCCGCTGACGGTACTGGCAGCTTTCGTGGCCGCCCCTATTACCTCACTCAACCCCACCATCGGGGCCGGTTTCGTCACCGGCCTGGTTCAGGCCTTCGTCGCCCCCCCCTCGGTTCGCGACATGGAACAGGTCAGCGACGATCTGGCCACCCTGCGCGGCTGGTGGAGCAATCGCATGACCCGCGTGTTGCTCGTTTTCCTCTTCTCTTCCCTGGGCTCGGCTATCGGAACGGTGGTGGCCTTTCGCTGGCTCAAAGACCTGCTGTAGATCCGTTTGCAGCTGCATATCCGGCCTGAAGGGCATCCTCCAACCCCAGATCGCGCCAATAGGGATCTTTGCGGAAATGAAGCGTGCCGGTGTGGTCGACCCAGGCAGTAAAATAGAGCAGATGGACAGGAATCGCCTCGGGCAGATTGACGCGCACAGGATGATCCCCCTGGAGCAGATCGATAATTTCATCACAATTCCACCCCTTCCCCTCCAGCAGATACTGAGCCAGATCCAGCGGCCGTTCAATACGGATGCACCCCGAACTGAAGGAACGCTCTGACCGCGTGAAGAGATGCCGATCCGGGGTGTCGTGCAGGTATACGGCATATCGGTTGGGGAACATGAACTTCACCCGCCCCAGGGGATTCCAGGGCCCGGGCTTCATGCGAAGAATCCCCGGGAAGTTATCCGCATGAATATCCTTCCAGTCCACTTCGCTGATTTCCAGCTGCTTGACGGTCTCCCTTGACAGGGGAATGACTTCGTAGTGATTTCTTTCCATCCAGGCGGGATCAGCCTTGATCAGCGGGAGCTTGTCCTCTCGCAGAATGGTCGGGGGAACATACCAGTAGGGCGCGAACTCCAGGTAGGTCATCCGTCCTGAAAAAACCGGCGTCTTGCGATAGGCGGTCCCCACGATGACCGGCATGGTCATGACGGGAACACCCCCTTCGACCACCTGCAGAGCAAAATCGGCGATATTGACAAGAATATAGCGCTCACCCAGACTTTTTGGCAGCCAGCGCCAGCGCTCCATATTCCGCTCAACCTGCCGAATCCGCCTAGCGACGGGGACACCGAGCTCAGCCCGGGTGCGTGGGCCCAGAACGCCGTCGGCCGTCAATCCCTGGCGAGCCTGCCAGCGGCGCAAGGCTCTGACCGTGTCTCGATCAAGAATGAAGGCATCCTCTTCCGTAAAGTCCGCGAGGTCACCCCGCGCCATAAGGCGTTGCTTCAGCAGGCGAACATGGGGATGAACATCGCCGGGGCGCAGGGTGCGTCCGGCCGGAAAAGGTCCCCACCCCTCCGTGGAGGCCAGTCGGCGCAATTCTTCCAGAGCTTCCCGCAGTTGCACATAACCTGGTGCCGCTGGGGCCAGATCAGCCAGGATGGGTCCGATGCGGTCCACGGTTAAAGCATATTGGAGGAGTTTGCTCACATCCGCTTTTCGCGGCGACGCCTTCCAGCCGTTGTGGAGAGTGGCCGGGTCAAGACGTCCCTGGATCTGATGGGTGGCATAGAGCAGAAAAGCATCGGAGAGCAGAACATCGAGCCGGGCCAACCACTCCCCCCCCGGGGTCAGGCCATGTCGCCGGCAGTCTTCTTCATAACGAAAAAGACTCTCCAGCTCAAAGAGATGGTAATCTTCCGGACAAAGTCCTTCGTCAGCGGCACCCCGGATAACCTCAAGAAACTCGCGGGCCTGCCGCCCCACCGATGAAGCATCCGTCCAGGCAGGCTCCGTGTTTCTTGCCTGGTAAAAAGCAGCGACGGATTCGGTCATCCGAAGGTCCGCCATCCCTGAAGATGCTGGCGGGTGCCCGAGACTCAAAGCGCGGATAAGCTCCCGGCCAGAACCCTGTTCCAACGCCCAGGACGGACCGGCAAGCAGCATAACAAGAATGATCAGACAAACAATCCTGGACATAAGCAACTCCTCAACCCTGTCAAGGATAGCCCAGAATCAGACAAAATCCAGCCGGAGAACGCTGCCAAAAACTCAAAAAAAGGCAGGTCGCCCTTAAGCAACCTGCCTGAATCATGCAATATACAAAATGAATGTTTTCGGGCTCAGCCGATCCAGACGGTCTGAATATTCACGAATTCCTTGATACCGTAATGGGAGAGTTCCCGTCCGTACCCAGAGATCTTGACTCCACCGAACGGCAGCCTCGGATCACTCTTGACAATCCCGTTGACAAAAACGGCTCCCGCCTCCACCTGCCCCGCGACGGCCTCGCCCTGGGCGACATCCCGAGTCCACACCGATCCACCAAGACCAAAAGGCGTATCATTGGCGACCCGAAGGGCTTCCTGGGCATCTTTGACCCGGATAACGGAGGCCACGGGACCGAAAAATTCTTCATGGTAAGCCGGCATCCCGGGTTTGACATCAACCAGAATGGTGGGAGGATAAAAGTATCCCGGCTGCTTCAGAGGCGCACCACCCAAAACGACTTTGGCGCCTTTTTCCAACGAAGCCGTCACCTGCCCGTGGAGTTCCATCATCAGGTCCTCGCGGGCCTGCGGACCGACTTGAGTTTTGAGGTCAAGAGGATCACCGACAACCAGATTCCCCATCGCGGCCTTGAACTTGGCCAGAAAAGAATCGTAGACCTCGTCAACCACGATAAAACGCTTGGCGGCAATACAGCTCTGACCCGAGTTGATGCAGCGCGCCCGTGAGGCCACAGCGGCGGCTTGCTCGATATCGGCATCGGCCAGCACAATAAAAGGATCGCTGCCGCCCAGCTCCATGACTGTTTTTTTGAGCATCTGTCCGGACTTGGCGGCCACCTTGCGACCGGCGATATCGCTCCCGGTCAGCGTCACCGCCTTGATGTGATCATTTTCGATTACCGCATCCACCCTGGAGGAGCCGATCATCAAGGTACGAAACACGTTGGCAGGGAAGCCGGCCTTGACAAAAACCTCCTCAATGGCCAGGGCGCTGCGCGGCACGTTGGAGGAATGCTTTAGAACACCGGTATTGCCCGCCATAAGGGCGGGGGCGGCAAAACGGAAGACCTGCCAGAGCGGAAAGTTCCAGGGCATAACGGCGAGCACCGTGCCGATCGGTCGAAAGGCGACATAGGCCCTGCTGCCGTCACTTTCGGCTTTTTCCGGCGACAGAAAGTCTTCGGCATTGTCGGCATAGTAATCGCAGACCCAAGCGCATTTTTCCACCTCGCCCTTTCCCTCGGTGATCGGCTTGCCCATTTCGAGAGCCATCGTGCGGGCGTATTCGTCGGCATTCTGACGCAAGACGACGGCAGCCGCTTTCATCAGGCGGGCTCTCTCAGCAAAAGACGTCAGGCGCCATTGCTGCCAGGCGGCGTCGACGTCATCGATCACGGCGGCCGTTTTCTCCGCAGTCCATTCTTCAAAGGTTTCCAGCAATTCACCCGTCGCCGGGTTGATGGATTCAATCGCCATAATTCTCTCCCCTTTCTGCAAAATAATTGGAAGCCTAACAGGAGGCAGATGACATTAAAAGCCAAGTATCCTGTATTACAGAAAAAAAATTAAGTCTTTTTTTAGGCCGCGCTTGGCGGCCTGCCGCTTCCGACTGTCACTATACCTGCTAACCGGTCAGATTCAACCGGGCCCGCTGGTTGGCAATGAGGGTCATTTACCCAAAAACCTCGAACACTTGAGCACTTGCAAACATGAGGCATCAACTATATACAATGATTATCCATTTGCCATATTGCAATAAGTGGATTGACAACCCCGTCTTTTACATGATAAAACCTCAGCGTTTATTCAGAGACGTTTCCCTAGCCTGGAAGTCGTCATTTTCACCTGCCAAGACTCGAAATAGGTCGGGTCTTTACCTGTTCCTGGCCGCCTGAGCGGCTTAAACATTCGGTAACAAACGGAGGTAAGAACATGCAACAGCAACGTGGAGCAATCACAGCGGTGATCGTTGCCCTGGCCTGCCTGCTGGCCATGCCGGCCATGGCCCAGGTCGATCACACGTCCTTCATCACCGGCCCCATTGCCAGCGGCCCCGAAGCCACCCAGAAATGCCTTGAGTGTCACGAAGACCAGGCCATGGACTTCATGAAGACTTCGCACTGGAACTGGGCTCTCGAGCAAGAGGTCCACGGGCAGGAAGTCTTCCGCGGCAAGCGCGACGCCATCAACAACTTCTGCACGTCCGTATCGGCTAACGAAATCTTCTGCTCCGGCTGCCACGCCGGTTACGGCATGGAAGATGTGAAATCTTTTGATTTCACCGACAAAACCAAGATCGACTGCCTGGTCTGCCACGACAACACTGGCACCTACAAGAAAGCAGCCGGTACCGGCGGTCTGCCCGCTTCCAACCTAGACCTGCTCAACATCGCTCAGAATGTCGGCATGCCTGTTCGTGACAACTGCGGCACCTGTCACTTCTTCGGCGGCGGCGGCGACGCCGTTAAGCACGGCGATCTCGACTCTTCCATGTCTTACCCCGACCGTGCTACTGACGTGCACATGGACGCTGACGGCCCTGACTTCCAGTGCCAGGAGTGTCACAAGACCGCAAACCACCAGATCACCGGTAACTCTCTGGGCGTTTCCCCCACCGGCAACAGCCACTTTGGCTGCACCCAGTGCCACGAAGCAGCTCCCCATGGCGAAAGCCGCCTGAATGCGCACGCCGAGGCCGTGGCCTGCCAGACCTGCCATATCCCCTACTTCGCCAAGAACATCGCCACCAAGATGAGCTGGGACTGGTCCACTGCCGGCGATGATGCCAAAGAGCATGCCGCGGACAACAAGGACAAGTACGGCAAGCACACCTACGTGAAGAAGAAGGGAACCTTCGAGTACGGCAAAATGGTACAGCCTGAATACGCCTGGTATCAGGATGGCGCCGCTGACGCTTACCTGCCCGGCGAGAAGATGGATCCTTCCAAGGTGACCAAACTGGCTTACCCGACCTCCACCATCAAGGACAAGGAAGCCAAGATCTATCCCTTCAAGGTGCACCGCGGCCAGCAGATCTATGACAAAAACCACAAAGTCTTCATCACCGCCAAAGTCTACGGCAAGGGCGGCTACTGGAAAGACTTCGATTGGGACAAAGCGGCCAAACTCGGCATGGACGAGAACCCCATCATGATCGAAAAGGGCCTCAAGTACAGCGGTGAGTACGGCTTTGCCCCCACCGAAATGTACTGGCGCATCAACCACATGGTTTCTCCGGCCGAAGATGCACTCAAGTGCCTCGACTGCCACGGCGACAACGGTCGTATGGACTGGAAAGCCCTGGGCTACAAAGGGGATCCCATGAGCAACAAGAAGTGGGCACGCAAGTAACCCCCTTCTGCTGATCCTGTAAAAAGAGCGGGTTGTCCGAAAAGGACACCCGCTCTTTTTTTATGGCTCAAAGAAAAGCACGGCGACCAGAAGGTCTGCCGTGCTTTTCTTTGAGCATTCTCTTTTTAGGGGAACTCGGACCTAGTCCTCATAGACGAGGACACGGACCAGACCGATGGTCGCGCCCGTAGAGTCGGTGGTTGGCGCATCGCTTACGGAAATGACCTTGCTGACGTTATTTTCCTGAATGAAGCTGTTGATACGCCGGTCAAGCTCTTCCAACTCCTGATGCGCCCGGAATATCTGCAGCGGCTCTCCGAAAGTCTTTACCTTGACCATACCATCCTCCTTCCTCGATTACGCAGTTAGACCTGAACTACTGATTTCACCTCGGGGATTCTTTCTTTCAGGGTCTTTTCAATCCCCATCTTCAGGGTCATCGTCGACATGGGGCAGGAACCGCAGGCTCCCGTCAGTTTGACGCTGACGACTCCGTCCTCCGTCACGTCAACCAGTTCGACATCACCACCGTCGGCCTGAAGGGCCGGACGGACCAACTGCAGGACTTCTTCTACTTTTTCACGCATGGGTTTTCCTCCTCGTTTTTGGTTAGTGTAGCCGGATATGGCCCGTTAAGCAAAGGCTCCGGGCAATGGAATATCGCTAAGGGAGCGGTTGCACAAGAGAGACGGTTCGCCAACCCCCTTCCCCTGAATGAGCACCTTGAAGGTTTCCCCCATGCCACCCTCCGGAACGATGAGATTCTTGAGGGTGAGCCGCAAGGCCCGGGCCCGCTTTTCATCCGCTTCTTTGGCCTGCATCTCCAATAGGGTTTCCACGAACCCGAGCGCGATGAGGAACTTGTACTGGGGGCCGAAGAAAAGAGAAACAAGGTCGCGCTCGGCCCCGAATTCCTGCAAGGCGGTGAAATCGATATGGGAGGTGATGTCCTGGCTGCCCGGGGTCTCGTAAGGATTGTCGCTGGACTGGTGATGCCGATAACACATCAGGGTGCCATTGCGCCGGAAGGGCGCATACAACTCGCCGGCGGGGTAGCCATAGTCGATGGTCAGCACAAAACCGACCTCGAGTACCCCGGCCACAGCCTGCATCCATTCCACCGCCGGAAGGTTGACCTCAAAACGGTTGCCTTCTACCGGTTCGACCCCCACGGCCCGGAAGTAATCGGTGATGCGAGAATCTTCCAGCGGACGGAGTTCTTCGCCCAAGCCGCTCTCGCCGGCCACGACATAAACCTCCTTAAGCACCCCATTATGCTTTTCGAACACTCGAACGGGAAAGGCATCAACCAGTTCGTTGGACAAAAAGCAGCCTCGGATATTTTTGAGGTCAGCGAACTCGCACCAGTCCACACGGGCGAGATGTCGCGACAGCAATTCTTTCTGCCGGCTCCGGTTGTCCGGGCTGATCTCCACCAGTTGATAGGTCAGCGCTTCATAAAATTGCGGAAAATCGTCGGCGATGGCATCGAGGATATCCAGGCACAGATGCCCTTCTCCGGCACCCTGTTCGACCACGGCAAAGGCGCCCCCACCAAGCAAATCCCACATTTGGTGCAACTGCTTGGCAATTAAGCGCCCGAAAATAGAATGCACGCTGGATGAGGTGAAAAAATCCCCCCCCTTGCCGATACGATCGCGGGGTACCATGTAATAGCCGTACTGGGGATGATAAAGGCAATGGTCCATGTATTCCGCAAAGGGAATGCCGCCCGCCTGCCTGATGCTCTGAAGAAGAAAGGTTTCCAGTGCCGTCGTCTCGCCGTGTTGCGTCATAATTTCATCCTTGCTGGGCATTAAAAAAAGGCGAAGTTTACCGCAGAGCCCGCAGGAAAACAAGCCCGGAGGACCGGGCCCTCAGGGGATAATGCCGAGGATCTTATGAATCTGCAAAAGGTCGGAGGTGTCCCGCACCAAAAGAACGCTGCTGCCCAAAGCCCGGGGGGCTTTGAGATCGACAGATTGGCGGTCGCCCACGAAAAGGAAGCTGTCGGGAGTGCCGCCGATATCGGCGATCACCTTTTGCAGGGCGGTGGCATCCGGCTTGGGCGTTCCGCAGAACTCGATGGTATAAAGGCGGGAAAAGAGATCTTCCACCCCCAGCAGCGCCAGAATCTTCCGGGTCAAGGGCAAATTATTGTTGGTATAGATATAGAGGTCGCACTGGTCGCGAA
The DNA here is from genome assembly GCA_033549025.1 of Desulfuromonadales bacterium. Taxonomy (GTDB): domain Bacteria; phylum Desulfobacterota; class Desulfuromonadia; order Desulfuromonadales; family SZUA-540; genus SZUA-540. Next base: position 8,870 of record JAWSUS010000018.1, read on the forward strand.
GTGAATCGAGCAGGGCAAAGAGGATGGGATCATTCTCCAGGTAGCGTTCAGGGTGGACGTGTTGCTGAAAAGCCCGGTGCAGATCGGCGACATCGATCCCCAACTCCAGGCAGGTCCTTGTCAGCGTCGGTTCCTCTTCCAGATTCTCCGCCAAACGTTTTTTGGCGGAACGCAGCAGGTTGCGTCCCTGGGCCGGAGTCAAGCCTCTGGTTTGCGCCACCAGGTTTTCCGCGGCAACGGTAACCTCCCGGGCTATTTTTTCACTCGTGTAGAGCGTCCCGTCCAGATCAAAGACGACATTATGGATTTTGGCGGCGCGAAACATCAAATGTGCAAAGGCTCCCAGTGAGCGGACAAAGGGCCTGTCCGGCGGGCGGCAACGACCCGCTGTGATCTTTTATTGCCAAACAAACTTTCTCATTTTACCAAAGGTCTGCAGGGAGTCAAAACTGTCAGCAAGGCAAGACTTCAGGATCGGCACCACCGGCCTTTGGCCAAATGCTGGATGATTTTATGGGGGTCGTTGGTGAAGACCCCTTGAATACCCTGCCGCCGCAGGGCATCGAGTTGTTCCAGATCATCGACGGTCCAGGGAACGATATCCACCCCCTGTCGCCTGCAGGCCGTGACCATGGCCCGCGAAACGCGGTCGACGCGCGGATGAAAGCTGATGGCCTGGTGGCGAACGGCCCGCCTCAGAGCCAGGTGCCAGAGAGGGACCTCTACCAGATACCCGAGCGCCAGCTCCGGAGCCAGACCATGGATTCTCGCCAGAAGACGGTGATTAAAAGATGACAGCAGCACGCGGACATGGGGATGCCGTTTCAGCAGGTCCAGAACGGCCAGACCGGCATCCGCTGCCTTGATTTCAATATTGAGACGCAGGCGTCCTTCAGCCCAAGCCATGACCTCGTCTAGAGAGGGAACTCTCTCCCCCCGGAAGACAGGATCGAACCAGCTTCCTGCCTCCAGAGCACGAATTTCCCGATATGTCCGGCGATTGACAGGTCCCTGCCCGCTGGTAGTCCGCTCGAGGGTTTCGTCATGAATCACCACCGCCACCCCGTCCCGGCTCAGATGCACATCCAGTTCGATACCGGAAGCGCCGGCTGCTTCGGCAGCCAGAAAAGCCGCCATGGTGTTCTCGGGAGCCTGGCTGGAAGCCCCCCGGTGAGCCCATACGAGAAAGTCAGACAAAATGCCCCCTATTCATCCCCAGCGGAGTCCGCTTCGGGAACGAGAAAAATCCAACCGGCCAATGGTGGCCACACCAAAGTCCTCCACCATTCAAACTGTACAGCAAAACTTGTCATTATCCAAAAAACATGCAATTATGCGGCGCAAAAAAACCCATACAAAAAGGAATTTCCATGGATAGAAATCTCGCTCTTGAACTGGTCAGGGTAACCGAAGCCGCCGCCCTGTCCTGTGGACGCTGGGTCGGCAAGGGAGACAAAATGGCTGCCGACGATGCCGCCACCAACGCCATGCGGCGCACCCTGGAATCCATCAACATCAGCGGGACCGTAGTCATCGGCGAAGGGGAAATGGATGAAGCCCCCATGCTCTATATTGGTGAAAAAGTGGGGAACGGTGAAGCCCCCGAGGTTGATATCGCCGTCGACCCCCTAGAAGGGACCAACATCTGCGCCAAGGGGATGAACGGCTCCATCACGACCATTGCAATAGCTCCTCGCGGAGGGTTTCTCCACGCGCCCGACATGTACATGGAAAAAATCGCCACAGGCCCCGCCGCTCGGGACGCCATCGACATCAATTTGTCACCCACCGAAAATCTCAAGCGGGTCGCGGCGGCAAAAAAATGTTACGTTGAAGACCTGACCGTCGTCGTGCTGGATCGTCCCCACCACGAGAAGATGGTGGAGGAGATTCGCAAAGCCGGCGCCCGTATCCACCTCATCTCCGACGGGGATGTGGCACCGGCCATAGCCGCCGCCGTCGACGGCAGTGGCGTCGACCTCATGATGGGGATTGGCGGCGCTCCCGAAGGCGTGCTGGCCGCCGCCGCCCTCAAATGCATGGGAGGAGGCATGCAGGGACGCCTGATCTTTATGAGCAAAGAAGAGAGGGATCGCGCTCTTAAAATGGGCATTGACGATTTTGACCAGGTCTATCTGGCGGAAGATATGGCCAAAGGCGACGTCTTTTTCGCCGCCACCGGCGTCACCAGCGGCGACCTTCTTGACGGCGTCCGCTACTTTTCCGGCGGCGCCGAAACACACTCCATCGTCATGCGCTCCCGCAGCCGAACCGTCCGCTTCATCAAGTCTCAGCATTATTTCGACTATAAGCCGACCTATTGAAAGGGCGCAGATCCGCTGATTGAGGGCACGATTTAATCCTTGTAAACACCGTCGCAGCTTGCTAGTATTTCGACGTTATTCTAGCCACATACCAAACTTGAGGAATAGACATGGCAATCATTACCATCTCCCGCGAAATGGGAAGCGCCGGCATTCCCATCGCCCACATGCTGGCAGAAAAACTGGGCTACACCTTGCTTGACGGCGAAACGATCAAAGAAGCCGCCATGAATTACGGCGTCAGCCCCGACGCCCTCGAAAATGCCGACGAAAAGCCGCCGGCTTTCATCGAAAAGCTTGATGAAAAGGCCGAACTGGATCTTCACTATATCGAACTGATCATCCTCGAATACGCCCTTAAGGGCAATGTCATCATCTACGGCCGAGGCGGCCAGGATCTCCTGCAGGATATCAAGAGCATCCTGCGGGTTCGTGTCATCGCCCCCTTCGAGGAGCGCGTCGAGCGCTGGGCCGAAAGGGAATGGCTCGACCCGGACCTCGCCCGCATCATGGTGCGTCGCAGCGATCAACAGCGGGCCGGCTTCATCAAATACTACTTCGACCGCGACTGGGAAGATCCGCTGGGCTACGACCTGGTCATCAACACCTCTAAAATCACTGAAGAAACGGCGGTCAAGGTGATCTGTGACGGCGTCAAGGACCAAAACCTCGTCGACCTCAAGCAGAACTGCAAAAAGAAATTGACCAATCTCATCCTGCGGAAAAAGGCGGAAATCGCAATTCTGACCCAGGACGGAGTCGATGGCCACCATGTCGAAATCACCGGCGAAGACGGCAAAATCATTCTCTCCGGGCATGTGCACAGCGACAAGGAAAAAAAGCTTTCCGTCGCCGCTGTGCAGAAAATTGACGGCGTCAAGGAAGTGATCAACAAGCTTCGGGTCATCGAGTACCGAAACTACCCGAAAGAGCACTGAGTTTTTCAGTGTTACTCGCAGGCAAAAGCCGGTCTTTCACGACCGGCTTTTTGCGTCAAAGAACTCGCGGCCAACCCGGCAAATTTACGTCACAAACTTGTATGCATGGCTTTTTTCGTGCTAATATCAGGCGATTAGTCAAAAAGGCTGCACCGAATACACTGAAGGAGAACGCGACAGATGGCTGGACACAGTAAATGGGCTAACATCAAACACCGCAAAGGCGCCCAGGACGCCAAACGCGGCAAGGTTTTCACCAAACTGATCAAGGAAATCACGGTAGCCGCCAAAATTGGCGGTGGCGACATAGAAGGCAATCCCCGCCTCCGTACGGCCATCGACAAGGCCAAAAGCGAGAACATGCCGAAGGATACCATCGAACGGGCCATTAAAAAGGGAACGGGCGACATGGACGGCGTGAATTACGAAGAAGGGACCTTCGAAGGCTACGGGCCTGGCGGGGTCGCCGTCATCGTCGAGTTCATGACCGACAACCGCACCCGCACCGTTGCCGACGTGCGCCACATCTTCAACAAGCACAACGGTAGTCTGGGCGTCAGCGGCTCCGTGTCCTACCTGTTCGACCGCAAGGGATTGATCTCCTTTCCGACGGAGAACGACTTCGACACCATCTTCGAAGCCGCCCTGGAAGCCGGGGCCGAAGACGTCAAGGACGAAGGGGATTCCTACGAAGTCATCACCGACCCATCCAACTTCATCGAAGTGCGCGAGGCCATCGCCGAGAAGGGTCTGAAGTGGGAAACGGCCGAAATCACCATGATTCCCCAGACCATGGTTCAGGTGGAAGGCAAGCAGGCCGAACAGATGCTCAAGATGATGGACAAACTCGAAGACAACGACGACGTCCAGAACGTCTACGCCAACTTCGACATTTCAGATGAGGATTACGCCAGCCTTATGGGATAAAACGTGAAGGGGCGTAAAGCCCCTTCTTTATCTTCCACCGGGATTAAACATGCGCATACTCGGAATCGATCCCGGCAGCCGGGTGACCGGCTACGGCGTCATCGAAAAGCAGGGGAACCGGCTGATTCATATTGATAACGGCGCCATCTATACCGATAGCAAAGACAGTCTTGCCCATCGGCTGCAGACCATTCATGAAGGCCTGGTTCGCATTATCGGGCAATACAATCCAGAGGCCATGGCCGTCGAGGAAATTTTCCTCGCCAAAAACGCCCTGTCCGCCCTCAAACTCGGCCATGCCAGGGGAGTGGCCCTGCTGGCTGGGACACGGCACCAGCTTCCCGTTTTCGAATACACGGCCCTGCAGGTGAAAAGCGCCGTGGTCGGTTACGGCCGCGCTGCCAAGCCCCAGGTTCAGCACATGGTGCGTGTCCTCATGAAACTGCCGGAGATCGCCCAGGAAGACGCTTCCGACGCCCTCGCCGTCGCCATCTGTCATGCCCACAGCCACCAACTGACCGCCAAGCTGCAGAAGAGTCCGCGCTAACACTCAGCCAGATCGCCCTCGGCTGCCGATTGAAGGGTTCCGGCCATGATCGCTCTACTGACGGGAAACATCGTCTTCAAGTCCATAGACCACATTATCCTGGAAACGGGCGGCGTCGGCTACCGCGTCATGATCCCCCTCTCCACCTTCTACAGCCTGCCGGAGCAAGGCGACAGCCGCCTGCATATTTATACCCATGTCAAAGAAGATGCCATCCACCTGTATGGCTTTCTCAGACTGGATGAAAAGGAGATGTTCCAGCTGTTGCTGAGCGTCTCGGGGATCGGACCGCGCCTGGCGCTGAATATTCTGTCCAATATCACGACAGAGGAGCTGAAGTCCTCCCTTTACGACGGCAACCTCAAAAGGTTGTCCGGCATACCGGGGATTGGCAAAAAGACGGCTGAACGCATGGTGCTCGAACTAAAAGACAAAGTCGCCAAAATGGCGCCCAGCGGACAGTCTACCGCCGCCCGTCCTGCGGCAGCACCGGCACAGAATATCGTTGACGACACCTTGTCGGCCTTGACCAACCTCGGCTACAAAGAGGCTCAGGCGCGCAAGGCATTGGAATCCATGGAGATTCCAACCGAAGCCAGCCTTGAGGACCTTCTCAAGGGGGCGTTAAAAATACTGCTGAAATAGCCTGTAGCCGCCACCTCCGAGGGAGCACCCTTTTGGCATGACTGAAAGAATCATCACCCCCGACCTGGCCGAAGACGACCAGAACTTCGAAAGCAGCCTGAGGCCGCGATCGCTGCGCGAATATATCGGCCAGACCAAGGCCAAGGAAAATCTCCAGATTTTCATCGACGCTGCCCGCCGCCGTGGTGAGTCTCTCGACCATGTTCTTTTCTTCGGGCCGCCGGGTCTGGGCAAAACAACCCTGGCCAATATTATCGCCAACGAAATGGGGGTCAGCTTAAAAAGCACCTCCGGTCCCGTCATTGAAAAATCTGGGGATCTCGCCGCGATTCTGACCAATCTCGAGGCCGGGGATGTCCTGTTCATCGACGAAATCCACCGCCTGTCTCCTGTTGTTGAAGAAGTCCTTTATCCCGCCATGGAAGACTACCAGCTCGACATTATCATCGGCCAGGGACCTTCAGCCCGAACCATCAAACTCGACCTGCCCCGCTTTACCCTGGTCGGCGCCACGACCCGCGCCGGGCTGTTGTCCTCCCCGCTGCGGGATCGCTTCGGGGTCATTTCACGGCTTGAGTTCTATTCGGACGAGGAATTGGCCACGATCGTCGAACGCAGTGCGGAAATCCTCCACATCCCCACAGAGAAGGATGGAGCCCTCGAAATTGCTAGACGCAGTCGAGGAACGCCCCGCATCGCCAACCGTCTGCTGCGCCGAGTCAGGGATTTTGCCCAGGTCAAGGGGGATGGCGTCATCACGCGAGACATTGCCGATTCGGCTCTCGGCCGACTGGAGGTCGACCGCCTGGGGTTCGATCACATGGACCGTCGCATTCTGCTGACCATTATCGACAAGTTTGCCGGGGGACCGGTAGGGCTGGAGACTCTCGCCGCCATTGTGGGTGAAGAGAAGGATACCATCGAGGATGTCATTGAGCCCTTTCTACTTCAGCAGGGATATTTGAACCGGACGCCGCGAGGCCGCATGGCCACACCGCTCGCCTATCGGCATTTCCAGCGCCTCCCCGGGGGCAAGGATACCCATGGCGATCTTTTCGGCTGAGGCCTTGGGAACACTTCCCCGAGCCCAAGCAAGCGATTCCTGACATGAAACCGATCCGCATGACCGTAACCAAAAGGGTGGCCTCAGGCTATCTCCTCGTCGTCATTTTCACCCTGACAGCCATTATCTACGCCCTGGCCAGCCTCCACACCCAAACCACCCGCTCAGAAAAACTGGTTTCCGTCGACTTCAACGCCCTCAACCTGTCCCGCTCCCTGCGCCAGAATCTGCTGACCCAGGACCGCCTTGAAAAACAGCTGCTGATCCTAAAAGATGATGAAATTCAAGCCCTCTTGAGCTTTCGGCAACAGGAGGCGGACGCGCTCTGGGAAGACCTGGCCGCCCTGCCCCATGCACTGAATCTGGCCGCCACTTCGGAGGCAATGGCTCAATACCAGAAAGAACGGCTTCAAGGCAATAACCTCCTCGAGGCTGAAGCCTGGCGAGATGCGGCACGCTTTTCGAGCCACACCCTGGCCCCGTTGCGCTCCAGCCTACTGGATCAATTCGACACGCTTATCGACCAGCAGGAAAACGCCATCGACAACTCTCTGAGCGCTTTTTCCGAAGACAGCTCCCGAGCCTATCAAGTCGCTGTCATCCTGACCTTTCTAGGGCTTTTTCTGTCAGCGCCCGTGGCCCTGACGGTTATTTTCAGCATCCATCGTTCCATCAAAAAACTGGTCCAGGCGACCCAGGCGGTAGCCGCCGGCAGCTTTGACCACCAACCGGACATTCACGCCAAGGATGAATTCGGCGACCTCGCCCGTGAGTTCGCCGCCATGGCGGGCAAGTTACGGGAACTGGAGCAGGTGCAGCTCGACGCTAATCCCCTGACCCATCTGCCGGGAGGATTGAGCATTGAGCGGGAACTGGAGAACCGCATCCGCCAGGGGAAGAGCTTTGCCCACCTCTACCTGGACCTGGATCATTTCAAACCCTTTGGAGACCGTTATGGCTATAAAACGGGCAGCGATGTCATTACCTTTGTTGGGGACATCATCAATGATATCGTGCAGCAGGAGGGCACCCCGGAAGACCTGGTCGGCCACATCGGCGGGGACGACTATGTGGTAATTACCGAACCGGAACGGGCTGAGACCATTGCAAAAAAGATCATTGAACGCTTTGACCGGGAAGTTCCTGAGTTCTACACGGAGGAAGACCGGCGCAATGGCTTTTTCTTCGGCAAGGATCGTTTTGGCGTAGAACGGCAGTTCCCCATTTTGACCCTGTCCATTGGCATCATCTGCAGCAACAACCTCGACTCGCCATCTTCCTTGGCTATCAGCCGGGAGTGCGCTAATATCAAGGAACATTTGAAAAAAATGCCCGGAAGCAATTACCTGATCAACCGAAGACGGAATCTGTAATTATGCGCTATCTCATCCTGTTCCTGTTTGGACTGATCCTCAGCGGTTGCCAGCATGGCCGCCTTCTTAACCCGTCTGAATTTCAAGCCCGTGACGTCTTCCTGCAAGGCCTCGAAACCTGGAGCGACTCCGGCTCCACGGAGGCATGGGCACCTCTGCAGCGAGACTACCCCGAGAGTCCCTGGACCGCCCGCGCTCAACATCTCGACGAACTGAGGACTTCGGTCCAGAAACAGGAAGAGTCCATAGCCGAGCTTGAATCCCAAAACAAAAAACTGACGACGACGGCTGAGCGCTGCAAGCAGGAGAACAAAAAGCTGCAGCAGGACACCGCCCAACTGAAGGAAGATATCGCACAGCTCAAGCAACTGCTGGTTGATTATGAGTTAAGAGCCAAATGATGCCTGACGAGGCATGTGACCGGCGACCTACCCTGCCCTTACGGTTTTCACCCTTGCCTTGATGGCGAACTCGTTAAAATCCGTACTTTCTACCGACCACCCTGTTTAGGCCACCCCCTATGGATCCGCATACCGCCCGACTTTTTGCTGAACAGCTGGCCCGATGGACCGAATCGCACATTCATCTGGGCCGCTCCCCCCTGAAAAAGGTGGAGGTTTTTTCTTCCCTTTTGACGCCGGCGGGCGAGCTGTCGCCGCCCTTGATCTTCTGGATCAATCGTGACAGCTTCATGGCCGCCGGAGTTGTTCTTTTCCCGTCGGGCCACACCCACGATGCCAACGACCTGGGTGTTCACTGCGCCGAAGCACTGGGACTACGTCATTTTATTTCCTGGGCCCCCAAAGAGGTCGTCATCTGGGAGGTTCAATCCGGCAGCTGTCAAAAACGCAAGACCCTGCCCCTCTCCGGTCATGGAGATGAAGGCGAGGAGGCTTTCCGGGAAACGCTTGCCCTTTTGCTGGAAGAGGTCAAGATGCTTTCCGTCACGGGTGCCATTGCCCCCGCCGACCTCTCCCCTTTTTATCTCGTCAACCTCTGTCTCGGGGCCGTCACCTCGGCCTGTCCATTCATCGTGGAGCAGTATCAGGTTACCCGCGAGGCCACCCGCCTTGGCGCAGATCCGGCCGCGTTGACCACCCTGGCCTACCGTAAGGCGACCCTGACCCTACTGCGTCTTCTGGCGCTGATCAGCTATGATCGGCTACCGCCCTCCGTCCAACCGGAAGGGCTCGACAGAGCCACCATTTATGCCATGGAGACCCTTCCCGACATTCTCCAGCAGGCAATGAAACCCCAGTCAACCGAGCAACCTCTGCCGCTGGAAGCCGCTACCCGTTTTCATCATTTTTTTCGCCGCATGCTGCAGTTGCCGCAGCGAAAAAATCACGATTTCCTGATCAGGGTGCTGCAGTCGCTTCTGGCCAAAGATGCTCCGCAACTGGGGGGGCATCCGCTCCCCAACCCCAAAAATCCGAGCAACGATACGGCCTGTCTGTTCGTCCATCCCGACGGCATCAACAAGAATAGCGGCACAGAGGTTATGGAAGTTGCCCCGCAGCCCATCTTGGCCTACACGGCCCTGCTAAGGGATTTTCTGCACACCCCGCCGGCCATCGCCCAGGGAACCAGCGTCTTGCGCTTTTTGCCGCCGGTGGCGCCCCAACAGATCATCGGGACACTGCAGGACAACCGCCTGCCTTCGATGATGGAGCGGCAGGAATTAGCGACTCTTCTCCGTGGTTCATGGCCCAATCGCCGGCTTCCTCTTTTAGCGGGCACTCCCCTGTGGGGTTGGGAATTCATCCATCTCCTCGGAGTAGCCGGCGATGGGGCGGATCTCGAGCTGCGCATTCCCGATACCTGGATTTATCAGGACTTCGGCGCACCCCTTTTCGACCTCATCAAAGAGTATTTCGTCCTGACCGGCATCAGGGCCGAGGAGGACAACGGCTTGACGGTCAGCCTGCAAAAAACGGCTGATGAGGACGCCCAAACCACTTTTGAGTTGGACAAAGAAACCAGAAGCATCAACTGGTCTCTTCTCCGCTCGGGCCACCGCTCTCTACTGGCTCTTGGCCTTCGCCTGCCGGCCTATCTCTTTAAATGGCTTGAAACAGGCACCCTGCAATTCGTTGAACCAACCCATTGGCCAGCAGAGAAAGAGCGTGAGATCTACCTTTTTGCCCAGTCCACCCTGGGGCAATTCCTCTGGAGCGTCATTGCCGGCCAGACGAAACTTCCGTCTCGAAAGAACCTTCGTCAGGCAATCCTCGATCAGGGACTACCCCTGCCTGGACCCGAGATTTTGCAGTGCCTGGCTCCCATCCCCTGGAAAGACGGGGAAAAGGTCCCCCGAGCTACCGTTGACAGTGAGCTGGCCCTGTGGATGAACAACAAGTCCGGCCAGAATCTTCCCAAGCCGTTAAAACGGCCGGCCAAGACCAAATCGTCCCGCCGGGCCAAAACGACACTGCCCCAGGCCGACCTTGTCGCCAGTATTGGCGGCATCGTCTTCCAGGACGGGGTCCCTCTGTTTCCCGAACAGTATTTGTATGACTACTACAAGCCACAGCTCAATCCCTACAAATGGCAGGCTCCCCTTCGCGTCAGCGAGGTGTTTTTCGGGCAATATACGCTCAGGGACGAGCTCGGCACCTTCCTGGAGGTCGAAGGCCTGGAGACGGCCAAGGCCTTGGTCCTGATTTCGCACACCGGGAGAACAGAGACGCAGCTCCCCCAGGAACTGCAGTTGACGGCCACCTTGCTTGAGCGGTATATAAGAGATCTCAGGGCCCTGAAGGATTCTTTATACCAACAGGTCAACAGGCACATGCCGAACCAGCAGGAAGCCGAAGACCTCGCCCGGGAAATCTGGTCTGGCCAGGGTCTTCCCCCCTGGGACATTCTGGAAGAATAAATTCTTTCGATTTTAGCCGAGACGAAATCGTTTTTTCGTCGCCACCGCAATTTTCCTCTACCGAGGCAGGCATCCGATGGCACCAGGCAGAATGCTCATACTGGCAGGTCTCATTCTTCTCGCCGCGGGCTTACTGATCACCTATGGGCCCAAGATTCCCCTGCTGGGCAAACTGCCTGGCGACATCCGTGTCGAGAAGGAAAACTTCACCTTTTACTTCCCCCTGGGAACGAGCCTGCTTGTCTCGGCCCTGCTCTCGCTTCTTTTTTGGCTGTTTCGACGCTGAGCCCGGCTGATACCTGCCGGACTGTCCTCCCGCAAAGGATGCCTATGAACATACCCGCTCTTTTCGACTCAGGTAAGGCGATATGGCCAAATCCATAGGACTTGCTCTTGGCAGCGGAGCGGCACGGGGGCTCGCTCATATCGGCGTTCTCAAAGAACTCGAGGAAAACGCCATTCCGGTCAGCGCCATTGCCGGCACCTCCATGGGCGCTTTTATAGGAGCCCTCTATGCCGCGGGTGTTCCCCTGACGGAAATGGAAGAGGTGGCCCTCAAGCAGGACTGGCGGAAACTGGCTCGTCTTATTGACCCGGCCTTACCGACCTCCGGACTCATTAACGGCAGAAACGTCGCTTCCTTCATTCAGAACCTTCTTCCCGTTCACACCTTTGAAGAGCTCTCCATTCCTCTGGCGGTCGTCACCACCGATATCGAAACGGGTGAACATGTCATCATAAAAAAAGGCAGCCTGGACGATGCCCTCAGAGCTGCGATCGCCTTTCCCGGCGTCTTCCCGCCAGTCCGTTTCGGCGACCGTTTTCTGGTAGACGGGGGTCTCTGCATCCCTGTCCCCATCAACCAGGTTCGCGACCTCGGTGTCGAGGTCACCATTGGCGTGTGCACAATTCCCGAGGTGGAGAAAAAAGCGACTGAAGATTTCCTCCTCCATAAAAAAGAAAAGAAAAAGACCGGGAACAGCTTCCTGAATCTGCTCACTGTCGAAGCCGTGGAGAAACTCCTTAAATCCCCCTTGGGGAACAACCATCACCCCCCCAGCGAAAACTCACAGGGAGAAGAAACCTCAGCAGAACGTAAGCCTCCGGGGATTTTAAAGATTTTTGCTCAGAGCATCGCCATCATGGAAAATGAGATCAACTCTCTGAGGCTGGAAAAAGATGAAGCGGATCTGCTGATTCGCCCAGATCTTAACGGGATTACCCTGTTGGAGTTCAATCGTGCCGAAGAAACGATTCGGGCTGGCGTGAAAGCCACGAAAAAGGTACTTTCCCAGGTACGCGATTTGGCTCAACTTTGAAAGACATCGGCCCTGTGATAGACTTTTACAATCTAGGTCATTTCACCTTTCAAGGAGGTCATTATGCTGGAATTTCTGGAAAAAACCCTTTTTACCACCGTGGGTGCCGTGGCTTTGAGCCAAAAAAAAGCGGAAGAGCTGCTCAAGGAGATGAAAGAACGCTTTGACATTACCGAAGAGGAGGGCAAAGCCTTTTTGAACAATCTTCAGGAAAAAGCCAAGGAAAACCAGCAGAAACTTGAACAGGCGGCCCGAGACGAGGTCAAAAAAGCCTGTGAACGGGCGGGGGTCGTCACCACCGATGAATTTGAAAAACTGAAGAAAAAAGTCGACCAGCTTGAAAAACTGGTAAAGGATCAGGGATAGCATCCCACGATTCATGCTGACCTTCACCCGCATAAATCGCAACATCCGTTCTATCAGACGCTATCGGGATATTCTGTCGATCCTGATCAAATATGGTTTCGGCGGCCTGATCGAACAGCTCAACATCACCTACTATATTGAGCTGGGACGGAAGATTGTCACCCTGGGCAAAGCCTCCAAAGAACTGGAACGCTTGACGCAGGCAGAACGACTGCGTCTGGCCATGGAAGAATTGGGTCCGACCTTCATAAAGCTCGGGCAGCTGCTATCGACACGCCCTGACGTCATTCCGGCCGAATTTATCGAAGAATTCCGCAAGTTGCAGGACAAGGTCCCGCCGATACCGGCCGAAGAGGTTCACAAACAGATTTCGCTGGAACTGGGTCAATCTGTCGATGAACTCTTTTCCTCCTTTTCCGTCGTTCCTTTGGCTTCTGCCTCTATTTCCCAAGTACATCGGGCCCGCCTGACGACCGGTGAAGAGGTCGTTCTGAAGGTTCGACGCCCCCGTATTGAACAGGTCGTCGACACCGACCTCGACATCCTGATGGGACTGGCCTATCTGGTGGAAAAGCACCTGCCATCGGGCGAGTTGTACGATCCGACCGGGATTGTCAAAGAATTTCGGCGCACCATCTACCGCGAAATGGATTTTGCCCGGGAAGGGCGCACCATTGACCGTTTTGCCGCCAACTTTGCCGATGACCCGACGGTCCATGTCCCTCAGGTTTTCTGGGATTTTACGGGAGAATCTGTCCTGACCATGGAGTATGTGGACGGGATCAAAGTTTCTCATTTCGACAAGCTACGGCAAGAGGGCCATGACCTCAGAGCCATTGCCCGCCATGGGGCGGACGCTATTCTCAAACAAGTGCTCATCCATGGCCTTTTCCATGGCGATCCCCACCCGGGCAACATCTATATTCTCGATAAGGACAGGGTCTGTTTTTTGGACTACGGCATGGTCGGGCGACTTGATGACAGCTTGAAATATCAGCTGGTCGAGCTCCTGGTTGCGGTCCTCAAAAGAGACGTTGACCGTATTATCAACATGCTCCTCTATTCGGGCGAACTCACAGACGAATCCAACATCAGAGACCTGCGGCGGGACCTGGCCGAATTCATTGATGATTATTATGAAATCCCCCTGCAGGAGATTAATGCAGGGAAACTGCTGTCGGAGTTCGTGGAAATTCTCTCCCATAATCGCATCAAGTTCCGCTCTGACCTTATCCTGCTGGCCAAGGCGCTGGTAACGATCGAAGGCATAGGGCGCCAACTTGACCCCGACTTCAACATGATCGACCACCTGAAACCTTTTCTCGAAAAGGTCGTTCACGAAAGACTGGCGCCGGCGGCCTTGGGCAAAGAACTGTTGAGGGTTCTGCAGGACTATGGTGCTTTTGCAAAGACGCTTCCCAGCGATCTGAAGGAATTCATCAACCGGGTCAATAAAAATAAGTTCAAAATCGACCTGGAGCATCGGGGGCTGGAAAAAATGATTTCCGACCTCGATAAATCGAGCAACCGCCTCTCCTTCAGTCTGGTTATCGGCTCCCTTATAGTCGGTTCGTCCCTTATCATGCAGACCGAAAAGGGGCCTCTCCTTTTCAACTTCCCAATACTGGGTCTTTTGGGATATTCCATCGCCGGCTTCCTGGGACTTTGGCTTGCCATCGCCATTCTCCGCTCTGGCCGCCTGTAGACTCGCCTAACGTACTTTTCCGCGCCTTTTTCGACACCTGATGAATCCCAGACTGTAGACTTTAAACCACACCATCTCACTTTTTCTACCACAACACCCTCCTGTCAATACACACCATCACACCAATAGGATATGTGATTTCAGCACCTTGAGGGCCTGACATCAAATGGCAGACTTATTGCATCCCAGTGGGGCGTAACCAAAAAGACATTCATATATTGCATTAATACTCAGGAGAATCCTGTCCATGATTTTTCAACGCACCATCGCCCAGACAACCTCCATATCCGGCATAGGCCTTCACTCCGGCCATCGGATCAACATGACTCTTCGTCCGGCGGAGGCAGGAACTGGCGTTGTTTTCCACCGTTCAGAAGGCGATCGCGTCGTTTCCATTGAAGCGGTGTCCGCCAATGTTGTGGATACCCGGCTGGCCACGGTTCTTGGCAAAAACGGCCTGCAGGTTTCTACCGTTGAACATTTTATGGCGGCCCTCACAGCCTTCGGCATCGACAACCTTCATGTGGATATCGACGGTCCTGAAATTCCGGTCATGGATGGCAGCGCGGTTCCTTTTGTCGAACTGCTGCAGGAAGCCGGCGTGAGCAACCTGGCGCGCAGCCGCAAATTTTTGGCGGTTCGCAAGCCCATCACAGTCATTGACGGTGAAAAACGCGTCAGCCTCATCCCTTCGCGCTTTTTTCGCATCACCGCCGAGATTGCCTTTGAGCATCCCTGCATTGCTCATCAGCAGCGTTCAATCAAGTTTTCTCGCGAAGGCTTTATCAAAGACATCGCTCCGGCCCGAACTTTTGGGTTTCTCAAAGAGGTGGAATATCTCAAAGCCAACGGTTTGGCCCGTGGCGGCTCCATGGAGAACGCTGTGGTCATTGGAGAGGACAAGATTCTGAATCCGGAAGGCCTCCGATTCAGCGATGAGTTCGTGCGCCACAAAATCCTGGACTCCGTGGGTGACTTCAGCCTCCTTGGCTACTCGATTCTTGGCCACTTCAAAACCTTCAAGGCCGGGCACGACATCAACCACAAGATGGTAGAACAAATTCTGGCCTCCCCTGACTGCTGGAAGCTGGTCGAATTTTCCGAAGAAGATGTCCGCAATGCCCTCAATGCCAACTCGCCCGCTTACGCTACCGAACTGGCGATATCCAAGGCATAGGATCAAACAACCTCAGAATGGAAAGAGGCAACCTGGGTCAGGGTTGCCTCTTTTTGTTTGCAGCCAGCAGGTAAGACCTGATATTTTGTTTGAAATTATAGAGGCTTGAGATCACCCCTCAGTTTGCGGGAAAAATGTCGCCAGAAACAAAAAAACATAAAGACCCCATCCTTGAAACGAGGAAAAGACGCCGGGAATGGATTCTTATCATCCTGGTCATCTGTCTTGTCCTGTTGTTCTCGCGGTTTGAAACGCAGCTTTTTGAACTCACCGCTGGCGTACCCGTTTCCAACAGCATCCTGCTTCTGGCGTTAATCAACATCAACATTCTCTTTATTATCCTCCTGCTGTTCCTGATCTTCCGGAATTTATTCAAACTCATTCTCGAACGGCGTAAAAACGTACCCGGCGCACGTCTGCGGTCCAAACTAGTCATCGCTTTTGTTTCTCTGTCGCTGGTGCCCACGATGCTGCTTTTTTTCGTATCGGCGGGTTTCATCAACAACACCATTGAGAACTGGTTCAACACTCAGATAGAGGCCTCCCTGCAGGAATCCCTGGACGTCGCTCAGACCTACTACAAAAACTCAGCCGCAAACGCCCTCTACTATGCAGAACAGCTCGCGCAGATCATCAAGGAAGAGAAACTTCTCAACCAGGAAAATCTGCCAAAGCTGGTGGAAGTCATCAAGCAGAAGCAAAAAGAATACAATCTGGGCATTGTTGAGGTTTTTTCAAGCACGTACGAGGAACTTGTTCGTGCTTCGAATCCTCAGGTACCGGCTTCGGAATTCACGGATCCGGGCTCGGACAATATACGGGAAGCCCTCCAAGGCAACCGTTTCACGCGAATTACCCCTATTGGTAAAGCCGACCTCATCCGGGGAATCGTGCCGGTCTATTCCAATTGGAATCCCAACGATGTCGTTGGCGTGGTAGTCGTCAACTATTACGTGCCGTACAGCCTGGTCGCCAAGATGAAGGAAATTTCCTCATCATTCGAACAGTACAAAAGCAGCAAATTGCTCAAAGGGCAGATCCAGAAAAGCTATGTGGTCGTTCTTCTTCTTATCGCGCTGGTCATTATTTTCATGGCTACCTGGTTCGGATTCCATCTGGCCCGAGGCATTACCGTTCCCATCCAGGAGCTCGCCGTGGCTACCAATAAAATTGCCGGGGGCGACCTCAATGTGAAGATCGACGTGCAAAGCGATGACGAAATTGGCACCCTGGTGCAGGCCTTTAATAAAATGACAGCGGACCTGCGCAAAAGTCGGGCTGCCATCAACAAGGCCAATCAGGAATTTCATGCTTCAAACCTCGAACTGGACCAGCGGCGCCGCTACATGGAGATTGTCCTCAAAAATGTGACCGCCGGCGTTATTTCACTCGACAAACAGGGAAACATCACCACAATCAACAAATCGGCCGAGCTTTTGCTGAGAATCAAAACGGGAAAAATTCTCGGCAAGAATTTTCGCGAGGTCGTTGACACCAACCATCTACCCATGATCAAGGACCTGCTCAAGGAGCTTATTTCCTCTGGGAAGGATTCGGTTCGCAAACAAATCACGGTTTCTATACAGGACAGCAAGATCACCCTGTTGGTTAACGTAACGACTCTTCGCGACGAGAATGGCGAATTCATGGGAACGGTCGTTGTTTTTGATGACTTGACCCATCTACTCAAAGCGCAGCGAATGGCGGCGTGGCGAGAGGTCGCACGCCGCATTGCCCACGAGATAAAAAACCCATTGACGCCGATTCAGCTTTCTGCCCAAAGACTGCGAAGACGATATCTCGATCGCTTTTCCAAAGACGACACTGTTTTTGACGAATGCACTATGATGATTGTGCGCCAGGTTGACGAACTTAAAAACCTTGTCAATGAATTTTCCAGCTTCGCTCGCATGCCAGCGAGCAATCCAACCCCGAACAACGTCAATGACATACTCTCTGAGGCCATGCGCCTCTACCAGGAGGCGCATAAAGAGATCGCCTTTTCCTTTGAGCCTGATGCTGGCATGCCGGTTTTCAACCTGGATAGGGACCAAATCAAAAGAGCCTTTATCAACCTGCTCGACAACGCGGTAGGTGCCGTCGGTGGTGAAGGAACCATCCACATGGAGTCGGCCTTCAACCCATCCTTGCAAATGGCTATCATTACCATTTCGGACTCGGGCTGCGGCATCCCAGCGGAAGACAAGCCCAGACTCTTTGAACCCTATTTTTCTACCAAGAAATCAGGGACCGGGCTCGGACTTGCTATTGTTTCAACGATTATCGCCGATCATAATGGCTACATCCGGGTTCGCGACAACTATCCCAAGGGGACCAAGTTTATTGTCGAACTGCCTATTGGTGAAAATTCGGTGGCCGTTTAACCTTTGCCACAAAAAAGATCTCCAGGAAAACGATGAAAACAATCCTTATTGTTGACGATGAAGAGAGCATAAGAGAAAGCCTTAAAGGGATCTTCCAGGACGAGGGCTTCAGACCTCTCTTCGCCAAAAACGGTGAAGAAGCGCTGCAAGCTCTGCGTGAGGAAACTCCGGACCTCATCCTGCTTGATATCTGGATGCCCGGCATGGATGGGATCGAGACCTTGCGTCGCATTCGGGAGGATTTTCCCGATCAACTGGTGGTCATGATGAGCGGCCACGGCACAATTGAAACCGCCGTCAAAGCCACCAAACTCGGGGCGTACGACTTTATCGAAAAACCCCTCTCCCTCGAAAAGGTTTTGTTGTGCATTCAAAACGCCATACGGGTGACCCAACTTGTCCAGGAGAACCAATCACTAAAGAGCAAAATCGACAAAGACAACGAAATGATCGGGGTAAGCAGCCATATCAAAGAACTGAAACGACAGATCGCCATGGCGGCGCCCACCTCTGGCTGGGTTTTGATAACGGGAGAGAACGGTACGGGAAAAGAACTTGTTGCGCGCGAGATACACACTTTATCCAATCGACGGGAAAAGCCCTTCGTGGAGGTGAACTGCGCGGCTATTCCGGAAGAATTGATTGAGAGTGAACTTTTCGGTCACGAGAAAGGGGCGTTTACAGGAGCAACAGCACAGCGTAAAGGCAAGTTTGACCTGGCCCACGAGGGGACCCTGTTCCTCGATGAGATTGGGGATATGAGCCTGAAAACACAGGCGAAAGTCCTTCGTATCCTACAGGAAAAAAAATTCGAGCGAGTAGGTGGACAAAGAACCATTGAAGTGGATGTGCGGGTGATTGCCGCAACCAACAAAAACTTGGAAGAAGAAATCCGCGCAGGCAACTTCAGGGAAGATCTATACTATCGCCTAAATGTCATTCCTTTTCACGTTCCCCCGTTGCGAGAAAGGGGCGAAGACATTCCTCTTCTGGTGGAACATTTTCTGGAGTACTTCTGCGGCAAAGAGAGCAGGGCCATCAAAACGATGACGCCAGAGGCCATCAATTTACTGAAAAGTTATGCTTGGCCAGGCAACGTTCGGGAATTAAAGAATATCATCGAACGCCTTGTCATCATGACTCCCGACGATGTGATTACGGCAAAGCATCTGCCGGAAAGCATTACGGGTAAAGCTGGTTCAGCCGGCAAAGCAACTACCTTTTCAGCCACGGAACATGCAACCTACAAAGAGGCTAAAGAGGAGTTTGAACGGGATTTTATCATCCAGAAGTTGGAAGAAAACGACTGGAATATCTCCAAAACCGCTGAGGCCATTGAAATAGAGCGATCCAACCTGCACCGAAAGATCAAAGCCTTCGGTATCGAACTGCGCAAATAAAGTAACCCGTGGCAAAACCAGAAGCACAAAAGCCCTCCGCTTCGGCATAACGAAGCGGAGGGCTTTTGTGCTTCTAAAATAAAAACAGGGCCCCTGAATAAATAAGGGGCCCTGGGGTAAAAATTTCGGCGGCGACCTACTTTCCCACACAGTTACCCGTGCAGTATCATCGGCGCGGCAGGGCTTAACTTCTGTGTTCGGGATGGGAACAGGTGTGACTCCTGCGCTATAGCCACCGAAAACCGTAAAACTGGTTTTCAATTGCCTAAGACTTCATAACGATGCGCGATTTGTTTGGGGCAACAATTCGATATATGGAAGCTCGGGGCGAGGCGAACCTCGCCCCTTGCTTCACAAAAACTTTTTATGGTCAAGCCTCACGGTCAATTAGTACCGGTTAGCTGAACACATTGCTGTGCGTACACATCCGGCCTATCAACGTTGTAGTCTCCAACGGACCTTCAGGGGATTGCTCCCAGGGAGATCTCGTCTTGAGGGGGGCTTCCCGCTTAGATGCTTTCAGCGGTTATCCTTTCCGAACGTAGCTACCCTGCCATTGCCACTGGCGTGACAACAGGAACACTAGTGGTTCGTCCATCCCGGTCCTCTCGTACTAAGGACAGATCCTCTCAAATCTCCTACGCCCACGGCAGATAGGGACCAAACTGTCTCACGACGTTTTAAACCCAGCTCGCGTACCACTTTAATTGGCGAACAGCCAAACCCTTGGGACCGACTTCAGCCCCAGGATGTGATGAGCCGACATCGAGGTGCCAAACCTCCCCGTCGATGTGAACTCTTGGGGGAGATAAGCCTGTTATCCCCGGAGTACCTTTTATCCGTTGAGCGACGGCCCTTCCATACAGAACCGCCGGATCACTAAGACCTGCTTTCGCACCTGCTCGACGTGTATGTCTTGCAGTCAAGCTCCCTTATGCCTTTGCACTCTACGGCTGGTTTCCAATCAGCCTGAGGGAACCTTCGCGCGCCTCCGTTACACTTTGGGAGGCGACCGCCCCAGTCAAACTACCCACCAGGCAGTGTCCCTGACCCGGATAACGGGTCTAGGTTAGACATCCAGAAGAACAAGGGTGGTATTTCAAGGGCGACTCCACCGACACTGGCGTGCCAGCTTCAAAGTCTCCCACCTATCCTACACATGCTGTCCCGAATGTCACTGCCAAGCTGTAGTAAAGGTTCACGGGGTCTTTCCGTCTTGCCGCGGGTAATCGGCATCTTCACCGATAATTCAATTTCGCTGAGCCTCTGGTTGAGACAGTGCGGAAGTCGTTACGCCATTCGTGCAGGTCGGAACTTACCCGACAAGGAATTTCGCTACCTTAGGACCGTTATAGTTACGGCCGCCGTTTACCGGGGCTTCGGTTCAAAGCTTCGCTTGCGCTGACAAATCCCCTTAACCTTCCGGCACCGGGCAGGCGTCACACCCTATACTTCCTCTTGCGAGTTTGCAGAGTGCTGTGTTTTTAGTAAACAGTCGCTACCGCCATTTCACTGCGACCCCCTTCGGCTTCACGTGCAAATCGCTACACCTGATGGGGGCACACCTTCTCCCGAAGTTACGGTGTCATTTTGCCGAGTTCCTTAACCAGAGTTCTCTCAATCGCCTTAGCATTCTCTGCCCGCCCACCTGAGTTGGTTTGCGGTACGGTCTCTTGTTACCTGAAGCTTAGAGGCTTTTCTTGGAAGCATGGGATCAACCGCTTTGTGGGCTTTAAGCCCTCGTCATCACGCCTTGACGTTGTATGGGAAAGCGGATTTGCCTACCTTCCCCGTCTACACGCTTAAACCGGGACGTCCAACACCCGGCCGGCCTACCCTTCTCCGTCCCCCCATCGCAGTAACAAAAGGTACAGGAATATTAACCTGTTTCCCATCAACTACGCCTTTCGGCCTCGCCTTAGGGACCGACTAACCCTCCGCAGATTACCTTTACGGAGGAAACCTTGGGCTTTCGGCGTGCGGGTTTCTCACCCGCATTTTCGCTACTCATGTCAGCATAATCTCTTGTAGTTCCTCCAGCCGTCCTCACGATCGACCTTCAACGGTTGCTACAATGCTCCCCTA
>JAWSUS010000018.1:40000-66821 GCA_033549025.1 Desulfuromonadales bacterium
ATGAGATCGGCGGCACTCATCGGCCCCATCCAGGAACTGTTGAAGACCACCTTGGTTTTTTCAGGATCAAGAATTTTGAATACCTGCTCGCGGTAGGTCTGAGCGTTGGCCAGCACCTGCTCACGCGTAAGCGGCTTGCGGGTTTCATTCTTGCCGGTCGGATCACCAATCATGCCGGTAAAATCCCCGATCAGAAAACAGACCTCATGACCGAGGTCCTGAAACTGCTTAAGCTTTTGAATCAGCACGGTATGGCCGAGATGAAGATCGGGCGCGGTTGGATCAAAGCCGGCCTTGATCCGAAGGGGCACTCCCTTGGCGATCGACTCCTTGATTTTCTCTTCCAGCTCTGTCTCCACCAGTATTTCTACGGCGCCACGCCGAATGACAGCCATCTGCTCTTGGACGGTATTCATGGATTGCAATCCTCTATACATTTAATTCTTGGTTAACGAGAGGCCAGATCTTCCCGAATACGGAAAACTCGTGTCGCGCGGCCGGTCTTTTCATCGACCGCGAACAGCACCCCGCATAAGACAGGATCCTTTTTGGCAACCTCGAAACGGACCGGCAACTGGGTGAGAAATCGTTCAATCGCCAACTCTTTGCGAATCCCGATAACGGCATCCAGGCTCCCGGTCATGCCGGCGTCGGTAATATAGGCCGTGCCCCCCGACATAATATATTCATCAGCCGTCTGAACATGCGTGTGGGTACCGACGACGGCGGAGACCCGCCCGTCGAGATAGTGCCCGAGAGCCACCTTTTCACTGGTGGCCTCCGCATGAAAATCGACTAGAATGACCCGGGCCTCACCCGCAATCTGTTCAATCAACCGGTCGGCTTCCCGAAAGGGGCACTCGAGGTTTTTCATAAAAACCCGCCCCTCCAGATTAATCACGCCGACCTTGATACCGGCACTGGTGGAGTAAACCCCCACACCGCGCCCGGGAAGGCCTTCCGGATAGTTGGCCGGCCGGAGAAGGGCCGGCTCCCTGTCGAGGGTTTCGTAAATCTCTTTCTTGTCCCAGATATGATTGCCCGTGGTGATGACATCAACACCGAGATCAAAAAACTCCCTGACAATATCGGCGGTCAGGCCGAAACCGGCCGCCGCATTCTCGCCATTGACAACGACCAGATCGACCTGATGATGATCCACCAGACGATCCAGGGTCTGGGCCAACGCCTGACGGCCCGCCCGGCCAACGACGTCCCCAACAAAAAGAATATTCAAGGATTCTGCCTCCGGCCTTACTTGGCGTATTCCGTTGCCCGGGTTTCACGGATAACATTGACCTTGATCTGCCCGGGATAGGTCATCTCCGCTTCAATCTTGCGGGCAATGTCCCTGGCCACCACGTACGACTGGGCGTCCGAGACTTCTTCGCTGGAGACCATGACGCGGATCTCGCGACCGGCCTGGATAGCGTAGCAGCTGGTAACCCCCTGGAAAGAGGTGCCGATACGCTCGAGATCCGCCAGACGCTTGACGTAGGTTTCCAGCATTTCCCGCCGCGCACCGGGGCGGGCGCCGGAAAGGGCATCAGCCGCCTGCACCAGGACAGCCAGAATGGTTTCAGGTTTTTCGTCTTCGTGGTGGGCCGCTATGGCATGAACAATCTTGGGGGATTCGCCGTACTTACGGGCCAGGTCGGCGCCAATAACGGCATGGGAACCTTCAATCTCGTGGTCGACGGCCTTCCCTATATCATGGAGCAGACCGGCCCTTTTGGCCTGCTTCACGTTAATGCCCAGCTCTGCCGCCATAATCCCGCACAAAAACGCCACCTCCAGAGAGTGCTGCAGCACATTCTGCCCATAAGAGGTGCGGTAGCGCAGGCGGCCGATCAACTTGATGATTTCCGGATGAATGCCGTGCACACCAACATCAAAGGTGGCCTGTTCTCCAGCCTCACGGATCGCTTCATCGACGTCCTGAGTGGCTTTGTTGACGACCTCCTCAATGCGGGCCGGATGAATGCGGCCATCCCCGATAAGACGCTCAAGAGAAAGCCTGGCCACCTCACGGCGGACCGGATTGAAACCGGAAATGATAACGGCCTCGGGCGTATCGTCAATGATAAGATCGATACCCGTGGCGGCCTCGATGGCCCGGATATTGCGCCCTTCCCGGCCGATGATCCGCCCCTTCATCTCATCTGAAGGCAGCGGTACCACACTTACGGTCTTTTCAGCCACGAAGTCCCCGGCGTAGCGCTGGATGGCGAGAGCAAGGATCTCCTTGGCCTTCTTGTCGGCGGCTTCCTTGGCTTCTTCTTCAATCTGCTTGATCCTTTTGGCTGCGTCATGACGGGCCTCGCTCTCCATGGCTTCCATCAACTGACGCTTCGCCTCTTCGGAGCTCAACCCGGAGATCCGCTCCAATTGCTGCTTCTGTTCCGCGACCAACCGGTCAATATCCTTCTCCTTGCCGGTCAAACGCTCTTCCCGCTGCAGCACGGAACGCTCACTCTTGAGCAACTCTTCTTCACGGCTATCCAGCTGAATCGCGCGGCGGTCAAGATTTTCCTCTTTCTGCAAGAAGCGCTTCTCCTGGGACTGCAACTCTCGCCGCAACTCCCGGGCTTCATTCTCCCACTCGGATTTCGCCTGAAAAACGGCATCCTTGGCCTGGATAATCGCTTCTTTACGGATGGTGTCCGCTTCTCTTTTCGCTTCTTCGACAATCTGTTCCGAGGCTTTTTCGGCATTGGCGACCCGGGAATCGGCCATTTTCCTCTGAATCAGTGTTCCGATGACGTAGCCGGCCGCGCCACAGGCCGCCAGCAATACCAACAATAAAAAGATATCTATCTGCAACGTTAGGGTCCTCCTCAGTCGTGTTGTAAATTAATGCCTGAAGGCTGTTTGTTTACCAGTATTAACCGTCCGACTCTCCGTCAGCACTAGGTCCAGTTGAATGTCATGCAACTCGGCAGGTAGCCGCTCCAGAACCTGAAAATCAAAGCAGAGCCCCGCCAGCACCCCCCGCCCGACCTGATGGGCCAGAGCCCGATCATAATACCCCTTGCCGTAGCCCAGCCTGAATCCCGACAAATCGAAAGCGACACCGGGAATTACCAGAAAATCGATATCGGCGGCCGCGAAGATCACCTCTCCCACTGGCTCAAGGACACCGAAGCGGCCATGCGCCAACTCGCTTCGGTCCGCAACCACGACAAACTCTAGCGAATCGTTATCCACTCTCGGATAAAGAATCTTCTTTTCCTGGCTCCGAGCGACCTCGAAAAGGGTCTCGGTAAAAACTTCATTCATGATGGGACTGTAGAGCCCCACCGTGCGGGCAGACTGAAATTCAGGCGATTGCAGAAGCCGACGCTGCGCCAGCAGACTATGGCTGAAGCAGGTGGCAGGAGCCAGATGCCGACGCGTTGCCAGCATCCTTTCCCGGATGGATTGTTTTGGCATGAGCCGAGATCCTCCAGGGCAGATGATCTCCGGCAGGAAGGTTCAGATAGGGAATGGAAAGGGCGGAATTGAAATCCGGTACGCAGGGGGTTAAGTTCGATTCAACACATAGCACATTTGGGCAGACACTGAGATTCCGGGCGGGTTAACCTGAGGGACAGACATCGCCTCGACTTCCCTGCCAGGAAGATGATTGTCAGCGCGGCACGAGCCAGTCAGTTTTTTCGAACAAAATTCAAGCATAACGGACCTGCAAAAGCGCCTGAAAAAGCAGACGCGATTTCCATTCATCAATCTATCTCAAGTCTCCCGATGGAGATCAGGGCGTGGCAAAGCCACCTTATAAGCGCATCATCCGCAACCATGCGGTCGATCGTCGTTTTTGTTAAGCTAACGGGCAGAATTCCTGTCAACCGCCTCGTCTTCCAACCGCTTCAGCAGGCGGAACAGGCGTTTTTCCGCCTCGGTGTGTTCATCCAGCAATTGCAGATGCTCTCCAGCCAGATTCATAAGAGCGAGGATAACTGAATTCAGGGTGTCGACTGTCTTTTTTCCTCGGGCCACGTGGGACAACTGGTCATTGACGAAAGCGGCCACCCGGTACACATCTGCAGCACCAGACTCACTTTTGACCGTATACTGTTGTCCCAGAATCGTTACCTGGACAGCCTCTTTCAAGAGATCTCCCGATCAACGCGGTCGAGTTTTTCCAATATCCTGTCCAGTTCGGATCGAACCCTGTCGCGTTCCTTGAGGAAAGCTTCTTTCTCGGCCCGGAGTCGTCTACAGTCATCCAGCAGATCGTGATGTTGCTTCAACAGGTCATCGAGTTTTTCTTCAAGCCGGAAAACAACATCCAGATCCATCTTCCCCACTCCAGTTTGAACAAAAATTCTAGGTAAAGCAACCTGTAAAGTCAAGACCTTTCAGTCTCGGGTCAGTTTCGCTGAAAAAGAGCCTCAACAAAAAGGTCGGGATCAAATTCACGAAGGTCGTCCACGCCTTCGCCGATACCCACGAAACGAACAGGCAAATCCAGCTCGCTGCCGATAGCCACAACCATACCGCCCTTGGCCGTACCGTCCAGCTTGGTCAGGGCGATGCCGGAAACTTCGACAGCTTCCTTGAAAAGCCGGGCCTGAACCAGAGCATTTTGTCCGGTGGTCGCGTCAAGAACGAGCAGGGTTTCCTGCGGTGCGCCAGGGAGTTCCCGATGGAGGACGCGGCGGATTTTCTTCATCTCTTCCATCAGGTTCACTTTCGTATGGAGTCTTCCTGCCGTGTCAAGGATAAGGACATCGGCTTTACGGGCTATGGCGGCCTTGATGGCGTCGAAGGCTACGGCGGCAGGATCGGCCCCTTCATCATGCCGGACGACTTCGGCCCCGGCCCGCTCGCCCCAAACCGCCAGCTGCTGCGCCGCGGCGGCCCGAAAGGTGTCCCCGGCACCAAGAACAACCCGTTTGCCTTGCGAGGTCAGCTGCTTTGCCAATTTGCCGATGGTCGTGGTCTTGCCGACACCGTTGACCCCCACCACCATGATGACATAGGGCGATGCCGTGGAAAAATCGAGAGGCGCCGCCTCCAGGCGCAGCCGCTGCCTAATTTCTTCCCGCAGGACATCACGAACCGCTTCATGGCGGGGAGCCCCCCCTTTCGCCAGACGTTTTTCGATGGCGGCCGTCAACTCCATCGTGGTTTTCATGCCGAAATCGGCTGAGATCAGGATTTCTTCCAGCTCTTCCAGCAGCTCGGCATCTTCGCCTTTATGGGATTTCAGCAGAGAATCGATGCGACCCAGAACAGCGGATTGGGTCTTGGCCAACCCCTTGCGCATACGCTCGAAAAGGCTTTGAGGCGTCTCCGGCGATGGCTCGGGCTTGGCCTCAGCAACTTCGATGGGCCGAACCGTCGACTCCTCAGGAACTTCGACCAAAGATACGGGTGCCTCCGTGGGCTGCGCAGGCTCACCGAGGTCTTCTTCACCACCTTTCGCTTCTTCGGGCTCTGCCGCCGCCTCTTCCCCTTCCGGCTCGGCCACAGAATCGACCGCCACGTGCTCCGCCTCCTCTTCTTCGGCGGGAGGGGCTGTTTTTCTGGTACGTTTCCTCAGCATCAAGGCGACAACCAGCAGAATCAGCAAGGTCAGCAGTAAATAAAGGGCTCCAAGGGCCCCGATGACGCTGTGTTCCTCGGGAATTCCTATTTGTACCAGCAACTCAGCGAGTTGATCGATCCATACGAGTATTGATTCTTTCAACGTTCTACTCCTTTACAAAGTCCAGCCGGGCAGGTGAACACGGCTAGAGGATATCCTGTCGAACCCTGTCGGCGCAGCGCCGGGCGGCGTGGAGGGCCAGACCGAGGGAGCCGGCCCGCTCCAGGGCAACCACCAGAAAATAATCGGCCGTCACCGGAATCAGCAGGGTCTGCATAGTCTCTGCCGTCATCACGATTTCCTGCAAATCATCAGCCTTCAGGCGGCTCATGATCTCGCGCATATTGTGGAGGATGACGCCACCGTGGGCCCCATGAAGCTTCAGATCGTATTCATCCATCCGGGCCACCTGGTCGACAGCCTCACCCTCCCAGTCAGCAATGATCGCTCCCAGAACTCCCGGGACCCGATCCATCAGTTCGGTCAATTCTTTCTTGAAAGGCACCTACCCCTCCAATTCGTTGAAGCGGACGGACACCAGCTTGGATACGCCAGGCTCCTCCATGGTGACCCCGTAAAGGGTGTCGGCAATCTCCATCGTCCGCTTGTTGTGGGTAATGATAATAAATTGGGAAACCGTCGCCATTTGGCGCACCATATCGTTGAAGCGGCCGATATTGGCGTCATCGAGGGGTGCGTCAACCTCATCCAGCATACAAAAAGGCGACGGTTTGATAAGAAAAATAGAAAAGATCAGGGCGACGGCGGTCAGGGCCTTTTCGCCCCCCGACAGGAGGTTGACACTCTGCAGACGCTTCCCCGGCGGCTGCACAATGATGTCGATTCCCGTTTCGAGCAGATCTTCCTCGTCCGTCAGGGCGAGCTCGGCCTTCCCACCCAGAAAAAGCCGGGGGAAAACCTCCTGAAATTTGGCATTGACCAGATCGAAGGTCTCGCGGAAACGCTTGCGGGTCGTTCGGTTGATCTTGCTGATGGCCGTCTGCAACCCTTCCAGCGACGTTTTCAGGTCCTCCTGCTGGCGGGTCAAAAAGGTAAAACGCTCCTCCAGTTCCTGGTATTCCTCAATGGCGGTCAGATTGACTTCTCCCATGTCGTCGATCACCCGCCGCAACTCGGCGGCCCGAGTCTGCATCG
Organism: Desulfuromonadales bacterium; assembly: GCA_033549025.1. Classification (GTDB taxonomy): domain Bacteria; phylum Desulfobacterota; class Desulfuromonadia; order Desulfuromonadales; family SZUA-540; genus SZUA-540. The sequence goes on from JAWSUS010000018.1 coordinate 46,746, forward strand.
CTTCGCTGTCGGCAAGATCTTTTTCGGGAACCTCCATTTCGGCCAGATCAAGACGATAACGGTCCAGAACCCCTTCGCGCAGATGCTCCGCCTCCATATCCAGCTCCCTGGTCTTGAGTTGCAGGCTCGACAGCGTCTCACGCAGATCGTTCAAACGAGACCGGATGCCCTTGAGAACATCTTCATGTTCTTCAATGTGACGGGCACTTTCGTCGAAGCGTTCCTTGAGGAGGTCAAAACCCTTTTTTTCTTCTTCCCGTTTACGGAAAAGGATTTCCAGCTCGGTTCTCAGCCGGCCGCTTTCCAACTCCAGCCGCGCTCTCTCCTCTTCCGCCTCTTCCCGTTGACTGTTCAAAAGGGCCAGCCTTCCCTGCAACTCCCTCTGAAGAGCCTCAAGCCGTTCCCGACTTTTACGCGAACTTTCTTCCCGCTCGCGCAGACTGGTGACCACCACTTTCAGGGCAGTCACTTTTTCACGACTATCCTCCAGGGCGCGCTTTCGCACCTGAAGTTCTTCCTGCAGCTCGGCCAGGGACTCCTCCAGAACCGCCTTTTCCTGTTCTTTCGCCAAGTGCAGTTCATGGGCTTCGTTCTGCTGTTTTTCAAGACTTTCGCGTTCTTCGTGAAGCTGATCTTCTTCGAGACTCAGCACTTCGACGCGCTCTGTCAGGCGGGAAAAATCCTGTTTGAGACGGTTTAAATCCTTTTCGTTGTCGACGACCTTGATCTCTTTGCGATGCAGAGCGGCGCCGATATCCCGCAGGTTTTCTTCCTCACGCGCTAGCTGTTCACGCAGATCGATTCGTTCCTGGTGCCCTTTTTCCACGCGGGCTTCGGCCTGGGCCACGACATCGACCAGCTCTTTCATTTCCCGCTTCTTGTGCAGCAATCCTTCGTCCATGCCGGAGCTGGAGCCACCCTGCAGTTCACCCCGGAAGGTCAGAATATCCCCCTCCCTCGTCACCAGCGTGACCCCGGGATCGAGAGACTTTCCCAGCCAGGGATGCAGGCTGTCCACCAGAAAAACACCCTGCAGGAGGGATTCAACCCGGGCGGCAGCCCCGGGCGCCACCGTCACCAGGGAAAGAAGAGGCCGCCCACCCGCCACGGAAAGCGCCGGAGCGGGAGAACGGGCCGGCAGCAGAAAAGTGCAACGGCCACCCGCTTCGCGCAGAAAGTCGAGGGCGGCCACGACATCGTCCCCGCAGTCGGCCAGCACCGCCTGCAAGCGGTCTCCGAGGACGGCTTCCACCGCCCGCTCAAACTCCGCCGACACCTCCAGAATCTCCGCCACCACGTCACCAAAGCGCTGGCGCATTTCGGGGTTTTTCAACAGGGCCTTAACGCCCCCTTCATAGCCTTCCAGGTTGCGTTCCAGTTCTTGCAAGGATTCAAGGCGGGAACGGTGTCGATTGAGTTCTTCGCGCTGGACGAGCAGGTGATTTTCATTTTCTTCCAGTCTTCCCTTGAGGCTGCGCAGAGTTTCCTGAGAGACAACCTGCTCTTCGAGAAGAACGTCCTTTTTACGCAGAAAACCCTGCAGGGCCGACTCAAGTTCAGCGATCAAGGTCTGGGCCTGTTCCTGCTGTTCCATGAGGGTAACGGCTTCCTGACGATTGCGGCCGGTCCTCTCCTCAAGGGACTGCAGCCGGCGACGGGCGTCCTCGTGGACATGACTCAATTGAGACAGTTGCGTGAGCAGGGCAAAAAGATCGGACCGCGTCTCTTCCAAACGGGCGGCGACACCCTGTTCGGCAAAGCCCAACTCTTCGGCCTCGGCCTCGGCCGCAGCCAGATTTTGCTTTTCCTGCTGAAGGTCGGCGCCCAGCAGGGAGCCGTTCTGGAGCAGAGAATCCTGCTCAGCGGCCACCTCTTCGAGACGCCGGCGCACCTCCTGCACCTCGGCGGCCTGACGCTCCTGCTGACGCAGCAGGTTTTCCATCTCCTTGCCGCCAAAGCCGATCTGCCCCTCAACCCGCTGAATCTCCGAAGTCAGGTGGAAAACCTTCTCCTGCCCTTCGGCCACCTCTTTTTCGACCGTCACATGGCGCAGGCGCAACTCTTCAAGGGTAAGCTCCCCCTGCTCAACCTGCGCCTTGAAGCTTTCCAACGCCCGGGACTGCTCCTGTTCTTCCTGCTGCCGGGAGTCGATTTCCTTCTTCAGGGTCTGATACCGCTGCAGCGCCAGCCTCGTCTCGAGGGATTTGAGCTCCTCTCGGCATTCCCTGAATTTCTGGGCTTTCTGGGCCTGACGCTTGAGACTGCCCAGCTGACGCCGAACCTCTGAAACGATATCGCCAAGCCGGAGCAGGTTCTGCCTGGTCGCCTCAATCTTGCGCAGGGCCGACTTTTTGCGCGACTTGTATTTGGTTACCCCGGCGGCTTCTTCTATGAGAAAACGGCGATCCTCCGGCTTGGAATTGAGGATCATGCCGATCTTGCCCTGTTCGATGATGGAATAGGCGCGGGCGCCGACGCCGGTATCCATGAACAGCTCGGTGATGTCCATGAGACGACAGGGGGTTTTGTTGAGCAGATATTCGCTGTCACCGTTGCGGTACAGCCGGCGGGTGACCATGATCTCCGCGTAGTCCTTGAAGGCGGCGGGAGCCAGGCCGTCGGCATTGGAAAAGACCATGGAGACTTCGGCCATGCCATGGGGCTTGCGGGATTCGCTGCCGCCGAAAATGATGTCCTCCATCGAACGGCCCCGAAGATTCTTGGCGTTCTGCTCCCCCATGGCCCAGCGGATGGCATCGACCACATTGCTCTTTCCGCAGCCGTTAGGCCCCAGAATGGCCGTGACCCCATCGTTGAAGTCAAGAGAGACCTTGTCAACGAAGGATTTAAACCCAAGGATATCGACCCGCTTGATTTGCATGGGGAAAGGAACCTGTCAACGATAAGGGGGAAGCCGCGCCTTAGAAATAGCGCGCCATGGTAACAAGGTATAAAAATCCTGTAAAGACCTTAAACCCGTGTGTTAAAAGAGGCCGGCAAGTTCGCGTTGACACCTTCACGCCCTCGCCACCGAAGCGGCCAACCCTTCCTTGCTTCCAGCCAGAGGCAAGGGTAAACTGTTCCTTATGCCAGAGTGGATTATCACAGCCCAGGAGAACGGCATGCCGCCGCTGCACATTTTGCAGCAGCGTGTTCCGGCAGCCCCCATAGGATTTTTGCGCCAACTGCTGCGCAAAGGGGAGATATTGCGTCGGCACCCGGCCCTTACCCCGGATGCGCCCTTGAGCACCGGCGATCGCCTGGTACTGCCCGACAGTCAGCGGCTGGGCCGCCTGCTGGAGCAGCCCCCGGAAAAGACGGTGGACATTCTGTACGAAAACGACCAGCTTCTGGTGGCTTTCAAGCCGGCGGGATTGGCCGTGCACCGGGGTGTCGGCCATGAGGAGGACAATCTGGTCTGGCGCATCGAGCGTCTGCTGAAAAGACGCAAAGCTCCCTACCAGGCGCGGCCCATTCACCGGCTTGATGTGGAAACCTCCGGTCCCGTGCTCTTTGGCAAGGGAAAAAAGGCCGCCTCCGCGCTGGGGAAGCTCTTTATGGCCGGCAAGGCCCAGAAGCACTACCTGGCTCTGGTGGCGGGACAACTTGCAGTCGAAGGGGTGCTGACCTCTCCCGTTCCGGCCAAGGGCAAACTCAAGGAGGCGGCAACATCCTTCTGCCGACTCGCTGGCAACAACCATTATTCTCTGCTGGACCTCGAACTGCACAGCGGCCGCACCCACCAGATCCGTCGACAACTGGCCGATGCCGGACATCCTCTGGCCGGTGACCGCCGATACGGCGGGCCTTCGCTGCCGGGGCTGTCCAGACTCTTTCTGCATTGCCACCGCCTGATACTGCCCTCGCCCGCAGGGGATTCTGTCATCTCCATCGATTCCCCCCTGCCGGATGAGTTAAAACACGTCTTGAAGACCTTGGATCTCCCCGGGCCGGAATCCGTCAACGACACCGGTGCGAAACCCCGGGCAGCAGCCGGGTAGCCGCCAGAGATGCCCATGCCGACCAAAAGACCGGACAAGTTTTCGCTCCATCCCGCCGACACCCGCATTGCGGCCAAGATCGCCATGATTTATCTGGTCTTTGGCGCTTTCTGGATTTTTCTGTCCGACCACATCCTGGCCCTTTTCGCCACCGACTTTTTCAGCTTAGCGCGACTGCAGACCTACAAAGGCAGCATCTATGTTGTCCTCACCTCCTTCTTTCTTTTTGGCCTGGTCCACTACTACATCCGCAATCTGCGCCAGGGAGAGGAAGCCCTGCGTCAAGTCGTTCAGGGCGTAGCGGAATCTACGGGACCCTCCTTTTTCACTACCCTGGTGCGCCATCTCGCCGGCGCCCTCGGGGTCGATCACGCCTTCATCGGCCGCCTGGATCCGCAGGATGCTTCCCGCATCGTTACGCTCGCTTTTTTCAGCCAGGGAAGGATCTCGGACAACTTCCACTTTGAGGTCAAAGATAGCCCGTGCGCCATGGCCCTGGAGGGGGACGTATGTTTTCACCCCCATAAAGTGCAGGAGCTTTTTCCCCAAAACAGCGCGTTACAAGATCTGAACGTGGAAAGCTATCTCGGCATGCCTCTGAGTGACAGCAGCGGCAAACCGTTTGGACTGATCGCTGTCATGCATCACCGCCCTCTGCCCAACGGCCCATTGGCCGAATCTCTCCTGCGCATTTTTGCGACCCGGGTCGCCACCGAAATTCAACGGCAGAAAGCGGAAGAGGACCTGCTGACACAGTCCCAACAGATGCGGACGATTTTTGATTCCTTGAACACCATGATTTACGTGGCCGATCTCGAAAGCTACGAACTCCTCTACCTTAACGAATACGGCGAGAGGATTGCCGGCAAGAACTGGCAGGGAAAAACCTGCTACGAAGCTCTGCAGAGTGTGAAAGGCGGCCCCTGTGAGTTCTGCACCAACGCGCGCCTGGTCAAAGACGGCCAGCCGCAGGAGCCCTGCCGATGGGAATTCCAGAACACCCGCAACGGCCGTTGGTATCAGTGCATCGACCAAGCCATCCGCTGGACTGACGGTCGGCTGGTCCGGCTGGAAATCGCTCTGGATATCACCGAACGACTGGAGATGGAGCAACTCAAAGATCAGCTACTCTCCGCCGTCAGCCATGAAATGCACACCCCCCTGACGGCCGTGCTGGGCTATTCGGAGTTTCTCATGGACAATGAGGTCCCCCGTGACGAGCAGCGTGAATACCTGGGCATCATCCACCAGGAAGGGGAGCGCCTCGATAGATTGATCAACAATTTCCTGCAGCTTCAGCGGGCCCAATCCCGCCAACATGGCGCTCCCGTCCCCGTCAAACCCATTGACGTCGACCCATTGCTGCACAAAACTCTGCGCCCCTTCACCACCGGCGTCCAGAAACACCACTTTCAGATCGATTGCCCGGACAACCTCCCCCACCTGCTGGCCAACCCCGAGGGGATACAGCAGATTCTCGAAAACCTGCTGTCAAACGCCGTCAAGTATACGCCCGAGGTCGGAACGATCACCCTGGCTGCCCGTGAAAAGGGGGAGGAGATCATTCTCAGCATCACCGACCCCGGCATTGGCATTTCAATCGAGGAACAGGAACATATCTTCGACCGCTTCTACCGCGTCGACAACAGCGATCGCCGCCAGACCAGCGGGGCAGGCCTCGGGCTGGCGCTGGTCAAAGAACTGGTGCGCGAAGGAGACGGCAGACTGTGGGTTGAGAGCACCCCGGGCCAAGGCAGTACCTTCTACGTAGCCTTCCCCGCCGCCCAAAGCGAAGCCCAATTCCCTGAGGGCAGGTAAAAATAAGGGGTTGCACCAGCCTGAAATCCGTTTAAAATCACCTGTCCACTCACCTTCCATAAAAAGGCCCATGCATGGCACGGCTGCGTCAACTTCTCACCATCTTCATCATTCTACTGGTCCTTTGCCTGGCCGGCATTGTCCTTTTTCTGTACACCCTCGATCTCAATACCTACCGCCGTCAACTTGAAGACACCCTGGCCGGAGCCTTGTCTCATCCCGTCCAACTGGGTGCGGCCCAGCTGGCCTTTGAGCCAGGCCCCGCCTTCAGTTTCTCCGACCTGAGCATCGGCAATGGTAACGGCGACGAAGAGATTTTGCGGGCCGAGCGCATTCTGTTCAAACTGGACCTCTGGCCTTTGCTCACAGGAAAGATTGTCTTGCGGGACATCCTGCTCGATCGTCCCCACTTTCGACATCGGCTCTCTTCGACGCCCACGGATTCCGCCCCCCAGCCCTCGTCTTCCCAGCCTTTGCGCCCCTTGCTCGATATCGGCATCCTTTCTCAGGGCAGGATACATTCCTTGACGATCGTACAGGGGGACTTTGAATTGCTGGATCAGCGGCAGCCGGGTCACCATGTCGTTTCCGCCTTAAAGAATGTGGACTTCTACCTCGAAAACCTGGCTCCGGGCCAAACGAGCAATCTGGCCCTTAAAGGGCAGTGGCTTTATGAGGGGAACGGCGCCGACCTGTCGTTGACGGGGACCATCGGCCTGCCCGCCAACCTGGACGACTGGCGCGAGACCTCTGTTCAGGTGACCCTCAACCTGGCTGACCTGGACGCCGAATTAATCACGGCTTTTTTCCCGGCGTCCGAGCCCTCCCTCACTGCCTCCGGGCAGACCTCTCTTCTTCTGGAGAGCTCCGGTTCTTTCAACGAAGGGATGGACTTCAGGCTTCGTCTTGGGGGCGAGGACTTTTTCCTGCAGTCGCCAGCCGTTCAAATCAGGGGCAAAGATCTCTTCCCTCTGGTCCTTTCCGGGCACTGGCTTTCCCAGAAGGGGAGTCATACCTTCTCTGATCTGCGACTGGACGGGGGCAACCTCCACCTGCAAGGGGATGCCTCGCTGGAAGCTGCCGAAGACGGTCTGCGGCTGCAAACTTCCTGGTCCGGCAAACCCCTCCCGGTTGCCGCCATCAGCGCCTTCTTTCCCGAGGGCGAAACGGGCGCCCGTTTCGCCGACCTTCTGCAAGAGGGCAGCGTGGAACTCGCTTCCTTCACTGCATCGGCCCGCCCTGACAACACGCGGCCGACGGGCTATCGTTTTCTGGTGCAAAGCGCCCGCCTGAACATTCGGGATGGCCACCTGCGTTTACGGCCGAACCTTGACATGACCGGACTTGCCGGCCAGATCGACCTGCAGGATGACGAACTCGCCCTGGAAGCGACTGCCAACGCGGCCGGGCACGCCTTTCGCCTGGAAGGCACCCTGCGCTTCCCCTTCTCCGTCAGCCGCCACCTTTCTCTGCAGGCGGCCGGCGCCATCGACGCCCCCTGGCTCAAGTCTGCCCTGCCCGCCCTGCGAGAGCACCCCGCCTCCCTGCAAGGGGCTGTCCCCTTTACCGTTTCAGCCGAGGGCCCCTGGGAGGATCTTGGCCTTGACGTAGGCGCTTCCCTAAATAACCTGACGATTGACTGGCCGCGCGTTCTGTCCAAATCGGCCGAGACGGACAGTCATCTGGCACTATCGCTGCGGCACCTCCCCGCCAGCCTCACCCTGACTCAGGGCAGCCTGTCCTTGCCGACCTTGCGGATTGACCTTACGGGCGACCTGAGCACGCAAGAGGAGCGCCCTTATCACCTGGACATCCGCGGGGAGGCTCAAGATCTGGCCGAACTGCCAACGTATCTGCCTTTCCTCCAATGGCTCGCCCCCCGTGGCCGGGCGGATTTTTCCCTCCAGTTGGCCGGCGACCGGCAGGGAATTGCCTTCCGCGGCGGCGAGGCCATTGTTCAGGATGTGGGGGTCCATCTCACCCGAGTCATTCCCGATCTGACGTCCATCAACGGACGCATCCGCCTGTTTCCCGACCACGTCATCGGACAGAACCTGACGCTGAACCTGGGAGAATCCCCGCTGGTCGCTGACGCCCGCCTGCACCGCTACGACGAGTTCCTGCTGCAGGTCGATGTCCGTGGGGAGGCGGTCAGAGCCCAGGACATTATCTTCCCCTCTGAAGTGGCCGTGCTGCATGACATTGTCGGGCGTCTGCATTTCGACCGGGAGGGTATGGATTTCGACCCCGTCGATGTGCGCCTGGATCAGGGCACCGAGGCCCGCGTGAGCGGACGCATCCACTGGAAAGGACAGCCGAGCGTACGGTTGGACATCGCCTCGCCCAACGCCAATATCGACCAAGTGATCGCCCTCTGGCAGGACGGCTCCACCGGCAAGAAGGAAGGAAAGGAAGCCGCAGAACAGCGGTCAGGAAAACGGCGGCCGGTAGAGGTGGATATTAAAGCCCGGGCCGCCCAGGGCTCCATCGGCAATCTTCGGTTTACCGACGCCGAAGGGGACATCTGGCTCAAAGACCGCGTACTCGGCATCTCCCCCATCCGCTTTCACGCCAAAGAAGGCTACGGCATCGGTCAGGTGCTAGTGGACAATAGTCAGGGTTCCCCTTCCCTGCTGCGCATCTCGGGCCATCTGGAGAACTTCGACGCCGCCACCATCTATCAGGAGATGCTTGAGCACCGCGGCCTGGTTACCGGCACCCTGCGCAGCGACTTTTATCTGCAAGGGCGAACGGGCAAGGATTTTCTGGCCACTTCGCTGGGGGGGATTAATCTGGAAATCCACAAAGGGGTACTGCGTCAACTCAAGACCCTGTCCCGGGTCTTTTCCCTGCTGAATGTCTCGCAAATCTTTTCTCTGCAACTGCCGGACATGGCCGAAGAAGGCATGCCTTTCAACAAACTGCACGCCTCCATCTCCCTGGATCAGGGGGTTTTGAGCACGGAGGATCTGGTCATCGATAGCAACGCCATGAATCTTTCCCTCGTCGGCCGCTACAGCCTTATCGACGACCGTCTGAACCTGACTCTGGGGATCAAGCCGCTGGGGACGGTCGATAAAATCGTCTCCAGCATCCCGCTGGCCGGCTGGCTGCTGACCGGCGAGGACAAAGCTCTGGTCACCGCCCAATTCAAGGTGGAAGGCAGCGGCAAGGATCCGGAAGTCAGCGCCATCCCCATCACCTCCGTGTCGGATACGGTGCTGGGCATTTTCAAACGCACCCTCGGCCTGCCCGGCAAAGTCATCACGGATCTGGAATCCCTGGGCACCAGCGAGACAAAAGGGGATCGAGACGGGGAATAAAGCACCCCGTTCCGAATCACTCCACCGTCACGCCCAGCACCTTTTCCATCTGCTCCAGGGCAAAGCGGCCGTCGGCGGCCTCGATATCCGCCACGAGCTGCCGGGGCACCCGAACCCGATAGCCCCTCATGACAGCGTCGGCTGCGGTATAAAAGATACAGATATTGGTCACGCAGCCGGTCAACACCAGTTCCTGCGCCCCCATGCCCGCCAGTACCGATTCGAGTTCCGTTTCGTAAAACCCCGAATAGGTCGTCTTTTCCACCACGGCTTCGCCTGGCAGGGGTGACAGTTCCGTTACAACCCGAGCCCCTTCGCTGCCGCGCACGGCGTGAGGCGGCCAGCCCATGCGCTCGAACTCCCGGTCATCGGGGGCGTGGGCATCGCAGACAAAGACGACGGGGACACCGTCGGCCCGGGCCTTGTTCAGCCGGGCCTGCAGTTCGGCCAGGATAAGACGGGTCTTGGGCACTTCCAGAGCAGCGCCCGGCCGCACAAAGTCGTTGAGCATGTCGATAATCAGCAGAACCTGTTTCACACCAGCCTCCTTCCCTTTGCCATCTCGGCATTCTGAACCTTGCACACAAGTATAGCGGTTTTGCGGCAACAAAAAAGGCGGCCCGAGGGCCGCCTTGATAGAGCGCATATCCAAAAGAAATCAGGGGCGCACCCCGACGTAGACCGTGGCGATGCCAAAGGTGAGGTCGAAATGACGCAGGTCGGTGAAACCAGCCTCGGCCATCATTCCCTTGAAGGTCTGCTGGTCGGGAAATTCGAGTACGGAATCGGGCAGGTATTGGTAGGCGCTGCGTTTGGAAAGCAGACCGCCGATAAAGGGCAGCACCCGTCGGAAATAGAAGTAGTAAAGGGCCTTGAACAGGCGACTGCGCGGATTCGAAAATTCAAGAATGACGGCCCGGCCGCCCGGCTTGAGCACCCGCACCATTTCCTGCAGTCCCGCCAGGCGATCGACCACATTGCGGATGCCGAAGGCGATGGTGACGCCGTCAAAGACGGAGGCCGGATGCGGCATGGCCTCGCAGGGCGCGTTCACCAGAAAGATGCGGTGGGCAAAGGCGGAAGCGGCGATCTTCTCCTGCCCGACACGCAGCATGCCCTGGGTCAGGTCCTCGCCGACGATGCGCACCGAATCGGGGGTGCGGGAGGCGATCTCGAGGGCGACATCCCCCGTGCCCGTCGCCACGTCAAGAACGCGGCCGCCCTCGGGTATCTGCAACTGTCTCACGGCAAAGGCCCGCCAGCGGCGGTCAATCCCCAGCGAGAGAAGACGATTGAGCAGATCGTAGCGGGGGGCGATGGTGTCAAACATCTCGCGGATGCCGCGCCCTTTGTCAGACAATTTGAACATAAGTCAACCTTCCATTGGCAGGGTTTTGCGGGGCAATTTTTAACACAACCGGCGGGGGCTGTCAGCAAAAAAACCTTTTTTCGCAGCGCCGGCGCCGCTATACTGCCCGTTCCATCGCCATTCACAAGGATCCCATGAACAACAGTCTCCCCCTCATCGTCACCGCCGGCATTGTCTGTCACCAGGGCCGTATCCTCATCACCCGCCGACCGGGCGGCAGCAAACACGGCGGCATGTGGGAATTTCCCGGCGGCAAACTGGACCCCGGCGAGTCACCCTCGCAAGGCCTGCGGCGGGAACTGCGCGAAGAACTGGCTCTGGAGGTTGAAACCAGCGATATCTTCGAAGTGGTGTATCATCGCTATGATTGGGGTCCGGTGCTGATTCTGGCCTACCTCTGTCGGCCCTTGAGCACCAGGGTACAGAACATTCAGGTGTCCGAGCATCGCTGGGTGAAGCCCGAGGAATTGAGTGACTTCGACATCCTGCCGGCAGATCGCCCCATCATTGAAAAACTGCAAGGAAGACCCGCTGCTTTCGTGGACAAAACCTGATTTCACCCGACATTCCGATCGGCCGACAGCCTCGCTTCGATTCACCCTGATTCTCCCGACCTTCGTCGCACAAAATAAAACAATTTTTTTATTAGAGCATCGCCGTAATAAAATCAACCGCCAAACAGGTCGGACACCTTGATGTTCCGTTTCGCATCACCTACCCGCCCCTGACCTGAACAGCCTTTCAAAAACCGATATCCTAAGGATTTATCTTATCCCACACCCCTCCCAGTTTTTCTGCCGAATGAAGTTGACATAAATAAAACGGTGTATTATTTTTAACGTCAACACGTAAACAATACCCGTTTTATGCGGCGCCCTGCTGAACTTTTAGCCGCCTTTGCCACCATTGGATGTCAAGGAGGAAAACAGTGCCTACCCGGGAAAAAGAATCCTACTCCATCCAGTCGGTGGATAACGCGCTGGATGTCCTTGAAGCCCTCTGTGAAGAGGGGGACGAAGTCCGTATCTCACAACTGAGCGAACGACTGGGCATGAACAAAACCAGCGTTTTTCGCCTGTTGGCCACCTTCGAAAACCGGGGCTACGTCGAGCGGGAAAAAGGCTCCGGCAAATACCGGCTTGGCCTGTCCGCCTATGAAATGGGGCAGAAATTTCTCTCGCGCATGCATCTGCTGCGCAAAGCCAAGCCCATCATGGAACGCCTTGTTCGGCAGATAAATGAAGCCGTTTATCTTGCAGTTCCCCGCGACCCCAGTATTCTTCTACTGGATATGGTCGATACCAGCGCCCAGGTCAAAATCGTCTCCCTCGCCGGCAATCGCTATGAGATTTCGACCACTGCGGCCGGCAAAGTCATCCTGGCTTTTCGAGTCGCCGGCAACGGGACGTCTAACGGCTCAAACGGCAAAAAGGGCCGGGACGTTTCCGCCTTGCCCCCCGCCGAACAGCAGACTATTCGCCGCGATGGCTTTTGCCTTGACCGCGGCGGGCTGGGCGAGGGGGTGGTGAGCGTAGCGGTACCCCTGTTCCGCTCCGGCGGCGATGTGGTAGGGAGTCTCTGCTGCGTCGGCCCCGATTTTCGTATGACCGATGAGCGCCTGCAGGAAGAAATTCTTCCCCAAATCAAGGATGCCGGTGATATTATCTCTTCCAAGCTTGGCCATCTGGGCCGCTACTTTGACGGCGAGCACGACTGATGCCATCGCACAGTTACTTCCAAACCCCATAAAAATCATCAGCTTAAACCGGGAGACCTGAATGACGGCACGACAACGAGTGACGGTCAATTTCTTTCGCCCTGTACACAGGAACATGCGGAAAGAGACGGCTGTCATCAAAACCATCCTTTTGCTCTGGGCCTTTCTGAGCTTTGGCGTTCCCCTCATTATCTGGCTGGCCGGTCTGGGCGACCCGCAGGGTCTGGGCGAGTCGTTCTTTACCCGCTGGAGCTTCCTGGGTTTCCCCCTGCACTACTGGCTGGTGGCCCAGGGCTGCACCATCGGCTATGTGCTTTTGTGCAAGCTCTACTGTCTTCTCTGGGAGCGTCGCGTCGCCCAGCAACGGATTGCGCCGCCGCCGCTGAGGAGAGGCTGATATGTCCCGGCTTCTTTCCCAGAGAGCGGCAGCCCTGATCATTCTGCTGGTCACCCCCCTGCCCGCCTTGGCCGTCGGTGAAGAGATCTACCAGGTGGAACCGGGCTTCAAGATGATCCCGGCGATTATCCTGCTCGTCCTGCTCAGCGTCTATATCGGCGTCGGTTTTCTCTCCAAGGTATCGGAAACCTCCGGCTACTGGGTGGCCGGGCGGGGGATCGGCAAAATCGGCAACGGCGCCGCCATCGCCTCGGACTGGATGTCGGCGGCCTCCTTCATGGGCGTGGCCGGGCTGCTCTACCTGAAGGGCTGGTTCGGCCTGGGCTACATTCTCGGCTGGACCGGCGGCTACGTGCTCCTGCTGACCTTGCTGGCCGCGCAGATCCGCCGCTTCGGCAAGTACACCATCCCCGAATTTCTCGGTGACCGCTACGACAGCCACGCCGTCCGCCTGATTTCCGCCGTCGTAACTGTTATCATCGCCATCACCTACGCCACCGCGCAATTCAAGGGCATCGGCCTCATCTGCGGCTGGATTTTCGGCATCGACTACACGGCCAGCGTCCTTTTGGCCGCCGGCGTCGTCCTCACCTACATGCTCATCTCCGGCATGAGGGGGGTCACCCGCAACCAGCAGATCCAGTATGTCGTTCTCATCTCCGCCTTTCTCATTCCCCTCTGGCTACTGATCAAAAAGGCTGGCGGCGCCGGCTGGCTGCCGCAACTCGAGTACGGCGCCATCCTCTCCGGTCTCATGGACGGCAAGGTCGCCTCCGGCCAACTTTCGGCCGAAGCGCTGGATGAACTCCGTCGGGACTTTCTGCCCTGGGGCATGGGGAACATCTATCAGTTCATCGCCCTGGCTTTCACCCTCATGGTCGGCACCGCCGGGCTCCCTCACATCATGATCCGCTTCTACACCGTCAAGAACGAGGATATCGCCCGCAAATCGGTGCTGTGGGGACTCTTCTTCATCGGCCTGCTCTACTGGTCCTCCCCCGTCTACGCCGCCATGGGTAAATTCTGGAACCCGTTGGGTGGTCAGGCGGTAGCCGACGTCATCATCCTGTCCGCTCCCGAACGGGCGGGTCTCGGCATTCCCTTTATCGGCTACCTGGCCGGAGGCGCCATGGCCGCCGGTCTATCCACCGTCGCCGGTCTACTGGTCGCCGGCGCCTCGGCTATTGCGCACGACTGGTATGCCACCGTTTTCAAACCCGACTGCACCGACCGGGAGGCCTTGCATGTCGGCCGCATCTTCACCATCATCATCTGCGCCATCGTCGTCATCGCCGCCCTGAATCCGCCGGCCCTCATCGCCCAGATCGTCGCCATGGCCTTCGCCATCGCCGGAAACACCATCTTTCCGGCCGCCGTCCTCGCCGTCTGGTACGGCAAGGCCAACAAATACGGCGCCCTGGCCGGCATTATTTTCGGTCTCACCCTGACCCTCACGGCCATGGCCGGCTGGATTGCCGGCATTCCCCTGTTTGGACCGGAAGGCCTGCTACCAGCCACCTCGTCGTCCCTTATCGTCTGCCCTTTGGCCTTTCTCATCAATATTTTCGTTTCCAACCTGACGGATGAGCGGGTCAGCGACGAATCGGCCACCCGCATGGATAATATTCTGCGCAAGCTGCACAACCTGCCCGGCTATGTGGAAGAAGAAGAAAGAGCCGTCCACTCTGCAAACAAGACCCCCTAAAGGGGTTGCCATTTAGACCATTCCAGACCATAATGAAACGCTATTTTAATCACCGGGTCGCCGCCAGGGTGGCCCGGTGATTACCCGTGACAGTTCCCTATCCCCTGACCCCGGAAATCGGCATGAGCCTCATCAGACATCTCAAAGACACCGAGCCGTTCAACCATCTGCCCGAGGAGATCTTTCAGGAGATCAGCACAGCCGCTTCGGTACGCAAGTACCCGGCCAACTATCATATCTTTCACCAGAACGATCCGCCGACGGGCTACCTCTATGTGATCAAGGAAGGTCTGGTCGAAATCGTCGTCACAACGCCCGGCGGCTCGGACATGGTGGTGGACTATCGCAAGGAGGGGACTTTTTTCGGCGGCACCCCCATTTTCACCGGCGAGCCCTATACGGGCGGCGCCCGCACCGTCAAGGGAACGGAGTGCTACCTCATTCCCCAGGACATCCTCAAGCGGGCCGAGAAGGACTATCCGCAGCTGAGCGCCTATTTCGCCCGCATCGTCCATTCGCGGGTACGCCAACTCTATTCAGAGATGGTCACCGACTTTACGCAGAAAGCCCTGACCCAGGTTGAAGCCTATCCTTTCAAAAAACGGCTGTCGGAGATCATGGTAACCACCGTGGTGACCTGCGAGGCGGATGAAACCGCCCAGCAGGTAGCCCGCCGTCTTATGGAGAAAAAGATCAGTTCGGTTCTGGTCCTCGATGAGAAAAAACGACCCTGCGGCATCATCACCGAGAAAGACCTGGTCTACAAGGTTATCGCCCCGGAGCAGGCCAACGGCCAGACCCTACGCGCCCGCGACATCATGACCGCCCACCCCTACACCCTGGCGCCCGACACCTATATGTACGAGGCCATGGCCTACATGACCGGCCACCGCATCAAGCATCTGCCCGTGATCGATCGCGGCGAGGTGGTGGGCATCGTCACCCTGCGCGACCTGCTGCGCTATCGCAGCCAAAAAGCCATGGTGCTGGTCGGCACCATCCGGGACGAAACGACCCTGGCCGGGCTGGCCGCCATCCGCCGGGAAATCGTTACAGTGGCCCGGGGCCTGCTGTCGGAGACGCGCAGTACCCCGGAGGTTATGGAGATCATCTCCTACATCCATCACGGCATCATCCGGCGCACCTACGAAATCTGCCTGGAACAGCATCTGGCCGAGGGGAACCTCCTCCCCGACATCCGCTACTGCTTTCTCATCATGGGCAGCGGCGGCCGCCGGGAGATGTTGCTGGGGCCGGACCAGGACAACGGCTTCATCTTCGAGGATGTACCCGATGAGCGAATGCCGGAGATCGAAGGATTTTTCGCCCCCCTGGCCGAAAAGGTTGTCCAGGGGCTGGCACAGGTCGGCTACCCCCTGTGCAGCGGCAAGGTCATGGCCAACAACCCGGCCTGGCGCGGCCGTCTGCAGGACTGGGAGGAGCGCATTGCCGACTGGGTGCATGATCCCGAGCCCCAGAAAGTTCGCTATTCCTCCATCTTTTTCGACTTTTCTCCCCTGGTGGGCGACCCGACCCTGGCCCAGGATCTGCGGGACCGGGTGCACCACCTCATCCGGGAGTTTCCCGGTTTCCTCTACCACGTCATGTCGCTGGATCTGCGCTACAAGGTGCCGGTGGGACTGCTGGGGAGATTTATCGTCGACAAAAACGGCGAACACGAAGGGGAGCTCTCCCTCAAGCAGGGGGGGATTGTCTACATCGTCGACTGCATCCGCATGTTCACCCTGGAGAAGGAAATCAACCGCATCACCACCCTTGACCGCCTCAAGGCCCTGGTGGAGAGCCACGTCTTTGCCCCTGAAACGGCCGAACACATCCGCGCCGCCTTTGAGGCCCTCATCTTTCTGCGGCTTCGCCACGAAATTGCCATGGTGGAGCAGGGACAGGAACCGAGCCACCACCTTGACCCCTACGCGTTGCCGAAAAACGAGCAGGACTTGCTCAAGGAGTCCTTCAACGCCGTCAGCAAACTGCAGGACGCCACCAAACGCCACTTCGCCAAGACCCCCTTTTAATCCGACCGAGCCTAGCCCAAATAAAAAGGCCCGCCGACAGGCAGGCCTTTTCTGTATCAATTGACGGCGGGTAACGGACTACGCCTGCTCCGACGACCCCGCAGTTACGCGCTCCTCGTCGTAGAGCAGGCGCTCCACATCGAGCAGAATCTTCACCTCGTCACCCATCTTGCCCATGCCGCTGAAGAAACGGCTGCTCTTGCCCCGATTGGTGCGCGGCGGCGGCTCAATCTGGTCACGGGCGATATTGGCCACTTCGCTCACCTCATCCACCACTAACCCCACGGCCGTCCCGTTATACTGCACGACAATGATGCAGGTGCGGTCATCATAGGCCCGCGCTGGCAGCTTGAAGCGGGCGCGCACGTCCATCACGGGGATGACCTTGCCGCGCAGATTGATCACCCCTTTGATGTAGTCGGGCATGTCGGGCACATCGGTGATCTTCTGCACGCCGATGATCTCCGTAACGTGGCGAATCTCAAGACCGTAATCCTCCTGACCCAGATGAAAGGTGAGGAACTTGTTCTCCATGGTGTCCTCATCCCGCGTCGCATCTGCCTCGAACGCGTACTTTTCTCGAATATTTTCCGTCATACTGCACATCTCCTGAATCAAAAGAGGGGAAGTCCTCGAACAAAGCGTGATAGGCCGGGTGGCCCTTCAGCCGCCGGTCTGCTCTTTATAGCGGCCGTTGACCCGGTAAACGAAGGCGAGGATTTCAGCGACAACCTGGTAAAGGTCTTCGGGGATTTCCTCACCGACAGGAATGCGAGCCAGAACTTCCAGCAGATCCGCATCTTCGCGCACCGGCAAGCCCGCCTCCCTGGCCGTCTGCAGGATGCGCTCGGCAATCTCGCCGCGGCCGCTCGCCACCACGCGCGGCGCCGCTGCCTTCTCGCGGTCGTATTGCAGGGCCACGGCTTTTTTCAGCGGTTTGTCCTCACTCATACACTACACCCTGGCATCAAGAAGACTGTCACGATCCGGCCTCACCGTTTCAGCCAGCACTCGGGCCGGCTCTTGCGCACCGTCGGTAAAAACAACACCCTGCAGCGGCAGCGAGGTCAGCATCTCCTTCAAGTCCCCGGAAAAAGACGCCACAAAGTCGGCGATGTCCTGCGACTCACAATAAAAACGCAGAAAAAGCCCCTTGCCATCGTGCAAAAGACGGATCTGCAGGTTGCCGAGCCCTTCGAGGCGCAGATGTAGGGAGAGCATCCGCGCTCCGTCATCCTCCCCTTCTTGGGGAGAGCCGTTCTTTTCACCAATAACAAAACCCTGCTCCAAAAAAGGCAGCAGCAGAGGGATGAAAAGCATCGACTCCTGCTCCAGACGGGCCCGGCAGAGCTGAAAGAGTTCGAGCCCCTGCAGCTGTTTTTCCAGCATGGTCGCCGTCGTATTCTCCTCGGCCAACAAGCCGGCAGCTTGCAACAGCGCCCCCTTGAGGCTGGCCAGCGCCCTGGTGTCTTCGCCTCTGGCCAGCAGAGCCTCGGCGTCGAGTCCCAGCAGGCGAACCAACTCCGCCAGGCTGCTCCCTTTAAGCTGTTCGGGCGGCAGGCGCATCAGTTCAACAGCGCGTCCGAGCACGGCCTGCGCCTGTTCCGACAGCCCCTTGCCGCTGAAGGAACCCGCCAGCAGGCGGCCGAGCAGGGGCAACATCTCCGGCTTTTCCGCCAGCAAATGGAGGGAGCGCATCAGGCGGCTGGCGAGTTTATCCTCGACAATCTGCAGAATCAGCTGGGGCGAGGTCTCCACCACCACCAGGCTGAGCTTCTGCCCCTTCTGCAGAGGGACTTTCGTTTCGGCCAGCACCTGCTGATGGCCCAAATCGAGCAGGGCCCGGTCCGCACCGCCCTCGGCCACCGTCGCCCGCACCATCTGGTTGGGATGCAGGTCGTACTGCCGTTGCTCATGCAGGCCGCTGGCGGAAACCACCGACTGCACGGCAAAAGGAGTCGGAGACACGGGCGGGATAATATTCATAAGACCTTTATCGACACCATCTAGCGAAATCTTTAATAAAAAATTGGAGCTAAATTTTGGCTGCAATTTGCCGATAAGACCTAGTACAGGAATCTTATAACACCGAGATGGATATTCTTATGCACAGTTCAGCGCTCATTATCGCTCCCGCCTCCCCTAAACGTCAGGCACTGACCGACGCTCTCAGCGCTACGGGGCTTTTTTCCGACATCCACATGACAGCCGATGGCCAAACAGTCCTGGAGTCGGCCCGCCTGCGACAGGTCGCCATGATCTTCTGTCAGCAGCAGAAGCTCACACCCAGCAGTCTGGATTGGCTGAGAGCCCTGAAAAAGAATGAAGAGTTGAACGATATCCCGGTCGTCGTTCTGATAGAAAAGGGAGACGCCAGCGATCGCATCCTCGCCCTCGACCTCGGCGCCTGCGACTGTCTGCCCGCCGACATCTGCGACCAGGAAATGGCCGCGCGCATCCGGGCGCATCTGCGCCAGAAAGAACGGATGGATCACCTTCGCCAGGTCAAAAGCGACCTGGCCCGCCTGGCCCTGACCGATTCGCTGACCCATCTATACAATCGCGCCTTCTTCGACCTCACCCTCGAAGCCGAACTGGCCCGCAGTGTGCGGACCGGCAAACCCTTCTCTCTCATGCTCCTCGACTTGGATCATTTCAAAAAGGTCAACGACACCTACGGCCACGGCCAGGGGGACCGGGTTCTGCAGGAAGTAGCCAAATGCCTTGGGCGCACGGTAAGGCGCACGGACACCCCCTGCCGGTACGGCGGCGAGGAATTCGCCATCATTCTGCCCGAAACCAACGCCCCCCAGGCCTTCACTCTGGCCAGCCGCATCCACAAGAGCCTGCAGGCTCTCAGCGAGGGGTTCAACCTGCACGGCCAGCCCATCACCATCAGTATCGGCCTGACCTGCTTCGCCGGCGACAACACCATCTCACCGCAGGATGTGGTCGAACAGGCCGATTGCGCCCTCTACGCCGCCAAGCGCAAAGGCCGCAACCGCACTGAGCTGTTCACCCCCGAAGATGCCTTCCTCGACTTTCTTCCCCCTCATGCCTCCTCAGCGGGAGAATATGCCTTCGCCTGAGCGGATGCAGTCTTTTTGCCACGAATTAGAGCCAATGGACACGAATGAAAACCTCAAGAGGCGCTTTTAGGGTTTAACCCCAGGATTGGGGTTGCCTTCATTTGCCTTTATTTGATTTTATTCGTGGCTAACGGGTTTTAAAACCCAGGGGTCGCGGCCCCTGACGCCGCCCAACCCTTTGTTCGCCCAAAGGGTTGGACCCAAAGGGCGACCCCGGTTCACTCGCCTGCTGGCGCAGGTTCCCTTCGACGGGCAGATGTTTCGGGGCCGTTCACATGCGCTGCGCTTAAGCTCACGGCTTTTCCCGAAACCTCCGCCCCTCGAAGGCGAGTTCTCAGGGGGGAGGGGCAAGCCGAAAAGAGCAAAGCACCCCGCTCAGCCCAGGGTTTTCTGCTTCACCTCCCGTGTGACGCAGCCGGAGCGTAGCCGACCGGCCGGGAAAAGGCGGGCAAATGTTTGAGCGCAGCGAGTTTTTGCCCGCCCCCGGTCGGACGGCGGAGCGGAGGGAACCCGCAGGGCAAGGAGCCGGGCGTCCTTCTTTTGCTTCCTTTTCTTGATGGCATCGTAAAAACTCAGGTGGCCATTTCGGGTTCAATAGGCCGCGCACTGAAATTTTCCTGC
>JAWSUS010000019.1:0-65354 GCA_033549025.1 Desulfuromonadales bacterium
GTGCATGACCATGTTTACAAAATCCTCCCCTCGATATTATCGGATTCTGTAAACAACGCGTCAATTTCTTACAGGTATAGTTTTTCAACGTCCGCATCTGACTGCTACCGGGGAGGCCGCGATGGATAATAAAGTCAAAGTTCTGGTTCCCGTCGATTTCTCCAAATATAGTCTTGAAACAATTCATTTTGCGTTGAAACTGCGTCAATGGGCTGAACCGGAGTATTGTCTCCTTCATGTCGTCGTGCACGACGATTTCAACAATTTTGCTGCGGAAGTTCCGCCACCACCGCTAAGTTTGCAGAAACGCCTGGAGGAAGCCTCTGAGGAACTGGGCAAAGAGGTCGAGCAGCTGAAAAAGGAAAACCCGGGACTTCGCGTGGAAGGCAAGGTCGTTTCGGGTTTCCCCTTCAAGGAGATATGCCGTATTGCCGAGGAGGAATATTTTCAGCTCATCGTCATCGGGACGCACGGGCGGACTGGCCTGGCCCATCTATTGATTGGCAGTACCGCCGAACGGGTCGTCCAACATGCCCCCTGTCCCGTTTTAAGCATTAAACCCCGTGTTTTGTAAGTTGGCTCTTCTGGAGTATCGGCTCAACTCTCCCGCCAAAAAAACATCTTGACAATGTCCAGTCTTTTAGATAGCTTGTCGTCTCCTGTGAGCCCCGTAAAATCACAGTTATCCATAGAGAGGAACACGATGAGCACGCAAGTAGCCAAAAAAGAAGAGATTAAACGTAGCTGGTTTGTAATCGACCTCGAAGACAAGGTTCTGGGTCGTGCTGCAACCGAAATCGCCCGGATCCTTCGCGGCAAGCATAAACCGGTTTTTACGCCCAGCGTGGATACTGGTGATTTTGTGATCGTTCTTAATGCGGACAAGGTGAAATTGACCGGCAATAAAATGGCCGATAAATTTTATCACCGTCATACCGGCTATCCCGGTGGGCTTCGCTCCGTGAACGCTGAAAAGCTTCTCGCCAGCAAGCCTGAGGAATTGATCAAAAAAGCTGTCAAGGGGATGTTGCCCAAAAACAAGCTTGGCCGGCAGATGTTCAGAAAGCTGAAAGTCTACGCTGGTTCTGACCACCCCCATGCAGCCCAACAGCCCAAAGAACTCGCTCTTTAAGGTTCATAGCAGGAGATAATAATGGCCGAGCAGAAATTTTACGCTACCGGTAAAAGGAAAACTTCCGTTGCACGTGTCTGGCTTACCCCCGGCAGTGGCAACATTACTATCAACAAACGCACTCTTGATGAATACTTTGGTCGCGAGACCTCCAAGATGGTTGTTCGTCAGCCTCTTGAGTTGACCGACAACGTCGGCAAGTTCGACATCTCTGTCAATGTCAGCGGCGGCGGGCCTTCCGGTCAGGCTGGTGCCATCAAGCACGGGATTACCAAGGCTCTTCTTGCCGTTGATGTCGAACTGCGTGGAGTCCTTAAGAAAGCCGGCTTTATCACCCGCGACAGCCGAATCAAGGAAAGAAAAAAATACGGACGGCGCGCAGCCCGTCGGAGCTTCCAGTTCTCCAAGCGTTAAGTCTATTACGTCAAAATTATTTGGCGCGATGTTCAGGGAAAGGAGAGGCCTGCGGGTTTCTCCTTTCTTCGTTTCAGGAGGAAATTATGGTTAAGGTAGCCATAGTCGGTGCCAGTGGATATACAGGCGTTGAACTTATCCGGTTGTTGGCCGCTCACCCGGCGGTTGAGATCAGCTGTCTGACTTCACGGCAGAATGTCGGGGAAGGGATTTCTTCTCTGTTTCCCTCCCTTATGGACCGCATTGAATATCTATGTGATCCTGTCGATGTCGATATCGTTCTGGACAAGGCCGACTTTATCTTTACCGCGCTACCTCACCAGACCGCCATGGAAGTGGTGCCTGATTTCGTTCGCGCCGGAAAAAAAGTCGTTGACCTGTCGGCAGATTTCCGGCTCCGTGATGTCAAAACCTACGAAGCCTGGTATCAGGCGCATTCATGCCCGGAACTTCTTGCCGAGGCGGTTTACGGTCTTCCTGAGCTATATCGTGAATCGATAAAAAATGCCCGACTAATCGCCAATCCCGGTTGCTACCCGACAAGTGTGGCTCTCGCCCTTGCGCCGCTTCTCAAGGAAAAGGTGATTGATGTCTCCACGCTCATTGTTGACAGTAAATCCGGCGCCAGCGGGGCTGGACGGGGGGCCAAAGTGGGTTCGCTGTTTTGCGAAGTCAATGAGGGGTTCAAGGCTTACGGGGTTGGAAATCATCGCCACACCCCTGAAATTGAACAGACCCTCAGTGAACTTGCTGGTCGTTCAGTGACGGTTAATTTTACGCCGCATCTCCTTCCGGTAAACCGGGGGATTCTGTCGACCTGCTATGCCTCATCCACTGTCCAACAGGGTTCGGATCTTGTCGAACTATTTCAGGACTTTTACAGGGATGAACCCTTCGTCCGCATTCACCCGCAGGGTCAGTTTCCCGATGTTGCCTATGTTCGTGGCAGCAATTTTTGCAATATCGGGGTGCACGTTGACCCCAGGACGGGAAGGGTGATCGTTGTTTCCGTTATTGACAACCTGGTCAAGGGCGCGGCTGGCCAGGCTGTCCAGAATATGAATCTGATGATCGGTGAAAAGGAGACTCTTGGCCTGGAGGCTCTGCCTCTTTTCCCTTGAACTTGTCTTCACCTGGTTCTTCCTGAAACCCAATGGTCTCCCTGGCGGAGGCCATTTTTTTTCACTGGATCGGCCTTGGTGCCAGTCTGTGGAAGTGCCAGCAAAACTGTTGCCGGGGGATACCTCGTGTGATAGTTTACCCTCATTCTGGCTGCGCGCGAGGTGGTGTTTTTTGCATAAAAAAGAACGTCTAGATAAACTTCTTGTGCTCAAAGGGCTGGTCCCTTCTCGAGAACGGGCCCGTTCCTTGATTTTGGCAGGCAAGGTGATTGTCGGCGACCATACTGTCGACAAGGCCGGGACTCTTGTCCCTGAAGACGCCGCTATCCGACTGAAGGGAGAGGATATCCCTTACGTCTCCCGTGGCGGGCTCAAGTTGGAAAAAGCCTTGCACTGTTTCAATCTCTCGGTCGAAGGCGTTGTCGCTGTCGACGTAGGGGCCTCTACCGGGGGTTTTACCGACTGTTTGCTTCAGCACGGCGCTGCCCGGGTTTACGCGGTCGATGTCGGTTACGGCCAGCTCGCCTGGAAACTTCGGGAGGATTCGCGGGTCATTAACCTGGAACGAACCAATATCCGTCATCTCGATTCGGCAGACCTGCCAGAGCAGCCGGGGCTGGCCGTGGTTGACGCCTCCTTCATCTCTCTTGAAAAAGTTTTGCCTTCGACCCTGAAACTGCTGGCACCTCAGGGATGTGTTGTCGCTCTCATAAAACCTCAGTTTGAGGTTGGCAAAGGGGAGGTCGGTAAAGGCGGTGTGGTGCGGGACGAGCAAAAGCAAAGGGGAGTCGTTGAGAAGATTACTCACTATGTGGAAACCCTCAACTGTGAAGTTCTCGGTGTGACCGAAAGTCCGATTTTAGGCCCCAAAGGTAACCGGGAATTTCTTCTGTTCTTCCGGAAAGGTGTCTGATGATAGAGGGGCGCGCCTATTTTATCGGCGCCGGTCCGGGGGACCCCGCCTTTCTTACTCTGATGGGGGTCGAAGCTCTTGACCGTTGCCAAGCTGCTTTTGTTGTGCCACCCTATGACCAGACCTATCACTGCTATCTTGCAGGCAAAAGTCTATTTGTCCCTTTTGCCTGGGATTTTATTCCGCTGCGCGATAAAGTCCTGGAGTTGCTGCAGTCCGGCAATGTCGCCTTCCTGGTTCCTGGTGACTTATCCGTTTTTTGTCCCTTTCAGCCTTTGCTGGAAGCGTTAGGCTCTTACGCGGAGGTCATCCCCGGGGTCGCTGTCATGAACGCGGCTTCCGCACTCCTTAAAAAGACGTTGACGGCAGGTCATCGCAATCCGCGAGTTATCCAGCTTTCAACCAGGATGATGGAGGGGGCGGACCCTCCTTTTGGCGATCTGACCGAAGAGTCGACCCTGGTGGTCTATATGAACACTTGGCCGGCAATGGAGTTGGGGCGCTGCTTGCGGCAAGGTTTTGGGAAAGATATCCCCCTCGCTGTATTTCATCGGCTGGGGTTGCCCGGTGAAACCGTGTTGACGGGAACTCTCAAAGACCTTGAGTCTCTCAGCGGGGCCTGGTCCTTTTTGCAGCAATTATCCAAAGAAGAGGCCTCCTTGACCCTTGTCATTGCCGGTGAAAGCCTGTCGGCCTGCCCTGATGGGAGCTGGTGGGATCATAAACGCGAGCAATCGTGGCGTCATCGTTATGGTTCGCCCGAAACCTGCAACCTCTGACGGGAGCATCTGTGGATCTCAAGCTTCTGCATACCGCGGATATTCATCTTGACGCCTCTTTTCCCTCGTTGGGAAGCAAAGAGAGCATTCGTTGCAAAGATTTGCTGGATTGTTTTGATCGTTTGATCAATCTGGCCATCAAGAACGAGGTGCACCTTTTTGTCGTTGCCGGCGATCTTTTTGATCATCCCCGCCCGGCGGCCGCCACGGTGGGCCACGTTCAGGCTGGGCTGCAGCGGTTGTCGGATCGAGGCATCCTCCCCGTTCTGCTGCCGGGCACACATGACCACATTGCTGCACCGGACAACATCTACCATCGGGTTACCTTTCCCGGCGCTGTGGTGCTCGACGCCCCTCGGGTGGAGAAACCCGTTTCCATTTCCATTGCAGGGCTTGATGTCCACCTTTACGGTTTTGCTTACCATCCCCGCTTTTCTGTCGATGCCTTGAGCGGTATGAAGCGACGTTCGCTCCCCGGTGTGCATCTCGGTCTGCTTCACGGCTCGCTTCAGGGAAGTCCCGAGTGGGAACATCGCCCCAAGGACCTGCCCTTCAGCTTGGCGGATCTCAAGGAGTGGGGACTGGACTATGTTGCCCTTGGTCATTACCACAACTTTGCTTTGTTGCGGGAGGATGGCAAGACCCTGGCCTGCTATCCCGGTACGCCGGAAGGTCGCCGTTTCGGTGAAAACGGAAGCCGGCACTGTGCGCTGGTTTCGCTCAGAAAGGACGAGGTGTCTGTAGAGGGGCTTGTTGTCAATAAACGGACCCTGCAGGAAGAGGCCCTTGACCTTACAGGGATGAGCAGTGAAGACGAGATAGCGGCTGCCGTTACTGGTTTGGCCGACCCAAACCATCTCATGCGACTGACCTTGACAGGGGTTCTGGAGACGCCTCTCGAAATTGAGCGGTTGCAGCACCGTTGCGAAGATGATTTCTTCTATTTGGAGTTACGGGATAAAACCGATCTTTTTGACAGTGCCCTGGTGCGGGAACTCGAAGAGGAAGACACGGTTCGCGGGCTGTTTGTTCGACGTGTCCGCCATCTGCTCGAAAAGGTGGCACCCGAGGAAACGCCCGTTCTTGAAGAGGCACTCAGGGAAGTTCTGGTTCGTTTTTCCCGGGAACGTTGAGGCGGCACATGATTCTCCGACAGGTAGATCTCAAGCGTTTTGGCAAGTTCGATGAACGCACTTTTGAGTTCAGGCGCGGACTCAATATCGTTATCGGACCCAACGAAGCGGGTAAGTCCACGTTGATGGAAGCGGTTCCTGCCGCCCTTTTCGGTGTTCGCGACAAGGATCGCTTCAAAAAGTGGGGAAGGGCGGCCGACTGTCAGGTTGCTATCGCTTTTGAGAGCGGGGATCGTTTTGTCAGGATTGAGCGCAACCTGCTTACCGACAGGGTTCGTCTTACGGAAACGGATGATCTTTACCAGGTTCTTTATGAATTTGAAGGAAAGGTCTCCCCGCTGGGGAGGTCAGCTGAGCGGCTTGAATATTTTTCCCGACTGACCCAGTTTATCCCGGTTATCGAAAACGACCTTTTTCGTGCTTCCGTTTTTTTTGGACAGGGTCGTCTGGAACTGGACGGTAAGAGCGGCATTGGAGATCGGATCAAGGCCCTCCTTTCAGGCTACCTCGATATTGACTATGATCGCGTGCTGTCAGCCCTGCAGGAGGATTATTTCCTGATCACCCGTGAGAATCCCTGGGGAAAAGACAAAACCCTCGACCGCGAGCTGGAACAGACCAAGACCCGCCTGAGTGAAGTGGCCCAGCAGAGGGAATCCCTGCATCAAATCGTGACGGACCTGGTGGATATTCGACAACAGATCCGGCAAAGGCAGGACTCCATCGAAAAGGACAAGGCGGATTGCGTTCGAGGGCAAAAATATCTGGCCTACGTTCGCCAGCAATGGCACCTCGACGAACAGCAGCGAAAGTTGCAGGAAGAATATGAACGGCTGAATCAGCAGCACGACAAGGTTGTTTCTCTCTCCAGCAAAAAGGACACTCTGCAGGAAGAGCTTGATTCGCTGGGAGTTTCGGCCGAGCTCGCCGATTCTCTTCCCATGTTGGTCAAGGAGGGGGAGGAAAACCGGCAGAGGCTCATCCAGTTGCAGGAGGACGGAAATGCGCTCCGACAGACATTGCTGGCGTGTGCCCCGCCTTTGCGGCGATGGCCGATCCTGCTCACCGTCGCAGCCCTCCTTGTGGGTGCAGGGGCAAGCTGGATGCTCCCGGTTCATTGGCTTTATGCGCTGCTGATATCGGTTCTTTTTGTCTCTATGGTATGGGCCTTGTACGTTTGGCGAAGTGGAACGCTCAAAGCTTATACGGAAGGGCTCAAAGGGCAGCTGCGCATCGTCGAGCAAGGGCGGGAGAAGGCGCAGATCAGGCTCGATGAGATCGATCGCATGCTGGAGGACGCAGGCCAATCGCCCCTGAAGAAAGGGGAGGGGGCGCTTGAAGCAAAAGTCAGGCGGCACAGCACCCTGCGAAAAGAACTCGGTCAGGTCGAGGCGGCCCTGGAGGTCCTTGAGAGCCTCGATAACCTTCACAGGGAAAAAGGGCGCCTGGCTAGAGAGTTGGCCGTTGTGGCGCAGCGCCTCGAGGAGGACCGCCCTCTCCGCGGGAAAAATCTTATTCCCCTGGAAGATCTGCCTCACGCCGAAGAGAAACTCAAGAGTCTGGAAAGCTCTGTCAAGACAAGAGAAGAAGAGGTTAGAGGCCTTTTGAACCAGGATAAAGTCTGGTCAGCCCAATTGGAAGAGCTGCCCCGGGTTGAAGCCGATGAAGCCAGGCTCATCAGGCGATTTCGTTTTTTGAAACATCGCAAAAAAGTGTTGGCTACGGCGATCGAGCTGTTGTCCTCCTCGGTGGAGGAGTTCCGTCGCACTTACCTGGATCGCTTCCTTGCCGATATCACCAGGTATCTCGGTCTGATTTCCCTGGAGCACTACAAAGAAGTGGCCTGCGATGACAATTTTGAATTTTCTCTCAAGGTTCAGGGCCAGGGCTTCAAACCCCTTGATTTTTTCAGCCAGGGCACCCGGGACGCCGTTTTCCTGGCAGTTCGCTTGGCGCTGAGCCGTCATTTGGCCAAAGGGAAAAAACTGCCGCTGCTACTTGACGATCCCTTGGTCAATCTCGATCGTCATCGTCTCACCGACACGATAAAGGCACTGGAAACACTGAGTTCCGAACATCAGGTTATCTTCTTCACCCACGATGAAAGCCTTCTCAAGCGGGCCACTCGTGATCGCTGGAACTGTGTTTCCCTGAATGAAGCCAGAGCCGATAACCTAGCGAAAAGTCCAGAAAGGAGCGAGAATGTCAACCAATTGTGTCTTCTGTAAGATTATTTCCGGAGAGATCTCCGGAAAAATTGTTTATCAGGATGATCTCGTCGTAGCGCTTCAGGATATCAATCCCCAGGCTCCCCATCATTATCTGCTTATGCCGAGAAAGCACATCGCCACCACGCTGGATCTGCAGGCGCAGGACGCGGAGTGGCTGGGGCAGCTCTATCTGGTTGCAGGCGAACTGGCAAAGCAGGAAGGATTTGCTGAAGACGGTTTTCGTCTTGTCAATAATTGCAATGCCGCTGCCGGCCAGACCGTCTGGCATATCCACTTTCACCTTCTTGGCGGCAGAAACCTGTCCTGGCCACCAGGTTAAGCTGGCTGCCGATTTTAATTTTCGATATTTTTTGTGATATTCTAGATTATCGATTCAAAATCCCTGCTGTCGACGGAGCATCTTTTCTTGAATCCGCAAGAAGAACGCATAGAAAGACGCATGATCAACGAGATCATGGAGCTTCTGGTAACCCATTATGGGGGTGGCTTGAGCGAAGAGGAGCTTGATGTGGGTATAGACTCCCTGCAAAAAGCTATTCAGGTCGCCAGAAGTTCCCATGCCGAGCAGGTGCGCAAATCAGGAGAACCTTATTTTTTTCACCCCCTGCGGGTTGCTCACATGGCTTCCCGTCATTGGATGGATTTTTCGTCCGTAATCGCTGCTATCCTTCATGATGTGGTGGAAGACACTCCTGTCACGTTGACCCAGATTGAAGCCGATTTTGGAGACGAAGTGGCCCTTCTGGTCAACGGTCTGACCAAGGCGGCGGATGAAAAACTCAGCCGGGAAGCGCTCAAAGCGAAGACGTACCGCAAACAGCTTCTCCTGGCGATGGAAGATGTGCGGGTTCTCTGCCTCAAGTTCTGGGACCGCATCGACAATCTGCAGACTATCGCGGCCCTCAAACCTGAAAAACAGTCGCTGATTGCGGAAGAGACTCGTTCGGTTTATGTTCCGTTGGCCCGGCATCTCGGAATGGGTCACGTTGCGTCCGAGCTCGATGCCTTGTCGCTGGGTGTGCTTTATCCCCGAAGAGCGCAGCGATACAAACGGGCGGTCGAAGTGGTTAAGGCAGAGACCGAGGTTGATCTGAGAAAGATCCGCACTGAAATTATCCACGCTTTTGAGCATAACAAGGCTCCCGTTCTCCTCAAGGACCGCTGGCGTCCTTTTTCCATATCGGGGGCCCAGGCCATAAGTCGGGGCTTTCCGACGGTCTATACCCTGGAAATTCAAGTCGACAAAACCACGGACGCTTACCTGGGGCTTGGTCTGTTGCATGGCCTTTACTATCCCATCCCAGGCAAGCTCAGGGACCACCTGAGTGTACCTTCCCAGTTTGGTTACCAGGCTTTGAAGACAACGGTACAGGCCCGTCAGTATCGTATGCGGGTGGAGATCACGACGCGGAAGCTGGCGCGATTCAACGAGTCCGGGGTTCTGGCACCGGGGTTTGAGTTCAAAAAAGGCAACTTCCGTGACCTGATGCGCTCCTTTCTCGAGGGAGAGTCGGCCATTGACACGGATGCCTTCCGTCTGGCATCGGCCTCTATTCAAGTCTATACCCCTAAAGGCGAGACGCGTATTCTTCCCGAGGGAAGCAGTGCCCTCGATCTGGCTTTTGATATCCATGAAGACCTGGGGCTGTGTGCCCTCCGAGCACGGATTAACGGCAAAACCCGGCTGCTCAAATCGCGCCTCATGGATGGCGACCAGGTGGAGGTCGAACGGAGTGGCAAGCCGCAAGTTCTTCCCAAGTGGCTGGAGTGGGCCATTACACCGCGAGCCCGCAATGCCATCCGGCGCTATTTGAGATCCAGGGTGCTTGAAGGAGGGCAGAAGGATGGCTAAAAGGTGGGTGCAGAGGGTCCTGCCTCTGTTGCTTCTGCTACTTTTTATCGGACCGCCGCTGGCATTTTCGGCGACGGTTTTCGTTTACCATCGTTTCGGTGATGACCGCTACCCTTCCACCAATATCGCAATCGAGGTATTCAGGTCCCAACTCGATCTGCTGAAAGCGCAAGACTACACCGTGATGTCCCTGGGAGAGATCGTCGCTCATCTGGAGCGAGGTGAGGCTCTTCCTGAAAAAACGGCAGGTCTTACCATTGACGACGCCTACCATTCCTTTTTGACCGGGGCTTTACCTCTGTTGCAAGAATACGGGTACGGAGCGACTCTTTTCGTCAACACCGATGCGGTTGGCGCAAAGGGTTATCTCTCCTGGGATGAACTGCGCGCTATCTCCGCCGCGGGGATTGAAATGGGCAACCACTCGGCGTCTCACCCCTATATGGTCAACAGAAAAGAGGGAGAAGCCAAGACGGCCTGGAAAGACCGCCTTCTTGCTGATATCCAAAAAGCCCAAAACGCGTTGAAGCGCGAACTGGGCGTTGAACCCCAGCTTTTTGCTTATCCCTACGGCGAGTATTCGCCGGAAATAGTTGAAATCGCCCACGCCCTTGGTTTTAGAGGGGCGGCTGCCCAGCAGTCGGGTGTTATCGATAGGGGAGTGGACAGGTTTACCCTGCCTCGCTTCCCCATGGGGGGACCCTATGCCACCCTGGACGGTTTTGCCGAGAAACTACCTATGAAGGCGCTGCCCCTCAAGGTGGTGTCCCCTTCAAGCCCGGTAATTGAAGAGCAGGATCCGCCGCTGCTCGTAGTTGATATTGAAGAGGGTGGGATTGACCTGTCCAGACTGCGTTGCTTTGTCCAGGGACAGCCTGAAGCGACTATCAGCCCCAATTCCGAAGTGACAGGCAGATATCACATTCAGGCCCGGGCGCCCCTGTCGGGGCGGCGCAATAAATACACGCTCACGGCGCCAGGGAAAAAAGACGGACAGTGGTACTGGTTCAGTCAGTTGTGGATCAAGAGGTAGTGGGCGCGAGTAAATCGAAAAATTAGGATTTTCTGAGAGTTGCTGTAGAAAAGCGGGAAAGGCGGTTCAGGCGGATCATGGTTTTGATGTCCTCGATGTAGGCATCGCCTCTTTCCGAGTAGCGCTCCAGACCGGTGGCCAGATCGACGCCTTTAGGAGAAGTCCCCGCCTCCCTCAGTTGAGCCCTCCTCTCTCGCAAATTGCGGTAGGCCCAATGCGTGTTGATGTTGATCATATACGATTGCAGGGAGTCGAATATCGAATCGAAGCGGCGCACTTCATAGGTCGCCCCGTCGGGTCGATCTTTGGGTATGAGTCCCGTTCCGGGAGTGAAGGTCCATTCTCCAAAGAGGTTGTTGCCCATTTGGGCAAAACGGGAGGTGCCATAGCCCGACTCTGTTGCCGCCTGAGCCAGAACAAGCGATGGGGGCAGAATATCGACTCTCATCCGCAGGTTGTCGCGAGCCTTGTGGTTGGTTAAAAGATCTCCCTTGACCTTGTATTTCCGAGCCAGTGCCCAAAGGAAATTTTTCTGTTCTTCAGATAAGGGCTCTTTTGCGTCCATGGCTTGATAGATGTCAAGAAGCAATTCCCTCTCCTGGGAGATTTCTTCATTGATAATCAGGACCATGGGCAAAATGGACAGAAAAAAGAGACGTTTTTTTTCGCGGATATTCTCGATGCCGTCGAGATTTTCGGGAATCGTTTTAAGAATAAAAGGCGGCACCCCTTGATCCAGAGTGTCCCAGTGATAGTTGTTTTTCTCGAAAAAATCGCGCAGCTCCCGGTGGTCCGCCATGGAAAAAGTCTGCACATTGGCAGATTCGGGCAGATAGGCGGAAGGATCTGTTTTCTGGCTCTCTACACAGCCGGTCAATAGGAGGAGAAAGAGCGGTGCAGTAAGCCTTTTGGCAATGTGATGGTATGAAGACATTCTTCCCCTGCTTCCTATTGGATATTCAAACAGTTAAAGTTAGCATGATTTTAACCGTTAAGGCAAGGCGTTCAAGGCGGCAGAGATGTCCCTGCCAACACTGAATAGGAGTGTGACTCACGGTGAAATCCTATCGTCACGAACTGTTGTTTGAAGTTCCCGCCAGGCGAGGATTCGTCAATATCACCCCGCATGTGCGCCGATGCCTTGCAGAAAGCGGGATAAGGGAGGGGCTCTGTCTGGTCAACGCGATGCATATAACGGCCTCAGTCTTCATCAACGATGATGAGCGCGGCTTGCATCAGGATTTCGAACGCTGGCTCGAGAATTTGGCGCCATACGACCGGGCAGGGTACAGGCATCATCAAACCGGTGAAGACAATGGCGACGCACACCTCAAACGTTCTATCATGGGACGTGAAGTGACGGTTGCGGTCACAGAGGGAGAGCTTGACTTTGGCCCATGGGAGCAGATTTTTTATGGGGAATTTGACGGTATGCGCCCCAAGAGGGTTCTGGTTAAAATCATAGGAGCTTAGGAGAGTTATGGAGACGATTAAAACAGCTTCTTTTGAATATCTCATCGGCCTCGCCAAAAAAGAAACCGATGGGGGATATACTTTTACCCTGGATGGGGAGTCCTACCGGATTCAGGATGTCCTGGAGATATCCAGGATTGCGGAAAAACATGGTTATATAGTCATTTACTGATGAGCTTTTTCCGGCTGGTTGTCGTATGGGAAAACTCTTACTGTCTGTGGCAACTTAAATATGAAAAATTGATAGAAAACCGTTATATTTTGTTGTAATATTTAAACGCGTGCAGGTTGAATCTGTTGGAGAGGAGTTATGCATGCCCTTTCTTGACAGTGGTTTTTTAAATCCGCAACTGGCTATGGGGATATTTTCTCTGTACGTGTTCGTGGTGTCCTCCCTTCGCCTGATGGCCGATGATGAGTTCCCACGTTTAACGGCTATGAAGAGGTCCTGGGGGAGAACCCACGGCTTGGTGATGCATTTTGTCAGCAATGTTGGCCTGCCCATGATTCTTGGTGTCGTTTTTCTCTGCCAGGGGGTCGTTGGGTTTGGGCAAAGGGGGGGCGAGCTGGGTACGGCTGAAAAAGCCCCCGAATTGTATCAACTGCTTGTCTCCACTGTCCGGGATTTCTCCTTACCCCCCGACTTTTTGCTGCTTGATCCGCGGCTCAATGCTTTGGCATTATCCTCTCTGGCCGAGCTCAATCCTTCCGTTTTGGTACACTGGGCCAGCCTTTGTCCATAATGGTCGCCACCTTTAGTTGATCACTTCCTGTATATCTTAATATTCCCCTCCGCCATGTGGTTCTTTAGGTATTTGAAAATCTTATCTTTGGCAAATTTGCGGGTCATCGGCGTCAGCAAGGTAAATCCGAGAAGATCTGTGCAGAACCCGGGAGTTAGCAGGAGGATCCCCCCAATGAGAATCATGGCCGCATGGGCCAGGCTTTCGGCGGGGAGGCGGTTTTGCTCTAATGATTTTCGGATATCGACAAGAACCTGGAAGCCTTGCGAACGTGCCAGGTAAGCACCGGCTATTCCCGTCAGGATAATGAGGGCGATGGTTTGGGGCATGCCAATGATCTTCCCCGCTTCAAGCAGCACGTAGAGCTCGATGATGGGTACGATGATGAAGATTAACAGAAGCTTTATAAACATATCTCTCCGTTTTTCCCTTTTGGTTGTTGAGTGTTGAGGGTGGGTTGCCGTTTTGGGGTGCTTTTTGCCAAGACGAGTCCAACATACTGAAAACACACATAAAAAAGATTGCACAAATAATAGGCAATACGCTATTTCGCGGCTGGTGCCGTTCATTGGAGACACTATCCACAGGAGTGTTCACAGGTTGTCCACTGCTTGTGTGGAAAAGAAGGGGACCTGCCTGAAAGCTAAGCGTTTTTGGCAATCATAACCCGATAAGGTCTATTTTAAACGCGAAGACATATAGCGGTTGGTTGCTTTTCTGAGGGCCTCTTCAGGGTCCACTCTGGATACGTAACACAGTCTGGCAAGGGAAAAAAGGGTTTCGCCCAGTGCGGTTTCGGTCTGTTGCTGGTCGTATTGTTGGTTGTCTTTGAGCTTTTCCAGTCTTTGCGCTACTTCATCCCAGGCCTTCTTCTGGTCCAGTGGCCCGATTTCTTTTGGGTTGGTCCTTTCCAGGACTTTTCTGGCGCGGGCCAGGGCCGGCAGGTTCGCGGGGATTCCGGAGAACTGATGGGGGTTTTTGTTTTTTCTGGTCTTTTCCTGGCTTTTGATGTGGTCCCATTGTGCTCTCAGGCTGGCATGATCCAGTTCGACGCTTTTTTCAAATACATGGGGGTGGCGTCGGATGAGTTTTTGGGATATTTCGTTGGCGACGTCTGCCAGGTTGAATAGTTGTCTTTCCTCAAATATGCGTGCATGGAAGACGATCTGCATCAATAGATCGCCCAGTTCTTCCCTGATAGCGGTCGGATCTCCACTGTCGATCGCTTCAAGAACTTCGTAGGTTTCCTCAAGGAGAAATGGTTTCAGGGTATCCGATGTCTGTGCGGCATCCCAGGGGCAACCCTGGGGAGATCTTAGCGCTTCAATGATGGATGAAAGGTTGTCGATAGCTTCAGCTGTTCTGGTCATCAGGGTTCGCCTTTCCCTCTGTAAATTGGAGGTTCTTTGCTCTTGATGCAGTCTTTGGGGTCTGAATTAAAGGCTTGCAAAAAGAAAGGATATACGCTAATAAAAACTGCTTACTTGCTGCCCTGTAGGGCTGTGTTTTCCCTTGACAAACCAAGGGTAGTCTTTATACTAACCGCTTTCTTGCTGCCGGGAAACCCTTTTGCTTATACATATCGACAACATAACCGAAGAAGGGCTGTCTCTGGAACTTGCTGAACCAGCGGCTTCCTTTCCTGTTTTAGCGGATATGCAGCAGCAAAAAGAGGTCTTGTTTTCCGAGGTTTTGCAGACCCGGTTGCATGTTTCCCTGCTTGATGGCATGGTCAACGTTTCCGGAACTGTCAGCACGGAAGCCACTTTTTATTGCAGTCGGTGTCTGGTCGAATATAAGACCCCGATCCAGAGTTCTTTCTCCCTGACTTATGTCAAGGAGCTTCCCGAGATTGAAGGGGAGGGGGAGGATCTGGAAATATCGCCGGAAGACATGGGGTTGATGCTTTACTCTGGCGAGTCCATCGATCTGAGGGAAGCGGTTCAGCAGGAGGTGGTCATGGCATTGCCTCTGCGTCCTCTCTGTGAAACGGACTGCAAAGGGCTTTGTCCCAAATGTGGCGCCAATCTTAACCAGGAAGACTGCAGCTGCGATAAAAACGATTTCAGTTTAAAGTTTTCGGCCTTGAGAAATTTCAAGGTGGATAAAAAAGAGTAGAGGTCTGACCCTGTCAAAAAGGTGCCTTGAGCACGCAAAGAGCCGATGGCTTGAATACAGAAGGAGAAATTGAAAATGGCTGTACCTAAGAAGAAAACTTCCAAATCCCAGCGCGATATGCGCCGCGCCCACGATGCCCTGAGTGCACCTGGAATCTCCATTTGCCCCCAATGCAAGGAGCCGAAACAACCTCACCGGGTTTGTGGTTCCTGTGGTACCTATAAGGGCAAAACCATCGTTGGTACTGAAGAGTAAGAGGCCTGATTGAAGTCTATTGTCGTAGCCGTTGATGCCATGGGGGGAGATAATGCTCCCCAGGTTGAAGTTGAGGGTGCCGTTGCTGCGGCAAGAAAATTTGGTATTTCCATTATTCTTGTCGGGGAATCGAATAGACTCAAATCGGAACTGACCAAACATTCCGTCGAGGGGTTGGATATTCGCATCCAACAGGCCAGTGAAGTCGTCGGGATGAGCGATTCGGCTTCCGATGCCGTCAGGAAGAAGAAGGATTCTTCTATTCGCGTCGCTTTTAACCTGATTAAAAACGGCGAGGCAAGTGCCGTTGTCAGCGCAGGCAACTCGGGAGCCACCATGGCCGCTGGGATGTTTGTGCTTAAACGGATCAGGGGGATTGACCGGCCTGCTATTGCGACGATCGTCCCCAATCTCAATGACCAGACCCTTGTCCTCGACGTGGGGGGGAATGTGGACTGCAAGCCGCAGCATCTCGCCCAGTTTGCGCTGATGGGCGAAGTTTACTGCCGCAGTGTCCTTGGCAAAGGGCGTCCCAGGGTTGGTCTGCTTTCGAATGGGGAAGAGGAAAAGAAGGGGAACGAGCTGTCCCGAGAGGCTCATAAATTACTCAGGACGGCCCCTTTCAACTATGTTGGATACGTCGAAGGTCGCGATATCTATAACGGCAGGGCGGATGTTGTGGTATGCGACGGTTTTGTCGGCAACGTCGTCCTTAAAGTATCCGAGGGGCTGGTGGAGGCTGTCGGTACCATGCTCAAGAAGGAGATGACCAGCCGTTTTTTGGCCAAGGTCGGCTTCCTTCTGGCCAAACCCGCTTTTAAGGCCTTTAAGAAAAAGGTGGATTATGCCGAATACGGAGGCGCTCCACTGCTGGGGATCGACGGTGTTGGTATGATCTGCCATGGCGGGTCCAATTCGAAGGCCATTATGAATGCTATCAATATGGCTTGCGAGGCCGTGGCAAGCAAAACCAACGAAAAGCTGGTGGCCCAACTGGAGAAAACAGAAACTCAAGCTGATTAATAAGGCTTGTAGACAATAATCGGTTTGACCCAGGACATGTCGGCGAGGAGAAGGAGTAAATGATAAATGTCAAAATAACAGGAACGGGCTCTTATGTTCCTGAAAAAATACTGACCAACTTCGATCTCGAAAAATTTCTGGATACCTCCGACGAATGGATTACCAGTCGTACCGGCATCCGTACCCGGCATGTTGCGGCGGAGCATGAAGTGACCTCCGATCTGGCGGCCGAGGCTTCTCGCCGTGCTTTGAGTATGGCCGGTGTGCAGGCAGAAGAGATCGACATGATCATTGTCGGCACCATCACCGGAGACTACCCCTGGCCTGCTACCGCATGCGTCGTTCAGCATAAGCTTGGCATTCAAAACTGCGCCGCCTTTGATGTTTCTGCGGCCTGCAGTGGTTTTGTCTATGCCCTCGATATCGCCGTCAGCCGGATACGGTCCGGGGCTGGCTCCAAGGCTCTTGTCATTGGCGCCGAGGTGCTCACCCGTGCCGTTGACTGGGAAGACCGCAATACCTGTGTTTTGTTTGGTGATGGCGCAGGTGCCGTTGTGCTCGAAGCGTGCAACGAAGACAAGGGTATCCTTTCGACCCATCTTCACGCCGATGGGTCCTATGCGGAACTTCTCTATCAGCCTGGATTCGGGTCGCGGAATCCAGCATCCGAAGAAGGTTTGAAGGCTCGCCTGCCTTATTTGAAAATGCAGGGGAATGAAGTTTTTAAAATCGCCGTCAGATCCCTGACCGAGGTGGCTTTCGAAGCTCTTGAGGCGAATGGGATGACCGCCAAAGACGTCAATCTCTTCATTCCCCATCAGGCCAATCAGCGCATACTCGATGCCACAGCCAAGCGAATTGGCCTTAGCGATGAACAGGTTTACGTCAATGTTGATCGTTTCGGTAATACTTCCGGCGCTTCAATTCCCATTGCGCTGGATGAAGCCAATCGTCTTGGGAGGATACAGCCCGGCGATATCGTTCTGCTTGACGCCTTCGGGGGAGGTCTGACCTGGGGGGCGGCTCTAATCCGCTGGTAATTTCAGCATACAAAGTGAGTCTTGGCCATTATGGTTGCTTTGATTTTTCCCGGACAGGGATCTCAGTACGCCGGCATGGGAAAAGCGCTGGCTGATAATTTTCCCGTGGCGAAACAGGTTTTTGAAGAGGCTGATGACGCTCTTCAATTCAAGATATCCACCCTTTGTTTTCAAGGGCCTGAAGAGGACCTGAAGCTCACTGCAAATACACAACCCGCTATCCTGACGACCAGTGTCGCGGCCTTTCGTGTCCTTGAGTCCGAACTGAATCTGGATCCGGCTTATCTGGCCGGTCATTCCCTGGGCGAATATTCGGCACTCGTGGCTTCTGGCGCACTGGCTTTCGCTGATGCCGTTAAAACGGTCCGTGCCCGCGGGGTTTTCATGCAGGAAGCCGTCCCTGTCGGTACGGGATCTATGGCTGCCATCCTCGGG
Source organism: Desulfuromonadales bacterium (assembly GCA_033549025.1). Taxonomy (GTDB): domain Bacteria; phylum Desulfobacterota; class Desulfuromonadia; order Desulfuromonadales; family SZUA-540; genus SZUA-540. Next base: position 17,696 of record JAWSUS010000019.1, read on the forward strand.
CTGGAGGGCAAAGATCTTGACGAAGTCTGTCGGGAGGCAGCGCAGGGTGATGTTGTTGCACCGGCCAATTTTAACAGCCCTGGCCAGGTCGTCATTGCTGGTCACGTTCAGGCTGTAGAACGCGCGATCGCTCTAGCCAAGGAAAAGGGCGCCAAAAAGGCGATGCCTTTACCTGTAAGCGCCCCCTTTCATTGTTCTTTGATGACCCCCGCGGGACTCCGTCTGAAAGAGGTTCTTGATGACGTCATGATCTCGGCCATGAAGATGCCCGTGGTCAGCAATGTGGAGGCTCTGCCCAATCAGGATCACGCCCAAATCAAGGATCTTCTCGTTCGCCAGGTCAGTGCTCCGGTCCGCTGGGATGAGTCGATTTTGAAAATGGTGGATCTGGGCGTGGAACGTTTTATCGAAGTGGGTCCTGGGAAAGTTCTTTCCGGATTGGTTCGCCGCATTGCCAAAGGGATCCCTGTCGGGAATCTGGAAGACCCTGACAGCCTTAAAAATCTGCAGGCGAACTTCTAGGAGGTTTTATATGCTCAAAGATCGCGTTGGGATCGTTACAGGCGCGTCTCGGGGGATTGGACGTACTATCGCCCTTGCCATGGCAGCGGCCGGTGCTAAAGTGATTGTGTCGGCAAGAAGTGCACCGGGGATAGAGGCCTTATGTCGTGAAATCGAAGCTGCGGGCGGCTCCTGTGTCAGTGTTGTTGGTGATGTCGCAGTCACCGCAGACGCCGATCGCATAATCGAGACCGCGGTCAGCCATTTTGGCCGCCTTGATATTCTGGTCAACAATGCCGGTATTACCCGGGATGGTCTGCTGCTGCGCATGAAGGATGAGGATTGGGATGCGGTTCTTGGCACCAACCTCAAGGGAGCTTTTCTCTGTACACGGGCCGCGGCCAAGGTCATGACCAAACAGAAGTTTGGTCGGATCATTAATATTTCATCCGTTGTAGGAGAAATGGGGAACCCGGGGCAGGCCAATTATTGTGCCAGCAAGGCCGGTCTCATTGGCCTTACAAAATCTGTCGCCAAGGAACTGGCCAGAAGGAATATTACCGTCAACGCCATCACCCCGGGTTTCATAACCACCGACATGACGGAAGCTCTGCCGGAAAAAACGCGCCAGGAATTGGCTGCGCAGATTCCCCTGGGCCGTCTTGGTGATGCCTCAGACATCGCGCAGGCCGTTAACTTTTTGGCATCGGATCACGCCGGTTACATTACAGGTCAAGTGCTTGGAATTAACGGCGGAATGTATATGTAGGGGTACAGGAAGTACAAACACTTGTCCGGTCATCGATCGGCTTGAACAACAAAAAGGAGGAAAAGCAAATGGCTTCTATTGAAGAAAGAGTTAAACAGATTGTTGCTGAGCAGCTGGGTGTGGATGAGGATCAGGTAACCAACGATGCGTCTTTCATGGACGATCTTGGTGCTGATTCCCTCGATACCGTTGAACTGGTCATGGCTCTTGAAGAAGAGTTCGACGTTGAAATCTCCGACGAGGACGCTGAGAAGATCCAGACTGTTCAGGACGCGGTCAGCTATATCAGCGAACAGGCCTAAGGTTCAGTCAAGGGGGGAGAGGCTTTCTCCTCCCTTGTTCTTTGTTCATGTACTAAAAGCCCGGTCTGGCGTTCTTGGAGCCAACACAGGACCCGGGTCGCGAAGAACATCCCGCTGGTGGGTTTAATTGCCCTTACGGAGGAAGAGTATCATCATGCGTAGAGTCGTTGTGACAGGTGTCGGGGTTGTTTCTGCTCTTGGAACCGGGGTGGAAAAAAACTGGGATGCTTTGATAAATGGAAAATCCGGCATTGATCGGATAACTCGTTTCGATGCATCCGATTTTCCCACTCAAATTGCCGGCGAAGTCAAAGACTTTAATGCCGAAGATTTTATCGACAAAAAAGAAATCAAAAAGATGGACTTGTTCATTCAGTTCGCTCTGGGAGCGGCTGAATTGGCTATGCAGGATTCCGGCCTTCAAATCACCGAGGACAACGCTGAACGCGTTGGCGTCCTGGTCGGAGCCGGTCTTGGTGGACTTCCCGCTATTGAAAAATACCACCAGGCCTTTCTTGAAGGTGGATATAAAAAGATTTCCCCCTTCTTCATTCCAATGCTGATTATTAATCTGGCTCCCGGTCAGATTTCCATTAAATATGGTGCCAAAGGGCCCAACCTTTCCTCTGTTTCCGCTTGTGCGACAGGCACCCACTCGATTGGAGACGCTTTTCGAATGATCCAGCGTGGGGATGCGGACGCCATGATCGCCGGTGGGACCGAATCCACGATCACCCCACTCGGGATCGGCGGATTCAATGTCATGAAAGCTCTTTCCACGCGCAATGATGACCCCACTGCAGCCAGTCGCCCGTTTGACAAGAATCGTGACGGTTTTGTCATGGCAGAAGGCGCGGGTATTCTGATTTTGGAAGAATATGAGAGTGCTAAAAAACGCGGGGCCAAAATTTACGCAGAAATAAGCGGTTACGGTCTGACCGGTGACGCTCATCACTTGACAGCGCCCGCACCTGGAGGCGAGGGGGCAGCCCGCTGCATCAAGATGGCACTGTCTACCGCTGGCATCTCCCCAGATCAGGTCGATTATATTAATGCGCACGGGACCTCTACGCACTTCAATGATCTTTATGAAACCATGGCAATCAAGTCGGTGCTCGGCAGCCATGCCAGCAAAGTCCTGGTCAGCTCTACCAAGAGTATGACGGGCCATGCCCTTGGCGCCGCTGGGGGGATCGAAGCGGTCTACGCGTTGCTGGCCATGGAACGTGGGGTTGTGCCTCCCACCATCAACTATGAGGAGCCTGATCCCGAGTGCGATCTGGACTATGTGCCGAATGAAGCGCGCAAGGCCGACGTCAAAGTCGCTCTGTCCAACTCCTTCGGATTCGGCGGCACCAACGCGACCCTGCTATTCAAAAAAATCTAAATCCGGGACAATTAACGAAAATGCTCATCATTGCAAGTGATCACGGGGGCCTTGAGCTCAAAGAAGCGCTCAAAAACTATCTTCAAGACAAACAGGTGGATGTTCGTGATCTGGGAACCAATGGTTCCGAGTCCGTCGACTACCCTGATTTTGGTGAAAAAGTGGCCCGGTCTGTTTCTTTGGGAGAAGCAGACGCCGGAATCCTGATCTGTGGCACCGGGATAGGGATGTCCATCGTCGCCAATAAGTTCCCGGGAGTCAGGGCGGCTTTGGCCCACGACGAATTTACCGCTCGCATGGCCAAAGAACATAACAACGCGAATATCCTTGTGCTTGGAGGACGTATTCAGACTTCCGACCAGGGTATTGAGATGGTGGCGGCTTGGCTCGACTCCGAATTTGAGGGGGGAAGGCATCAGCGGCGGCTTGACAAGATCGCCGAGCTGGAAAGAGCCATAGGTGCCGGAAAAATCTAGAGGCAGAAAGACGATGGGCAGGCCGCTGGCCTGCCCATCGTCTTTGCAGGCCATAATCACAGCTTTTTAACCGGAGGGTATGTCACATGTCGGAACGGCTGGCCAAATTTGATCCTGAAATTGCAGCAACCATCCAGAAAGAGACGGGGCGGCAGGAGTACAGTCTAGAATTTATCGCCTCGGAGAACTTTGTCAGCGAAGAGGTGCTCGAAGCGCAAGGGTCCGTTCTTACCAATAAGTATGCTGAAGGATATCCCGGTAAACGCTACTATGGCGGCTGCGAATTTGTCGACGTGGCCGAGCAGTTGGCGATTGATCGTGCCAAAGCCCTCTTTGGGGCGGAACACGCCAATGTGCAACCTCATTCCGGATCTCAGGCCAACATGGCCGTTTATTTTTCCGTCTGCCAGCCCGGAGATACCATCTTGGGGATGAATCTGGCTCACGGGGGACATCTGACCCACGGTTCTCCTGTCAATTTTTCCGGTAAGTTGTTTAATATCATCCCCTACGGTGTCAAAAAAGAGACGGGCCGAATTGACTATGATGAGGTAGAGAGGCTGGCTCTTGAGCATAAACCCAAGATGATTGTTGTCGGGGCCAGCGCCTACTCCCGAACCCTGGATTTTCCCGCGTTTCGGCAAATCGCCGATAAGGTTGGCGCTATGGTGATGGTCGACATGGCTCATATTGCTGGTCTGGTGGCTGCTGGCGAGCATCCGAACCCTGTGCCGTATGCTGACTTTGTCACCACCACCACGCATAAAACATTGCGGGGCCCTCGTGGCGGCATGATCCTCTGTCGTGAGGAATATGCTAAAAAACTTAACAGCAATATTTTCCCGGGGATTCAGGGCGGTCCGCTGATGCATGTTATTGCTGCCAAAGCCGTTGCTTTCAAGGAAGCGCTGGCCCCTGAATTCAAGGAATATGCCCGGCAGGTCGTCAAAAACGCCAAGGCCCTCGCCGCGTCTCTCAATCGTCACGGTTTTGATATCGTCTCTGGCGGAACGGACAACCATCTTATGCTGGTTGATTTATCGAATAAGGACATTACCGGCAAGGTGGCGGAAGAGACCCTGGAGAAGGCCGGCATTACGGTCAACAAGAATGCCGTGCCTTTCGATACCCGGTCACCTTTTGTGACCAGCGGTTTCCGGGTCGGTACTCCCGCCACCACGACTCGTGGCCTGAAAGAGCCTGAAATGGAAATGGTGGCTGCCTGGATGGCTCGCGCTCTTGCCAACGTGGATAACGAGGCCGAGCTGCAGACGATTCGACAGGAAGTTAAAGAACTCTGCTTGAAATTTCCTTTATACGCTCATCGTCTTTCCGCATGAGTCGGCCGACCTGGGATGAATACTTCATGGAGATTGCCCGCCTCGTGGCCAGGCGATCTACCTGTTTGCGCCGCCAGGTCGGGGCCGTTGTCGTGAAGGAAAAGAATATTCTGGCGACGGGGTACAATGGTACCCCGTCGGGAATAGCCCATTGTTCCGAAGTTGGGTGTTTGCGACAGAAATTGAATGTTCCCTCCGGGGAGCGTCATGAACTGTGTCGCGGACTCCATGCAGAGCAGAATGCCATCATTCAGGCTGCTAAACATGGGGTGAACATCAGTGGCGGCACCCTCTACTGCACCAATTCCCCCTGTGTCATCTGTAGCAAAATGTTGATCAATGCCGGCATCTCCAGCATTGTCTATCTGGAAGGATACCCTGATCAACTCTCCCTGGAGCTGCTGGCCGAATCCGGTATAGGCGTTCATTCGTTTGCGGATTTTACCGACGGAAAGGCCCTGGAACTCTGATATGAAGTGCCCGTTCTGCAGTTTTGAAGACACCAAGGTCATTGATTCCCGACTGGGTAAAGAAGGGAACAACATCCGTAGAAGAAGAGAATGCATTGACTGTGGCCGTCGGTTCACGACCTATGAACGGGTGGAAGAGATTCTGCCGTTGGTTGTCAAAAAGGATGGCCGCCGCGAACCTTTCGACCGTCTGAAAATCATTGCGGGTATGCAGCGAGCCTGTGAAAAAAGACCTGTTTCAATTGCCACTATCGAAAAACTGGTGGATCAGTTGGAAATTTCTCTCCAGGAAAGTGGCGAAAAGGAAATTGACGCCAGTCGCATCGGCGAGGGTGTTATGGAGGCCTTAAGGAACGTTGATGAGGTTGCTTATGTGCGTTTTGCCTCTGTTTACCGACAATTCAAAGATATCAACGAGTTTATGGCCGAACTTAAAGAAATCCTGGCCAAAGAGAACAAAAACGCTTAATCCGACCGTTTTCCATCTTCAGGCACATAATCCCTTTCTTTTCGCTTTTTGATATGGCAAATCCTGCAAATCAATCACCTGAATATTATATGTCGCGGGCTCTTGATCTGGCCCGCCTGGCCGAGGGGCGCACCCGGCCCAATCCTGCGGTAGGAGCCATCATTGTCCGTCAGGGGGGAGTTGTCGGTGAAGGATATCATCACCGTGCCGGAGAGCCCCATGCCGAGATTAATGCGCTCAGGCAGGCGGGTGAACAGGCTGGCGATGCGGATTTGTATGTAACCCTGGAACCCTGTTCCCATCATGGCCGGACGGGGCCCTGCGCTGAGGCCATTCTGGCCGCTGGCATCCGGAGGGTTTTCGTGGGTACGAAGGATCCCAATCCCAGGGTTTCCGGTAGGGGGATCGCTCTGCTTTCGGATAATGGCGTTGAGGTGGTGACCGACGTGCTGGCAGAGGAATGTCGCCGTCTGATTGCCCCTTTTGCCAAGCATGTGCTTACGGGAAAGCCGCTGGTTACACTCAAGTCCGCCATAACGCTTGATGGATTCTGTGCAACCTCGTCCGGGGATTCCCAGTGGATCTCGAATGAACACAGCCGTTTGTATGTGCATCAACAGCGGGATAAGGCTGACGCCGTCATGGTCGGCATCGGTACGGTTTTAGCTGACAACCCCCGATTGACCACGCGTCTGCCGGGAGGGGGGCGAAATCCCCTCCGGGTTGTTGTTGACTCTTTCCTGCGCATCCCCGAAGATTCAGCTCTGGTGACGCTTTCTGCCGATCAGTCCACCCTGGTGGCTACCACCAAGGCTGCCGACCCCGCCAAGATCAACCGGTTGCAGGCTGTCGGGGTGCAGGTTCTTACGCTCCCTGAAAAAGATGGCCAGGTCGACCTGAACGCTCTCATGCGCGCCTTGGGGAAAATGGAAATCCAGAATCTGATCCTCGAAGGTGGTGCCGTCCTCAATGGGAGCCTTTTGCGGCAAGGATTGGTCGATAGAGCCATGGTTTTCATCGGGCCGGTATTGTTGGGGGGAGAAGATGGCCGGGGTCTGTTTGCCGGGCCGGGAGCTGTCCGCCTGTCAGGGGCATGGCGTCTCAAGCACGTTCGTTTCAGATCGTTTGGCGAGGATATCCTTGTGGAGGGAGACGTTTACTCATGTTCACCGGACTGATTCAAGATATCGGAACCCTGCTGAAAATCCAAAAGGGTGAAGAAAGCTATCAGCTTACCGTCTCTACGCGGTTCCCTCAGGAGGATCTCCTGCTTGGGGAAAGTATCGCGGTCAATGGCATCTGTCTCACGGTCGTCTCCAAAGGGGGAGGTGCTTTTTCCGCCGATGTCTCCCGGGAAACCGTGACCCGAACCAGCCTGGCGGAGTTGCGGGTCGGCCAGCGGGTCAACCTGGAGCGTGCCCTGCGGCTTGCCGATCGCCTGGGCGGGCACATCGTGACGGGCCATGTCGATGGCGTCGGCGTGATTCGGTCACGGAGCCGCATAGGCAATGCCGAACGCCTCGTCATTTCCATACCGGATGGGTGTCACCGATATCTTGTCGTCAAAGGGTCCGTGGCTGTCGACGGCATCAGCCTGACGGTCAACGAGGTGACGGAAAAGGACTTTTCGCTGATGATAATCCCCCACAGCCTTTCCGAGACAACTCTTCAGTACATGCAGCAGGGGAGCAGGGTGAATATCGAAACGGACATCCTCGGAAAGTACGTTGAGCGTCTTCTGGGACAGCGTACAGAAGGGCCAAAGAGCTCGTCCGTGAACTTTGAATTTCTTGCAAACCATGGATTTGTGTGACATGATTGCGCCTCTCGAAAGGAAGTGCCTGACATGCCTATTGGAAAAATAGAAGCAGCCCTTGAAGACATTCGGCAGGGGAAAATGGTTATCCTCGTCGATGACGAAGATCGGGAAAACGAGGGGGATCTGGCCATGGCGGCCGAATTGGTTACCCCTGAAGCCATAAATTTCATGGCGAAAGAAGGTCGTGGGCTTATCTGTCTGACCATGACCGAGGAGAGAGCGGACCTCCTTGACCTTCCCCTGATGGTGAAAAACAATTCATCCTCTTTCGGCACAGCGTTTACCGTGTCCATCGAGGCTAAACGCGGGGTGACCACGGGAATCTCCGCGGCCGATCGGGCGACCACGATTCAGGTCGCTCTGGCTGATGAGACCACCGCCAACGATCTGGCTCGACCCGGGCACGTCTTTCCCCTCAGAGCCAAAAAAGGTGGAGTGCTGGTTCGGGCCGGACAAACCGAAGGCTCTGTGGATCTGGCCCGCCTGGCTGGACTCAAGCCTGCAGGCGTCATCTGCGAAATCATGAACGATGACGGGACCATGGCCAGAATGCCTCAATTGAAGGTTTTTGCTCAGCAGCATGACCTGAAAATCATCACCATTGCTGACCTGGTAGCGTATCGGATGCGCAAGGAACTCCTGGTGAGGCGTGCGGCTGAGACCGTTTTGCCCACACCTTACGGTGGCGAATTCCGTGCCATTGCCTACGAAAATGATGTGGACCACGCCCAGCATCTGGCCCTGGTGAAGGGTGAGATTGATCCCACTCAGCCTGTTCTTGTCCGCGTGCATTCCGAGTGCCTGACCGGCGATGTCTTTGGGTCGCTCCGGTGCGATTGCGGCGATCAGCTTCATGCAGCCATGCAGCAGATCGCTCAAGAGGGAAGCGGCGTCATCCTGTATATGCGGCAGGAAGGTCGAGGAATCGGCTTGGTGAACAAGCTTCGCGCTTACGCTCTGCAGGACCAGGGGCACGATACCGTTGAAGCCAATGAAGCCCTTGGCTTCAAAGCCGACTTGCGGGATTACGGCATCGGTGCTCAGATACTTTCTGAACTGGGTATCCGGCAACTCCGGCTGATGACGAACAACCCCAAAAAAATTGTTGGACTGGAGGGTTACGGGCTGGAGATCGTTGGCCGGGTGCCCCTGGAAGTCGCACCGACAAACGCCAATCGCCGGTATTTGAAAACGAAACGGGAGAGGATGGGACATCTTCTTGAAAATCTTTAAGGTGCAGCTTTGCCTGTTAATGGTATCGGTATAGGAGATCATGATGAGCCAGGTTTATGAAGGGAAATTGGACGCCAAGGGGCTTAAGGTGGCGCTGATTGTGAGCCGCTTCAACAGTTTTATCTGTGACCGTCTGGTAGAGGGGGCCATGGATGCTCTGGTACGCCATGGGGCAAACGGTGAGGATGTTCATACGGTTCGGGTGCCTGGAGCCTTTGAAATACCCGTTGCGGCCAAGAAGGTGGCGCAAACGAGTCGCTATGACGCGATCATTTGCCTTGGATGCGTTATCCGCGGTGCTACTCCGCATTTCGAGTATGTCAGTGCTGAAGTTTCCAAGGGCGTCGCTTCAGTCAGTCTGGAATCCGGTATCCCCGTGTCGTTCGGGGTTTTGACCACGGATACCATCGAGCAGGCTATTGAGAGGGCTGGGACAAAGGCAGGCAACAAGGGATTTGACGCCGCTGTCAGCGCCATTGAAATGGCCAATCTCTTCAAGGCGCTCTAAGAACATGGGGACGCGCAGGAAAGGAAGAGAGCTCGCTCTGAAAATCATCTACAGCCTGTTTGACCAGAATGCCACCGTTGACGCGGTACTGGGTGATTTCTGGCGCAACTTTCATTTTCAGGACGATATTCTCGGCGAACCGGTCGAGGGCGCTTCTGACTCTGTGCCCTTGGACCAGCGCTCTTTTGCCGAAGAGCTGATTTATGGGGTCGACCAGCATCTGGAACAGATTGATCAGGTTATTTCAAGGCATTCGACCAATTGGTCGCTGGACCGGATGTCCCGGGTGGATCTCTCTCTGCTGCGCCTCGCAGCCTATGAGTTGCTCTATCGGCCGGATATTCCGTCCAATGTGGTGATTAACGAGGCTATTGAAATTGGCAAGCGGTATGGCACCGTCGATACCCCCTCCTTTGTTAACGGCATTCTGGATAAGATATCTCGTGAAAGCAGGCCCGTTGCTTCATGACGCGCGTGCGGGTTCTTGACCTTCCTGCCGATAAGCTGGACGGGGAGGTCATTGTCTCATTTATCTTTGAAGATCAAAAACCTGTTCGTGGCGCCGCAGCCCTGCTTGATTGGCGTCTTCGCGGCCTTTTGACTAAAAAACTGCTCGACGGATTTATCGGCGGTGAAGCGGGGCAACGTCTGGCCGTTTTGACCGATCATCGCGTTTCTGCTGATTGGGTGATGTTTTTTGGAGGGGGCAAGTCTCAATCCCTGGACACAAAAAAAATGGAAAGTCTTGCCCGGCAAGCCCTTGAGACTGTTTACAGGGCTGGATTCAGGCGCGTGGCGTTAGCCCTGATCCTGCCCGCCCAAGAGAGGCAGGAGTCTCTTCAGGGAGCTATCGAGAGTTTTCTGGCCGGTTCCTCCCTGGTTAACATGGAATGTCTTCTGACCTTTCAGGGTGAGTAACGCCTGAAATGACACTTTGTCTTTTGAATCAAAGGTCACATCTTCTGTGGGTGGAGTTTTTACTATGCAAAGCATCAATATTGGTCTTTTAGGCTTTGGAACCATTGGGACCGGTGTGGTTCGCCTTATCCAGAAAAACGCTAAAATTATTGAACAGCGCCTCGGATGCAAGGTCAATCTGGTCAAAATAGCGGACCTGGATATCGTGCGCGATCGGGGTGTGAGCCTTGCGGACGGTATGCTGACTACCGATGCGAATGAAGTTGTCAGCCATCCCGATATTCATGTCGTCGTTGAACTGATCGGTGGGTATGAACCCGCGCGTTCGTTTGTTTTGAAGGCCATTCAAAACGGCAAACATGTCGTTACGGCCAATAAGGCGCTGCTTGCTGTTCATGGTCAGGAAATTCTGCAGGCGGCGGAAAAGCACCGCGTGGAAGTGCTTTTTGAAGCGGCAGTCGGTGGGGGAATCCCCATCATTTCCGCCATTAAGGAAAATCTTTGCGGGAACAATTTTCATAGTGTCTTCGGAATTTTCAATGGGACCTGCAATTACATTCTGACGCGCATGACGGAAGACGGAGAGGATTTTTCTTCCGTACTCAAAGAAGCGCAGGCGAAGGGGTATGCAGAAGCCGACCCTACCTTCGATGTGGAAGGGATTGACACCGCTCACAAATTGGCCCTGCTGATATCCTTGTGCTTTGGGACCCGCGTCGACTTTTCCAAGGTCTACACAGAGGGGATATCCCAGCTCTCTCTGGTCGATATCGAATTTGCCAAGCAGATGGGCTACAAAATCAAACTCCTGGCGATCGGCAAAGAAGAGGGGGGGCAGATCGAGGCCCGGGTTCATCCTACCATGATTCCTGACGATTATCCTCTCGCTCAGGTCGATGGGGTGTTGAACGCCGTTCGTCTGGTCGGCGATTTTGTCGGCCCCGTGACCCTTCAGGGCGCTGGTGCCGGCATGGATGCTACCGCTAGTGCCGTCATGGGTGATGTCATGTCCCTGGGACGCAATATCCTTCAGGGGGTCAAGACGCGCTCCCCGGTGATGGGTTATTGCCCCGCCAGCATTCAGGATTTGCCAATTAAATCAATGGACGATATTGTCGGCCCTTATTACCTGCGGTTCGCCGTTATGGACCGTCCAGGTGTTCTGGCCCAGATTGCCGGAATTCTCGGTGCTCACGACATCAGCATCGCCTCCATGATCCAGCCCGATCGCCAGGAAGGATTGTCGGTCCCGGTTGTTCTGGTTACCCACGATGCCCGTGAGGTGAATATCAAGAACGCTCTTAAAGAAATTGACGCCCTTGAGGTGATTCGTGAAAAGAGCCACCTGATTCGCATTGAAGGCCGTCTCGACTAAAAAATGCGCTTGGACTGTAATAAAATTGCTTGACTTGCTTTATGCGGTTTGATAAAAGGTACCGGCATTTCGGTTGTAGGCACGTAGCTCAGTGGGAGAGCACTACCTTGACACGGTAGGGGTCGGCGGTTCAATCCCGCCCGTGCCTACCAGATTACATTCTGGGATGATTAAACGATAGAGGCATCTTTGGATGCCTCTTTTCATTAGCGGGGTGCAAAATGGAAGCAATTCGCGTTGAACTGCCTGACGGGTCGATTCGGGAAGTTGCCGAAGGAATTTCCGTGTTTGAGGTGGCCCGGTCGATCAGTGAAGGGTTGGCCAGTCAGTCCGTCGCGGCAAAGGTCGATGGCCACCTGGTCGATGTGTCGTCGACTCTTGACCGGGATTGTCGGCTGGAGTTGATTACCCTCAACTCGGAGGATGGCCTGGACGTTTATCGCCATTCTGCGGCGCATCTCATGGCCCACGCGGTAAAGGATCTTTTTGGGGGAGAAGTTCAGGTCACCATTGGACCATCCATCGAAAACGGTTTCTATTACGACTTCTATAGCGATACCCACAAATTTACCCCCGAAGAATTCGAAAAGATTGAATCCCGCATGGCCGAGCTGGCCAAGGCCGATCTCCCCATTGAACGGGAGGAGATGACTCGGGACAGCGCTATCGAACTGTTTCGGCAGATGGGGGAGTCCTATAAGGTCAAATTGATTGAGGACCTCCCCAACGAGACCGTCTCCCTGTATCGCCAGGGAGAATTCGTCGATTTATGTCGTGGCCCGCACCTGCCTTCCACGGGTAAAATAAAAGCGTTCAAACTGACCAGTCTGGCCGGCGCCTATTGGCGTGGTGATGAAAAAAACGCCATGCTGCAGCGTATTTATGCCACGGCTTTTCCCGATAAGAAACAGCTTAAGGCCTATCTGGACAAGCTTGAAGAAGCACGCAAGCGGGATCACCGCAAGTTGGGTCGCGAGCTTGATCTCTTCAGCTTTAACGATGAGGCTGGCGCCGGGCTGGTCATCTGGCACCCCAAAGGAGCCTTGCTGCGCACTGTCCTGGAGGATTTCGAGCGCAAGGAACATCTGCGGCGAGGGTACGATATCGTCATGGGACCGCAGATTCTCCGCACTGACTTGTGGAAAACATCCGGTCATTATGAAAATTACCGGGAAAATATGTACTTCACGGAAGTGGACGAGCAGAGTTATGGGATCAAACCCATGAATTGCCTGGCCCACATGCTTATTTATAAATCAAAAAAACGCTCCTACCGGGATCTGCCTTTGCGCTTTTTTGAGCTCGGCACCGTGCATCGCCATGAGAAATCGGGTGTTTTGCATGGCCTGCTCCGGGTTCGCGGCTTCACGCAGGATGATGCTCACATCCTGTGCACTCCCGACCAGCTGGATGGTGAAATCAAGGGAGTCCTCCGTTTCGTCCAGGATGTCATGAAGATCTTCGGCTTTGAATATGAGATGGAGATCTCCACGCGGCCTGAAAAATCGATCGGCAGCGATGTGGACTGGGAGCGGGCGACCAGCGCCTTGATGAGCGCTCTCAAGGATTCGGGGCTGCCCTTTGAGGTCAATGAGGGGGATGGCGCATTTTACGGCCCGAAGATCGACATTAAGCTCAAGGACGCCCTTGACAGAAGATGGCAGTGTGCTACAATCCAGTGCGATTTTACCCTGCCTGACCGATTTGATCTGAGTTACGTCGGACCTGATGGGGAGAAGCATCGCCCCGTTATGGTTCATCGAGTCATTGTCGGCGCGATCGAGCGGTTTGTCGGTGTTTTGATTGAGCACTACGCCGGGAATTTCCCTTTGTGGCTCTCCCCTGTGCAGGCCCGTGTGGTTAATGTGACAGACCGTCAGGCCGATTACGCCAGGGAAGTGACGCAATTGTTGCGTGAAGCGGGAATCCGGGTGGATTCAGACCTTCGCAATGAAAAGCTCGGCTACAAAATACGCGAAGCTCAAATTGAAAAAATACCTTATATGCTCGTCATCGGTGACAAAGAAGTGGAAGAAGGCACCCTTTCTCCACGCCACCGCAGCGGTGACAGTTTGAATGCCATGAAACCTGATGAGTTCATCCAGTTGGTTCAGGATGAATGCAGGTTATATCATTAGGAGGTGACACCATAGCTAAGCAAGAGACCAATATCAATCGTGCCATTCGAGCAAGGGAAGTCCGGGTCGTTGACGACGAAGGAGAACAGCTCGGAATATTGAGCCTTGAGGAGGCATTGGCCGCCGCAACCGCAAGGGGCCTCGATCTGGTTGAGGTGTCCCCCAACGCCGTGCCGCCTGTTTGCCGGATCATGGATTATGGCAAATACAAATATCAGGCAAGCAAGAGGGCGGCAGAAGCCAAGAAAAAGACCGCTAAAGTTGAAACTAAAGAAGTCAAGATGCGGCCCAAGACCGAAGAACATGATTTCCAGTTCAAGGTTAAAAACGCGCGACGATTTCTTGACGACGGAAACAAGGTTAAGGTGACGGTCATGTTTCGCGGTCGCGAAGTGACTCATCCCGAGTTCGGTAGAGCCCTGATGGATCGCATCGCCGATGAGGTCAAGGATATAGCCGCGGTGGAAATGACCCCTCGCATGGCCGGTCGGTTTATGACGATGGTGTTGGCCCCCAATAAGAAACAGTAAGAATATTGTGTTTGGAAGGCTCCAGAAACCTATCAGGAATTTTGCTGGATAAATAAATCGAAGGAGATTCAGGGAATGCCCAAAATTAAAACCAATCGTGGCGCTGCAAAGCGTTTTCGTACAACCGGTAGTGGACGGGTTCGTCGCAATAAAGCTTTTACCAGTCATATCCTGACCAAAAAAAGCACCAAGCGTAAACGTGACCTGCGCCAGGGAACTTTGGTTCACAAGGCGGATGAAAAGAATATCAAATCGCTCATCCCCTATCTCTAGGCACAAGGTCTTTATCGGCTTAAGACCGTGAACTGAGGGGAAAATAGTCTCCCCCTTCAGATCCGGCAGCGGGAAACCGCTTATTTCACCACTAGAAGGAGTAGAACATGCCGAGAGCAAAAAGAGGTTTTAAAGCGAGACGCAGACGCAACAAAGTACTCAAATTGGCCAAAGGGTATCGTGGCGCCCGCAGCAAACTGTTTCGCAGTGCTACCGAAGCCGTCGATCGGGCCCTGAATTATGCGTTTCGCGACCGTAAGGTCAAAAAACGTGATTTCCGGGCTTTGTGGATCGCCCGGATCAATGCGGCTGCACGCGAAAACGGGATTTCTTACAGCCGTCTGGTCCATGGCCTCAAGAAGGCTGAGATCGGACTGGACAGAAAGATTCTGGCACAGCTCGCGATCAGTGACCCCGGCGGGTTCACCGCGGTCGTGGATAAAGCCAAGGCCCATTTGCAGTAAAACGAAAAAAGAGATGAGGGCCTTCCTCATCTCTTTTTTTTATTTGTCACTTTCGGAAGCCCTCGGGCTTCCTTTCTTCTTTTTATCCACCAAGTGGGGCAACGATGAAGCAGAACTTTGATGATATGCTCGCGCGGGCGAGAGAAAGTGTCGAATCCGCGCAGACCGAAGTCACCTTGCAGGAAGCGCGCGTCCGGTTTCTTGGCAAAAAGGGAGAATTGACTGCCATCATGAAAGAAATGGGCCGTCTCTCCGCTGAAGAGCGACCCGTGATTGGTGCTCTTGCCAATCAGGTGAAACTAACCCTTGAAGATCTGTTTGCCAACCGTCTGGCGGCAATCAAGGAACGTGAAATTGCTCTGCGCCTTGAGAAAGAGCGCCTTGATGTTACCTTGCCGGGAAGAAAACAGTATCGCGGTTCTAAGCATCCTATCACGCTGGTGACGGAGGAAATCTCCGAAATCTTCCTTTCCCTTGGGTTCGGTATAGCTGAGGGACCTGAAGTGGAAAAGGATTTTTATAATTTTGAAGCCTTGAACATCCCCAAGGACCATCCCGCTCGCGATATGCAGGACACCTTTTACGTGTCCCCCGAGGTGGTTCTTCGCACCCACACCTCACCCGTCCAGATTCGCACGATGCTCAAGCACGAACCCCCGGTTCGTGTCATTGCTCCCGGTACGGTTTACCGGCGGGATTCAGACCTGACGCATAGCCCGATGTTCCACCAGATTGAGGGTTTCCTTGTCGACCGTCATATTACCTTCGGTGATCTTAAGGGGATCCTGACGACCTTCGTTACCCAGTATTTCGGGCGGAATATCGGGGTGCGCTTTCGTCCTTCCTTTTTTCCATTCACCGAGCCCAGCGCCGAAGTGGATATGCAGTGCGTTATCTGCGGTGGAAAGGGCTGCCGTGTATGTAAAAACAGCGGTTGGCTTGAAATCCTCGGCAGCGGCATGATTGATCCAGAGGTCTTTAAATCTGTCAATTATGATCCCGCCATCTACAGCGGTTTTGCCTTTGGCATGGGACTGGAGCGCATTGCGATGTTGAAATATGGAGTGAATGACCTGCGTCTGTTTTTTGAAAATGATTTGCGCTTCTTGCGTCAATTTTGAGTGGATGTCTATCTCTCCGGCAGATTTAATTCCTGATAAAGGGCTTTAACAAATGATTGTAACTTCAAGCTGGATAAAAGAATTTATTGACTTCGACCTATCGGCTGCCGACCTGTCCCATCGGTTGACGCTGGCCGGTCTTGAGGTGGACTCTCTTGAGATCATCGGAGAGGGGCTCGACAGTGTCATCGTGGCCAGGCTCATTTCGGTCGAGCCTCATCCGCAGGCTGACCGCCTAACGGTTTGTCAGGTGGATACGGGGAAAGAAACAGTTCAGGTTGTCTGCGGTGCCACCAATCACAAAACGGGTGACCATGTGGCTCTGGCTCAGGTTGGTTCCGTTCTGCCCGGCGATTTTAAAATCAAAAAATCCAAAATTCGGGGGCTCGAATCCCAGGGCATGCTGTGTTCTGAACGAGAACTGGGACTCTCTGAAGAGTCTGCCGGCATCCTGATCTTGCCCGAAGGGCTGCCCCTGGGGACTCCTGTTTTTGATGCTTTGAAGATGAAGGATGCCCGTTTTGAAATTGGCCTGACCCCCAATCGTTCTGACTGTCTGAGTGTCCTGGGGGTGGCCCGGGAAGTTGGTGCCATGGTAGGAAAACCCGTGGTGGCCAAAGCGGTGGAAATCCCTGATTCCGATGTGGCGATCAGCACTCTGACGTCCATCACGGTCGAGGAGCCCGCACTTTGCCCCCGGTATGCGGCTCGCCTTATTCAAGGCGTCAGCATCGGCCCCTCTCCTGCATGGATGGTCCGGCGCCTGGAGTCGTTGGGGATGAGGTCGATCAACAATGTTGTCGATGTGACCAACTATGTGATGATGGAACTCGGTCACCCTTTGCACGCCTTTGACTTTAGCCTGCTGCGGGGTAAAAAAATTATCGTCAAGCGGGCTGGGGAAGGGGAGAAGTTCAACACTCTCGATGGGCAGGAGCGTGAACTGGATTCCAGTGACCTGGTCATTTGTGATGCGCAGGGACCGGTCGCTCTTGCTGGTGTCATGGGAGGTGAAAACTCCGAAATCCAGCCGGAGACTGTCGATATTCTGCTGGAAAGCGCCTACTTCGATCCGCGCACCGTCCGGCGAACCAGCAAGCGTTTGGGCATTCATTCCGAGTCGAGTCATCGATTCGAGCGCGGCGCGGACGTGAGCATGGTCCCCGTAGCCCTCGATCGAGCCGCCGCTCTGATTCAGGAGCTTGCCGGCGGTAAAATCGCTACCGGTATGCTGGACGTCTACTCCCATCGGCTGTCTGAACGGACCGTAACCGTGAGTGCACACCGGACCAACGAAGTGCTGGGACTGACCCTGGGCCTTGAGGATATAGAACGTCTGTTGCGCTCCATTGCCCTTGAGGTCGAAAGAAAGGGTGATTCAGAGGACGAGGTCTTGAACGTCACCGTGCCGTTTTTCCGCCACGATCTGGAAAGGGAAATCGATCTCATAGAAGAAGTCGCCCGCTTAAACGGATACGATAAGATTCCAGTAACCATGCCTGTCGGCCGGTCGGTTGGGCATACCCCGCCGGCCGCAATTCAGGCCTCCGGCAATGCCAGGAATTTCCTCGTCGGCGCCGGTTTTTCCGAAATCATCAATTATTCTTTTGTCTCACCTTCTGTCTGGGATGCTATTGCACTGCCGGCAGAAGACCCTCGGCGGGAAAATGTCAAAATCCTGAATCCCCTGACCGAAGAACAGTCCGTTATGCGGACGACCCTTGTCCCCAGCCTTCTGCAGACTGTGGCGCGCAACCTGGCCTATCGTTCCAAAGATCTTCGACTTTTTGAGCTTCGCCCCGTGTTTGCCGTGAGTGCCGGCGAGGAATTGCCCCGAGAAAGCCTGAGATTGTGTGCCATTCTCTGCGGCCGCCGTGAGCCAGAAGGGTGGGCTCAGGACAACAGCCCCGTTGATTTTTACGATTTGAAGGGCGTTGCCGAGGGGATATTGAACTGTTTCGAGATTGAAGGGATGTCCTGGGATGGCGACAAGATGGAAGAACCCTATCTTCATCCCGGCAAATCCTGCGCATTAACCTGCCGAGGAAAACACCTTGGCGTGATGGGGGAAGTGCACCCTAGGATACTGGATAATTTTGAAATCGACACCCCCGTATATCTGCTGGATCTGGATGTGGCGTTGCTCCAGGCCGTTTCCAGTGGATTCTCCGGGTTTCAGCCTCTTTCCCGCTTCCCGGAAGTCTATCGGGACAGTGCTTTACTGGTTGATGAAGATACCCCGGCCAATGAGGTGCTCGAAGCTGCCAACAAGGCCAAAAGCGCCGAAGTCGTAGGGATCGTTCTTTTCGATGTGTACCGGGGCAAAGGGGTCCCTGAAGGTAAGAAAAGCATGGCTATCCGCGTGCGCTATCGCTCCATGGAAAAAACCCTGACAGATGAAGAGATAGCGGCGCTTCACGGTAAAATCGTTAAAGCTCTGGAAAAAAGATTGGGCGCCGAAATTCGTTAAAAAAATCGGTTGATCGTCTTAAATTCCTGTGGTATAAAAAAACCCGTGAATTCAAATACCTGTACTATTTTTATGTGGAGGTGCCATGACTAAGGCGGACCTTGTCGAAAATGTTTACTTGAAAACCGGTTTCTCCAAAAAGGAATCCGCTGATATTGTCGAAATGGTTTTCGACATATTGAAAACGACCCTTGAGGATGGCGACAAGATCAAAATCGCCGGTTTTGGCAACTTTGTTGTCAAACAGAAGGCGACACGGCGTGGGCGCAATCCGCAAACAGGGGAGGAGATTGAAATCACCTCCAGGAAGATTCTCACCTTCAAACCGAGTCAGGTGCTGAAGGCCGCGATTAATGGGGAATGACCACTGCGTCAGGTAGCGGATCGGACAGGTCATGAAAATTCACCCTGAGAAGCTCTACTTCAAGATTGGCGAAGTAGCTCACATGACCGGGGTTAAACCTCATGTTCTGCGATATTGGGAATCGGAGTTCACCTGCTTTCGGCCGGCCAAGACCCGTAAAAACCAACGGATCTATCAGCAGAAAGATGTCGACCTTGTCCTGAAACTCAAAGAGTTGCTCTATCAGCAGGGATATACCATCGCCGGTGCAAAGGCTAAACTTCAAAACGATGCCTGCACCCCTTTGGCAGGACAGGCACTCCCGGCAGAGCCCTCTGACACACGATCGATTTTGAAAGAGTTGCGAAGCGATCTGTCCAAACTCAGAGACTCCATGACCATCAACCTTTGAAGAATGACCGGGTCTCCCCCGGTCGTTTCTTTTTGTGCACCCCTGAGGGCCCTTGCTTATCCTGATCACCAACGATGATGGAGTTCATTCCCCCGGGTTAAGCGCACTGGTCGATGCTTTTGCTGAACTGGGGCGGGTTGTCGTGGTCGCTCCCGATCGAGAGCGCAGTGCTGCCGGGCACTCTCTCACGCTACATTCTCCTCTCCGCGCCGATGAAATTAGAACCGACGTCATCGCCGTTGACGGAACGCCTACGGACTGCGTCAACCTCGGGATTCACGGACTTCTCGCCGAACGACCCTCGCTTGTTGTTTCCGGTATAAACAAGGGGGGGAACATGGGGGATGACATTACCTATTCAGGCACCGTTTCGGCAGCCATGGAGGCTACCTTGATGGGCGTCCCCGCCATGGCGGTATCTTTGTCGGCCGATTCCTTCCGCTATGAGGACTTTCACTTTGCCGGTCAGGCGGCTTACGCGTTGGCGCAAAAAATCCTCGAATACGGGTTGCCTCCTGATACTTTCCTGAATGTCAACGTGCCCAAGGGCTGCCCCGCTGGTGCCCGGATGACGCGTCAGGGGAAACGCCGATATGGAGATGTCGTGGTGGAAAACCTTGACCCGAGGGGACGTAAATACTACTGGATTGGTGGCGGCGAACTCGGCTTCGAAAACGTCGAAGGAACCGACTTCCACGCCGTTCACGAAGGATATGTTTCCATAACACCGCTGCATCTCGACCTGACCAATTACACGTCGTTCACGGGTCTTTCCCGCTGGGATCTGGACGTTTTTGCCAAGCTCGCCTGACCTTCCACATACCTTCGACTTTCACGAGATCTTCATGATGGATTTTTCCATAGCCCGCCGACGCATGGTTGAGCAACTCGTCAAGGGGAAAGGCGTCAGGGACCCCTTGGTCCTGAACGCCATGCTTGCGGTTCCACGACATTTATTTGTCGAAGAGGCGTTTCAAAGCCAGGCCTATAGTGATTTCTCCCTGCCTATCGGTGAAAAACAGACCATCTCTCAGCCCTATATTGTGGGCAGGATGACAGAATGCCTCCTTCTCAAAGGCGGCGAACGGGTCCTCGAAATCGGGACGGGCTCGGGTTACCAGGCTGCCGTGCTCTCCCAAATCGCCTCACGTGTCTACTCCGTGGAAAGACATCCTGTCCTTGCCCGCCGGGCACGAAGAGTTCTGGATCGGACCGGATGCAACAATGTTCACATCAAAGTTACTGACGGGACCTTCGGGTGGGAGGAACAGGCGCCTTTTGATGCGATTATTGTCACCGCAGGTTCGCCATCCGTGCCTGAAAAATATCTTGATCAACTGACCAGTACAGGTCGTCTGGTCATTCCGGTTGGTGAGAAGGGGAGCCAGATTTTGAAACGGATTATCCGCAACGGAAATCAGTTTTGCGAAGAAAATATCCTGGATTGTCGCTTCGTCCCCTTGGTCGGACAATATGGATGGTCGGAAAAGGATATCTGAGGTGCACCTGGTAAGGAGACTTTATGATTGGGTTCTTCATTGGGCCTATACACCCTATGGGGCACCTGCACTGTTTCTGCTGGCCTTCGCGGAATCCTCTTTTTTCCCTATTCCCCCCGATGTCCTTCTGCTTGCCCTCTGTATTTCCGTTCCAGCGAAATCCTTTCGCTTTGCCTTGATATGTTCGTTGGGCTCCGTCCTGGGGGGAGTGGTCGGCTACGCCATCGGCATGGTCTTATGGGAAGGGGTTTCCGGGTATTTTTATGCCTACGTTCCCGGATTCACCCCGCAGGTATTTCATCAGGTCCAAAATCTTTTTTCAACCTATGATTTCTGGGCGATTTTTGCGGCAGGATTTACCCCCGTCCCCTATAAAGTTTTCACCATCGGGGCTGGCGTATTCGATATTAATTTCCCGGTCTTCGTTTTGGCTTCAGCCGTTGGACGAAGTTTGCGGTTTTTCCTTGTCGCCTGGCTTATCTTCCGTTTCGGACCGGCGATGAGAGCTTTTATCGAGAAGTATTTCAATCTGCTGACGATTGTCTTTGTTGTGCTCCTTGTCGGGGGCTTCATTGTTATCCGGCATCTTTTGTAGGAGAAGAACTGGCTGCATAGCTTCGGGATTGACTGAACGGAAATCTTCAGGCACCTTTGTCACAGAAAAGGGGAGGCACAACAATCGATCGGTCCATAGGAACGGGATGCTTTTGCGTACTCTTATCTTCATGGTTTTTCTAATTTCCCTGGCAGGGTGCACGCCGACGACAGGTGTGTACCACCAGGTCGGGGAGGGTCAGACCCTCTACCGCATAAGCCGTGTCTATGGCGTCAACGAACAGTATCTGGCCCGTGTCAATGGGATCAGTGATCCCAGTAGGCTGCAGGTTGGTCAGAAACTTTTTGTTCCGGGCGCAGTCCAGCAGCGCAAGGTTTCCTCCACGGTCAATTCACGTTCCCCGGCACCGGCAACCACACCTAAAAAGCCTGTTCCAATCCATACACCTGCAAAGCCCTCACCCCCAAAAACTGTTTCAGCAAATCCATCCAAGAGCCGCCCCCCAGCCGTTGTTGCGCTGCCCAAATCGATGCCGCAGACTCCCCGCAAAGGCCAGTTTATCTGGCCGGTAAAGGGTCGTGTTGTCAAAAAATTCGGTGGGGGAAGCAAGGGGTTGGAAATCGCCGTTCCCCGGGGATCGGCCGTGGTTTCTTCCGGTGCGGGAAGGGTCATCTATAGCGGCAACGGAATCCGCGGGTACGGAAATCTCATCATTGTGAAGCATGACCATTCATATTTTTCCGTTTATGGATTTAACGACAAAAATCTTGTTTCGGTCGATTCTTTTGTGAGCAAGGGGGACAGAATTGCGCTCTCCGGCGTGCCTCCCGGCGGTGGGGAACCTCGGATTCACTTTGAAATCAGGCAGGGCAAGGAGGCCGTCAATCCGAGTTTGTACTTGCCTTAATAAGGTCAATCCCTTAAAATCTAGCGCTGTTTACACGGGTTTTTTTCATGAGAGGTTTCTGTAATGGATGAATTGCTGTCCGATTTTGATGATTCAGAGAACCACGAAGAAGGGGATACAGAGGAGGCCGAAATTTCTCTTGAGGCCGAAGATGAATCCAAGGAAGAGGCCGAAGTAGAGGAAGATGACAGCCATTCCGATGATGCCATCAAGCTCTATCTGAAGGAAATTCAAAAAACGACCCTTTTGACGGCCCAGGATGAACGGGATCTGGCCAGACGCATATCCCAGGGGGACATGGCGGCCAGGGATCGCATGATCGAGTCCAACCTTCGTCTTGTTGTGAAAATCGCCAAGCGCTACATGAATCGCGGGCTGCCTTTTCTCGACTTGATCGAAGAGGGCAACATGGGGTTGATCAAAGCGGTTGAACGTTTCAAGCTCAGCAAAGAATGTCGTTTTTCCACCTATGCCACCTGGTGGATACGTCAATCCATTGAAAGGGCTCTGGTCAATCAAAGCAGGACCATACGGCTGCCGGTTCATGTTTCGGACGATATCAACAAATTTATTAAAATAAGTCGTGAACTTCTGCAGAAACTCAACCGGGATCCCAAGATCGACGAAATTGCTGAAGCCATGGGGGTCGATCCACATTATATCAATCGGCTCATGGTCTTGGTAAAAAAGACCTATTCCATTGAGCATCCCATGGGGGAAAACAACGATTACAGCTTGATTGACACCATTGAGGATCCTACGGCTGCCGACCCGGCTGTGCTCATCGAAGACCTGAACAAGTTCAACCGGGTTTCCGACTGGCTCAACACCTTGAGTGAAAACGAGCGGGACATTCTGACCTTGCGATTCGGATTGGAGGATCGCGAGCCACAGACCCTGGATACCATCGGGAAACGTTTCGGGGTCACCCGTGAACGCATTCGACAGATTGAGGCCAAGAGTCTGGAAAAATTGAGAAAGATCATGGAAGAAAGCCAAGGCTCGTTGTAGGAAGCCTGCCTTCTGCTTACACGACATTTTTTAAAGAGGGAGCCTCTATTTTGGATGAGTTGAAAAATATAATCAGGGACATTCAGGATTTTCCCAAGAAGGGCATTGTTTTCAAAGATATAACAACCCTTCTTTCTGACGGACGAAGCTTCCACCGCATGGTGGATCTCATCGCTCATCGATACATCGGTCAACGCATCGACAAGGTCGTCGGCGTCGAGGCGCGGGGCTTTGTACTGGGATCGGCCTTGGCCTACAAACTTGGCGCCGGCGTCACTCTGGTCCGCAAGCCCGGCAAGCTTCCCTACAAGACCCGCGGCAAGACCTATCAGCTCGAGTATGGATCCGATTCGCTGGAGATCCATGAAGATGCTTTCAAGCAAGGCGATCGGGTGATTATTGCCGACGATCTGCTCGCTACGGGCGGAACCATGGTGGCCGTTTATGACCTTGTAACCGAACTGGGGGCCGAGGTGGTAGAATGCGCCTTCATGGCCGAGCTGGCCTTCCTGGAGGGGCGCAAGAAATTGCCGGAAGACAAGGTTTTCAGCCTCCTGACCTTTTAGGAAAAAAGCTTGTCATCCCTTTGCCTCTGAAGTATAAATAGGCCCCTTAAACATCGGGCCCCGTAGCTCAGCTGGATAGAGCAACCGCCTCCTAAGCGGTAGGTCGTGCGTTCGAATCGCGCCGGGGCCGCCATTCAGAAGACCTGCCGGATTGGGCGGGTCTTTTTTCTTTCAGTGAATCGTGTGGAGGAAGAGTGCTGCTGAAGGGGACTCTCGTCAATGTTGTTGCGGTCATCGTCGGGTGCGTTATCGGACGCAGTCTCGGCCATCTGCTGTCAGACAGGGTGCGCAATACGCTGATGTGCGCTCTGGGGTTGGCCGTTTTGTTGATCGGGCTTCAACTGGCCCTGCAGAGCCAGCAACCCATGATCCCCATAGGCAGTCTTATCCTCGGCGGTTTGGTCGGGGAACTGGCACGATTGGAGCACCGCCTGGAGCTCTTCGGTCAACTTCTGCAAAAACGCTTTTCGGGTTCTGGCAGAATTGCCGAAGGTTTTGTTACCGCGAGTCTGTTGTATTGTGTCGGTGCCATGGCGATCATGGGGGCAATCCAGGATGGCTTTGGAGAAAAACCATCGATTCTTTACGCCAAGGCAGCCCTCGATGGGATCGCTTCGGTTGCCCTGACTTCAACTTTGGGAATCGGAGTTGTTTTTTCGATAATCCCACTTTTTGTCTATCAGGGTGGACTTACCCTGTTGGCCGGACTGGCCAAAACCGTGCTGACCAATCCTGTCATGACTGAAATGAATTCAGTCGGTGGTCTGCTTATCGTTGCTATTTCTTTTGACCTCCTCGGCATCAGGCGACTTCCGGTCGGCAACATGCTGCCATCCATTTTTGTGGCCATCGCCCTTATGTGGACATTCGGACTCGCCTGAACTGGCCTTTTCGAGACCTCGCGAAAATACTGATGGCTGTGCCAAAAAAACGTCAGCAGGGTGACCCGCTAACCGCAAATAACCCATTCCCGGAATTCTGTGAAAAAAAGATAATTCGTGGCTGCCGCCACGTAATTATAACGACTTGCCCCTTTTGACCCGTTTGATTTCCGTTGATTTTCTTCAGGGTTGGAAAGATTGGTGCGGGTTTTGCTAAGAGTTGTGGGGCAGGCAGCCTTCAAGGTTTTAATAGATCAGGAGAACAGGCAGGACATGATGCAGAACGAAAATGAAAAATGGTCACATTTGTCACGGCGTCGCTTCTTGATGGCGGGTGCTTTTTCTCTGGTGGCTTTAGGAGTCCCAGGACAGGCCCTGGCGCAGCTTCAGAAGTTCACCGCCACCGAAAAGACGATCTCCTTGCACAATATCCACACTGGCGAAAGGCTGAACAAAGCCGTATTCTGGGCGAACGGTGAATACGTTCCGGAAACGCTCTCCGATATCGATTATCTTCTGCGAGATTACCGGAACGGCGAGGTTAAACGCATTGATATCCAGTTGCTCGACATGTTGTATGAGGTACGCCAGAAAGTGGGGGCTTTTCGTCCCTATCAGGTGATCTCCGGTTATCGCTCACCGGAAACCAATGAATTTCTGGCCCGCAACTCTTCAGGGGTGGCCCGCAGGAGCCTTCATCTCGAAGGGCAGGCCATTGACATCCGACTTCCCGGCATCGACCTCAAGAATCTTCGAAGCGCGGCTCTTTCTCTCAGGGCGGGCGGCGTAGGCTATTACCCCAAGTCACAGTTTGTTCATATGGACACGGGAGCCCCGCGGTCCTGGTAGCACCATTTTTTCCCGTCTGATACTTTTCAGCGTATATACGCCTCAGTCACGTAGCGTCGCATCATGACATGCGTATTGAAATAATACGCATTTTTACCGATAGCGTTTTTCATCACGCGAATCCATGCTTCCCGGTCATGGTAAAACATGGGCATGATGATGCGCTCCAGTTTGTCATAAAGGTCGTTGGCATCCTCTTCGGAATGATTCTCCTGACTGGGGTTTTCCGCCGGAGGCGGGCCAATGGACCAGCCTGTAACTCCCTCGATGTGCCCCTCGATCCACCAGCCATCCAAAACACTGAAATTCGGCACGCCATTTAGAGCCGCCTTCATGCCGCTGGTCCCGGAGGCTTCCAGGGGCCGGATGGGGTTATTGAGCCAGAGATCCACCCCGGGCAGTAGCCGGTAGGCCACGTCCATGTTGTAGTTTTCAAGGTAGGCTATTTTTATTTTCGGATAGAGTGATTTTATCTGGGCGATAATCTTCTGGATAAGCTGTTTGCCTGGGATGTCTTTCGGATGGGCTTTGCCGCCGAAAACCAGCTGCAATTTCCCTGCGCCCATGCGGGTGAGCCGTTCTATATCGCTAAAGATCAGATCGCCTCTTTTATAGGTGGCGAACCGTCTCGCAAAGCCTATGGTGAGAACCTCCGGATCCATTTCGATTCCGGTGGTCTCCTGAATGTATTGAAAAAGATAGGCCTTGGCCCCGCAGTGGGCGTCCCACATCTCCTCATCCGGAATATTGTCGACCCGGACGAGAAGCTCGGGCTCATGCGCCCAACTCGGAATATACCTGTCAAAAAGCGTTACGAAATAGGGCGAAGCCCAGGTGAAGGGGTGGACGCCGTTGGTGATGGCGTGGATTTCAAAGCCGGGGAAGAGCGATTTGGAAACCTCTCCATGTCTTTTTGCAACCCCGTTGACATAACGGCTGAGATTGAGGGCCAGCATGGTCATGTTCAGCTCGTTTTTACCAGCGAGTTCTTTGAGCAGGGTGAGCGGTACCGGTTCGCCCATAACTTTCTGGACCAGGTCGTAGGGGAAGCGATCGTGGCCGGCCTCAACGGGGGTATGGGTGGTGAAAACACAGTGCTCCAGCACGTGCTGGGTGTCCCAGGCCGCTCGTTCATCCCAGGTGTTCTCGATTGGGCGTCTGGCGCGACTTAAAAGGTCAAGGGTCAGAAGGCTGGCGTGGCCTTCATTCATATGATACTTGCGGATGGAGAAGCCCAGAGCATCGAGAATTCTGGCCCCGCCAATTCCCAGAACAATCTCCTGTTTTAATCGATAGGCCAGGTCGCCTCCGTAGAGATGGTCGGTGATGCGCCTATCCTGCTCGACATTGCCGGGGATGTCCGTGTCGAGAAAAAGCACCGGGATTTCACCACCCGTGGGACTTTTAACCCGGTAGAGCCAGGCCTGAACCTTGACATCACGCTCTTCAACGGTGACGAGAATTTTGGTGGGAAGAAGCTCCATGAATGATTCGGGCTTCCAGTCCACGGGAAGTTCCTTCTGCCAGCCTTCATCGTCAATCACCTGCCGAAAGTACCCCTTGCGACTTGCCAAAGTGACCGCCACCATAGGTAATTTCAGGTCTGCCGCGCTTTTGATGGTGTCACCGGCAAGAATCCCCAGCCCGCCGCTGTAGGTGGGGATGTCGGCGGAAAGACCTATTTCCATCGAAAAGTAAGCGATTCGCGACTCTCTTGTATAATTTTTCCAGCCTGTCATTGTCCCCCCGTGTGTTGGCGCCTTTACAAGTTGCTCATTATACCATGTCAGAAGGTTTATGGTTGTTGCATGCTGACGAACAGCATAGATTTCTGGGAAACAGGTACCCCGGCAGGGATTGCCGTGGAATATTCTGAAAAAGCTGTTGGATTTTCTACAGTGCAGCAGTCCCGGTTTATTGGTTATTTTTGTAACCTTAAGAAATTGCGTATTTTTTTTAAATGGCATGGATAGTGTTAAGCATGTTGGGTAGGTATTTCTTATTCCCGCTCCGAAGCGAGCACTAAACCATGGAGGATTCAATGAAAGTATTCCTGTTTCTCTTGAGCGCCGTTCTGTTGTCACCTGTCTTTGCCACTGCTGCTCCCGATATGGATCACAGTAAAATGAATCATGCCGGCATGGAAGCCGCCGGTCAGATGATCGACCTGGGTTCGGTAACGGAAAACGGTGTAGAGGCCTTGGCTGAGATGAAGGATATCTCCAAAGCCATGGCTCAGATGGGCATGGAGGCGACCCACCATTTTATGGTCATGTTTGTGGATACCCAGAACTTTGAACCGATCGAAGAGGGTGTTGTTGCGTTGAAAATCACCTCACCGTCAGGGGAGACGTCTGACGCTGTCAAGCTTATGGGAATGCACGGCGGTTATGGATCCGATATTGCCCTGAAGGAAAAGGGAGCTTACACATTTCAAGTGGGCACCAAACTGGCCGACGGCCAGAAACGGCAGTTCGAGTTTAAATTTCACAACCATTGATCCTGGAAAAGTCGCCCCCAATAAACCCATCATTGGGTTCCTGGGGGCGACTCCCATCCCGTCTGATCGTCCCTCGCATTTCTGCAAAAAATAAAAAAGTGTTTTCTTTGAATTGCAAAAGAAATGGCCGGCATTGCAAGTGCCCGGCATTACATGATTAAAGCAATCTTTATCTGTGAGGGTATTGGATGTTTTTGTGTTGCCGGCTTTCGCTGTTTTGCAAACAACGACCATGATATTCAATGTGGTACGATTTTACATCGTTGTAAGTAGTCAAAAATAAACAGAAAATGACAACATTTTTAAAAGTAGAACAATGGTATACTCCTTGCTTTTGGTTTGAGTATCACAAGTTTTTTAATCCCTGAACCATAAAGGAAGGATAGCCATGAAAGCGGTCATTAACGGAAAAAAAATCAGCTACAGTGTTGAAGGGCAGGGCAAGGCCGTTGTTTTGCTGGGAGGGGAGCAGCAGCCCATTGCGAAGGAAGGCTTTTTGGCCCAATCGGGCTATCGTGTCATTGTTCCCGATTTATCGGAGACGGATGAAACAAGAGGTTCCAGTCTGGCCGGCAAGGTGGTCGCTTTGATGAACTACCTGGGTACCGGGCGTGCTGTTGTCGCTGCCACTCGCCTTAATGCCGACCTGGTCAAGGTTCTGGTGGAGAGGTATCCTCAACGGCTGGCCGATGTCGTCTTTTTGGATGGCAGCCCCGAAGAAAACACCTCGAACCTGGCCGAAAGGCTGCACCAGTTGCGGCATGCGAGACAGCCGACATCCAGCCTGGGCAGGGTCGCCTAGAGGAAACGGTACTGTTTTAATCGAGGGTGGGGGGCTCTGGCAGGAGCTCGGCTATACGGGCCATGACCCGCTCGACAATGAGGACGTGGGTTTCCTTGTTGTTCTCGCAGGAAAACAGATCGGAAAAATCGATAGGGGCGCCGAATTCGGCCTGTGCCCGTTGGCCAAATCCTGGAAACTTCCAGTGATTGAGTCCTGAAAGCGCCACAGGGATGACAACAGGGCGGCTGTCGTAAATCAGTTTGCCGACGCCACGGTTGCCCTTGCCGAGAGTACCGTCTTTGTGGCGCGTCCCTTCGGGGAAGAGCATGACCTTTTCGGTCTGCAACAATTGAGAGATGTTTTCTCCAGCCCGCACGTCTCTCCCCCGCCGAACTGGAAACGCGCCCCATGAGCGGAACAGCCAACCCAGGAAGGGATTGGTAAAGAGTTCCTCTTTCGCCGGGGCCCAGATCATCTGCAGCGGAAAACGTCGAATGACAGCCCAGGGCAGGAAGACCGTCTCATACCCTGATATATGGTTGGAGGCCAGCAGAACACCCCCGGAGGAGGGGATATTCTGCCACCCTTTGGTCGTAAAGCGATTCAGGCAGGATGCGTAGAATCCGATCACGTAAACACCGAGCAGAACCCACAATCTTCTGATAATGGAAATGTTCAAGCCATCCTCCTAGGTTGAATTGAGAACCGCCTTCTTATAGCCTATTTGCCTGCACCTGACAATCCCTGATACAGCACGGCCGGATTTCTCCTTTAGTTTCCTTGCCGATCGGTGTATTTTCACAATCATCGATTGTTCGGAAGGATCTCTGCCGTGGATCATCTCCCTGTTTTTTTACGCATTTTTTTATTTCTGGCTTCCGCAGGAAGCATCCTGTGGCTTTCCCTGGATGCTGATCCCCCGGTGCCTGCCTGGGAGGTCCTGTCGTGGGACAAGCTGCAACATGCCCTGGCCTATGCTGTGCTGGCGCTGAGCACCGGCGGCGTGCTGCAGATTTTCAGGCGTTCTGCCAGGGTGACCTGGGCCGCGGCCTTCGCCGTATCCCTCGGGTTTGGTATAGGCGTGGAAATCCTGCAGAAACAGCTGACCAGCAATCGTCAATTCGAGGCCTTGGATATTCTGGCGGACGGCATCGGCGCTCTGTTGGCCACCGCTTTCGCCTTCTGGTGGGAGCGATCCCGTGTGCCCCATCCGGGAGGTAACCGTTGAAATCTGCCAGCCTGACACGGGATGCGATTCTTGATGAGGCGCAAGAAGGAGCTCTGCTTCTCACGGTGAACAAGCGCCTGGCGCGTCAATTGCGCCAGGCCTTCGATCAACGGATGAACCAAAAGGGCTATTTGGCCTGGAGGACGCCTCAGATTCTCAGCCTGAATGTCTGGCTTAGGCAAATCTTGGCTTCACTTGACGATGATTCCCAATTTTTAGGCCGCTTTGCCGCTCTGCACCTCTGGGAAAAAGTCATTGAAGAGGATGCGACAGCCACGGAGAATGATCTTCTCCACCTGTCCAAAACGGCCCTTCAGGCCGCCGAAGCCCATCAACTTCTGCAGGATTATGGCCTGGAGATCGAAACATCGCACCTTACGGCGGATCAGGAAGCTTTCTGCCGCTGGCGGCAAGCCTACCAGCAGAGGTGCCGCGAGGGGGACTGGGTCGATGCGGCGGGGCTGCTTGGCATCGCCCTCAGGGAGATAGGCCAAAGGCGGGTTTCCGTTCCAGCCAGCACCCTGTTTATCGGATTTGACGATATCCCGCCGCAACTTGCCGTCCTTGCCGGGGAGCTTGTTGCCCGATATGGCTGTGAGGCCCGTTTTGTCACTGTAGAGGGAAGCCCCGGGTGTCCAACGCTGCTGGCCTGCCAGGATCGGCCAGCCGAGGTTCGGGCCGCGGCCATATGGGCCCGAGATCTGCTGGCGGCGGGAGAAACCAACATCGGGATCGTGGTGCCTGAACTGCCTCGCTATCAGTCCCTGATCAAGAGAATATTCCCGGCGGAAATTGATCCCCGGGCCAGGCTGAACCCTGCTCTGGAAGAGGAAAGCTTCACCCTCTCCCTCGGGGAGCGCGCGAGTGATATGGGGCTTGTTTTTGCGGCCCTGAAGATTTTGGAACCCGGCCTGCGGCTTTCGATGGATGAGGCCAGCTTTTTGCTGCGTACGCCTTATCTTAAGGGCAGTCAGCAGGAGGTCACCACCCGCAGTCGCTGCGAACAGGGCCTGCGGTTTCTTCGTAAGAAGACCTTTTCCCTGTCCCGTCTTGAGGATGTCAGTCGCAAACAACCATTCTCCTGTCCGCAGATGGGGGATGTCTGGAAAAGCCTCCGTGAGTTCAGAAGCGGCCATCGCCGGCAGTTGCCTGGAGCCTGGGCCTCCACTTTTTCCCGTCTCCTTGCCGACCTGGGGTGGCCGGGCGAGAGGGCCTTGAACAGTCAGGATTATCAACTCTACAAGGCCTGGCAGGAAAAAATTCTGCCTCAATTGGCCAGTCTCGATGGCATCAGCCCTCCCGTTACCCACGGGACGGCTCTCAGCCTGCTGCGGAGAATAGCCTCTGAAACCGTTTTTCAGCCCGAAGGTCCGCAGAGCCCTCTGCAGATTATGGGGTTGCTGGAATCCGCCGGTCTCCAATTCAACCATCTGTGGGTTATGGGCCTGGATGAAGACACCCTGCCTGCCAGGGCTCGGCCTAATCCTTTTCTGCCCGCCTTTTGGCAAGCCACTCACCAAATGCCTCATTCCAGTGGCGAACGTGAGCTGGAGTACGCGAATCGCGTCTGCTTCCGCCTGTTCAGATCGGCCCCGAACATCATGCTGAGCTACCCGCAGTGGGAAGGGGACTGTCTTTTGCGCCCCAGCCCCCTGGTGGCTACCATTCCTGTCGGAGCCCCCCCTTTTAATCAAAGCCACGATCCCATTCGTCTCCTCAACGCTTCCCGCGCTGAGCTGGATTCTCTGATCGATCAGACCGGACCTCCTGTGTCGGCGGAAGAAAACGTGGGCGGCGGCACCAACGTGTTAAGGGATCAGGCGCTATGCCCCTTCAGGGGCTTTGCCGGACATCGTCTTCGGGTCAAAGTGCCGCAGGCCAGTGTCCTTGGTATCGACTCCGGCACACGGGGCAACTTGCTGCACGCGGTTCTGGAAAGTTTTTGGTCAATTACTGGCGATTCTGCCGGTCTCGTCGCTTTGAGCGATGAAGAGCTGGCCTTGCGGGTTGAGGCCTGTATCCAGGACGTGGCACCCCAGTTCTTCATGACAAATGATCCGGATATCCCCCATTTTGTGCAGGACCTCGAAAAAGAGCGCCTCAAAGAACTGGTCTCTTTCTGGTTGCAGCACGTCGAAAAGAAGCGGTCTTCCTTCGCCGTGCAGGCGGTGGAGTCACGGCAGCTTGTTTCGGTCGGGCCGCTTTCCCTGGAGGTTCGCGCCGACCGCATCGATCGCCTGCCTGATGACAGCCTGGTGGTCATCGATTACAAGACCGGCCAGCCCGACCTGAAAGGCCTGCTGGACCGCCCCCTGCTTGAGCCTCAACTCGCCATCTATGGTTTGAATCCCGTCACCGGCTCAGATTCTCTCGCCGGAGTGGCCTTTGCCGTTATTCGCAGCGACGAATGCGGTTTTAAGGGGATCACCAAAGAGGAAGATGTCCTGCCGCGGGTGGACTCTGTTGATCAGTCAAAGATATTGATGCGTCAGGGCATAGAGCAGTGGAATCAGTTGACGCATCGCTGGCTGGAGGACCTCGAAGACATTGCACGAGCCTTTGCCAGCGGCGAGGCCGCCGTGAGACCCGTGGATGAAAGCAGGGCCTGCCGCTATTGCGACCTCCATCCGTTGTGTCGCGTTTTTGAACAGGATCAGGCCGGGGAGGAGTGCGATTGAACCAGACGGAAACCATGACTCTTGCCGATGCCCGGCAAAGGGAGCAGGGCGTTGATCCCCAGCGTTCCTTCATTGTCCAGGCACCCGCCGGGTCCGGCAAGACCGAACTCCTTATTCAGCGTTTTCTGGCTTTGCTGGCGACGGTAGGCCGTCCTGATGACATTCTGGCGATCACCTTCACACGAAAAGCGGCCGGGGAGATGAGGCACCGCCTGCTGGAATCTCTCAGCAGTGCGCAAGGACCCAAGCCGGAAAAGCCACATGCCGCGCGAACCTGGGAACTCGCCCGCCAGGCCCTTGATCGTGACCGTGTCCTGGGGTGGAACATCCTGGGGAACCCTTCGCTTTTGACCATCCAGACGATTGACAGTTTCAATGCCTCCCTCGTTCGCCGTATGCCCTGGTTGTCTCGCTTGGGAGGCATGCCGGATGTGGCCGATGACCCGGCGCCCCTGTACCGACAAGCCTGCGAAAACGTACTGGCCCGACTTCAGGGGGATCAAGAAGGGCATGAGGCCGTCAAGGTACTGCTGGCTCATCTCGACAATCGCCTGGATAAGCTGCAGGGGCTGCTGACCAGCATGCTGCCCCGTCGTGACCAGTGGCTCCGCCATGTGGTGCAAGGGAATCCTCAAAGCGAGCGGGCTGAACTGGAGGATGCCCTGGCCGGCCTGATCGCCAGGCAGCTTTTCCTCCTCGCTGAAAACATACCTGAATCTCTGCGGCCTGATTTGCTTAGGACGGCCCGATTTGCCGCTGAAAATCTGCCCGAGGGCGATGCCCGGCCTCTCGGTGCCCTGCACTCCGTCAGCCGTTTCCCCGGGGAGAATCCGGATGATCTGCCTGCCTGGCAGGGGCTGGCCGATTTGCTGTTGACCGCCAAAGGAACCTTTCGCCAGGCTCTTAATGCTACGATCGGCTTGCCGCCGGGTGCCGGCCCCAATCGAGACATGAAGGAAGCCTTGAAGGAGGTTATCCGGCAACTCGAGGATATTCCCGGCCTGGCGGAGCAACTGAGGCAGGTTTCCATGCTGCCGCCGCCCGTCTACACCGACGAGCAGTGGGAGGTGCTGTCATCGCTCATCGACGTTTTGCTGCTGGCTGCCGCTGAACTCTGGCTGGTCTTTGGCCATAAGAGCCAGGCCGATTACGGGGAGATTGCCTTGAAGGCCCTGACCGCCCTGCAGGCCGGAGGGCAGCCTTCCGAACTCCTTTTGAGACTGGACAACAAAATTCAACATGTTCTGGTCGATGAATTCCAGGACACCTCCTTTCAGCAGTATTTCCTGCTGGAAGCCCTTACGTCGGGCTGGACCCCAGGTGACGGGCGAACGCTCTTTGTCGTGGGAGATCCCATGCAGTCCATTTATCGGTTTCGCGAAGCCGAAGTGGGACTTTTCCTGCAAGTCCGCAAACAGGGCCTGGCCGCCTTACGGCTGGAGG
Source organism: Desulfuromonadales bacterium (assembly GCA_033549025.1). Classification (GTDB taxonomy): domain Bacteria; phylum Desulfobacterota; class Desulfuromonadia; order Desulfuromonadales; family SZUA-540; genus SZUA-540. Next base: position 51,916 of record JAWSUS010000019.1, read on the forward strand.
CGCTCAACCTGAGTGCCAATTTCCGGTCACAGGAAAAGATCGTACGCTGGATCAACGCCAGTTTTTCCGCACTGTTCCCTCGTCAGGAGGACGAGTCCAGGGGCGCCGTTACCTACAGCCCGGCCGATGCTGTTCATCCGGCCTTGCCAGGGGAGGCCGTGACCTTTCACCCGCTAATCGACAAGAACGCCGCCGCGGAAGCCGACCTTTTGGTGAAGATCGTGAAGGAAAACCTCCAGCACCGTCCCTCGGAAGATTTGGCGATCCTCGTGCGCTCGCGCCCCCATTTGACCAAAATTCTGCAGGCGCTGCGGCGGGCCGGAATCAGCTATCAGGCGCACGAAATCGATTCCCTCAAGCAAAGGCCGGTGGCTCAGGATATCCTGTCCCTGACCATGGCCTTGCTTCATCCGGCTGACCGGTTGGCGTGGCTGGCCGTCCTGCGAGCCCCCTGGTGCGGTTTGACCCTGGCCGATCTTCATATTTTGAGTCATGCCGGCGTGGACAGAACGGTCCTTGACCAGATTCAGGAGCCTAAAACCTTAAGTCTTCTGTCCCCGGACGGCCGCAAACGTCTTTGCCGCGTCGTCCCGGTTCTCACCAACGGGCTCCGATATAAAGGACGAATCGGCGTGCGCCAGCTGGTGGAGAGCAGCTGGACCTCCCTCGGCGGGTCAGCCTGTGTCGAGCCTGCCGATCTGGCTGATGCCGACACGGTCTTCAGCCTGTTGGAGCGGCACGACGCCGGTGGCGATATCGAATCATTCGAGGCGCTGAAAGAAAGCTTGTCCAAGCTCTTCGCTGCGGCGGATGCCTCCAGCAATGCCCGCCTTCAGGTCATGACCATCCACAAGGCCAAGGGGCTGGAATTCGATACGGTGATTCTTCCGGGTCTGGGCCATCCCCCCCGCCGTATCGACAAACCTCTCATGCGCTGGCTGGAATCCCCACCATGGGGGTTGTTGATGGCTCCCATCGAGTCTCAGGGGCCCAAAGACAAGAACCCTCTGTTCGACCTGTTGGGCCGTATAGAGCAGGACAAGGAAGACCTCGAGGTGACCCGCCTTCTTTACGTCGCGGCCACGCGGGCCTGTCATCGTCTCCACCTGATCGGACATGCCCGGCGCAACCGGGACAATGCCTTTGCCCCGGCCGGGGGTTCCCTTTTGCAGAAACTGTGGCCGGTGGTGGAAGACGCTTTTTCAGGGCTGCCACAGGATTCCGAAGCCGCGGCAGAAGAGTCGGACGCTCTGGTTCAAAACGGACCCCTTCGCCGCCTGCCGGTCGATTGGACCCTGCCGGTCTTTCCCACCTCTCACTTTGCGGCCGCTCCTGCCGTGCTGACCCCGTCAGGCAGCAGGGACGAGGCCAGCCTTTTTTCCGGTTGGGAGTCTGAAACCGCTCGTCATGTGGGAACCGTCGCCCACGCCTACCTTGAAGCTTTTGCCCGGGCAGGCACTGCCCAGTGGGACGAAAACCGTCTTGAGAGGCGCCGCTCGACCATTGTCAGAGAACTGAATGCCTTGGGCGTTCCCCTGGAAGAGGCGGGGCAGGGGGCCGAGAAGGTGCTGCGAGCTCTGCGAACTGTTCTGGCGAGCAAAAGGGGCCAATGGATTCTAGATAACCATGAGCAGTCCGAGACGGAGGTGCCACTCTCCGGTGTCATCGAGGGGCGGCAGGTTCATGCCATCATTGACAGGACTTTTGTCGACGGACGGGGAGTGCGCTGGATCATCGACTACAAGGTCACCGAGGATCCGGGCATGAGCCCTGAGCCGTTTATGCTGAGAGAAGCACAGAAGTACGCCCCCCAGCTCGCTGCCTATGTGGGTCTTTACGCCAGCCTTGAGCCTTCTCGCCCCGTACGCTCCGCCCTGTATTTCCCTCTGTTTGATGGCTGGTGGGAACTGGCAGAATAGACAGACGGACTTTGTTTTCCCTTTTTGGAGCATCCTGTGGTAAACTGTTCAAGTTCAATCCAACAAAACATACCACATCATTTCAATCAGATGGAGCCCACACTTCATGTTTAACCTTAAATATCTAAAGCGACTGACCTGGAAATCCGGCCTGGTCGTGCTGCTGTTTTTGCTTTTGACCAGTTTTTCCGGCGCCCTGAATGTTCCGCAGATCACCGACTCCGAAGAGGCGGGAAGGGCCAAGCTGCTCAGCTATATTCTGCGGCACCAGCTTATCATGGCCCATTTCAGCCACAAGCAGATGGACGACGAACTGTCCAGCGCGGCATACGATCTCTATCTGAAGCAACTCGATTTTCAGAAACGTTTTCTGCTGAAGAAGGATTTGAAAAAGCTGGAGTCTTTTCGAACGGCTATCGATGACGAAATGAACCTCGGCAAGATTACCTTGCCCACCGTGGCTTCAGCCATTCTGCGAGAACGGGTGGAGCAGGTCTCCCAAATGGTTGAGGGCATCCTTTCCCAGGACCTTGACTACGACAAGCCGGAGGACCTTGAGACCGACCCGGAAAAGCTGGACTACTGCACCACTCTGGACGAACTTCGCCAAAGGTGGCGTAAAAACCTTAAATATCAGGTGATCGTTCGTTATCTCAACCTGCGTGAAGATCAGGAAAATGCGACGGCGGACAAGGACCAGGCCACGCTTTCCGAGGACGCCCTCTTTCAGGAGGCTCGCGAAAAAGTCCTTAAAAGCCAGAAAGACTTCCTGGAACGCATGCAACAGGAGACCCTGCGGGATCACTTTGACCGCTATTTCAATACGGTAGCCCGGGCGTTCGATCCCCATTCCAATTACATGCCGCCTACCGAGAAGGAAGACTTCGATATCAGCATGCGCGGCTCGCTCGAAGGCATCGGGGCCCTGCTCAGGGAAGAGGACGGGTATATCAAGGTCGTCAGCATCATACCCGGCAGTGCCGCCGCCAAGCAGGGCCAGTTGCAGGCGGAGGATGTCATTCTGAAAGTGGGGGAGGGTTCCGGGGAACCCGTCGATGTGACCGATACGCGCATCCGGGATGCCGTGACCCTGATTCGGGGCAAAAAGGGATCGGAAGTGCGCCTCACCGTCAAAAAGAGCGACGGTTCGCAGATGATTATCCCCATTGTGCGCGATGTGGTCCAGATTGAGGAATCCTTCGTCAAGTCGGCTGTGCTTCCCGGGCCGCAAAAGGGCCTCTCTTACGGCTACATCAAAATCCCTTCTTTTTACCGGGACTTTGCCGCTACGCAGAACGGCAAAAAAGGTCGCAACTCCACCGATGACGTGCTGGCCGAACTGGAAAGCTTTAAAAAAGAGGGTATAGACGGACTGATTCTCGATTTGCGCAATAACGGCGGCGGTTCGCTGATGGATGCCGTCTCCATTACCGGCCTCTTTATCGAAACCGGTCCTGTCGTCCTGATCAAGAGCAGTGACGGTCGCATGGAAACTCTCGAAGACCGCGATCCTTTTATCGGCTACAAAGGTCCCCTGATCGTGCTGGTCAATCGCTTCAGTGCGTCAGCTTCCGAAATCGTCGCCGGCGCTTTGCAGGATTACGGCCGTGCTATCGTTGTCGGCGGGGAGCACACCCATGGCAAAGGAACGGTGCAGGCCATGATCGACCTGAACCAGCGGGTTCCCTTCCTCAATATGGGCAAATACCTGCCCCTGGGCGCCTTAAAGGTCACCACCCAGAAGTTCTACCGGATCACGGGGGAATCCACCCAATATCGCGGTATCGTTCCGGACATTGTTCTGCCAGACAATCTCGAACATCTGAAAACGGGGGAGCAATACCTGGATCACTCCCTGCCCTGGGATACGGTAGCGGAAACGGCCTTTCGCCCCTGGAGTGAGCCTCTAGGCGACCTCAATGACTTGCGTCGGACCAGTGAAAAGCGCATAAGTCGGGACGAGGACTTTGCCAAGATCATCGAGCAGAATGGAGCCGCCTTGGCGCGACGGGACAAGACCCTGCAGGCGATTGACCTGGCATCCGTTCACCAGGAGTGGCAGGAGAGCAAAGCCCGCCTAGAAGCCGAAGGGGGAGCCCCCCACAGTGTCGCGGACAAGAAAGATGATCAAAAGACGGAAGAGTTGAGCGAGAAAGAAAAACACCGGCGATGGATTGATGACCTCCAGGAAGATCCCTACACGCGCGAGGCCATGGCAATTCTCGTGAACATGCGCAAAGGGGCCCCTCGGGTGAAGGCGGCCAGAAAGTAAAGTCCGGAGCGGTTTGTGGTGCCATGAAAAAACAGCCTGGCAGTCCTTTTTCTCGAGGATGCCAGGCTGTTTTGCACATTACGAACGTGTTACCTCTGCAATCGCCTCGTAGGCCACGTCGAGAATCTCTCGCAGTTCCTTTTCCATTGCGGTCAAAGGCGGCATGCAGTAAATGACATTTCCCAATGGACGAAGGACAACGCCTCGCTCTAGGGCGCGTTTGTATACTTCCAACCCCTTTCTTTCCTGCCAGGGGTAAGGCATCTTGCCTGCTTTCTCTTTGACCATTTCAGCAGCCCAGACCATACCCAACTGACGGACTTCACCGACATGGGGCAAAGCCTCAAAACGCGACCGGCTGTCGACCAGCTGGGCTGTTTTGGGGGCCAGGGAGTTCAGAATGTCCTCCTGCTCGAAAATATGGAGAACTTCCACGGCCACGGCGCAGGCCAGGGGGTTGCCCGTATAGGAATGGGAATGGAGAAACGCCTTGAGGTCGACGTAATCCCCATAGAATGCGTCGTACATCCGGTCCGTGGCAAGGACCACGGCCAGAGGCATGGTGCCTCCCGTGATGCCCTTGGAAAGGCACAGGAGATCGGGAGAAACACCGGCATGGTCATTGGCGAACATTTTACCCGTCCGACCGAAACCCGTGGCGATTTCGTCAGCGATGTAATGAACCTCAAAGCGGTCGCAGAGTTCGCGCAACTGGCGCAGGTAGCTTGGCGGATAGATGCGCATGCCGGCGGCTGCCTGCAGAAGAGGCTCGACAATGATGCCGGCAATTTCTTGATGCCGGTCCGCCACCAATTTCCCCAGAGCCTCAAAGCAGGGCGCCGGGCAGGATTCCCGCTCCAGTCCGTAGGGACAGCGAAAGCAATCGGGGCCCTGTACCTGAAATCCCTCCAGCAGGATAGGGCGATAGATGTCCTTGTAGAGGCTGCAGCCGCTTACCGATAAAGCCCCCACCGTTTCACCATGATAGGCGTCCGTCAGGGAGACAAATTTGGTTTTCTGCGGTCGCTGCGTCTGCTGCCAATACTGAAAGCTCATCTTCAGGGCCGCTTCCACGGCGGAGGAACCATTGTCGGTAAAAAACACCCGGTTCAGACCAGCCGGAGCCAGACGGCAGAGCCTGCTGGCGAGTTCCACCGCGGGCTCATGGGTGAAACCGGCAAAAATGTGATGAGAGACTTTGTCAATCTGGGTCTTCAAGGCATTGTTGAGTCGAGGATGGTTGTGGCCAAAGAGGTTGACCCACCAGGACGATACGGCATCGATGTAGCGGCGGCCGGATTTGTCTATGAGGTAGACCCCCTCGGCGCGCTCAATAGCAATCGGCGGAAGTTTTTCATGGTCTTTTTGCTGGGTGCAGGGGTGCCAGACATGGTCCCTGTCCAGCTGGAGGAGAGTCTGGGTATCCATCACCAATCTATCCCTTGTTTGCAATCAGGTGGCGAAGGCCGAAATTCATCAGCATCCAGGGGAGAGTATTCAGGCCGGCAATTTCGTGGGCCAGAGCCGACACAACGTCGCGTGGGGTCCCATGATGGTGCGAAAGAACCCCCAGCAGATCGGCGGAAGCCAGGGTTACCAGTGTCTTGGGAGCGGAGGCGCAGGCTTCGTCGGGGGCCTCCGGCATGTTGTTGATCATGAAACCCGCACAGGGAATGGACATCCCTTGTGCGGCAAAAGTCGTCAGCAGGGTGTGGTTGACCGTTCCCAGGTCGGGACGGGCTACAACGACGAGAGGATAGCCCAATTGTCTGGCGAGGTCGGCCAGCAGAAGACCGCCAGCCAAGGGAACCATAAGACCTCCGGCCCCTTCGATCAGAAGGAAATCATGCCGTTGACGCAGGGTTTCAGCCGCAGCCAGGATAACGGAAACGTCGATGGCGCGATCTTCCTTTTTTGCCGCCACGGACGGAGCCAGCGGGGCTTTGAAGCGATAGGGGGTGATCAGGTCCGGTTCATCGCTGGAGTCCGCTGCCCATTGCAGAAGTTCGCCATCTTCGCCCAGGCGGGCGGTATCGGCCACGCCGGTTTCCACGGGCTTCATGACACCGACATTGACACCACGACCCCGCAGATAAAGGGCAAGGGCCGCCGTAATCATCGTTTTGCCGACGCCCGTATCGGTACCTGTTACGAAAACACCTGACTCAGAGTTCATGGGCTGCCACCTCTGCATCAATTAACATCTGCCTGTCCTCCTCCAGATTCCGGCCGTGCACGGTAAGATAGTTGCCGACCATCATGCCGTTCGCTCCGGCCATGAAAATCATCGATTGCAGGTCGCGCAGGTTCCGTTCGCGACCACCGCACACTCTAATACTTCGATCCGGCAAAATAAAGCGAAACATGGCAATGGCTCGCAGACAGTCCATGGGGGAGATTGGCGGGCAGTTCTCCAGTGGTGTCCCTGTGACAGGGGAAAGGAAGTTGAGAGGAACAGAATCCACCTCCAGCTCCCGGAGAGTTTCGGCGAGTTCAAGACGCTGCTCGAGTGATTCACCCAGCCCCAGGATGCCACCGCTGCACACGCGCATCCCGGCGGCCTTGGCCAGCCTGACCGTATTCAAGTCCAGCTCGTATGAATGCGTCGAACAGATGTGCGGAAAAAAGGAGGGGGCTGTCTCCAGGTTGTGGTGGTACGTCACGCAGCCGGCCGCCGCCAGCGCCTGCGCGGAGGCATCGTCCAGCAGGCCCAGAGAGGCCGAAGGCTCAACGGTCAACTCCTGACGGATTTTTCGGATCGCTTGCAAAACCGTATCAAGTTCCACCCCGGCGCTGATGGCTGTGCCGCTGGTCACAATGCCGTAGCAATGGGCACCTGCCTGTTGGGCAGATTGAGCTCCTGAAAAAATTTCCGCCACGGTTTTAAGCGCAAAAACCGGCGCATCGGTCTGGTAATGGGACGATTGGGCACAAAAAGAGCAGTTTTCCGGGCATCTGCCCGACTTGGCGTTGATAATGGCGCACAGGGAGACTTTGTCAGCAAAAAACTTCTCTCTGATGCGTTGCGCGCCGGCAAAAAAGTAGCCAAGCTCGGCACCTTCGGCCTTGAGGATGGTCAGAGCTTCGTCTTTGGCCAGTCTTTCGCCCGAAAGAACCTTCTCGGTTATGTCTAGGGCCTTCTTTAGCATGGCGTAAGCCTTTCTTTGGATGTTTTTCAGAGCACCTCCTTGCATACTCGATTTGCAAACTGATTGTCAACCCTGCGACTAGCGAGGGTTGACGTTTTATTGTAATTACCATTTCTGTTCGATCCAGTCTCATATCGTATTGACAGTGCGGACCCAATAGTGTAGAACATCATTTCATTTTTTATGATTTCAGGGGGAGGCATGGTCAAAAAACTTATCGGAAAAAAGTTAAAAGATACCCGCTTGAAGAACGATATGACGATTCAGGACCTGGCTGACAGGTCACGGGTTTCGTCCAATATGATCTCAAGAATCGAGCGAGGTCTCACCATCCCCTCCGTCGAGATCCTCATGAAACTCGCCAATGCTTTCGGCATGAGCATCAGTTATTTTGTCGAAGAGGCGGAAAAAGGATCGACCCTGGTCTTTACTCCCAAAGGAAAAGGGGAGCCCATTTTCTTTTTTGAGGACAAGCACCAGATTACCAGCCTTACACAAGGCATCCGTGACCCCAGCTTTACCGTTTTTTACGACACGATCGAAGAGGGATGCAGCAGCGGTGAGGGCGGAATGGTTCATACCGGAGAAGAGTTCGCCCAAGTCATTGAAGGCTCACTCGAATTTGTTATCGACGGGGACCGCTATGTGCTTAAGGAGGGAGATTCTCTGGTATTTAAGGCTTCTCTTCCTCATCGGTGGCGCAACCTTCACCAAGGCACTACCCTGGTCCTGTGGGTGGTCTCTCCTGCACCGCAGATCGAGTAGTTGCATCTTCCTCCTTTGGCCAATAGAACGTTTTTATATTGAAGATATGACCACATGATGAGGTCTCCATGAAAATAAAAAAAATCGTCGGCAAAAAACTCAAGGCAATCCGGTTGAAAAACGACATGACCATCCAGGAACTGGCCGACAGGTCAGCCGTTTCCTCCAACATGATTTCCCGCATCGAACGCGGCCTGACGATTCCCTCCGTTGAAATCCTGATGAAGCTGGCCGGCGTTTTCAATAAAAGCATCAATTATTTCGTCGAAGAAGTCACCACCACGCATGAGGTGGTTTTTTCATCACCCGGCAAGCGGGACAAGACCGTCTACGACGATGAATTCAACATGCACACCGAATCTTTTACCTCCGGCCTGCGCGATCCCCAGTTTTCATCCTTTTTCTGCACGGTAAAGAAGGGGGGAACGAGTGGCCGCAAAAACATGTATCACCCTGGGGATGAGCTTATTTATGTTCTGGAAGGAAGCTTGCTGGTTGACATCGCCGGTGACAAATATACCTTGCATGCCGGGGACAGCCTTTCTTTTAAGTCGCATTTGCCTCACCGATGGGATAATATTGGCGAAAACGATGCCAAGGTCATCTGGACCCTTTCGCCCTTTACAACGATTTAAATCTTCTTGCAAGCAGGCTTCATCTCATGAGTTTCTTCGCACGACTGTTCAAATCCGACCCCATCGACGCCCTGAAAAAAGCCTTTCAGCAAAAGCAATATGCCGAAGTTCTGTCCCGGTCACAAACCCTGGCCGTGGATGAGCTGGAACCTGCCATTCGTCAGGAGGTTGAGGAAATTTTGACGGCCGCCGGCGATGCCCTGGCTCGCATCAACCTCGAAGAAGCAGAGGCTTTTTTGCGCGCCGGCGACAGGGAACGGGCCGCCGACCACTTCGTGTTGGCCTCCACGCAGGCAAAAAGCGAATCGTTGCGGGAAAATATTCAGGAGAGTCTGCAAGCCACGCGCACTGAAACATCACCAATAACGCAAGCCCCCTCTGGGCTTTCGGGCAGCTGCGCCGGCAGTTGCTGCCCCCCGGGCGGCAGTGTGGGTCCCCTGGATGAAAGCGCGTTGCCACCCGAGGAAGAGTTTGAACTTGTCCTGGCCGGATACCCCATAGAGTGGGCTGAAAAATATGTGGATCTGGCTCCGGCTTTCTTTGAAGGGTTTCTTTTTTCCCATCGCGGCGACAGCGATACAGCCCTGACTTTTTTTGAGCAGGTTCCTGTTGATTCCCAAAGTGGTATTTTCTTTTTTGAAAGGGGATCCACTTACGGTCGTCTAGGCAAGACAGACAAGGCCCTTGCCGATCTGCGTCGATGTCATGAATTAGAACCTGAAAGCCAGATAGTCCTTGAAACTCTGATTCATCTTGAGAAATCGGCCAAGCAGATAGACCAGGCGGAGAGTCGGCTGCAGGGGCTGCTTGAAAACGGGTATGACCCGGCCTTTTGTCACGGTCAGCTGGCCGTCATCGATGCCATCAAACAAGATGCGGACGAGGCGCTGGATCATGGCGTCCAGGCGGTTCGGGCCGGCTCAAAAGATCCTGAAGTCATTTTCCTGACCGCCTCACTGCTGGAAAGCCGTGACAGGCTAGCGGAGGCTGAAACGTTTCTGGGCAAATTGCAGGGTGGCGGCTGTGGTGGCGTGAACATCCCGTTGGCAGAATTTTGGCTTCGACACCACAAAAATATCGATAAGGCTCTGGAAGCTTTCAAGAAAGCGGCAGCGCACGAACCTCAGAACCTGAGGTGGCCCTTCCGCATGGCTGAGGCTTATCTGGCCAAGGGCTGGAAAAGGGAAGGGGGGGATATGATAAAAAAACTTCTTCAGTCTGGAAACCTCGATCCCCAACTTGCCCAAAAGGGTCGGCAGTATTTGGAGGGTGGGGTCTGAAATTCCGAGAAGTAGTTGAAAATGTTACCTCCTTGGTTGACAAGGAATCTTCATCAAGTATATTTTTGACAAAAGGACGGTAGAAAAAGGCCGCCACAATGAATCCACGTACGACATGTCCGTTTTTTCAGGATAAAACAACCACGTGACTGTCGGTTTCGACTGGCAGATATTGTTATCCGGGAGGCCACATGAACAAGTCGGAATTGGTGGAAGCACTGGCCGGTGAAAAAAATCTCACCTATAAAAAATCAGAGGAGATCGTCAATATTATCTTCGACTCCATGGCGCAGGAATTGGCTGATGGAGGAAGAATCGAGATTCGCGGGTTTGGTAGCTTTGTTGTCAAGGACTACAAGGCCTATACCGGGCGCAATCCCAAAACGGGGGAGATCATTCAGGTCAAACCCAAGCGGCTCCCCTTTTTCAAGGTGGGCAAGGAATTGCGCGAACGCGTTGACAAATAATTGATCTTCTTCTCTCAAGCCGGGTTTTTATACCCGGCTTTTTCGTACCATTCCACCGCTCCTTTTTTGAAAAGGGGGCGCATTCTGCGATCTTTATCTTCGAATAAAATCCCCCCACAATTCTGAATTAAGTTGCTGAAACATCAGACATTTTCCTGTGATGGCCGGGACTTTTGCATTGAAAAAGCGGTGCCTATCAGGTATAGTCAGCCCGTTTTTTCCTGATTGTGTTTCCGGGATCCTTACAGGAGAGTTTTTGATGCTGGATATTCTGCTTAATCAGACACTGATTTTTGGTCTGTTTGGGGGGCTAGGTCTCTTTCTCTTCGGCATGAAAATCATGTCCGAGGGGTTGCAGAAGGTGGCCGGCGACAAAATGCGAAAAATTCTTTCCGCCCTGACCGCGAACCGCTTTATCAGCACGCTGGTGGGACTTTCCGTTACGGCTATCATCCAATCCTCTAGTGCCACTACCGTCATGGTGGTGGGATTTGTCAACGCCGGTCTGATGTCTCTTTATCAGGCCATCGGCGTTGTTCTCGGTGCCAATATCGGCACCACCATCACCGCGCAGTTGATCGCTTTCAAAATTACCGCCTATGCCCTGCCGGCCATTGGTGCCGGGGCGGCTCTTAAGCTTTTTTCGCGAAACAGGAAGTGGGTTTATGCCGGCGAGATTCTCCTTGGCTTCGGCATCCTCTTTTTCGGTCTGGCCACCATGAAAGAAGCTTTTGACCCCGTCAAGACCAGCGTCGAATTCCGCGACATGTTCCTTTTGGTGGGGGATCACTATCTGTTGGGTGTGCTCATCGGGGCGGTGCTGACGATCATCGTTCAAAGCAGCACGGCTACTTTGGGGATCACCCTCGCTCTCGCGACAAGCGGCATCATCTCTTTTGAGGCCAGTGTAGTGTTGATTCTGGGCGAAAACATCGGCACCACCATCACCGCCAATCTGGCTGCTATCGGCACCAATCTCGCTGCCCGACGTACGGCTCTGGCCCACTTTTTATTCAACCTCATCGGCGTCGCCTACATGGTGGCGTTTTTGCCGATTTTTATGAACTTGGTGGACATGATTACCCCGGGTGCGGCCGACTTTGTGATCGAAACGCAAAATCAGGCCGCCAATTTCGGTGGTCCCGTGGGAGATAAGCCTTTCATTGCCAGGCATATTGCCAACACCCATACCTTGTTCAATATCATCAACACCCTGATTTTTCTTCCCATGATCGGTATTCTGGCCAAACTGTCGACCTTGCTGATCAGAGGGAAAGAGGTCGAGATGGAATATCATCTCAAATACATAGATAACCGGGTCCTGAACACGCCCCCCATCGCCCTCGGACAAGCCCGGGCCGAAACCAGGCGCATGGCCCAGCTGACGCTGGAAATGCTGGAAGGGACCGTTGAGTTTTTAGTCGACAATAACGACAAGAGAGTCCCGGCCCTTGAAAAAAAGGAAGAGGCCGTCGATCTGCTGCAACGGGAAATCACCGATTTTCTTGTCGCTCTGTCACAACAGTCGATCTCTCAGGACAGCTCTAAAGACATTGCCTCGCTGATGCATATGGTCAATGATCTGGAAAGGGTGGGAGACCATTGTGAAAATCTGTGGCGACTGGGTTTGCGACGAAAAGGGGAGAAGGTGACCTTTTCGGAGATTGCCAACGCCGAAATTCAGGAGATAGGTGAAAAGAGCAAAGATTTTCTTTCCTTTACCGTGCAGGCGCTGGAGCGTCAGGATAAAACCATCCAAGAAAAAGCTTCTTTTATGGAAGAAGAAATCGACCAGCTTGAAGAAACTTTCCGGAACAACCACATTGCGCGACTCAATACGAGCGAATGTGCCGTAGATCCTGGCCTTATCTTTGTCGACATGCTTCATAACTTTGAAAAAATCGGTGACCACACATTCAATGTTACCAGAGCCATCATTGGCCAGAAGTGATCTGACCGCCGCAATCGATATCGGCAGCAACACGGTTCGGCTGCTGATCGCTTCAGTAGGTCAGGGGACTATTGAGCCTGTTTGTTACTTTCGCAAAATCACCCGACTGGCCGGCGGTCTTGCAGAGGACACCGGGCTCGCCCCGGCTGCGATAGCGAGAACGCTCACGGCGCTGCTGGAAATCAGAGAGATTCTCTTTCGACACGGGATTGAAAATCCTCGTGCCGTTGGCACAGAGGCTCTCCGTAAAGCGTGCAATGGTCGAGATTTCGTTCAGGAAGTCGGCCGTACCGCCGGATTTCACCTTGAGATCATTGACGGTCCGACGGAAGCACGCCTCAGCTGTCTTGGTGTTCTTTCCGCCATCCATCCCCTCCCTGATAAGTGCCTAATTTTTGATATCGGTGGAGGCAGCACCGAATTTATTTTCTGGCAAAAGGGGAAGATTAAATTCCAGGCCAGCTACCCCCTTGGCGTGGTGCGTTTGAGTGAAAGCGGTCAAGATCCTGAAAAGCAGAACGATATCCTCACCCGGATATTGGCAACCGTTGAGCAAGACCTGCAAAATGTGGGATTTTTTGCCGAGATTCTTGAGCCCGAGGTTCTTTTGGTTGGCACTGCGGGAACTGTGACGACCCTGGCTGCCATCGACCTCGAAATGAGGCAGTATGAGCGGGAAAAAATCAACAACCACATCCTGTCCTATGACAAATTGGACCAGATGCTGCCGGTGCTGGCAAAGCTTCCGCTCGGCGAACGCGAAAAAATCCCGGGGATGGAGGAGGGGAGGGGAGACTTGATTGTTCCCGGACTGCGAACGGTTCTTTCCCTTATGACCCTGTTTCATAAAGACTCCCTTGTGGTAAGCGACGCCGGTCTGCTCGAAGGAATCCTCCTTGACCTCAATGACGGGATTTCAACCTGATTGACATCCTCCCGGCCCTGAAGTGACCGGGATTCCAAGGATCGACGGCGGCGGCCTGCCGGAGCAGGTCTTACGC
>JAWSUS010000020.1:0-63124 GCA_033549025.1 Desulfuromonadales bacterium
GGTGATTTGCTATCAATACCGGGCCTTGGAGGTTGTCATCTTCAGGCAAATTTTCGGCCCCGTCGCCAAGTGGTAAGGCAGAGGTCTGCAAAACCTCCATCACCAGTTCAAATCTGGTCGGGGCCTCCAATTGAAAGCCAAGCCAGCCTTTCCGGCTGGCTTTTTTCGTTGTGCGTGACAGATGTCTCTTTTCTCCCTCCCCATTGTCGCCACCTTTATGCTGCTGGGTTCCACTGCCGGTTTTTTAGCCGGTCTTCTGGGCATCGGCGGCGGCGTGATTCTGGTTCCGCTTTTTCTCTGGGCCTTTCCCCTGGCCGGCGTACATGCAGATGTTGTCGCTCATCTGGCCTTCGGCACCAGCCTGGCCATCATCATTCCCACAGCCATCAGCAGCACCCTGATGCATCGCCGTCATGGCAACGTCAATTGGCATCAGGTGCTCTGGTTGACGATTGGTGGGGTGTTGGGCGCCTTCCTTGGTGGGACCGCGGCCTCTTTTTTGTCCGGACCCTGGCTCAAAGGTCTATTTGGGGTGATGCTCATTACCGTGGCCGTGCGCATGTTTTTCACCAAGCCTTACCTGCCGCCGGAACGAGAGACCGGCGTGCCCCGCTCTCACCTTTGGGGGGTCGGGCTTGTCGGCGGCACTTTCAGCGCTTTTTTCGGTATCGGCGGCGGGGTCGTCGCGGTGCCGCTGATGGTGATTCTTCTGCAGATGCCCGCCCATCTGGCGGTCGGCAACTCGAGTGCCCTCATCGTTACCTCTTCGCTATTCGGGACGCTGACCTATGTGGTTCACGGTCTGGGAAATCCCCTTGTTCCCCCATATTCCCTCGGATTTGTCAGTGCTCCTGTCGCTACCCTCATCGCGCCCCTGTCCATTATTTTTGCCAGCCTCGGCGTTCGGGTTGCCCGCCGGGTGGATCATGGTAAACTCTTAAGGATTTTTGCGTTTTTGCTAATCATTATTGGCTTTAGAATGGCTTTAATCCTTCTGTTGGAACGCTAGTCCTCTTGCAGGGAGGCTTACGATGGCTCGTCATCCCGCCGTCGCCGGGCAGTTTTACCCCGGCACTCTCACCGAACTGAAAACCCTTCTCGATCGCCTGATCCCGTCAGAAGAATTTAAAACAGAGGCCTACGGGCTGGTTTCACCCCATGCCGGCTATCTCTATTCGGGCGCCATCGCCGGCAAAACCTTTTCTCAGGTCAAAATCCCCCCCAAGGTCATTATTTTGGGACCCAATCACCATGGCTACGGTCATGACGCCGCCATTTATTCCCACGGGGAATGGCAGACCCCTCTGGGGAACACGCCTGTTGCCACGGACCTTGTCCAGGAAATCCTCACAGCTGGACCTGATTTTGTCGCCGATGAGCTGGCCCATCGTTTTGAGCATTCGCTGGAAGTGCAGCTCCCCTTTATTCAGTATCTGGCCCCTGAGGCCGCCATTGTCCCCATCTGTGTCGGGCACCTGGCCTTAAATACGCTCATCGCCTTAGGAGAGGCCCTGGGGGAGGTGATCAGCCGACATGGCCGGGAGATCCTGATGGTGGCCAGCTCCGACATGACCCACTACGAGTCAGGCAAGTCGGCCCGTGAAAAGGACGCCCTGGCCATCGAAAAAATGCTGGAAATCGATCCGGTCGGACTGTATCGCACAGTCACCGATAACCGCATCAGCATGTGCGGCGTCATGCCGGTCACCCTCATGCTGATCGCTGCCCGCAAGGCCGGGGCCCAAAGGGCCCGGCTCGTGGAGTACGGCAACTCGGGAGACGTCACCGGGGACCAGTCGGAGGTCGTCGGTTATGCCGGTCTCGTCATTGAACGGGACGGCGCGGCCGGATAAAAAACTTGTCAATGCATCGGAGATTACAGTATAAAAAACCGGGCCGTCTGCGTGGCGGCCCGGTTTTTTATCGTCTTGCCCCAAGGAGTTTTTCATGTCTGATCTGCGCGTTCGCTTTGCCCCCAGCCCGACGGGGTACCTGCATATTGGCGGTGCCCGTACGGCACTTTTCAACTACCTGCTGGCCCAAAAAGAAAAAGGAACCTTCGTCCTGCGGATCGAAGATACCGATGTAGCCCGCTCCACCCAGGAGTCGGTCGACGCCATTCTGCAGGCCATGGACTGGCTCGGGCTCTCCTACGATGAAGGGCCCTTCTATCAGTCGGACCGTTTCGACCTGTACAAGGAAAAGGTGCAGCAACTGCTCGACGAAGGCAAGGCCTACCGCTGCTATTGTACGGCGGAGGAGCTCGAAGCCAAACGGGAGGCGGCGCTCAAAAGCGGCGGCAAACCCAAGTACGACGGCACCTGCCGGGACCGTCAGGATGTGCTTGAAGGGCAGCCCTATGTCGTTCGCTTTCGGTCGCCCGAAGAAGGGGTGACGGAATTCATCGACCGCATCAAGGGGAAAATCAGTTTTCAGAACAACGAACTCGATGACGTCATTATTCAACGCACTGACGGTACGCCGACCTACAATTTTGTCGTGGTCGTCGATGACGCCACCATGAACATCACCCTGGTGCTGCGTGGCGATGACCACATCAACAATACGCCCCGCCAGATTCTCATGTACCAGGCCCTCGGCTATCCCGTGCCCGAATTCGGCCATGTGCCCATGATTCTGGGCGCCGACAAGAGCCGCCTGTCCAAGCGCCATGGCGCTACCTCGGTCATGGCCTACAAAGAGATGGGCTATCTGCCCGAGGCCATGGTGAACTATCTGGTGCGACTGGGCTGGTCCTTCGGCGACGAGGAGATCTTCTCCCTGGCCGAACTGATCGAGAAATTCAGCCTGGAAAATGTCGGCCGCTCCGCCGGCGTCTTTAATCCGGACAAACTGCTGTGGCTCAACGCCCATTACATCAAGACGGGCGACCCGGTTCGCCTCGGGCAGCTGCTGCAGGAGTTTCTGCAGAAGGATGGCATCGATACCTCTGCCGGCCCTGAGCTGATCGCTGTCGTTAAAACCCTGCAGGATCGCGCCAAAACGTTGGTGGAGATGGCGCAGGGTGCGGCCTTTTACTTCAAGCCGGAGGTGGAGTTTGAGCCGGCGGCCGTGGAGAAATTCCTCACAGCCGACAAGAAGCCGGTTCTGGAATCTGTCCTGCGCCACCTAGACCTCGTCAACGAGTGGAACGAAGGCACTATTGAAGCGGCTTTTGGGACCGTGATGGAAGAAACCGGGCTCAAACTCGGCAAGATCGGTCCTTCCGTCCGTGTGGCCCTGGTCGGCGGCACCACCAGCCCGGGCATCTTCGATGTTCTCGCTGTGCTGGGTAAAGAAGCCAGCCTGAAACGCCTGCAGATCGCCCTGGATAGGTTGTAATCGCGAAAATGATATGGGACCGGATGTCAAAAAATCCCCTGCAAACCAATCGGCCTGCAGGGGATTTTTGCGACAGGGTGAAAATTTGCTTGTGCATTAAATCTTGATGATACATTATGATAGCATAGATATCAGGAGGTATGAAAATGGCACTGGACAAACAAATCAATCTCAGGCTAGACGGCACAGACGAAAAAAACCTCAAGTTTATAGCGGAAGCCCAGGGACGCTCTGAGCAGGATGTGTTGAGGCATTCATTTCGGAAATACGCCAAAGACTTTCAGGACCAAATGGACTTTATTCAATCTGTGGAGCGTGGATGGGTTGAGCTAAAGTCAGGTCTTGGTGAAGTCGTGACCGAAGATGACACTTTTTTTGAAGAGGTTATGGAAGAGATCAGGAATGAGTCAACGTCAGCTTAAGCGGTCTCTTGAATACAAACAAAAAGTCCGTGAATATGCCAGAAATCTTTCGAGCCGTTTTCGGCCTGAAATAGCTGCCGTGTTCCTCCGGGACCTTGGGTCGGCCCAGAAAAGAATTTTTGAAAATAACGAGGTTGGCACGCTTGCACCATATGTTTTGTTGGGTCAAAAAATCATATTGAGAGAGTTGTACTTTACGTCCGGGCCAGCAAAATACTGTGTGGTATATGACATATTTGATGACTATGTGGGCCTCGTTACCCTTTGGCACGGAATGGGAAGCAGGGCCTCAGAAGACCTGATCCGCCTTTGGGACCAATGATAAGCCGATAGACGTAGAGAGTCCGTTCGCCAGGCGAAAAGATTCCTCCTGTGTGCTGGCTGGAAATGAGTTCACTTCCTTTTGGGCCTGCGTCCACTCTCCTTCAGTCAATTGCCTTGAATACGGCCGCAAAATCCTCATCCGACAAACCCCGTTGACGGGCTCTTTTGAAGGTCTCGTTGGCGGCGGCGGCGCTGGAAAGCGGCTGACCGAGCTTGTCTCCCAAGGCGATGGCCAGGCGCAGATCTTTCTGCATGTGCTGCAGGGGGAAGCTGGTCGGATACTCTCCCTGCAGGATCATCGCGCCCTTGCCGGCAAACATGGGGTTGGCCAGCGCCCCGGCCATGAGAATTTCCAGAATCTGCTGTCCGTCCAGACCGCTTTTTCGCCCGAGAGCCAGTCCTTCGCAGAAGGCTGTCATCATGCCCCCCATGATCATGTTGACGACCAGTTTCATGTGCGCCGCCTGGCCGATTTCACCCAGATAGGGGGAGAGCTTGCCCATCTTGTCAAAGGCGGGCAGTGCCTGCTCGTAGAGGGATTGATCGCCGGCGGCCAGGATGATCAGGGTACCGTCTTCGGCCGGTTTCTTGGTGCCGGAGACCGGCGCCTCAAGGAAGCGCCCGCCGGCCTGCCGGATAGCGGCTTCGATGGCCGTAGAGGTCTCGGCATCGACGGTGGACATATCGACGTAGCCGCGGCCGTCGCCGATACCGGCCTGCACACCATCCGGCCCGTGAACAACCGCCGTGGCCGCATTCGGGTCGGCCAGCATGGCGAAGGTGACATCGCAGGTCTCAGCCACTTCGCGGGGGCTGCCGGCTTGGTGCGCCCCCAATTCGACCAGCGGCGCACATTTGTCCGGAGTGCGGTTCCAGACGCTGACCTCGAATCCTGCCTTTACCAAGTTGCTCGCCATCGCTTTGCCCATGATGCCGAGCCCCAGAAAACCATATTTCGCCATAAAGCTCTCCTCCTGATAGGAACTATTATGCCCGCTATTGTTTCGAAAGTTTTTTTGTTTGTCAATGTGGCAAGGTCTCGGCAATCTTCTACAATATGGGGCAGAGACGACCACGGCAGGTTGGCCAGGGGAGGTGTGCATGTTCCGAATCCGCCGCATTTTCGATGATATCCTGCCGGCCAACGCCGAAGCCCTCCACCAGGTCCGCCAGATTCTGCAGGATCAGTTTCCGGCGCTGCGACCTTCGGAGATCGACAAACTTCCCGACCTGCTCAAAAACCCGCTCAAACATCGCTTCAAATCCATCCTCTATGTCGCCGAGAACTTCAAGGGGCTGGTTAAAGGCTTCGCGCTCCTTTCTTTTGAACCGGAGCTGCGATTCTGCTACCTCGATTACATCTCGACCGCCAAAAATATCACCGGCGGCGGCATCGGCGGCGCTCTTTACGAACGCCTGCGGGAGGAAGCCCTGCTTTTAGGGGCGGTCGGCATCTTCTTCGAATGTTTGCCTGACGATCCGGGTCTGTGCCAGGATCCCGGCATTCTCAAGCAGAACCGGGCCCGGCTGAAATTCTATGAAAAGTACGGGGCGTTTCCCATTGTCGGCACTGCCTATGAGACGCCTGTGAAGGAGGGGGACGACAATCCGCCGTACCTGGTGTTTGATCCTCTCGGCCGAAAAGTGGAATTGGCCAGGGCACAGGCCCGGAAGATCGTCAGGTCGATTCTGGAAAACCGCTATGGGGATCTGTGTTCCCCCGAGTATATTCTCAAAGTCGTCGAGTCCTTTGAGGATGACCCGGTTCGTCTGCGCGCGCCCCGCTATCTCAAAACGGAGCGGATCGTCGCGTCTTTTCAAAAATCGGGTCTGGAGCACCGGCAGGCGGCACTGGTAGTCAACGACCGCCACGAGATCCACCACGTGCGCGAACGGGGCTACGTCGAGGCGCCGGTGCGGATCCGCAGTATTTTGAAAGAGCTCGAGCGGTTGCCGATTTTTACCGCTGTCACCCCGAAGGAATATCCCGAAAAGCACATTCTGGCTGTACATGATCCGGATTACGTCCGCTATTTCAGGCGGGTCTGTGCCCAGCTTGAGCCGGGTAAATCGGTCTATCCCTATGTCTTTCCCATCCGCAATGCCGCCCGTCCCCCCAAAGAGCTGGCCGTGCGCGCCGGTTATTACTGTATCGACACCTTTACCCCGCTGAATCAGAACGCCTATCTGGCCGCAAAGCGGGCCGTCGATTGCGCCCTGACCGCGGCGGACCATCTGCTGGCCGGCAACCGGCTGGCCTACGCTCTGGTGCGCCCCCCTGGGCATCACGCCGAATACCGCGCCTTCGGAGGATTCTGCTATTTCAACAATGCCGCCGTGGCCGCTCATTATCTCTCCCGATTTGGCCGGGTGGCCATACTCGATGTGGATTATCATCACGGCAACGGACAGCAGAATATCTTCTATCAACGTCGCGACGTGCTGACCCTGTCGATTCACGGCCACCCCAGCTTCGCCTATCCCTATTTCAGCGGTTTTGAGGAAGAGACGGGCGAGGGGGCAGGGGAGGGGTTCAATCTGAATATGCCGCTGCCGGAGGCGGTCGATGGCGAGAAGTACCTCAAGACCCTGGCCAGAGCCCTGAAGAAAATCGCTTATTATGCGCCTGACTTTCTCATCGTCTGCCTCGGCCTGGATACGGCCAAAGGCGATCCCACCGGCACCTGGACCCTGAACGCGGCTGATTTTTCGCAGGTCGGCCAGATGATCGGCCGTCTGCGTCTGCCGACGGTGGTTGTCCAGGAAGGGGGCTATCGCAACCGTGTGCTGGGCGTCAATTGCCGATCCTTTTTTACCGGCCTGTGGCAGGGGCTGTATCCTGATGTCAGAAGCTAGGACCCCTGTTTCGAATTTGGCTTTTTTCTCGATGTTTCAGGCGGCAGCAAAGTGGTGTATATGGTTGAATTTTAAAGAGTAAAAATGGCTCAAAAATTTTGTTTGACAGAAAAATTACGGAGGCGTATATGCAATCCAAAGTGATCTGTTTCAGGCGGGCCGGCGCAAGACGAACAAGCTAAAAAAGAAACCCCTTTTTATAGCCCCAGCCCCAGGCCATCCCGTCCCAGGAAGCAGATGTTCCCCACCCGGGGAAGCTTAACTATTGCTGGCTTTTAAAAGGGGTTACATATGCACATCGTCCTCGCGTTCAATCTGCGGGAGGAGTCCGCCGTGGCGGACGACCAACCTCCGTCCGAACCTCCCTCTTTACCCACCGAAGATCTCTATGCCGAATGGGATGATATTCATACCATTCGTGCCGTCGAAGCCGCCCTGGCCAGCCGACATGAGGTAACCCTCGTCAACGCCGATCTGGAGGCTTTTGCCCGCTTTCGCGCCCTGCAACCCGATCTGGTCTTCAATATAGCCGAAGGTCTGCACGGCGCCAGCCGCGAGGCCCAGATTCCCGCCATGCTCGACATGCTGGGCATTCCCTACACGGGCAGCGATCCTGTGACGCTGGGCATCTGCCTGGACAAGCGCCGCACCAAGGAGATCCTTTCCTGCCATCGTATCGCCACACCGCGTTTTGCGGTGGTTTCCACTCTGGCCGACATCCCCGCGCGCCTGCGCTACCCCCTCATCGTCAAACCGACCCTGGAAGGCTCCAGCAAGGGAGTGACCGACAAGGCCCTGGTTCATGATCGCAAAGCCTTGGTTCGTCAGGTTGAGTGGGTGCTGACTACCTATGGTCAGCCGGCCCTGGTCGAAGAGTTTCTGCCTGGTCGCGAGTTCACAGTGGCAATGCTTGGCAATGGGGATGACCTGCAGGTATTGCCCATTGTGGAAATCAACCTGCATACCCTGCCGGCGGGGGTCAATCCCATCTATTCCTTCGAGGCCAAGTGGATCTGGGATCAGGAAGAGAATCCCCTGGAGATTTTTACCTGCCCGGCCAGGCTCGATCCCTTTTTGCAGCGAAACATCGAAGAACTCTGTAAGAAAACATTCCGTGCGCTGGGATGTCGGGATTGGTGCCGCATCGACGTGCGGCTGGATGGACGGGGGCTGCCTCATGTCATCGAACTCAACCCTCTGCCCGGCATTCTGCCCCGACCGGAACAGAACAGCTGCTTTCCCAAGGCGGCGCGGGCTGCCGGTCTGAGCTATGAACAGATGATTCTTGGCGTGGTCGATGCTGCCAGCAGGCGACTCCAGCTCACCGAGAAGGGGTATCATGAAAATCGCTGTCTGCTTTAACCGCGTTCCGCCCCAACTGCTCAAAGGGGAGGAGGGGGACCGCATCTCGGAAGAGGGGGCCGAACTCGAAGCCGCTGCCGTTCGCATGGCGCTGGAGCGCCTGGGCTACACGGCGAAGGTCGTTCCTCTGGGAGAGAGCATTTCCGCCTTCATCGAAGAGCTGCGGACGGTAGATCCCGAACTCGTTTTCAACCTGTGCGAGGGCTACTGGGGGAACAGCCGGCAGGAAATGCATGTGGCCGCCCTGTTCGACCTTCTCGGTTATGCCTTTACCGGCGCAGGCCCGCTCTGTCTCGGGCTCGTCCAGGACAAGGTCCGCACCAAGGATCTGCTGATGCGCCATGGCCTGCCCACCCCCAAGTATGTGCTGGTGCGGCCGGGGGAAGCGCATCCCCGGGTGAGGGATATGCGTTTTCCCCTGATCGTCAAGCCGCGCTTCGAAGACGCCTCTTTGGGCATCACCTCTGAAAGCATTGTGGAGGACGAACGGCGCCTGAAGCGACGGATCGATTATGTGCACCAGACCTACCGCCAGGGGGCTCTGGTGGAAGAGTTTATCGAGGGGCGGGAAATCAACGCCGCCATTATCGGCAACGGCCCTTATCAAGGACTTCCCCTTGCCGAGATTCAATTCAAAAAGGGGCTCAAACACGCCATTGTCAGCTATGACGGCAAATGGCTGGAAAACTCCGACGAGTTTGCCCTGACCGAACCGGTCTGCCCGGCGACAGTCAAGGCTCGCGAAGAGATCCTGATCAAGGATGTGGCCTTGCGCGCTTTCAAAATTCTGGAATGCCGCGATTACGCCCGGGTCGACATTCGTCTGCGGGAAGGGGTTCCCTATATTCTGGAAGTCAACGCCAACCCGGACATCTCGCCTACGGCCGGACTGGCCCGGGCGGCGGAGGCGGCCGGCCTGAACTATCCCAAACTGATCGAACGTATTGTGCTCATGGCCCAGAAACGCAAGGAGAACCTTCATGCGCGACCTAAAACGCTCTGACCTGCCGGATCTCCAGAGAATCCTGGAGGAGACGAAAGCTTTTACCGATGCCGAAGTCGACTGCGCCATGGAGTTGTTCCATACGGTGCTCGACAACCCGGCCCAAAAGGACTACATCGTCGTGGTCGCCGAAGAGGGCGGCCTCCCCGCCGGCTATATTCTCTACGGACCGGTCCCCTTGACGGAAGGGACCTTCGACATTTACTGGATCGCTACGGACCCCGCTCATCAGGGCAGAGGGGTAGGGCAGCGGCTGCTGCTTTACGCCGAGACGGACATTCAGCTGCGGGGCGGCCGCCTGGTCTGTCTGGAAACCTCGTCGCAGGGGAGCTATGAAAGAACCCGTCGGTTTTATGACCGGGCCGGCTATGTCCAGGCCGCGGTCATTCCCGATTTCTACCGACCCGGAGACGACCGCATCACCTATATTAAGAACCTCACCACCGTTGTGGAGGGATTGTAGATGGAAATCTGGCAGAAACTGCTGCAGACCAGTTTGACCCGACCCGCCGAGGTTACCCGCCGCTTTGGCGTGAATCCCACGGATCTTGAAGAGGTGGCTGACCGCTATCCCATGCGCATCCCGGCCTACTACCTGAATCTAATCAAGGAAGTCGGCGATCCGATCTGGCGGCAGGCCGTGCCGGATGCGGCCGAGCTGAGCGATTCCGTCTGCTGCAGCGATCCCCTGGACGAGGAAAACCAGAGTCCGGTGCCGAACCTCGTCCACCGCTATCCCGACCGGGTGCTGTTTCTCGTTTCCAGCGAGTGCGCCATGTACTGCCGTTTCTGCACCCGCAAACGCAAGGTGGGGGGGGACAATATGGTCATCAACCGCCAGACCCTCGAGCAAGGACTGGAATACATCCGGCAGCATCCTCAGGTTCGCGATGTCATTCTCTCGGGTGGGGACCCGCTGCTGCTCTCTGATGAACGCCTGGAGTGGATTCTCAAGGAGCTGCGGGCGATTCCCAGTGTCGAAATCATTCGCATTGGCACCCGGGTGCCGGTGGTCCTGCCTCAGCGCATCACCATCGGTCTGGTGCGCATGCTGCGGCGTTATCACCCGCTGTTCATCAATACCCATTTCAATCACCCGGATGAAATCACCGAGACCTCGGGCAAGGCCTGCATGCGACTGGCCGACGCCGGCATCCCCATGGGCAACCAGACGGTGCTGCTACGGGGTGTCAATGACGATCCTCAGGTCATGAAGCGGCTCATGCAGAAACTGCTGGCCATCCGGGTCAAGCCCTACTATATCTATCAGGCCGATCTGGTCGAGGGCACCGATCATTTCAGGACGACGGTCGAGGAGGGAATCGAGGTCATGCGTGCCCTGCGCGGCCACACCTCTGGGATGGGCGTGCCCGCCTATGTCATCGACGCGCCTGGCGGCGGTGGGAAGATTCCCATTCTGCCCGATTACCTGCAGAGTATGGGCGATGAAGTCGTCCTGAAAAACTATCGCGGCCAGACCTTTTCCTACGCCAATGCCGAGGTGAAAATCGTGGAAAATCGCCAGACTGCCGTCAACGATCATCACTGACAGTCAGAGGCAAAACAAATTTTCGTTTACGGAGCAAAAATAGTATTGACTCGGTTGGGAATCTCTGTTAAAAAACGGCTCCTGTCTTGGGGCGTCGCCAAGCGGTAAGGCACTGGACTCTGACTCCAGCATCCCAAGGTTCGAATCCTTGCGCCCCAGCCATCGGCTTGAAGCGGAAGCTTTACATAGAAATGGTCCCTTCGTCTAGCGGTCTAGGACACCGGCCTTTCACGTCGGTAACACGGGTTCGATTCCCGTAGGGATCACCAGTCAACGCACTCCCGAGGGGGTGCACCAGGGTGGAACGAAAGTTCCACCCTTTTTCTTTATTATCAACCCTTTTTACGTCCTTACCCCAGTGTCCTTCTCTGTCTCAATCCCATTGACCCCGCGGCTTTGACCGTGTAAAAAGAGGTGGGGAGAGGTAATGCATGGGTAATCGTTCCGCTTTTATTTATTCGAGTCGCTTCGCCGACTACTCCTTCGGAGAGGATCACCCCTTCAAGGTTCAGCGTTATCAGCTTACCCATGAGCTTATCCGGCAACTGGGATTGCTGGACTCCACCGAGATCAAAATCGTCGAAGCGCCGCTGGCCGAAGAAGAGTCCCTGTTAAGTTTTCATCGGGGCGACTACCTGCAGACTCTCAAGGAGTTCAGCAGCCAGGCAACCCCCCGGGCCAATTTCTTCTTTAATCTCGGTGATGTCGAAAATCCTGTTTTCCCGGGACTTTACGACTGGGCTCGGCTGGGATGCGGTGGAACCATCGAAGCCGCTCGCCAGGTCGTGCGTGACGGCTGCCGGGTTGCCTTCAACATGGCAGGCGGCTATCATCATGCCCATGCCGCCCGCGCTTCCGGTTTCAGCTATCTCAACGATGCGGTTATCGCCATCAACGAACTGGTTGACCAGGGCCTGCGCGTGGCCTACGTCGACATCGATGCCCATCACGGCGACGGCGTGCAGGAGGCCTTCTATCGCACCGATCGGGTGTTGACGATTTCCCTGCACGAGAGCGGGGAGGACTTTTTCCCGCATACCGGTTTTCCTTGGGAGATGGGCGAGGGCAAGGGTTTTGGGTATTCCGTCAATGTCCCTTTCCGGCCGCATTCGGACGACCTGATCTTCGAGCAGGCCTTTCGCCGCGTTGTTCTGCCGCTGCTCGATCGTTACGCCCCGGATGTGCTGGTCACCCAGCTCGGGGTGGACAGCCTGCGGACCGACCCTCTGACCCGTCTCGAAATGACGACGGGAAGTATCGAGCTGGCCGCCCGGGCCTTCTTGGACACCGGGATTCCCTGGGTGGCTATCGGCGGGGGAGGGTATGACAAATTCAATGTGTGCCGAGGCTGGGCTCTGGCCTGGGCCATTATGACGGGGAAAACTGTCGGTGACGATCTCCCCCCCGATTTCGTACACCTCGTGCGTGACCTGGGAATGAAAGGGACACAGTTGCGCGATCGGCCGCATCTGGCCCTGCCTGACGATTTCAGCCGGGCTGAAAAGACCCTGGAGAAGGTTCTTCGCACCCTGGAGAGCCGACTTTTCCCGCTGTTCGGACTGTAGGAGGCCCGGGATGGGACGTCTAGGAACCGCGCATCTGCTCGACCCTGATGGGCTGCCCCTGTTTTCTTTGCGGGAAATCAACAATCTGCCTGTCGCCCGCAAGGAGGCTATCTACGCCGCTCTGGTTCCCGTTCCTCTTTTTCCGCGATACGGCATCGACCCCTTGACCTTCCAAGGGCCGGACGGGCGCCGGAAAATCGCCTTTATCTGCCCGCGCGGCTTGGGTTTGCTGCGCATCGAGGTTCGCCTTCGTCCCGCCGACCGGGATTGCGTCTTTTTTGTCGAAATCGCCGATACGCCCTACCGGCAGATTGAACTCTCCTTCTGCCTGATTAACGACCCGGACGCGCCCCGGTATGACATCGACATGGACGAGAAGGGGCGAGACAACTATTTCGGGACCTTGCGGCGCAATATTCCCGAGGAAATCAAGGCGATGAAGGCCGGCCTGTCCCCCAATCAGGTGCGAAGGGGCCTTGCCCTTTTTTCCGATTTTTTTCAGCAGTTCGAGCGGTTTGTCGATTCCCTGGGGATCGACACCATTGTGGCGGAACCTCTGTCCTACAATAACGCCGTCCGTTACGAAAAGTACGGCTTTGACTACCTGACCGGCAAGAAGCTGATGCAGTGGATCGATCGGGAATTTCAACCGGGAGGAGAGCTCTTTCGACGACTCGATGGCTCGACACCCTTTCGCCAGCCCGGCCTGGAGAAGACCATTAGGGGTCGCAGTTGGGCTATTCACGACGGTATCCTCCATCAACCCTGGGATGACGTCAAAATCTACAAGACCCTGGGTGTCGATGCGGGCATCGATACCTTTGCCGACCGAATTTTCTAGTTCACGTACTTTGTCAAGGATGAGCCCCATGATATTGAAAACACAAAACGAAGAATCACTCGCACCGCATGCCTATATTCTGTGGACCCCTCAGGAACCCCCTGTTGTTCATGTAGGGCCCGAACAGAGACCTGTCACGCTGCCCCTCATCCCGCTGCCGCTGCATAGCCGGAGGAAGAAGAGTGAAGAACCCACGGCCGTGGAGATAGGGCAGGGGGTTTACGATTATCTTCGCCAGTTTCCCGACTGCCCCTACAATGTACAATATGCCGAAATACTGCGGGACGCCTATCCTCACTTTCTGGCCGATCTCGGCTCTCAGGTCGCCATGCTCGACCACAAGGATGTCGACGCCGACTACGTCAAACGGAAGATCTCCTACTTGAAAATCTTCGCCCTGCTCGAACCGGCCAAGGTTTCCCTGCTGCAGACCATCGGTATCGCCTATTACGATCTGGCCCTGACCTTCAGCGAGCTGCGCCACTGCTATCGTCACCTGGTGTCGGCCTCCGCCTTCCTGCAGAAGGCCGGCAGCCTGAAACCGGGTGATGTCGCCGTGCAGAACTACCTGGGACAGATCGACTATCTCATGGGTGATTATCCGAACGCCATCCGTCGCTGGTCGCAGCTGATTCCCTCGCTCGCCGATGAAAAGGCCCGGGCCCTGTTTACCGAAAAGGTGACCCGTCTCGAGCAGGAAGGTCTGCCCGACGAACCGATGGTCAGCCACCTTGAGGCTATCGGTGCCGCCATGGCGGCCTACGGCCAGGGTTCCGTTCGCGAGGCTCTGGAGATCATGGAGTATCTGGAAGAGCAGACCCCTGTCACGCAGGAATTTCCCTCCGCGCAGTTTTACGTGCTCCTTGCCCTCTGCCGTCGTCAAAGCGACGATACGGGCGGGGCGGTGGTGGCCCTGCAAAAAGCCCTGGAACTCGATCCCGACTTTGCACCGGCCAAAGAAGAGATGGAAGCCCTTACCTCCAAAGAGACGATGTGATATGATGCTTCTTTGGTCTGAAGACACCCTTTTGATGGCCTTGTCGGCGCAAGAAGGGAATCTGGGGCCGTCGAAGTCGTAACCACTGACTCGAACCGAAGGAGGACTTGAGCCATGTCCCAAAACGAGACCGATATCCGAAATATCCTCTCCATCCATAAAACCATTGCCATGGTTGGCGCCTCCTCCAATCCCGAGCGGCCCAGCAACCATGTCTTTGAATATCTGCTGCAGGCCGGCTATACGGTCATCCCTGTCAACCCCAAGGACGAAGAACTCTTCGGCCAAAAAGTCTATCGTCGCCTTGAAGACATCCCCCAGCCCATCGATATCGTCGATGTCTTTCGCAACCCCTCCGACGCCCCGGCGGTCGCCCGTGAAGCCGTTGAAGCCGG
Organism: Desulfuromonadales bacterium; assembly: GCA_033549025.1. Lineage (GTDB taxonomy): Bacteria > Desulfobacterota > Desulfuromonadia > Desulfuromonadales > SZUA-540 > SZUA-540. The sequence goes on from JAWSUS010000020.1 coordinate 14,657, forward strand.
CGCCAAAGTGCTGTGGCTGCAGGAAGGAGTCATCAGCGAAGAGGCCGCCCGGATCGCTGCCGAAGGCGGTCTGCGTGTCGTGATGGACCGTTGCATGCTCAAAGAACATCAACGACTTAAGATCTGAATTTTTCCGGTTGGTTATCAGGGTGATTTCCTTGTTACGTACAGGCTGCCTCGTTCTTATCCTCAGTGCCTTCGTTATTCTGAAGCCCGCCAGCGGCCTGGCCATGGAAGGGGTCTTCACGCTGTGGCCTCTGGTGGATTACCGGACCTCGGAAAATGAAGGCTACGCCAGCCTGAATATTTTGGGCCCGCTCATCAACCTCGACAGGATGGGGCCGGAGCGTGAGCTGGCTCTGCGTCCCCTCTATTCCCGGCGCTGGCTTGACCCTGGCGACTATGTTTCCAGCGAGTTTCTCTATCCCGTCGCCTCGAAGAAGAAAACCTCGGATCAGTCCCTTTTTCAGGGGCTCCGTTTGCTGAACTGGGATTTTCCGGCCCATGAAGAAGAGGAAGAGGAATTTCAGCTTTTTCCTTTTATTTTTTCTGGCACAGATGAGGAAAAAGGGCGCTATTTCGCCTTTTTTCCGTTCGGCGGCAAAATCTACAATCTCTTTGGCCGCGATGAAATCCGCTTTACGCTCTTTCCGCTTTACGCCGTCACCCAGAAAAAAGACACCACCGTCACCAATGTACTCTGGCCTTTTTTCGCCAGGATCCGCGGGGAAAACGAGCGGGGCTTCAAGGCGTGGCCTCTTTACGGCCATAGCCGCAAAGAGGGGGTCTACGACAAGACGATGTTCCTGTGGCCCATCTTCTTCCGCTACGACCTGGGCCTGGATACCGCCAATCCGTTGCAGCGCCGAACCGTTTTTCCCTTTTATCTTTCGGATGAATCGCCCAATTATTCATCCCGCATTTATCTCTGGCCCTTTTTCCGTCACATAGAGGACCGGCAAAAGGACTATGAGCTCTGGGAATTCCCCTGGCCGATCTTCCGCATTGCGCGCGGGTCCTATCGGGAGGCTACGACTTTTCTGCCCTTTTATGCCAATGAACGCCTGGGGAAGGAAAAGAAGCGCTGGTACCTCTGGCCCCTCTATAAAATCGAGGAAAGGCAAGCGGATGGTTACGAAAGACGCCGCTCCCGCGTCCTTTTTTTTCTATACTCCAACATGGAAGAAAGGCTATACATACAGGGGGCCGAGCCCAAGAAGAGGGTGGCTTTGTGGCCGCTGTTCACCTATGAACGGATAGACGGGATCTCGCATTTTTATACCCTGTCTCTTCTTGAGCCCATCCTGCCTGAACAGGATGGTATCCGCCGCAACTGGGCGCCCTTGTGGTGGATCTACCAGAAGCAGTGGAAAGGCTCCGATTCAGCCGAAAGTCTGTTGTGGAACCTCTACTGGCGTCAGAAAAGAGGCGAGGATCTCGCCTGGGAACTCTTCCCCCTGTTCAGCTACAGTCGTGAGCAGTCCAAAGGGAAAGATTTTCGTTTCATCAAGGGACTGCTGCGATACCGCAGCGGCCCGCAAGGCAAAACCCTGAATCTGCTTTATCTGCCCTGGGGGATTCACTGGGGCGGGCCGGAGAGTGCAATCGCTGAGGATGACAGTCAATGATTGAGAAAATAGGCACGCGCATTCTGAGCTTCGCCGAAACGGCGGGGGAGATGTTGCTGCTTTTTCTAAAAACGGTCTTCTATTTCAAGGAAGCCCCTCGGAATCTGCCGGCCATTTTCCGGCAACTCTACGACATCGGCATCGGCACCCTGCCGATTGCGGCCCTGATGAGTCTTTTTGTCGGTATGGTTCTGGCGCTGCAGACCGGTTCGGAGCTCGCCCTTTACGGCACCCAGGAAGCGATTGGCGCCATTGTGGGACTTTCCCTGGTCAAGGAATTGGGCCCGGTCATGACCAGTCTGCTGGTAGCGGGCCGCATCGGATCGGCCATGTCCGCCGAGGTCGGGGCCATGAAGGTCTATGAAGAAATCGACGCCCTTAAAACCCTGCAGATCGACCCGATCCGCTATCTGGCCATGCCCAGACTGCTCGGCTGCCTGTTTGCCGTACCGGCCCTGGTCGTTTTTTCCATGATTATCGGCATCATTGGCGGCGGCATCGTCAGTGACGTCAACCCTGAAATCAACGTTCCTTTCAATGTGTATTATGACAACCTCATCCGTTCGTTGAACTACAAGGATATTCTTAAAGGCCTGGTCAAGGCGACGGTTTTTGGCGGCATCGTGGCGCACGTCGGCTGCTATATCGGCTTTAAAACCTCCGGCGGCGCCCGGGGTATCGGGCAATCGACGACGGAATCTGTGGTCATGTCCTTTCTGTTGATCTTTATTGCCGACTACTTTCTCACCCGGCTTATGATGTAAGTGGATCCATGCGATGACAGATAGCGCTCAAAAAAAACAAGGGGACGGTTTCTTTAGCCGGTGGTTCCCCGGCCGCAAGAAGAAAGGTCGGGATGGGTGCGAGTGCAGCAGCAGCTACGAAGATTCTCATGGGGTTGAGATCCGCATCGAAGGATTAAACAAGTCCTTCAATGGCAACCACGTTCTCAGGGACATCAGTCTGGACATTCAGCCCGGCGAGACTTTCTCCATCATCGGGCCCTCGGGCACCGGCAAAAGTGTCCTTCTCAAGCATATCGTCAAGCTGCTGAAACCGGACAGCGGGCGGATTCTCATTGACGGACAGGATATCTTCGACAATAACAACCGCCAAGAGAAACCCCCGTATCGCTACAGTATGGTGTTCCAGACTTCCGCTCTCTTCAATTCCCTGTCCGTCGGTGATAATGTCGGTTTATGGCTGCGTGAAAACAGGATTTGCACCGAAGCGCGCATCCGCAGGATCATCCGGGAAAAGCTCAGACTCGTCGGCCTGGGGGGCAAAGAAAATCTCATGCCCTCGGAACTTTCCGGGGGCATGAAAAAGCGTGTGGCCATCGCGCGCTCTCTGGCCATGAACCCCGATCTGATTCTTTACGATGAGCCGACAGCCGAACTCGATCCGGTGACCTCCGACGAATTGGCCAGGGTGATCATGAATCTTAAAAACAGAGTCAATCTGACGACGATTATCGTCAGCCATGACTTGAACTTCGCCCTTTATCTGTCTGATCGCGTGGCGATGATGAATGACCAGGGCATTGTCGAGGTTGGGACCCCTGCGGAGATCAAGGCCAGCCAGAACCCGGCCATCCGCAAATTCATCTACACGACGACCAAAGGCATTCAAGGAGAAAAGTAATATGGGTCTTTCCATTGAAAAAAAAGTAGGGGGGTTCTTCCTGATCGCCCTTTTTGCTCTTGGCGTCTTTATCGAACTGGTGGAAGACTGGAATCCCTTTGTCGAGCAGAGGGACTATTTTACCTATTTCACTTCTGCCGTCGGCATCAAACTGGGGGATCCCGTCCGCATCGCCGGTGTCGAAGTGGGTAAAGTCAAAACCATCGGCATCGAAGACAGCAAGGTCCGCATCGACTTTTACGTCCTCGATGGAACGGTCATCAAGACCGATTCGTATGCCGAGATCCGGCAGACCAACCTTTTGGGCGGGCAATTTCTCGGAGTGACCTTCGGATCCGCCGAGGCCCAGCCCCTGCCATCGGGGTCGGAAATCCCCAGCCTCGAAAAAACCAATATCGATCAGTTGATATCCAATTTCGATCGCAACCAGGAACGGGTGCTGGGCACTCTGGGGGATATCCTCGAAAAAAGTGAAGGCCCCATTGTGGAGTCCGTTCAACGTATTGAAAATATCGTGGCCAAGATCGACATGGGCGAAGGGATGCTTGGAAAACTGGTTAACGACGCCGCCCTTTATGAAGACCTTCAGACTACCGTGGCCAGTCTGAATCAGGTTCTGCGGCGCATCGAAAGCGGGGAGGGCACCTTGGGGCGTCTGGTAACCGATCCCGCCCTTTATGAGGAAACCGCCGCGACCATGGCCAACCTTCGGGTATTGTCCGACTCCCTGCGAAATGGTGAAGGAACCCTTGGCAAGCTCTTCACCGATGACGCGCTCTATGCCGATGCGTCGGACACCCTGGCCGAGTTGCGGGCTATCACCCGAAAAATAAACGCGGGAGAAGGGACGCTCGGCAAACTGGTCAACGAGGACAGCCTTTACGTCGAAGGTGAAAAAACTCTCGCCAACCTCAGCAGCATTACGGCCAAAATCAATGAAGGGGAGGGGACGCTCGGTAAGCTCGTGAATGAAGATGATCTCTATCGCGATACCCAATCCGCCGTTAAAAAAGTGGAAAAAGCGGTGGATTCCATGGGCGACAGCGGTCCCATCTCCGTTTTGGGAACGGCCGTCGGCACCCTGTTCTAGGTCTTTTCCACAAGCACATGCGTGAAAAAGCGCCGTTTCCCTCGAAGGAAACGGCGCTTTTGCGTAATATCACCCAATCTGTACCCGAACATCAATCCCCCTGTCTTGATCGGACGACCACAAAATCCCCGCAGAGCGCCGTTTTCCTCCTTTTGCGCAGCTTGTTTGCGAAACTTTTGAAATATTTCACAGTTTTTGCATGACAAAGGTTCGGCCGATGCTAAAGTTTTGGTGCTTTTCTGAGCTTCTTACAGGGGGAATGTCTTGATCAGAACGATCTTTTTGCTGATAGCCCTTGGTCTTTTGTACGCCTGTAGTGACCTGCCCGCGTTACGGGCTGATCACCCCCTTTTGCCCGTTCGGGCCTACGAGCAGCTCATTGTCGGCCGTCTCGACGCCGATTATGTCGGCGATGCCAACTGTCTCGCTCAGTGCCATAAGCATGACGAGATTCACCGCGACTTTCAAATGTCCGTCCACGGAGAGCAGATTTCACCGGAAACGGGTCTGCCGCTCGTCAACTGCGAATCCTGTCACGGCCCTGGCAGCCTGGCCATCTTAAACGCCAAGGAAAACGACAAGTGTGATTTCAAAACGCTCTTGCAGCTAGAAGAACTCCCCGCCCAGGCCCAATCCCTGATCTGCCTCAAATGTCATTCGGCGGCGTCAACGCCCAACCTGCATTACTGGAACGGCAGCATCCATGCCAGCAGTGACGTCAGCTGTTTCGACTGTCACAAGCTTCACCAGGGGCCGCAGCAGAAGGTGAGCCGGCAGGAAATGGACGAGATGTGCTATGCTTGCCATATCAACGCGCGCATGGAGTTTGCCCAGTTTTCCCGTCACCCTGTACGCGAACGGAAAATGGCCTGTGTCGATTGCCACGAACCCCACGGTTCCGCGCAAAAATATGATCTTAAAGGAATCACGGTCAAAGACCTGTGTACCCGCTGCCACATGGACAAGCAGGGTCCCTTTGTCTATGAGCACGCCGACCTTGCCGATAATTGCCTCACCTGCCATTCTCACCATGGCTCGGCCAACAACAGCCTGCTGAGAACATCCGAGCCCTTTCTCTGCCTCCAGTGCCATGCCGGCCATCAGGACTACTCGCACCCATCGCTGGCCACCGATGGGCTCAAAGGGGCTTTTTATTCACGTTGCACCAGTTGCCACTCGTCCATTCACGGAACAGATGTTCCATCGGCCAAAGGCAGAGGGACCTTCATTGCGCGCTGATGTGGTCCCAGTGCTGTTGGTGATGTCAGGAGGGGGATTTCGGTGATTAAAACGAGAATCCATGCTCTACTGCAAATATGTGCCCTTGTGTTGACGGGGATGTTTTTCCCCGTTTATTCCGCGATGGATTGTGAGGATCCGGATCCACGGATTCAGGAGAGTGCTTTCTCCTTGGGATACCGCGTGGTCGATTCCCAGAAAAATACGCAGAGAGCCGGAGAATACAGCTTCCTCGATTCGGGAACGGTCGCCGGCATCATTATCAAGGATCTGAAAACGACCCAGCGCTTTCGCTTTGAAGCGGACTACTTTGACCAAACGGACTACAACGCCGCAGTGGACTTCGACTATCGTGGCCTCTTCCGTCTGCACGCCACCAGCGAAACCTTTAACCACCAGCTTGAACATTTCCCTGGCATTGACGCTACCCTGACGGCTCCCCTGGTCACCTTCACCGACCAGAACCCCGGGGAAGAGTACGCCATTGAAGTCAAGAAAGACGAAGTGAGTTTGCGAGCAAGGCTTCCTGAGTTCCCGGCTCACTTCAATCTCGCCTACTGGCGTCTGCAGCGACAGGGAACCCGGCAGGGATGTTTTGTCGATGAAGGCGGCGCCCAAACCGCCGATTGCACGTCCTGCCATCTGCAGTCGCGAACCGAAACGGTCAATCAGGTCACCGAAGAAATCAGGGGTGGGTTTGATGCGCATCTGGGACTGGTCGATATAAGCTATTCGAGTTTTTACCGCGAGTTCCGCGATAAAACCCGCACCCCCCTGGATCCTTTCGGTGAACTGGTCGACATCTCAACCGAGCCTGACACTCTCTACCGTCATGCGGGAGAGTACGAGCACGATGCTGTCCCCGAATCACGCCACATCGCCCATTCTTTGGGCCTTCACACCTCTCTTTCCGGCGGTCTGACGGCCGGTGGCATGGTCAGCGTGGGCGAGATGAAGAGCTCCTCCAAGCTAAGCGATGTGTCTCCCGTCACCTCCAAGAGCGATTACTGGAAAGCCGCAGGTGACTTTACGCTGACCCCTTCGAGCCAGTGGACCCTTGCTCTGCGCTATCGCCTGCTCGACATGGATACCCGGAATCCGAACCAGATCACGGCAAGCGGGCTGCCTAATGGGGCGGTGTCTGTTCGAGACAGCATGGATGTCAAGCGTACGCACTACGGGTCACGGCTTTCCTATCGCCCGCATTATCGGTTGACGCTGCAGGGGGACTGGGAACGGGAAGAAATTGAACGCACCGCGACCGGACCGAGTCTGGATGATCCCAACGACCCGTTTTGGCATCTGCCCGTCCAGGAACATAAATCATCCTACAAATTCAGCCTCATCGCCCGTCCTCTTGGCACCCAAAAGCTCCGGCTCAACCTTTCCTACAGATATCTCACCTCGGATGACCCCTCGTACAACACCTCCTTGAAATGCGGTCATCAGGGATTCGCCGGCGCCACCCTGACCTTGGCCGACCGAGCGGGAATGACGGCCAATATTCAGGTCATTCGGGAAGAAAACAACCGTAGCGAACGCAGCCTCTTTCACGATTCGGCTACCCTCAACCGCTATCGCCTGAGCCGCCAACTCGACCAGGAAAACGCCACCGTCGGTGTCTGGCTCATTCCGCATCCGAGTCTTCAGGTCAATCTCCGTTACGGCTTTCTGCACAGTCGAACAGAACAGGGTGTTCTTTTCGGCAATGACCATTATCCCGATTACGTCATTCAGGACGAAAACGCCGAGTTCGAGCAGACTGTTCACACCGCAGAGTTCTCTTCTGCCTGGCATGTAAGCAAGCAGGTTTCCTTGCTAGGAGAAGCCCGGCTCACCCGATCGGCCAGCCGTTTTGATCCCAGTTTTGCCTTTCAGCCCCTCGAGTACTACGGCATTGGCAGCACGGCGGTGGATTCAACGGTTTTGCGGCAACTGAGTGAGCTGCAGATTCTGCAGACGGCGTACAAGGTGGGTGTGGACTGGAAATTCAAGGATGAATGGAAATGCTCGGCCCGCTACACCTTCGACCGCTATGAAGACCTGGAGGGCGCGGTTCTTGACGGCACCGTGCAGAGCTATCTGCTTTCCCTGACGAGGGCCTGGTAAACAATTTCTCCCCATGATGTTCAATGGTGCTTCTTTGATCTGCTTGTTCCGACATCCTCGCATTTTGATTCCGCTGGTGGCGGCCTGTCTGCTGCTCCTGACACCCGTTGTCGGTTGGTGTAAAAAAGACGGCCTGGTGGCGGTGGTGATCACCGGCGACCTTCCCAGGTACCAGCTTGCCCACGAGGCTTTTGTTTACAAACTGGACGAACTCACTGAGGGGAGGGGCGAGGTGACGGTTTATGTTCAGCGCCCCAATCCGGATGTCATGTCCTGGATAAACAGTATCCGCAAGGCCGTTGGTATCGGAGCCGACATTATCGTAACCTATGGTGCTCCTGCCACCTTGGCCGGCAAAAACGAAGGAAGGAACATCCCGATTGTTTTTGCGGACGTCTATGACCCTGTTGCCCTGGGGCTTGTTGCGGATATCGGCAAGCCGGGAGGAAATCTCACGGGAATGGCCGGGCAAACGCCTCTGGAGACCCTGTTGCACGCCTACTATCTATCGAAGGACGTGCGCAAAATCGGCGTGCTTTTTTCCCCCGAAGACCAGGCCTCCATCTACCAGAAAAATAAACTGGTGGAGATTGCCGAGAAAAAGGGGATTACGGTGCTGCCGGCGGAAGTCAATGGACCCGGTGATCTGTGGAAAGAGCTCCAGACGCTGTCTCCCCACATCGATTCTCTGTTTGTGGCGGAAAGCGCTGTCCTCGAGATGTCCGCCACGAAAATCATGGATTTTTCCAGAAAAAACAAGATCCCTGTCATTTCACAGATTCACGGCTTTTGTGAAATGGGTGCCTTGATGACCCTTGAGGCCGATCCTGCCGAGCAGGGCAGCCACATCGCCGGCTATGTGGCGGAAATACTGTCGGGTAAAAAGCCGGGTGAACTCCCGGTTCGCACGCCTCGCAATGTAGCCCTGGTCATTAATCTGAACACCGCCCGCGAACTTGGCCTTAAAATTCCTTTCCAAGCCCTGACCCTCGCCACACGCGTCATCCGTTGATCCTGCTCCGTTTTACAATCCCTAACCCTGCAGCAGATAGAGAATAATCGTCAGACTTCCGGCGCTTAGCAGGGTGGTGACAAAGATCGTGCCGGCGACCAGATCGGGCCGCATGCCGAAGCGAAGAGCATACAGCAAGGGCAGGACGGCAGATGGCGTGCTGGTCTGCAGGATGATCACGTTACGGCTTGTTCCGTCGATAGCGAGAAGCGCGGTGATCGCCCAGGCGACCAGTGGAGCTACGGCCAGGCGGATAAGGGTGGCCAGTGACAGAAAACCCCAGTGGGATTCCAGCCTGGTTCTCGCCAGCTGCATGCCTAAAAGGACAAGCATCAGAGGAATGGCCGCGTCCCCGAGAAGCTCGACGGCCCGCAGGATGAAGAAGGGAACGGAAAGGTCAACGGCTTTCAAAAGAAAAGCCAGGGCCACGGCATGGAAAATGGGGATCTTGAAGGTGTTGATCAGGGCTTTGCCCAGAGGAACTTCTCCTCCCTGCGCGACCACAATGGCCAGGGTGGACAAAGGAATATTGAACAGAACAAAAGTCAGTACGGAAACGTTGAGCCCCTGTTCGCCAAAGGCAAAATAAGCCAGGGGGAGTCCGAAGTTCCCCACGTTCATGACGACCGTGGTCAGCACGAGGGCGCCGCTGTTTTCCCGACTCAGGGCGGTTCCCGCCGCAATCAGGCGCACCAGCAGATAGAGGGTGAGGGTGTAGAGGACCATGAAAAAAAAGATATTCAGGGTCAGCGACAGCTGCAGCGTCTGACGGGTAAGAGATGAGAAGACGAGGGCCGGCGTGAAGAGATAGAGCGAGCAGTTGGTCAGTGTCCGAAAGTCGAGGCCAATCTTCTTCTCGGCCAGGTAGCCGCAGAAAATCAGAATAAAGACGGGAAGAATGATGTTGACGAAGAGCATAGATTCCCCTTGGAAAGGTTCCGTAGAAGCTAGCACGGAGACGCTTTTTCTTCAATGGCCGACAGGTATCCGCGTGAAAAGGGAAGGCCTGGAAATATCATTGACAAACGTATGGTTAAGTTGCTTAAATAACCAGCTGTTCTTACTGGCGCCATATCCGGCGAACCTTCTTTACCCTTTGCGGAGGACATCATGAATCCATTGGCTGCTGAACTGAATGATCTGCTCGCCCAACACAACCCTCATGTTCTGGAAATGCTTTCCGATCTGGGGAAAAATCTCTTCTTCCCCAAGGGCATTCTGACCCAGTCCGCCGAAGCCAAGGACAAGGCTCATAAATATAACGCTACCATCGGGATTGCCACTGAAAAGGGCGGCCCTATGTTCCTGCAGTGCATCCAGGACAAGCTGTCGGCCTTCGACCCCAAGGATATCTACCCCTACGCGCCGCCCGCCGGCAAGCCGGAACTGCGCGCCCTCTGGAAAGAGAAGATGCTGCGGGAGAACCCGAGTATGGCCGGCAAGCACATCAGCAACCCCATCGTCACCAACGCGCTGACCCATGGTCTTTCCATCGTCGGAGACATGTTTGTTGGAGTCGGCGACCATGTGGTGCTGCCTGACATGCTCTGGGGCAACTACAATCTGACTTTCGGTACCTGTAATGGCGGGGTTGTCAAAAAGTTCCCGACCTTTACCTCGACCGGCGGCTACGATGTCGACGCCTTCAAGGCCGTTCTCAAGAACAGCGCCGCCGAAAAAGGGAAGGCCGTCGTCATCCTGAACTTCCCCAACAACCCCAGCGGCTACACCCCCACGGTCCCCGAAGGCGACGCTATTGTCGCCGTTATCAAGGAGGTCGCTGAGGAAGGCTGCAACGTCGTGGTCGTCACCGATGACGCCTACTTTGGCCTCTTCTACGAAAATTCGCTTAAAGAGTCCCTGTTCGGCAAACTGGCCAATCTGCACCCGCGCATCCTGGCCATCAAGCTTGACGGGGCCACCAAGGAAGAATTTGTCTGGGGCTTCCGGACCGGCTTCGTCACTTTTGCCGACGGCAACAGCTACGAAAATGCCCAGGTGATCGCCGCCCTGGAAAAGAAGACCATGGGGATCATCCGTGCCAAGATATCCAACTGTCCTCATCCTTCCCAGACCTTTGTCATCGAAGCGCTTCGTTCGCCCCAGTTTCTTGCCCAGAAGGAAGAGAAATTCCAGATCATGAAAGGGCGGGCCCTCAAGACCAAGGAAGTGCTCGACAGCGGCAAATACGACCAGGAATGGGACTACTATCCCTTCAACTCGGGCTATTTTATGTGCCTGAAGCTTAAAACGGTCGATGCCGAAAAGCTGCGTGTGCACCTGCTGGACAAATACGGGGTAGGGACGATCTCCATCGGCAAAACCGACCTGCGCATCGCCTTCTCCTGCATTGCCGAAGAAAACATTCAGGAACTCTTTGACCTGATCCATCAGGCCGTTCTCGATCTGGCCTGATCAACCTGAGGAATCATCCCTGGGAAGGGCCCGCTTTGGCGGGCCCTTTTTCTTATACACCATGAACGATCTCAGGCCTCAGCTCGATAAAGCGCGCATTCTGCCTCAGCTTTTGTCCTGTCTCCAGCTTGGGCAATCCTGCCATCTGGTCGGCGGCGCTCTGCGCGATTTTCTGCTGGGCCGCCCCATCACCGATTTCGACTTGGCCACCTCCTTCGATCCAACCGACCTCGCCAGAACTTTCGCCAGGCGGATCGACGGCCACTGGTTCATGCTCGATGAAGTCCGCCGACAGAGTCGCGTCCTATTTAACGGGGATGGATTCACCTATACTTATGATTTTGCGCCCTTCAGGGCGTCCACCCTGGTTGAAGACCTATCTCTTAGGGATTTCACGGTCAATGCGATCGCCCTAGATCTGGCCAGTTTGAGCACATCGCCCCACCTGACCGATCCCCTTGGCGGCCGGGAGGACTTGAAAAAAACCATTTTGCGAGCCTGCTCGCCCGGCGTGTTTGAGGATGATCCCCTGCGCATTTTGCGGGGAGTGCGACTGGCCCGTATTTTGAATTTCGGCCTGGAGCCCGGCACCCTCAAGCTGATGAAAAACTCGGTTGCCGGCCTGGAGCGGGTCGCCCCGGAAAGAATAGGGAGTGAACTCGCCCAAATAATCCGTGTTGATGACGGCACGCGTTCGTTGCCCCTCATGGATGACCTCGGTCTCTTTCCGGCCCTTTTTGGCAAAGAGAACAGTCCCCAGGACCTCGGCGCCGGCATCGAGCAGGTTCAGATCGTCTCCCGGCAACTTAAACTGCTGGCCAAGGATGGTCTGAGCATGCCGTCTGAATTCACCGTTGATGGCTTTTCCTGGTTGGCCATCATTCGCCTGGCCGCTTTTTTGTCCGGCAGCGGCCTGCTGACCCGGCACAGGGATTTGTTGCGTACCATGCGATTTAGCCGGCGGGTCGAGTCTATTCTGAAAAATCTGGTTTCCCTGGGGCCCGATGACGGCCAAAAACTCCTCCATCTCGAAACCTCGGACAGGGGTTACGCTCTATGGGTGAATCAACTGGGCCCGGCACCGCCGCTAAGCCTTCTGTACCTGGCCTCCCAGGTGGAGCTCCCAGACCCATTTCGCCAGAGGGCGCGTGTGGCCATGGCCGCGTACCACACCCACGCGCACAATGGTCGCGTGCCCGACCTGGTAGATGGTTCCACGCTGCGCTCCACTCTGGGGCTGGCCGAAGGGGTTCTTGTCGGACAGTTGCTGACCGCCCTGCGAAACGAAGAGATTGATGGTCGGGTGCGAAACCTCTCTGAGGCACATAAGTATTTGAAATTATATATGGAAAAAATTATTGACAAACCGGCGGATCATTCATAGAATGCCACTCCTATGCGGGAATAACTCAGTGGTAGAGTGTCAGCTTCCCAAGCTGAAGGTCGCGGGTTCGAATCCCGTTTCCCGCTCCATACAAAACAAGAGGCCCTGGCTGCTCCGGCATCCAGGGCTTTTTTCTATTTTCACCCCGTACCGTTGAGGCAACTTTCCCTCTGTGCTACATTTTGCCAGGTACGACTTGCGATAGACTGATTGGAGGAACCCTCATGACGGATCGCCAAACCATCCGCTGCCCGCGCTGTCGCCAGGAGGCCTTATGGCAGGATAACCCTTTCAGGCCGTTCTGCTCCCAGAAATGCCAGTTGATCGACCTTGGTCGATGGGCTCAGGAGGAATACAAGGTGCCGGGCCAGAAACTGATGGACCATGATAATCTGCTTGAATTTCCAAACGAAAGAGATTGAATTCTAAAGGAGAATTTATGTATCGCCTCACCATTTATACACACTTTTCCGCCGCCCACAATCTGATGCATTACCAGGGTGACTGTGAAAACCTGCACGGCCACAACTGGAAAGTCGAAGTGACGGTAGCAGCCAAAGAGCTGGACAAAGCCGGTCTGGGAATCGACTTCAAAATCCTCAAAAGGGAAACGAAGAAAGTTTTGGGCACGCTCGACCACAAATATCTCAACGAACTGGCTCCCTTTATCGACCTGAGCCCCTCTTCGGAGAATATCTCCCGCTTCCTGTTTGAAGAGTTGGGCAAGGTTCTAAACAGCGAGAACGTCCAGATCGACAAAGTCACCGTCTGGGAGTCTGATAATGCCTGTGCAACCTACTCCAAAGACTGATACTCCCCTGGTCGAACTCTTCAGTTCGATTCAGGGCGAGGGAATTCTCGTCGGCAAACGCCAGATTTTTATCCGTTTTCCTGGCTGCAATCTCAATTGCGCCTATTGCGATACGGATTTCTCCTCACCTGGTTCCTGCCGGGCCGAAGAGGCGCCAGGCTCCGGGATATTCCGCAACCTGGCCAATCCCGTGTCTCTAGATGTTCTCGCCAGCATCCTGGCGAACTGGGTACATCTTTTGCCAGGCGTTCACCACTCCATCAGCCTCACGGGAGGCGAGCCCCTGCTGCACAGTGATGTGCTGCAGCAATGGCTACCTGTCCTGCGAGACATCTGCCCCCTTTTTCTCGAAACGAACGGCACGCTGCCGAGCCACCTTGAGCCGTTGCTCCCCTATCTAGAATGGGTTTCCATGGATATCAAGCTGGCCTCCATGACCGGTGCGGACACCCCGTGGAGCCTGCACCGGGACTTCCTCAGCCTGATGGCCCACCACAAAGGCCAGGTGAAGGCTGTCGTCGGAGAGGAGACCCCCATGGAGGAGATCCTGCAGGCCGCCGGTCTGGTCGAAGAGTGCGCACCGGAATTGCCGCTGATCCTGCAGCCACGCACAGAAGGGGGACGAATTTCTCTGACCGGCCGGATGTTGCTCGACATGCAGGCCCGTGCCTCCGTCATCCATAGCGATGTGCGCATTATCCCGCAAACCCACCGCTTCATCTCTGTGCTCTGATTCGCCGGCTCTGTTCCAGGAAGGATTCGCATGATACTCGAACAGTTGACCATGGATGAGTTCGCCCAAGGGCTCCATAAAACCAGGACGGTTTTGATTCCTTTTGGTTCCACGGAAGAACATGGCAGCCATCTGCCCCTGTCCACCGATACCCTGCAGGCATATGATGTCTGTTGCCGCTTGGCGCAAAGGCGGCCTCTCTTTGTGGCGCCTCCTGTCCACTACGGCGTCTGCCGCTCGACAGCCAACCATCCCGGCACGGTAAGTATACGCACGTCGACCCTCAAAGCCCTGGCCACTGATATCGTCACCTCCCTGTACAGGCAGGGACTGCGCCATTTTGTCTTGCTGACCGGACATGCGGGCGGAACGCACACCTCGGCCCTGATCGATGCCGGGGAAGAGCTGCTGGAGCGTTTTGCCGATCTTGAAATAGCGGTTCTGACCGAGTATATGCTGGCGGCCAAGGAAGGGCGGGCGATCATCGAGACGGCGAATGATTCTCACGCCGGCGAGATAGAGACTTCGCGCATGCTGCATGCGCATCCGCATCTGGTCAAAGGGGAGGGCCGGTGTGAGTACCCGAGTTTCCCCGCCGGCATTTTGGTGCGAGACAAGCAGAAATACTGGCCTGGCGGCGTCTGGGGGGATCCGAGCAAAGCGTCGGCGGAAAAAGGGGCCCAGATTGAAAAGCTGGTGGTAGATGCCCTGGAGCGGGTCGTCGGTCTGCTGGAAGAGAAGGGACGATAAGCCCTATTTTTTGATGGCGCTGTTCAGTTCACTGATCAGCGCGTCTGTGTCGACCTGATGGACTTCGGCACCGGATTCGACCGATTCAAGAGAAGCGATCTGGCAGGTGTGGCAGTCCAATCCGAATCGTTTGAAAACTGCGATTGTTTCAGGATGTTCGCACAATATTTGGCCGATAGTCATTTCCTTGGTGATCATCCTGTCCCTTTCTGGGTCCGCACCCGTTACCTGTTGCTGAATTTCTTTTCCAGCGCCTCCTTGACCGCTGCCGGCACGAAGGTGTCGATCGGCCCTTTGAGCGAGGCGACCTCCTTGACGATGGATGAACTCAGATAACCATAGGGAACCGAAGTCATCATGAAAAGGGTCTCGACTTCTTTCTGCACGGTGTGATTCATCTGGGCAATCTGAAACTCATACTCAAAGTCGGAGACGGCCCGCAAACCGCGCAGAATCACTTTGGCACCCCGGTTGATGGCGTAATCGACCAGCAACCCCTCGAAGGTGTCGATTTCCAGCCTCGGATTGTCGCCTACCGTCTGCCGGATCATGTCGATGCGTTCATCGATGGTAAAAAGCGCGTTTTTCTCCGAGTTTCTGGCGACGGCCACAATAAGGCGGTCAAAAACCTGCAGCCCGCGGGAAATGATGTCCAGATGGCCATTGGTGATGGGGTCGAAGGAACCGGGATAGATGGCGGTGGGATTCGGCATGGCAAAAAAAACCTTACTCAGGCTGGTGGCTAAAAAAGTAAATGGACGTCGACCCGTAGGCTCGCTCCTGAACCTTCGTTAAAGAGCCAAAGTTTTCTGCAACTTCGTCTGATTTGGCAGCCTCAGCGCAAATAATACCCCGAGGAGATAAACAGTTCAATGCGGAGAGCCTCTCCAGAATGCGATTGACCAGATCCTGTCCATAGGGCGGGTCCAGGAAGATGACATCGAAAGAGGCCGACTTATTTAAGGATTCCAGTGCCTTGAATGCGTCCAGATGGATCAGGCGCGCCCGGGATTCGAATCCGCAAGCCCGCAGATTGTTCTGGATCACCTTGGCCGACTGCGCTCCCTGATCGACGAACGTGGCGTGTTCGGCCCCGCGACTCAATGCCTCGATCCCCATGGCCCCGCTGCCGGCAAAAAGATCCAGAACGGTCTGTCCCTGCCAGGAACCCAGGCGGCTGAACAGGCTGCTGAAAACAGCCTCACGAACGCGGTCGGGCGTCGGTCGAATGGTCCCTCCTGTGAAAGAGGCCAGTTTTTTTCCTCTCGCTGTTCCGCCAATTACCCGCATTGAACACTTCGCCTTTCCACCGGACAATCCCCTAAAGGGGTAAAAACACTGTTCGATTTTCTAGCATGGGGTCGAATCCAGGTCAAGGCCAATGATTCCCAACTCTTGACAACGCCGTGGGCGGGAGAGTTTAATACTGAGCACATCGTCTTGAAAAATGCCACGAGGAACCTCCAATGAACAACGACAACCTGCTTGCCCCCTATGCGGCCCGAAGTGCGGCCAGTCGCGGACGCAAACACGAAGAGCCCTACAAGGATTCCAGGCCGGTCTTCGAGCGCGACCGCGACCGGATCATCCACTGCGCCGCCTTCCGTCGCCTCGAATACAAGACGCAGGTTTTCGTCAATCACGAAGGGGATTACTACCGAACCCGCTTGACCCATTCGCTGGAGGTGGCCCAGATCGGCCGGGGCATTGCCCGCCGTCTGCATTTGAACGAAGATCTGGTGGAAGCTCTGGCCTTGGCCCACGACCTCGGCCACACCCCTTTCGGTCATACGGGAGAAGTGGTATTGAATCGGTTGATGGCCGACCACGGTGGGTTCGAACACAACCGCCAGTCCCTGCGCATCGTCGAACTTCTGGAAGAAAGATATCCCGGCTTCGATGGTTTGAACCTCGCCTGGGAAACCCGCGAGGGCATCATCAAGCATTCGTCCCAGTACGATCACCCCGGACATCCCGAGGACGACGCCTATGAGCCCCACACGCGGCCGACCCTCGAGGCGCAGATCATCGATCTGGCCGATGAAATCGCCTACAACAATCACGACATTGACGATGGTCTCAAGGCGGGCTATATCACCCTGGATGAACTGGGCTCCCTCGAGATCTGGCAGGATATGTCCACCCTGGTATCCCGTAAATATCCCCATCTTCGCGGCGAACGTCTGGCCTACCAGACCATCAGTCATCTGATCGGCCATCTCATCGATGACCTGGTGCAGACAACGACTGAAAATTTGAAGGCCCACCACATCGACAGCCGGGAGGCAGTGTGCTCCCACCCGGATTATCTGGTCAGGCTCAGTGCGGAAACCGCCCGAAAGAACAAACAGCTCAAAACCTTTTTGTATCGCCAGCTGTATCGGCACTACAAGGTCGAGCGCATGCGCATCAAGGCGGAGCGCTTTGTGACGCTGCTATTTACCAGCTATCAGGAAAACCCCACGCTGCTGCCCCGGAAGCTGCAGCAGCGTTTCGATGAACATGGCAAGGAGAGGGTGATCTGCGACTATATCGCGGGGATGACGGACCGTTCCGCTCTTGACGAGTACAAGCGGCTCTACGAGCCTTACGAAAGGGTGTGAGGCGGCTCAGGGCAGGTCGATTTTCGGCTCATCGCTGCGGCGATAGAGAAGAATGGTTTTTCCGAGAATCTGGACGACGGCCGCCCCGCAGCGACTGGACAGGAGCTCAGCCACTTCATGGCGCGTCAGGTCGCAGCCTTCCTGGATTTTGACCTTGATCAGTTCATGCGTGTTCAGCGCCTGGTCGACCGAGCTCAGCAGCGTCTCGCTGATCTCGCTTTTGCCGACCATGACAACGGGGTTGAGATGATGTCCGAGGGAGCGGAGGTAACGAACCTGTTTTCCTTTTAAGCTTTCCATACGGGCTTTCCTTGTTTGTTTCGAAATGATTGAATACCGTGAACCGCGGATTATATAGACCTATCGGGGTCTTGAGAAGAAAAATCGTGCGTCGGTATGGTTCCACCCTTCCATGAAGAGGTCTCCATGCAGAATGAAGGAGTCATTAAATTCGACCTGGTCTTTGAACCGGGAGCGCCTGCAGGCAGTGAGGTCATCCGTGACATCAACGCCTGGCGGCGCATTTTCTACCAGCTGCAGCTGATCGGACAGGAGTCGGATCGCTACGGCGGTTACGGTTTCGGCAATATCAGTCAGCGCCTTCCCCCCTATGAGGCGCCAGCTCAGCACCGCGCCTTCTTGATCAGCGGTACCCAGACCGGCAGCCTGGCCCAGCTTGACGAGAATCACTACACCCAGGTTGTCGCCTACGATTGCGGGCAAAATCGCGTGGCGGCCAGGGGACCGGTCAAGCCCTCCTCGGAAGCCTTGACTCACGCCATGCTCTACGATCTGGACGCGGAGCTTCAGTGCGTCATCCACGGCCATTCGCCGGACATCTGGCAAAATCGGCATCGACTGCATTTGCCCGTAACCGATGAAGCGGCCGATTACGGCACGCCTGCGATGGCCGAAGAGGTGTCCCGACTTTATCAGGATGCCGCTGTACGCGCTGGCGGCATCATCGTCATGGGTGGGCATGAGGACGGCGTCCTGTCCTTTGGACGAACCCTGGCCGAGGCCGGCTCCATCCTGACCTGCGCCCTGGCCCGGGCGCTGGCCCTGTAAACCATGAAGAAGCGCTCGTATCTTTTCCTCTTGCTCTCTGTCGCCGTGGTGGCCATGCTGCTCAGTTCGTGCACGGAAATCCCCTATATGGTCCATTGCGCCAAAGGCCACCTCCAGCTTTTGTCCAAGCGGCAACCGGTGGAAAAGGTGCTTAACGATCCCGGCTGTCCGCCCCAACTCAAACATCAGCTGGAAACCAGTCAGCTTATTCGGGATTTCGCCAGCCACGAGCTTTTGCTGCCGGATAATGGTAGCTACCGCTCCTATGCCGACCTTGAGCGACCCTATGCCGTCTGGAATGTCGTTGCGGCGCCCGAATTCTCGCTGACGCCGGTGCAATGGTGTTTTCCCTTCGCGGGGTGTGTCTCCTATCGAGGCTATTACACCCAGGAGAAAGCCCGGAGGTTCGCCGAAAAGCTGCAAGAACAGGGGCAGGATGTCTATCTCTACGGGGTGGCGGCCTACTCGACCTTGAACTGGTTTGACGACCCGCTTCTCAATACCTTCTCCAACGATCCTGCTCCCGACCTGGCAGGTCTTATCTTTCATGAACTGGCTCACCAGCTTCTGTATGTCAAAGGGGACAGCGCCTTCAATGAAGCCTTTGCCAAGACGGTGGAAAGGGAAGGGGTGCTGCGCTGGCTCGACACCTATGGCACCGCGGAGGAACAGACACTGCACGCGCACAGATCCCGGCGGGAAGAAGACTTCCTGGCACTGATAGGGCATACCAGGCAGGAATTGGCGGATCTTTATGGCGCCGGTCTCCCCGAGGAGGCCATGCGGCAAGGCAAGGAGGACATCCTGAAAACCCTGCGGCTTCGTTACGAGGAGTTGCGCCAGGACTGGGGGGGCTACCGGGGATATGACCGCTGGTTCGAGAAAGATCTCAATAATGCCCGCTTTGTTTCCATCGACACCTACCGCCGGTATGTGCCGGCCTTTGAGGCCCTGCTGCGGCAAAGCGGCGGTGATTTGCCGCAATTCTATGCGTTGAGCCGCAGCCTATCCGAGCTCTCGCAAGCCGACCGGAGTGTTCGTCTGGAGGCCCTGCTCAGGGAAGCCGGGGAGGGTGAGGTCCTTGCGGCCGTGCCCTAGCGGTCGGTGGCCCCATGGCAAACGGCAAATGGCCCGACAGAGAAATCTGCCGGGCCATTTGCCGTTCAGAGAATGATTGGCTCGCCTATTCCGTGGCGGCGATTTGCGCTTCCACCGCAAAGCGTTTGATTTTTCGTGTGGTTGTTTTGGGGAACTCGTCTTCGCGCACGGTGAATTTTTTGACCCGCTTGTAATCGGCCAGGCGTTTGCCTGCCTCAAGGACTTCTTCCCGAATCAGCTTTTCAACCTGCTCGGTACTCATGGGGGATATGCCCTTTTCGCGGGCGTAATTGTCCACGGCCTCCTGATCGGGGAAGATGCTGGCGTGAACTTCTTCGGCGTTGGCGTCCACCTTGTGTCCGTACACCATGACCTCGGCGATGTAGGGGCTCTGCAGCAGCTCGTTTTCCACCTCTTCGGGATAGACGTTTTTCCCGTTGGGAGTGACAATCAGGTTTTTGACCCGTCCACAGATACTCAGATACCCTTCAGCATCAATCTTGCCGAGATCGCCGGTCGCGTACCAGCCCTCTTGTAAGACCTCGTCGGTCGCCGTTGTATTCTTAAAATAGCCCTTCATGACGTTGGGGCCTCGTACGACGATTTCACCGACCCCTTCGTCATTGGGTTGGTGGATTTTCACATCAACCCCCTGCAACGGACGCCCGACCGTGCCGATTCGGGTTTTTCCCGGTGACTCCAGAGAGATGACGGGGGATGTCTCGGTGATGCCATATCCCTGATAGATTTGTATCCCCAGGTTTTTGAACCCCTGGGCGATGGTCGGGTCGAGGGCCGCGCCGCCGCTGACGAAGATGGTATCACCGCCGAGGCGGGCCCGGACCTTGCTGGCCACCATGCTCCGGGTCAAGGGCAGGTTGAAGAGCGTTTTGGACAGCGGGTTGCCTTCGACCATTTTGAGGATGCGGTCGTAGAAAAGACGATATACGGCGGGAACGCCCAGGAAAAAGGTCGGCTTGACCTCGGCCAGATTCTCGCCCAGTTTCTTGAGGGATTCGGCAAAGGAAACCTTGCCGCCGACGGAGAGCGGCAACAGCACGCCGCACACCTGCTCGAAGACATGGTTGATGGGCAGAAAGGAGAGGGTGTGGATGGTGCTGTCGAGACCGAAGGCGGTCTGCAGGGCGAGGATATTGGAGACAACGTTCCCATGGCAGAGCATGGCGCCCTTGGAGCGCCCCGTGGTACCTGAGGTATAGAGGATGACGGCGATATCGTCAGCCTGCCGTGGCGAGGGCTCGGGAACCATATCGACCAGAAGCTCGTCAAAGGTGAGCAGTTTGCCTTTTTTGAGCAGGTGCTGCTTGATATGGCTCAGGGGAGAGAAAATGTCGATCTTCGATGACACCTTGCTTTCCTCGGCCCGATTGCTGGTCAGGGCCTGATGGGCCCGGTTGGCGAGCGCCTCAAGAGCCGCCTTCTTGTCGCCGGGCAGGTTGAATTCTTCCGACAGGGTTCTCCACTCCTGCACCAGAGCGTCCACCGCCGCCAGGGCATCGCGGTTCGGCAGAAACTTGTCCGCACTGGCATCAATAAGGACGATTTGTTCGAGGTGAGGCAAATCGAGTTTCAGATCGAGCAGCATATCGAGGTACGACTGTGACGTGAAGATCAGCTTCGCCTCGCAGTCGGAAAGGATATGTTTCAGTTCGGAAGATTTCAGTTCTTTATCGACCGGAACGGCGACGCCGCCGGCCTTGAGGATTCCCAGGTAGGAGCAGACCCATTGGGGTGAGGAAGGCGCCAGCAGGGCGGCGTGAAACCCGGCCTTCATGCCTTGTTTCTGCAGGCCGGCGGCCACCTGGCTGCTGAAATCAAGGAGTTGGGCATGGGTCGTTTCCTGCCAGGTGCCGGCCACCTTCTGGCGAAGGGCGACATTCTTGGAGTATTTTCGGCAACTGTAATCAAAAAGTGTATTAACGGTATCCACAAAAAACTCCTTTTGGCGAACTGGGCGAGGGAAGACCCTGATTTTCCATGGGTCGAAAGGAATTAATCTTAGCGTTGGCCTCCCGGATAAATCAAGAAAAAACCCGTATACGGTTACGAACACCCTGGCCTGGGCAAGCACCTGATCCCGGGGTTTTGTCCTTTACAAACCTAGAAATAATCTATATTTTATTCGTTTGCGAAAAAGACAAAACAAGGACAGCTTCGGAGACTTATGAACAAAGAGTTGATTCGAAATTTCTCCATAATCGCCCACATCGACCACGGCAAATCCACCCTGGCCGACCGGCTGCTTGAAGAGACAGGCACCCTCAGTGCCCGGGAAAAAACGGCCCAGTTCCTCGACAAGATGGACCTGGAAAGGGAGCGGGGGATCACCATTAAGGCCCAGGCCGTACGGCTGAAGTACAGGGCGGCGGATGGCAAGGATTATATTCTCAACCTGATCGACACCCCCGGTCACGTCGATTTTACCTACGAAGTCAGCCGCTCCCTGTCCGCCTGCGAGGGCGCCCTGCTGGTCGTGGACGCCTCCCAGGGCGTCGAGGCCCAGACTCTGGCCAATGTCTATCTGGCCATCGATCAAAACCTCGAAGTTTTTCCCGTGCTCAACAAAATCGATCTGCCCAGCGCCGAACCCGAGCGGGTCAAGGAGGAAATTGAGGAAATCATCGGCCTCGACACCCGCGATGCGGTGGGAGCCAGTGCCAAGGAAGGGATCGGCATCCAGGAGATTCTGGAGCAGATTGTTCAAAAAATACCGCCGCCCAGCGGCGACGAGACAGCCCCCCTCAAGGCCCTGATTTTCGACTCCTGGTACGATTCCTACCAGGGGGTCATCATTCTCGTCCGCGTCATGGAGGGGACCCTGAAAAAGGGGGACAAGATCCAGCTCATGTCGAACCGCAAGAGCTACGAGATCCTCAAACTCGGAGTCTTTTCGCCGCATCCTTTGGAAATGCAATCCCTGTCGGCGGGTGAGGTCGGCTTTATGATCGCCGGTATCAAGGTGGTACAGGACGCCAAGGTCGGCGATACCGTCACCCACCTGCACCAGCCGGCGGCCGCGCCCCTGCCTGGCTTCAAGGAAGTCAAGCCCATGGTCTTTTCGGGCCTCTACCCGATCGATACGGCCGATTACGACCTGCTGCGGGACGCCCTGGAAAAACTTCGTCTCAACGACTCCTCCTTCTCCTTCGAGCCGGAAAATTCTCTCGCTCTGGGTTTCGGCTTTCGCTGCGGCTTCCTCGGGCTGCTCCACATGGAGATCATCCAGGAGCGCCTCGAACGCGAGTTCGGCGTCGACCTGATCACCACGGCGCCAACCGTCGTCTATAAGGTGACAACGGTCAAGGGCGATCTTCTCCGGGTCGAGAGTGCCAACAAGCTGCCCGAGGTTCAGCATATCCAGACCATCGAGGAACCCTTTATTCTGGCCTCGATCCACGTTCCCAATGAGTTTGTCGGGACTGTGCTGGCCCTGTGTGAAGAGAAAAGGGGAGTCCAGCGCGAAATCAAGTACCTGACCGCCAACCGCGTCATGGTGGTTTACGAACTGCCCCTCAATGAAATCGTTCTCGATTTTTACGACCGCCTCAAGTCCATTACCCGCGGCTATGCTTCCTTCGACTATGAGCACCTCGACTATCGGGAAAGCAAACTGGTGCGCCTCAACGTTCTGATCAACGGGGAACCCGTCGACGCGCTGTCCCTCATTGTCCACCAGGACAAGGCCCAGTCGCGCGGGCGCGAACTGGCCGCCAAAATGAAGGAATTCATCCCGCGTCAGCAGTACGAAGTGGCCATACAGGCCGCCATCGGCAATAAGGTTGTGGCCCGGGAAACCGTCAAGGCTCTGCGGAAAGACGTTACCGCCAAATGTTATGGCGGCGATATCACCAGGAAGCGGAAGCTTCTGGAGAAACAGAAAGAAGGCAAAAAGAGGATGAAACAGGTGGGCAGCGTCGAGTTGCCCCAGGAAGCCTTCCTGGCCATTCTGAAAGTGAAAGAGTAAATAGACATGACCTCATCTGCTGGCACTTCCCTTCAGGGCAAAGCACCCAAATCCAAGCTGCGCGAATACGCCGAAGCGTTGATCGTCGCCGCCATTCTGGCCCTTTTTATCCGCACCTTCGTGGTCCAGGCCTTCAAGATTCCTTCGGGCTCGATGGAAGATACGCTCCTGATAGGCGACCACCTGCTGGTCAATAAATTTCTTTACGGCATCAAGATCCCCTTTACCGACAGCCGCTTCTTGACCATCAGGCATCCTGAGAGGGGAGATATTGTCGTCTTTGAATTCCCCGAAGACAAGGACAAGGGGTACTTTCAGCGCCGGGATTTCATCAAGCGTGTCATCGGTACGCCTGGGGATGTGATAGAAGTGCGCAACAAGCAGGTCTATCTCAACGGCGAGCTTTACACCATCCCACAGGAAATCCATAAGGAATCGGAAATCCTCGGGGAAAAATACGGCCCCAGGGACTTTATGAAGCCCGTGACGGTGCCGGAAGGCAAGTACTTCGTGATGGGGGACAACCGTGACCGCTCCTACGACAGCCGCTTCTGGGGTTTCGTCGACGAAGAGGCGATCAAGGGACTGGCGTTCATCAAATACTGGTCCTGGGATCGGGATGATCTCAAGCCGCGCTGGAGCCGCATCGGTAGACCTATCCACTGATATTCTGTCCCGACCGTCACTTTACCATTGACTTGGATAAAGCGGTCCTGATACAGTCCGAAAAATTTGGTTTTACAACGTCCCTTTTAAGTTAATCCAGAGAGGTTAGCAAAGGTGGCCCCATGCAAAGCAGTGACACGCTCGTCGTGTATAAATCTACAAGGGTATCTTTCCGGTTCTGATCGGAGAGGTACCCTTTTTTGTGCGCCATTTTCAGAAGGGGAGGCCAGTACATGAGCCAAGCAGCGACAATCATCATGGACGGTGCCGGTATCGGCCGGGCATTGACCAGAATCTCCCATGAGATTCTTGAGCACAACAAAGGCACGGAAAAGCTGGCTTTGATCGGCATCCGTACCGGAGGCGATCACCTTGCCAAGCTCGTTCGCGCCCGCATCGCGGAAATCGAAGGCGTTGAGGTTCCTCTGGGCGTCATGGATGTCACCATGTACCGGGACGATTTAAGGTCAAGGGGCAGTCTTCCCCTGGGCAAGACCGACATCCCCTTTCCCCTGGACGATGTTCGGGTCGTTCTCATCGATGATGTCCTTTTCACCGGCCGCACCATTCGGGCCGCCATGGATGCGCTCATGGATCTGGGCCGCCCCCGGAGCATTCAGCTGGCGGTTCTTGTCGATCGGGGCCATCGCGAGCTGCCTATCCGTCCCGACTACATCGGCCGCAATGTCCCCACGTCACGGGAAGAAAAAGTTCAGGTCGAGTTTGACGATTCGTTGGTTCCGGTTGAAGTCCGGCTTTTGAAACCATAATTTTCAGGGGGGTCCGTCATGGCTTTTCCACACAAACACATTCTGGGCACGGAGCAGCTTTCCAAGGAAGACATCATCCAGATTCTGGATACGGCGGAAAGTTTCCGGGAAATAAATGCCCGCGCTATCAAAAAAGTACCGACCCTGCGGGGGAAAACCATCGTCAATCTTTTCTACGAGGCCAGCACCCGCACCCGCACCTCCTTTGAAATTGCCGGAAAGCGCCTTTCCGCTGACACCATCAATATCAGCGCCAGTTCGTCCTCCGTGGTCAAAGGGGAAACCCTCGAAGATACCGCCCGCAACATCGAGGCCATGAAACCCGATATCATCGTCATGCGACATTCGGCTTCGGGCGCCCCCAACTACCTGGCCCAGCGTCTGGATTGTTCGGTGATCAATGCCGGCGACGGGGCGCATGAGCATCCGAGCCAGGCGTTGCTTGACCTGCTCACCATTCGCCAGCACAAAGGGAAAATAGAGGGGCTCAAGGTCGCCATCATCGGGGATATCGCCCACAGCCGGGTGGCGCGTTCGGATCTGTACGCCCTGGTCAAAATGGGCGCGACCGTGCGGCTGGCCGGTCCCGGCACCATGATTCCTCCCGGCATTGAACGCCTGGGGGCCGAGGTCTATACGGACATCAACCAGGCCCTGGACGGGGCCGACGTCGTGATGATGCTGCGCATTCAGTTGGAGCGTCAGGGCAAAACGCTGCTTCCCACCTTGCGTGAATACGCGCGCTTCTACGGCCTGAACAAAGACAATCTCAAGCGCGCCAAGAAGGATGCCATCATCATGCATCCCGGCCCCATGAACCGCGGCGTGGAAATTTCCTCTATCGTCGCCGATGGCGATCAGAACGTTATTCTGGAGCAGGTGGAAAACGGCGTGGCGGTTCGCATGGCCCTGCTGTACCTGGTCGCTGGCGGCGAGGCCGCCGAGGCGGCTCCCGAAGCCTGACCATCAGCCCATCATTTACCCATCTAGTGAGGAGAGTATGGATATATTGATCAAGAACGGCCGCGTTATCGACCCCGCCAATAAAGTGGATCAGCAGCTGGACGTGCTTATTCGCGACGGCAAGATTGCCCGCATCGAAAAGGAGATTACCGACGCAGACGCCCGTGTACTGGATGCCAAGGGCTGTCTCGTTGTGCCGGGTCTGGTGGATATGCATGTCCATCTGCGCGATCCCGGTCTGGAATACAAGGAGGACATTGTCAGCGGCACCCGCGCCGCGGCGGCCGGGGGATTTACCTCGGTGGCCTGCATGCCCAACACCAAACCGGTCAACGATAACAAGGCGGTCACCCTTTACATCCGCAATAAAGCCAAAGAAGAAGGTTTTGCCAATGTGTTCCCTATCGGCGCCATCACCAAGGGGCAGAAGGGGGAATCCCTGTCGGAAATCGGCGAGCTCAAGGATGCCGGCTGTGTCGGCCTCTCGGATGATGGCGTTCCCGTCGGCAGCGGCGAACTGATGCGTCGCGCCATGGAATATGCGCGTCCCTTCGACCTGCCGATCATCAGCCACGCCGAAGATCTTTCTTTGGTGGGGGAGGGGGTCATGAATGACGGTTTCGTGGCGACGGAACTGGGACTCAAGGGCATTCCCTGGGTCGCTGAAGATGCCGCCACGGCTCGCGAGGTCATGCTCTGCGAATTCACCGGAGCTCGCCTGCATGTGGCGCATGTTTCCACCCGCGGTTCGGTCGAGATCGTACGCGCCGCCAAGAAGCGTGGCGTGAACGTCACCTGTGAAGCGACCCCTCACCACTTTACCCTGACGGAAGAAGCGGTGCGCGGCTATGATACCAACGCCAAGATGAATCCGCCCTTGCGCACCGCCGATGATGTGGCGGCCATTCGGGACGGCCTGGCCGACGGGACCATCGACGCTGTCGCCACCGATCATGCTCCTCACCACTACGATGAAAAAAATGTGGAGTTCAATATTGCCCTCAACGGCATTGTCGGTCTGGAGACCGCCTTGCCTCTGACCCTCCGTCTGGTCGAGGACGGGGTCCTTTCGCTCAATCAGGCCATCTCACTCCTGACCGACCGGCCGGCCCGCATCCTCGGACTTAACCGAGGCACCCTGGGCATCGGCTCTCCGGCTGATGTCACGGTCATTGATCCCGACCAAAAATGGGTCATCGACGCCAGTCGCTTTGAATCGAAAAGCAGAAATACTCCTTTTGACGGCTGGAATGTCAAAGGGCGGGTACTTTTTACCGTATGCAACGGACGTCTTACCTTCGAACATATGGTTTAACATCAGGTCGTTACGGATATTTATTAAAGTTGTTTCCAGGGAGTTTTGCAGTTATGAATGCTATTTTGGCTCTTGCTGACGGCAGGGTCTTTCGCGGTAAGTCTTTTGGGGCGCCGGGCGAAGTAAGCGGAGAGGTTGTCTTCAATACCAGCATGAGCGGGTATCAGGAAATATTGACGGACCCTTCCTACCGGGGGGAAATTGTCACCATGACCTATCCGCTTATCGGCAATTGCGGCGTCAACCCTGAGGACGTCGAATCGTCCCGACCCCATCTTGCCGGTTTTGTCGTCAAGGAAGCTTGCGAAATGCCCAGCAACTGGCGCTCCACCATGTCTCTTGACGCCTACCTGAAAGAAAATGGGGTTGTCGGCATTCAGGGCATCGATACCCGGGCCCTGGTTCGGCATATTCGGGACAAAGGGGCGCAGACAGGCATCATTTCCTCCCTGGATCAGGATCCGGAGAGCCTCGTGGCCAAGGCACGTCAGGCGCCGTCGATTGTAGGCAGGGATCTTGTCAGGGAAGTCACCTGCCAAAAGCCCTATGAATGGACCGAAGGGGGATGGGACCTTGAAACCGGTTATCGTCAGGCCGGAGCCTCACCGAGATTCCATGTGGTGGCCTATGATTTCGGGATCAAGCGCAACATTCTGCGCAACCTGGTCGACGCCGATTGCCGCGTCACCGTGGTGCCGGCCCATACACCGGCAGAAGAGGTGCTCCGCCTGAATCCCGACGGCATCTTCCTGAGCAATGGTCCGGGCGACCCTGAACCCATCACCTATGCCCAGGAAAATATCAGGAAGCTTCTCGGGGAAAAACCGATTTTTGGGATCTGTCTGGGCCACCAGCTTCTGGCCATTGCCCTGGGCGGCAAGACCTACAAGCTCAAGTTTGGACACCGCGGCGGCAACCAGCCGGTTCGCCGCGACGAAACGGGACGGGTGGAAATCACGTCGCAAAATCACGGTTTTGCCGTGGATGCGGCCTCCATCAAAAACACCGCTGTCCTGACCCACATCAATCTGAACGACAATACGGTGGAAGGGCTGACGCACGCGACCTGTCCGGCCTTTTCGGTGCAGTACCACCCCGAAGCGTCTCCAGGACCACACGATGCGCGGTATCTTTTCGCCAAGTTTGTAGACATGATGGCGCAGTCGAAAAACAGCAAGTAGAGGGTGGCGAGTGGCGCCCCTGTTTTCATTGATATCGACCGCTACCGATTCACCAAACACTGATTCCCCATAACGGATTTGCATATGCCCAAGCGTACTGACATCAAGAAGATCCTCATTATCGGCGCCGGTCCCATTGTGATCGGGCAGGCCTGTGAGTTCGACTACTCCGGCACCCAGGCCTGCAAGGCGCTTAAAGAAGAGGGATACACCGTCGTTCTTCTCAACTCCAACCCGGCCACCATCATGACCGACCCGGGTTTTGCCGACCGCACTTATATCGAGCCCGTGACGCCGGAAGCTTTGACGCGCATCATCGAGAAGGAGCGCCCTGACGCCGTGCTGCCCACTCTGGGCGGACAGACGGCGCTCAACACCGCTGTTGCCGTCGCCAAAAATGGCACCCTGGAAAAATACGGGGTGGAATTGATCGGGGCCAAGCTGCCGGCCATCGAAAAAGCCGAAGATCGCACTCTGTTTAAACGGGCGATGGAAAAAATCGGGATACCCGTCCCCCGGTCCGGTCTGGCGCATAATTTCCAGGAGGCGATGGAGATTATCGAACATGTCAAGTTCCCGGCCATTATCCGGCCTTCCTTCACCCTGGGCGGCACGGGCGGCGGCATTGCCTACAACATGGAAGAATATGAAACCATGGCCATAGCCGGCATTGACGCCTCGCCGACTGATGAAATCCTGGTGGAAGAATCGGTGATCGGCTGGAAGGAGTACGAACTCGAGGTCATGCGCGACCTGGCCGACAACGTGGTCATCATCTGTTCGATCGAGAATCTGGATCCCATGGGGGTTCACACGGGGGATTCCATCACCGTCGCGCCGGCGCAAACGCTGACGGACAAGGAGTATCAGCTGCTTCGGGATGCTTCCATTAAAATCATCCGTGAAATTGGCGTCGAAACGGGCGGGTCCAATATCCAGTTCGGCATCAACCCCGCTGACGGGCGCATGGTCGTCATCGAGATGAATCCCCGTGTTTCCCGTTCGTCGGCGCTGGCTTCCAAGGCAACCGGTTTCCCTATCGCCAAGATCGCCGCCAAGCTTTCCGTCGGCTATACCCTCGACGAAATTTCCAACGACATCACCCGGGAAACGCTGGCCTCTTTCGAGCCCACGATCGATTATGTCGTAACCAAAATTCCCCGGTTCACCTTTGAAAAGTTTCCGCAGGCCGACGCCACCCTGACGACCCAGATGAAATCCGTCGGCGAAGTCATGGCCATCGGCCGCACCTTCAAAGAAAGTCTGCAGAAGGCTCTTCGCTCTCTGGAAATCGGCTCTCACGGATTTGAGAGTCGCCTCTTTGATCTCGCGGACGATCAGCGCCGCGCCTTAACTGGCGAGGAAGAGGACCTCCTGCGCGGCAAATTGCGGACTCCCGGTTGGGACCGCCTCTGGTATGTCGCCGATGCTTTTCGGGCGGGCTTCAGCCTGGAAGAGATCCATCAGCTGACCTATATAGACCCCTGGTTTTTGCACAATATTCAGCAGATCCTCGCCATGGAAGATTTGCTTCTGAACCAGCGCCACAAAGGCATCAGGCAGGGAGACGAGGTCAAGGTTCTTCTGCGCACGGCGAAGCAATACGGGTTCTCTGACAAGCGTCTGGCGGTTCTTTGGGGCATTACCGAAAATGATCTCCGGCAGATCCGTCTGGGATTCGGCATCCGCCCCGTCTATAAACGGGTCGATACCTGCGGTGCCGAGTTCGAGGCCTATACGCCCTACCTGTATTCTTGCTACGAAACCGAATGTGAAGCTGCTCCGAGCGACCGTAAAAAGGTGATGATCCTCGGTGGTGGTCCCAACCGGATCGGCCAGGGGATCGAATTCGACTACTGCTGCGTCCATGGGGTTTTTGCTCTGGCCAAAGACGGTTATGAAACCATTATGGTCAACTGTAATCCCGAAACGGTGTCGACGGATTACGACACCTCTGACCGCCTCTACTTCGAGCCGCTAACGCTGGAAGATGTCCTGGAAATCGTCGAGGTGGAAAAACCCGTTGGCGTCATCGTCCAGTTTGGTGGCCAGACCCCCTTGAAGCTCGCCGTGGCGCTGGAGAAAGCCGGCGTTCCCATCATCGGCACCTCGCCTGACGCCATCGACCGCGCTGAAGACCGCGAACGCTTCCAGGCTCTGCTGCACAAACTCGACCTGCTGCAGCCGGACAACGGTATTGCCCGCTCCGTTGAGGAATCGGAAAAAATCGCCGAACGCATCGGCTACCCGGTGGTCGTACGTCCGTCCTATGTTCTTGGCGGGCGGGCGATGGAGATCGTCTACAGCTCCGAGCAACTGCGAAACTACATGAAATACGCTGTCGAGGCCTCGCCGGAGCACCCCATCCTGATCGACAAATTTCTGGAGGAGGCCATCGAGGTCGATGTCGATGCCCTTTCCGACGGCAAGGACGTGATTATCGGCGGCATCATGCAGCACATCGAAGAAGCCGGCATCCACTCTGGAGATTCGGCCTGCGCCCTGCCACCTTTTTCTCTGGCCCCCGAAACCTTGGAGGAAATCAGGCGGCAGACCGTCGAGCTGGCCCTCGAATTGAATGTGGTCGGGCTGATGAACATTCAGTACGCCATCAAGGGGCAAACGATCTATCTTCTTGAAGTCAACCCGCGCGCCAGCCGGACCGTCCCCTTTGTCTCCAAGGCCACCGGTCGCCCGCTGGCCCAGATCGCCGCCCGGATCATGGCCGGCAAAAGCCTGCAGGAACTTGGCGTATCGGGTGAGATTGTTCCCCAGCACACGGCTGTTAAGGAGTCTGTCTTCCCCTTTGTCAAATTCCCGGGTGTCGATACGCTGTTAGGTCCTGAAATGAAATCGACCGGGGAGGTCATGGGGCTGGACATGGATTTTGGCAAGGCCTTCGCAAAAGCCCAACTGGCGGCTGGAGTGAAACTGCCGCTGGAGGGAAAAGTTTTCATCAGCGTCAAAGATGCCGACAAAAAGGGGATTCTGGAGGCTGCCCGCAAACTGGTTTCGGCCGGATTCGAGCTGGTGGCGACAGCGGGAACCGCCAGTTTTCTTCAGGAGAAGGACATCCCCGTTCAGAGAATCAATAAGGTGAAGGAAGGCAGACCGCACTGTGTTGACGCAATAAAAAGTCATGAAATTGCTATGGTTTTCAACACGACTTTTGGCGCCCAGTCCGTGGCCGACTCCTACTCGATCCGGCGGTCATCGCTTATGTACAACGTCGCCTACTACACCACCGTGGCCGGCATGATCGCCGCAGTGGACGGTATTTTGGCCATGAAGAGAGAAACTCTTGACGTAAAACCTCTTCAAGAGTATCATTTCGACCAATGACGGCCTGAAGACAGGCATAAAAAAGAAAAATATCTTTTTCGGGCGGGGTAACCCGCCCGATGATTTTTTTAAGGAGCGAAAAGGATCAAGGATTCATGACTGACTCAGTACCTATGACTCGTGAAGGCTACCAACGCCTCCAGGAAGAACTTAAAAACCTTATTCGTGTCGAACGCCCCAAAGTGGTCCAGGATATTGCCGAAGCACGCGGCCACGGGGACCTTTCCGAAAACGCCGAATATGACGCGGCCAAGAACCGTCAAGGATTCATCGAAGGGCGTATCAAGGAACTCAACGACAAGATTGCCAGGGCCCAGGTGATCAACCCGGCTGAACTGGACACCGACAAAGTGGTCTTTGGGGCCAAGGTGACCCTCTTTGACGTGGATTCCGGCGTCGAGACGACCTACCAGATTGTCGGCGAAGATGAAGCCGATATCAAATTTGGCAAAATCTCCATTACTTCCCCCGTGGGGAAGTCACTGATAGGACATCAACTCGACGAAGAAGTGCGCATCAAAGTACCCTCCGGTCTTAAAGTGTACGAAATCATCGATATCAAATACGAATAGAGGAGAAACACATGAGCGACAAAATTACCAAGGATATGACCTTTCACCAGGTTCTTCAGATGAGCCCCGAAGTGGCTAAAGTACTGCGCAACTACAACCTGGGTTGCGTCGGTTGCATGGGCGCCATGAATGAAACCCTGGAGCAGGGTTCCATTGCCCACGGGCTGGACGTCAACGACATCCTCAGAGACCTGAACGCCATTTTCGCCGAATAAAGGGGAGGGGAGATGCCCCCGATCCTTTCCTACCAAAGCAGTCGATCCATTCTCACAACCCCCCTGGACCAGATCCGGGGGGTTGGACCCCGCCTTCTGGAAAAACTACGTCAAATGGGTGTTTCCTCACTGGAGGATGCCCTCTATACGCTGCCCCACCGCTATGAAGACCGCCGGGAAATACGCAAAATTGCCCATTTACGCCCCGGCAGAAGCGAAGTCTTCTATGGGGAGGTCCTTGCGGCCAGCGAAACGCTGACGCCCAGAGCCCGCAAGAAAATCTTCGAAGTCATTGTCTCTGACGGTAGCGGGCAGGTTTCCCTGAAATGGTTCCGCTATCAACGAAACTGGATCAAAAGTCGCTTTTCCCCGGGGAAGAAAGGGCTGTTCAACGGCGAAGTAAAGCGGTTCGGAGCCCGCTCCGAGGTTCATCATCCCGATGTGGACTTTCTGCCCGACGAGGTCTCCCTGCAGGACCATCTGGCCTCGGACCCTCTCAATTTTGGCCGCATTCTGCCTGTGTATCCTTTAACCGAAGGTCTGTCGCAAAAAGTCGCCAGGAAAATATGGAAAGACATTATCGAGACCTACGCCCCCAGGCTGGTATCGCCAATCCCTGTTGACATCCTAAAGAAATACCGGTTGCTGCCCCTGGCCCCGGCCGTAGAACAGGTACACTGGCCTGATGACAAGGCCTCTGTGGAAGATCTGGAGGAGGGGAGGGACCAGGGCCGCCGATCCATCGTATTTGATGAGTTTTTCTTTCTCGAGCTGGGTTTGGCGCTGCGTCGCCAGGGCCTGATTCTTGAGCAGGGCATTCCTTTTCAGGTAAATCACCTGTATACGAAGCCCCTGGCGGAAATGCTGCCTTTCAGACTGACGGCGGCCCAAAAAAGGGTTCTGGGAGAGATCAAAAGAGATGTGATGCGCCCGCACCCGATGAACCGTCTGGTGCAGGGGGATGTCGGCAGCGGCAAAACCATCGTCGCCCTGATGGCTGCCTTGCTGGCTATCGAGAACGATACCCAGGTTGCTGTGGTCGCCCCGACCGAAATACTGGCTGAACAGCACTACCTTAACTTTCGCCCTTGGCTCGAAGCGCTCAACCTTCAGGTCGGTCTTCTTTCGGGATCATCATCTCCGGCGGATCGCCGGAACCTCCTCGAAGGTCTTCGTGCCGGCACGATTCATCTCTTGGTGGGGACTCACGCCGTTCTGCAGGAGAATGTCGAGTTCAAACGACTGGGGCTCGGTATCATCGACGAACAGCATCGATTCGGAGTGAAGCAAAGGGCTGTTCTCCGCAGGAAAGGGGAAAATCCACATATTCTGGTCATGACCGCCACTCCCATTCCCCGAACTCTTTCCCTGACCCTTTACGGGGACCTGGCTCTGTCCGTGATCGATGAACTACCTCCCGGCCGAACACCGATCACCACCCGGATCATTGCGGAAAATCCCCAAAATACAGCTTATGACATCATTTCGCGCGAACTGGAGGCGGGCCGGCAGGCCTACATCGTCTATCCGTTGGTGGAAGAGTCCGAAAAAAGCGATCTGAAAGCCGCCACCGAAGCGGCCCAACAGCTGGCTACGGAAATTTTTCCTCAACATCGGATTGGCCTGCTTCATGGGCGTCTGAAGACAGAGGAAAAAGAAACCGTGATGAATGCCTTCAAAAATCACCAAATCGATATCCTGGTATCCACCACGGTCATCGAGGTGGGCATTGATGTGCCTAACGCCACGGTGATGCTGGTTGAGCACGCGGAAAGGTTCGGGCTGGCCCAACTGCACCAGCTGCGCGGGCGGGTAGGGCGGGGCGAACATCGGGGACATTGCCTGTTGGTACACTCCTCTCGGTATACGGAAGACGCCAGACAGCGACTGGAAGTCATGGCCAAAACTACCGATGGATTCCAGATTGCCGAGGCCGATCTGCACATTCGAGGGCCGGGCGAACTGATGGGGACCCGACAGGCCGGACTGCCGGACTTCAGGGTGGCCAATCTGCTGCGGGATGGTTATCTCCTTGACCAGGCCCGAGAAGAAGCCTTTAATCTGGCTGAAAAAGAGGATTTTTTACGAAACCCCGAGTATCAGGAGCTGCGAGAGGCGCTCATGGATCGCTGGGGGGATCGACTGGAGTTGGCTACGGTCGCCTGATCCTGAGCTTTTCGGGAGAAATCACATGGAACCTCAACAGATCGAATTAATAACCGCTATTCTCATTGGCATAGGCCTGAGTGCAGCCAGCGGATTCAGGGTTTTTGTGCCCCTGCTTGGCGTCAGCATTGCCGCACATTACGGTCTGTTGTCATTGTCTCCCCAGTTCTCCTGGCTTGGCAGCGAATCAGCGCTGGTAGCGCTGGCCTTTGCCACCGTGCTTGAAGTCGCAGCCTATACGATTCCCTTCATTGACAATCTGGTCGATTCCATCACGACCCCGGCCGCTGTTATCGCGGGGACACTGCTGATGGCATCCCTGCTCGGCGATGTCTCACCATTTCTTCAGTGGTCGCTCGCCATCATTGCCGGAGGGGGTACGGCAGGGTTAGTGCAGATGAGCAGCGTTATGGTTCGCGGGGGATCTAGTCTTATCACCGGCGGCCTCGGTAATCTCCTCATAGGGGGACTGGAACTTATCGGGTCCATACTCATGACCGTTCTGGCCCTGATGGCTCCGGTTATAGCCGTGACCGGCCTGTTGATCTGTTTGCTTCTGGTTTTTCGGTTTTTTTACACAAAACGATCGGCGCGATACTAATGTGAGTTAGTTTACTGCGAGGAGCCATCAGTCTTGAGATCTTTTCCAGGGCCCATGGCATCTCTCATGTTGTCTGTTTCGCCAATAGAACATGCCGGCAGATTGGGAAAGGCGCTGAGGATGGAAACCACCAAGGTTGCAGCATACGGAATCCCCTGGACCAGCAGCATAATGCACCATACAAGCAGGTCCGGCGATTCAGATCCCATTCGGATAAAGATGGCACCGGACGCCAGGCAGAGACCGAAAAGTAAAAGGCTTTCTTCCCGGGCGGCCTGCAACGCCTTGATCAGGGCCTGTTTGCTGGCCTTTTTGGGAGTGCGGAAAAAAGGCAGGCCGGTTTTGAAAAACCCGGTCAATACGGCGATACCGATCGTATGGGACAGCGCCAGGCCTGCTAACGCTGCGGCACCTATCTGAATACCTCTTGCCCCAACGCGAGTCTCGTACAGGTAGATGAGTTTAGCTACCTTGAATGCGAAAAGAATCAGCGGCAAAACAGCGAATATCAGCAATGGCGGCGGAACTCGGGTGGGTGCCAGAACCATTGCCGCCGACCAGAACAAGGCCGCCAAGTTGAAAATCACATTGATGCCGTCGGCAACCCACGGCAGCCAACCGGCCAAAAAGTGGTACCGCTGCCCGACAGTCAATTTCCCCTCGGTTCCTAAGAACAGTGTCCGGCTATGCCGACGCATGATCTGCACCGCGCCGTAGGCCCAACGAAAACGCTGCTTTTTGTAGTCGATGAAGGTGTCAGGCATCAGTCCGCGGCCATAGCTTCGGGGGATATAGGTTGCCTTCAGCCCCGCCTCAAAAATCCGCAGGCCCAGATCCGCATCCTCGGTGATGCACCATTCCGCCCAGCCATTCACCTGCTCCAGAACCTTTCGGCGCACCATAGTCATGGTGCCATGCTGAATAATGGCATTGCGTTCGTTGCGGACGATCATGCCGATATAGAAAAACCCTCTGTATTCCACATAGGCCATGGCTTTGAAGGCGTTTTCCTGGCTGTCGCGATAATCCTGCGGCGCCTGAACGATAGCTATCTCCTCATTCAGGAATTGCGGGCTAAGGTCACGCAGCCAGTGGGGATGAACCTTGTAATCGCTGTCAATGACCGCCACGATCTCTGCTTCGGCAGCAGTTTGTCGCATGGTAAAATTAAGTGCGCCCGCCTTGTATCCGGCTAAAGGTGATTTGTGGAAAAACCGGAACCGGGGACCGAGCTTGGCGCAATGGGCTTCGACAGGTTGCCATACCGCTGGGTCCTTGGTGTTGTTGTCAATTACCAGAACTTCATAACGAGGATAATCGAGAACCGCCAGGGCATCCAGGGTCTCGATCACCATCTCGGGCGGTTCGTTATAAGTCGGCACGTGAATGGAAACCATGGGCAGCATGTCGTCAGTCACCTCATGCGGCACAAACGGGCGGCGGTGTTCTCGTACCCATATTGCTTCGGCCCATTCATGGGCCTCGGCCAACAGTACAATCATGACGCCCAACATGCCGGATATCAACAGCACCCCGACCACGATGCTGACCGGACTCTGGTATTGGTTGGTGTAGTCGTAGATGATCCAGACCACTGCGGTTGCAGCCACGTAGGCGATCACGGCGAGAAAGCTGCGGCCGCGTTTTCGCAGATGCCGACTGTCGATGAGCAGTACGGCGAAGGTAAGTAATGCCGCGATTACGGAAATGGCTGCGAGCACTGGCCATTCTGGAACCTTTACAATGGGCTCGTCAAAAGTGAACTTGGGCTCCCGCTTGTTATCGTATACGCCCCAGTAGGCACCGACAGACCCTTCCAATTCCTTCTTCCAGGGCTGATCAAAGGCTTCCATTACGTAATAGATATAGTCTTCCGCAGTGGCACGTGCCAGGAAACGGCGCAAGAAGGCTGCCTGGTTTGACTCCGAAGCCACGGCTTGTTTAATTGTGCGGCCGTTGCTCGGCCAACCGACTTCGGTGATGACGATCCGTTTGCCAGGGAAGTGTCTTTTGAGTTCGTGCATGCGCTCCACCACATAATCAACCGCCCTGTCGACTGGCACACCCTCCCAGTAGGGGAGCATGTGCACGGCGATATAGTCGACGTGATTGGCAATTTCAGGGTGGTCAATCCAGACATGCCACGGTTCCGCCGTGCTCACGGGAATGTCCGTTAAAGAGCGGACATGTTCCAGATGAGAGGCCAGTTCCTGGACGGAAAGGTTGCCGCGCAGCAGTACCTCGTTCCCGACAATGATGCGCACCACATTGTGTGCCTGGGAGGCGACCTTCAGCAGACGGGAGACTTCCTGCGCGTTCCTGTCCAGATCCTCATCGAGCCACGCGCCCAAGGCAACATTGATCCTGTGCTTGCGGGCCAATGCGGGAATATCCCCCAAAATACCATCCACACTGTACGTACGCACCGCGTGGGTGAGGCCGGAAAGCAGCGCCAGATCATCATCAATTTGTTCCAGGCTGGGATATGTCCGGGAGATAGCCGACTGTCCTTCATGATAGGGGGCAAAAGAGAAACCCTGAATC
Source organism: Desulfuromonadales bacterium (assembly GCA_033549025.1). GTDB lineage: Bacteria > Desulfobacterota > Desulfuromonadia > Desulfuromonadales > SZUA-540 > SZUA-540. The sequence goes on from JAWSUS010000020.1 coordinate 52,561, forward strand.
GTCGAAGGCCATGGCGGTTCCGCTTCGGGGCGGTTGGCCAGAGCCCAGAACATAATAGTTATTACAGCAACAGTGAAAGCAATGGTAAAACTGTCTTTGCGCATCTGCGCTTACCTCACGTATGTTCCATTCTAGGGGTGTAGGTGAATCACTCTCTGATGAGCGAATATCCAAAAAAGTTGTGCCAAATTTCGGCGCATTTTAGTCTACTTTTCAGGAACTTAGCAAGTGAACTGAAAAGGAGAGGCGAATCGTGGCGAAATTAGTCCAAAAAATTTCCAACCTGTAGAGCTAGGTTTATTCAAGAAACCTATTGCTTCCTAGCCGAAATGAGTTGGATGAAAACCATAGATGCTGCCGTAAACGGGCTATTTTTTTAAAAAACTATTTACACCCAGAAGGAAGAGGGCGTAGTTGAAGGTTACAGCCAAGAGCACTATCGAGAAATTTGTGAAAAAGTGATCGAATAGTTAACAATTTTTTGCACAAGACCTACTCAGACGTCCCGTCGAGAATTTAATAGTCCATAAAATGGATGGGCTCCAAATTTGCCATGTAAGCGACTTTTATACACACGTGAAGGGAAAGGCATGCCTAGAAATATGTCTTTCTTGTTGGGTTAAACAGTTAGGAATTGCTGGTCAAAACATTTTAGCAAACATTTGATTTTTAATCCCAGACTTCTGATCCCGCTCCATGTTTACATAATATATCTTATCCGACGATAACTATGGCGACCGATCAAGGTTACAGTCCATAGGGAGTGAAGGCCGACAGGCCTTTAGCGGGCAGTGGTCGACCAGGGCGAACGCAACGAAGTTTTGCGTTCGTCGCCCTGGACGATCACGTCGGCCTGCCCGCGTCTCCCTGTGGGCTGTGTTGGTGCCGGTGGTCGGCGAAGCCGGCCACGGTGCCAATGCAGCACGTGCGAGTCTAGTAACACTGCACTTTTGTCTCATTTTTGATACTCATTTTTTGCCTGTTTTTTCACTTAACTGTTCGAAACTAGACGGGAAAAGCCTCTTTTCCCTCCGTCCGACAATGTCCGACGCTTTTTAGGGGGATTTTATGCGCAAAAACCGGGTTCGGAAATCGACTCTTGACACAAAAATTACCGTTCGCCTTGACCCTTCCCAACTGCAAAAGCTGGAACGGTTCGCCGATGGTGAAGGGATCACCGTGTCGTTCATGGTTCGTCACTTGGTCAGGCGCTTCCTTGAGGAAAAAGACCGCTCCATGCCGATGCAATTTGGCGCTGTTCAAACTTTTTCCTCGCCGATGGATGACTGGGACGACGATTGAGGGGGCCGTTTATGCAGAAAAATCAGGGGCAAGCGCCCTACTCCACAACCCGTTTTGAGGCCGATATCTCCAGAGCCTTGAGTGAAGCAAACCGCGTGTTTAACCCGCTTCACAAGGATTGCGAGGTGTCTTACCGGGTCTTTGACCAGAAGAACGGCTTTGTGGTTCTGCAAGTCGCCCCGCCTTCGGGCATGACTCGGGCCTTCGTCGCTCTGCTCGAATCACTCCACGGGCTGTTTCGATTCATGGACAACAAGGCCAGAATCACGACTCTTGGCTCTGCTCCGGTGGATCTGTCGGAACTGGAACAGCAAAAGCAGTTCCAAAAAAACTTTCAATCGAAGGTTTGCGCCCTCTTCGATGGTTTTACAGGTCAGGGACTAGCACGAAATGAGGCCGTTAAACGCACGAATGCCGCCCTTAAAGCGGAAAAACACCCATGGGCCAATCATGCAACCGTCTCGGACGTCTTGAGGGCTTCAGGGCGATTTAAGAAGGCCAAAACGGGAAAAAGGGTTTGACAATTTGACCGACAACAGCCCAACAATGTCTGACAGTCACAAGTCGACGTTTTGGGATTGGGGAGATTGTAGGTTTGCAACTACTTGATTTTATTAACAAATATATCTTATCCGACGTTTGCTATGCCGGACAGGCAGGCGAAATAAGAACACCGTAGGCTCCCCCCTTCAGGGAGATCGTACAACACACGCCCTCTCGAGGTGCCCCCTCCTGAAACACATCCGAAAAGATATTCTCCTGTTGACCGAAAGATTGTGGTAGGTTTCGGTCTTGAGGTGTAGTAACCACCTCATGTCAGGCTTTAGAATGGATCTTGCAGACGGGAGCACATTTTATGATTTTTGATTTCTATGTATCAAACATGCCTTTTGACGCCACCGAGGAGGATTTGCGTAAACTCTTTGAAGTTGCCGGCAAGGTGAAAGCTGTCAACCTGGTCACCGATCGCAAAACGGGTCTCTTTAAAGGGAGCGGTTTCGTCAAGATGATTGATGTCAAGGTCCGCGAGGTGGTCGAAACGCTGGATGGCGCCCTTCTTGGCAATCGGCCGATTTCGGTTTCAGAGGCGCTGCCACAAAAACCTGGCGCGGCAAATACGGGCGGAGGTCGCGAACGCTCAGGTCGCGGGAATCGGCCCGATCGGCGCAGGAACTAGTTGAAAACTTTAAAAAAAGGCGACCATCGGTCGCCTTTTTAATACTTTCACCTACTTGTCTTTTGGACCCCGTCGCCCGGAAGGAACTTTTTTCCTCGTCGGACTGAATGGTCGCGCCCCCTTCCCCTTCATCGGCGGTTTTTTCCGGTGGCCCTCCCCTGAGCTTGTCCCCGGCTTGCCCGTATCGACGCGAAGCTGCAGCTGCTGTCCGCAAACCCACACATTCTGCAACACCCGCATGGTTTCCTTTGGTAGATCCTCAGGTAAATCGACCAGGCTGAAGGTGTCGAACAGCTTGATTTGTCCGATATCACTGCTGCTGAGTTGGGCCTCGTTGCTAATGGCTCCGACAATATGACGTGGCTCCACACCGTGTATACGGCCGACTTCGATTCGATATCGCGTCATGGCACCCGCCGATGTTTTGGCCTTTCGACTGCCGGAGGCGGTCGTCATTGGTGAGGCATCCAGAACCTCCTCAGTTGCGGCCCCTTCGATCTGCAGGGGTTTGTCTTTTTGAACCAGGTAAGCGAGTGTAGCGGCGATACGCCGCAAACCGACATCGTATTCATCCTGGTAGTTGTCGATCAGCTCCTCAAAAAACTCCAGATCCTGTGACTCCATCGCCTCGGCGATCATCTCCTTGAAAAGACCGATACGCCTGTCCGTGATATCCTTTCGGGTCGGCAGAGTCATGGGGGTGATGGGCTGGCGAGTCGCCTGTTCAATGGCATAGAGCATGCGGCGCTCACGAGGCGCGACAAAGAGGATAGCCTTCCCTTCCCGGCCCGCCCTACCCGTCCGGCCAATGCGGTGAATATAGGCTTCGGTGTCATAAGGGATGTCGTAATTGACGACATGACTGATGCGCTTGACATCCAGACCGCGGGCGGCCACATCCGTCGCCACCACAATGTCCAGAGACCCGTTCTTTAGGCGTTCGATCGTTTTCTCACGCATGGCCTGGGTCATGTCGCCGTTGAGGGGAGCGCTGGAGAATCCGCGTGCTTCAAGCTTTTCAGATAATTCGATTGTGGCTAGCTTGGTGCGAACGAAGATGATCATCGCTTCGATCTCTTCCGCCTCCAAAATGCGGGTAAGCGCATCCAGTTTGTGCAGGCCTTTGACCTGCCAGAAGCGCTGACTGATGGTCTCCACCGTCGAGGTCTTGCTTTTGATGCGAATCTCTACGGGATTCTGTAGGTGACGGCGGGCCACCTGCAGCACTTCCCTGGGGATCGTGGCGGAAAAGAGGACGGTCTGCCGCTCTGCCGGGGTATGTTCGAGTATCTGTTCAACCTCTTCGATGAAACCCATTTTGAGCATTTCATCCGCTTCATCCACCACAACAGCCAGCAGGCGATCGAGCTTGAGGGTGCCGCGCCGAAGGTGATCCTGGATGCGGCCCGGCGTACCCACTACAGCGTGGACTCCTCGCTGCAGTTGCCGAAGCTGCTGACTCATATTTTGCCCACCATATACCGGCAAAACCTGGAATCCCTTGAGGTGCCGGGCATAGGTCTGCATGGCTTCGGCTACCTGCAAGGCCAGTTCCCGCGTTGGCGTCAACACAAGGATCTGGGGGATCTTTTTATCCAGATCAATGCGACTCAACAGGGGCAGGGAAAATGCGGCAGTTTTACCCGTGCCAGTTTGGGCCTGCCCAAGCAGATCCCTGCCCTCCAGCAGCGGGGGAATGCTTTGAGCCTGGATAGGTGACGGGGTTTCGTAACCCACCTCGTCGATAACCTTGAATATTGCGGGGTGAAGTTCTAACTGGGCAAAGCTGACGATGTCATTTTCGTTCATGGAAATCCTGTGTAATGGGTATGTAGTGAGATATTTGGGTTGAACCAAAGATGATTGAAGAGTTTAAAAAGTACCCCAATAGATTGTATAGCGCAATTCTCTCCAGAGGGTTAAAAAAAAAGGGAGTGACTGAGTCACTCCCTCTTTCCTCGTTGGTCGGGGCGAGAGGATTTGAACCTCCGACCCCGTGCACCCCATGCACGTGCGCTACCAGGCTGCGCTACGCCCCGTCAATCAACGAGACCGGATTATGGTTTATTTGATATGGAATGTCAAGGGAAAATTATCAAAAAAATAACTGGCTATTGGCCTCAAACCGACTGTTTTTTCAGGTGGTTACACAATCATATTTTTCGGCGGTCAATTACGCGATTGGCTTTTCCTTCGTGTCTTTGAATGGAGGAAGGCTCAACGAGCTTTACCTTGGCCCCAACTCCCAAACTGGAGGCCAGACGTTTTTCAACCATTTCAACAAAGGCCCGCTGTCTTTTCATTTCGTCAAAGAAAATACCTTCATTGACCTCGACATGCACCTCCAGAGTGTCCATGGTCCCTTCCCTGTCCACGACCAACTGATAATGAGGCTCACAGCCTTCGACCTGAAAGAGGATCTCCTCAATCTGGGTCGGGAAGACGTTGACCCCCTTGATAATGAGCATGTCATCGGAGCGTCCGGCAGTTTTCTGCATTCTGGCCAGGGTTCTGCCACAGGCGCAGGGCTCGTAGATGAGGCGGGTAATATCGCGGGTACGGTAACGGATCATCGGGAAAGCTTCTTTGGTGATGCTGGTCAGCACCAGTTCCCCCATCTCTCCCTCTGGCAGAACTTCACCGGTATCCGGATTGATGATTTCGGCAATGAAATGGTCTTCAAACAGATGCATGCCGCATTGGTGCTCGCATTCACCGGCAATACCCGGTCCCATGACTTCCGAGAGCCCGTAATTGTCTGTCGCCAGAATTCCCAGGCGCTTCTCGATCTCCTTGCGCATCTCCTCGCTCCAGGGTTCCCCGCCGAAGAGACCGAACTTGAGTGCCATGGACTCAGGTGAAATACCCTGCTTCTCCATGCGATCAGCCAGGGTCAGGGCGTATGAGGGAGTACAGACCAGGGCCGTGGAACGGTAGTCCTGCATGATCATGAGCTGCTTGTCCGTATTGCCGCTCGAAATAGGAATCACTGAAGCCCCAATGCGCTCAGCGCCATAATGAAGACCGAAGGCCCCCGTGAAGAGGCCATAGCCGAAAGCAATCTGCACTATGTCGTCGGCACTCACGCCGGCGGCCGTCATGAATCGGGCCACCAACTCTGTCCAGGTATTGAGATCGTTGCGGGTATATCCCACAACGGTAGGCTTTCCGGTTGTGCCCGAAGAGGAATGGATGCGAACCACCTGCCGCATGGGAACGGCAAACATGCCGTAGGGGTAGTTGAGGCGCAGATCCTCTTTGGTCGTAAAGGGGAGCTTGGACAGGTCAGACAAGCTGGAAATACTTTCGGGGGTGAGCTTCAAGCCGCTGAACTTGTTCTGGTAGCAGGGAACGTGTTCAAAAACGCGACGAACCGTATTTTTCAGCCCTTCCAGTTGAAGCTCTTTTAAAGCACTTCGGTCAAGACATTCTTTTTCGGGATTCCAAATGGGCATCAGGGGCTCCAACCCTAAAGCTTTTTCTAGCTTCGGGGCTCATTCATTCAATATTAAACAGGTTTTCCTACATGGAGTAAATGCGTTCTCCCTGCAGAACATTCACGTTGTTCTGGGTCAGAACCCTTATGGCTTCTTCGGGATTGTCGAAACGGAAAATAATGACGGCATTTCCGCCGCAGCGCTCAACGAAGGCATACATGTATTCGACATTGACGGCAGCACGATCCAGAATTTGCAGGATACCGTAAAGTCCCTTGGGACGATCAGGCACCTCAACAGCCACAACCTCCGTCTTGTTGACCGTAAATCCTCGTTCTTTTAAGGTATTTTTGGCCAGATCCGTTTTGTCGACAATCAGTCGCAGGATACCGAAGTCCGAGGTGTCGGCAAGCGACAGGGCCCGGATATTGACGCCGGCGTCCCCCAGGGCTTCGGTGACCTCTGCCAAACGGCCAGACTTGTTTTCTATGAAAATGGAAATCTGCTCTACCTTCATCGATCTACCTCCCTTGCGAGCTGAAGCGGTCACTGATTCTCTTTGCGCCGATCGATAACCCGCTTGGCTTTTCCTTCGCTGCGAGCAATCGTTTTGGGTTCAACCAGGCGGACCTTACAGGTAATTCCAAGCAGATCCTTGATTTCATGACGAATGCGGTTTGAAAGATCCTGAAGGACCTTGATTTCGTCCGAGAAGGTTTGTTCGTTGACCTCAACCTGGATCTCCAGCGTATCAAGGTTCTCTTCCCGTTCAACAATTAGCTGATAGTGAGGTTCAACCCCTTCTATACTGACCAGGACGCTTTCGATCTGAGAAGGAAAGACGTTGACGCCGCGAATAATCAGCATGTCATCGGAGCGGCCACTCATACGGGCGATGCGTCTGTGAGTACGGCCACAGACGCAGGGTTCGGCAATCAGTCGGGTGATGTCCCGCGTGCGGTAACGGATCATCGGGATCCCTTCTTTAGTGATGGTGGTAACCACCAACTCACCCAGTTCGCCGTCGGGCAACACTTCACCGGTATCGGGATTGATAATTTCCGGGATGAAGTGATCCTCCCAAATGTGCAGGCCATGTTGCGCCTCATGACATTCGATGGCCACCCCGGGACCGAGTATTTCGGACAGCCCGTAGATGTCGATCGCCTTGATATTAAGCTTGGCTTCGATCTCGCGGCGCATCTCTTCCGTCCAGGGCTCGGCCCCGAAGATCCCCACTCTAAGCTTGAGATCCTGGATATTGATGCCTTCTTCGGCGGCTGCTTCCGCCAGATAGAGGCTGTAGGACGGGGTACAGGTCAGCACTGTTGAACCGAAGTCCTGCATGATCATGATCTGTTTGCGGGTATTGCCCCCCGACATGGGGATGACGGAGGCCCCCAGCTTTTCGGCTCCATAGTGCGCACCTAATCCGCCGGTAAAAAGGCCGTATCCATACGCATTATGAATGACATCACCCCGATGAGCCCCGGCGGCCACAAAGGAACGGGCCATTAATTCAGCCCACATCTCGATATCCCGGCGCGTATAGCCCACCACAGTTGGTTTGCCTGTTGTGCCGGAGGAGGCGTGAATGCGAACGATCTCATCCAGCGGGACGGCAAAAAGACCATAGGGATAGTTGTCCCGCATATCGCTCTTGAGGGTAAAGGGCAATCGCCGCAGATCGTCCAGCGACTTGATGTCCTCCGGCGCAACCTTGGCCTTTTTGAAGCTGTCGCGATAAAAAGGCACCGTGGCACTTACCCGCTCAAGGGTCTGCTGGAGGCGCTTGAGTTGAAGCGACCTGATCGCCTCTCGCGGGAGGGTTTCAAATTCATCATTCCATATCATCGTTCCCTGCCTTTCCCTCTGCAACCTGAAGAAAAATCTTTGCTACTGCGCTGACCTGCCCAGTTCAAAAGCCTGGAGATTTTCCTCGATGAAACGTTCGGGCACCAGCTTTCTGATCGCCTCTTTCCACATATCTTCCGGAATGTCCAGCGATTTGGACAAGGCTCCCAGCAAAACCGTGTTGACGGTGCGGGCATTGCCGGTTTCCAGGGCCAAAGTAAGACCCTGAATTATTTTTGACTGCGGGAAGGCGCTCATGATTTTTTCCGGAATATCCTTTGGGTACGATTCCTGCCCAAGCGCAACCGCCGGAGGCAGAATCTTCAGGTCATTTACGATGGCCCGGCCCGTTTGACGCAACAGGGGAAGATAGCGATAAGACTCCAGCAGTTCGAAGCCAAAAAGGATGTCGGCCTCCCCTTCCGGGATGATTTCCGAGTAGACTTTTTTGCCGAAACGGACATGACTGACCACGCTGCCACCTCGCTGGGCCATACCATGCACCTCGGCTTTCTTGACATCGTAGCCGGCCATCATCAGAACTTCGCTAAGCACTTCACTGGCGAGCAGGGTTCCCTGCCCTCCCACGCCGACAAGCAGAATATTGGTCACTTTATTTGTCATCACTCACTCCAAACGCTCCAAACTTGCACACCTGTTCACAGACCCCACACCCCACGCAGATCAGGGGGTCAACCTGGGCCTTGCCTTTTTCGCCCGCCGAATCATTCCAGATGATGGCGGGGCACCCCAGTTTCAGGCAGGCCTTGCAGGCGGTGCATTTATGGATATCGACGACCAGGGGCGGTTTGCGTTTGACCACATCCCGTTTCATGAGCATGCAGGGGCGACGGGTGATGATAACGGACGGCTCAGGCCTTTCCATTTCTTCGCGGATCGTGGCACGGGTCAGGTCAAGGTCATAGGGATCGATCACCTTGACGTGCCGGACCCCGACAGACAGGCAAAGCTGCTCCAGATTGACTTCAGGAGCCGGTTCCCCCATCAGCGTATAGCCTGAAGAAGGGTTTTCCTGGCGCCCGGTCATGCCTGTTATGCGGTTGTCCAGGATGATGACGGTCCCCTGGGACCGGTTGTAGACCATGTCGATCAAACCGTTAATACCGGTATGCAAAAAGGTGGAGTCGCCGATAACGGCCACGACTTTCTTGCGATCCTCGGGACTGAGGATTTTCCCCAGTCCTGTCGCGTTGCCGATGCTGGCCCCCATGCAGACACAGGTATCCATGGCGGACAAGGGCGGCATGAAACCGAGCGTGTAGCACCCGATATCGCCGCTCACAAAGGCTTTAAGCCGGTTAAGGGCAAGAAAGACGCCGCGGTGAGGACAGCCGGGACACATGTTGGGGGGACGGTTCGGCAACGGTTCCTCATGTTGAAAAGCGACCGTGGCGTCCTCGCCGGTCAAACCCTTCTTTACCCGACCGGGGGTCAATTCGCCGCAAATGGGGAAAAGCTCTTTGCCCTTGACCTGGATGCCCATCGCCAGAATCTGTTCTTCCAGGAAAGGGTCGAGTTCTTCGATGACGTAAAGGGTTTTGAAACGCGCTGCGAATTCGCGAATCAGGCGTTTGGGCAGCGGATAAACCAGACCGAGTTTAAGGATGCTGGCATCAGGCAGAACCTCTTTGGCGTACTGATAGGACACACCGGAGGTGATGACCCCCACCTCTTTGGAGCCTTCCTCGATGCTGTTAAAGGGCTGCTCGCTGGCCCATTCCTCCATATCGAGCAGTCGCTGCTCAATGATGGGGTGACGTCGCCTGGCGTTACCCGGCAACATGACGAATTTGGGTGGATCCTTGACCAGTCCAATCTCGGGTGTTTCAGAGACGGGTTCGCCCAATTCCACGATGGACTTGGAATGGGAAATGCGGGTGGTCGTGCGCAAAAACACGGGCGTGTCGAATTTTTCACTTACCTCAAAGGCAAGGCGCGTGTAGGTGAGAGCTTCCTGACTGTCGCTCGGCTCGAACATGGGGATTTTGGCAAATTTGGCATAATTGCGGTTATCCTGTTCATTCTGAGACGAGTGCATTTCTGGATCGTCGGCAGTAACCAGGACGAGCCCGCCTCGAACCCCCGTATAGGTCAGGGTGAACAAGGGGTCGGCCGCCACATTCACCCCGACGTGCTTCATGGTGACCAGAGACCGGGCTCCACCAAAGCAGGCGCCAATGCCGACTTCAAGGGCCACCTTTTCATTGGGAGCCCAAGAGGCATCGATACCTTTGTATTGAACGATGTTTTCGAGAATTTCCGTGCTCGGTGTACCCGGATAAGCCGAGGCCACCTTGACCCCGGCCTCAAAAGCGCCACGGGCAATTGCTTCATTTCCTGAGAGAATGGCTTTTTCCATGAGGATCCTTGTTGTTTTTGAGATCAGAAAATTCGATATGGGACTTGGATTAGAAGATGCGAAAACAGCTTGAAATTATAAATGAACAGCGGAAGAATTGTCAATTTATCAAAGCACACCGTAAAACCCGGTCAGTTCACGGCCGGGATATAAGGTGCCGGGCCGTTTAGGTCCGTTGGTTTTTGATGTACTGCCTGATGATGGAGATCGGAGCGCCGCCGCAGGAAGCGGCGAAGTAGGAAGGGGACCAGAGGCCACCCTTCCAGTAGTGTCGCTCGATCTCCGGATGTTTCTTTCGCAGTAGGCGCGAAGAAACACCTTTCAAGCTGTTGACCAACTTTGAGACCGATACCGTGGGCGGATAGTTCACCAACAAGTGAACATGATCCTTTTCCCCGTCCGTTTCCATGAGTT
>JAWSUS010000021.1:0-62571 GCA_033549025.1 Desulfuromonadales bacterium
GTTCGGTCATTTTCAACCTCCTTGGACATGGGAATATTATCCCAAATCAGTGTCCAAGAAAACTGGAGCCGCCCCAGAAAGCGATAATCTGCTGTAAAAGCTCCTTCTTGTGCATGGACTCTATGTCTTTGGCGTTGGGTGCAGGCTGGTGATCAGGAAAGGGCCAAGAAAATCATTCGGCTTTTCTATGGCAGCAGCCGCAGGCAGGTTTGGGGTGCACCATCTCATCGATGGTCTGTTCAAAGGCTTGTTCCAGGTCGCGGACGATCGGGGCGAACTGATTTTCTGTCAGGCCGCCGGCGCAGGCGGGGCAGGTGAAGTAAGGCTGCTTGAACCAACTCAACGGACGGTGGATGGTGTTACGGCAGTAGGGGCATTCGAGAGCGACGGTTTCTTCTTTGGTCACGGAGTTCTCCTGAGTTGGGTATTGGGCAGTGGAGAATATCAGAAATTTTACCAGATTTCAGCACTCTTTAGCCCTATACAGCTTGTGCTCCCGCAGCCACTCGTTGAGCAGACCGATGGCGCAGCCCACGCCGGCATCGACGCTGATGGCGTCCACCGGGCAATTTTGACGGCAAGCGCCACATTCCATGCAGGCATCACGGTCAATCAGGCTGGCCTTGCGGTCCACGATCCTGAAAACCTGATGGGGACAGACCTCTACACAACGGCCACAGCCGATGCAGGCCAAGCGGTCAAGGTCCAGAGTGACTACATCTTTCAGATAACGGAATCCCTTCACAATGCCCCCCCTTAGCCCACGAAGCGACTGATGCCCAGGAAGAGAAATCCGAGCGTGAGTGAAACTCCCATAATCGGGATACCGAGATGCATTTCTTTTTTAACCCCCGAGCGGGAAGTGTAGGTCGTGCAGCCGGTGAAGTTGAGGCCGTGATAGGCGCTCACCACCGGCAGAATGAGCAGGGCTGCGGCCATCGTCAGTACTGAGCTGTTGACCTTGGTCAGGAAGGAATAGCCGAGTGCCCAGAGTAAACCGATGGTGGCCCCTTTGATGGTAAAACTTCGGGTCGGCAGCCAGGGTAAAAGCAGCGGCACCAGCGCCAGGCCGCAGAGTGCGGCGCCCAGGTAGGCGCCGAGGGCGATCAGGGCGGCCGTGAGTCCGCCGAAGGCGAGACCGGCCAGAAAGACGCCGGCGGCGATGATCGCCAAGGTCTTGAGTTCCAGCACGATCTCGACGGGAATCAGCACCAGCCGATCATAGAACGAAAATTTCAACTGCCGCATGGCGGGGGTGGTGACCAGGCCGTTCTGGAGGAACTGCGGTAGATCGCGGGCATCGATGGCGGCATAGGTGACAGTGAAGCCGCACTGCTGAAAGACCTGGTGGGCGGCGATACCGGGGGCCCCGAGAATGGGCAGAAGCAGGCGGCGGTGGCTGACCACCTGGGCGAGTTGTGAAGAGGCGACGCGATGCACCAGCTCCCCGGTGCCGAAAGTTTTTTTGCCGGCGGCGCACCAGACGTTAATGCCGTGGGTCTCCAGGACCAGCAGCCAGGTATGGCAGCCGGCCAGGGATTGGCGCACGAGGTCATAGGTCATTTTATAGTTGGCGGTGACGACAACGGGGGACTCGGAAGTAGGGGCCCCTATGGCGTAGAGACCCGGTGGGATGATGTAGCGCATGCGGCCGATGCCCCAACGGATTTTGCAGGCGCCCCACCGGTCTGCCCAGGTCAGTCTGCTTGTTATGCGGGGTACTTGACCACCAGGCGTTTGAAGCCAGTCGATAAAACCCGGTACTTCTTCCGTAATAACCCCACCCACGGCGGGATTGCGTGGACCTCAGCAGGGCGGTTTGTCGGGGTTGTCGCTTCCTGCAGCTTCACAGTGGGGAGTTGGCGCAGCCATTTTCAGGCCGGCGGTATTTTGCTTCTCCACGGTTTTTTCATGGGTTTTCGTCATGCGCATGTCCTCGAACGTTTCATGGCCTGTAGCGGGCTGGAGAATGCGTGAACGTACAGGGTATCCTGTTGGGCTATTTCAGTATACTATTTACTTTGGAAGTCAAAAGCACGGAGTGTATACCTTACCCAACTCCCTGTGCTAAATCATACGAAGCCGCTAGAAAAACCAGTGGTTGTTGCCGAGGGCCGGCGATCGGCCATGTGGTTTGGACCCATCTTTACTTTCAAGGCCAGGCTTCTCGATGAAACTCTACAACAAACACATTCTGCCGAATCTAATTCACTTTGCCTGCAGCCTGAAACCCGCCATGCAACTGCGCGAAAAGGTGGTGCCCCTGGCTCGCGGGCAGGTGCTGGAGGTGGGCATCGGCACGGGCCTGAATCTTCCCTATTATGATGCGGCCAAGGTGACCCATCTCTGGGCGCTTGATCCCTCCCCCGAAATGGTCCACAAAGCCGAACTGAAGGCGCGGAAAGTGACTTTTCCGGTGGAGTTCATCGAGCTGCCCTGCGAAGATATTCCTCTGGAATCAGAAAGTGTCGATACGGTTCTGGTGACCTACACCCTATGCACCATCGTCGACGTGCAGCAGGCCTTGCGGGAGATAGGGCGCGTGCTCAAACCGGATGGCGAACTTATTTTCTGCGAACATGGCCTGGCTCCTGATGCACGCATCCGCCGCTGGCAGAACCGTCTGGCACCGGCCTGGCGATGTCTCGGGGGCGGTTGTCATCTGAACCGCGATATCCCCGCGCTTTTAGAGGAGGGCGGGTTCGTGATTCGCAAGATGCAGGCCGCCTATGTCTCCGGTTGGGGACCCGCGTCCTACAACACCTGGGGCGTGGTGACCTGGCCCCAGCGTCCGCAGGTTTCGGTGGCCGAAATATCTCAGATGGAAAGTGGAGGATAGACCATGGCTGGTAGCAGTTTACTGACCCTTCTCGATGATATCGCGACCCTGCTGGACGATATCTCGGTGATGACCAAGGTCGCGGCCAAAAAGACCGCCGGTGTCCTGGGGGACGATCTGGCCCTCAACGCCGAGCAGGTCACGGGCATTCGCGCCGACCGGGAACTGCCGGTGGTCTGGGCGGTGGCCAAGGGGTCCTTTAAAAACAAGCTCATTCTGGTACCGGCTGCACTGCTCATCAGCGCCCTGGCGCCCTGGGCCATTACGCCGCTGCTGATGGTCGGTGGCGCTTACCTCTGTTACGAAGGTTTCGAGAAACTGGTTCATAAGTTTGGGTCTCACGACGAGAACCAGGAGGCCGTGCACGCCGAGAAGATCCGCGCCCTGAGTCATCCCGAGATGGATCTGGTGGCATTGGAGAAAGACAAGATCAAGGGGGCCGTGCGCACCGACTTCATCCTTTCCGCCGAAATCATCGTGATTGCCCTTGGCACCGTGCAAGGCAAGGCGCTCGGGCTGCAGGTGGCCGTGGTTTCGATGATTGCTTTGCTGGTTACCGTCGGGGTCTATGCGTTGGTCGGGGGCATCGTCAAGATGGATGACGCCGGCCTCCACCTGATTCGGCGGCAAGGCACCGCTTTTTTGGACCGTTTCCGTCGAATGGTCGGCGCAGCCCTGTTGCGGCTGGCGCCCCAGCTGATGAAGTTTTTGTCCGTCGTCGGCACCGCGGCCATGTTCCTGGTCGGCGGCGGCATCCTCATGCATGGCCTGCCTGGCGGTCACGCTGTGGCACACGCCGTGGTTGAATTCGTTCATGGCTTCGGCTCGATCGGCGAGATTCTCGCCATCGTAACTCCGGTGCTGGTGGACGGTTTGGGCGGCATTGTCGCGGGCGGACTGGTGCTGGGGGCGGTTCAGCTTGTTAAGGCACTGGCGAACCGTTCCAGGCCTGTCGGACAAAAGTGAGAACCATCAGACCATCGCTGACCCGAAGATGTCCAGAAAACGAAGAGGGACCACCATGGATATTGACCCGGCCCAAACATCCTTGCTGGAACGGATCGACCGCCTTCTCCCCAGGAGCCTGCAGCTCAAGCTCAGCCTGCTGGTCACCGGCCTGCTGGTTATTCTGGTCAGCCTGGTCGGGGCGCTCTTTTCTGACTTTCTTCGCCATAGCCTGCTGGATGAGATCGGCGCCAAAGCCCTCGATGTCGCCCATGCCGTCTCCTACGATCCGGAAGTTCTGGAGGGCCTTCTCGCCCGGGATTCTGCTCGGACACAGGCCGTGGCCGAAAAGATCCGGCAGGCGACGGGGTCGCAATACGTGGTGATCGGCGACAGCCGCGGCATCCGCTATTCCCATCCGGACCCCTCGCGGATCGGCCATCCTTTTGTCGGTGGGGATCTGGGGCCGGCCCTGCAGGAAGGGCGTGCTTATGTCTCCCGGGCTGTCGGCACACTGGGCGAATCGCTACGCGGCATCGTACCTTTACGCGGCGACAATCAGGACGTCATCGGCTTTGTGGCCGTTGGCTATCTGTTGCGTGACATCGACGTCACGGTCAGGGCTCAGCAGCGGCAGATTTACGGCTACATTGCCATTGTGCTGCTGTTCGGCGTCTTTGGAGCCGCTCTTATCGCCCGTGGGCTCAAGAGTGCTATTTTTGGCCTTGAACCCCACGAAATCGCGGCCCTGTACCAGGAGCGCAACGCCATTATCGGCACCATCCGCGAAGGGGTGGTGGCCGTGGACGGAGAAGGGCAGCTGACCTTGGTCAACCAGGCGGCGCGCCGTTACCTCGGCCAGGAAGGGGATGACACCCTGCGCGGCCGCCGGCTGGCTGAGGCATGCACCAATCCCGAACTGGAACAGATGCTGACCGGGGGCCAGAGCGTCCTTGACCGGGAGATGCTGCTCAAGGGGCGGACCATGATTGTCAACGTGGCGCCCTTCAGTGGCCCGCCCCGGGGGGCGGTGGCGAGTTTCCGGCCCAAGGATGAACTCGACCGCCTCGGGCGTGAGCTGTCGCAGATGCAGGAATACTCCGAGCTGCTGCGCTCCCAGAGCCACGAATATTCCAACAAGCTGCACACCATCGCCGGCCTGCTGCAGATCGGCGCCCAGCAGGAGGCTCTGGATCTCATCATGACGGAGGCCAGCGGCTACGAGGAGTTGATCCGCACCCTGACCAAGGCGGTACCGGACCCGGTGGTGGCGGGACTCATTCTCGGCAAGTTCAACCGGGCCCGGGAGCTCAAAGTCCATCTCTCCCTGGACCCCGACAGCTCCCTGGCCGATGTGCCGGCTCCTATCGACCGTCAGCACCTGGTCACCATTCTCGGCAACCTGCTGGACAATGCCTTCGAGGCGGTTCGGGCCGGCGACCGGCCCTGGGAGGTGCGCCTGATTCTGACTGATCTGGGGGATGACCTTATTCTCGAAGTGGAGGATTCGGGACCGGGGGTGTCCCCGGAGGTGGCCGAAACCCTCTTTGACAAGGGGGTGACGACCAAGGGGCAGGCCGGGCGCGGGTTCGGCCTGTACCTGCTGCGCCAGGCGGTGACGGCGCTGGGAGGCAGCATCACCTACGGCCAGGGAGAACTGGGCGGGGCGCTCTTTACGGTCAGCATACCCAAGGCTGGCAAGGAGGAAGTAGGATGACCGACACAACGCTCAGGGTGCTCATCGTCGAGGATGATCCGCGTATTTCGGAACTGCACCGGCGTTTCGTGGAAAAAGTCCCCGGCTTCGAGGTGGTGGCGGTGGCCAACACCCTGGCCGATGGCGAGGAGATGGTGGAGGTACTCGGACCGGATCTGGTTCTGCTCGATCTGTTCTTTCCGGAAGGCCATGGGCTGGATCTGCTGCGCCGTATGCGGAAGGTCGAGGCCCCCAGCGATGTCATCCTCATTACGGCCGCCCGCGAGATGGCCTCTCTGCAGGAGGCTCTGCGCGGCGGCATTTTCGATTATATCGTCAAACCCGTGTATTTCCCCCGTTTTCAGGAGGCACTCGAAAAATTTCGCCGTTACCGGCTGCGCCTTGATTCGGGTGACGATCTGGAACAGCAGGAAATCGACCGGTTGTTGCATTCGTCGGCCCTCAAAACGACCGAGCCCGATGTCGATATGACCCCCAAGGGCATCGATCCGCTGACCTTGAAAAAGGTGCGGCAGGTCTTCGATGATCCTGCGGTCGCTGACCTCAGCGCCGACGAGGTCGGTCAGCGCATCGGCGCCAGCCGTTCCACCGCCCGCCGCTATCTGGAGTTTCTTATCACGGAAGGTTATCTCAAAGCCGATCTCATCTACGGTGTGGTGGGCCGGCCCGAACGCCGCTATGTGCGCAGCCGCTGAAGACCCGAACGGACAGCGCGATGAACACAATGCACAAAATGCTCGTAAAGAAATAAATTCTTTTTAAAATCCAAATATTTACACGAATTTGTCCTGGATCTATCCTTGAGCCGTATCGAGGGTGAAAAACGGGGAGAACGCGGATTGGCGCGGACTTCCCGGCACCCTCCCAAGCCAAGGAGAAGGTCCATGCTCTACATTCAATTTCTCTTTCTGCTGATGATGCTCTACATCGGCAGCCGTTTCGGCGGCATGGGGCTGGGGGTGGTTTCCGGCATCGGCCTAGCCATCGAAGTCTTCGTCTTCAAGATGCCGCCGACCAGCCCGCCTATCACCGTCATGCTCATCATTCTGGCTGTCGTCACCTGCGCCTCGGTGCTGGAAGCCGCCGGTGGGCTGCGCTACATGCTGCAGATCGCCGAGCGCCTTCTGCGTTCGCGGCCCAAACTCATCACCCTGCTTGGCCCCCTGGTCACCTACACCATGACGGTCATGCTCGGCACCGGCCACGCCGTCTATTCCATCATGCCGATTATCGGCGATGTCGCCCTGAAAAACGGCATTCGTCCGGAACGCCCCATGGCGGCAGCCTCCGTCGCCTCGCAGCTCGGCATCACCGCCAGTCCCATTTCGGCCGCGGTCGTCTTTTACCTGACCCAACTCTCCGGTCTGGCTCCCGACCTCACGCTGCTCTCCATCCTCGGAGTGACCATTCCGGCGACCTTCATCGGTTTGCTCGCCATGGTGGCCTACAGCATGCGTCGCGGGGTCGAGTTGGACAAGGATCCCGAGTACCAGCGCCGCCTCCAGGATCCCCATTGGGGGGCTGAAATCAAGGCGAGCGCCGCCACGACCCTCGGGGAAAAGCTCCCTGCCGCCGCCCGTAATTCGGTCCTGCTCTTCCTGTTGGCCCTGGTCTCTATCGTCATCATTGCCATGGTGCCGGAAATCCGCACCCTGCAGCCTGGCGGCAAACCGATCAAGATGGATGTCATTATCCAGATGATGATGCTCGCCTTTGGTGGCATCATCCTGCTGGTAACCCGCATCAAGGCCGCCAAGGTTTCCGACGGCGTCGTGTTCAAGCAGGGGATGGTGGCGGCCATCGCCATCTTCGGCATCGCCTGGATGAGCGACACCTACTTCCAGTTTGCCATGCCCAGCTTCAAGGCGGGTATCACCGAGATGGTCAACAACTTCCCCTGGACCTTTGCCCTGGCCATGTTTGCCGTCTCTGTCGTCATCAACAGCCAGGCCGCGACCTGCATCATGATGCTGCCGGTGGGACTGGCCCTGGGATTGTCGCCGGCCCTGCTCATCGCCATCATGCCTTCGAGCTACGGCTACTTTTTCATCCCCAACTATCCCTCGGATATCGCTACCATCAACTTCGATATCTCGGGAACGACGAAGATCGGGAAATTCTACTTCAACCATAGTTTCATGATGCCAGGGTTTTTCGCCGTGGTGACGGCCTGTATTGTCGGCTATGGTCTGGCTATGGTGCTGATCTGATATAGCCGTCTGCAGGACGCCACATCAAAAAAGCAAGGGCCGCTTCTTTTCGGGAGGCGGCCCTTTTTTTGTGTTCAGGTGGTGGGGGAACAGGAGCAGTCGGGGTCTTTACAGGGATGCACCTCGACACTCACGTGAGTGACATGAGGCAGGGTTTTTAAACGATTTTGATAGTCCTCGGCGGTGTGTCCGCAGCCGGTAACGACGGAGGCGACCATAGCGATGTCCCGGGAGCCGATGGGCCAGAGGTGCAGATCGATGACGCGGCTTTCCTGGTCTGCTTCGATCAGTTCCCTGGCCCGGGCTTTCAAGGTGGCCGTGACGCCGCCATCGAGGAGGATCACGGCGGTGCTTTTGAGAAGCAGCCAGGCCCACCGGCTGATGAGCAGGCCGCCGACGATGCCCATCACGGGGTCGAGAGCCGTCCAGCCCAGAAAGCGGCCGGTCAGCAGGGCCACCAGGGCGAAGATGGAGGTGAGGGCATCGGCGATGACATGCAGGTAGGCGGCCCGATAGCTATGGTCGTGCTGGCCGTCATGAGTATGATCGTGATGGTCGTGGGGATGGCCCTCTTCGGCCGTATGCAGAATCATGACGCTGGCGAGGTTGACGATCAGACCGAGCAGCGTGACCCCGATCGCTTCATTGAAGGCGATGGTCACGGGGTTCAGCAGGCGCTGGACAGATTCGACGATCATCCAGAGGCCGGCCAGTCCCAGAAACAGAGCGCTGGTGTAGCCCGCCAGCACGCCGAACTTGCCGGTGCCGAAGGAGAAATAATCGGAGTCGCGGTGCTGCCGGGCCAGCCGATAGGCGGCGTAGGTGATCCCCAGGGCGAAGGCGTGGGTGCCCATGTGCCAGCCATCGGCCAGCAGGGCCATCGACCCCGTCAGATGGCCGGCGACAATCTCGACCGCCATGGTGGTAAGCGTCAGCAGAATGACCCAGAGGGTGCGCCGCTCATTGCCCGGATTGATCTCGGTGAATTCGTGTGAGTGCGCCAGGCGTTCGGCGGTCTGTTCGTGTCGGTTCATCTCCATCCTCATTCAGCGTGATTGGTGCGGCAGACTGTCGACCGAGGTGGATTCGGTTCGACCTGCCCACAGGATTAACATGCCTGACAAAAAGCGTCAACTAATGGGTGGCGGCCGCCTTCGAAACAGGGTCGCCAGCAGACCGAGGAGCAATATCAGCGATACCCCCTGCAGCATCCAGAAGGACCCGAGTTTTAGCCAGGCAAAGGGGGCGGCGACATAGCGGATCAGCCAGGGAGAGATGATGTCCAGCAGCAGGCTCAGCCCTAGCAGCCAGATCAGTATAGTTTTGATAGGCTCCCCAAAGGGACTAAAGAGCAGCAGGTGGCTGAAGACCACGAAAAAGAGGCCCATGGCGAAGAGGTGGAAATGGGTCACTTCCAACAGGCCAATAAAACTGCGCGGGTTCATGAATTGTTCAGGATCGCCCAGAAAATAACGCACCACACTCTGATAGCTGAAGCCGAGCTTGTGGTGAAACATCAGGATGCCGGTCGCCCAATGCAGCAGAAAATAGACGTAAAAAAAGGCCAAAATGGCCTTGGGTAAAGGGCTTGGACCCGGGCCGGTCATCATCACGCGCATCGCTAATCTCCTGTCTCTAGGAACTCTGCGACGGCGGCTATTTTTCTGACCTGTCGGGTGATCGCTTCAGCCGAAAGCGTGGCACCGGAAATTGCCTGGATATCGCCGCCGACCCGCAGGTTGCGACTGAGACGAATGCCCCGGAACTGGTCGAGCCAGCGTGTGGCCGGCATATATTCCGGTGGCTCGAAAAAGGCCAGAATTTCCGTGAAGCGGACGGTTCCATCCGCGTTGAGCACCACCATCACGGTTTCCGGCAGGGTGCGAACGACACCGGCCTCAATGGCCGCATAGCCGGTCGTCTGTTCTGCCTTCTTTCCCACATAAAAGGTGAAGATGGGGGAGTCAGGAAGAATGCCGGAGAGCTTTTTGACCTGATCCATTTCGGCCGGGGAGAGAAAGAGATTGACCGTCTCGACCCGGTCGGCTTCGGGAAACGCCAGTTTGAGAGCCTCGGACTTGGACATGAAGGCCTTGGCTAAAGACAGATCGGGAAAGAGCAGAAGAAGAACCAGACAGAGTGAGGAAATGTATTCTTTCATAGGGCACGTCCTGAAAAAAGGCCGGAGAGGTGGAGGCTGCCCCTCTCCGGCCACATAACAACTGTTTGTTAGAAAATGTAGCCGAAACCGATGTTGAGTTCGTCGGCGCGGACGCCGTCCTTCTTGTCGAAATTGCTGTAGTCGGCCTTGATAACGACGTTGGGGATCGGCTTGTAGCTGAGACCCGTTACCAGCAGTTCCACATCCTCATTGTTGCCGTCGTAATCGAGATTCTCGTAGCGCACGAAGGGGGCGAGGTAATGGCTGGTGCCCTGGACGAGGTGAGGCAGCACATTGTAGGCGACCTCCCCGTAATAGGCGAAGATCTCATCGGGGACATCGGCACCGACGGCCTCGGCGTCATCGATCTTGACCTGAGAGGCGAGGGCCTTGAGTTCAAGGCCGCGAACCTTGTACTGCGAATGAATCTCGTAGATCTCGGTGAAGACATCGGCTTCACGGTTGCTGGTGTCGACAACCTGCCCCTGACCTGAATCGCCCAGGTAGAAGCTGCCGCCGATATTGAGGCCGAGGATCGGTTCGTAATCGAGGCGGCCCACCAGAGCCCAGTCTTCCGCTTTGGCTTTGGAGGCTTTCTGACGCCCGCCACGCAGTCCCTGCGAGGTAAAGTCAGCCCCGTCAAACCCATTCATGACATAGAGTTTGTAATCGACTTTGTCTGTCAGGCTGCCGAAGGCGCCGACACCCATCTCCCGCCAGGTGGAAGGAATGACCTGCCGTTCGACAAGCGGACGGTCAACGCCGTGAAAGAGGGTAGGCTCGTGCATCTCGTTGGTGAGACCCACCGGCGCCAGCAACAGGCCACCGCGCAGATTGATCTTGTCGTGCAGCAGGAAGTCGAGGCTGGCCATTTCGACGTAGGACTCGTTGGCATGCTCAAACTCGATTTCCGTGTTCAGGATGATTTTGTCGGTGAACTTGTAGCCGACATAAAGAATGGCCCGCAGCATGTCGGCCTGATCGATTTTGCTCCCTTTGTCGCTGGTGTAGTTTTTAAACTGGCCTTCTCCGTAGCCGCCGATGGAAAGGCCCTGGTTGAGCTTGTAGACCTTGGAGGCTGCCGGCCCATAGCCGAAGGCCGAGCTGTATTCGGCGTCTTCTACGGCCGATTCGTTCTTGAGTTTCTGCAGTTCTTCGGTGACCAGGTCAAGGCGGCGCTCCAGCTCTTCGTTGCTGGCTGCAAAACCGCTGGCCGGAACGAAGGCCAGAAGCAGGGCGAAAATAACAGACAGGCGGATTAAAGGTTTCATCACAGGTCATGCTCCTCAGGGTTAGGGGTTGGGTTGCAAGGGACCGGGATCCGCGGCACCCTTACGCGGAAATGAAAATCGTTTTCAGAAAATAGGGAAGCCGACTCTTTCTGTCAAGAAGAAAATGAAAGCCATTATCAAAAAATAAAAAGATGGCCTGGCCGAGGGTTGAGCGCAAATTTGCATTCCCCGTCTGACTTGTTAGCCTTGGAGCGAGAGCAGCGACCTCCTTGCTGCCCATCAGACAGTAACATCACAATGGGAATGTTTTGTTTCCAAGGAGATGTCATGAGCCAGGAAAACCTGCTGTCCCGCCGCCATTTCCTTCAGGGGGTGGGCTCCGTCTTTTTTCTTGCCGGGCTGCAAAGTGCTTTTCCGCTTCCCCTCTGGGCCCGGCCAAACCACTGGGGCCTTGACGGCCTGCCGCCAGCGCGGGATCGCTACGACCTGACCATCGGCTACACTCCCATTACCATTGACGGTCGCGAGGGCCGAGCCACCGGCATCAACGGCACGGTGCCCGGCCCTCTCGTGCGTCTGCGCGAAGGGGATGACGTCACCCTCAATGTCACCAACGCCCTGATGGACACCGAACACTCCTCCATCCACTGGCACGGGATATTAGTGCCCTTTCCCATGGATGGCGTGCCGGGGGTCAACTTCGCCGGCATTCCGCCCGGGGAGACCTTCGCCTATCGTTACAAGCTGGTCCAGTCGGGAACCTACTGGTATCACAGCCACTCCTTCCTGCAGGAACAGTCGGGCACCTACGGTCCCCTCATTATCGATCCCAAGGAAGGCGAGCCCTGGGCCTATGATCGCGACTACGTGGTGGTCCTCTCCGACTGGTCCTTTGAAAGGCCGGAGACGCTTTTCCGGAATCTCAATCTTCTGGGCCACTATTACAATTATCAGCAGCGCACCCTGGGGGATTTGATCCGGGACATTCGTCAGGACGGCTTCAAGGAGACCCTGGACGAACGGCTGGCCTGGGGGAAGATGCGCATGAGCCCGGTGGACCTGGCCGATGTGACGGGAGCGGCGTACACCTACCTGATGAACGGCAACAGCCCGGATATGAACTGGACGGCCCTCTTTGCCCCGGGTGAAACCGTGCGCCTGCGATTCATAAACGCCTCGGCCATGAGCAACTTCGACGTGCGCATCCCCGGCCTCGACATGGACGTGGTCATGGCCGACGGCAAGGCGGTCAGGCCTGTAACGGTGCAGGAATTCCGCATTGGTGTGGCGGAGACCTACGATGTACTGGTCCGTCCCCGGGAAGATCGTCCCTTCACGCTCTTCGCCGAATCCATCGATCGCAGCGGCTATGCCCGCGGCACCCTATCGCCGGAACCCGGCCTGTCGGCGTCGGTGCCGCCGCTGCGCGAGCGACCCGTGCGCCGATTGCAGGATATCGGTATGGGGATGATGGTGGGGGGGATGAAGGACGGTGCGATGAGTGGCGGGCACGGCGGCCATGGCAGCCATGGCGACAGTTCAGCCGGGAAGGATCCGCGCATTCCCGGACCGAATGGACCGGAGCCGTTTAAGCCGGACCGAAAGACCTCTGTCAACGTGGCCATGACTATTCCCAACCCCCGCTACCGCTTTGACGAACCTGGGCTCGGTCTCGGCCATGATGGCTGGAAGGTTCTCACCTATGAAGACCTGACCTCTGATGAGCCGCCGGAATATGCCGACACCCCTGAGCGGGAGATGACCATCCATATCACGGCCAACATGGAGCGCTACATGTTCTCCTTCGATGGCCTGAAATACACCGAACATCCCGGTCCCTACCAATTTCGTCACCAGGAACGCCTGCGCCTCTTTCTGGTAAATCACACCATGATGGATCATCCGATTCACCTGCACGGCATGTGGATGCAGCTGGAAAATGGGGCCGACAGGCTGCCCTACAAGCACACCATCCTGGTTAAACCCGGTGAAGTGGTCTCCGCCCTGATCACACCGATTGAAAAAGGGGATTGGGCGTTTCACTGTCATCTGCTCTTTCACATGGAAGCGGGCATGTTTCAGGTCGTGCGGGTGAGCTGAGGCAAGACGGGAGAAAGGATATTATGACGAGATTTGTTTTTTTGCTCCTCTTTGCCGTCCTGCCCGCCGTGGGTCTGGCTGCCGACGGCGATCCGCAGGGAAATTTCGGCCGACAGCCGGTGCACGACAACCAGCTCTTTGTCACCTTCAAGGCGGACCGATTCGAACATCAGTGGAAAGAGCACGGTGTCGAGGTCTTTTTATGGGATGTGCAGGGCTGGGTCGGGGAGGACTACAACAAGCTTTACCTGAAAAGTGAGGGAGAACTGCTGCTCGAAGACAGCCAGTCCGTGGAGGAGGCCGACCTGGAACTGCTGTACAGTCGAGCTCTTTCAAAATTCTGGGATGTGCAGTTCGGCTTCCGGCAGGACTTCCGGCCGCAGCCGCAGCGAACCTTCGCCGCCTTGGGAATCCAGGGACTGGCCCCTTACTGGTTCGAAGTGGACGCCACCGCCTACCTGAGCGAGGACGGAGATCTGTCAGCTGCCGTGGAAGCAGAATACGAGGTCATGCTGACCCAACGGCTGCATATCGTTCCCCGGTTGGAAATGGGGCTGTCACTGAACGATGTCCCCGAGTACGAGCAGTGGCAGGGGATAACGGATCTGACCCTCGGTGCACGGCTCAGGTACCAGATCAGTCGGAAACTGGCCCCTTATGTAGGCGTTACCTGGCACCGCAAAATCGGCGAAACGGCGCACCAGCTAAAAAAGGTGGGAGAGGATGTCGATGATCTGGGCGTCGTTGCCGGGGTGAGGTTCTGGTTCTAGGGCCAATATCCATCGGGAAAGAGGATTATGGAGTGCGGTCACCCGTGTCGGGAGGGTGGCCGCACGTTTTTTCGGTCGCTACGGACGTAGGGGTCCTTTGCCGGTTCGCTCCGGTGGATCCGGTAGCGCTGTTCCCGGTAAGCGATGGCGGGCCACAGAGCCTCGGCCAGGGCGTCCCGAACGAGCTCGGGTTCTTCCGTGGATTCGTCAAGGCGGCCGTCGCGATAGACATACTGGCGGGCCGCTTTGTCGGGCGTGTGAATAACCACCTTTTCTCCCACCATATACGCCTGGTTGTTGCCAAACTGCATGATGGCCCGCCCGGGATCGTCGCCGGGCAACTGCAGCAGATCGTGGCCGGGCATGGGGTGACTTGACTCGATGCCCATGAGGGAGAGCAGGGTGGGGGGGAGATCGAGCTGGCTGGCCACCTTGTCATAACGGCCGGGGGCGATATCGGCGCCGAGGATCAAAGCCGGGATGTGGAAATATTTGATGGGAACAAGCTCGTCCCCGAAAACACGGTCCTCGTGGTCGGCCACCACCAGGAAAAGGGTGTTGTCCCAGTAAGAAGCCTGGCGGGCCTTGGCAAAGAACTGGCCCAGGGCATAATCGGCATATTTGACCGCATTGGTGCGGGAATTCTTCGGTTGCTCGTAAAGAGCGATACGGTTGTCGGGAAATTCGAAGGGGGAGTGGTTGGAGACGCTGAAGACGAAGGTGAAAAAGGGTTGATCGGCGTGAGCCAGCAGTTCCTCGTGGGTGCGCTGGAAAATGTCCTCGTCGCAAACGCCCCAGGATCCGCGAAAGGTCCAGTCGCTGAACTGCTTCTCGTCGATGACCCGGTCGAAGCCGTTGCCGAGGAAGAAGCTGCGCATATTGTCAAACTGGCTGTCGCCGCCGTAAATGAACTCGGAAGAGTAGCCCTGTGATTTCAGCAGGCGGGCCAGGGTGAAGAAATTCTGCTGGGCCAGCCCCAGTTTCACTACACTGCGGGCCGGCGTGGGTGGAAAGCCGGTGACCACCGCTTCGACCCCCCGTATGGAGCGGGTGCCGGTGGCATAAAGCTGGCTGAACCAGAGCCCTTGGGTGGATAACTTCTCCAGCTCGGGTGTCAGCGGCAGGCCGCCGAGGGATTGAACATAGCTGGCCCCCAGACTTTCTTCGAGAATAATGACCAGATTGAGCGGTTTTTGACGTATTCTGCCGGGAAGCTGATGATGCAGGGTGGGGATATCCGGGTTGCTGAAAGCCGTTTCCGGAAGCCCCATTTCCCGGTGTACGCGGCGGAAGACCTCCTCCTTAGGCATCTTGCCATAAAAACGTACGGAGTCCGATTCATCCTGCAGGCGGGAAACAGCGTAACCCAGGGAATAGGCGGAACTGACCCCCAGTTGATTGACCAGAGGGTCGTTGCAAAAAGCCACCGTGCTCAGGTTGGCCGGGCGATGGCTGAAGCTGGAACGGGCACCGGCCAGCAGCACCAGGACAATCAACGGCAAGACGGCCAGCCGCCGCCACCATCCCCAGGGGTGGGACTTTTCAACCAGTCGGCGGCTCATCGACCAGGCCCCCCAGGTCAGGAGAATCACCGCAACGGCCGCCAGCAGCAGGGGGAGTTTGTAGGCGGCCCAAAGGGTCGCGAAGACCTCTTTCGGGTGATCGAGGTACTCGAAGAAGAGGCGGTTGGGACGACTGTCGTACTGATCGATGAAAGCCGGTGTCGCCGCCTCCATGAAGACGATGAAAACCGAGTAGAACGCCAGCCAGGTTGGCAGTATTTTTCTCCAGGGCCGCAGAGCGGCCTTGCGTCCGGGTAAGAGCAGGGCGACGAGGACAGGAAGTGAAACGGCGTAGCAGAGCAGGACGACATCCATGCGCAGGCCATAGCCGAGGACGGTCCACAGGCCGTCGACGGCCATGATGCGGTCCCATTTCCAGGCCATGAGCCCTAGCCGGGCCAGACTCAGAAAGGATAAAGCAGTCAGGAAAAAAGCGACGATTGGCAGAAGTGGCCCCAGAAACTTGACGAAGCGATCGGTTCGGGACATTCGCGCGGGCTCCTTGGCTGGAGGATATGCAGGGGGGTAGAGTGGCAGGAAGAAATAACCACTTTGAGCTACTATCTCATAATTCGAATACTATAATCCTTTTGATTTATTGCTGACAATCAAATTCTTGAGTCAGTAGCTGGTATTTTGTTTCTTTGAGGTTTCTTCTGAATGCAGCAAGGGGGAAAGAGATGGATGTTATGAACCACCTGCAGCAGGCCGTGAAGCGGGCACAGGACGAAAACGAACTGCCGGATTTTCTGGCTGCAAGAATTCTCCGTATGGCCGAGCAGCCAGACCGATACAGGGTGCTGCAGGCCGATATAGAGCGTCTCATCGATCAGTTGGCCGATTACGATACCTACGGGCAGACCGGCTATCTGGGCATGGGGGTCAACAACGTCATCCTGGAAAAAGCCATCGAGCGATTAGAAGAGAAGGCGGCCAGATTATGAAAAGCTATGCGCCCGGACGCGAGGACGAGGTGACGTCCCTGCATGATGAACGCCTGGATAAGATCGTGCAGGTCCTGCGACACCAGCAGGCCGAAACGGTGCTGGATTTAGGCTGCGGCGCGGGCGAGCTGCTTGCCCGACTGGCCTCGGAGCCAACCTTCCGCAAGATAGTCGGTCTCGATATTTCGCTGGCAGCCCTCAGCACCGCCCGGGATTTGCTTGAGCGTCTCGGCCATCCGGCCGATGGCAGGCGCCTCAGCCTCAGTCATGCCTCCTTTACCGAGGCTTCTAATGATTTCAGCGGTTTCGATGCGGCTGTGATGCTCGAAACCCTTGAACATATCGATCCTCAGCGACTCTCCGTCCTTGAGAGGACGGTCTTTGGCGGTTTCCGACCTACTCTGGTCATCGTGACCACGCCCAATCGGGAATACAATGTCCTGCATGGCCTGCCCCAGGGCACCTTGCGGCATCGCGACCATCGCTTCGAATGGGACCGCGATAAATTCCGCCAATGGGCGACAGGCGTCGCCGGTCGCAACGGGTACCAGGTCACTTTCGACGCCATCGGTCCGGTCGATCCCTTATACGGCAGCTCCACCCAGATGGCCGTCTTTTCCTGCCCCTAGATCATCTCTCCAGCCCTTTTCGGCCCCATCCCGGGGCTTGTAGAATATTCTGTATCCGCAGCAGCATATTCATCATCTCTCAGGGCATCCCATCGTTTCCCTTCTTGCTATATCCTGCTAATTCAAAGACTTATAGGTTTAAAGAGTACATGGCACGACTTGTGATACGTGTCTTGCTCATAACGCCTCCTTTTAATGTCGTCCTGAGCAGGACATAAAAAGGCTCCTTTTTTCCCGTTTTTTCGCCTTTCAGAGGAGTTTTTTCGATGAAATTTCGCGTCGCTCTCCTGGCCGTCACTCTGACCGTCCTGGCTGCCACCGTAACCATTGCCTTCCGCGCCACTCTGTTCCCCCAGCCTGGAGCCCTTGCCGAATATGCCGTTTCCAATCTTACGTGCGGTTCCTGCGTTGAAAATATCCGCAACGCCCTGAGTCGAACCGAGGGGGTTGGAGAGATCGAGGTCAGTGTGGCAACGGGCCGCAGCCGTGTCGTTTTTGACCCGAATGAAATTGAACCGTCGCGCATCGCGGAGATCATGGAAGCGGCCGGCTATCCGTCCAAACTGCAATATGTGCTGTCTTCTGACGAATACAAAGGGAGGCAAAAAGAAGAGGACCGTTTAGCCGAGCGTTTCGTCGCCAGGGTCGGCGACCGGCTGATCCCCAGGACGGAATTCCAAACTGAGCTGGACCTTCTTGGCCGGTCGCGGCCCGATGGGGATACTCGGGGCCTTGGCCAGGTCGCTTGGGAGAGGCTCCTGCAGAGAGAAGTTCTGTTCGCCGAAGCTGAACGGCAAGGCCTTGTCGTATCCGACCAGGAGGTCAGCCTCGAAATCGACGGGATGAAGGAGAAAGTGGACAACTTCGAGTCCTTGATTCTGAAGCGCTACGACAGCCTGGAGGCATTCCATAGCGCGGTAAAGATGAATCTCCTTTTTGAACGACTGTTCGAAAAGGCTGTTCCGGCTACGGATACTGATCCTGCAGCACGCAATATTGCCCTGCAGAAATGGTACAGCGACCTGCTCACCCGCTGCCCGGTCACCATTTTTGACCCCAGTCTCAAGATCGCCGCCCAGAACGCTGGCGGCTGCGGTAGCGCCTGCTGCGGCTGAACCCTGGTACTCTCTGACGCCTTATCCCAGTGCAATTGTCTGAGGAATATTCCTCAGACAATTGCACACTATTCAACGACCAGAGACCGCGAAGGAGAGGTCATAATCGGAGTGGATCTGGAAAATGCTTGAATTTCAAATAGTTGTGTCAACCATTTGATTTGGCACACCCCGTGTAGACAGGTAAGCCTGAACAGGCTTTTCCATCCCATTCAACAAGGAGAAATCCACCATGACCGAGCAGGACAAGAAACAACAATTTGAACAGCCCGCCCAAAATAAGCTGCCGCGCCTTGTCATCATCCTGACGATTCTGGTTGCGTTGGCGGCCGCCGCCTGGACGGTAATTCCCGGCGATGCAGCAGGCAGTAAATTGCTGAAGGCTGAAGGGGGCCTCGTGCAGATTGACCAGGCCGATCTTGCCGACGGGCAAGCCAGGTACTATCGGGTACAGGGGGCGGAAAACGAAATCAACTTCTTTCTGGTTCAGAGCCAAGATGGCGAAATCCGCTCGGCCTTTGATACCTGTGACGTCTGTTTCCGCGCCCAAAAAGGCTACCGGCAGGAAGGGGATTCCATGATCTGCAACAACTGCAATCAGGCCTTCAAGACGGAGCTGGTCGGGGTGATCAAGGGCGGCTGCAACCCGGCGCCTCTCGCCAAAGAGCTGCGTGACGGCAAGGTGATCATCTCGCTGGCGGACCTGGAGCAGGGAAGCTGGTACTTTGCCGCTCAGCCGCAAAAACGGTCCATGTAATGAAACTTGAAACGATTGCTTTCAATAACATCCGTCGTCGCAAGGGGCGCATGGCCTTTCTGCTGGCCGGCCTGCTGCTCGGCATCGGCACCGTGGTGACGCTGGTCTCTCTCTCTCGCTCACTGACGGCCGAAGCCCAGCACAAGCTGGAAAACTTCGGCGCCAATATCCTCATCACACCACGCAGCGACCAGCTTTCCCTCTCCTATGGCGGCGTCAGCCTGGGCGGGGTGACCGTGGAGGCGGAGGAAATTCGCCAGGATGATCTCGCCCTGCTCAAGACTATCCCCAACGCCCGCAACATCGCCGCCGTGGCTCCCAAACTGCTGGGTTCGGCCCGGGTCGGCTCGGAACGCGTCCTGCTGATGGGGGTGGATCCGGAGCTGGAGTTTGCCCTCAAGCGCTGGTGGTCGGTAAAGGGCGAGCCCCTTAAAAAGGACGACGAGGTGGTGGCGGGCAGCAGCGTGGCGCGGCGCCTTGATCTGCAGCCGGGTGACAAGGTCGAGCTGTACGGACGGCAGTTTACCGTCACCGGCATCCTCGAGCAGACCGGCGGCCAGGACGATCATCTGCTGTTGGCCCCGCTGGCCGTCGTCCAGCACCTGCTGCAGAAGCCGGGGATGATATCCCTGGTCGAGGTCGCCGCCCTCTGCGGGGACTGTCCCGTCGAGGACATGGTGCGGCAGATCAGCGCCGTCATGCCGGAGGTCGAAGTCAATGCGCTGCAGCAGATCGTCAAGACCCGCATGCACGCGCTCGAACAGTTTGAGCTCTTTTCCTGGCTGGTCGCGGCCGTCGTTCTGCTGGTAGGCGCCCTGGTGGTCTTCGTCACCATGATGGGTGCGGTCAACGAACGCACGCGGGAGATCGGTATTTTTCGCGCGCTTGGTTTCCGCCGCAGTCATGTCATGCGTCTGATTTTGGTGGAATCGGCCAGTGTCAGCCTGGTGGCCGGTATCCTGGGTTATCTGGCCGGGACGGCTGCCTCGCGAGCGGTGCTTCCCTTCTTTCGCGACGGCCACGGGGCCCAGGGCGCCCATGGTGAACATATGGATATGATCCTCTGGAGCCCTGAACTGGCGGTGGGTGCGGTGGTGCTGGCAGTGGTCGTCGGCTGTCTGGCCTCCTTTTATCCGGCCTTGCATGCCAGCCGCATGGACCCCAACGAGGCCCTCCGGGCTCTTTAACGCAGAAACAGAGGAGACATTATGGCTCTTATCCAGATACAGGATTTGGGGAAACGTTACGAGAGCGAGGGCGACTGCGTCGAGGCGCTGAAGAATGTTGACCTCACCATCGAAAAGGGGACTTTCCTCGGTGTCATGGGGGCGTCCGGTTCGGGGAAAAGCACTTTTCTGAGTCTGCTGGGCGGCCTCAGCAAGCCGAGCACCGGGGCGATTCACATCGACGGCATCGACATCTACAGCCTTTCGGTGGAACGGCTGGCCGATTTTCGGCGGGAATACCTCGGGTTCGTCTTCCAGTCCTTCAACCTGGTTCCTTATCTGACCGCCATGGAAAACGTCATGCTGCCGCTGGCGGTAAAACCGCTTTCCAAGGCCAAGAAGGTGACCATGGTCGAAAAAGCGCTGGCGCAGGTCGGCCTCTCCCATCGTCAGCGGCACCTGCCCAACCAGCTCTCCGGCGGCGAGCAGGAGCGGGTCGCCATCGCCCGTGCGCTGGTCAACGAGCCGCCGCTCATTCTGGCCGATGAACCGACCGGCAGCCTTGATTCGGAAACGAGTCGAAGCATCATGCAACTTTTTGCCGACCTCAATGCGGCCGGCCAGACCATTATCATGGTCACCCACAATATCGAAAATATCGACTACTTCGACCGGACCATTCATCTGCGGGACGGCCGGATTGTCGAGGATCGTCCCCGGCGATTCAACGGGCAGAAGAAGGCGGTCTGAAGACACCATGATGCTTCTCTTCTTGCTGCTTTTCGCCTTTCTCGCCCTGGCGGTTGTCCGACAGGTGGAGCGCCTCGATACGGAGCCTGATCCGCCAGTCGGCCATTGCCCCGGTTGTGGGAACAACGTGGAGGCGGATTGGATGATCTGCCCGCGCTGCAAGGAACTTCTGCAGAACGTCTGCCCGGGGTGCGGCAGAAGCCTGCCGGTCTACCACCGCTTCTGTGCCGATTGCGGGACGCCGCGGGCCAAAGACTTCGGGGGAGGGCAGCATGAGCAAAAAAGTTAAAGGGGTGCTGCTGCTTTCGGCTGCCGCCGTCGCTGTGGTGCTGATCTACAATATCTGGTCCTACAGCTGCGGTCACTGTACCTTTCGCTCCATGATGACTCTGGGTACGCCGGGCTATCTGCTGCTCCAGATAAACGCCGCCCTGCTGGCGTCCCTGGTGATCCTGAAGCTGCTGTCGACCCTGCAGACGCGTAAAAGGCGGTGCTCCTGTGGTGAGCGCCTGCTGCCGGGCTGGCATTATTGCCCTGCCTGCGGGAATAAAGCAGGATGCCAGAGAGGTCTGTGACCGGGGTGTTACGGGAGAGCGCGGTTATGACGGACGGGTTAGGGAGCTTGCTGAGAGAAGGACGTTGGCGCTGGGCTGTGCTTCTGGGGCTGGTGGCTGCCATCTCGCTCGGCCACTATCTGGTGAATGTCGACCAGCACCATTATCATGACATTTTCCGCCGCAGCTACTACCTGCCCATCATCCTGGCGGGTCTGTGGTTCCAGTTGCGGGGCGGACTGGCGGTTGCCATTCTGGTTTCCGTGGTCTACGCTCCTCATGTGGTCTTCCAGTGGGGGGCCCACCCCGAAGCGCAATGGGAGCAGTACCTGGAAATTCTGCTCTATCATGTCATCGGGGGCGTGACCGGCCTGCTGTCCCTCAAAGAGCGGTCGCAGCGATTCAAACTGGAAAAAACGGCCCAGCGGCTTAACGAGAGCTATCAGAAACTCGTGGACCAGGCCAGCCAGATTCTCACCTTCGAAGAGCAGCTCGTGCGCGCCTCCCGCTCCACCGCCCTGGTAGAACTGGCGGCCGGGCTGGCTCATGAGATCCGCAATCCTCTCGGGTCGATTCGCGGTACCGCGGAAATTCTCAAGGATGAGACAATCAGCTCTGCGCAGCGCGGCGAATTCGCCGACATTCTGCTGCGTGAGGTGGACCGCATGAACCAGGTTGTCACCGATTTTCTCCAGTTCGCCAGGCCGGTCGATCTCGGTAAAAAATCGTGCGACCTCAATGCCCTTCTGCAGGAACTTGTGCTTTTTACCGCGGGGGAATGTCAGCGCGCGAAGATATCCGTCCGGTTTGACCCGGGCGATATGCCTTTGGTGCCGGTCGACTCCGAACAGATTCGCCAGGTTTTTCTGAATATTCTCCTCAATGCGGTCCAGGCCATGGCCGGTGGCGGTGCCTTGCGTATTGCCACGCATCGGCTCGATGACAGCCTCGTTGTGCGTTTTATCGACAATGGCCCCGGCATCGCTCAGGAGCTCCTGCCCAAAATCTTCAATCCCTTCTTCACGACCAAGCAGACCGGCACCGGCCTCGGCCTGGCCATTTCCCAGCGCATCATCCAGGTCCATGGTGGCCGTATCAATGTGGCAAGCCGGGTAGGGCAGGGGACAACCTTTGAAGTACAACTCCCCTTAGGAGACGAGACGTCTTCAGGTTCTGCCGCCGGATAATCCGCCCCTCGTTTCCCCTGCGCAAATCCCCCTGTTTTTCCGTCTTATTTTCATCATCCTTCCGGTGCAAATCCTTTTTGGCAAGATAGAAAAACTCTCCTGGCAGTACATCCATATTGATCATAAACTTTTTAGGATATGTCGATAAGGGGTTAAAAAATGACGGAAATAAAAACACACCAAAAAAATGTTAAAACATTAAAAATAAAAAAACACTACAAAGATGTATTTTTTTTAAATTAAAAGTTGACAAAATTTATAAACAAAAATAGAGTGACCAAAACGGAGCAAAGGATTTTTATTTGATATTCTTTGGAAGAAATCCCTCATCGTAGAAAGGAGCAGCCCATGTCCCGCATTTATTCCGACAACAGCCTGTCCATAGGCCAGACGCCTCTGGTGCGCCTGCAGCGCCTGGCCCCCGAAGGTGTGACCATTCTCGCCAAAATTGAGGGGCGCAACCCGGCCTATTCGGTCAAATGCCGCATCGGCGCCGCCATGATCTGGGACGCGGAAAAGAAGGAACTGCTCGGGCCCGGCAAGGAAATCGTCGAGCCGACCAGCGGCAACACCGGCATCGCCCTGGCTTTTGTGGCAGCGGCGCGGGGCATCCCCATTACGCTGACCATGCCGGAGACCATGAGCCTGGAGCGGCGCAAGGTCCTCAAGGCCTTTGGTGCCAACCTGGTACTCACCCCGGGGGCCAAGGGGATGGGTGGGGCCATCGCCGCAGCTGAGGAACTGGCGGCTTCCGATCCCAATCGCTATGTGCTGCTGCACCAGTTCAAGAATCCGGCTAATCCGGCCATCCACGAGCAGACCACCGGGCCTGAAATCTGGCAGGATAGTGACGGCGCCATCGACATTCTGGTTGCCGGCGTTGGCACCGGCGGCACCATTACCGGCGTCTCGCGCTACATCAAGAAGACGGCAGGGAAGCCGATCCTGTCCGTCGCCGTCGAGCCGGTCGAGTCGCCGGTCATCAGCCAGAAGCTGGCCGGTGAAACGCTGCAGCCCGGTCCCCATAAGATTCAGGGCATCGGGGCCGGCTTTATTCCGGACACCCTGGACCTGGACCTGGTCGATCAGGTGGAGCAGGTCAGCAACGATGAAGCCATCGCTTTTGCCCGTCGCCTGGCCCTGGAGGAAGGGATTCTTTCCGGC
The DNA here is from genome assembly GCA_033549025.1 of Desulfuromonadales bacterium. Classification (GTDB taxonomy): domain Bacteria; phylum Desulfobacterota; class Desulfuromonadia; order Desulfuromonadales; family SZUA-540; genus SZUA-540. The sequence continues at coordinate 23,803 of JAWSUS010000021.1, forward strand.
ATCTCCTGTGGGGCCGCTGTAGCCGCCGCCGTCCGCCTCGCTTCTCGCCCGGAGCAGCAAGGCAAGACCCTGGTGGTGATCCTGCCCGATTCGGGCGAGCGTTATCTTTCCAGCGTTCTTTTCGAGGATATAGCGTAGGGTGGGGTTGATGGTTCTTGATAAAAACAGTTGACAAAATAGGCTCGATTATTTAGAGTTCACCCCAACGCAGCAGCGTCTTTATCACGAGTGGTGGAGGGACAGGCCCGACGAAACCACAGCAACCGGTCCGCAGGTGCGGATGCCAGGTGCTAAATCCTGCCTGCCGTATGCCATAGCGGATGCGGCCGGAAAGATGAGGACGGTGCTTCCCGGTAATCCGTCCCTTTGACTGTTCCGGCGAAGCCCCTTCTCATCCCCGAGAGAAGGGGCTTTTTCTATGCAGCCCACAGACCTTGACGAGGGATGACCTATGAATTCAGCAAACGCCAACTGGACCGTCGAGAGCACCCTGGTGCAGGTCGGCGTCGGCCGCGACGAAGCGACCGGCGGCCTGAGCTTTCCCATCTACCCGAGCGCCACTTACCGTCATCCGGCCCTGGGTGAAAGTACGGGCTATGACTACACCCGCTCCGGCAACCCCACCCGCCAGGCGCTGGAAGAGGCCGTCGCCCAGCTTGAGGGGGGTGCCCGCGGGCTGGCCTTCGCCTCGGGGATGGCGGCGCTGACCACGCTTCTGCTCCACTTCTCGGCCGGGGACCATCTGCTCGTCTCCCGCGACCTCTACGGCGGCACCTATCGCCTGCTCGACCAGATCTTCGCCAAGTTCGGGCTGGACGTCTCCTATGTCGATGGCACCGACCGTGACGCCGTCGAGGCGGCCCTGCGCCCGCACAGCAGGGCGCTTCTCATCGAAACGCCGGGAAACCCGCTGCTCGGCGTCGCCGACCTGACGAAACTGGGCGCCCTCTGTCGCGCCCACGACCTGCTTTTCATCGTCGACAACACCTTTTTGACCCCGGTACTGCAGCGCCCCTTCGATTTTGGCGCCGACATTACCGTCTATTCGGCCACCAAGTACCTCGGCGGTCACAACGATCTCTGTGCCGGTTTGCTGGTGGCGCGCACCGCCGAACTGGGCGAGCGCCTCTACTTCCTGCAGAATTCCACCGGCGGCGTGCTGCCGCCGCAGGACTGCTGGCTGTTGCTGCGCTCTTTGAAGACGCTCCCCCTGCGGCTGGAACGCCACAACGCCAATGCGCAGGAAGTGGCGGTCTGGCTGCAGCGGCATCCGGCCGTCACCGCCGTCTACTATCCGGGACTGGCGGTGCATCCGGGCCATGCGGTGGCCAAACGGCAAAGCCGCGGCTTCGGCGGCATGCTCTCCTTCCGCGTCGGAACGCCGGATAAAGCCGCCCAGGTGCTGCAGCGGCTGCAGTTGATCTCTTTTGCCGAAAGCCTCGGCGGCGTCGAGTCGCTGATGACTCTGCCGGCGGTGCAGACCCATGCCGATATTCCGGAAGCGGATCGTCTGCGGCTGGGTATCTGCGGATCCCTGCTGCGATTGTCGGTAGGGATTGAAAGTGTCTGTGATATTCTGGCCGACCTGGAACAGGCCTTGAGTGATTGAGGAACATCTGCTGACGATTAACTGCAAAGGAATTCCACCATGACGCAGCCCCATCATTACCGTACTGCGACCCTGCTGGTTCACCAGGGCCATGACCGCGATCCGGCCACCGGCGCCGCCGCCATCCCCATCTACAATGCCTCGACCTACCACCATCCGGGCGGGCAGGGGGGGACTTACGACTATTCCCGCAGCGGCAATCCCAGCCGTCAGCAGGTGGAGGACGCCATCGCCCTGCTCGAAGGCGGCGTCCGCGGCTTTGCCTACGCCTCCGGCATGGCGGCTATTGCCGGCGCCCTGTCGCTGCTCAAAAGCGGCGACCATCTGCTGGCGCCTCTTGACCTCTACGGCGGCAGCTACCGTTATCTGAGCCAGGTGCTGCCCCAGCAGGGCATCACCGTCGATTTTGTCGACACTACCCGACTGGAGCAGATCGAAGCGGCCATCCGGCCCTCCACCCGCGCCATCTTTCTGGAGACGCCCTCCAATCCCCTCTTCACCATTACCGACCTGCGCGGGGTCGCCGAACTGGCCCGGGACCGGGGGCTGCTGACGATTCTCGACAACACCTTCATGACGCCCCTGCTGCAGAAGCCCCTGGCTCTGGGCATTGACATCGCCGTGCACAGCGCCACCAAGTTTCTGGGTGGGCACTCGGACCTGCTGGCCGGGCTGGCCACCACCGCCGACCCCGAACTGGCTGGTCGTCTCAAGCACTACCAGAATGCCAGCGGCAATGTCCTCTCCCCCTTCGATTCCTTCCTGCTGTCTCGGGGCATCAAGACTCTGGGCGTGCGCCTGCAGGCGGGACAGCGAAGCGCGGGGATTCTCGCCGAGCGTCTGCGCAGCCATGCCGCAGTGGCCGCCGTCTACTACCCGGGACTGGACGATTTTGGCGCCAAAACCCTGCACGAGGCCCAAGCCTCGGGGCCCGGAGCGGTCCTCTCCTTTGAATTGAAGGCTGCGGAGGCGGTGCAGCCGCTGCTGAACACCATCCGCCTGCCGATCATCGCCCCGAGCCTGGGGGGAGTCGAGACCATCCTGACCCACTGCTGGAGCATGTCCCACGCGGCCATTCCGGCCCCGGTGAAGGAGCGCCTCGGTATCCGTCCCACCCTGCTGCGTCTGTCCGTCGGCCTCGAGGATGTCGAGGATCTGTGGGACGATCTGGCGGCGGCGCTGGGGTAGCCGCAGAGACTTCCGCAGCAACGACAAAGGGCCACCCGACGGGAATGTCGGAGTGGCCCTTTGTCTTATCCAGCAGGGGCTGTCGTCAGGGACAGCCCCTTTTCTTCACATTACTTGCCAAGAATGGCTTTGAGATCTTCCTCGGCCGTGGTGATGGGGCCGATGTTGTAGTTCTCGACCAGGAAGTTCAGCACGTTCGGCGTGACGAAAGCCGGCAGGGACGGACCGATCTTGATGTTCTTGATGCCCAGGTGCAGCAGGGTCAGCAGGATGGCCACCGCCTTCTGCTCGTACCAGGAGAGCACCAGGGACAGGGGCAGGTCATTGACGCCGCACTCGAAGGCGTTGGCCAGGGCCACGGCAACCTGGATGGCGCTGTAGGCGTCGTTGCACTGACCGACGTCGAGCAGACGGGGAATGCCGCCGATGTCGCCGAGGTCGAGCTTGTTGAAGCGGTACTTGCCGCAGGCCAGGGTCAGGATGACGGTGTCCTTGGGGGCCTTCTCGGCAAACTCGGTGTAGTAGTTACGGCCCGACTTGGCGCCGTCGCAGCCGCCGACCAGGAAGAAGTGCTTGATGTCACCGCCCTTGACGGCCTCGATGACCTTGTCGGCGACGCCGAGGATGGCGTTGTGGCCGAAACCGGTGAGGATTTCCTGTCCGGGGTTGTCCTCGAAACCGTCACACTCCTGCGCCTTCTTGATGACTTCCGAGAAATCCCAGCCGTCGACGTGCTTGACGCCGGGCCACTGGACCAGACCCCAGGTGAAGAGACGGTCCTTGTAGCTCTCGGCCGGCTTCTGGATGCAGTTGGTGTTGAAGATGATGGCGCCGGGGAACTGGGCGAACTCTTTGTGCTGGTCCTGCCAGGCGCCGCCGAAGTTGCCGACCAGGTGCGCGTACTTCTTCAGGCCGGGGTAGCCGTGAGCGGGCAGCATCTCGCCGTGGGTGTAGATGTTGACGCCGGTCCCTTCGGTCTGCTTGAGGAGCTCTTCGAGGAACTTCAGGTCGTGGCCGGAAACCAGGATGGCCTTGCCGGCCTTGGTGCCGAGCTGAACCGGGGTCGGCACGGGATGGCCGTAGGCCTCCACATGGGCCTGGTTGAGCAGCTCCATGGTCACATAGTTGATGCGACCGGTCTCCAGAGCCAGACCGACGTTGGCGGTAAGGTCGAGGCTGTCGTCGAGCAGGGCGGCCAGGGCCTTGTGGGTGAAGGCGTAGATCTCATCCGATTCCTTGCCGAGGATGCGGGCATGGTCGGCATAGGCGGCGTAGCCCTTGATGCCGTAAACAATCAGTTCGCGGACGGAATGGACGTCTTCATTGACGGTATAATCCTTGACGCCATGCAGCTGACCGAGCTTGACCTGCTCATCGATGGCAGCGGGCAGAGCCCAGTTCTGGGCGGCGGCGGGAATGGGGCCTTCGACCTGGCCGGCGAGGGCACGGGCCTTGTCGCGCAGACGGACGCCCTCGGCCACCAGCTTGGAGACGGCTTCGGCATCGAAGTCGACGTTGGTGACGGTGGTGAAGAGGCCGTCGATCATGAAGCGGTCGATCTCCTGGTCCTTCTTGCCCTGAACGCGGGCCTTGTCGGCCCAGAAGGCCACCCCTTTGAGGGTGTAGACGAGCAGGTCCTGCAAGGCGGCGACGTCGGGCTTCTTGCCGCAGACGCCGACAACGGTGCAGCCTCCATTGGCGGCTTGTTCACACTGGTAACAGAACATTGACATGGCATTCTCCTTTGTTGAGTGTTGAGTGGCTTGAGATTCCTTTTTGCCAAATCCTAAAAAATCCATGATTCCCATGATGGTCTTTCCCTTTCTGTGAGAGATTGTATGAGCGATGAACCTGACTAGCGGTTCCGGTTTTTCCTGAAGATGGTCCCGACTATAGGCGAGGTGGCCGGGACAAAACATGACCCAGGTCAAATTCGGATATTTTTTGTGATTTTTTTATCAAGGCATCTTGTCATCTTGAGATGCCAATAAAAACTAGTAATTTAGAAGACTTGGATTTGTAGATGGAAAAAGGGGAGGGCTGGAGGATGTGGTCAGCGCAGGGGCTCAAAGAGAAATTCGAGGCCGTTGACCTTGATTTCATAGACAGCGCGCAGGCGGCGGCCAAGGAGGCCTGCCGGAAACCCCTGGCCGGCCATCCACACCACATAGGGTTCGGGCAGGTCGATCAGACGCCAGCCGGCATACCTGCCGAAGGGCATGCGCATGGCCGCCAGTTCCAGGAGTTCCTGGTGGTCGAAAGATGACCCGGGAGGGGCCTGGTCTGGATTGGCGTTTGGAGACAAGGGTAAGGACTCTCTGGTCAGGACCGACCTCGGCGGGACTGACCCCGCCCCGGGAAAATATCGTCGGGGCAGGGTCATCAAGGAGAAATCAGAGTATTTCCACCAGTTCGATTTCGTAGGTCAGATCTTCACCGATGAGGGGATGGTTGGCGTCGAAGGTCACGGAGTCGTCGGTGACTTCCAGTACGGTGACGATCTCAACTTCATCGTCTTCCGTGGTCAGTTCGAGCTCCTGCCCGACTTCGGGAACCATGTCGCCGGGGATCTCGTCCCGACTGACGGTGAAGACCTTGTCGTCGTCATAGTCGCCAAAGGCGCTCTCCGCCGAGATCTTGACGACTTTTTTCTCCCCCGGCGACATGCCGATCAGGGCATCCTCGATTTCCTGAAAAAATTCGCCGTCCCCCAGGGTCAGTTCCATGGGGCCTGATTCGCAGTGGTCTTCTTCGCACTGGCCATCATCGAAGGTGGTGTCGAAAATAGAGCCGTCGTTGAGCTTGCCAATAAAATCGATGCTGACGCGGTCGCCTTTTTTTGCTTTAGCCATCCGGTTGATCCTTCCCTGTCTGTTGCGGTAGTATGTTAGAAACTGCCTTATGGTAAGAGGGACGAAGCTGTCCGTCCAGAAAAAAATGCCGTACTTTTTACTCTCGGCTTAAATAGCGGCAAGTCTGTGTGTTTATACTGTCTTTTGAGGGAGACGATACGATGAAAATCACCATTGAATACTGCGGCAGTTGAGGGTATTTCCCCCGTGCCGCCAGTCTGGCGGAGAAAATTAATCGAGAGCTGCAGGAAAACCCCGACCTGATCAAATCGATGGGGGGCGTCTTTGAGGTCAAAGCCGATGGCAATCTGATCTATTCCAAAAAGGTCACCGGCGTCTTTCCCGCCGAAAATGCGGTTATCGACAGTCTGCGCCGGCTGAAGTCCGCAGACTGAGAACACGTTTTATCGGCTGGTTTTTTGCTTTCAGGAAAGCCAGCCCCCAAAAGTCTTTTACCGTCGGTTGTCACGATGGTTCCAAGGGTTTTTAAAGCCCGATTCAAGACGCGTGCAAAGCCCTGGCCGAATTGGGTGCATCGAGACCTGATTTCTGGTATGATGCCGCCGGCAGATGCCACCTCGTTTATCTGCCATTTCCCCTGACCGGAGTTTTCATGCAAGATATTTTTGACGATACAGAAGCCACCTTCGAAGAAGACGATCTGGAGATGGCTCAAGAAGCCCTGCACCGGGGCGACAGTCAGGCTGCTCTTGAGCTGGCCCAGGAATTTCTCGTCGAAAATCCTCTCAACGTCGAGGCACTGAACCTGTGCGCCATCGCGGCCTCGAAGGAAGAGGATGAGGACAACGCCTATCTGCTCTTTCGCAAAGCCCTCGCCCTGGAACCCCATAACGGCACGATCCATCATAATTTTGCCGCCCTGCTCGAGCGTCTCGGCCGCTACGAGGAAGCGCTCGAACATATCCGCTTTGCCCTGAAGCAACAGCCCGACTTTCCGGAAATCCACGTCAATATGGGCAATGCCCTCGACGCCCTCGGACGTTCGGAGGAGGCTCTGGCCGCCTACGATGAGGCCCTGACCCGCCTGCCCCAGTCCCCGGACGCGCAGTACAACAAAGGCTACGTGCTGAATCGGTTGGGACGTTTCGAGGAAGCACTTCGCTGTTTCGAACAGGTGCTGGTCGATTATCCGGGGGACCAGGCCACCCTGAACAGCCTGAGCTATTCCCTTGCTCATCTGCCCGACCAGGAGGAGGCGCTGGCCTATTGCGACAGCGCCCTGCGGCGGCATCCCCGTGTGGCCGTCTTCCATTTCAATCGCGGTCTCGCGCTGGGAAGGCTGGCCCGCACCGAAGAAGCTCTCGCCAGCCTGGATCGCGCCATCCGTCTCGATTCCGGCTTTTTCGAAGCCTTCATGGAGAAGGCCAGCCTTCTGATCGAAACCGGGCGCTACGCCGAGGTGCTGTCTACCGTCAGCCTGGCTGAAAAGGTCGAACCGGATCATCCCGAACCGCCCTTTTACCGGGGTATCGTGCTGGAAAAGCTCGGAGACCTCGAAGGCGCCCTTGCGGCCATCGATGAGAGCCTGCGGCGAGATCCCGACTCCATCTACACCCTGAACAACAAGGGGAATGTGCTGATCGACCTCGGACAGCTGGAGGAAGCTCTGGCCTGTTTCGATGCCATTCTCGAACGCACGACCCGCTATCCCCTGGCTTATTACAATCGCGCCTGCGTCTTTGCCCGCCTCGGGAAAGTCCGTGAAGCGGTCAAGGCTTTGAGCTGTGCTTCCGCCCAGGAAATGCAATTTCTCGAGGATGCTCTTCATGACCCGGATTTTGACGGCATCCGCAATTCCCGTTCCTTCAAGCGTCTTTATAAAGACAGAAACACCGATTAAGGCCATCTGCTCATGACCGATTCTTTCGTTTTTCCCGTCCATGGCATGAAATGCCAGAAGTGCGTGGGGCGTGTCCGCGAGGCGCTGTCGTCCCTTGAGGGCGTCACCGAGGTCGAGGTTTCCCTGGAGGAGCGCCAGGTGCAGGTTACGGTGGAATCCGGCCGCCTGCAGCGCGAGGCGCTGGTGGAGGCCGTCCGCCGGGCCGGATTCCAGGTGCCGGAAGAAGGCGACGAGGCGGTGGCGCCGGCAGAGGCTTCTTCCCCGGCAGCGACGGATTCGGCCGCCAGGGAGAACCCCGGTGAGACCGAAAGAGTTACCCTGAAAATTGCTGGCATGACCTGCGCCAACTGTGCCCGAACCATCGAAAAGGGGGTCGGGGGCATGGCCGGCGTCCAGAGCGCTGTGGTCAATTTTGCGGCGGAAAAACTGCGGGTCGACTTTTGGCCCGAACAGACCGGCGTCGAGGCCATCCAGAAAAAGGTGGAGGATCTTGGCTACCGCGCCGCCCTGCCGTCCGGGGAGACCTCGCCCGGCAAACTTTCCTTTTCGGTCCAGGGCATGCACTGTGCGGCCTGTTCGCAGACCATTGAGAAAAAACTCTCGCAGCTCGAAGGCGTCCGCTCGGCCAGGGTCAACTTCGCCCGCGAGAAGGCGACCGTCGATTTCGATCCGGCCCTTATCGACCGGCAGGGCATTTTCGAGGCGGTGCGCCGGGCCGGCTACACACCCGTGGCCGCCCAGGACCAGGACGATGCCGAAGAAGGGAAGAAGCAGCTGCGCTGGCTGATCTTTTCGGCCCTATTTACGGCCCCGATCATGCCGCTCATGTGGCTGCATCCCTTCGGGGAGGCCACCCTCTATGTGATTTTTGCCCTGGCCACCCTGGTACAGTTTACGGCGGGGCTGACCTTTTACAAAGGTGCCACCACCTCGCTGAAAAACGGTGCGGCCAACATGGATGTGCTGGTGGCCATGGGGATCACGGCGGCCTACGGCTATTCGGTGCTGGCCGGTTTTGGCTGGTTCGGCCTCAGCGGCGAAGTCTTTTTTGAAACCGGCGCCATGCTCATCACCTTCATCCGTTTCGGCAAATGGCTGGAGGCCCGCGCCAAGGGGAAGGCCGGGCAGGCGCTCAAAAAACTGCTCCACCTGCAGGCGGATCGGGCCCGTATCCTGGTGGATGGGGAGGAGAAAGAGGTGGCGGCCGACAGCATCGAGGTCGGTGATGTCTTCGTCGTGCGCCCCGGCGAAAAGATCGCCACCGACGGCGTGGTCGTCGAAGGCGGCGCGGCCGTGGACGAGTCCATGCTCACCGGCGAGGCGGTACCCGTGGACAAGGGTATCGATGACGAGGTCACCGGCGCCACCATCAACCGCAGCGGTCGTCTGGTCGTACGCGCCACCCGCGTCGGTGAGCAGACGGCGCTGGCCCAGATTGTACGCATGGTCGAAGACGCGCAGGGGGACAAGGCGCCCATCCAGCGTCTGGCCGATACCGTCTCCAATTACTTTGTGCCCACCGTCGTGGTGATCGCCGCGGCAACCTTTCTGCTCTGGCGTTTTGCCTTCGGGATGGAGTTCCTCTTCGCCTTCAAGATGGCCATCAGCGTCCTCGTCATCGCCTGTCCCTGCGCCCTCGGTCTGGCTACCCCCACGGCCATCATGGTCGGCAGTTCCGTCGGCCTCTCCGAGGGAATCCTGTTCAAGCGCGCGACGGTACTTGAAAATATTTCCAAACTGCAGGTCGTGCTTTTCGACAAGACGGGGACCCTGACCCGCGGCGAATTTACGGTGACCGATGTCGTCCCTGCTGAAGGGATTGAGGAAAGTGAGCTGTTGCGAATGGCGGCGGCCGCCGAGGCGGAAAGCCACCATCCTCTGGCCCGGGCTGTCGTTCATGCCGCCAAAGAGCAGAACCTGGACTGGCCCCAGGCCGCCGAGGTGGAGGAGCGGGGCGGCCACGGGCTTCTTTGCGCTATCGACGATGTTCATGTGGCTGTCGGCAACGAGCGTCTGATGGGGGAGGAGAAGGTCTCCCTGGGAGGCCTGGCCGAACAGGCGCACGAGCTGGCGCGATCCGGCAAATCCATCGTCTTTGTCGCCGCTGGGCAGAAAGCCCTCGGACTGCTGGCCCTGGCGGATACGCCGAAGGAAGGCGCGGCAGAAACCATCGCCCGGCTGAAGGATCTGGGCCTGCGCACGATCATGATCACTGGCGACCGGCTGGCGGTGGCCGAGGCGGTCGCCGCCGAGGTAGGGATCGACGCCGTCGAGGCGGAGGTTCTGCCCGAACACAAGCAGCAGGTGGTCCGTCGTTATCAGGATGAAGGCTACCTCGTCGGCATGGTGGGGGATGGCATCAATGATGCGCCCGCCCTGGCTCAGGCCGATATCGGCATCGCCATCGGCAGCGGCACCGACGTGGCCAAGGAGACCGGTGAACTCATCCTGGTCAAGGGCGACATCCGTGACGTCGAGCGCGGCATTCGCCTGGGGCGAAAGACCCTGTCGAAGATCAAGCAGAATCTCTTCTGGGCCTTTTTTTACAACGTGGCGGGTATCCCTATCGCCGCCGGCGTGCTCTATCCCGCTTTCGGGCTGGTTCTCAAACCCGAGTTCGCCGGCCTGGCCATGGCTTTTTCGAGCGTGTCGGTCGTCACCAACAGTCTCTTGCTCTGGCGCTACCGCCAGCGCATGCAGGAATAGCGCATGACACCGATCGTAGGGGTTATCGGCGCCGGCACGGTGACGGCGGCAGGTTATGAGGCCGCCCGCCGGGTCGGGCAATTGCTGGCCGAGGCCGGACTGGTTCTGGTCTGTGGCGGGCGCGGCGGCGTCATGGAGGCGGCCTGCCGGGGCTGCCAGGAAAAAGGCGGCATCTCCCTGGGTATTCTGCCGGGAGCGAACCGCCAGGAAGCCAATCCCTACGTGAGCCTTCCCGTCGTCACCGACATGGGTCACGCCCGCAACGTCATCATTGCCCATACCGCGCAGGTGCTCATCGCCATTGAAGGGGAATACGGCACGCTCTCTGAAATCGCCGTCGCCCTCAAGCTCGGTCGACCCGTCATCGCCCTCGGCCACTGGCAGCAGGTCGAAGGCGTCATGAAGGCTTCCTCCCCGGAACAGGCCGTGCGCCTGGCTCTTGATTGCCTCGCGGACCATCCTTCACGACAAGGAGAATGATCGGATATGCCCGTCGATTTAAATCGATCCCTCGAATTTTCCCGGCAACTGGTCGATTGGGTGCGCGGCAAGGGGCGCATTCTCATCTTTTGTCACGACAATCCCGACCCTGATTCTCTGGCTACTGCCTATGCGCTGCAGCATCTTTTTCTGGTCAAGGCCGGGCAGGAAGCGACCATCGCCTTTGGCGGCATCATCGGGCGGGGGGAAAACCGTACCATGGTACACCTGCTGGAGATCGACGCCGTCAAGGTGCAGGATCTGGACCTCGATGAGTTCAGTGTTTTCTGTGCCGTCGATACCCAGCCGGGGACCGGCAACAATTCCATTCCGGCCGGGTGCCGTCTCGATGTGGTGATCGACCATCATCCGCTGCGCGACGCTACCGCTTTGGTTCGCCTGGTCGATGTCCGGGAGGATTACGGAGCGGCGGCGACCCTGCTCTTTGAATATCTCAAGGCGCAGGAGATCACCATCTGCACCAAATTGGCGACTATCCTCTTTTACGCCATCAAATCGGAGACTCAGGATCTGGGCCGCGAGTGGTCCAAGGCTGACCGTGAGGCCTACCTCAGTCTGGTACCGCTGGTCAACAATCACATTCTGTATGAGATTACCCATCCGCAAGCGCCCCGGGGTTATTTCAGCAGCTTCAACAAGGCTATCGAGAGCGCCCGCACGTACGGGGATATGCTCGTTTTCAATCTGTACGATATTGAAGTCCCCGACATGGTCGCTGAAATGGCGGACTTTCTGCTGCGTGTGGACGATGTGGCCGTTGTCATGGGGATGGGCCGTTACAACGATATGGGGGTTCTTTCTCTGCGCACGCTGCGCGAAGATCTCAATGCCGGCGATCTCATCCAGCAGGTAGTGCAGGGCATCGGCACCGCCGGAGGACACGGCATGATTGCCGGGGGGCAGATCCGGCCTTTTCCTGAGACGCGGGATCAGCAGCACGCGTTGGAAATCACCCTGACAGAGCGTCTGCTGGAAGCTCTCGGGCTTGAAAAAAGTAAGGGATTAAGCCTGCTCACCAGCTGAATACCTTGCTGCCGCCCGAGCGTTGACTCCATACGCACATCCGGGCTATAAACACATTCCTTTGCCTGATCGAGGTCACCATGGTTCGTTTTCTATTTGTTGTGCTTTTATGGCTTTTGACCTGCCTGCCGGCGGTCGCGTCCGTCGAAATATCTCTGGGGGGCAGCAGCCCCGTCACCATTGAGGAAGTCTACCGGCGGGATGGGACCTCTTTTCTCCCGGTGGATGAGGTACTGCGTGCCGTAGGCCTTTCCGGGCGCTGGATTTCCGTCGAGCATATCTACACCTTCAAGACCCCCCGCGGCACGGCTACCATCTCCCCCGGCAGCCAGTTCATCCGTGTCGCTGGCGATTTCATTCCCCTGAGTCACCGTCCCCGCTTCATTGACGGCAAACTGCGCGTCCCGGAAAATTTCGTGACCGGCAATCTCCGCACTCTGCTGGGCCAGACCGTCTATTACCGCAACCTGCAGCCGGTTGTCGACGAGGATCCCGAGGGAGAAGAAGGTACCCTCGACCGCCTCTTTGCCTTTTTGCTGAATAAAAAGGAAACAGTCGCTGCTCCCGGTATTCGCGGGGTGGCAATTGATCCGGGTCACGGCGGCGAGGACCCCGGCGTCATCGGTCTGGATGGCGTCAAGGAAAAGGATGTGACCTTAAGTGCAGCCCGCCGTTTTGAGAAACTGATCAAGATGCGCCTGGGGATTCCCGTTTATCTCAGCCGTGACGAGGACTATGCTCTCAGCTGGCAAAAACGGTTCGAACCGGCCCTGCGTAGTGATGTGGACGCCCTCATCACCCTGCACGCCCAGGGCGCTTTTACTTCGGCTCCCCAGGGGCTGACTTTGTTCATCCGCCCTCAGAACGGGATCGGTGATGACAAGAGTGAAGGGGTTCGGCCCGACCTCAGCCTGAAGCTGGCCCAGGAGCTCAAGGCCTCCCTGGAAAGACAGGGGCTGCCGGTACTGGATATCGTGCAGGCGCCCTTGCTGCCTCTCGGCCGGGGCGATCTGCCGAGTGTCCTGGTGGAGATGGGTTATCTGACCAACAGGGAAGACAAAAAGCAGCTGGCAGAAGATGCCGGACTCGATCGTATGGCCGAAGCCCTCTATGGCGGCTTCAAGGTCTTTGCCGATAAACAAAAGGAGAACATGAATTGAACCACCATCCGACTCAACGTAAAGACGGACGCGCCGTCGAGGCCCTGCGTGACGTGTCCTTTGACCTGCATTTTACCCGTTATGCCGAAGGCTCCGTGCTGGTTTCTTTTGGCAATACCCGCGTTTTATGTAACGCCACCGTGGAAGAGAAGGTGCCTCCCTTCATGAAAGGGGAGGGCCGCGGTTGGGTCACCGCCGAATATTCCATGCTGCCGCGGGCGACCCACAGCCGATCTCCACGGGAATCCACCCGGGGGAAGGTCGGCGGCCGCACGCATGAAATCCAGCGCCTGATCGGGCGTTCCCTGCGGGCGGTCATGGATATGGAAGCTCTGGGGGAGCGGACCATTCAGATGGACTGTGACGTCATTCAGGCTGACGGGGGGACGCGTACCGCCTCCATCACCGGCGCCTATGTCGCCATGGCGCTGGCCGTCAACACGCTGCTCGAAAAAGGGCTGATCGCCCAATCTCCCATCAAGGAGAGCGTTGCCGCCGTGAGCGTAGGCATCGTCGGGGGGCAACCCGTGCTCGATCTGAATTATGACGAGGATTTCCAGGCTTCGGTCGACATGAACTATGTCATCACCGAGTCCGGCCGTTTCGTCGAGGTGCAGGGGACGGCAGAAGAAGAGCCTTTTACCTTGCAGGAACTGGACGCACTCCGGGATCTGGCCCTGGTCGGCTGCCGCAAATTGAGCGAACTGCAGAAAAAGGCCCTGGAGGGGTAAGATGGATCTGGTAGTCGCGACGCGCAATCAGGGGAAACTCAAGGAAATCCGCCGGCTGCTGATGGATACCGGCGTCAACGTGCGGGGACTGGACGAGTTTCCCGGAGTCCCGGAAGTCGAGGAGGATGGCGACAGCTTTGAGGCCAACGCCCGCAAGAAGGCGGAAACGGTGGCGGCGACGGTGGGACTGTGGACCCTCGCCGACGATTCCGGGCTGACGGTGGACGCCCTCGGCGGCCGGCCCGGGGTCCATTCCGCCCGCTATGCCGGCCCGGAGGCCACCGATGCCGACAACAATGCCAAACTCATTCAGGAACTGGCAGAGGTGCCCCGGATCCAACGCAAAGGGGCCTTCAACTGCTGCATGGCCCTGAGTCGGCCGGGGGAGCCGACCCGTGTCTTTCACGGACGGATCGAAGGCCTTCTTCTCGACGAACCCCGGGGCGAAGGGGGGTTCGGATACGACCCCCTCTTTCTGGTGCGGGAGTACGGCAAGACCATGGCCGAACTGGCGATAGAGGTTAAAAACCGCATCAGTCATCGCGGCCAGGCGCTGCGCCAGGCGCTGGACTGGATCAAAGACAATCTGCTGTGACAACAAAAAAGGTTTGCCGGAAGATGGCAAACCTTTTTTGTTGGATAAGTCCCCTTTTACCGATTGGCACTAGAAGACGGGCGGGGCCGGCGGGGCGATATTGAAGAGGGTTTCGAACTCCCACGAAAAGGTATCCGTCAGCGCATTGCCAAACCGGTCCGTCAGGCCGGGATTCAGCCTGGCGGTGTAGCGGGTGTAAGCGAAAAGGGGCTGGCTCGGCTGGAAAGTGAGGCGACGGCTCGGCGCGTCGTAGGTGAGGGTGCCCGGTACCAACCCGGCGGAGGACTGGAGTTGGATGCTGTCGTCAGTCAGGGAGCTTTCATCGATATCCTCGCTCAGCACCAGACTGATCGGCGTGTTGACAGGCACCGTCTGGCCGATTTGGGGCATCAGGGACGAATGGGTGGGCGGTGTGACATCCCAGACCTCGTTTTTCTCCAGAAGTCGTTGATCGTAGAGTGCCACCCGGTCCATATCGACCTGCTCCATGGGGATGTGGGACAGCAGTTCGGTAGCGAGAGCCTCGGCTTCGGCCTGGGTCAGGCCTTGCGTTATATCGTTCATCCCCTCAACCAGCCGGCTTTTCTCTTCCAGAATCGCGCTGCTTGCCACCAGCAGGGCCGCATCGTATTGGGTCGCCGGAATGTCGCCGGCAAAAAGCACCTCCATCTCGGCCAGCAATGCCCCCATAAGGCGGGTCAGCACGCGGGCGGTGTTGTGCGCCTTGACGGCTGCCGCCCTCCGGTCCGCGTCCGCCGAAGAGAGGGACAGTGCCACATAGTCCTCCAGCAGGCTGAGGTCCTCGGAAAGGTTTAACGCGTTGCGTACATGCACTTCGGCTTCCGGTGCGGCCATCTGCGGGAACTTTTCGAGTTCATGCTTGATCAGGGTCGAAAGCGGCGAGATGAAACCGTGGTGCCCCGCCGGAGCCTCCAGGGTCACATGGAAGGCGACGGGTTCCTCGATGTTGTCCTCATCGATCGTTTCGCCGGCGCGGACCTGCACCACCACGGGATAACGCTCGCCGTCCCCTTGCGCTACCGACAGGCTGTAATAGCCCTGCTCGCCCGATCGGGTTGCCGGCTCATCGGCATCGTGGCGCTTATTGCCGTTACGATCGAGAAAGACCAGGGCGTTACGCAGATAGCCGTCAGCTACGCGCCCTTCCAGGAGGGTGGCGGAGGCCGACAGGTCGGGCAGAGAAGCCGGATCGCCCGACATGGAACTATCTCCTCCACTGCCGCCGCAGCCGCCCAGCAAGATGGCGCCGAGCAACAACAGTACGCCGTTAATCCGTATATTCATTGTGGTTCTCCTTGCAAAATTATGCCGAATGTTCATTTCCGTTTTAGCGGCCGGGGCAGATAACATCCTCAACTCCTTCCCGGGCGAGGGATGATGAGCGTGATCGGGGTGTCCGGCTCACTGACGTAGATCCAATAGCCGATCCAGGGCACCATAGCTGCTTTTTCCGGGGTGCCGGCACTGACGAAAGCGTAGGCATCGGTGCCCTTGTAGCGGTAGAGGGCGTTGGCGACCAGATGGCGAGCGGCGGCGTCCAGCCAGGGGATGGGCGTTTCGGCACCGGCCTGAACGAGGATGTCTTCGAGTACGATCTGGCCCTGATAGGGGTTCGCTATCAGGTTCCAACCGGCCTGTAGCGGCTGGGTGAAGGTCGCGGTTTCGATGTCGGCGAAGGCGCTGAAATCGGGCAGCGATGAAGAGGCGGTCTTTTTGATGAAGACCCCTTCGCCGACTTTGGCCGGATTGGCGCTGTTGATGGGGCTGTAGGAACCATCATTGCTCGTGCTGGTGATCCCTTTGGATATCCAGCGGTAGGCCTGATTCGTCGCGAAGGCCTGAGTGGCGGTCAGGGCGGCTCCGTCAATGTTTTTAGGGATACCCACCACGTTGACGCCCGGCAGCAGTTCGATGGTCGGCCCGGCCAGTATGCCGCTGGACGGATAGATCCAGACCAGGTCATTGCGGCTGTCCCGTACCTCAAAGTGGAAGCGGTGCGAAGGCGCCGGTCCCAGTTCCAGGGTACGGGAGAAAACGGCGCCCGTTACGACGTCGCCTTCTGTCTGGCTCATGAGGTAAGGGGAGCCGTTGAGGACCAGAAGCACGTCGAGATCGGCGCCGCCCAGACTGTCGCGCAGCACGACGCTGAAGCGGTACTGCAGTTCGGCGGTGGGAACGCCGTCTATGAGGTTGTCCAGGGCGCTGCCGCCGTCCGTCCGTTCGACGCCGGGGAGCTCGGCGTCTCCAGCGGGCAGGCTTAGCCCGTCGGAGATGGCCGCGAATTCAGCCTTGATCTGGTGATGCTGCTGGACCGCGCTGAAGCGGTATTCCGGCAGAGGTCCCTGGGACTCTCCGTCCACGATGACATCGGCGATGATGAAGCCGTTTTTGGGCAGGATGACGAACTTCTGCTCGCCGTCATAAACGATTTCCACCTCGCCCGTCGGGGAGATGACGCCGCCTTCCAGGGCGGTGGCGGTGATTACCCAGTCGGCCCGGGCGGTCTCAAGGGGGAAAGCATCCTGGCTGTCGGCGACGCCGTCGTTGTCGTCATCGCCGTCCGCGTTGTTGCCAATGCCGTCCTGATCCGTGTCGACCGATTCGGTGGGGTCTTCGGGGAAGGCGTCTTCGGCGTCCACGACGCCGTCGCCGTCGCTGTCCTGGGGGCCGTCGGCGGCAACGGTGATGGAGAAGGCCGGCAACGAGGCGCTGGCCTGGCCGTCACTGACCGAAATGACGATGGAAGCAAAGGTCTGGACATCCTGGCTGACCGGCGTGCCCTGCAGGGTGCCGGTGGCGCTGTCGAATGTCGCCCAGGCCGGCTTGTTGACAATGGAGAAGGTCAGGCGATCGTCGATGTCCTTGTCTTCAGCCATGGGCGTAAAGGCATAGAGCGAACCCTCTTTGGCGCTGGTGGCCGGGGTGCCGCTGATAAAAGGGGCCCGATTGCTGTCCAGCACCGTGACCGCCACGGTTTCGCTGTCGCTGAGCTTGCCGTCGGAGACACTGAAGGTGACGGCGTAGGTCCCCGCCTGCTCGAAAGACGGGGTCCAGCTGAAAGTGCGGGTGGCGGCGTTGAAGGTAGCTCCGGTCGGCAGACCGCCTGCGCTGAAAACCAAGGGGTCGCCTTCGGCGTCAGTGGCGCTCAGGTTGAAGGAGAGGGTGGAGTTTTCCGATATGGACCGGGCACCGATAGAGGCCAGGACTGGAGCGCTGTTCGTCGGGACGAGAACGGGAACCTGCGCCGAAACGATATTGGATATGGGACTTTCGTTGCCGGCTGCGTCATAGGCGGTGACGGTGAAGTAGTAGCTCTGCCCATCCGCCAGACCGGTGAGACTGGTGGTCAGTGTGTCGCCAACGTCCACGGGGGAATTCCCCTGGTCGGCACCGGTTCCTGTGAAAGGGAGGGTGTCGGAGCCGGCCTGGTAGTGCAGACGATAGCCGATTACACCTGGAGATGGGTTTGCATCCCAGGCCAGACTGATCTGGCCGGCATAGGCCGGTATGGCGGTCAGTGTCCAGCACGCCAGCGTCAAGGCCAGGCGCACCAGGGTGGAAATCCCTTTTTTCATGATGATCTGTGTCATGTTGCCTCTTTTTCATTTGGTGTCCGGTTTTTACCGGCACGGGTATGGCGGTTGGGCGAAAATTCAAAAAAAAACGCTCACCTCGTTACCGAAGGTGAGCGTTCGATCCATGTCGCCTGCCGCGAGGGCAGGAAGCAGGGTGCTGACGTTCTCTTCGGTAGCCCGGCTGTCCTCGCCTGGTGAGGAGGACCCGTGGCTTTGCGTCCCCAGATTGCTCTGGGTTTGCCTTTGTCGGAGTTAGATTTTTTGATTTACCTGGTACTCTTTACGGCCTTGACGGGGCGTTGCCTCCTTCTACATGAATAAAAAAGCTCGGCCGTTTGCTGCCTTACAAGCATGAGCCGTGCCAAATTCGACAAAAAGATAAGCGGAAAAGAGATGGATCAGGGGAGGGCCAAACAGGGAAAGGAATTATTTTCTCAGTCATTTCAAGGAGTAAGAAGTAAAACAAAAGTGACGCAAAAACAGGGAGTTTTGCCCTTCAGGCGGATGGCGGAACGTTTTCTCAGGTCCTGATCCTTTCATCCACTGGACAATAACTGTCACAGGATGAGGTGATTTGAACGCAGGGGTGATGGACTATTGACACACCGGTCACAGGGAGCGGGTTTCGCGGACTCGGTAACGGGCGAGTTCAGCCAGCACTTTTTTGCGGCATTCTTCCATTCGTTCCCGATGTTTTTCCAGCGAATCATCGGGCCCGCCACTTCCTTGCGCGGGCAGATGTTCCAGGGTTGCCCGGATACTGAGGACCTGGTCATGGAATTGACTCACAAGGGTGTTGATCTCCCGGGCCAGTTCCGTCACCTCGTCCCCTTTGCGCAAGGTGATCTGCTTGCAAAGATCGCCTTCCCGTATCTGCTTCAGGTCCTGCTCGATGCGGTAGACGCTGCCGGCGTAATTTTTGGGAAAAAAGAGGCTGGCGATAAAACCAACCACCAGGCTGAAGACAAAGGAATAGGCGACCGTGGGCAGCAGCATGTCGAGAAAGCTGCGCGCCTTGATGTGGAACAGCTTGAAGGACGAGGTGATCTCCACATTGGCGAAATGGTAGTAGACGGCGCTGCTCAGCAGCAGGCAGATAAAGAGGATGCTGCTGATGCGGGCGATCATGCGCCATTGCATGGCCCTGTGGATGCTCAGGTTGAGAAGCTTACGTTTTTTCAGTGAAGTGTCGGGATTCATGGCTCTCCTCAAAACATGGTCGCCGGGGACGAGTTTTTGAAGCGGATATGGCAGGTCACGCACAATTTGGTTTTGACGATTTCCCTGACCAGCTGGCTGGCGGGAGCGCCGTGGGGCCCGTGACAGGTCACGCAGGTCATCATGCCGTCCTCGATGGTCGGCAGTTCCTCCGGAATGATGGTGTTGCCCCGGCGGGCATGGAGCCGCACGGGATGCGAGGCCCCGAGGTCCGTGTCCGAATGGCAGCTCAGGCAGAGCTCGATGGTCAGATCCTGCGGTTCACGCAGGCGGGCATGGATGCCTGCTTTCCCGTCCGATACGTCCTGCCGCGCCGAGCCGCCGGCCAGATGGCAGCGGCGGCATTGCCTTTCGAAAAAGGGCGGATGGGTGAATTTCTGCGCCATCCCCTCATTGAAGGTGTCGACATGACACCGGATGCACTGGTCGTCCTCGCTCTCCTCGGGCAGAACCCAGGTGGAAGCGGAAAGAGCCCCGAATAGCACCCCGGCGATTAGGAGCACCGCTGGTAAAAGATATTTCATCACAGGCAACTCTCTGCGGCATGTTGCGGGGGGACCCGGTCCCCCCTTTTAGCCTTTACTCCACCACAAGGAACTGCTGGACCCGGTTGTTTTCCCGATCGGCAATGAAGACGTCTCCCTGGTCGCTGATGCTGATCCCCTCCGGATAGAAGAGTTGGCTGTCGTTCCAGCCCATCCCGAGTTTGCGCCCGAGAAAAGAGCCATCCATGCCGATGACCGCCAGACCGCTGCCATACTGATCGACCAGATAGACATGCCCCTGGTTGTCGGCCTCAAGGGTCGAGGGGAAATTCATGTGCTCCTTCAGGCTGCCGGTCAGGGGAGCAAACGAGTCCTCCCCCTTTTTGGCCAGGTAGACCACGGCCGTGACGCTGTCGATCAAAAAGACGTTGCCCTGGCGGTCGACGCTGAGGTCGGAGATGAAGCCGTACTCCGCCGGAAAGGGGATCTGCCCCTGTGCGGCACCGGATTCGTCCACCCACAACACCCGTTCGGAAAATATATCCAGAATGGCTATCTTGCCGTCGGCGGTGATGCGCAGGCTGCGCGGCACCACCTTGCCGGATACCGCCCCCTTGATGTCCAGATTCCCCTTGAGGGCGCCATCGGCGCCAAACCGGACGATGCGGTGATCCTTGCCGTCAAGCACGAACAATTCCCCGTTGCTGCCGATCTGTACTTTGACCGGATAGATGCGGTCCACGGGCAGGGTGGCGCCGGGGGTGACGACCCCGTCCTTGAGGGTGAAGCGCAAAAGGCGGCGGTTGTCGCTGTCCGTCACGATAATGGTGTCCTCTTTCAGGGCTACCGAAGAAGGGCCGTTCATCGGTTTGCCATCGGCATCGCCATAAAGGGTCTGAATGAATTTGAGTTTCACCGTACCGGCTGCCGAAGCGGCCAGGGGAAGCAGAAACAGCATCAGAGTCAGGATGACTATCCTCGCTGGTTTCATGATTACCTCCGATACTTGGTGTGACACTGAATGCACAGGTCGTTGATGGTTTCGTAGTAGAGGAAGTGCTTGTACTGGGTCCCGTGCGTGCGGTGGCAGCTCAGACAGTCCAGGGTCAGGTTGCGGTTGCGCGGGTCGACCACTTCGTTGCCGATGGGGTGCGTCGAGTGGGTCTGCCAGTCGTGGCACTGGCCGCACAGATCGACGGTGTTGGGCTCGTTGAGAATGAAGCGGTTGTTCGAGCTGTGCACGGAATGGCAGGAGCTGCATTCACCGTCGGCGATGGGCTGATGCTTGGTCTGGCTGCGCTCCTGGCGGGCGATGGTGTCGGCATGGCAGCTGCCGCACACGTTGAGCATGGGGCCGGCCATCAGGTTGGCTTCCGACGAAGCGTGGGGCGCATGGCAGTTGATGCAGCCCTTCTTGTCGGCCAGGGGCCAGTGCAGACGGTCCTTGTTGAAGGTGTCGTTGAGCATTTCGTAGTGACAGCCCTGGCAGAGCTCGTATCCCGGTTTCAGGGTGGCGAAGGGGGTCGCCGAGGAGGGATCTTC
Organism: Desulfuromonadales bacterium; assembly: GCA_033549025.1. Taxonomy (GTDB): domain Bacteria; phylum Desulfobacterota; class Desulfuromonadia; order Desulfuromonadales; family SZUA-540; genus SZUA-540. The sequence goes on from JAWSUS010000021.1 coordinate 44,870, forward strand.
GTGGCATTGCTTGCACATCCTCTTCTTCAGGGGCTCATGCACGTTGTCATAGAGAATGGACGGACTGTTCGATCCGTGGGGGTTGTGGCAGGAGGAACAGTTGGCTGTCTGTACCGGATAGTTGAGGTGCTGGCTCTTGAAGGTGCCTTTATTGGGGTCATGGCACTTCAGGCAGAGTTCCGGCGCTTTTTCCTTCAGCAGGGCCGAGCCCGTTTGGGAGGCATGGGGGTTGTGGCAGGTGAGGCAGTCCTTCTCCACGGGGGCGTGCTTCACCTTGTTCTGGGACATGGTCTGACCGAGTTCGGCATGGCACTCGAAGCAGAGGGCGCTGCCGGCCTGAAGGAGGTTGTTGCGGTTGTCGGCCGAATGGGGGTCATGGCAGAGGGCGCATTGGCCCTCGGCGACGACCTGGTGGATGCTTTTCGAGCCGTCCGGAATCAGACCGTCGTGACACTTGCTGCAGATTTGGCTCGGCTCCGCCGCCATCAGTTTGCCGTGGTCGGCGGCATGGGGGTTGTGGCAGCCGGTGCAGTCCCCTTTTTTCAGGGGCGTGTGAATATGGGGTTTCTTCATCTTGTCCTTGAGGGCCTCATGGCAGGTCAGGCAAAGATCGCCCCGGGCTCCCTTGGCCAGCTTGAGTTGCGCGTCGGTGGCACCGAGCGCGGTTGAAGCCGTCAAGACAAGGACCGCGAAAAGAATCAGGATCAGGTTCGTTTTCAGGTTCATATCGTCCCCCTTACTGCTCGACAAGGTGGCAGGGTTCACAGGATCGTGCCGCAAAGGGCGCATGCATGACATCCTTGAAGTATTGCGGGTCTTTGGAGGCGTGCGGATTGTGACAGCTGACGCAGTCCATGACCTCGGTGGCGATGCCCGCATGCGCCTTGCGGAAGGAGTCGACATCCGTCTCATGACAGGCGGCGCACAGGCTGTGCTGCGGCTCGGTCAGCAGGCGGTTCTGCTCCGACAGGTGCGGTTTGTGGCACTGCAGGCAATCCTGCGCGGCCGGAGAATGGGCCCGCTCGCTGCCCATCTTGTCTTTCAGGGTCGTGTGGCAGCTGAGACAAAGATCGGGGCCGGTGGTGAGCAGCAGGCCGGGCAGGGCCGTTTTGTGAGGACTGTGGCACTGGCTGCACTCCCCGTTGGTGACGGGGGCGTGCTGGCTTTTTGCCGAAGCCAGTTCGTCGGTGAGATCACTGTGGCAGGCCGCGCACACGGTTCTCTGCGCGTCGGCGAGCATGCCGCCGTAGGGGCTGGCATGGGGGTCATGACAGATGAGGCAATCCCGATCCTTGAAGGGGGAATGCTCCAGCTCCTTGTTCGGGTTGTCCATCATCGTCTCATGGCATTTCACGCAGAGATCGGCGCCCTGGGCCCGCAGGAAGCGCGCATCTGAACCGCCGTGGCCGCTGTGACAGAGGGTGCAGCTCCCCGATTTGACCGGCTGATGGATGACCGTCTGCAGGAACTCGCCTTCCAGCTCGGCGTGGCACTGGTAGCACAGAGCGTCGGCCCGTTGGGTAAGCATGTCGGGTGCGTTGGAGCCGTGCGGGTTATGACAGGTACTGCACATCTCTTCCGTGGCCGGCTGGTGAGGTTTCGCCAGCTTGGCGATGGCCGTTTTGACGTCCGCATGGCACTCAAGGCACTGCTGGCCGTCCGGTTGGGCGAGCAGGCCGTCGTGCAGACCGGCATGGGGTGAATGGCAGGAGAGGCACCCCCGGTCCGAATCGACCGGCGCATGCGGGCTGGTGAACTTGGCGTTTTTCTCGGCATGGCACTCAAAGCAGAGCTGATTGCCTTGGGCTGTGAGAAGCACGGCATTGTCCGAGGTGTGCGGTGCGTGACAGGAGAGACATTCGCCCCCCTCGAAGGGTGAATGGAGCACGGTGCCGCCGCCCTTGAGCGCGTCGGGGTCATGGCAGTTCTGGCACAGTTCGCTGCCCGTCTGGGCCAGGCCGAAGGGCTCTGCCGAGGTGGCGCCGTTGTGGCAGGCCTCACAGCTGGCTTCCGCCACCGGCGAGTGGACGCTGCCTTTAAGGAGGCCGCCCAAATCGCTTGAATGGGGATCGTGGCAGAGGGTGCAGGACTGCTGTTCCACCGGGTAGTCTCCATGGGCCTGACGAAAGGTTTTATCCCCGGGGTCATGGCATGAGAGGCAGAGTTTCAGCGGATTCTCCGTCAGCAGGTTCGGTTCGGGGGAACCGTGGGCCATGTGACAGGCGCGGCAGCCCTGATCCTTGATGACGCCATGCACCTCCTTGCGGGAGAAGGGCGTCTTATCGTGACACTGGAAACAGATGTCGCTGCCGCTGGCATTCATCATGAAGGGGTTGTCCGAGGCGTGCGGGTTGTGGCAGGTCGTGCATTGCCCCTTGCGCACGGCACTGTGAACACCCTTTTTGTCCAGGCCCAGGTCTTCCTGGCTGTGGCAGGGGAAGCAGACCTTGTTCCCCGACTCCTTCAGCAGCAGCTTGGGGATGATGCCGTGGGGCAGGTGGCATTCCTCGCATTTCTGGTCCTTGACGATGGCGTGCACATGTTTTTTGGACAGGTATTCCTTGTCAAAGTCCTTGTGGCAGTCGATACAGCCCTGGCGGCTGAAGGAACGCTTGGCCGCCTCGGCCTCCCCGGTCGTAAAACCTGCCAAAAGGACGATGACTACCGCGGAAAAGAGAGCCGTCCAAATTCCGTTTTTTCCTGACGAAAAGCTCATGGTCCAACCTCGCTCAGAAAATAACCTTGTCAATGATTGTCTGCTGTCAAATCTCTTACTCTTAAAATCTCTCACGAAGCCTGCCCGCTCAGATAGATGCGGGTGTCGTAGGCTTCCCTGAGTTTGCCGATCCACATCTCCAGGGTTTCCTCAACCTTGTTCTGGAAAATGATCTGCCTGATCTCCTCCCGGACCTGATCGTAAGGCTTCGGCTCGGGCGGATAGACCTTTTCAAAATAGAGCACGTAGAAAAATTTACCCGGATCGTCGAAGACAATGGCATCGCCGGTGCGATAGCTTTCGCCTTCCTTCTGCAGATGGGCCGGCAGGGAGGTCAGGCTCAGGATGCTGTTGCCGAAAGTGAGAAGGTCCTTGTTCTCCACAGGCACCAGGCCGGAAGAGTTGGCGGCCACCCACTTGAAATCGCTCCCCCCCTGCAGCTTCTTCAAGGCTTCGCGGGCGTCGTTCTCACGGTAGAAGGGGAGGGACTTGACCCGCAGCATGGTTGGGGTGGAATACTTCTGCAGGTTGTCGTCGTAATACTTGCGGACTTCCTCTTCGCTGATGGTCACATCGGGGACGACGGCCTTCTGCACGAAGTTGTCGAACAGGGTCTTGCGCTCGAACTCCTCGACCTGCAGGCGGTAATCCTGTTCCTTGTCCAACCCGAGGTTTTTGGCGACCAAAGTGCCGGCCCGGCGGAAGAGGATGTCGGTGAGAATCTGGTCCTTTTTGCCCTCCACTTCTTTGACGTCCAGGGGGATGTCCGTGCCGTGATAGAAAGTGCTGTTCAGCCTACCGGCAAATTCAGCCACCGTGAGGATCTCTGGCTCGGCGCCCTTGACGGTGGCGAGCACGCGATTGTCCGTCAGCAAAGGCGCTATCGCCGCGCCGAGTTTGATCTCCGGGTTCTTTTCCTTGATTTTGGCAAAGTCGATAGCGGCCTTCGCCTCTTTGTTGAATGCGGCTTTTTCATCAACCAGCCTGGAGACATATTTCTCTCCCTGGCTGGCCACCTGCCTGTCCCATACCGCTTTGCGGGCGAACTGCAGGGCAGCCGGATCTTCCATGAAGCGTTTGTCGACCAGGCGGAAGATGAGGAAGCCGTCCGCCTTCGTGTAGATCTTGCTGATGTCCCCTGCCTTCATCTCCTTGGCATCGGTGGCGATCTGGGGAAGCAGATTCTTGAAGGACGTGTATTCCGCGTCGGGCTCTTTCACGGCCTTGCCCTGGGCGATGGCTTCTTTGATCAGGGCGTCGAAGGATTTCTTCTCTTCCAGAGCCTTGAGGATTGCGACGGCATCCTCCTGTGTGGAGAAGCGGTAACTTTCAAACTTCCCTTCCAGGGAAATATCCCGGTAGAGCTTGTTCGCCTCTTCCTCGTCGACGGTCAGGCCGGCCAGCTGTTTGTTGAGTAGAGCGTACAGAAGGGTCTTTTCGGCAAAATCATCGACCTGCTTACGGATCGTGGCGGTCTGGTCCAGGCCGATGTTCCGTGCCTCCAGTGCGACCAGACGAACAGCAATCAGGCGGTCCAGCAGGTGCTGCGCGTTTTCGGTAAGGGTGGAATGGTGGTTCTCTTCGGTCATATCACCATACGAAGCCTTCAAATCCCGTGAAAATTCGGCCATGACGATGGGCTCCTGGTCGATCTCAGCCACGGGGGTTTCCCCGTACCACAGGGAGAAGAGAGGAGCGTTCAGCAGCAGATTCCGGTCTTTGTCGATGCCCCCTGCCGTCATGCGTTCGACGCGCACATCAGTTTTGCCTTGTGATCGCTCGGCAATCACCTTGTCGAGTTCACGGTTCAAGGTGTTGGTCAGGGCCTTGGCCGCGCCCTCCGTCGGCAGGGGCATTTCCTCGTGAACGGGCGTAAGAAAGGGCGTCAGCTGGCCCAGCAGGACGGGATGCTCGTTGACAAAAGCGACGGGTGTGCCGGCGAAGCTGGCTGAAAAAACAGGAATCTTCAGGTTGAGGGTGGCGCTGTCGTCCAGGACCACCTGGTTGGCACGATGCTCCTCGGCATGCTGGGCATCGCCAAAGGCGTAGGCCGAGGTCAGAGGAGCAAGGCTGATCATCAGTGCGAGAGGGATTAGGCGAAGCATTTTTTTCATGAAGTAACCTCTTGGTCAGTGGTTGACATTAAAGGAATGATTCTAATGAAAGCGAAAAACGTACCAGTTTCTCTTAATTCTCCTTGAACAGATGGGTGGTGATGCTCCCGGTCAGCCCCTGAGTCAGGCTGTGAGCGGAACGAACCCGGCCTACATCAAAAAAATAAACGCCGTCGTCGCCCCGGGCGGTACTGCGAGACCACCAGATGACCTGGCGATTTGCCCCATCAAACACCTGGGCGGAGAAGTCGACCTTGGCATCTCCCAGTTGATCCTGGTAGTCGAAGACCTGACCGGAGAGAATGAGGTCGGCGCCGAGAGACGAAGTGCTGGCCAGAATGTCGGAAACCGCCAGCGAGGGGCCGGCCTGCATGATCAGGCGGTATTTGAGTAGATGTTCCCGCACCAGACCCGGCTCGAAGACCCGTACGTTTTCCAGAGAGTGCAGATTCTGCAGAAAATGCAGAGGGAGCACAAAGCCGGCGTTCTTGCGCGCATATTTGTTGAGAAAGGGCACTACCGCCACCGTATAGCTGGCCTCCGGGTCGAAATCGGGGGCACGGAAGCGCTCAGTCGGCTGGTATTTTCCCTTGCTGGCCGGCTCTTTGGTCGGTTGGCCGGCCAGGTAGGCGTCAAGCGAATCAAGCAGGCCCTCGACGGCCTCTCCCAGCAGTTGCTCGTGGGAAGTGATGCGACCCAGCCCCAATAACCCCGGCGCGTCATCGCCGGTGCGGGCGTCGCTGTCTATCCAGGCGATCTCCGGCATGCCGCCGCAGCGCACAAGACGGGTAGACAAGGCCAGGCGAGGCGGCGCCGCCTCCTGATAGCTTTCCAGGGAGGTGATGAAGACAGCCTGCGCCCCTGTCTCCGCTGCCAGGGCGCGGGAAAGCTCCTCACCAATGCCGCCGGTGTAGCGCATGCGGTGCGCCTTCATGAAGTCGGTGAGGTCCTGCTTGGACAGCAGCCGGTAACCCCGCTGGCGCAGTTTTTCCTCGATGAAGGCGCCGATATCATCGACGGGTGCCTTGACGCCGGTCAGATTTTCCACAGGCAGCACGGCGATGAGGGAACTCTGGTCAATGGCCGGGGTGATGGTCACTTCAGCAGACCAGGGGCTTTCCTCCCGGTTGCCCTCGCCATCGATGGCGATCACTTTCATCCGGTAGGTTCCCGGTTTGTGCGGGGCCCAGTGCAATTCAGGCGAAGCGCCTTTCTGAATGACCTGTTCCCGGCCTTCCTTGAACGTTCTGAACTCGTAGGAAACCGTGCCCAGGCCGCCTGAGGCAAGCGCCTTCCAGACAAGTGGTTCAGCCAAAGCTGGCCGTGAAGCAGGCGCGGCGGAGGTTAGAGACTGCAGGGAAAGAGGAGGGACGACCTCCTTCCAGGGCGACCAGGGACTTTTTTCCTCGTTGCCCAACTGATCGACAATATCCACCTGAACGCGGTAGAAACCAGGCTCCTTCGGGTCCCAGACCCAGGAAGTAGCCCGGCCGGACTGTACTTTTTCTAAGCCGCCGTCGCGTTTTTCCAGCCAGACGCTGGTGGACAACCCACCGACACCGCCGCTGGTTTCCACCGTCCAGGTGACGGGACCGTGCAGTTCGTATTGGTCCGAGATGTTGTCGGGTTGGGGAATCGAGACGTGCAGGGGTGGTGCGATGTGGAAGGCGGGGGACCAGTCCGTCGCGGTCTCGTTGCCGAGGGCATCAATGGCTCGCACCCGCAACTGAAACTGGCCGGCCTCTTCGGGCTGCCAGGTCCAACGCGTCTCGGGTCCAGTCTGTACCGTCAGCACATGGCCCTGCTGATCCTTCAGTTCAAAAACGGTATCGATGGGGGCAACGCCGCCGCTGACTTCGACGGACCAGAGCACCGGGACGGTCTGCGCCGCCTGCGGAGAGGGCTTGTCAGCTGCCAAGGTAGTCAGGGTGAGGGGCGGTTCCAAACGGACAGACTCGGTCCATTCGCTGACTGCTTCGTTGGCCAGACTGTCCGTCATCCGCGTTCGCAGACGATAATTCCCCGGTTGCTGCGGCTCCCAGGTCCAGCGCGGTTCAGAGGCAAATGGGGTGACGAGAGAGTTTCCTTCTTCATCCTGCACCTCGAAGGCGAACCGCTGCTTACCGACGCCCCCTGTGCCTTCGGTTGTCCAGGGAACGGTCAGGGTTCCAGCCACCTGCGGGAAGGGGACAGACGTCCAGGGTTTTTGGAGGATCAGCGGCGGCACGATCGCATAGGGATCAGACCACTCGCTGAGCGCTTCGTTGCCATGCGAGTCCTTCACTTTGGCCTGAATCCGATATTCCCCTTTTTCCGCCGGCCACCAGAACCATTCAGGTTCTGTGATTGTTTCGGCCTGTCCGGTGGTTTCCTCGTCGCGGACCAGGGTAAAGGTATAGGTCTTGGGGCCGACCCCACCGATGGCTTTCACGGACCAGGCGACCAATCGGGTCAGGGCGGCCTGGGGAGCCGGGCGCGACGGCTGTGGTATTTCAATGCGCAGGGGCGGGGCGATGCCGAAAGGTTCCGACCAGTCACTGACAGATTTATTCCCCTTGGCGTCGGTCACCGTGACCCTCACCTGGTGAGGGCCGGGCCCCTCCGGCTTCCACAGCCATTCGGGCTGTGGGCTTTCCGGCATGTCGATGACCTTGTCGTCGGGCTGACGCAATGCAAAGGTATAGGTCTTGCCGTCGAAACCGCCCTTGGCCTGAACCGTCCAGGGAACCTCAACACTACCCAGCATCCGGGGCGGTACGATAACCGTATCCGGGTGGCTCACCTCGAGAGGGGGCACAATGCGGTAGAAGGTGGTCCATGGGCCAATGCGGCTGTTACCCTGTTCATCGCGAGCGATGGCCCGCACCTGGTAGAGGCCTTCTTCCTGCGGCTGCCAGCGCCAGGTGGTTTCAGCGCCGCTCTGCATGGTTTGGGGCGCTTCCCCGTTGCGGAGCAGTTCAAAAGTCAGGTCAAGATCGCCGATACCGCCGGTCGCCCGCACCGACCAGGCGATGGGGAAGCTGCGAGCAGCCTGGGGCTGCTCGCGGTCAGGGCGGGGGATTTCGACAACCAGAGGCGGGGCGATGCGAAAGACACGAGACCAGTCGCTGGTTGCCTGGTTGCCCAGAGCATCGACGGCCAGGGTGCGAACCCGATAGTCGCCGGCTGTCTCGGGCCGCCAAATCCAGCGGCTGTTCAGGCCCGTATCCATCCGCTGGACCGTCTTGCCGTCACGGGACAGTTCGAAGGACAAATTGATGGGGGCCTTGCCTCCCTGCGCCGCCGTGCTCCAGGTCACGACACCGGTGCCGACCGCCAGGGGAGAGACTTCCCGCGTTTGCGGGGGCGACAGCCGCAACTCTTCAACGCTCTCCGCCGGGGCGGCGGCAGCGGTCGGCTCCTGTGCGAAAGCCGTGGACGCCAGCAGAAGCAGGGCGGCCACAGCGGCACGGAGCTTATTGGAAGAGCTGATCGAGCAGATCATTGACGGCCTCTTTGGTCACTTCGTTCATGGGATCGCCGCCGCCGCCGAAGAGACGGTCGGAGAGAGTAATGCCCCCCTTGGTCGAAGCCCCCGACCAGACCACTGTGCCTGTTTCGATTTCCATCATCTGCAGACTCAGTGAGATGATGTTGGCCTGGGTCTGGCCGGAGCGAACCTGGCCGTATTCCCGCAGTACGCCGGTAATGACGGCATCGACGCCCAGTATTTTACCGATGGATTGAATCTTGTCGGATGGTGGGCTGGTCGGCTGGGGAATGCCGGCCCGGTCGATTCCACGCTGCACCTCGCCGGGTGGGAGTACATACATGGCTTCAGTCGCCAACAGCATGCCCATGTAAGTGTCGCGCACCCTGGCGGCGGCGTCGTCGTCCGTGGTCAGGTTTTCAAAGGGGAGCACGGCGACACTCTGCACGGAGCCGAAATTCATGGTGGCGTTCTTGTAGGTCGCCTCTGACGAGGCGCAGGCAGTCAAAGCGAGCGCCAGCAGAAAGAGAGTGATGGTCCTGGGTAGTGTGGAGAGTTTCATGGCAATCCTCTTTATTTGTGAAACGTGTCAGGTGGAAGCGGGCCGCCGGGCGGCCGTCCTGGAATACCGACAATCAATTGGTGTAGATGCGTAAATTCACCATGACGGATTGGTAATCCGTCATTTCTTCACGAACTTCCTGGCTGCCAATATTGTACAACACCCTCAGGGTGGCCTCCTCCGTCACGCTCCAGACGAGGCTAGGCGTAAAGGTGCGACGCCAGTCTTCGTCTGTGTCGCCGTCCTCGTAATACGTTAGATTAAGCTGCAGGGTGCCATCGCGCAAGGGGAGCCAGCCTGCCCCGTACTCCCAATAGGTGTAGATGTCCTCTTCATTGCGCCGCTGCCGTACTTCGCCGTTGAGGCTGAGCGTATCCGTCGGGCTCCAGGTGGCCCGTACGCGGCCTGTCTCTCCCCGCTCCGTCGGTTCGTGCTCCTGCTGCTCCCAGCGAATGGAATAGTCGGCGATCAGGTTGAAGCGGGGATGAGGGATGAGGCTGTTTTGCAGGCGCACGAAAAAGGCGGAGGTGTCCTGCCCGGTAACGGAGTCCTGCCAGTTGTAGCCCTGGTCGAAGGAGATGTCCCAACCCCTGTACATTTCGGCGTTGGTGCGCAGGATGATAGTGTTGCTGACGCTTTTCCCCTCCGGTTCCTCGGTGCGCATGCCACTGTAGGTCAAACTCTGGTTCAGGGTCGGCAGGTAGCGGCCGGCAAGCTGGGCGCTGTAGTTGGTGGTGGCCGTGTCATGTTTCCACTGCTCCCAGGCATCGCTGCGCAGCAGGCGGGCCGTACCGGAAAAAATAGGATTGAAACGATGGATAAGGCTGAGACCGTTGCTCAGGCGCGCGCGCGTATCGTCAAAGAGATCGGTTTCGCGGTACTGGTAGGTTGCGTCGTACAGGATCTGGGTTTTGTCGGTAACCTTCCAGGACAGGCCGGCGTTGAGGTTCTGATAGGTCGAGGTGATTTCGGTGACATCGGCGGGCGGGGTGACGAATGCCCTTACGTCGCTGACCAGGATATCCGCCGTGATGCCCGAGGACGCCGGCAGGGCAAAGGTCGTCACTTTGATAAACTCGGTGCTGACCTGGCTGGCGAGATCGATGCGGTAGAGGCTGTCCAGCGAATCGAGTACCTGAGTAGCTCCTATCTCCATCCAGTTTTCCTGATCTTCACTGATGAAAACACGAAAATCGAAAGAGGTGGATGTCAGCCGATCCAAGGTTAGGTCGTCTGTCTGCAGGCTGACCTCGATAACGTCGACCTGGATGCTTTCGCCGAAATCAAGGCCCATGCTGATGGGGGTCTGCGGCCCTGCCGGGCTGAGATTGATGGCATCGATGAAAGGTATCTCGCTGGATGGCGTATAAGGAGTCAAGGCCAGATCGGTATCCGTGGGGTCGGTGTCATTGAGCAGGAAAAAACCTTCACCCCTGGAGGTCGTTGGAATTTGCGATACTCCGCCCTGAAATTCAATTGTGGAACGTTCCATGCGGGCGCCGGCACTAACGGTCAGACGGTTGTCATAAAAGTTGCGGGCGTAGCGTACCCGGCCGTTATGGGTCTGTGTCATGGCTTCGGTACCGGCTAGCTTCTGTTCTTCGTCACTACGCAGATAACTGTAAAGAAATTCCAGGTCCTCCCAGCGGTATTTGCTGCTCAGGCGATAAAACTCACTTTCATTGTCGCGAGTCAGAGGCTCGTCGTAGCGCAGAGTGCGGGCGTAGTCGAGTTCGAGGGTAGGCAGATCAACGGGGCGCCAGAAAAAGCGGGCGGTCGTGGTTTCCATGAAGTTTCGTTCGGTGGCGCTTCCTGTTGTTTTTGATCTAGCCTCCCGCTCCTCGTAGCCACCCGACAGGGTGAAGAGGGGCATCAGCCATTGCACATCGACATAGGGCCGTACGGTGGAACCTTCCGTGCGGGTTTTCAAGAAACCGGTTTCGGTGGATTCCGTTTCGTTGCGCAAATCGTTTTCTTCGAGCTGGGCGCCGCCATTTAAAAAGAGGGTGGGGCCGAGTTCCTTGGACAGGTCAAGCCGGTAAATTTGACTGAAACGCTGCGATTCCGAGTCGATGCGTTCCTGTTGACGGCGATCATTCGTATCCGAGCTGGTGCTGGTGTAAGTCCAGTCGCCGAGCAGTCGCAGGCTGTCGGCGTGGCCGGCGGCAGGCGTCAGGAAGCAGGTCAGCACAGTCAGATGGAGGCAGATGAGGACAGCGGTTCTGGTCATGATGAAGGCTAGTCACCCATGAGTACAGCGGCATAACTGCCAGACTCGGCCTCAAGTAGGCCGAGGCGTTTTTTGCTCACGAGGTCGTATTTGGCCACACGATCGTGGCGAGCGGACACAACGAAAAGAGCGTTTTCTTCCAAGTCGACATGGAGCCAGACGGCTTCTTCCTCCCCTTGCAGGGTGTCAATGGGCAGGCTAAGGCCTGGCTCAATAAAGGCGATTTCACCGGAGGCCATCCCCACGTAGACCAGGCCGCTGTGGGGGTTAACGGTGAGCGAGCGGGCCCCGTATCCGACCAGGATGCGGTCGGTCAACCTGAGGGAGGCAGCGTCCACTACCAGCAGGTAGGGCGAGTCGGCCGTGATCAGGTAGAGCGAGCGTCCATCAGGGCTGGCGGCTCCACGGATAGGACTGAATTCCAGATTCGCCGAGGCAATGATGTCCTGCCGATGGGTATCTACCAGAGCGACTGCGTTAATGTCGGGCTGCAGCAGATACACCAGAGTGCTGGAGGGACCGAAAAATACCGAGCCGGGCGCTGTCGTCAAGAGCAGGCGGCCTTGCTCGGCGAGGGGGGAGGTACTGACGACGCTCAGGCTGGCCGTCGCCGTATTGGCCGTCACCAGGGTGCGCCCGTCGGGCGCCAACGCCAGTTCACCGGGAGTGTCGCCGGCGCGCAAGCGCAGTTTGTCCTGGATTTTTTCGTTAATAAGGTCAATGGCAGCAAGGGTGTCGTCCCCAGCCAAGGCGACGTAGGCCCGGCGCTGCCGCGAATCGAGGACCAGGCCCTTGGGCTGGCGGCCGACGGCAAGAACACCAACTACCTGGGCCGACCTTTTCTCAAAGACACACAAGGTGCCAGCGGCACTGTTGCTGATCAGGCCTTTGAGCTCAGGCAGGGCGGGGAGTGACTTCCACAGGCTGAAAAGCGGCGTCAGCCGATAGCCGTCCGTTATCAACCGCTGGGGCTCCAAAGCCAGAAAGAGGGCCAGGGTGTTGTCCGGCAATACCCGAAAGTCTTCCTTAAGTAAAAAAGGTTCTTCAGAAACAAGCAGGGAAGTCATCCCCTCGTCCGTACGCAGATCGGCATTGGCAATCCGCAAACTCACACCCTGGTACTTTCCGGGCGGCAGGGTACTCGCTAGCAGGCGCTTTTGCTTTTCCATTAGCCGGCTTCCGTCGAGGATCAAGGGCGGCGCCGTCAATGGTACGTGCGTCCCATCGGCTCGGATCGCAGCAAAATCCGTCAGGGTTAGCGTCAGGTTCTGCGCTTCCTGGGGTAGCGGTTGCAGATAAAGGCGCAGGCCATACGCCGGTTCGCTGACCGGAGGAGCCGAGGGCACGGCGGGAAGACTGCAGGCCGACAGCAAAAACGGCATCAGAATGACATAAAAAAGAGCCAGTCTTTTCACGAGTACTCCAGTCGGTCGCGGTAAGACCATGCAAGGGCTATCCTAATCAGGGTGTTCCCTGCGGATGACACTTTTGGCAGAACGACCCCTGAGTGCTGCCGAATTCGATAGAAAGGTTCCGTCCGTAATAACTGTTGCTGACATCGGTGGCGGTGGCGCCGCTGTCACCGATAGCCGGATGCGAATTGGCCAGCAGTTCGGCGGTAAAGTCCCAGCGGCCGGCGTACATGAAGGCCGAGGCGTGGGCGCGGTGGCAGGTCAGGCACATAACGTTGGCGGTGGCATCGGGCCCCTGGGTACTTGTGGGGTCGAGCAGGGCCGTGCTGGTGGTTCCCCGTTCAAAGGGAACAAACTGTAGGTAGGCCGTGGCCGCGATGCCGCTGAGATCGCCGGTACGGATGTAGCTGTTGTAGTTGGCGGCGATCTCAGCTTCTAAGCGCGCATCCAGACCAATGGGGTGTCCAAATGTGCCATTTCCCACTTGATGTGCGTTGGTGAGCATGGCGCCATGGCAATTGCCGCACCATTCGCTGATGCCGGCACCGTAATCGACATGAGAAGTGTCCGATTCGCCGAAGGGATGGACGGGGTTCTGTCGGGCTACAGGGGCATCGTATGTAAAGGCAAAGCCGTTGTTGACATAGTCGGAGCCGCCGAGCAGGCGGTAGTTGCCGGCACGCGTGCCCGCAGCCGGGTCTTCCCCATAGGAGCCGGAAACGGAAATGGGAGCGCCGGTGCCGTTGAGTCGGCCGCCATGGGGGTCATGGCAGCTGATGCAGGTCAGCGCGGCGGCGGGGTAGGAACCGCCCGGCGCGTTGACTTTGTTGGGGTCGGCCGTAAGACCGAAATCGCTGGCGACGATATTATGACCGTGACGGGCGGCGGGGCTGGTGCCGCCGGACCAGCTGAAGGTCTTGGTGACCCAGTAAAAATCTCCCCCGGGGGTGAGAGCCGAGCCGTCAAAGCTGTAGACGGCAGCCGAAGTGGGGCCGCCGGAGCCGGCATGGCAGTTCAGGCAGAGGGAACTGGCATCGGAGGCCCGCAGCAGCCAGGCACCGGAACCGGTTGTCAGGGGGTGACCGTCTTCCGAGTGGTGCATGCTGTGGCAGCCGTTGCACGAACCGGCACCGCCTGAGTGAAAGGCGGCAGCTTCTTTGCCGTAAAGCGTGACGAGAAGCAGTGCGGTTATGGCAGCCAGAGATGTCAGGATAGACTTGTTCATGGCACCCGGATAAAGTTGAGGTATGGCAGTAGATATTTTGGGCGGTGCAGTCTAGGGAAAAAGAGGGCTGGCGACTTAAAAAACCGCCAGCCCTTTATAAGTATTACAGGTAAAACATCTTATGCCATGTCTTGCCGGCGATTAATCCTGTACGTGGCACTTGTTGCACAGGGAACGCTGATAGTGACCGTAACCGTTGGTGAAGGGGGTGCCGGCCGGGTCGAATACAGCCACGTCCACTTCGACGCCGTGCTTGTAGTATTCCTTGGCTGCTGCCGTGGGCAGAACGGCGCCCGTACCAGTCAGAGTAGTCCAGCTTTCAGCGATGAAGGCTTCGGTCATATCCCAGCGCAGAGCGTTGGGGAAGGCCGAGGCATGGGCGCGGTGACAGGAGAGGCACATAACTTGGGAGCTGCCGTCGACACCAACGCCGGCGGTTGCCGCGTCAGTCGGATCGGGCAGATCCCAGGAACCGGTGGTCACGCCGCGCTCAAAAGGAACCAGGGGATCGTAGGCGGTGGCGACGGTCCCGGTGTAGTTACCGGTAGCAACATAGCTGTTGTAGACGGTCGGTACGGTGACGTCGGTCGGATGCATGCCGTTGGAAGAGCTCTGGCTGTAGAAAGAGCCGTGACAGTTGGCGCACCAGCCGGCCATGCCGCTGCCGTACTGGGTGGATTTGCCGTCATAGCTGTTGGCGCGGGCGATAGGAGCGTCTTCTGAGAAGCCGACCTTGTTGCTGTCATAGAGGATGCGGTAGTTACCGGCGATGGTGCCTGCTTCGGGAACGGCGCCATAGGAACCGGATACGGAGATGGGCGCGGCGCCACCGACGGTGCCACCCTGGGCCTGACCGTGGGGGTCATGGCAGCTAGTGCAGGAAAGATCGGCAGCGAGATAGGAGCCGCCAGGAGCGGCGCTCAGGTTGGCGTCAACCGCGATGCCGAAGTCGGCGGCGATGGTGTTGTGACCAGCATTGCTGAAATCAAAGGTTATGGGGCTGTTGCGTACAACATAAATGTATCCATTGTCTTTAACCCAGTGGAAGTCACCACCTTCGTTGCTGTTGCTGCCGTCGGCGCTGCTGACGTGATAGCGGGCGGCCCCATTGTGGCAGTTGAGGCAGGTGGAGCTGGCGTCAGAGCCTTTCTGCAGGGCCGGGCCGCTAGCGGCGCCGCCGTGCATGGAGTGACAGCCGTCGCAGTGAGCAACGCCGCCGTCATGGAAGGCCAGGGCCAACCCGCTCATGGCGAATGTAAACAGAATGGCAGAACAGATAACAAAAAACTTCTTCATTTTTGGATCCTCCTGAAAATCTTTTAGATTGGGTCCGAACAGCCCAGCCATCCCCTTCCCCTGAAGTGGATCTGTGACTTTGTGTCCCCACCTCGCGATGGGTTTACCTTTTTCGGAGGATTAGTGGATAGCCGCCCCCTGGCGGGTATCCGGGGTGTTGCAGGTGTTATTTTTAGGTTCACCTCCTTTCGTCAAAGGGCTGTGGCAGAGCCCCGAAATGGTTGGCAGTCCCAGCAGTCAGTTCGTGTCAAACTGTAGTTTGTATACACTGACCCCCAGGTTGGCTGCCTGAGACACATACACCGTGTCGTTTTGATCGTTGATGGCGATATCGTCGGGAACGATGAGGTTTTGCGGTGCGGCCCCGCGATAGCCGAACTCGGTCACAAACTGAAAATCCTTATCGAAGACCAGCACCACGCAGCGCAGGCGGTCCGTCACGTAAATACGGCCGGCAGCGTCGGTTTCGATGCCTGAGATGACGCCGAACTTGCCCACCGCGCCGCCGGGAACGCCGAACTGACCCAGAGTGCCGTCTGCCGTGTAGCGAAAGGCGGAGAAGAGGGTGGCGGCGGTGAAGTAGATCTCCCCCTGGTTCCCCACAGCGAAGCCGTTAATTTCGGCGCTGCTCAAGGCCTTCATGTCGTCCTGCAGCTTGCGTTCCTGTGAGGCGCGCAGGTCGGATTGGCTCAGGTCGTTGTTGATCTGCCCCTCAAATAGTTGTCGAAGGTCGATGTGATTCTCGTATTTTCCCTCAGCGGAAAGGACGAGCACCTGCATGGCTTCAGCGTCGGCCAGGTAGAAGCTGCCGTTTTTAAGAACCATGAAGTTGGCTTGAAAGCCGCGGACGGTATCGGGCAGATCGCGAGGAACGATCTCGCCTAAAGGAGCCCCTTTGTAATCCAGATGCAGGATGCGGTTGAGGGGATTGCTGTAGAGCACGTAGAGGTCGCCGTCCTGACCAGAGGTGATATCCAGGGCGGAAGAGAGTCCCAGTTCTTCGCCGAAACCGAATATCTGCATGGCTTCCTGGTTGTAGATCTGGATGGCGGAGTCTTCGCGGTTGAGGGCGTAGACCTCACCCAGTTCAGGGTTGACCGCCACTCGGGCCCACAGGGAGGCAACTTCGCCGCTGAAGTCGGAAAGTTTGTACATGTAGGTGGCCTTGGCGTCGCAAAGGCCCAGGGAAGGAGTGAGGGAAAGGGCCACGGCGAAACAGCCACCAAGGAGGCACTGCAGCAGCGCTGGTGATGTTGTCCTTGTGTGGTTGATTGCTCGCATCATGGTTAGCTCACCCAATGTGTTTCGAAAACCGGATTGGTGTCGCGTTGGTCCTCTAATGAGCATAAAGAATGCCAATTGTCATGCCACCCAGTAAGGATTGAATAGTATGAATTTTTGCATGATGGCGTGGGGGCGAGGGTTTGGGGGGGGAAAGAAATATTTAGTTGGCGGGTAGGAAATGGGGAGACGCTCGAAGAACGCTGTTTTGAAATGGGTTTCGTTTAATTTTAACGGATTGGCCGATGTGTTAAATGCCATACCGAGGTGTGGCATTTAACACATGGTGGGGGTTTTCACCCACTGAGGTTGGGAATCTGGCTGGGGTGAAAAGTTGCTAATATTTGGGGGTTAAGAGGACTGCAACTGGAAACGGACGGGCAGGCGAACCTCGGCTTCGACGGCATGGTCGCCTCGATGAGCCGGACGAAAGCGCCAGCTTTTGACGGCCTTGACAGCCGCGCGATCGAGCAGGGCATATCCCGAGGATTCTTCCACCTGAACATGGAGGACGCGACCACCTCGACTTACCCTGGCCCGCAGCAGCACCTCGCCCTGCCAGCCTCGTTCCCGGGCCAGGCGGGGGTAGGTGGGGGGCGGGTTGTCAGCATAGACCGGCACCGCCTCGACCAGGGCGTTGGCAGGCGCCGACGGACGTTTATCGACGTCTCTGTTGACCCTTTGCGGTTGAGCCGCTAGTTGGGTGTTGTCGGCAGCCTCCTTTGCAGGTTCCGTCGATGGCTCTGGTCTGGGCAGCGGGACTGGGACCGGTTTCGGTTTGGGAAGCACCGCCTCATCTGTTACCTCTTTCACCGGAAGGGGTTTCGGCTCGGGAGGTGTAATGGCTGGCTTTGGGGGTGTCGTGGCAGGGGGCTGGGGATCTGGTTCAGGAACTTCGGGGTGAACCTCGGTCGTAGGGGTCGGCTCGCTCACCACCGCGACCGGGAGGGTCTGAAAAGCGACCTCGATATTATCCTCCAGAGGCCGCACCCGCGAGATGGGGGACGGAACCAGCAGCAGGGCGGCATGAAGCGCCAGAGCAACGCCAGTCCAGAATATCAAAGCTGTTTTACTCATGTATTCCATGAGATGTCTATGGGGAATTTAAGTATAAAAAACATGCTGTAAGAATAGGTGTTTCTGTGAAAACGTTTATATTTCAGGTTAGGTTTATTTGATCAAGGCAGTTTGCCTAAAAAATAAATCGAGCTAATAAAGCCTGCCATATGAGGGATAAATAATCACGCCTGTGAGCGTTAATTCTTTATCCAAGGCGTCTGATTGTATACGATAAGTCCCTGTTTTGTAAGCTGAAAGAATGCAAATCTTGATTTTTATTCTCAGGGAGATCGCACGTGGAGAAGAATAGCCTTCTGAAGGGAGTCATTTCCTTAGGT
>JAWSUS010000022.1:0-56756 GCA_033549025.1 Desulfuromonadales bacterium
TATTCGATTGTCAGAGAACAATTTTGTAAACGATGTCCTGGCACATTTTTTTGTCTACGATGTGCTGGCACTCAACAACTAGTCGATTCATTTCTTGCGGCTCTGAACCAGGATTTCACTCATGGAAGCCAATCACCTGCTCATCCTCGCTATTCTCATCGGCGCCCTGGCTACGACAGTCCCCGTCTTTATGGCGCTCTTTTTCACCGGGCTCGTCGGGCTGACCTTTCTGGTCGGTATCGACCCGCAGATCGTGGTCGAGGTGCTCTACCGCAGCATGGACAAGTTCGCGCTCATTGTGGTGCTCTTTTTTGTCCTGTGCGGCAATATCATGACCACCGGCAGCATCGTGCAGAAACTGATCAAGACGGCCAACGTGGTGGTCGGCTTTTTGCCCGGCGGTCTGGCCATGGCCGGTATTCTCGCCTGCGGCTTTTTCGGCGCCATCTCCGGTTCCACCGTGGCCACGGTGGTCGCCATCGGCGGTTTCATGATTCCGGCCCTGGTCCAGAACGGCTATGACGAAAAATTCAGTGTCGGCATCATGACCACCGCCCCCATCCTGGGCGTCATCATACCGCCTTCAATCGCGATGATCCTCTACGCCATGGTCACCAACGATTCGGTGGAGGCCCTCTTTCTTACCGGCTTTATTCCGGGCCTGCTCATCATGGCCGCCATGTCCCTCTATGCCTACTTTTTTTGCAAAAACAAGGGACTGGCCACGCAGCCAAAGCCCAGTTTCCGTGAACTCGTCGCGGTGCTCAAAGAAAGCATCTGGGCCCTGCTGCTCCCCGTGCTGATTTTTGGTGGTATTTACTCGGGCCTGTTCACGGCCAACGAGGCGGCTGTGGTCGCCTGCTTCTACGCCTTTTTCGTGGAGATCGCCATCCACCGGGACATGAAGATTCGCGACGTCAAGAAGGTCGTGGTCTCCTCGGCGGTCACTTCCGCAACTCTGCTCATCATTGTCGCCGGCGCTTCGGTTTTCGGCGAGTACCTGACCTTCGAGCAGATTCCCGACCGCATCGCCAACGCCGTTGTCGCCAACATCCAGTCCCCCCTGGTCTTTCTGCTGGCCGTCAATATTCTGCTGCTGGTGATCGGCATGTTCATGGACATCATCTCGGCGACCCTGATCCTGACCCCGATCTTTCTCCCTCTGCTGGCCAAGTTCGGCGTCGACAGCCTTCACTTCGGCCTGCTCATGACCATTAATCTGGGCATCGGCTACTGCACCCCGCCCCTGGGCGTCAGCCTGTACATATCCGGCGCCGTGGTGGACCGGGACCTGCTCTATGTCAGCCGCGCCGTCATGCCTTTTTTGCTCATCCAGATCGCGCTGCTGCTGGTGTTCACCTACTGGCCCGACCTCGTTCTGCTGCTGCCGCGCCTGATCTACGGCTATGGAAACTGACACCCCTTACCCTTTGCAAGGATTGGATATGGAACCCAGAATTCTCGTTCCCATAGACGGTTCGGCCACCTCCGAAAAGACCATCCAGGCGATTCTGGACGACAGAGAGCGCTTCCCGCTGCCCCTGGTGCTGCTGCATGTCCTGGATGTCGACAAATTCGCCTATCGGATGATTCCCGATTTTCAGGTCGACATGATCCGCGAAAACGCCCGCAAAGCCGGCGAACTGCTCCTGCAGAAGCAGCTGCCGCGTTTTCTTGAGGCCGGGTTCCGCGCCGAAACCCGCCTGGAGATGGGCTCGCCTCGGGAAGTGGTCACGCGCCTCGCCAACGAGGAAAACATCGCCCTGGTCGTTCTAGGCCGGCGGCGGCAGGGCGAAGTTAGGGACATTCTCTTCGGTTCCGTCGCCAACTACGTTCTGCACCATGTACGCTGCCCGGTGCTGCTCTTCTGATTCCCGCAACCAATCTCACCTGTTCAAACGACAAAAGCTCCGGCCATAACCGGAGCTTTTGTCGTTTAAGGAAGTGCGGCGCCTTTTGGGCTCAGTGCCCCTGGCTGCTGCGCACCAGCGCGAGAAATTCGGTGAATCCCGTGACACCGCCCGCCTTTTCCCGCACCTCCCTCGCCTTGAAAGTGGTGGCAATGTCGGAAAGAATCTCGAGCTGCGCGCCATTATCCACCGTCGGGGTCAGAATGAGGAAAATGATATTGGCCGCCGTGTCGTCCGGAGCGTCGAAATCGATGCCGACCGCCGGCAGCCCCACGGCCACCACCGGCACTTTCAGATCTGGGAGCCTTGCGTGGGGCACGGCCAGGCCATTGCCGATGCCCGTCGGCATCAGGCGCTCCCGGGCCATGACCGCCTCGCAAATGGTCTCGCTGTCCAGGTCGTAGGCTTCGGCTGCCGCCCTGGCCAGGGAGGCGATCGCCTCGGCGTGGGTATGGCAGGAGAGAGGGCAGAGAAAGGTCCGCGAGATCAGGAAATCCGTAAAGTGCCGGGGCTTTTTGAGGCGCAGTATCCCCTGCAGCATTGGGCCGCTCACCAGCGAGGTGATCAGAGCCATCACCACCAGGGAGACGAAGACCTGCTCGCTGATCAGTCCATACTGCAGAGCCAGCACGCCAAGGATAATCCCCATGGTCCCCTGCGCGCTCATGCCGAACCCCACCGCCAGGGAATCGCGCTTGGACAGCCCTCCCAGTCGTCCGCCGAGAGCGCTGCCGATAACCTTGCCGCTCAGGGCCAGGCCGAGAACCGTGAGGGTCAGTAGCAGATCGAAATTGGCAGCGAAATTCACCTTGAGGCCGATGCTGGCAAAAAAGAGGGGCGCGAAGATAAAGGAGACAAACTGGTCGATGGTGGTACGGGTACGCTCCCGCAGGTGACTGGAATGACCGAGAGCCACCCCGGCCAGAAAAGAGCCGAAGATGGCGTGAATGCCGATCCACTCGGTGAAAGCCGCTGCCAGCAGCCCGAAGGAGAGGGCAAAGCCGAGCACACCGCCGGGCCAGCTGGCATGGGCCTGAATCCAGGGGAGCAGACGGTGAATCACCCAGGGGACCACCGTGAGCATGGCGGCGGTAAAGACCAGAGTGAGCCAGAGAGTGTGGGCCAGGGGCATGCCGCTGCTGGCCCCCAGCATCCCCAGAATCACGGCAAAAACGAGCCAGCCCAGCAGATCGTTGAAAACCGCCGCCGCCACCACCGTCACGCCCAGGTCGCTACGGTAGATGTTGAGATCCATCAGGATCTTGGCAATGATGGGCAAGGCCGAAATGGAAAGCGCTGTGGCCATGAAGAGGGCAAAGGCCAGAGGATTGACGCCGGGCTGATAGCCCACAAGCCCCGGCAGGTACCAGGCTACGGCAAAGCCGAGGGCGAAGGGGAGCAGCATCCCGGCCAGAGCCACCCAAAGGGCCACCTTCCCCTGCCGCCATACAGTGGAAAGGTTGACCTCCATGCCGGCGACCAGCAGAAAAAGGACGATGGCCAGGGTCGTCAGGGCGTCAAAGGCGACGGCCCCACCACCTGTACGGGGGAAGAGAAAAGTGTGGGCGGCGGGGGCGAGGACGCCGAAGATCGTCGGCCCCCACAGAATGCCGGCGAGAATCTCGCCGAGGACGGATGGCAGGTTGAAGCGGCGGGCCGTCTCTCCCAGCAGGCGAGCCGTGGCCAGCAGCAGCCCCAGAGCGAGGAACAGGGCCGTTATTTCGTGGTGACGGAGAACTTCCATGGCTCCTCAAGCGGAAAGGGGCGTTTTCTATCTGGCTACCCAACTTCAAAACACAGTTTTGTTATTGCCGATGAACCGCCAATTTATCCGCAGAAATGGCTTCTTGGCAAGCAAAAAGCCCACGGGCAGTCCTGCCGCCTACCTGGCGATCCCAATGCTGACCCCAAGTTATCAGGAAACCGGCAGGCGTTGATACAGGGCGGGGGCTAGAAGAAACCGAGCAGCAGGCGGGTGCCCATGACCATGAGGAAGAGGGCGAAAATCCGCTTGAGCCGCGCCACCGGCAGGCTGTGGGCCAGTCGCACCCCCAAGGGGGCCGTCAGCACACTGGCCAGGCAGATGCCGACCAGGGCGGGAAGATAGACAAAGCCGAGGCTGCCGGCCGGGAGTTCGGCCACAGCCAGGCCGTTGAGAACATAGCCGGCGGCACCGGCTACGGCGATGGGAAAGCCGATGGCGGCGGAAGTGCCGACAGCCGTGTGGACCGGCAGGTTGCAGCGCACGAGAAAGGGGACGGACAGACTGCCGCCACCGATGCCGACCAGGCTGGAGACGCCGCCGATGACATTCCCCATCGCAAACAGACCGGCCGGCTTCGGCAGGGTCATGGAAGCCTTGGGGCGGACATTGAAAAACATGCGCAGGGACACGGTATAGAGGAAGACCACGAAAAAGGCGCTGAGAAAGCGTCCACTCAGCTGGGCCGCCACCCAGGAACCGAAAAAGGTGCCGGTGAGGATGCCGAGGGAGATGCCGCGCACCACCCCCCAGTGTACGGCGCCGCGGGCGTGATGCGCCCGGAAACTGGAAATCGAGGTCAGGATGATGCTGGCCAGGGAGGTACCCAGGGCCAGGTGAAGAATATAGGCTTCGGGCATCTGCTGGCTGGTGAAGACAAAGGTCAGCAGCGGCACGACGATCAGACCGCCGCCCACGCCCAGCAGACCGGCAAAAACCCCCGTAAAGGCGCCTGTGGCCAGATAAAGCAGCCAGAAAGTCAAAGGTATCTCCCCCCGTTACATGTCTCGTGGCCTGCCGGCTTGAAACATCATGTTGTGTCGAAGTGGAATACGAGAAGTCTCTCGGAGAAAAATCAACATATCCGGATTATTTCAGGCAAGGCAAGCTAAAATTCCTTTTTGACCCTGGCGCCGGACACATTTGCCGTCTAATAGTCGCGAATCCCCACAATAAAGTATTTCGCCACAAGGTGATTGTGAACCAAACGCCTTGCGGTACTATTTTTTATAATTTTCATGACTTCGAATTTTTGCGGACCGGACTTAATCGGCACCGTTCGCTTGGGAGAGGCCGGATGACCCAGGATCAGATTCTGATCATTGCCATTTTGCTGGTGACTATTGTGCTTTTTCTGTGGGGCCGCTGGCGCCATGATATAGTAGCCGGCGGCGCTCTGCTGGCCTGTGTGATCGCCGGGCTCGTGCCAGCCGGTGAGGCTTTTCTTGGCTTCGGGCATCCCGCCGTCATCACCGTGGCTTGTGTACTGGTGCTGAGCCAGGGCTTGCAGATGACGGGTGCCGTCGATGCCCTGGCTCAGAAAGTCCTGCCTTCTTCCGCCGGGCCGATAATGACCATTACCGCCCTGACCGCTCTCGGCGCCGTTCTCTCCGCCTTCATGAACAATGTCGGCGCCCTGGCGCTGCTGATGCCGGTCGCCTTTCAGCTTGCCGACAAAAAAGGCCTTTCACCCGGCAGAGTCCTCATGCCCCTATCCTTTGGCACCATTCTGGGAGGCATGACCACCCTGATCGGCACTCCGCCGAACCTGATCGTCGCCAGCTTTCGCCAAACCAACGGGGTGAACGGATTTTCCATGTTCGACTACACGCCGGTAGGACTGACCGTCGCCGTAACCGGCATCATTTTTATTGTTTTGCTCGGCTGGCGCCTTGTTCCCATCCGAAAACAGGAAGGGATCAGCGGCTTCGAAACAGGCGCCTACTTTACCGAAGTGCGCATTGGCGAAGACAGCAAGGTCGTGGACAGGCCGCTGCGCGACCTGGAACACCAACTGGAGGAGGCCGATGCCCAGATCGTCGGTATGGTGCGCCACAAAATGCGGGTGATCGCCCCCAACCCGCGCCGCCTGCTGCACGCCGGCGACATTCTGGTCATCGAGGCCGACCCGGAAGCGCTGGCCGGCCTGCTCTCATCCCTGCATCTTGAACTGGAGGAAGCTATCGCTCCGAAAAAAGAGGACGAGGAGGACGATGACCTGTCAGACGAGGCGCCCCTGACTGCCAAGGTACAGGCCGCGGCCACGCCAACAACGGGCGATAAAACGGAGAAGGAACAGCAGCGGCACGAAAGCGAGGAAACGGTTATTCAGGAACTGGTGGTCATGCCTAACGCCCGGCTGATCAGTCGCACGGCAACCGATCTGCAGCTGCGCACCCGCTACGGTCTGAACCTGCTCGCCCTGTCTCGCCAGGGTCGCCGCTCCATCAAACGGCTGCGGGTCACGCGCATGCTGGCCGGCGATCTGCTGCTCATGCAGGGTTCACCGGAAGCCCTCTCCGCCTTTGCCTCCGAGTTCGCCTGCGTTCCGCTGGCGGCGCGCGCCATCCGCATCCCGGATCGCCGCAAGGCCCTGGTCGCCACCCTGACGATGCTGGCCGCGGTCGGTGGCGCGGCCTTTGGTCTGCTACCCGCCGCCATCGCTTTTGCGGCCGGAGTCCTGGTGATGATGACTCAGCGGATTATTCCCCTGCAAAAGCTTTACGAAGCCATTGACTGGCCCGTTATCGTCCTGTTGGCCGCCCTTATCCCCGTGGCCGGCGCCATGGCCAGCACCGGCACCGCCGACCTGCTGGCCAAGGGCCTTCTGCAGAACCTGGCCCAGGGCCGGCCGGTTCTCGCCCTGGCCCTGATCCTCATCACGACCATGACTCTGTCCGATTTCATGAACAATGCCGCCACAGCGGCCGTCATGTGCCCCCTGTCCATCAGCACCGCGACGCAACTCAACGCCAGCCCCGACACCTTTCTCATGGCCGTGGCCGTCGGCGCCTCCTGCGCTTTTCTCACCCCTATCGGCCACCAGAACAACACCCTGATTCTCGGCCCCGGCGGCTTCCGCTTTGGCGACTACTGGCGCCTGGGGCTGCCCATGGAAATCCTCGTCGTCGCCGTCAGCATCCCCATGCTGCTGTGGGTCTGGCCCCTGTAATCGCGCCTTCCACCGCTAGAGGCCGGCGCTTTCCAGCCAGGCCAGCAGCAGCACGATAAGCAGAGACACCGGCGCCACCACGGCCCAGTCATTGACCCTGAACAATTTCGGCAAAGTCCGGTCGCCAAAGTCGCCTTTTTGCAGGATACCTTTTTCCAGCCTCGGGTAGAGCGCGGCAAAGAGTGCCGTGCCGATGATGATACCGGCCAGACCGCCGACCAGAGCATCGAGGTAGCCGTTGCCGATGGCGCCGGCGATGGTGCCGGGGCAGTAGCCGAGCACGGCGAAGCCGACCCCGAAGATAAGACCGCCGGGGATGTTCATGCCCAACGAGCCCGCCTTGGGGGAAAGGGTGATCCAACCCCGCCCCTTCATGAAATAGATGCCGATCATGCCCGTCACCACGGCACTGAGCATGATTTTAAGGACGGTAAAGTCCTCCAGCAGGAGCTGGCCGAGGATGACGTCGTATTTGGTGGCGCCCCCCTTGTGCAGGAGGAAGCCGAAGATCAGCCCGATAAGCAGGCCCCAGGCGGGCGACGGCTGTTGTTTCTGTTTCTGCGTCATGTTTCCCCCCTCCCTCATCCCGCCAGCGCAAAGAGCCCGAAGGCCGCCAGAATGCCGCCGATAAAGAAGCAGATGGCCGATATCCAGCTGGAAACGGCGAGCTGCAGGGTGCCGCTGATGCCGTGACCGCTGGTGCAGCCCCCGGCCCAGCGGGCGCCGAATCCGAGGAAAATCCCGCCGATCAGAGCGACGACCACGCGCCGGAGGGGACTGTCACCAAAGGCCAGCGCCCAACGGTTCGGCACCCACTGCCAGTGAAAATCCCCCGACAGCAGGGCCGAGGCGAGCGCGCCCAGCACGACCCCCAACACGAGAAGCCCCTGCCAGCCCAGGTTGAGGCCGATTTTCTGATAATAGGGCCTATTTTCCACCCCTTTGCCCTGGAGGGCCTGCAGGATGCGGCCGCCCAGGCGGGCGAAGGTCGTTGAACAGGCGAGAGGCTTGCCCGACACAAGGAAACTGAACCAGCTCAACACCCCCAGGCCGATCCCGACCACATAGGGTGACCAGCGTACTTCCGTGAGAAAATCCATCTATCCCGCCTCCTCTCAATTCTCTTCGTTCCAGTCCTGCTTGCCATCGATCACGCTGGAATAAAAACGCGAACCGTGGGGATTAACGCAGGCCCGGCACTCCTTGACGAACCCGGCGGCACTGTAGCCGGTGAGCCCGCCCGCCACGTTGAACAGCTGCCTGAAACCGTTTTTTGCCAGGATGCTGGCCCCCAGGCTGGAGCGGTTGCCCGAGCTGCAGATCACATAAATGTCCTTGTTCTGGTCGAGCTCCTGGTGGCGGCTGCGCAGCTCGGCCACCGGGATATTGACGGCTCCCTCAATATGGCTGTCGGCAAATTCGAGGGGGGCCCGCACATCGAGAAGGACAAAGTTTGCGTCCCCCTGCATGCGCTCATGCAGCTCTTCGGCCGAAACCTGCCGGAAGGAGGTAGAACTCAGGCCGGAGGTGGCCCAGGCCGACATACTGCCGGCCAGGGTGCCGACAATGCGGTCCACCCCCACGCGCCGGGCCCAGCGCAGGGCCTCCTTCGCCTTGGAAAAGTCATCGGTCACCAGCAGAATGTCCCGGTCCGTCGGCAGCACCCAGCCGGCAAAGGTCGGGAAATTCCCCTTGAGGTCGAGGTGCCAGGCCCCCGGCACATGCTGGCTGCTGAAGGCATGATAGCTGCGCGCGTCCAGAACCTCGAGATCGGCATCCTGCAGGCGGGCGCTGAACCGGTCCGGCTCCAGCTCTTCCAGATGTGGCAGCTCGGCCAGGCGCGTCGGTCCCTGCCGATTGATGTCGCTGCAGCGGCTGAAGTGATCGGGCGCCGGCGGCATATCCTCCGTGAGGGAGCGAATGAAGGCGTCCTTGTCGTTGATCTGCAGAGCGTCATTGAAGCGGCGTTCGTAACCGATGGTGCTGCGCCATTTGGCCCCCATGGCCCGCCCGCACAGGGAGCCCGCCCCATGAGCCGGGTAGACCTCGCAATAGTCTGGCAGTTTCAGCAGTTTATCGTGCAGGCTGTGATAGAGCTTGCCCGCCAGCTCCCGGGCCTGGTCGGGAAAGAGATCGGGCCGCCCGACATCGCCGACGAAAAGGGTGTCGCCGACGAAAACGCCGATAGGGCTGTCGGCGCGGGAAGTGTCCACCACCACATAGCTGAGATGCTCCGGCGTATGACCCGGCGTCTCCAGCACCTCCAGGCGCATGTCCTCCAGCTCCACCCGATCCCCTTCTTCCAGGGGAACGTGATCGAAGGTACAGTTGGCCGAACGGGCCACGTAGATTTTCGCCCCCGTTTTCTGGGCTAGATCCATGTGTCCCGAGATGAAATCGGCGTGCAGGTGCGTCTGCAGGATATGGGTGATCTTCACCCCCAGGGCGCGGGCTTCCTGAATGTAGAGATCGACATCACGCTGAGGATCGATAATGGCGCAGTTTTTCTGGCCGGCCAGCAGGTAGGAACTGTGCGCGATCTTTTCGACGAAGTAATGTTTAAGCAGCATGGAATTTCTCCTTTCCCAAAAAGGTTAGAGATAAAAGAAATAAAAGAGGGTGACGACGACCAGCAGAAAGAGCAGGGTGAGGCCGCCGCCGGCCCGGATATAGTCGGCATTGCGGTAGCCGCCGGGCGACATGTACAGGACGTTGACCTGATGGGTGGGCAGCATAAAGGAGTTGGCGGCACAGACGGCGGCCAGGAGCACCAGGGGGCGGGGGGGCAGTCCGGCGAGCTCGGCCATGCCGATGACCAGGGGAGCCAGCACCACGATGGCCCCCACGTTGGACATGAACAGGGAGAAGAGGGTGGAGAGGACAGCCACACTCAGCAGAAAGAGAAGGGGATGGGCCCCCTGCACCAGGGTCATGAGCTGGCGGGCCAGAAATTCGGCAGCCCCCGTCTTCTGCATGGCGAGCCCCAGCGGGATGAGACCGGCGAGCAGGAAGACGACCTTCCATTCGATAGCCTCGTAGGCCGCCTCGATGGAGAGCACCCCCGTCAGGATCATGGCCAGAGCGCCGGTCAAAAAGGCCTGGGACAGCGGAAACCCCGCCAGGGCCAGGCCCACGGCCCCGGCAAAGCACAGCAGGGCCGGCCAGGCCTTGACGTCGGCCTGTTGCGGCCGCGAAAAGGGGGTAGCCACCACGAAATCGCCGCCGCCTTTCAGATCGTCGATATTCTCCCACAGCCCATACAGAATGAAGGTGTCGCCGGGAGCGATGTCGCGATCGGAAAAATCCCCCCGCACCTCTTCCCCCCGGTTGAACATCAGGACCGGCTCAACCGCGTAACGGCGACGCAGGGCAAAACTCCGCAGGGTCTGGCCGACCAGGGCCGAGCGGGGCGGGATGATGACCTCGGCAAAACCGGCCCGTTCCGGGTCGCGCAGGGGAGCGAATCTCCCCTTTTTAGCCTCCTGTCGCAAGTCAAAGGTCGCCGCGAACCGTTCCGTCTTCGCCTCCTCTCCCAGCAGGGCCAAAGTCTGACCGGCTTCGAAGCGAGTCTGCCGCCAGGGGGCGTAATGGATCTCCCGGTCACGGGCCAGACCGAGGAGATTGAGACCGAAGCGGCTCCACAGCCCGGCCTCCTCTGGGGTCTGCCCAATCAGGGAGCTTCCGGCGGGGATGGTGTAGAGCCAGATATGGTCGGGCAGATGCAGAGCCTCGATGAGCCGCTCCTGTTCGGAAGGGGCGACCTCCCGAGACGCCGTGTCTGGCAGGACCGTCTTGCCGAACAGCACGAAATAGAGAATGCCGGCGCCAAGCAGGGTCAGGCCCACGGGGGTTACGCTCAGCAACCCGTAGGATTCATGACCGCCGACCCCCAGCAGATCGTTGATGAGAATGAGGGGCCCTGAACCGACCATACTGAGCGTGCCGCCCAGAATGGCCGCGAAGCCGATGGGCATGACCAGGGTCGAGGCCGGAATCCGCTGCCGCCGGGCGATATCCAGAATGGCCGGCAGAAAAAGAGCGGCAGCGCCGACATTCTGGATGAAGCCCGACAGGGAGCCGACGGACAGCGACAATAAGGCGACAATGCGCGAAGGTTTGTCTCCCACCTTCCTGACGAAAAAGCGGGCGAAACGATCCATCAGACCCGTTCTGGCCAGGCCGCGACCGAGAATCATCACCGCCATCATGGCCACCACCGCATTGCTGGCAAACCCCGAGAGGGCTTCCTGCGGCTCCAGTACGCCGGTCCAGGCCAGCGCCAGCAGGCAGAGGAGGGCCGTCACGTCGAGACGGAAGATCTCCAGCGCCAACAGGGCCACCGTAACGGCCAGAATCAGGAGTACGGTCAGGATAGGGGCATCCATGCTCGCAGGTCTCCGTTTCCCTCTCTTTTCCTAAAGCTCCTGCCGCAGGGCGGCGATACGCTCCTCGAGGGGAGGGTGGGTCATGAACAGACGTTTGAGGCCCCGGCCGATGTTCCCCGAGATGCCGAAGGCGGCCATCTGGTCGGGGAGGTGGGGCTGACCGGCGGATATGCGCAGCCGCTCCAGGGCCGCCACCATCTTCTCGCGGCCGGCAAGGGTAGCGGCGCCGGCGTCGGCCCGAAACTCCCGCTGACGACTGAACCAGAAGACGATGATGCTGGCCAGGATGCCGAAGACCATCTGGGCGACGAGAGTGGTGATAAAGAAGCCGGGTCCATGCCCCCGCTCGGTCTTGAAGACGACGCGGTCGACCAGATGTCCCACCACGCGCGAGGCGACGATGACAAAGGTATTCACCACCCCCTGAATAAGCGCCAGGGTGATCATGTCGCCATTGGCGACGTGGCTGACCTCATGGGCCAGCACCGCCTCGGCCTCGTCGCGGTTCATGGCCCGCAGCAGCCCGGTGCTCACCGCCACCAGGGCGCTGTTGCGCCGCATGCCGGTGGCAAAGGCGTTGACATCCGGCGCGTTGTAGATGGCCACTTCGGGCATGCCGATCCCCGCGGCCACGGCCTGGCGCCGCACCGTCTCCACCAGCCAGATCTCCTGTTCGCTGGAAGGCTGGCTGATAACCTGGGCGCCGGTAAGGCGCTTGGCCGTCCACTTGGAGATGGCCAGGGAAATGAGGGAGCCGCCAAAGCCGAAGACCGCCGCAAAGGCGATGAGGCTCGGCATGTTCAAACCCTCTTCCTGCAGCATGGGTCCGACCCCCAGCAGGTTGAGCACCAGGCTTAGCACCAGGAGAATGGCGATATTGGTGATGACAAACAGGCCTATGCGTTTAAACATGGTAACGTCCTCCTCTATCGATTGATCTATGTGCCTTACTCCGGCGAGGAAGCTTCCTCGCTTTGCGCTTCGATGACCTGGGCTCTGGCAGGATCGCGCAGCAGCCGATCGGCCTTGACCAGCTGCTCCACCATGCGCCGGGTCGTACTGAGCACCCCCAGCAGCTGATCGGCCTGCTCAACCAACAGCCTTCTGGCCACGGCTGCCGCCAGGATCTCTCCTTTAGCCTGCTGGTAGGCGCCCTGAAAACGCTCCAGCGCCTGCTGACGATGGGCATCCGTTCCCTGAAACTCCTCATCGCGCCCCGTCAGGTCGCAGCAGAACTTCACCGCGGCGATGAGGTGTTCGAGCCTATCGACGACCTGGCGGTCGCTGCTGATGGCCATCTGCCGGCGCAGTTCCACGGCATTGCCCGACAGGCGCGCCGCCTCGTCCAGATAGCGGGCGATGCGCAGATCCCGGGCCAGGCTCTCTCCGACCTCCCGGGACATGCTTTCGGCGCGCACCTTGCTGATAAAGTCCGTGATGGCGGCGACCAGGGTACGCATGGCCGCCGCCTGCTGTTCCACCAGCGCCGCCGGTTGCTCGGGACGCAGCAGGGCGTCATGCACCATCTGGCTGGCCATCAGCCGTAAACGGGCCAGTTCGGCGGCCAGGGCCGATTCGGCCAGATCGGGAGTGGCGGTCAGCGTCGTATCGAGGTGACGCGGGCGCCCGGCTTCTTCCTCCTGGCTGCGGAAGAGCCGCTGCAGCCAGCGGGTCAACAGACCGGCCGCGGGCAGCATCAGCAGAACCCCCAGGACGTTGAAGACCGTGTGAAAAAGCGCCAGCACCGCCGCCGGGCTCCCTTCCAGTTCGAGGCCATCCGCCAGCAGATGGATGCCCCACATGAGCAGGGGCAACAGGGCCAGGGCAACGACGCCGGTGATGAGGTTGAAGAGGATATGACCGAGGGCCAGTCGCTTGGCGTTGGGGGTGGCGCGTAGTACCGCCATGGCCGCCGTCGAGGTACTGCCGAGATTGGCGCCGATGATGGCGACAGCAGCCGGGTACATGCCGAGCACGCCGCCGCTGACCGCGGTCAGCACAATGGCGATGGAGGCACTGGAGGACTGGGTCAATACCGTCGCCACAAAACCGAGGGCCAGAAAGAGCAGGGTGCCGCCGCGCTCGCCATCTATTAGCGTGGCACTGTAACTCTGCGCCAGGCCGCCGAAACCGTCTTTGAGAATGGCCAGACCGAGGAAGAACAGCCCGAAACCCGCCAGGGCTTCCCCCAGACCCCGCAGGCGGCGGTCGAAAAGGCCGAGTCGCAACAGGACACCCAGCGCCAGGATCGGCAGGGCGAAATTCTCGATCTTGAAACCGAAGCCGACCAGACTCACCAGCCAGGCGGTGACGGTGGTGCCGATATTGGTGCCAAAGACCACCGTCAGGGCCTGGGCCAGGGTAAAGACCCCGGCATTGACGAAGCCGATGGTCGCCACGGTGACCGCCCCGGAAGACTGCACCAGCCCCGTCACCAGGACCCCCGCCATCACCCCCCGCAGGGGCGTGGACGTGTAGCGGTTGAGCAGCTGCTTCAGACCACCGCCGGCGAAGACCTTGAGTCCTTCGGTCATCATCATCATGGCGAGCATGAATAGAGCCAGCCCGCCCAGAGTATTCATGGCAATCTGCATCATCCCCACATCCCGTGCGCATTTGGCGTTGGAATAACAAGAGTTTACTTGGCTTCGGCGGCAATGCAAGACGCCGCTGCCACCCCCTTAAAGGCAAAAAGGCCCGCCTTTCTGAGAAAAGGCGGGCCTTGCGATGGTCAGCGTCTCAATGATCGCCTATTTGACGTCCTGCAAGTATTTGTAGAAGGGGGAGTCGGTGCCGATCACCAGGCGGCCGTTCTTGCCGATGACCTTCTTGTAGGACTCGAGGGTGCGTAAAAAGGAGTAAAATTCCTTGTCGCGGCTGTAGGCCGTGGCGTAGATGCCCGCCGCTTCGGCGTCGGCCTTGCCGCGAATCTCCAGAGCCAGACGGTAGGCTTCCGAGGTGATCTGCTTGAGCTCTCGCTCCATCTTGCCCAGAATCTCGGCCTTTTCTCCTTCGCCTTCCGAGCGATATTCGGCCGCCACCTGGTTACGCTCGTTAACCATGCGTTCGTAGACGCGGGTCAGAACCTGGTCGACATAGTTGATGCGCTTGATCTGCACGTCAATCAGTTCGATACCGTACTCGGGGGTGCTGGCCCGCGCCTTTTCCAGCAGGCTCTCGAGAATCTCCTCGCGACCGACCAGCTGGCTCTCGCTGACCACCTCCCCCTCGACCTCAAAGACCTCTTCCTCTCCCGGGCCTCTCGGCGACTGGTAATCGCTGCCGCGCACCAGTTCGGCCAGCAGACGACCGGAAACGGCATCGCGCACCACCGAGTCGATGATGTCGTCGAGACGGCTCTGGGCGCCCATTTGCGTCGCCACGGTCTTGTAGAAGAGCAGGGGATCGACGATGCGCCAGCGGGCCGTGGTGTCGACCCAGATGAAACGCTTGTCCTTGGTCGGAATCTGGTTGGGATCGCTGTCCCACTTCATGATGCGCTTTTCGAAGCGTTTGACCTCCTGAATGACGGGAATCTTGAGGTGGAGGCCCGGACCCTTGACATCTCCCACGGGCTTGCCGAACTGTGTGACGATGGCCTGTTCGGCCTCATTGACCACGAAAAGACTGCTGCTGATCCCGACAAAGGCAACAAAGGCCAGAATGATGAGTGCTGGTGCTTTTTTCATTGCTTCCCTCCCTGACTCTCGCTGCGCATGGGCAGCAGCGGCAGCAGGTTACCCCCGGCGCCGTCCATCACGTAGATCTCTTCCAGCTTCGGCAGCACCTCTTCCATGGTTTCGAGGAAAATGCGGCGCTTGGTCACTTCCGGCGCCTTGCGGTATTCGAGCAGCAGGGCTTCAAAACGGTTGGTCTCGCCGCGGGCCTTGTTGATGCGCTCGATGGCGTAGCCTTCGGCCTCTTCCACTGTCTTCTTCGCTTCACCACGGGCCCGGGGCACTTCGCGGTTGAACTGTTCACGGGCCTGGAAGATCATGCTCTCCTTCTGCTGCTCGGCCTCGTTGACCTCGTTGAAGGCCTTCTTGACCGGATCGGGCGGCGTGACATCCTGAAATTTCACGGTGACCACGCGCACACCGATATCGTACTGATTGAGGGTTTGCTGCAAGTCCTGCTGGATGCGGGAGGCCAGCATGGCGCGCTCGGTGGTCAGCACGTCGGTGACGTTGCTGTTGCCGATGACCTTGCGTACCATGGCCTCGCTGACGTCGCGGATGGTGTCCACGGGATTTTTCAGCTGGAAAACGTACTTGTAGGGATCGGTCACCTGAAACTGGACGATCCACTCCACGTCACTGACGTTGAGGTCGCCGGTCAGGGTGAGGGATTCCTCCTCGAGATTCCTCTTGGTGTAGGTGGAGCGCTCGCCCGGCAGGACCGTGCGGAAACCGAACTCTTCCTT
The DNA here is from genome assembly GCA_033549025.1 of Desulfuromonadales bacterium. Lineage (GTDB taxonomy): Bacteria > Desulfobacterota > Desulfuromonadia > Desulfuromonadales > SZUA-540 > SZUA-540. The sequence goes on from JAWSUS010000022.1 coordinate 15,653, forward strand.
AAAGACGCGACCGGTCTTGACCAGGTAGACGCGGTCGATGCCGAAGGGCAGCTTGAAGTGGAGTCCCGGCTGTGAATAGCCGGTAAACTTGCCGAAGCGCAGGATGACCCCGGTTTCTTCCGTATCGACCTTGTAAAAGCTGCTCATGCCCACAAAAACAGCCAGGACGGCCACGGCCACGAGAAAGAGATTTTTACTGGGGCGAAACTCTTTCTTGAGCTTCTGCCCTATATCGATGATTTTCCTTTCAAAGTCCTCTGCCGAGGGACCTTCTCCCCAATTTTGCATTGATCCTCCCTGTCTGGGTTGCTGGGCCGCCTGTGGCTGGGCCCCTGTCGCGGATGAAGGCAAAGGGTAACATAAAAGAATCCGCTTACCTAGCAGATCCGGTTGGATTCCGGTCGCTTTTTCTTCAGGCTATTCCCCCGGAAGCGACAGTCGGCCCCTCGCCAGCTCTTCCGCCAGGCGGGCCAGAATCAGACCCCGCTCGGCTTGACGGAGCAGGCTGCTGGCCTGCAGCAATGCGGCTTCCGCGTCGAGCACCTCGTTGACCGATCCTTTTTGCGCCTCGTACTTGAGCCGTTCCAGACGCACAGCTTCGCGGGCCTGTACCACCCCCTTGCCATGGGCCTGTTGCCGGGCCTGGGCGCTGGCCACCTCGGCCTGGGCGACGGCCAGTTCACGCCGCGCGTTGAGTTGAGCCTCGCGCAGGCGGGCCCGGGCCCTATCTGCTTCGGCGCGGGCCTGCGTCACCTTGCCGGCCCGCAAACCGCCGTCCAACAGCGGAACGGTCAGCTTCACCCCGACCGTCGCATCGGTCTGGCTGTCGTCGCCGGGTACCCCAGCCGCCATCGACAGGGGATCGTCGGCCCCGTAATATCCGGCACTGGCAAAGAGCCGCAGCTCCGGCAGGTAATCCCGCTTCGCCCCGGCGAGCTGTCGGCGGGCAGACTCGACCTCGGCCTGCCGCGCCGCCAGGTCATCGCGGTGGCTCCCCCCATCCCTGTTTTCCGCCGAGACTTGGGTCACTGCGGCGGGATCGACGTCGGTCAGCGGCGGCAGTTCACCCTCACATCCCAAGACAGCCAGCAAGGCGTATTCCGCCTCGACGAGGGCCGCCTCCACCTCGGCCAGCTGACTTTCCACCTCGGCCAGACGCACCTCGACCTTGAGCTTGTCCACCCGCGCCGTCCGCCCCTGCCGCCACAGCTGCTCGGCAGCGCGGTCGAGAGCAGACAGACTGTCCAGGGAGGCGAGGGTGGCCAGGCGAATATCGCGCAGGGACAATACCTGCAAAAACTGTTGGGAAATCTGAAAGGCCACCTCGTCACGGGCTCGGGCCGCCTGATGCCGGACCCCCTCCTGCTGGGCCCTGGCGGCCTTCAGACGGGCCCGGGTCGCACCGAAGTCGGCGAGAAGCAGATCGGCGCTGGCCGTGGCCTGATAGACGCGATGGGCAAACCCCTGATTCTGGGGCGCCAGCCCCGGCGCCATGTTGTGACGCTCCTGCGACCAGGCTGCGCTCCCTTCCAGGCGCAGCTGCACCCCGCGCGGGGCCCCGGCGCTCCGCACCAGGCCCAGGCCGCGCTCCACTTCGGCGGCGGCCTGGACGAGAACCGGACTGTGTTCGAGGCCATAGGCCACCGCCTCCGTCAGCGACAGGGGCGAAGGGAGTTCGGCCGCCGATGCGGGGTCGACCTGGGGCGACAGCAGGGCGCCGAACAGCAGCAGGGTGAGCGCCGGTTTTCTGGCCGCGCGCCCCAGCGTCCTCAGCTTCTCCTGGGCGTCATCCAGCAGCACGTAGACCAGGGGCAGATAGACCATGGTCACCACCGTCCCTACCAGCAGACCGGAGGCGGCGGCGATACCCAGGGGGCTCATGCGCTCCAGGCCGACGGCCATCTCGAAGATCAGGGGCGAAAAACCGATGACCGTGGAGGTCGCCGTCATGAAGATGGGGCGCAGTCGCAGCCGCACCGAGGCGATGATGGCCTCGTCGCGGCTCATCCCCTCCCGGCGCGCCTCCAGAATAAAGTCGAGCATGAGGATGGCGTTGTTGACGATGGTGCCGCCGAGCAGAATGATCCCCATCAGGGCCGGCATGCAGAAGGGTTTATCGAAGAGCAGCAGGCCCCACACCGCCCCGGCCACGGCCAGGGGAATGGATAGGACGATGGCCAATGGTGGCAGAAAAGAGCGAAACATGGCGAAGAGCAGAATGAAGAGGAGCACTAGGCCGATGAGCAGCGCCCGCCCCATTTCGCCCTGGCTCTGGCCCATGTCGCGGGCCGTGCCGGCGATCTCCAGCGCGTAGCCGGCCGGCAGGGGCATGTCCCGCAGACGCTGCGCGGCTAAACTGGTGACCTGGGCGATGGTCAGCACCTGGTTGCCCGCCGTCAGATCGATGGTCGGGCTCAAGTTTTCGCGGGTGATGAAGGGGGGCTGCACTTCGCTGCGCACCTGCGCCAGGGTGCCGAGCTTGATCGGCCCCTGGGCCGTGGGAATATCCACCTGCAGCAAAGCCTCCGGATCATCGATCTGGCTCTGTTGATAGCGCAGGCGGATGGGGATATCGAGATAGCCCTGCAGACGCAGCTCGCTGCCCGCCATCCCCTGCACCGCCTGGCGCAGCGACTCGGCCACTCCGCCGGCGGAGGTTCCGTAGAGGCGGGCCAGCTCGGCATCGACCGCCACCGTCTGCTGCACCTTGTCGCGGTACCAGGAACGCCGCAGGTCCGTCAGACCGGGGAGGCCCCGCAGGCGCTGCAGCGCTTCGTCCGCCAGGCTGTCGAGCATCGGCAGCTCCGGACCTGTGATCACCAGGTTGAAGGGGGCCTTGGTGGTCGCCACCGGGGTGGCTCCATACTCGGAGACCCGGAAAGTGCGCACCCCCTCAAGGCGCCGCAAGCCCTGCCGCCAGCGCTCCTGAATCTGCCAGATATCGGCCTCGCGCTCGGTACGGTAGATGAGGTGAATGGTGAGCTTGGCGCTCTGGGTGGTGGTCCCGCCACCGCCGAAGCTGACCGCCTGCGGCTCCGACCCGACCACCGCCGAAATGCTCTTGACCTCGGGGGACTGACCGAGCAGGGCTTCCACCCGGCTCAGCACCTCTTCCACCTGGCGGGGGCTGGCCGAGGCATCCGTGTCGAACTCCACCAGGGCGATCCCCGTGTCCATGGGCGGCATCTGCTCGCCACCCAGCAGAGGCCGCACCACGCGCATGGTGAAGACCAGAAAAACCAGGGCGAGGATGACGAAGAGCAGGCGCCGGCGCAGGACCAGGCCTACCAGGCCGACATAGAAATCGCTCAATCGGTCGAGGCCCTTCTCCACCGGATTCGCCAGGCGCTCCAGGCCTCGCCGCTGCGGACGTTGCCCGCCGAGCAGGCGGGAGGCCACCAGGGGGATGACGGTCAGGGAGACGAGCAGCGAGGTGACCAGAGTGGCGATAATGATGATATTCAAGGGGGCCATCACCCGGCCCGTGTAGCCCTGGGTAAAGATTACCGGCACCAGCACCACCACCGTGGTCAGCATGCCGGCGGTGACGGCCAGGGAGACCTGGCGCGTTCCCTCCAGCGCCGCCTGGGCGGGATCTTCGCCCGCCAGGTCGTGATGACGGCGATAGATGTTCTCCAGCACCACCACCGAGGCATCGACAACCATGCCAACGGCGATGATCAGCGCCGACAGGGTCACCATGTTCAGCGTGTAGGGGCTGAACCACAACACCACCAGCGCCCCCAGAAAGGAGAGGGGAATGGAGACGCTTACTGTCGCGGCGGCACGCAGGTTGCCGAGGAAGAAAAAGATGACCAGCACCGTGAGGATGACGGCCTGCACCAGTGAGGAGCGCATGCCGCTGACGTTGAGATCGATGAGCGGCTGCTGGTCGTCGGTTATCTCGAAGAGCAGGTCGGGATAGCGGGCCTCGAGGCCCGGCAGGGCAGCTTTAAGATTTTTGATCGCCTTGACCGTCTCCCCCTTTTCCGGGCGCAGCAGATTCAGGGCGATAGCGGCCTTGCCGTTGCCATGGTAGAGGCTGCGCGCATCGGCCGTTTCCAGCCGAACCTCGGCGACATCGCGCAGATAGACGGTCTGGCCCTGGGCGCTGCGCAGCGGCAGGTTCTGCAAGGCCGCCGCCGAGGCAAATTCGCCGGCGACGTTGACCAGGTATTCCCGGCGATCGCCGTAGAGGATGCCGGCCGGCGCCGAGACGTTCTGCCCCGCCAGGGCCGCCATCACCGTTTCCAGGCCGAGGCCGTGGGCACGCAGGGCCTCCCGGTCAAGGCGCACCGACACCTCGGCCCGGTGGCCGCCAAAGACCTGCACATCGCCGATGCCGTCAAGGCGCAGCAGGCTGTCCTTGAGATCGTTTTCGGCCAGCAGGCGGACATCCGCCAGCGTCTTCAGACTGTCCGGCCGGGGGGAGAGGGCCAGGGTCAACAGAGGGCGGTTGGAATCGGTAATGCGAAAGAGACGGGGCTGGGCCGCGCCGGCCGGCAGGCTCCCCTGCACGCGGGCGACGGCATTCTGCACATCGGTGACCGCCTCGCCGATAGGTTTGTCGTAGGCGAACTCCACGTTGATGGAGGAGACCTCATCGCGGGAGGTGGAACTGACTCGGGTGACGCCCGAAAGGGTGTGCAGCTCCTTTTCCAGCACCTGGGTCACCTGGTCGGCCATGTCACGCGCCACCGCCCCCGGCTTCACCGTGACCACCGCCACCTGCGGCGGCACCGTGTCGGGAAAGAGATCCGTCGGCGTTTTCCAGAAGGCGAAACCGCCGAGAGCGAAGACGACCATCGCCAGCGCCGCCACCAGGTGCGGCTGCTTCAGCGCGAAACGGGGCAGACTCATGGCCGGACCTCCACGGCTTCCCCGCCCGAGAGACGGTTCCATCCCAGATAGGTGCTGAGCACCACGGTGACCCCTTCATCAAGGCCGCTTACCGCCGCCAGCCCGCCCTCCGACAGGAGCAGCTGCACCGGACGGGGACGGGTGACGCCCTCCTCGACGACGAAGACCGCTAGTCCCCCTTCCGGCGACGGGATCAGGCTCTCTTCCGGCACCAGGATGACATCCGCCGCCCGCTCCACCACGGTGGATACGGGGACATAGGCTCCGGGCCGCCAGGAGGTCACAGCCGGCAGCTCCGCCTCCATGGTCAGGGTCTGGTCGGGATTGACGGTAGGATAAAAGCGGGAGATGGCCAGAGCCTGTTTCTGCCCGTCTCCTTCGACAATGACCTGGCGCTCTTTTTCGACCAGGGGCACATCCTTTTGGGGTATGTCGAAACGTATCTTCAGGCGGCTGTGATCCTCGATTTCCAGCAGGCGCTGGCCCGGTGCCGCCAGATCGCCGGGATCGACCAGCCGGCGGGCAACAAGGCCATCAAAGGGGCTGCGGATTTCCGTGTAGGCCAGGCGCGCTGCCGCCTCCTGTTGCTGCTGCCGCTGGGATTCCACCAGGCTGCGGGCCGCCTGCAGCGACTGCAGGGTCGCCTCCAGCTCCCCGCGCACCTGATTCAGGCGGTCGGCCGTAGCCTCAGCCTGAGCCGGGGCGATGGCACCTGCCGATGCCAGAGTGCGGTCCCTTTCCTCTTCCTTCTCCCAGAAGGCCAGACTCTGCCGCAGGCTGCTGACCTTGGCCGCCACCGCCTCGGCCTGGTCACGGGCATTGGCCACCCGGGCAGCCGCGCCCTGCAGCGCCCGGCGCAGCTCCGTGTCGTCGAGGCGCAGCAGTACCTCGCCCTGCCGAACCTTTTCTCCTTCCCGCGCTTTGACCTCGCCGACCACCGAGGTGATCCGGCTCGAAATGCCGGCACTCTGCCAGGCTTCCACCCGGCCCAGGTAGGTACGCGTGCGCGTCAGGTCACCCCGCTCGCTTACAGCCGTACGGACGACCGTCGGCTGCAGAGTAGGACGTGGCGCCTCGGCCAGCTCCATTTTTTTGCGCGCGACCAGCAACAGGGCCGCGGCCAGCACCAGGAACAGGATAATCATTCCAAAAAGGCGTTTCTTCATCATCTTCAACTCCCTGAATTTTCCAGGTTATGGCGCACCCGGGTAAGGACCCCGATGGCCTGGGCGATTTCGGCGCTCTCGATCCCCCGACTGGCCTGTTCCAGCACGTCGCGGGCGTAAAAGGAAATCTCCGCCCACATGGAATGGGCTTTTTCGGTGATGACCAGGCGATTGACCCGGCGGTCCCTGGGGTCGGGCTGACGCTCCACCCAGCCGTCGCGCTCCATGCGATCGACGAGGCGGGCCGTGGAGGCGGCGGTGATAAAGAGCTTATCACCCAATTCGTTCTGGGAAAGGGGCCCCAGCGCCATCAGGTGGGCGAGAGCGAGAACATGGACCGGGCTGATGCCGGTGCCCTGCAGACGTTTCTCCAGAGCCTGGCGAAAGGCCTTAAAGGTGAGGGAGCAATGGAAGCCGATGCTGTCGGCCGGATTAAAGAATGGCATGCCTGTCTCCTTTAGTTGTCAGGCAAATATTTAGCAGGCTAACTAATGACTGTCAAGGGGAGGCCGGCATCCGGCCGGCAACCACCTCAATGACCCAGATAGGGAACCAGGGGGATCAGTTGCTGGTAGTGCTGATAGGTCAGCGAAGTACCCCAATGCCCTGTCGCCATGCCGAGCAGAACGCCGCCGCCATAGAGGGAGAGGGCGAGAACGGGGAAAACCCAGCGGGGGAAGGTCGGGGAGACGGCCGGTGGCGCCATGGCCAGGGCGCGCTCGGGGCAGGCCTCGACGCAGGTCAGGCAGCCGGTGCACTCGGGACTGCACACCCTCGCCTTCTGCTGCACAGGGAGCCAGGCGGGACAGGCGCGACTGCAGGCACCACAGTCGGTGCAGCGCTCCGGGGCGCGGCGAATCTTGAAGGGGCTGAGCAGACTGGCCAGACCCATAAGGGCGCCATAGGGGCAGAGGTAGCGGCACCAGAAATTCTGGTAGAGGAGTGACAACCCGGTAAGAACGAGGATGACCACCAGGGCCGTCAGGCTCATGCGGGTGAAAAAATGCAGCATCTTCACGTCGCTCACCGCCCAGTAGGGCGCGTCCATGAAGGCTCCCAGCGCGCGGGCCGGCATATCGAGCAGGATGATCTTGGCGAAGAAGAACAGGAGGAGGTATTTGAGGGAGCGCAGCAGCGTATCGAGCCAGCGCCAGGGCTTGAAGGTGCGACCGAAAAGACGGCGGCCCAGTTTCCAGGCCCCCTCCGACAGGGTCCCCACCGGGCAGAGCCAGGAACAGAAAGATTTCTTGGCCAGCAGGCTCATGACCAGAAAGCTCAGAAAAAGGACGAGGGCCGCCGGATGTACGTCATGAACGAAGCCGTTTGCCAGCCAGTGTTTGAGGCTGACCAGAGCGCCGATGGGCAGAAAGCCTTCCACGCCCGGGGGGCGCGAAACATAGGGGGCGGCGCCGCCTGACTCAAAGTGGCGCACAAAGAGGCCAAAGCGAATACCGATGGCGATAATCCAGGCCAGAAAGCCCCACTGGACAAGGGCCCGCCAAAAGGCCACTTTTTTCCCTGCCTCAAACTTGTTCATCCCTGATCTCCTTCATCTTTTGAACGAAAATGAAAAGACGGTAGCCCAGAGATTTCATCACTTCTTTGACCTGGGTCATTTTTCAGGGGGCGAAAGCGTCTTTTGCGGGATTGCACAGAGAAACTTCGGGCTTTACAGCGGCCACCAGGAAGAGACCCCTACAATGGTCAGGTAGCGCAGTCCCTTGCCGATGGCCACCAGCAGCAGGAAAAGCCAGACGCGCACCTTCATGACGCCGGCCACCAGGGTCAGAGCGTCCCCCACCACCGGCATCCAGGCCAGCAGCAATATCCAGAAACCATAGTGCTGAAACCAGCGCTGGCCCTTGTTGATCTGCTCGCCGCTGAAATAGAACCAGCGGCGATGGCGATAGTGCAGGAGCCAGCGCCCCAGCCCATAGTTGGCAAAGGAGCCCAGGGTATTGCCCAAAGTCGCTGTCGCCAGCAGCGCCAGGGGGGGATAGCCTTCGCGCAGCAGGGCGAAAAGGATCACCTCGGAGGAAAAGGGCAGAATGGTCGCCGCCAGAAAGGAAGCGGCAAAGAGCATCAGGCAGGACAGGGCCATGGCATCAGTCGGTCAGGGAGGAAGATGAAGCAGACATCAAAAAAGTACCCCCAGACAACCCAGTCCGGGGGCGGTAAAAAAACGATTCATCGCCCTAGCGTTTGGCGATGATCCAGACAGCATGCACGATGCCGGGGATATAGCCGAGCAGCGTCAGCAGGATGTTGAGCCAGAACTGAGGGCCAATGCCCACTTGCAGAAAGACACCAAGGGGAGGCAGCAGAATAGCGATAAGAATGCGTACAAGATCCATGAAAAATGTCCTTTCCTTTGTGTGGTTTTGACTGTTTGGGTGCGTCCAAACCGGCCTCAGTGCGGCTTGAGACCTTCTTTCTCCATTAGGTCGACGCCATAATCAATGGCCACGGCGTAGGAGATATTGGTGTTCGTTTCCACCGTATTTCGACCGTCCGTGTACTCCTTGGAAGCTTCCTGGGGATCGAAGCGGCCGTTGATGATCCCGATGATCAGACCGTCTTCGACGCTCACCAAAGGCCCGCCCCGGTCACCGTGATGGATCATGCTGTCGAACAGCAGAATCCGCGTCTGGTTGTTGGAGAGCACCTTGCCACTCACCACGGCGTTCATCGCCACCAGCGTATGAAGGGACTGGTGACCGAAGGCGTAGCCCAGAGCCATGACGCTGTTGCCGGTCAGGGAGCTCGCCGCCGTCCCTATGAAATGATCGGGCATGCGGATACCGATGTCCTGTTCCATTTTCAGCAGGGCGAGGTCTCGCTCGAGGCTGCGCCGAACCACCGTAACCGGGATGGAGGTGACGGTCTCCTGGTTGAGAGGAACGAATTCGCTGCCCGAGTCGCCGGGGACGACGATCAGTTGCCCTTCCTCGGGCAGAATATGCGAAACCGACAGAAGATAGCCCTCCTCATGCACGAGAAAAGCGGTGCCGAGAAACTGGACGCTTTCCCCCTGGCGCCGAAACACCATCATGCAGCCGCCGCTGAATTTCTGAAAGACGTTGCCAAGCATAGACCCCCCGTTTTCTGCTGTCGTATATCAGGATTATCCTGGTGCGTTCATCGTACATCGGGCCTTTTGTTTTCTACCAGAATCGCCGCCGGCCGAAGGTGGGCAATTTGGCCGTCGGCCGGGTCTTGAACTCCCGTGTTCGCACCCCTTCGATGGACAGCTCGAATCCCTGGCCTTCCTTGTATTCCGCCAGACCCTTGTGCAGGGCGACGCACATCCCCAGCAGAATCACCGAAAAAGGCAGACCGGTGGTGATGGCTGCCGTCTGCAGAGCGACCAGACCGCCGCCAAAGAGGAGTACCGCCGCCACCACGCCTTCAAGGACCGCCCAGAATATACGCTGGATCAGCGGCGGCTCGGGATTGCCCCCCGCCGTGATGATGTCAATAACCAGGGAGCCCGAATCGGAAGAAGTGACGAAAAAGGTAACCACCACGACGATGGCCAGCATGGAGGTCACCGACTGCAGGGGGTAGTGCTCCAGCAGCTTGAACAGGGAGACCGGGACGTTTTCCTGCACCGCCTTGGCGATATCGCCGGCCCCGAACATCTCGATATTGATAGCGCTGTTTCCGAAAACCGTGATCCAGACGAAGGTGATGAAGGTGGGAATCAGCAGGACCCCTTTAATGAACTCGCCCACCGTGCGGCCGTAGGAAACCCGGGCGATGAACATACCGACAAAAGGCGACCAGGAAATCCACCAGCCCCAGTAGAAAATCGTCCAGGCCTGCTGCCAGTCGGTGGCCTCGTAGGTCTCGTTCCAGGTGGCCAGCTGCGGCAGGTTCTGCAGATAGAACCCGATATTCTCCATCAGGGCTTTCATGATGAACAGGGTCGGCCCCAGCAACAGGACAAAAAGCATCAGGCCAGCGGCAAGGTAGACGTTGATCTCACTGAGCAGCTTGATGCCGCTGTTGATGCCGCGCACCACGGACCAGGTGGCTACGGCGGTAATGCAGGCAATGAGTATCATCTGCACCGTAACCGACTGGGGAACGCCGAAAAGATGATTGAGACCGGCGTTGACCTGCTGAACGCCCAGCCCGAGAGAAGTGGCCACGCCAAACAGGGTCGCCACGGTGGCCATGATATCGATGACATTGCCGATGGGCCCGTAAATCCGCTCCCCGAACAACGGGTAGAAAACCGAACGGATCGACAGGGGCAGCCCTTTGTTAAAGGCAAAGAATGCCAGGGAAAGACCGACTATGGCGTAGATGGCCCAGGGATGAAGGCCCCAGTGGAGAAAGGTCAGGTCCATACCGACCCGGGCCGCCTCGGCCGTCCCCGGTTCCACCAGGGGCGAGGCGATGAAATGGAACATCGGTTCTGCCACCCCGTAAAAGAGCAGACCGATCCCCATCCCGGCCGAGAACAGCATGGAAAACCAGCCCAGGGTGGTAAACTCGGGAACCGCCTCAGCCCCCCCGAGGCGAATACCGGAGAAGCGCCCCAACAGCAGAGAGACGACATAGACCAGGATGATGTTCATGGTCCAGACAAAAAACCAGCCGGCATAGGTGCCGATCAAGGACTGCAGATTGGCGAAAAAATCGTCGACATTGGCCCCGAAAATCAGGGTCAGGGCGACAAACAGAACGATGAGCCCGGCCGAGGTGAAAAACACCCACGGGTGGACATCCAGATGAAACCAGCCTTTATCCTCCCCTTTTTCGTCCATGACGGAACCTCCCGACCTCAGATTTATCGCGTTTCATCAGCCCAATTGTGCCGAGAAAGTCTAACAAAGCTGGTGGGTTTTGCAAGATTTTGAATCTTTTGACCCCTATGGGAGGCCTGACCGAATACCCTCCAGGGGCAGGTCTTTCCTCTCGGGAAAGGTCAAAAAAAGCCCTGGTATCCTTTCAAAAATACCAGGGCTTTGCACAAACTGACGCGATGGGGGCCTATAGGTTAAAGCGCCCCGCCGCCCAGCACTTTGTAAAGGGTGACCAAGTTCTCCAGGCGCGCCAGCCGAACGGCCACCAGGCCCTGGCGGGCGCCGTAGAGGGAGCGCTGGGAGTCGAGCACGCTGAGAAAGCTGTCCACGCCCCGCGTGTAACGCAACTCGGAAAGGTTGTAGGTGGCCGCCGTCGCCTCGACCAGGGCCTGCTGGGCCTGCAGTTGATCGACGATCGTTTCCTGCCGGACGAGGGCGTCGGCCACCTCGCGGAAAGCCCCCTGGATGGCCCCCTCGTAGCGGGCCAGGGAGATCTCCCGGTCGACCTTGGAGACCTGCAGGCGCGCCCGCAGGCTGCCCGCCGTGAAGATGGGCAGATCCAGCCGGGGCGAGAAGGCCCAGGCCCGGGAGGCGTCGTCGATGAGGGTAGAGAGCTCCGAGCTGCCAAAGCCGGCCGAGGCCGTCAGCGCGATGCGCGGAAAGAAGGCAGCCCGGGCCGCGCCGATATTGGCGTAAGCGGCTTTGAGCTGGTATTCGGCCGCCAGGATATCCGGGCGCTGCTGCAGCACCTCGGAAGGGACCCCGGCGGGGATATCCGTCACGACCGCCAGTTCCGTCACCGGCGCCGCAGGCAGCAGATCAGGCGAAAATTCCTGCCCCACCAGCTGGCGCAGGGCGTTCTCTCCTTCGGCCACGAGGCTGTCGTAACGGGCCCTATCCACCCGCGCCGCCTCAACGCTGGTCTGGGCCTGGCGCAGGTCGAGCTCGGAAGCGACTCCGGCGTCATAGCGCCGCTTGGTCAGCGCCAGAGTCTCCCGGTAGCTGGCCAGGGTCTCTTCGGCCAATTGCCGGCGTTCCCGGTCGGCGGCCAGAACCAGGTAGGCCCTCGCCACCTCCGAGACCAGAGCCAGGCGGGCGCTGCGATAGGCTTCTTCGCTGGCCAGATAGGTCTGAAGCGCCTGCTGTTTCAGGCTGCGCAAACGACCAAAAAAATCGATCTCCCAGGCCGTCGTCCCCAGGGACACATTGTACTGCTCCAGATGGATAACGCGCCCAAAGCCCGACGTATCGGGGACCCGCTGGCGGTTGTAGCCGGCCCCGGCCTGCAGGTCGGGGAAAAGTTCGGCGCGCTGGATGCGGTACTGGGCGCGGGTCCGCTCAATGGTCAAAGCCGTCACCCGCAGGTCGCGATTGCTTTCCAGGGCCAGCCTGATGAGTTCCTTGAGGTTTCCATCCACAAAAAAGTCCTGCCAGGACATGGCTGCATAAGCAGGTGCCGCCGGATCTTCATCCCCTTCCAGGTTGGCGTCAGCGGCCCAGGATGTCGGCACAGGAGCCTCCGGCCGGCTGTAATGAGGCGCCAGCGTGCAGCCACTTACCAGCAAAACAGTCAATAGCAGGCAGATCGCAATTCTATGCATATCAGTGGCCCTCCTTGGTCGGTTCAGGCTTGGCCTTGAAAAGTCGGCGGATGGTGACGAAAAAGACCGGTACGAAGAATACCGCCAGCAAGGTGGCGGTGACCATGGCGCCGTTGACGGCGGTGCCCATGGCGTTCTGGGCACCCGAGCCCGCCCCCGTGTTGAGAGCCAGGGGCAGCACGCCGAAGAAGAAGGCCAGCGAGGTCATCAGGATGGGGCGCAGGCGCAGCCTCGCTCCCTCCAGGGTCGCCTCGACCAGGCCCATGCCGCGTTCCATCTGCTCCTTGGCGAACTCGACGATGAGGATGGCATTTTTCGACGACAGGCCGATGGTGGTCAAAATGGCGATCTGGAAATAGACGTCATTGGAGTAGCCGCGGGATGTGGCGGCCATGACGGCGCCAATGATCCCCAGGGGCACAACCAGCATGACGGAAAAGGGCACCGCCCAACTCTCGTAGAGAGCCGCCAAGCAGAGAAAGACCACCAGCAGGGAGATGGCGTAGAGGGCCGGGGCCTGGGCGCCGGCCAGCCTTTCCTCGTAGGACAGGCCGGTCCATTCGTAACCGATGCCCGGAGGCAGCTGCGCTGCCAGCTCTTCCATCTGGGCCATGGCCTCGCCCGAACTCACACCAGGAGCCGCCTGACCCATGACCTGGATGGATGGCATCCCGTTGTAACGTTCCAGACGCGGCGAGCCGTACTGCCAGTGGGCCGTGGAGAAGGCCGAAAAGGGCACCATCTCGCCACGGTTGTTGCGGGCGTACCATTTGCCGATATCCTCGGGGAGCATGCGATACTGGGGAGCCCCCTGGACGTAGACCCTTTTGACCCGGCCATTCTGGATAAAGTCGTTGACGTAGCTGCTCCCCCAGGCTGTGGCCAGCAGGCTGTTGGCCTGGGCCAGGGGAATTCCCAGGGCGCCGGCGCGCACGTCATCCACATCCAGCTTGTACTGGGGGGTATCGTCCTGGCCGTTGGGGCGCACCGCCACCAGGTTGGGACTCTGCATCGCCATGCCCAGCAACTGGTTGCGGGCCGCCATGAGCTTTTCGTGGCCGAGACCGCCGCGGTCCTGCAGCTGAAAGTCGAAGCCGTTGGCGTTGCCCAGCTCCATTACCGCCGGCGGCACGAAGGCGAAGACCATGGCGTCCTTGATCTGGCTGAGGGCGCCCATGGCCCGCCCGGCAATCGCCGGAGCCTTAAGGGCAGGATCCTGGCGCAGCTCCCAGTCTTTGAGGCGGATAAAGGCGATCCCCATATTCTGGCCGCGTCCGGCGAAACTGAAGCCGGCCACCGTCATGAGGGAATCGATCGCTTCCCCCTCTTTTTCCAGAAAATGATGCTCCACCTGCTTGATCACTTCCATGGTTCTGGCCTGAGTGGCTCCCGCCGGCAGCTGCAGCTGCACCATGATGAAGCCCTGGTCTTCCTCCGGCAAAAAGGCCGTGGGCATACGCAGGAAGAGCCAGGCCATGACCACGACGATGAGCCCGTAGATCACCATGAAACGTCCGGTGCGCCTCAGCATGCGGCCGACGAGGGACTGATACATATTATTGCTGCGGTCGAACCATTTGTTGAACCAGCGGAAGAATCCCTTGAACCAGCCGCTGTCCGCCGCCACATGCCCTTTGGCCACCGGTTTGAGCAGGGTGGCGCAGAGGGCCGGGGTCAGGATAACCGCCACCAGCACCGACAGCACCATGGCCGAGACGATGGTGATGGAGAACTGCCGGTAGATAACCCCGGTGGAGCCGCTGAAAAAGGCCATGGGGACAAAAACAGCCGACAGCACGAGGGCGATGCCGACCAGGGCGCCGATGATCTGGTCCATGGACTTGATGGTCGCTTCTCGCGGCGGCAGGCCCTCCTCCGTCATGATGCGCTCGACGTTCTCCACCACGACGATGGCGTCGTCCACCAGCAGGCCGATGGCCAGCACCATGGCGAACATGGTCAGGGTATTGATGGAGAAGCCCGCGGCCGCCAGCACGCCGAAGGTGCCGAGCAGCACCACCGGCACGGCGATGGTGGGGATGAGGGTGGCGCGGATGTTCTGCAGAAACAGAAACATGACGACGAAGACCAGGAAAACGGCCTCGATGAGGGTTCTGACCACCTCTTCGATGGAAATCTTGACGAAGGGGGTGGTGTCGTAGGGATAGACGACCTTCATCCCCTGCGGAAAGAACCCGGACAGCTCCACCATCTTCTCTTTGATGCGCTCGGCCGTATCGAGGGCATTGGCCCCGGCGGCCAGCTTGATCCCCAGTCCGGCGGCCGGGCTTCCTTTGTAGCGGGCCAGGATGTCGTAGTTTTCTGTGCCGATGGCCACCTCAGCCACGTCCTTCAGGCGGACGGTCGAGCCGTCGGCGTTGGTCCGCAGCACAATGGCCTCAAACTGCTCCGGCGTCTGCAGCAGAGTTCTGGCCGTTATGGTGGCATTGAGCTGCTGCCCCGCCACGGCCGGCAAGCCGCCGAACTGGCCGGCGGATACCTGGGCGTTCTGCGCCTGCAGCGCTGTCACCACATCTGCCGGGATCAGTTTGTAATTGGTCAGCTTGGTCGGGTTGAGCCAGATGCGCATGGCGTTCTGGGAGCCGAAGAGCTGCACCTCGCCCACCCCTTCGAGGCGGCTGAGAATATCCTGGATATTGGACACGGCATAATCGGCGAGGTCGTAGCGGGTCATGGAGCCATCCTCCGAAACCAGGCCGACAATCAGCAGAAAGTTGCGCGTCGACTTGACGACCGAGATACCCTGGCGCTGGACCACTTCGGGCAGCAGGGGTGTCGCCAGCTGCAGCTTGTTCTGGACCTGCACCTGGGCCAGGTTGGGGTCGGTGCCGGCCTTGAAGGTCAGCGTCACCGTTCCTAGGCCGGCCGAGTCGCTGTTGGACGACATGTAGATCAGGTTGTCGATCCCGTTCATCTTCTGTTCGATGATCTGGGTAACCGTATCCTGCACCGTCTGGGCTGAGGCTCCCGGGTAGACGGCGTTGATGGATATCTGCGGCGGCGCGATGGAAGGATACTGGGAAACCGGCAGCGTCTTGATCGCCAGCAGGCCGGCCAGCATGATGATAATTGCTATGACCCAGGCAAATATGGGTCGGTCTATGAAAAATCGGGCCATGTGGAACTCCTTTAGTTGCCGGGGACCGTGTTTTGAGGGGCTGCATCAGGGGTGACATAGGGAACCGTTTTGACAGACGTTCCCGGTCTCGCCTTCTGAATACCTTCCATAATCACACGATCGCCTGCCTGCAGGCCCTTTTCCACCAGCCACTGATCGCCAATAGTACGATTCACCTCAATGACCTGAGGAGCAACTTTGTCTTCCGCGGTGACCACAAAAACCATGGCGTTGCCGGCCGGGTTGCGGGTCACCGCCCTCTGCGGCACCAGTATGGCCTGTTCTTTTACCCCCTCAAGGACGATGGCCCGGACAAAAAGACCGGGCAGCAGTGTCTGCTCGGGATTGGGAAAGAGGGTACGCAGGGTGACCGAACCGGTGCTCTCCTCAACGGTTACCTCGGAGAACTTCAGGGTTCCCGCCAGCGGGTAGGGGGTGCCATCCTCCAGCATCAGCTTCACTTCGGCCTGGCGGGGATCGCCTTCTTGAACCAGTCCGCCGGCAATCTGGCGTTTGAGACTCAGCAGCTCGGCCGCCGATTGGGTCACATCGACATACAGGGGGTCAAGCTGCCGGATGGTGGCCAGAGGCGCGCCCTGACTGGCGATGACCAAAGCGCCGGTGGTAACGGAAGAACGACCAATTCGGCCCGCAATCGGCGCCTTTATCTGCGTGTAGTCCAGGTTGATGCGGGCTCGCTCCACCGCGGCCCTGGCCGCTTCGATTTCAGCCTGGGCACTCTTCATCGCCGAACGCGTATCATCGTAGTCCTGCTGGCTGACCGCCTTCATGTCGACCAGCTCCCGATAACGCTCTTCCCGCAGCTGCAAGGCCTCGAAATTGGCTTCGGCCTGGGCCAGAGCGGCCTTAGCGCTGCTGTATTCCGCCTGATACACGGCCGGATCGATCTCATACAAGACCTGACCCGCCTTCACCTCGGAACCTTCGGTGAAGAGCCGTTTCTGGATGATACCGCCCACCTGGGGGCGCACCTCGGCAATGAGACGCGGAGCCGTGCGGCCCGGCAGTTCCGTGGTCAGGGTCACCGGCTGTTCCTTTAGCGTCAGTACCGACACTTCCGGGGCCGGTCGGGCCCCCTGGGGCCCGGCCGGCCCACTTTTTTCGCAGCCGGCCAGCAGCAGTCCGGCAATGAGAAGCCCTGTCAACGTCAAGATCGTTCTTCTGAAACTGGTTCGCATAAACACCTCTATCCTCGTCATAGATGATATTGAGCAACTCTCGGGCGAGCCGATTGCGCGGTCGCCGATGTTAAGATTTCGCGCGCGACTCCGCCTGAGCGGCCGGGGTTCTCACCGCATCCCAACAGGCCTTGATCGTTTCCTCGATCAAGTGGTCGTCCAACGGCAAAAAGCCCAGCACATGGTCGCGGGCCACAGACAGAATGGGACCGAAAGCCAGAGCCAGCAGGATGGACAGCGGCAGGTCTTTCAGCAGCTTTCTTGACACACCTTCGTCAAAAAGATGCAGGCAGACATCCCGTTCCTGCCGGCGCACCAACAGACGCTCCCGACGAAAGGCGACGCCATAGGGGGAATTGTGAAACTGTTCAACATAGCGGAAATCGAGGGGGTTTTCGGTAAAATATTTCAGCAGAGCCTTAAGCAGGTGGAAAAAACGTTCCCGAAAAGGCTGATTCACATCATAACCGGCGGTGATTACCGGATTGACGCGGTTTTCCACCTCCTGGTAGAGCTCGGTGATCAACACATCCTTGTTCGCAAAATAACGATAGATCGTGCCGGCTCCCACCTTGGCCTGCTCGGCGATCAGGGCCATGGGTGTGCCGTGGTATCCCCGTTCGGCGATCAGCTCAAGGGCGGCCCTGACGATCTCTTCCCGTTTGTCTGTCTTGGTCATGTCCTGTCCTTGATACGGAATGAATAATCATTCCGTTTTATAGAAAAGGCGAGAAAACGTCCAGCATTTTTTACGGCCCAAGATAAAAAGATTAAAAGGATGGCTTCTCTGTTAGCACAAAAGTGAAAAGGCAGCGGATATAATCACCCGCCGCCTTTTTCGTCAAGCATTCTGAAAACTCTGACTTAAGCTCAGGCTTTTTTGTCACTCAGACGGGCCAGGGCCTCATCGGCGGTCTGATCGTAGCGGGCCCGCTCTTTTTCGGCCATATCCTTCAGTCCCTGGGCGATGACCGGATATTTGAGGGCCAGGATACGGGCCGCCATGATAGCCGCGTTACGGGAACCGTCGATGGCCACCGTCGCCACCGGCACGCCCGGGGGCATCTGCACGGTAGAGAGAAGGCTGTCCCAGCCGGAGAGAGGACCGTTGCCCAGGGGCAGGCCAATGACCGGCAGCTGGGTGTGACCGGCGATCACGCCGGCCAGATGGGCGGCCACACCGGCACAGCCGATAAGGACCTCAACGCCCTCGGCGTGGGCGCGATCGAGGTAAGCGAAAACCTTGTCGGGGGTGCGGTGGGCCGAAGCGACGACAATTTCGCTGCGAATGCCCAGCTCATCCAGGGTATCCCGCACCTTGACCACCTTGGGCAGATCATTGGGGCTGCCGGTAAGAATGCCGACGAGAACCTTGTCCTGGGGTGAAACCGTTCCTGCTTCCGTCACTGTACTATCTCCTTTGTTGAGGGGAGGCCGGCGAGGCCGCCACGACATAGTTTCTAAAAATCCACCGGTGTGTAAATCTCGGCTAAAGAGGTCTTTGTGCTGCTGAAGGGAAAAACAAAAGACCTTTACTCACATCACTTCGAGTGGTGGTGTGAATAAAGGTCTTGCCAATTCCGATCAAAGATCGCAACCCCGCGTCCGGGTGACTGGCACCGTATTGACGAACCGCGGGCCGGCTCTTTTCCAGCCGGAAGCTACTCCCCTTTAAAGGCAAAAATATTATTGGACGTGCGGGCCCATGTCAACAGAAATAGGCACCTATGCAACGACTTCTTTACCCTATGGTTACCTGCCGGGTCTCTTCCCACAGCCCATGCAGATTGCAGAACTCGCGGGCCTTGAGGGTGGCCGGTCCCTCCAGAGTGATAAAAAAGGTGACCTTGGGAGCATTCTGGCCTGGCGTTAACGTGGCCCTGCCGGCCGGCTTGCCGTCGACGAACAGCTCCACATAGTCGATATAATGTTCCTTGACCATGGGATGGATGACTTCCCCCACCGTGATCGTCACCGGGAAGGGCACTCCCTTGGTCAGGCGCTCGGGCACCTCGATTACCGGCACATGCTTCTGTTCGGACAAGGTTTTGTTGGCCGGATCCTTGGCCGTGAAAACATGCATCTCCGTCTCAGCCGCCTGCACCTGGGGAACGCCCATAAACAGACCGGCCGCCAGAACCGCCGATCCCGTCAGCAGAAACTCTCTTCGCTTCACCTCGCTACCCATATGCGTGCCTCCCTGTTTGGATATTTCCAGTACTATAGCCGGCTTTGGGCTTCTCGCAAGGGGGAGGTAAAGCGGCCCGGGGCGATTTCACTTGCTAGCCCCCTGGAAGATATTATATATTAAAAAGCCTATCTAACGGAGGAGCCTTATGGAAATACTCAGTATCCTCGGCATTGTCGCCATCTGGTACGTCGTCAACAAATGGGTGCTACCCAAAATGGGCGTCCAGACCTGACTGTCCGACAGTTGCAGCCTTCCGGTCCGGAAGGAAGAAGAAAAAAAAGAAAACCAATAATTCTCGTATCTGTGCATTCAGCCCCCCGGACAGACCATTCCGGCGGGGCTGATTTTTTTGAAAACAAAAGGGCCACCCCGGTTGGGCGGCCCTTTTGTCTGCTTGGTGTTCCTGATCGGTCTTATTTGCTCCGGGACCACTTGGAATTGACCATGGGATCCCCTTTGTAGCCCAGCTCTTTCCAGTTCAGGCGGCCGTTGTCGCCATGACAGTCGAGGCAGCTGAGGGCTTCGCTGGCTGGAGAGACCATGTGGTTGAGGCGCCAGTACATGCGGGTCTCGATAAAGTCGACCTCGCCGCTGAAGGGGAGTCCCGCCGCCTTCATGCCGATTTCGGCCGAGCGCTTCCAGTCGAAAGTGTGCCAGTAGCCGTCATCGCCGATCTGATGGACGGCCAGCAGGGTTTTATTGACGGGGTCGAAAGCCTGTTTGCCGCCCATCACCTTGAAGGGATAGATGCGGGCCTTTTTGTCCTTGATGGTCGAGGTCGGCCCGGCCACCATCAGCACCTTGTTTGGGTCCTTGATCTTTTGACCGCGCACATGGTTGATGGCCTCGCCCGTTTCAAACCAGGCATACTCGGGCTGTACCATTTTGCCGTATTTCATGTCGCCCTTTTTCTTCACGTACAGGGGCAGACCGTATTTATCCTTGACGACGTCGCGGCTGTCATCGCCGGCGGTCGACCAGTCCCACCAGATTTTGGTCGGAATCTCTTTGGCGTAGTAAGGGATGTGGCAGGTCTGGCAGGCGATGTTGGCCGCGTGGTCATTGAGACGGCTTTCCTGATGGACTGCCCCAGCATGGCAGTCTTCACAGCGGAGCTGGCTGGCGGCACCCGGCGAGACGCCGAGGGAATTGCCGGGAATAACATGGTTCTTGGTCACATGGCAACTCTGGCAGGCGAAATCCTGTCCGTCGAGGCCCATATGGATGTCCGTCTTGCTTTCCGGATAGGACATGGAGGAATCGAGGTCGCCGTGCTTGACGGCATCGCCGCCGCCGCCGTAAAAGTGGCACGCACCGCAGTTATCACGCACAGGCGCGCCGACATTTTGGGCAATCCGCAGCAGATTGAGGCCTTCGGCGGGCCAGCCGGCATCGCCCTTGGCGTAAGTGCCTGTCGTATCGTGACAGACGAGACAGTCTACGCGGGTCTTGTCGTTGAAATCGAAACTGTCATCCTCGTAGCCATAACCGGCGTGGCAGCGGTTGCATGAAGTCTCGTTGCTTTTGATCTGGGTGCAGTAGTTGTTGAGCACATTGCGCTTGCCGGCGGCTACCGTTTTGCCGGCTATTTCCTGCTCCAGCGCCCAGGTCCAGTGGCTGGTCTTCATAAAATCGTCGGCCTGCTGTTCATGGCATTCCAGGCAGACCTTGGTGACCTCGGGTCCCGATTTGAAATCCCCCTGGACATATTCGCTGTGGGGATTGGCGGCCAGGACCGTTCCTCCCCATAAACCCAGAATCAGAAATGACACCAAAACCCTTTCCAACTGTCGCATTCCTCGACCTCCTTGTAATGTTACGAATGATGGGAACAGGCTAAACCAAAGCAAATTAAATGCCATTTTTCCTGAATAGATTGTTCGATTACTGGAAACATGAGGTCAGTCGGTTAGCGCGATGGGGTTCCGTCGGGCAGCCCAGGGGTTCGATCGATGGGCGCCAAATAACTCAGGGTACGCTAAATAGCGAAGAAGCGAAGGGAGAAACGGCTATAGGTAGGGGGAAAAGAGTTTGACTCCGGCATCGCGAATTTTTTGCCCGAGTGGTCGGGCATCGACTTTTTCGAGGGTCATCAGGGTCGAAACCTCCCGCACCCGCTCAAAGTGCTGGGACATTTCGTCGACAAAATGACGGTCGTAGATCTCCATGGTGAATTCGAAATTCAGTCGCAGGCTGCGCGGATCCAGGTTGGCCGAGCCGATCTGGGCATAGTGATCGTCCACCAGCAGCAGTTTGCTGTGCACAAAAGGCGGGGGTTGATAGTAGACGGCCACCCCATGTTGCAGGAGCTCCCACAGATACGACCGGGTCGCCCAGTCGACATAGGGCAGGTTGTTTTTTTCCGGAAGCAGGATCTCGACCCTGACGCCCCTTAACGCCGCCGTGTTGATGGCGGTAATCATCGCCCTGTCGGGGATGAAGTAGGGCGTCATGATGCGCACCCGGCTGCGCGCGCAGTTCAGGGCTCCGATGAGCAGCCACACCAGCTTTTCAAAATCTTCGTTGGGTCCGGCGCTGATGCCTCGACAGAAAGCGTGCCCCGCATCAGGTGCCGGGGGATAGGCGATATTCCTAAAGGGTTCGCGGGTAGCAAAGGACCAGTCCTCCAGAAAAGCCTCCTGCAACTGACCGACCACCGGCCCTTCCACGCGAAAATGAATATCGACCACGCGAGCGGGGTCCTGGCGTTGCACCAGGTGACGTTCGCCGATATTCATGCCGCCGGTATAACCGGTTTCGCCATCCACCACCAGCAGTTTGCGATGGTTGCGCAGATTGAGATGGATTCCCCGCCCGGATAAAGACGGGGGCAGAAAACGCACATACCGTACTTTCGATTTCCTGAACTGCCGGCGAATGGGGGGAAACGAATAGCGCTCCCCGAGGCCATCGACCAGAACCCGCACATCTACCCCTCGTTCGGCGGCCGCCCTGAGGGCCTCGGCAAACTGGAAGCCGATACCATCCGAGTCGAATATGTAGGTGGAGAGATAAATGGAATGCCGGGCCGCCGCCAGGCTTTGCAGCATGGCCGGATAGGCTTCTTCGCCGTTGTGGAGGGGAGTGATTTTGTTCCCTTGCAGTAGCGGTCGTCGTGTCACCTTGTCGGCGAGGGCCAGCTGGGCACAGAAGTTTTCGAGGCGAAAGGGCTGATCCATGCCCTGATCGAAGGACCAGGGACACAGTTCGCTTTCATGCCAGAACATCCCCTGGCCCCGCAGCTGCCAGTCCTTGGCGGTCATACGTATGCGATTGACCCCGAGCACCCAGTAGAGGAAGGCCCCTACGCCCGGCACACCGAGGCACAGCACGATCCAGATCAGCGCCGAGCGCGGATCGCGCTTATTGAGCAGCGCGTGTCCGGCCGACCAGAGGCCGAACAGCGTCAGTAGCCATCCTAGCAACCAATACAGCAATACGCCCTCATCAAGATGTTGGCAGTCAGCATGTTCATCGCAAGCTGGTCGCGCAACGGGGGCAGGTGAGCATGCTGGTAGAAGGTACGCGGTGCCCGCAGGTCGGGCAGAAGAACCAGTAGCGGCAATATTTGCATTGGGGTTCGGAAACCCCTTGTTTTTTCTTACACTTGGGGCACACGCGGTACATCTTTTTTTGTTCGATGTAGTCCGCGAAGATCAGGGCACAGCGGGGGCATTCCTGCGCCTGGCGATTGCGGATCTCAGCACCGCAATTGGGATTGGGGCACAAAAAGACCGTTTTGCAGCCGCTGCACCAATATTTTCCTTTTTTCATTTCCTTGCATACGGGGCATTTGTCCATGATCAACCTCTTGACTTTTATGATGCGGCCGAACCGATATCAGACAACGTGCGTAAAAAAAGCCGGTCCCTGAAGACCGACTTGTGGTGGAGCCTTTCCTCATGGGGATAAAACTAGGATGGGACGATGCGTTCCTGGCCGCGGCGCCCCGAAGGAAGCCGGGAGCCGGCCGAAAAATATAGGGGTGAATTTGATGCGCTGTTCACTGATTATCCGTTCTCGATACCTTACTCTGTGAAGCCTGTCTAAACCGCCGAAGTTTGATTATTCTACAGACACCGGGCCTTGTCAACCGGGACAGGAGAATCTCACTGCACCCCTATCTTCAGTTTTTCCAGGTTCTCCTTTTTCCCCATGAGGATCATGGCCGAATCCGCCGCAAAAACAAAATGGGCCGAGGGAATGAGATGGATCCGGTCCGTCAGGATCTCTTTGACCGCAATCACGACGACATCATGATGGCGCCGAAGATCGATATCGCCCAGGCTCCTTCCGATAAAGGGATCCGGTACCGCGACTTCCACGATATCGTAATCCGGCGCCAGGGGAATATGCTCGATCAGGTTCGGCTGGTGCAGCTTGCGCGCCAGGTGGCGGGCCCCTTCCTGTTCCGGATTGATCCATTCCGTCGCTCCGATGGCTTTGACGATCTTGCCGATGGCGGGCGTCTCGGCCTTGACGATGATGCGCTTCACACCGAGGTCCACGAGGTTGAGCGTGGTCAGGGCTATGGCTTCGAGGTTGTCGCCAAGATTGAGGATGGCCGCTTCCATATCGGCACTGACAAAATCGACCAGGGCCTCCTTCTCCCTCGCGTCCGCGATGACACAGGCCGTTACCTGGTCTTTCAGTTCTTCGACCCGTTTTTCATTTTTATCTACGGCCAGGACTTCCTCGCCATAGGAAGCAAGTTCAAGGGCGACATTCCGGCCGAAATTTCCCAAGCCGATCACGACATAGCTTTTCATCCCTTCTCTCCCCCCTCCCTTTCCACTCAACCCAAAGCCAGGTCGGCCTCGGGATAGCTGTAATGCTCTTTTCTGTTGCGCCTGAAGAGGGAGTACCCCAGCACAAGGGGACCCACCCGGCCGGCGAGCATGGTCAGCAGGATCAGGCTCTTACCGAAGGGTGTCAGGTCGGCCGTCAGCCCGGTGGAAAGACCGACCGTCCCCAGAGCCGAGACGACCTCAAACAGGAGCCCTGCCAAGTCGGCCTCCTCGGTGAAGAGGAGAACCCCCGTCGCCAGGATGATCCAGAGAAGAGCCAGGCTGACCAGGGCCAATACCTTGTTCAGCAGGAGGGGCGATATCCTGCTGCCTCCGACGACGGTATCCGCTCTGCCGGCCAGATGGTCGCGCAGATACGCCCCCAGCAAGGCCAATGACAGCGTTTTGATCCCCCCTCCCGAGCCCCCCGGCGAGGCCCCGATAAACATGAGAGCGATGAGTACCCACAGGGTCGCCATCGGCAGATGGCCGATATCCAGTGTGTAAAATCCCGTGGTCGTGGCCGCCGACAGCGCCTGAAACGAGGCGTCAAGCCACTGTTGTCCGAGGGGACCGCCCGCTGTCGGTAGCAGCCGATTGCCCAGCCACACCAGGATCGTGCCGCCAACGGCGAGGCAGAGGCTCGTTTTGAGGACAAGACGGCTCTGCATGGACAGTTTTTCCCGTCGGCCGCCCGCTCCCCGCAGGTTTCCCGCCACCAGGTCATGGATTACCAGGAACCCCAGCGCGCCCAGCCCCATGAGGACATGAATCACCAGCTGAATCGCTGCCGACTGGCGAAATCCGCTCAGACTGTCGGCATAAAGCCCGAAGCCCGCCGTGCAAAAGGCCGAAACGGCGTGGAAAAAGCCGCTGTAGAGAGCCTCTGGTGCCGGGCAGTCCGCGCTGAACAGCCAGGCCAGCCCCAGGGTACCGGTCAGTTCCACCACCAGGGTCAGGCCCACGATGAATCTTCCATAGGTCAGCATGTCCACCCGCGGGGGCCTGGCCATGGATTCCCGCAGCAGAACCCGCGAGCTCAGGGACAGCTTGCCGCCCAAGCCGGTGAGGATGCCGGCCAGCAGGAGCATATAGCCGAGGCCGCCGATCTGGAAGAGAACCAGGATGACCAGCTCGCCAAAGGGGGAGTAGGCTGAACCGATATCCACCACGGTCAGGCCGGTAGTGGTGACGGCGGAGGTGGCA
This sequence comes from Desulfuromonadales bacterium, assembly GCA_033549025.1. Classification (GTDB taxonomy): domain Bacteria; phylum Desulfobacterota; class Desulfuromonadia; order Desulfuromonadales; family SZUA-540; genus SZUA-540. The sequence continues at coordinate 40,616 of JAWSUS010000022.1, forward strand.
CAGAACAGGGTATCGAGGAAAGGTTGAGAACGGGCGTTCGCGCTGGCCGCTGGCAGCTGGAGCAACAAGGCCCCCGCCAGGATGATGACGACATAGCCGAGGACGATCTGCTGAAGAGCGCTGAGCCTGGGGCGGTGCGTCATGACTTGTCCTGTCCGGCGAAAGAGGGGAGGACCTTCAGGCCAGCGTGAGCTGGCCCGAATTTTCAGTCCCTGCTATCCCTCTATCAGCCGCCGGGAAAAAGTCAATGCATACCGGGCCGCCTTTAAAGGTTCAGATAGGAACGCAGATAGCGTCCCGTGTGGGAGGCCGAGCAGCGGGCTACCTCCTCGGGCGTGCCACAGACGACGATCTCGCCGCCGCGACTGCCGCCTTCCGGCCCCAAATCGATCAGGTGATCGGCCACCTTGATCACATCCAGATTATGCTCGATGATGATCACCGTATTGCCCGCGTCGACCAAGCGCTGCAAGACGTCCAGCAGCTTTTGAATATCGGCGAAGTGCAGTCCCGTAGTCGGTTCGTCCAAAATATAGATGGTCTTGCCGGTGGCCCGTTTCGAGAGCTCCTTGGCCAGCTTGACCCGCTGGGCTTCGCCGCCGGAGAGGGTGGTGGCGCTCTGCCCCACTTTGATGTAACCGAGGCCCACGTCACGCAGGGTCTGCAGCTTGTTGCGGATACGGGGGATATTTTCCAGAAACTCGCTGGCCTGATTGACCGTCATGTCCAGCACATCGGCGATGCTCTTGCCCTTGTAGCGCACCTCCAGGGTCTCCCGGTTGTAGCGCGCCCCCTTGCAGACTTCACACTGGACGTAAACGTCGGGCAGAAAATGCATTTCGATTTTAAGGATGCCATCGCCCTGGCAGGCTTCGCAGCGCCCGCCCTTGACGTTGAACGAAAAGCGCCCCGCTTTGTAGCCGCGCACCTTGGCCTCGGGGAGCTGGGCGAAGAGGTCGCGGATATCCGTGAAGACGCCCGTGTAGGTCGCCGGGTTCGAGCGGGGGGTGCGCCCGATGGGGGACTGGTCGATATCGATAACCTTGTCCAGCATGTCGAGGCCGACAATGGCATCGACCTTGCCCGCCTTCTCTTTGGAGCGGTAGAGCTGCTGGGACAGGGCCCGAAAGAGGGTGTCGATGACCAGGGTCGATTTGCCGGAACCGGAGGCGCCGGTGACACAGGTCATCACTCCCAGGGGAAAGGCGACATCGACCCCCTTGAGGTTGTTTTCGCGGGCGTTTTTGATCTCGAGAAAGCGGTCGCTGCGCCGGCGCTCCTTGGGCAACGGGATGGAGAGGGCGCCGGAAAGGTAGCGCCCCGTCAGCGAATTGGGGTCACGCAGAATCTCCTGCGGCGTGCCTTGGGCCACGATGCTGCCCCCATGCACACCGGCGGCCGGCCCCATGTCGATCACATGGTCGGCCTCCAGTATCGTCTCTTCGTCATGCTCGACCACCAGCACCGTATTACCGAGATCACGCAAGCGCTTGAGGGTTTCGAGCAGGCGGCGGTTGTCCCGCTGGTGCAGACCGATGGAGGGCTCATCCAGAATGTAAAGCACCCCCACCAGGGAAGAACCGACCTGGGTGGCCAGCCGGATACGCTGCCCTTCACCGCCGGACAGGGTGCCCGAGGCACGGTCAAGGGTCAGGTAGTCGAGTCCGACATGGGTCAGGAAGGAAAGACGCTCGCGGATCTCCTTGAAGATGCGCCGGGCAATCTCCTCCTCCTTGGGAGTGAGGGTAATGGCAGCGAAAAAGACCTCCGCCTCGACGATGGACATCGCCGTCACCTCGCGGATGCTTTTGCCCGCCACCCGCACATTCAGGGACTCGGGACGGAGGCGGGCTCCGTGGCAGGTGGGGCAGGGCATGACGTTCATGAAGCGCTCGAGATTTTCCCGCACGTTTTCCGAATCGGTTTCGCGGTATTTGCGCTCCAGGTTCGGGATGATGCCCTCGAATACCTTGTTGTAAAAGTGACGGCGGCCGCCCTGGTCGAAAAAGAAACGGACCTCTTCCTTGCCGCTGCCGTGCAGCAGCACCTCCCGGATACGGGCCGGCAGCTCGGCGAAGGGGGTATTGATGTCGAACCCGTAATGATCGGCCAAAGCCTCGATCAACTGCTGATAGTAGAAACCGGTGCGGGTCTCCCAGGGGACGACAGCCCCTTCGCGCAAGGACAGGGCCGGATTGGGCACCACCTGTTCCGGGTCGAAGTACATGCGGGTTCCCAGACCGGAACAGTCGGGACAGGCGCCGTAGGGGTTGTTGAAGGAGAACATGCGGGGGGTGATTTCAGGATAGGAGATGCCGCAGTCGACGCAGGCGTGCTTTTCGGAAAAGAGCTGGCTCTCCCCGTCGACGACTTCCACCCGCACCACCCCGTCGGCCAGACGCAGGGCCGTCTCCAGCGAATCGGCCAGGCGGCTTTCCAGCCCCTCCTTGATCACCAGGCGGTCCACGACCACTTCAATCGTATGCTTTTTGTTCTTGTCGAGCTCGATGGGCTCGCCCAGCTCATGCATCTGTCCATCGACCCGAACCCGCACGAAACCGTCGGCCTGCAGTTGCTTGAGCTCCTTGCGGTACTCGCCCTTTCGCCCGGCGACGATGGGGGCCAGCAGCAGCAGCTTCGTCTTTTCGGGCAGCTGCATAATGCGATCCACCATCTGCTCCACGGTCTGCGAGGCGATTTCCTTGCCGCAGCCCGGGCAGTAGACCCGACCCACGCGGGCGAAGAGCAGGCGCAGATAGTCATAGATTTCGGTGACCGTGCCGACGGTGGAGCGGGGGTTTTTCGAGGTCGTCTTCTGTTCGATGGAGATGGCCGGCGATAGACCCTCGATGCTGTCGACGTCGGGCTTCTCCATCTGCCCCAGAAACTGGCGGGCATAGGCGGAAAGGCTCTCGACGTAGCGCCGCTGGCCTTCGGCGTAAATGGTGTCGAAGGCCAGCGTGCTCTTGCCGGAGCCGGAAACGCCGGTAATGACGACCAGCTTTTCCCGGGGGATTTCGACGTCGATCCCCTTGAGGTTGTGCTCGCGGGCGCCTTTTATGATGATTTTGTCAATCATGGATTTGATCCTTTGTGTTCATCGCGATCTTTGGCGGCCATGTCCTCGGCCAGACGCAGCGCCGCCAGCAGGCTCTGGCAACTGGCCCGCCCCGTGCCGGCCAGATCGTAGGCCGTGCCGTGATCGACGGAGGTACGAATGATGGGCAGGCCGAGGGTGACGTTGACCCCATCCTCGAAATGAAGCAGCTTCAGGGGGATGAGCCCCTGGTCGTGATACATGCAGACCACGGCGTCATAAGCGCCCCGGACGGCAAAGTGGAAGAGGGTGTCGGCGCTGTGGGGTCCGCTGGCCTCGATCCCCTCTCGGCGCGCGGCGGCAATGGCCGGCACGATGAGGCGCTGCTCTTCGTCGCCGAACAGTCCTCCCTCGCCGGCGTGGGGGTTGAGGGCCAGCACGGCGAGGCGAGGGGCTCGCTCCTTTACGAAATAACGGCGGAAGGCGGCATCGGTGAGCCGTATCGTCTCGAGGATGTCCGCGGTGGTGAGAGCCGTCGGTACCTGGTTCAGGGCCATATGGGTCGTCACCAGGCAGACCTTGAGCCGCTCGCCGCCGAGCATCATGACGACCCGAGGCACCCGGCAGCGATGGGCCAGCAGCTCCGTGTGGCCGGGAAAATCACAGCCGGCCGCATGAATGGCTTCCTTGTTGATGGGGCCGGTCACCATGGCCCTGCCATGACCGGCCAGCACCTGATCGCAGCTCCATTCGATATAGTCTAGCATGGCGCGGCCACAGGCCGGGGTCGGCTGTCCGAAAGACAGACTGGTTGCCGGCAGTTCGGACAGCGCGCGCACGGGGAGGATGTTTCCCTCGATCTCAAGCTGATGCGTGGCTAGCCCCCGACCCGGAGTCAGCACGGCTGTCCGGTCGAAAATCCGGGCGGCCCGGACCAGTACGCCGACATCCCCGGCCACCAGTAAGGCGGGGGCGGCCGCCTGCAGCTCTCCGGAGATGAGGGCTTTGATCAAAAGTTCCGGACCGACCCCGACAGGATCTCCCATGCTGACGATAACAGGTTTTTCCATTCCTGGCTCCTGACCGATAGTATCCCGAAGGTCTTTCTGTTTATTGGCCTCAAAGACAGGAGCCCCGCCGATGGTTCGACGGGGCCCCTGACATCGGTGAGGTTACGGCGCGTGGATTTATATCTTGATCTCGATAAAGGCCTTCGCTTTGAGCTCTTCCATCCAGTCCTTGACCCCTTGCGTCTTTTTGCTCTCGATCACCTTGCGGCTGATTTCCTCTTTAACGGTGTCGAAGTGCCGGATATTGCCATCGCTGCGCTCTATCATAAAGAGGACATGGTAGCCTTCCGGGGTTGACACCACATCGCTGACCTGGCCCTGCTGCAGATCCGCAACGGCCCGTTCAAAGGCCGGGGACAGTTCCCCTTGGCCAAAGGCGCCCAGATCGCCGCCGCCCGCCTGCCCACTTTCCGCATAGCTGGCCAGAACCCTGGCAAAGTCCTCCCCCAATTTGAGACGGGAGACGGCTTCCTGCGCCAGGGCATAGCGCCTGTCCAGCTCTGCCTTGCTGACGCCGGGAGCGACCGGGAAGGTGATATGGCTCAGACGGATAAAGGGGTTCCCGCGAAATTCATCGATATGCTCCCGGAAATAGTCGCGGATTTCCTGGTTGGTCACCTCCAGGCGGCTCTGCACTTCGCGGCCGAGCAATTTGAAGCTCTGGATCTGCTCCCGCAGGTTTTCCCGGTATTCCTCGAAATCCATCCCCTGAGCGCTCAGCGCCTGCCGCAACTGTTCGCGGGTCAGGTCGTTCTGCTTCTCGACGTCGCGAATGGCTTCTTCCACTTCCGCATCGCTGACCGCCAGACCCAGCTCGGCGGCGCGCTGGCGCATGAGCGATTCCTCGACGAGACCCTGCAGAATCTCCCGGCGCCGGCTATCCATGGCCACAGGCCCAAGGCTTTCCTGCTCGGCCGGAGAAATCCGCTCGTCCACGGCCCTGTCCAGGTCATGGGTAGTTATCGCCTCTTCGTTGACGATGGCGGCAATTTCATTGAGGACCCTGGCCGAAGCCGAAGCGCCAAACAGCAGCAGGGCCGCAAGAGCGATGGTAACAATACGTAGCATGAAAAGATCCTTGTGGTTAATTTACAGCCGCTCCCAGTCGACCTCGATGACGGCCCGCCCTCGTAGCTCATGGAGCCATTGCTGGTAGGCCCGCTCTTCCTTCTGGGTTCGCAGCGTCTGGCGAATGTCGCCTTTGACTTCATCCAGCGTCAGACGCACGGCCTTTCGTTTTTCTTCTACCTTGAAAATATGATAGCCGTAGGAACTTTGGGTCAGGTCGCTGATCCGGCCCGCCGCCAGGCTGAATACGACGGCATCGAATTCAGTCGGCATTTCGCCCCGGCTGAAAAAGCCGAGATCGCCCCCCTCTTCAGCATCGGGAGAGAGGGAGTATTTACGGGCGACGGCGTCAAAATCCTCGCCCTGCCGCAGCAGGCCGAGCACACGCTCGCCTTCCTCCTGGCTGCTGACCAGAATCTGGCGGGCCCGAACTTGCTCAGGACGGTCGAACTCCTCGCGATACTCGTCATAATAGGCGGCTATTTCATCGTCAGTGACCTCGACGCGGGAGTAGACGGCCTCTTTCAGCACTTTTTCCATCAGCAGGCCGTCACGCAATTCCCTTTTCCAGTCCTCCAGCGTGATGCCGCGACTTGCGAGCATCTGGTCGAAGGTGTTTTCGGGATAATCCCGGCGGTATTCCTGAAAAGCCGCTTCTTCCTCTTGGGCGCTGACCGTGAGACCGAGTCTGTCGGCCTCGGCCAGAGCCAGTTCCCGGTCAATGACCTGGACAAGAAAAGACCGTTTCATTTCGCTGCGCTCTTCTTCCGAGACCGTCTGGTCCGCCGGCAGGGATTTTTCGAGGTCGCGTTCGAATTGCTCCAGGGTGACAACGCGTCCATCCACGCGGACCAGGGCCTGGGCCTGGGTGGCATCTTTTTGCTGACAGGCACAGAGTCCGGCAGCCAGCAAAAGGACCAGAAAAAGGGATACGTGGCGGCGATTGCGCATGGTGATCGGTGGCCTCAGGAAAAGCAGGGGAAATGGTTCGCCCACCGGAAACCCGGCGGACTTCCGGTGAAAAACCGGCCTGAAAGAGTCACGCTAGCACAGTTACAAAAACGCTTGCAATTCTTTTTTAGCCGCGCCAACCAGCTCTTCGGCCGAGGTTTTCGCCAGCCGCACAGAAAGGCGGTAATCCGGGGTAAAGCGATAGCGGCCGCTTTTGTCTTCCATCAATCGCAGAATCTTTTCCGGGGGGACCGGCGTCTCGGCGTGGAAACCAAATACCAGCTGGCGGCCGTCAAATTCGGCAAACTCCACTTTCAGCTGCTTCATCAGCAGGCGCAACTTCATGACCTCGAAAAGCAGCGAGGTCGGCGAGGGAATCTCGCCATAGCGATCGCGCAATTCATCGGCGATGGCGTAGAGCTGGGCCTCGTCAGGTACCGAAGCCATCTTTTTGTACAACACCAGACGCTGGTTGGGATCGGGAACGTATTTTTCCGGCAGAAAAGCGGAGACGCCCAGGCGGATTTCCGGGTCGATGCGCTCTTCGACCGCCTGGCCGCGCAATTCGTGCACCGTCTCTTCCAGCAGTTCGGCATAGAGCTCGAAGCCGATGGCGGCAATCTGGCCCGCCTGCCTGTCGCCCAGCAGATCGCCGGCGCCCCGCAATTCGAGATCATGGCTGGCGATACGAAAGCCCGCCCCCAACTCCGTCAACTCCTGCATGACCTTCAACCGCTCCCGTGCCTCCCGGGTCAGGGAGCCTTCACCCGGAATGAGCAGATAGGCATAGGCCCGCTGATTGGAGCGCCCGACCCGGCCACGGAGCTGATAGAGCTGGGCCAGCCCGAAGCAGTCGGCCCGATTGACGATAATGGTGTTGGCCCGGGAGATGTCCAGCCCGTTTTCGATAATCGTGCTGCTGACCAGAACGTTGGTTTTGCCCTCGATAAATTCGAGCATAACCTTTTCCAGTTCCCGTTCACCCATCTGGCCATGGCCGACGGCAATTTTGGCCTCGGGGATGAGTTTGCCTAAAAATTCAGCCATGGCGCCGATGGTCTGTACCCGGTTATGGACAAAAAAGACCTGACCGCCGCGGCGCAACTCCCGCAATACCGCCTCACGAATCAACTCGTCGTCGAAGCGGGTCACATAGGTCCGCACCGCCAGCCGATCGATCGGGGGCGTATCAATGACGGACAGGCTGCGCAGGCCCATGAGGCCCATGTGCAGAGTACGGGGAATGGGCGTCGCGGTGAGGGTGAGAGTCGCCACTTCGGCCCGCATCTTCTTCAGCCGCTCTTTGTGGGAAACGCCGAAACGCTGCTCCTCGTCGACGATCATGAGGCCCAGGTCGCGGAAGCGGACATCCCGCTGCAGCAGGCGGTGGGTACCGATAAGGACGTCGATCTTGCCTTCCGCCGTTTTCTGCAGAATAGCCTTCTGCTCCTTGGGCGTGCGAAAGCGCGAGACCATCTCCACCTCAAGGGGATAACCCTTGAAACGCTCCCGAAAACTCTCCAGGTGCTGCTGGGCGAGGATGGTGGTCGGCACCAGCACGGCCACCTGCTTGCCGTCCATGGCAGCTTTGAAGGCCGCCCTGATGGCCACTTCCGTCTTGCCGAAACCGACATCACCGCAGATCAGACGATCCATGGGCTTGCCTGACTGCATATCCTCCAGGGTGTCGCCGATGGCGTCCAACTGGTCCGGCGTTTCCTCGTAGGGGAAGGCTGCCTCGAATTCCCGGAAGGTCCGGTCCGGCGGCGAAAACCGATAGGCCTCGGCCATCTCGCGGCGGGCATAGATATTGAGCAGTTCGCGGGCCAGTTCTTCCACTGCCGCCCGGGCTCGCAGGCGGGCCTTCTCCCAGGACCCGCTGCCCAAGCGGTCAAGGCGGGGGACATGGCCCTCGCCGCCGACATATTTCTGGACTTTTTCGATGCGGTCCACCGGCAGGTAGAGCCGATCGCCACCGGCATACTCGATCTGAAGGAAATCCCCCTCGATGCCGTTCATCTCCAGGTGCTGGAGGCCGCGATAGAGCGCGATGCCGTGATCGGCATGGACGACATAGTCGCCTTCCTTGAGTTCCGCCAGGGAGGAGAGGAGCGCCTTGGCCCGGGCCTCGGAGAGAGCCCGGCGACGGACCCGCTGGCCAAAGATTTCCTCTTCGGTGATAACGGCCCACTTTTCTTCCGGCAGGCGGAAGCCAGCCTGCAGTTCGCCCTGCACCAGGCGGATTTCGCCGGGTTCGGGGCGCTGCACCTTATTTGAGGTGCCGGAGAAAAAGAGCTCCAGCCCGTAGGGCCGCAGCAGGTCGGCCATGCGCTCCGCCTGACCCCGCTGATGACAGACCAGCAGAAGGCGCCAGGACTCCTCCTGCCATCGTGACAATCTGTCGGCCAAGGGGGCCAAACCATCCCCCTCCTGAAGCAAGCCGCGGATATCCCCGTTGCCGTCGACGCGGAGGCGGTACAGTTGACGGTCGTCCTGCAGGCGGTACACCGGCAGGATGGGCAGCTCGATGCGACCCGTACCGGCGGCCAGCGCCTTCTCCATCTCGGCGGTCGTCAGATACAAATCGGCGGCGGGGGCATAGGGCTCATCCCGGTTGGCCGCGTGCCGTTCGCCTTCTTCAATCTCGGCGCTGAAGCGATCCATTTCCTGCTCGACCTCGGGCGGATCGACGATCACCAGCCGAGCCCTGGGAAGATAGGTAAAAAGGGTATCCAAGGAAGGATAGTTGAAGGGGAGGAGAAAAGCGCGGCCGGGGGACAGCAGCCCTTCGCGCGCCTCTTCCAGGATAGCCTCGCGCTGGGTGCGCGGCAGGCCGAGATCGTCGCAGCGTTCTTTCAGGCGACGGGCGAAAGTCTCCAGGTACTCCCCGGTCAGTATCATTTCCCGGGCGGGCAGCAGCTCGATCTCTTCCAGTTCCTGCTGTTCGGAACGCTGGGTCGCCGGATGGAAGGGACGCATGCGCTCGATGGTGTCGCCGAAGAATTCGATGCGGACGGGAGCGGGGTGGGAGGCGGGGAAAATATCGAGGATATCGCCCCGCACCGAAAAGGTGCCCCGGTCTTCCACCAGCGGGACCGCATTGTAGCCCAGAGCCAGCAAGCGACCGGTGAGGGCATCCCGTTCGTAATCGTCCCCGCAGATCAGGGGGCTGCTCAGCTGGGCCAGCACCTGTCCCGGGATGACTTTCTGCATCAGGGAACGCACCGGCATAACGGCTGCACGCACGCGTCCCTGCAGTATGGCGGTAAGGGCGGAGAGTCGGGTCGCTTCGACTTCCGGGTGAGGCGTCAGAGGCTCGTAGGGGTGCACCTCCCAGTGAGGAAGGGTCACGGTCTCCCCCTGCCGGCCATGATAAAAGTCGAGGGCCGCCGCCAGGGTATCGGCCTGTTTCTGATCCGCCGTCAGCACCAGCAGCGTCTCGCTGCTTTTGGCCAGATAGCGCGCCAGCAGATAGGCGGGACTCGATCCCGTCAGTCCCACCACTTCGGCCGACTGGCGACGCTCCAGCAGGCTGTCGACGCACTCCTCCACGGAGGTTGGCTGCGTTTCAGAAGGTGGCTGCTCGTTCGACATAGGTCTGATCCATAAAAGAAGGGCGTGCCCGTGCACGCCCTGCGGAAACTAAGGAGGTCTGTCGTGGGAAAAGCTCAATCGCGCGGGACGGCCAGCATGCGGTCTAGAGCCGTGCGTGCCTTCTGCCGCACGTCTGCCGGCACGGTGATCTCCGGTGACAGGGTCTGCAAACTGTGAAGAACGTCTTCCAGCGAGGTCAACTTCATGTTGGGGCAGATCAGACGGGAGGTCGGCAGGATGAACTCCCGCTCAGGATTCTCCCGGCGCAGACGATAGAGGATGCCGGCTTCCGTCCCGACAATGAACTGGCGAGCCGTACTGGTGCGAACATAGTCGTACATGCCGCTGGTGGAACAGATATGATCGGCCATGGCCAGAATATCCGGGTGACATTCGGGATGGGCCATGAACACCGCCTCGGGATAGTCTTTTTTGGCCCGTTCGATATCGGCCACCTGGAGACGCTCATGGGTGGGGCAGTAGCCCTCCCAGAAATGGCAGACCTTATCCGTATGGCCGGCAATATAACGACCCAGATTGCGATCCGGCACCAGAATGACTTCGGCCGCTTCCAGGGAATTGACCACTTTTATGGCGTTGGCGCTGGTGCAGCAGATATCGCTCTCCGCTTTTACCGCTGCACTGGAGTTGACATAGGTGACAACGGGCACGCCGGGATGGCGCGCCTTCAACTGGCGCAGTCCCTCGGGGGTCACCATGTCAGCCATGGGGCAACCGGCATCGGGTCGCGGCAGCAGCACGATCTTGTCGGGAGCCAGAATGGCGGCGCTCTCCGCCATGAAGTGAACGCCGCAAAAGACGATCACATCCTTGTCCGTTCTGGCCGCCTCCATGGAGAGCCCCAGGGAGTCTCCCGTTATATCGGCAATTTCCTGAATCTCATCCCGTTGATAGTTGTGGGCGAGAAGCAGGGCGTTCTTTTCTTTGGCCAACCGGCGAATTTCCGCTTTGATCTCTTGCTGGTTCATTGCCTACCTTCCCCTGATTTTTAGGGCGTATACTACATGTAAAACTCCCGCTATGTCAAACCCTTATCGGGCTTCGCCCTTGACAGGGCAGGGGAGAAAGACTATCCTCATCCCTTCTGATCCGTCCTTTTTCATTTTATTTTGAGGCTCTTCCTATGTTTGGTATCGGCATGCCCGAACTGCTCCTGATCCTGGCGGTTGCTCTTATTGTCATCGGCCCTAAAAAACTCCCGGATATCGCCAAGGCGCTAGGTCGCGGGCTCGGTGAATTTAAAAAAGCCACCGAAGAGTTCAAAAACACCATCGATGTGGAGTCGCGCCAGGAAAACCAGCAGGACTCCCTGCTTAAAGCCGGCAAAATGACGCCGCCCGGCGCCGAAGCTCAGAACGGGCAGGACTCCCAGGAACATCAGGATTCGTCCGTGGAGGCTCCGGAGACTCCCGAAGATGCCGAGACGAACGATAAAGCCTAGATTCCCCTCCCAGCCCCTGACGAAGGACCGCACCGCATGAGCGACGAAGCTCTCCCTTTCACCGCCCATCTAGAAGAATTGCGCAAACGCCTCATCATTGCGGCCGGCGCCTGGTTTGTCGGTTTTATGGCCTGCTACGGCTTTGCCGAACGCCTCTTTGAGATGATTTCCGACCCGGTGCGCGCGGCCTTGCCCGAGGGGAGCTCGCTGGTTTTCATCAATGCGACCGAGCCTTTTTTCACCTATCTCAAACTGGGGGCCTTAGCCGGCCTGCTCGTCTCGCTGCCGGTTATTCTCTGGCAAATCTGGGCTTTTATCGCCCCCGGCCTCTATGCCCATGAGAAAAAACTGGCGATTCCTTTTGTTGTCGCCAGCTTCCTCTGCTTCGCCAGCGGGGCCTACTTCGGGTTTTTCTATGTCTTTCCCCTCATCTTTACCTTTCTCATTCAATTCGGCACCGGCACCGGACAAATCGAGGCCATGCTCTCCATGGGCGCCTATCTTTCCCTGTCCAGCAAGCTTCTACTCGCCTTCGGTCTGGTGTTCGAACTGCCGATTATTATCTTCTTTCTGGCCCGCATGGGTATCGTGGACCATGTCTGGCTGGCCAAAAACCGCAAATACGCCCTGCTGCTCGCCTTTATCATCGGCGCCGTGCTGACGCCACCCGACGTCATCTCGCAAACGGCTCTGGCCGTTCCTTTCGCCATTCTGTATGAGGTGGGCATCTTGGTTGCGCGTTTCTTCGGGAAAAAGAAACATACCGAGGATTCCCACGAAGAGGACAGTCCGGCTTCTTCCTAACCTTCGCTTTTAGCTGCTCACCAACACTGTTTCAGGAACCCCATGAGTCTGGCTCTCGACATCCAGAAGCTCAATAAATCCTTTGGCGGCACCCAGGTCGTTAAAGATCTCAGCTTTTCCATCGAACCTGGTGAAATTTTCGGACTGCTTGGTCCCAACGGTGCCGGCAAAAGCACGACGATCAACATGGTGGGAGGGGTGACCCGGATCGATACGGGCACCATCCGCGTCTTCGGGCACGACAATCAGCAGGAGAGCCTGGTTACCCGGCGACTGGTGGGCGTCATGCATCAGGAAATCGTCACCGATACTTTCTTCACCATCGACCGCGCTCTCAAGATCCACCCCGGCTATTATGGCGTCCCCCTCGACACGGCCTGGATGGAACTGCTCATCGAGCGCCTCGCTCTCGGTCCTCATCTGCACAAACCGATGAACAAGCTTTCCGGCGGTCTCAAGCGGCGTCTTATGGTTGCCAAAGCGCTCATTCATAAACCGCGGCTGCTGATCCTCGATGAACCCACCGCCGGGGTCGACGTCGAACTGCGCCACAACCTCTGGCAGTTCGTGCGTGAGATCAACCAGCAAGGGACGACAGTTCTGCTCACCACCCACTACCTCGAAGAAGCCCAGCAGATGTGCGGCCGCATCGCCATCATGAACCATGGCCGTCTGATTGCCCTGGGCAGTACGCCGCATCTTCTTTCACAGGTGGAGGGGCGGAAAATCGTGCTTCAGCTCAGCCAACCGCTGGTGGCCGTTCCCCGTGAGCTGCAGGAATTCAACGGTCAGTTGCAGGGGGGAGGGACCCGGCTCACTCTGCGGCTGCCCCCCGGGATTGCCACCGGCGATGCTTTGCACCGCATGTGCGCTTTGGGTCTGCCCGTTACCGAAGTGGAAACCCAGAGCGTCAGCCTGGAGGACGTCTTTATTGAATTGACTGGCCTCAAAGGGAGTTCCGAATGAACGGTTCGAGCCAGCAGGATCAATCCTTTTACCCCTGGTTGCCTTTTCTGACCCTGCTGAAAAAAGAGGTCCTGCGATTTTTCCGTGTCTCCGTACAGACGCTGCTGACTCCCATCATCTCCGCTTCTCTTTATCTTTTTGTCTTCGGCGCCACGCTCGGCACCCGCATCTCGGTGCTGGAAGGCTTCACCTACGCCCAATTTGTCATCCCTGGCCTGGTCTTGATGGGGATTATCAACAACTCCTTCGCTAACGTCTCCTCCTCGCTCTTCATGTCTCGCTACCTCGGCAACATCGTCGACCTGCTGGTGGCCCCCATCACTCCCAGCCAGATGATTTTTGCCTACACATTTGCCGCCATGCTGCGCGGTCTGCTGGTCGGCTCCGTTGTCACCCTGATCTCCCTCTTTTTCGCGCCGCTCCCCTTTGCGCACCCCTTGTTGGCTGTACTCATGGGCTGCCTTGCCAGTTTTCTGTTCGCTCAATTCGGCATCATCGCCGCCATCTACTCCAACTCGTTCGACGCTCTCTCCATGTACAGCAACTTCCTCATCCTCCCCCTCATCTATCTGGGCGGGGTCTTTTATCCCATTTCCATTCTGCCCCCTTTCTGGGAAAACCTCTCCCGCGCCAATCCCCTGTTCTATCTGATTGACGGTTTTCGCTATGCCCTCATCGGGGTAGGGGAGGTTCCCCTTCTTTTCTCCTTCGGTTTCGCCTGTTGCGTTAGCCTCGCCTTGTTCGGCTGGGCCGCGTTTCTCATAAAAAAAGGGCACCGTCTTCGTTCGTGACGGTGCCCTCGGCCTACCTTGCGGATTGTCGTCCTAGGTCAAAAACAGCCTGACAAAGTGCTCAAAGAGGCCGGGCTCCATATCCACGACCAGCTTCTCCTTCATCAGTTTAAGGGTATCAAAAGTCGATGACCGGCGGTGGTAAGGGCGCTCGGAGGTCAAGGCCTCGTAGATATCCACAATGCGGCAGATGCGGGCATAGGGATGGATGTCTGTGCGGGTCAGCCCGTAGGGGTAGCCGCCCCCGTCATCCCTTTCATGATGCTGCAGCGTCAGGCACTTCAGTTCCTCTGTCACCACCCCGTTCTCCTGCAGGATCTTATAGCCGTCCTCGGGATGCCGATTGACGATCAGCCGCTCCTGGGGCGTTAAAGGGCCAGGCTTGTTGATGATAGGCAGAGGAATGCGGCACTTGCCCAGGTCGTGGAGAAAAAATCCGGCGCCAAAGGCCTTCAGCTCTTTTTCAGCCTTCTGCCCGTAATAGTTTCGGGCCAGGGCGATGCCGAAAATACCGACGTTGGTCGAATGGGTATAGGTCTGCTGATCATAGTCGGTCAGCTTGATCAGACAGCGAGTGGCCACGTCGTCCGTAACAATCAGATCCATCGTCGGGGCGATGATATCCATGGCCAGGTGAATGAAGGAGGCGCGGGGATCGTCAAATACCTGCCGTAGGATTTCCTTGCAGGAGGAATAGACGACCTGGGCCTTGCGCTCCGGTTTTTCCCTGTTGTCGGCAACGGCTTGTTCCGTCAGCTTTTTAAGGCATCTGAAATAGGCCTCGCCCTCCTCTGGTTCTATGTACAGGGTGCTGACCGCGTTTTCACGGAGATTTGCAGCCAGACCCTGCGACAGGGGCAGCCCTTTGCGGGCGAAAAGGATGTACTCCTCATCGTGCACCCGGCGAAACATGTCGCACGGCGCGGTGCTTTCCTGGTCAAGTAGGCTTAATCCGACGGCTAACATAGAGATACCATGGTCTCAAGGCTAAAACTGAGCGGTAAATCCTACCCGTATGGCCTCGTCAATATGCCTTGAGTCCTGATGCTCAAAATCCGCATCCATATTCTGATAGGTCGCCTTGATTTTTATTTTGGGCGTCACCGCGTAAAAAAGGCCCACCGACGTTTCCAACAGTCGCTCCAAGTCCATGAAACTAAAAATTTTCGGTGCGTAGCACACCCTTCCATCCACACCCAGACCGCCTAGGGTAGGGGGGGCAAAAGCGGCGTTCCCGCAGACGCCGAGGCTCAGCATGTCCTGGTGATAATTGGTGGTCCCCCCATAGAGTTCGCCACCGATGCCGAATCGAAGTCCCGGCACATGTCCCGGCTCACCCGAAAAGTCCAGCCCCAAGGTTCCCAGTTTGGTTTCCTTGTCGTCATTGTACAGACCTCGCAAATTCAGCGACGAGGTGCCGTAACCATCTTGGTGAATGATATGAGAGTAGCCTAGCTGGGCGCTGTCATCATTGAATTCCAAACTCAGTGAATCCCCATAAACATGGGTACTGACCAACAGGCTGGCCAAAATTGCCATTCCGATCTTTTTCAACATAAGACTCCTCACTTCCTTGGTTTATTAACTGGCAATATCGCACAAGGTGATTCATGAATCAAGAATCGTTCAAACAGGCGCCGGGCTCATGGCCTCCAGGCGTCAGGCGCATTGGGTAGGAGGCGGGATTACTCCCGCCGTCCTCCCACACCACCGTGCGTACGGTTCCGTACACGGCGGTTCACAAGGCACACTGAAAGCGTCTGAGGTGGTCGAGTAATGAGACCAACCCCAGTTTGTCGAAGAAAGATTTACGGAACGCATCGTTCATGTGTGAGGCTCCTGAGTTGTACCAGGGGCCTCGCCCGTTTCGTGCCGATCTCCAGGCCCGTTGTTCCGTCAATCCCCGCTGCATCATATTCCTGGCCCGGGTTGAGGTGCGCTTCCACTGCCGCCACAGAATGCAACGCAGTTTCCGCCTTATCCAGCCATCGAGATCCTCGAAGACCCCCCTGACTTCCGCTAACCGGAAGTAGGCGATCCAGCCCCGCAGCTTGGGGGTGGATTCTTCGATGACTCCCTTCAGGCTACGTCCCTTTCCCCGGCGAAAGAGCTCTCTGAGGCTGGCCTTGAACCGTTTCACGGACGAGTCCGCCACCTTCAGGCGGGGCTTCTTGTGAAAGGTCATGCTGTAGCCCAGAAAGGTTCTTTCCCAGGGGCGGCCAACGGCGCTTTTGGCACGGTTGACCTTGAGCTTTAGCTGCTGTTCGAGAAACCGGGTTAGCGATTCCATCACCCGCTCCGCAGACCGGCGACTGTTAACATAAATTGTAAGAAATTGACGCGTTGTTTACAGAATCCGATAATATCGAGGGGAGGATTTTGTAAACATGGTCATGCA
>JAWSUS010000023.1:0-54710 GCA_033549025.1 Desulfuromonadales bacterium
CATACTGGAAGAAATTCATCAGGCGGCAAGGGGCTGCCTGACCATAACATGGTGTCCACTATTGCGGACCGACCTCAACCAGGTACTCGATCGCCAATGAATTCGGCGGGCTATACCAATCGGTCGCAGTGGGGAACCTGAATTCAAATCTGGACAGCAGGATGGATGTTGTCGTCGGCTCAAGCGAGGGCGTGGGCATCTTCTATCAGAACCTGGCCGGAGGGCTCGATGCAATGGTTCCTGTACCTGCAACGGGCTGTTCTCTTGTCCGGGTCGGTGATGTGACCGGTGACTCACTTGCGGATATCGTCTGTTTGGATGGTTTTGGAAGCAATCTTACCATTATTCCGCAGACCGGTGTGGGTGGGTTGGGAACTCCGCAGGCTTATCCCGTTGACCTCGGAGGATGGAACGATCTGGAGATTGGCGATGTCAACGGTGACAGCCTCACCGACGTCATTGCTATGAGCGGACAGGGCTACCTTTACGGCAATATCGCCATCCTTCTCCAGAACGGATCCGGCGGTTTGGAGTCGCCAGTTTATTACGATCTCGGTGGTGACGAACTCACGGACGCTGTGGGCGTCGGCGATGTGAACAACGACGGGCTGGAAGACGTCGTTGTGACTGTTTCGGGAAACTACAGGATATTCTACCAAAACGGTTCGGGTACACTGGATTCGGCTGTAAGCCTGAGTGGTTACGGGCACGCCGGCCCTGTCGATGTAGCTGATATCGATGGTGACGGGCTTGAGGACATTGTCAGTATCCAGAGTGGTTGGGAGCACCTGGAGATCATCAGACAGCAGGACGAGGGATTCGGATTCAATGAACTTTACCTCGCCCCCTTTTACAACGGGAACAGTCCCCATAGCCTGGCAGTGGGGGACATTGACAACAATGGAAAAAAAGATGTTGTGAGGGCTGAACCCATGTACGGTCTTGTGGTTATTTACGACTCGGTGTTCAACGGGTCTGAGAATTAGCCAAACCGTCTTAACCGGGGCCGTACCCCGTGGCAGAGAGGTCCATTTTTAAAGCCCAGTGGCTACGGCCTTGAATTCTACCCCGTTCGGAATAATAACGTGCGACAAAGTCTGTTTGAATTTGCAGCAGAAAGATTTGACAGACACAACGAAGCGGCTTGCCTCGCCCTTATGGCGATCTAAAGATGCCTACCTTCGTCGTCCAGGAACATCACGCCTCTCACCTTCACTGGGACTTTCGCCTGGAACACGATGGCGTTCTCAAATCTTGGGCCATTCCCAAGGGTCCTTCGATGAATCCGGCCGATAAACGGTTGGCCATTCAAGTGGACGATCACCCTCTGGAATATGCGGAATTTGAAGGAACGATCCCCGAAGGTCATTATGGCGCCGGCCGCGTGACTATCTGGGACAGCGGCGTCTATGATCCCCTCCAGGGTATGGAGGAGGGGCTGAAAAAAGGGGCCCTATCCTTCGTCCTTTCCGGAAAACGACTGCAGGGGGAGTTTTCTTTGGTGCGTTTTAAAAAGGGAGATGAGCCCAAAAACTGGCTTTTGATCAAGCGCCCTTGAAATGCACGCCAGGGCATAGTTGCTGAGAGAAAAGTGAATGATTCCTTGCCCCTTCTGCCAAATCGACACCTCTCGAATCCTCCTGGCCAACGAGCAGGCCGTGGCCATCGGCGATGGCTATCCTGTCAGCCCCGGTCACAGTCTGATCATTCCCAAGCGGCATATCGCCTCGATCTTTGAGGCGACGGCGGTGGAGCAGGCGGCCCTGTGGGAGCTGGTCGTGAAGACGCGGGAACTTCTGCAGGTCGAGCGACAGCCGGACGGGTTCAACATCGGCATCAACGACGGGGAGGCGGCGGGGCCGACGGTGATGCACCTGCACATCCATCTGATCCCCCGTTATGCCGGCGACATAACGGACCCGCGCGGCGGGGTACGGTGGGTCAGGCCGGAGAAGGCGCCCTACTGGAAGTGAGGGGCGCGATAAATCGCGCCCCTATGGTTATCATTTCTTGCTGCCGCTACGTTCGAGAATCCGCACATCGATGTAGGTCAGGTTGTTGATGAAATCGATGGCCGCCTCGGCGCCGACGGTGGGGTTGTTCTCTTCTTCCGCAATCACGATCTCACCCTCTGTGGTCTCTTCTTCCACGGGGAGCAGGATACGGGTGCCCGGATCATCGCCGCTGGGGGCCTCAAAGAGAGTATTGAGGTAGACGGTCCCCCCGCTGGCGTCGGTGCCGCAGGTTTCGTCCAGGCTGAAGGTGATGCGATAATCGCCGGCGGCCTCGCCGTCGTTGACCACCGCGTCATTGAGGCTGCGCACGTTCCAGGTGTAGCCGAAGATGACCTTGCCCTTGACGTTGATTTCCGCCGAGTAGTAGCCGGGCCCGTCACCGCCCTCATAGGCGGGCTTGTTGAAAATAGGCGGATTGACCAGGCTTTCTCCCTCGTTCTCCCCTTCCCACTGCATTGTCGTATCGTTCCAGCTCAGATAGGTCAGCTCGGGATTGGGCTGTCCGGGGTAGTCCGGATCGTCCCGGCTGACGAGCAGCTTCTGGATAGTCAGGCGGGCGCAGGGGGAATAGATGGTGGCCTGGCTGCCGGGGCCTTCCAGCGCCGACGATCCTTGTACGGCCAGACCATGCACCTCGTCAATGCCCCAGCCGTCGACGTGACGCATCTGATACTCCTGCATCGGCGTTGCCAGATCCCGGTAGAGCACCACTTCGGTCCGCACCTGCGACCGAGTGTACCAGTCCACCGATTCGAGGTTGTCGCCCCAGTCGATCCAGTCCACCACCACCTCAGCGCCAAGACCATCGGCTGTGGCCGCCTGCCAGACGTTGTTCACATCCTTCTGCACATAAGCCCGCACGCTCCCTTCCCCGGGCAGGCCGCCGGAGGCCTGGTTGGGAATGCGGTCGTCGCAGAAACCGGTGTCATCGGGGTCGGGCAGGCAGCTTAAGGGCACATCGTCCCCGGTCGTGCCCCACCAGTACCACCAGGTGCCGTTGGTGACCGGAGTCATGCCGGGCGTTCCCGTCAGGGTTTTGCTGACGCCTTCGGCCCAGATCACCGGAAAACTCAGGTTGTTGCTGGCCGTCTCTTCGCCATCCCCCGGTTTGCCGGGAGTGCCTCCTTTGGCGGCCAGGGCCAGACACGGCCACACCAGCAGAAGAGCGGCCGTTATGGCCATCAGGGTGCCAATCCGCGGTCTGCCACTGGTCCATGTGCCCGGTTTGTTCATCGCTGCCTCCTTTCGGTTGGAGGAGAGTCTCATCGGCCTCTCCCTGGATAGTCGGGTAAATTGGTAGTGATTAATATTATTATTTCAGAGCCGCGGGGGGGCGCAATGATGCAAAGGGAGCTCAATGAGCAACGAAGGGATCGATACGAAAGTCAGGAAAGGATAGACGAAAGGCTAGGTGGCCTGCTCGCCGGTCCAGCCGTTTTCGGCGGCCAGAGCCACCAGGCCGGAGCGGTTATGGATCTTGAGGGTTTTGTAGATGCGGCTGAGGTGGGCTTTGATGGTCGGTTCGCTCAGGCAGAGAAGATCGGCAATCTCCCGGTTTTTCCTGCCGGCGGCGACGAACCTGACGATTTTGCGGTCCTGTTCGCTCAGTTCCCGCAACTGCTCGCGGACGGAGGGAGAGCTCCCTTCGCCGAAGACGGCTTTGAGATGCGTCTGCTCGACCCAGAGCTGCCCTGCATGCACCACCTGCAGTGCCTTGCGGAACATGTCTACATCCAGCGAGGGAGAAATGATGCCGTGAATCCCCTGGCAGTAAAGGAGCCAGGCCAGATCCGTATCTTTCAGGCCGACATCGATGCACAGAAAACGGGCGCGGGTATATTGCTGTTTGAGAAGATCAATGCGCTCGCGTGAATCGAACAGGACAATGTCGGGCCAGCCGCCAGGGCGGTCGGAGAAACATTTGTCGACCGCCGCACCCGGTACGTGGTCCAGAATGATTCGCTGCAGTCCTTCGGCCAAAACCCGGTTGTTGATGCAGACCAGAATATTCATCTTTCGTCCTGAATGAGGGGGTGTTTCCCTGAGCCATGTGCATGGGCATCCACTATGAGTTTAAGATCAATAAGATAAAGATCAACCGTGCCGAAGGGATTATTGTTGCGGGCCGATGGACGAAACCGGCGCTGATCTGCTAAACTTCTGACAGTTCTGCGCTTGCAAAGGGGACTCAAATGAATAATGGAAACAAGGACAGGGATCGCCATAGCGAGACGATGATTTTCAGGCCGGGGGAGCTTTCGGCCCAGGCGCACCAGAAGCAGGCGGTGCTTACCGTGATACGGGGCAACCGGGCCGATCTGGGGCATAACAAGCCCATCGGCCAGGAGATCCTGGTCGGCCGCGCCCGGGAGTGCGGTTTGGTGCTGGCAGACATGAGGGTGTCATCGCGCCATGCCCGCATCACGCGGCGGCCGGAGGGCAGCTATGTGCTGGAAGATCTCGGCTCGACCAACGGCACCCGCGTCAACGGCCAGCCGCTGGCCGGGGCCAGGGAACTGGCAGAGGGGGACAAGATCTACCTGGGCCAGGCGGTGCTGCGCTTTTCCATGGTGGACGCCATGGACCTCGGCTATCACGATGAGCTGTCGCAGCTGGCGCGTCTCGATCCGCTGACGGGGCTCGACAGCAAGCGCTGCTTCGACGATGCCCTCGCCATCGCCCTGCAGCAGGCTCTGCAGCAGGGGCAGCCTCTGTCGGTGCTGATGATGGATATGGACGGGATCAAACCTATCAACGACACCCATGGACACCTGTTCGGAGAGCACGCCATCGCCCAGACCGGTCGCCTGATCGCCCGGGTGCTGGGGGAGCAGGGGCGGGCCTGCCGTTTCGGCGGCGACGAGTTTACCGCCATGCTGCCTGGTTTCGACAAGGCCGCCGCCGTGCGGGTGGCCGAGGATATCCGCCGGTTGCTGCAGGAAGCCGGTCTGGAAAAAAACGGCATCCCCCTGCAGCCGACCATCTCCATCGGCGTCGCCAGCTGCCCCGAGGACGGCGACACCTTGCTGGCGCTGGTGGACGCGGCGGACCAGGCCCTCTACCGCTCCAAGCGGGCGGGCAAGAACCGGGTGAGCGTTTGAGACGGATTCGGCTCGCGCCTGTGTGAAAAGGGAACGGACATGCCCGCTGCCCAGCGTCTGCCCTTTCGTTATCTCGAACCGGCTTTTTTCGCCGGTCTGCTCGACGATCCCCTGCTGTGGGTGCGTATCCGTCCGCTGGGGCGGGCGCTGCTCTTCGACTGCGGTCAGCTCGCCCACCTGGCCAAGCGAGTGGTCAAGCCCATCGATACAGTCTTCGTCAGCCACGCCCACATGGACCACCTCATGGGGCTGCCAACCCTGGTGCGCCACCATCACGCCTCTCCCAAAGCCCTCGACCTCTACGGCCCGGCCGGGATGGCCGAGCGGGTCTGCCACCAGCTCAGCGGCTACGACTGGAATCTGTGCGAACCGAGGTGGTGTACCCTGCGCGTGCACGAGGTTCACCCGAGCGAAATCCATCATTATCGTTTCAGCGGCCCGCAGGGCTTCCGCCGTCACGTCGAGGGGGTCTCGCCCCGCAAAAATTCGGTGATCTGGTCCTGCCGTTACGCCTGGGTGAGCGCCGAAATTCTCGACCATCGCCTGCCGGTACTCGCCTTTCGTCTCGATGAAAGACCGCCTTTTGCCCTTGATCGGGATAGGCTGGAGGAACAGGGGCTGGTGCCGGGGCCGTGGATCAGGGAGCTCAAGAACCGCGTCTGGCAGGGGGGGGGCGAAGGGTCGCTGCCGGTGTGGCAGCGCCAGGGGGAAGCTGTCGTGAGCGCCTCGCGTGAAGCACAGCCCTTGTACGAATCGATCCGCCTGGAGCTGCGTACGGAAGCTGTCGGCTATCTCACCGATGTCGGCTGGACACCGGCGAACCGTGCGCGCATCCTGGCTTTTTTCAACGACCTCACCCTGCTCTGTGCGGACTGCGCCTTTCTGGCCGAGGATGTCGCCAAGGCCCGGCAATCCTATCACCTGTCTACCCGCGACCTGAACGAGTTGGCCCAGCGTCTGGTCCCGCGCTTTCTGCTGCCCATGCACCTTTCCAAGAGCTATCTGCGCCGCTGGGAGGAACTCTACCGGGAACTGCAGCCCCCCGCGGCCACGACGGTTCTGCCGCTCCCCCCGCATGTGGTGCCGCCCCCCCTGCTGGTTGAGGAGGGAAGGCGCTGGCTGCGACCATGAGCGGACGGCGAGGCGGCCGATTGGCAAGGGGATTTTGCCTGCTATGCTTTCAGGGCGTCCACCTCTTCAGGGTCGGACGCCAGACTTAGGGCAGGAGGAGGTTTTTATGAAAAAAATGCTGGTTTTTCTGGGAGTGCTGATTTTGGGCGGCGCGGCAATGGCAGGGGCAGGTGAAAAGCTGGCGCCGGCGCCCAACGGCATCGCGGTGCCGGAAGGTTATCGGGATTGGCGGGTTATCGCTGTTTCGCACCGTACGGACAACAATTCGCTGCGGGTGATTCTGGGCAATGACGTGGCCATTGCGGCGGCGCAGGCAGGGCAGACCAATCCCTGGCCGGATGGCGCCATGCTGGGCAAGATCGTGTGGAAGGATGCGACCGATGCCCTGTGGCCGGCCGCCCAGGTCCCCGGCGAGCTGCTGCATACCGAGTTCATGATCAAGGACAGCGAGCGCTTTGCCGCCACCCAGGGCTGGGGCTTTGCCCGCTGGCGCGGCCTGGAGCAGGTGCCCTACGGCCAGGATGCCTCCTTCGTGCAGGAATGCCTCGGCTGCCACACCCCGGCCAAGGACAACGACTACGTCTTTACCCACCCGGCCCGGTGGCCCAAGCTCCCCTGAGGCGTGGGAGGCCACATTGCTCTTGCCTTACGGAGGACGATGGCCTAGTGTCAGGTTTCTATGACACCCGCTGTTTCCCCTTCCTATCCATCGTCGCGTCTGGTGACGGTCCTGGTGCTTTTCAGCGTGCTCGCCACGGGCATCGGCCAGTCGATGACCTTTGCCCTGCTGGCGCCCCTCGGTCGCGAGGTCGGTCTCAAGGAAATCCAGATCGGCCTGATCATCACCAGTTCTTCCCTGGTTTTTACCCTGGCCAGTCCCTTCTGGGGGCGCACCTGCGACCGCTGGGGGCGTAAGCCGGTTTTGCTTGTCGGCCAGTTCGGCTACGTCCTCGGCTCCCTGCTTTTCGCGACCGTCTTCCTTTTCGGGCTGAAGGGCGCCTTGAGCGGCCTGCTGCTCTATGTGCTGGCCATCTCTTCCCGGGTTCTCATGGCCTCCCTCATCTCGGCGGCGCCCAGCGCGGCATCGGCCTATGTGGCGGATACCACCACCGACCGGCAGCGGGTGGTGGGAATGGGGCGGCTGGGGGCGGCCCGCACCCTGGGGACAATCCTGGGGCCGGGTATGGGGGGCGCTTTTGCCGCCATCGGTCTGCTGGCACCGCTGTATGTCGCCGCCGCCGGCGCGCTGGTCAGTTCCGTACTGCTTGCGCTGGTGATGAAGGAACCGCCCCGCAGTGCCCAGCGGTCGGGGAAACAGCCTCGCCTGCGGCTCTTTGACCGGCGCTATTTCCCTTTTATCGTTGTCGGTGTCGGCACCTTTCTTTCCTTTTCCATGGTCAGCCAGACCATCGGCTTCTATTTCCAGGATCGTTTCGTTCTGGACGGCCAGGCCACGGCGCAGGCTGTCGGCATGGGCATGATGGTGTCGGCCTCCATGTCGCTGTTTGCCCAATTCTTTCTGGTGCGACGTGCGGGCATGACCCCTCACCGCCTGATCAAGGTGGGGTTGCCCATCCTGTTGATCGGCTATCCTACGCTGCTGCTGGCGGGCAGCGTGCCGGTGCTGGTGGGATTGATGGGATTTCTCGGCCTGGGGCTGGGGCTGGTTGCTCCGGGGTTCACGGCCGGGGCCTCCTTGTCCGTGGGGCCGAAAGAGCAGGGGGCCATCGGCGGTCTGATCTCCGCCTGCCCGGCGGCGGGGTTTGTGGCCGGTCCGCTGGTCGGCACCAGTCTCTACCAGTGGGGACCTGCCTATCCCTATCTGTGTGCCTGTCTCCTGCTGGTTCCTCTGACTCTCTATGCCTGGCGCCTGGACCGACCTCAGGGGAAATGACTCTTCGGTTCGCCTTCGCGTTTTTTCCCTTTTTTGTTTTCAAGCAGTCGTCCTTCCGCTAGAATGCCCCCTTTTTTTGTCGGCCCGACAGCCGCGACCACCGCTGGCGACAGGCTGGACATGGCCCGGTCTGACGTTATACTTGAGGCGTTGTGCGTGGTTTGTTCGTGTTCCTGACTTTCGCGGCGGAGGGGTTTAATGCGGTTTGAACAGACTCGGGATGTGCTGAATCATATCGGGGCCTTCCATAAGCAGGCCGGTGCGCTCTATGCGGAGCTGAAGGCGCACTGCAGCAGCTCGCGGGTTCGCCTGCTGCTGGACTACATCGCCCGCCACGAGCTGAATCTGGAAAAGAACATCGCCTCCTATCGGGATAATCTTTCCGAAAGCCTGCTCTCCAGCTGGTTCAAATATACCCACGATCAGGACATCTTCGCTGCGCTCAAAGAGGTGGACCGCGAAAAGGACATGTCTTTTGACGATGTGCTGGATCTGGCGCTCGAGCTGGACGGACAGCTGGTCGAACTCTATCAGGAGATGATGGAGCGCAGTACGTCCGCCGAAGTGAAGGATATTTTTAACAGCCTGCTGCTGCAGGAGATGAAGGAAAAGCAGACCCTGGTACGCAACGCCCTGGGTCTGATGGATATTTGACGAGACTGTACCTGATTCACTCCATGCCCCTGGTGAAATTCTGCCTATGAAAACCATTCGTATACGCCGCGGCCTTGATATCCCTCTGGCCGGGGTTCCTGAACAGCGCCTGGATAACGGTGCCCCGGTTAAGCGCGTGGCCGTGCTCGGCCCTGACTATGCCGGGCTCAAACCGACCATGGCCGTGTCCGAGGGGGACCGGGTGCGCGCCGGCCAGACTCTCTTCACCGACAAGCGTTGTCCGGAGGTGTGTTTTACCGCGCCGGGCGCCGGTCGGGTGACGGCGATCCACCGTGGCCCCAAGCGGGTGCTGCTGGCCGTGGAGATCGCCCTGGAGGGTGACGCGGCGGAAACCTTCCCGAACTACCCGGAAGATCGCCTGTCGCAGCTCTCGCGCCAGCAGGTCGTCGACAACCTGCTGCAGTCGGGCCTGTGGACGGCTCTGCGCCGCCGTCCCTTCGACCGTGTGCCCGACCCGGCGGAAGTGCCCGCGGCCCTCTTTGTCACCGCTATGGCCAGCGATCCCCTGGCCGCCGATCCGGCGGTGGTTCTCGGCGAGCAGCGCGACAATTTCAGCCACGGGCTGCGCGTACTCGGCCATTTGTGCGAGGGCCCACGCTACCTTTGCCATGCTCCGGGGATGGAGCTGCCGGAGGTAGGCCCTTTCGAGGCGGTCTCCTTTGCCGGACCCCATCCGGCCGGGCTGGTCGGCACGCACATCCACCACCTGCACCCGGTGACCGTCGATCGCCCCGTCTGGCACATCGGCTATCAGGATGTCATCGCCATCGGCCATCTCTTCGTTCGCGGTCAGCTGCGGCTGGAGCGGGTTATTGCCCTGGGGGGAGAAGGCGTGCGCAAGCCACGGCTGCTGCGTACCCGCCTGGGCGCTCATCTGGGCGACCTGCTGCGGGACGAGCTGGCCGAAGGGGCACAGCGGCTGCTGTCCGGATCGCCCCTGAGCGGGCAGAGGGCCCAGGGGCCCCTCGCTTTTCTCGGGCGTTATCACCTGCAGGCCTGCGCTCTGCCCGAGGCGGTGGACACGACGGTGTCGCTGAGCTGGCTGCGGCCGGGGTTCGGTTCCTGGTCGGTACGCAAGCTCTTCGCCGGGGCGCTGGCCCGCCGCCGGCCGCACAGTTTCACTACGGCCCGGGGGGGCTATGCGCGGGCGATTTACCCCATCGGCACCTACGAGCAGGTTCTGCCCCTGGACGTTTCCGCCACCTATTTGCTGCGCGCGCTGGCGGCGGGGGACAGCGAAGACGCCCGGGCCCTGGGCTGCCTCGACCTGGCCGAGGAGGATCTGGCCCTGTGCAGCTTTGTCTGTCCGGGGAAAAACGATTTCGGGCCGCTGCTGCGGAACGTTCTTGACGACATCGAGAAGGAGGGATGATGGCCGCGGATCGGCTTGCTCCCATCAAGCGCGCCCTGGCTGGCGTCTGGCGCACCAACCCAGGAACGACGGCGGCCGCGCCCCATGTGCGCGACGCCCTGAACCTTAAGCGCATTCTGCTGGCGGTGGTCATCGCTCTGCTGCCCTGCGCCTTCTTTGGCATGTGGAACAGCGGCTATCAGATGCACCGGGCCATGCAGGCCGAAGGTCTCGCCCGTCTGGAAGGCTGGCGGCAGGGGGTCTTTTCCCTCTTCGGCATCGGCCACGATGCCGCCTACCTGGGGGACAACTTGCTGCTGGGGGCCCTCTACTTTCTGCCGCTGCTGCTGGTCT
This sequence comes from Desulfuromonadales bacterium, assembly GCA_033549025.1. Taxonomy (GTDB): domain Bacteria; phylum Desulfobacterota; class Desulfuromonadia; order Desulfuromonadales; family SZUA-540; genus SZUA-540. The sequence continues at coordinate 10,522 of JAWSUS010000023.1, forward strand.
GCTGGTTGGCGGCCTTTTTCTGGGAGGCGCTCTTCGCCTCGGTGCGCGATCTGGAGATCAGCGAGGGCTGGGGTGTCACCGGGCTGCTGCTGGCCTTGATCCTGCCGCCCGCAATTCCTCTGTGGCAGGCCGCTCTAGGGGTGAGCTTCGGCATCGTGCTGGGCAAGGAAATCTTTGGCGGCACGGGTCGCAATTTTATGAATCCGGCCCTGACGGCCTACGCGTTTCTCTACTTTGCCTATCCGGGCCAGTTTTCCGGCAACAACTCCTACGTGCCCGTCGACGGAGTGACGGCGGCCACGCCCCTGGCCATGGCCGCCGAAGGTGGTCTGGCCGAAGTGCAGCAGGGCTGGAGCTGGCTGCAGGCCTTTATCGGCACCATCCCGGGGGCTCCTGGCGAGACCTCGGCCCTGGCCTGTCTGGTTGGCGCCGCCATTCTGCTTTTTGCCGGCGTCGCTTCCTGGCGCACCATGCTGGCGGTGCTGGTGGGGGCCGTCGGTCTTTCGTCGCTCCTCTACGCCGTCGGCAGCGAAGGCAATCTGCTCTTTTCCGTGCCGCCTCACTGGCATCTGGTGCTGGGTAGCCTGGCCTTCGGTCTGGTCTTCATGGCCACTGACCCGGTCTCTTCGGCAATGACCGATACCGGCAAGTGGTGTTACGGCCTGCTGGTCGGCGGTATGCTCATCCTCATTCGTGTACTTAACCCGGCTTTTCCGGAAGGAACCATGCTCGCAATTCTGTTCGGCAACGTGCTTGCCCCGCTGATCGACCGCTTCGTGCTCAAGGCCCAGATGCGGCGCCGGAGGGAACGCTATGGCCAATGATACCGTCGGCCGCACCTTTCTGGTCGCTTTTCTCGTCTGTTTCGTCTGCTCTCTGCTGGTCTCCGGCACCACCGCCGGGCTGCGGGCCAAGAAGGAGCGGGACGCCCTCGTCCGGCATTATCGCGATGTCCTCGCCGTTACCGGCCTGCTGGCTTCGACGGACGATGTCTATGCTTTCTGGAAGGACAACGTGGTGCCGCGCCTGGTCGAACTGGAGACGGGGAGCTACAGCGCCGCCTTCGAGCCGGAAGCCTTCAACCAGCAGCGGGCGGCGGGTGATCCGTCCCTGAACCGGACCATCCCGTCAGACCTGGACATTGCCGGCCTGCGCACCCGTTCGCGCTTCGCCCCGGTCTACCTGATCCGGCAGGAAGGCGAGATCCGCCAGGTGGTGCTGCCGGTGCACGGCAAGGGGCTGTGGTCGACCCTGTACGGCTATCTGGCGCTAAAACCCGACCTGCGTACCGTCGCCGGCTTCGGGTTCTACGAGCATGGCGAGACCCCCGGCCTGGGCGGCGAAGTGGATAATCCCCAATGGCTGGCCCAGTGGCCCGGCAAGGAGGTCTTCAATGACCAAGGGGAGGTGGCCATCGAGGTGCTGCGGGGGCAGGTGGATGAGGATTCCGCCAAGGCCCGCTATCAGGTCGATGGCATCTCCGGGGCCACCATGACGATCAGGGGGGTTACCAACCTGCTGCGCTACTGGCTGGGTGCCGACGGTTTCGGCCCCTATCTTGAACGTTTGCGTCAGGAGGGTTTCAATGACTAAGGTGGTCAAGACCCTGTTCGGGCCGATTTTCGACAACAATCCCATCGCCCTGCAGATTCTCGGCATCTGTTCGGCCCTGGCGGTGACGACCCGTCTGGAGACGGCCCTGGTCATGTCCCTGGCGGTCACCGCCGTTGTCGCCTTCTCCAGCGCCTCCGTCAGCCTCATCCGCCGGCAGATTCCCGATAGCATTCGCCTTATCGTGCAGATGACCATCATCGCTTCGCTGGTTATCGTGGTCGATCAGGTGCTGCAGGCCTTTCTCCCCGACATCAGCAAGCAGCTCTCGGTCTTTGTCGGCCTCATCATCACCAACTGCATCGTGCTGGGCCGCGCCGAGGCTTTTGCCATGAAGAACTCCGTCGGCATGAGTTTCCTTGATGGTATCGGCAACGGTCTGGGCTACAGCCTGGTCCTGCTGCTGGTGGCCTTTCTCCGTGAACTCTTCGGCTCGGGTTCTCTGTTCGGGGTGCAGGTCTTCGGATTGGCCCAGTCGGGCGGCTGGTACGTGACGAACGGGCTGATGCTGCTGCCGCCGAGCGCCTTCTTTATCATCGGCCTGCTCATCTGGGCGCTGCGCACCTGGAAGAAAGATCAGGTGGAGGAAGAGTGATGGAGCACTATCTCAACATATTCATCCGGGCGGTCTTCATTGAGAACATGGCCCTGGCCTTCTTTCTCGGCATGTGCACCTTTCTGGCCGTCTCCAAGAAGGTCGACACCGCCCTGGGGTTGGGCCTGGCCGTGGTCGTGGTGCAGACCCTGACCGTACCCATCAACAACCTCATCTACCGCTACCTCCTGCGGGAAGGAGGGCTGTCCTGGGCCGGCCTCGATAACGTCGACCTGACCTTTCTCGGGCTGATCTGCTACATCGGCGTCATCGCCGCCATCGTGCAGATTCTGGAGATGGTGCTAGACAAATACGTACCGCGACTCTACGCCGCCCTGGGCATCTTTCTGCCGCTGATTACCGTTAACTGCATGATTCTCGGCGGCTCCCTTTTCATGGTCGAGCGCAGCTACAGCTTCAGTGAAAGCATCGTCTTCGGTCTGGGCAGCGGCACGGGCTGGGCCCTGGCCATCACCGCCCTGGCCGGCATCCGCACGCGGCTGAACTACAGCAACATCCCGGCCGGCCTGCGCGGCCTCGGCATCACCTTTATCGTGGTCGGACTCATGTCCCTGGCCTTCATGGCCTTTTCGGGGATCCAATTATAACAACGGATTTTTCCATGCTTGAAGTCGTACTCGGCGTCTCTCTTTTTACCGGCATCATCCTGCTTCTCGTCGCTCTGATCGTGACGGCGCGCTATTTTCTCGTGCCGCGCGGCAAGGTCAAAATCGTCATCAACGAGGATGAGGAGAAGTCTCTCAAGGTCAGCCCCGGCGGCAAGCTGCTGCAGACCCTCGGCTCGCAGGGGATTTACATCCCTTCGGCCTGCGGGGGCGGCGGCTCCTGCGGTCAGTGTCTGGTCCGGGTGGAGGAGGGCGGCGGCGCCATTCTGCCCACGGAGACGGGGCACATCAACCGCCGCGAGGCCCGGGAGGGGATGCGGCTGGCCTGCCAGGTCAGCGTCAAGCAGGATCTGAAAATCGAACTGCCGCCGGAAATCTTCTCCATTCGCAAATGGCAGTGCACGGTGCGCTCCAACCGCAACGTGGCCAGCTTCATCAAGGAGCTGGTGCTCAAACTGCCGGAAGGCGAAGCGGTCGATTTTCGGGCCGGCGGCTACATTCAGATCGAGGCGCCGCCCCACGAAGTCCATTACAGGGATTTCGACATCGAGGAGCGTTTTCGCGGCGACTGGGATCGCTTCGACCTCTGGCAGTACAAGTCGGTGGTGAAGGAGCCGGTGGAGCGGGCCTACTCCATGGCCAACTATCCCGGAGAGCCGGGGATCATCATGCTCAACGTGCGCGTGGCGACGCCGCCCCCGCGCCACCCCGACGTGCCGCCCGGCAAGATGTCCTCGTACATTTTCAATCTCAAGCCGGGCGATCAGGTGACGATCAGCGGCCCCTACGGCGATTTCTACGCCCGCGACACCGAGGCGGAGATGATCTTCCTCGGCGGCGGCGCCGGCATGGCTCCGTTGCGCTCCATCATTTTCGACCAGCTGCTGCGGGTGAAGAGCAAGCGCAAGATCTCCTTCTGGTACGGGGCGCGCAGCCTCAAGGAGCTCTTTTACGACGAGGACTTCAAGAAACTGGCGGCCGAGTATGACAACTTCAGCTGGCATGTCGCTCTGTCCGACCCCCAGCCCGAGGACAACTGGGAGGGCCCAACGGGCTTTATCCACGAGGTGCTTTACGAGCGCTACCTCAAGGACCACCCGGCCCCGGAAGACTGCGAATACTATCTGTGCGGGCCCCCCATGCTGCTGGTGGCCGCCCGGGAGATGATGGAAAACCTCGGCGTCGAGCCGGAAAGCGTCTTTTACGACGACTTCGGGATGTAGGCCATGACGACGTTTCTGACGGTTCTAGTGGCCTTCCTGTTCACCTTTGCCTGCCTCGGGATCGGTCTCCTCTTTCGGCGGCCGCCGCTGCGCCGCCGCTGCGGCGAGCCGTTGGACTGCCACTGTGCCGCCGAAGGGCGTCCGCCGGAAGAGTACTGCAATGGTGGGGACGGAGGCGGGCAGGATCGCTGTTCTCATTGACAGAGACACATCAGGAATTAGCACGAAAAAAGGCGACCCCCACCGGGGCCGCCTTTCCTATCTTCTTTATTTAAGCGTCAGCGGGTGACCGCCTTCACGCTTCCGGTGCTTTTCTGGCCACCCGGGCGACGGGGACGACCGTGGCCGTTGCCCTGTTTGCCGGCCGGGGCGGCCTTGGCTTTTTGCCGCTGGGGGCGGGGTGCCCGCGGGGCCTGGGGCTGTTTGGGCGGCGCTGGTTGGTCGTAGTCGAAGCCGGCGACTTTACGCCGTTCGACGGCGTTGCCGAGTACCTTCTCGATGGCGCGCACCATGGCCGTATCTTCGCCGGTCACCAGGGTGAAGGCGTCGCCGCTGCGGGCGGCACGACCGGTACGGCCGATACGGTGGATGTAGGTCTCGGGGGTGTCGGGGATGTCGTAGTTGACCACATGGGAGACCTGGGAGACGTCGATGCCGCGGGCGGCGATATCCGTCGCCACCAGGATCTGGAAGCTGCCGTCCCGAAAGCCGTCGAGGGCGGCCTGGCGCCGGTTCTGCGACAGGTTCCCCTGCAGGGAGGCGGCTTTGTAGCCGGCCTTCTCCAGTTGCAGACCCAGCCTTTTGGCGCGGTGCTTGGTGCGGGTGAAGACCAGTACCGAGCCCGTGTCGGTATGCTGCAGTAGCTGCAGCAGCAGGTCGGTTTTAAGGTGCTGGGCCACCGGGTAGAGGGCGTGGCTGACGGTGGTTGCCGGCGACACCCGATCGACCTGCACGGTCAGCGGGTCGCGCAGCACTTCACTGGAGAGCTTGCGGATCTCCGCCGGCATGGTGGCCGAAAAGAGCAGGGTCTGCCGCTTTGCCGGGAGATGGGCGAGGATGCGGCGGATGTCGGGAAAAAAGCCCATGTCGAACATCTGGTCGGCTTCATCCAGCACGAGGACTTCGAGCCGCGAGAGGTCGATGGTGCCCTGCCGGATATGGTCAAGCAGGCGGCCAGGGCAGGCGACGACGATTTCGGCCCCGCGCTTGAGCTTCTGTATCTGCGGGTTGATGTTGACGCCGCCGTAGACGGTCAGGCTGCGCAGCCGGGTCTGTTCTCCCAGGTTGGTGATGGCGCCGTGAATCTGCTCGGCCAGCTCCCGGGTCGGGGCGATGATCAGGGCCCGCACCTGGCCGCGCGGACCGTCCATGAGCCGATTCAGAATCGGCAGGGCGAAGGCGGCGGTCTTGCCGGTGCCGGTCTGGGCCAGGCCCATGACGTCGCGGCCGGCCATGACGGGGGGAATCGCCTGCGTCTGGATGGGGGTCGGGGTGCTGTAGCCAGCGGCGCTTACGCCGGCGGCGACCTGCGGGTGTAATTGAAACGAGTGAAACGACATGCTCTTCTTCTTTCCGCGTTCCTACAAAAAAAGCCCCGGAGGGATTCCGGGGCTCACGATGACTTTATTGTGACTTCGTATGTTTCCTGGAACGACTATCTAGTTTCGTGACCCTAACAGCATCGGGGGAGCGCTGTCAAGGGAAATCCCGGTTGCCTTTCGGCGCCGCGGCAGGTATGGTGGCCCCTGCTCTGCTCCCCCCTTCGCAAGGACGAATCATGGCGCAACCCTGGAAGACTTTGGAATGTATCGAAACCGACGAGGGCGTGCTCGAACTGCGCCAGCGCGGCGACAAGGATTTTCTCATCCTCGTCGGCGGCCTGGTGCTCATGAACAGCCTCTCCAACCGCTCCGAGATTGTCCTGGGGCAACTCGGCTGCCGTCACCTCAAGGACCATGCCGCCCCGCGGGTGCTGGTCGGCGGCCTCGGCATGGGCTACACGCTCAGGGCCGTGCTGGACTGCCTGCCCGCCACGGCGCAGGTGGTGGTGGCCGAACTCAATCCCATCGTCGTGCAATGGTGTCGGGGCCCCCTGGCTTGTCTTACCGACAACGCGGTGAACGATCCCCGCGTCACCATCGAAATCGGCGATGTGGCCGAGTATGTGCGCCGCACGGCCCGGGACGCCGACGGTAACCGCTTCGATGCGGTCGTCTTTGACCTCTACAAGGGGCCGCATCCCAAGACCGACCGCACCCACGACCCACTCTACGGCAGCCGGGCCATCGCCAATGTCCATGCCATCCTGCAGCCGCAAGGGCTCTTTACCGTCTGGGGAGAGAACTACGACGAAGGCTTCGACAGGCGCCTGCAGGCCGCCGGCTTTGCCACCAGCAGCCAGCGCCCGGGACGCGGCGGTTACCGCCACGTCGTTTTCGTCGCCAGGAAAAAGGTACGCCGGGCGACGGCGGCGAAGAGGTAGAAAAGCATGCTGTTACACTGCACACGCAAGCTGGCGGCTAAAATGCCGGCGATTTCCTCCGCACCTCTGGTCGAAAAGAGCCCTCTCGGCAGCTGGCACGCCAACCTCGTGCAGGTCAAGCGTCGACAGTGTGTCCTTTTCTGCCATGACGTGACGCGTTACATGCTCTTTGTGCCCGGTCTGAAGAAACCCCATTTCGAGGATCTTGGCCGGGTATTCAGGGATGTTTTTCTCATGAGCCTGGTCTCCCATGGCGTGACCGATGCGAAGATCATGCGGGTGAGTCTGGCGCTGGGGCCGCCGGCCTTCGATGGCAACACCAACCGCTCGGTTCTGGGGGCGATGAATATCGCCATGCAGGATCTGGAAGGTTATCTGGTCACCTGCCAGGACCTGCTGGAGATCGACCTGGCCGGCGCCGCCCTTTATCTCAACGAACGGCCCACTTCGGTGCAGGGAAACTGGATCTGGCCCACGCAGGAGATGCTGGACCGGGTGGCCGCTCTTTAACCCTATCTTTATGGAAGAGGGATAACCATGAAGCTGGTCTCTTTCAACGTCAACGGGCTGCGCTCGCGTCTGCATCAGCTTGAAGCGCTGGTCAAGAAGCACGATCCCGATATCATCGGCCTGCAGGAAACCAAGGTGCAGGATGGGGATTTTCCGCTGGCGGCCATCGAGGCGCTCGGTTACCAGGCCGCATTTCACGGCCAGAAGACCCACTACGGTGTGGCCCTGCTGTCAAAGATCGCGCCCATCAAGGTGCAGCTCGGTTTTCCGGAGGATGGCGACGAGGCGCAGAAACGCTTTATCAGCGGCTGGTTCGCCCGGCCGGATGGGCAGACCCTGCAGGTCATCAACGGCTACTTTCCGCAGGGAGAGAGCCGCGACCACCCGGTGAAGTTTCCGGCCAAAGAGCGCTTTTACGCCGACCTGCAACAGTATCTGCAGTCGGCCTGCGACCCGGCGGCGCCGCTGGCCGTCATGGGGGATTTCAATATCGCCCCCGTCGATTTCGATATCGGCATCGGCGAAGACAACGCCAAGCGCTGGCTGCGCACCGGCAAGACCAGCTTTCTGCCGGAAGAGCGGGCCTGGTTTAAACGCCTGCAGGACTGGGGGCTGTACGACAGTTTCCGTGAGCAGCATGTCGATACCGCCGATCGCTTCAGCTGGTTCGACTACCGCAGCCGCGGCTTCGAGGCGGAGCCGAAGCGCGGCCTGCGCATCGACCATATCCTGCTGACGGCGCCGCTGATGGAGCGCTGTCGGCACAGCGGCATCGACTACGAGATCCGGGGTATGGAAAAACCCTCGGATCATTGCCCGGTGTGGGTCGAATGCGCGCTCGGCTGAGGAGGGGCGGGCTCGCTCTGCTGGCGGCGCTGCTGCTATCCCTGCTGCCGCTGACCGCCGGTGCCGGCACAGAATTCATGCAGGCGCAGGTCGACAGCGGGCAGGTCGATGTGAGCGGCTGGCTGATGAGTGAAAAGCTCGACGGCGTGCGGGCCCACTGGGATGGCCAGACCCTGTGCTCCAAAAACGGCTATCGCCTGACGCCACCCGCCGACTTTCTGCTCGGCTGGCCTCCCTTTGCCCTGGAGGGGGAACTCTGGGGCGGCCGAGGCTCCTTTGTCGAGACGGCAGCGACAGTTCAGAGGGCGCAGGATGACGCCGGCTGGCGGCAGCTGCGCTTCGCCATTTTCGATGTTCCCGACGGCGGTGGCTCCTTTGTCGAGCGCCTGCAGCGGGCCCAGCAGTGGTTTGCGAAGCATCCGGCGCCCCACGCCTTTGTCATCCCCCAAGTTCCCGTGCGGGACCGCGAGCACTTGCGCCAGGAACTGGCCCGGGTGGAAGCGGCCGGTGGCGAGGGTCTGATGGTGCGCCGCCCCGAAGCGCCTTACACCAGCGGACGCAGTGCCGACCTTCTCAAGGTGAAGAGCTGGCAGGATGCCGAAGCCGTGGTCGTCGCCCATCTGCCGGGCAAGGGCCGCCACCGTGGCCGGCTGGGGGCGCTGCTGGTCGAAAGGCCGGACGGCATCCGCTTTCGCCTCGGCACAGGCTTTACCGACGCCGAACGCGAGGAGCCCCCGCCGCTCGGCTCGTTGATAACCTATAAATTTCAGGGATTCTTTCCATCAGGCCTCCCGCGTTTCCCCTCCTACCTGCGCCTGCGCCAGGATGGGAATCTGTAGGCGGGACTTTCTCGTGAGGTGACCATGAACAAAGGACTTAAAGTGTTGATCTTCGCCGGTGTCGGCACGCTGGCCGGCGCCCTCCTCGGCTATCTGGGGCAATGCGTCGGCAATACCTGAGGCGCTTTGGCCGGCCCCTGGTCAGGGGCCCTGTTCGGTGTGATTGTGGGGACGGTGCTGGGTCTGCTCCCCGAAGAGAAAAAGTAAGCCGGGGCAGAATGTCTGCCTGAAGGGGCTTAATCCCCCGTCACGGTCTCATCGTACCGTGGCGGGGGATTTTTTTTAGCTCTGATTGGCCGGTTGAGGAGCCAGTGCCGTCAGAAAAGAACGGGCGGCTTCGGCCGGGTCGGCGGCCGCCAGGATGGCGCCGATACAGGCGGCGCGGGTGCAGCCGGCTTCCTGCAGTTCCAGTATGCGCGCGGGGGTGACACCGCCGAGGGCGAAGACGGCGAGGGGGGCGGTGGCGCAGGCCTGGCGCAGGTCGCCCGGACCGACGGGGTCGCCGTAAGGGAGTTTGGAGGGGGTGGCGTAGACGGGACCGAAGGTGACGAAGTCGGCGCCCTGCTCGGCGGCCCTGAGGATCTCGTCGGCCCGGTGGGTGGAGACGCCGAGGAGCCGGCTGGGACCGAGCAAACGCCGGGCCACGGCGACGGGGAGGGAGTCGCCCCCCAGGTGGACGCCGTCGGCATCCACGGCCAAGGCAACATCAATGCGGTCGTTGATGAGCAGGTGCGCACCGGCCTCGCGGGTGATGCCGCGCAACTGTCTGGCCAGCGTGTAGAGGGCGGCGGCGGGCAGGTCCTTCTCCCGCAGCTGTACGGCTCGCACGCCGCCGGCCAGAGCCTGGCGCACCGTTTCGACCAGGTCGCGCCCGTCCGTCAGAACATGGCGGTCGCTGATGAGATAGAGACTGAAATCGACGGCATCCGGTTTTGGCATGGCTCAGCGGCTGCCGATGGCTTTGTCGAGAAAGGCGCTGTCCCAGTCTTTCCACACCGTCTCGTAGCCCTTGGCGCGGATCATGCGGCAGACCTCCTCGACGCTGCGGTCGTCGTCGATGGCGAACTGCTCGGTGCTCTTCTCCTTGTTCAGGTAGCCGCCGGGGGCGGTGCTGGAGCCGGCGCTCATCTGGGTGATGCCCAAAGGAAGCAGATGGTCGCGCAGGCTGGCGCTCTCGCGGGTGGAGAGCACCAGGCCGGCGTCGGGCAGCAGCAGGCGCAGGGCGCAGATCAGCTGGACGAAGGCGCGGTCCGACACCGGGTGCAGGGGCTGGAAGCCACCGTCGGCGGGGCGGATGCGGGGAAAGGAGACGCTGACCTGGGTGCGCCAGTGATGCCGGGACAGGTGCAGGGCGTGCAGACCGACGAAGAAGGCTTCGGCGCGAAAGTGGCCGAGGCCGAGCAAGGCACCGAGGCCGATGCGGCGCAGGCCGGCGGCCCCGCCGCGCTCGGGGGTGAGCAGGCGCCAGTCGTAGTCGCTCTTGCGGCCGAAGGGGTGCATCTCGGCGTAGAGGCTGCGGTCGTAGGTCTCCTGGTAGATGGTGAGGCCGTCGACCCCGGCACCGACCATCTGCCGGTAGCCGTCGGTGTCCATGGGGTAGACCTCGATGCTGATCGAGCTGAACAGCGGCGCGAGGCGGCGCACCGCCTGGGCCAGAAAATCGTTGTCCACCGCCGTGGGGGCTTCCCCCGTCACCAGCAGGATGTGCTCAAAACCTTTGGCCCGCAGGGCGCGGGCTTCCTCTTCGGCTTCGTCCAGGCTGAGGGTCTGCCGGCCGACCTTGTTGGTGGCGTTGAAGCCGCAGTAGCGGCAGCCGTTGCTGCAGACGTTGGAGAGGTAGAGGGGGGCGTAGAGCAGAATATTGCGGCCAAAGCGCTGGAGGGTCTGGCGATGGGCCTTCTGGGCCATGGGTTCGAGATAGGCGGCGGCCGCCGGTGACAGCAGGGCCTTGAAGTCCTCGGGTCGCAGGCGCTCGGCTGCCAGCGCCCGTTCTACCTCGGCGGCCGTTTTGCCTTCGATATCCGCCAGCAGTTGCTGGTAGTCGTATTCTTGGATGACGTCGAGGAAACTCATGTTCAATTCCCCAGAAAGCCCGTCAGCGGGCTGGAGGCCTCGGCCTGCTGACGCTGTTCGCCCAACCCGGCCAGAAAGGCCTCGCGACCGGCTTCCACCCCCTTCTTGAAGGCGGCGCCCATGGCCCCGGGATTGCCGCTGACGGCGAGAGCCGTGTTGACCAGGACGGCGTCGGCCCCCATTTCCATGGCTTCGGCGGCGTGGGAAGGCGCGCCGAGGCCGGCGTCGACCACCACCGGCACGATGGCCTGCTCGATGATGATGGCGATGTGGTCGCGGGTGCGCAGCCCCTTGTTGGTGCCGATGGGGGCGCCCAGGGGCATGACGGTGGCGGTGCCAACTTCCTGCAGGTGCTTGGCCAGCACGGGGTCGGCGTTGATGTAGGGCAGCACGATGAACCCTTCCTTGACCAGGATTTCGGCCGCCTTGAGGGTTTCGATGGGGTCGGGCAAGAGGTAGTAGGGATCGGGGGTCACCTCAAGCTTGACCCAGGGTTCGCAGCCGGCGGCGCGGGCCAGGCGGGCCAGGCGCACGGCCTCGTCGGCATCGCGGGCGCCGCTGGTGTTGGGCAGCAGCAGATACCTGTCGCGGTCGATCGCGCCCAGCATGCTGTCCTGGGGGTTGTCGATATCGACCCGGCGCAGAGCGACAGTGACGATTTCGCAGCCCGAATTCTCCATGGCCGCCACCATGGCGTCGTTGGAGGCGAATTTACCGGTACCGACCAGCAGCCGGGAGTTGAAGGCGCGTCCTGCGATAATCAGCTGATCCATATGCATTCCTTTAAGGTGAAGGTTAGGTAAGGGGGTGACGTCGGGACTCAGCCGCCGCCGACAAAGTGGACGATCTCGATCTGGTCGCCATCCTGCAGGTGGGTGGTGTCAAAGGCCTGCCTGGACACGATGGCCCGGTTGAGCTCCACAGCGACCCGGTCGGCGGCCAGTTGCAGCTGTTCGATAAGTTCGGCCACCGTCAGTGCGGCTTCCAGGGTCTTTTCCCGCCCATTGAGAAGAATCGTCATAAAGAATCCCTTTATTGTTCCGGTGCTTCACCCAGTAGCAGACGAAGCACGGCGTTGGCCTGATGGTGAGCGGCGATGCCGACGCGGGGTGCCATGAGACCCTGGCCCGGCCGGGCTTCGCTGTCGCCGTCGCCGACCAGGTAGAGGCGGCTGGCGGCCCGGCGGGTGATGATGGTGTTGGACGGCCCGGCTCCGGCCACACCGGAAGCCGCCACGATGGGGGCCGCTGAATTCGCCTGCAGAAAGGACTGGACGAGCATGGCCTTCTGGTCGGGCGCATCGAAAGCTTCCACCAGCACATCGACGCCGGCAAAGACCTCCGCGATATTCGAGGGAGTGAGACGGCCGTTGAAGAGGCGGAGGTTGACGCAGGGGTTGATGCGGCACAAGTTGTCCCGTAGGGCCTCGACCTTGGGCTGGCCGATCTGGTCGATAAAGAACTGCTGGCGGTTGAGGTTGGAGGGCTCGACGACATCGAAGTCGGCCAGAATGAGGCAGCCGATGCCGGAGCGCGCGAGGGCGACAGCCACGGCCGAGCCGAGGCCGCCGGCGCCGGCGATGCCAACCGTGCTCTGCTTGAGCTTGGCCTGTACCCCGGGGGTGTGACGGGCGCAGATCAGGGCTTCGAGCTCCTCGGGCGAGGGCTGTTCGCCCCGGCGGATGAGGACGACGCGGTCTCCCTCGGCTAGGGGGCGGTCGTCAGAGAGGGCGAAGCCGTTGACGATGAGCACGTCGGCGCCAGGCTTGAAGCGGTCGCGCAGCTGGTAGAGGGTCAGCCCCTCCCCGGTGTCGAGCGGATTTTCGTTGAGATAGATGGTCATAAAAAGAAAAGGCCGCAGAAAGCGGCCTTTTTCGGCTGGATAGATCCAGTGCTCCGAATCGTGCGCCGCTTCCCTACGCCGGTATCACCCGGATCAGGTTCAAAGGGTCGCCTCGCCGTGGCCAGGCTCTCAGTAAAAAACTCCCCTAGGGCATTTCCAATTGTGGTGAGTCGGTACGTTAGCAACAGCGCCGCAGGTCCGTCAACTTTTTTCTCCCTTTGCCGTTGTTTTTCCCCGTCGATTTGATTACTATGAGGCCCTTCCGAAAACCTGCGAAAACCCCGCTGTGGCTGGTTGCCGACAGGGTGGAAGAGGAGGAGAAGCCATGACAATTTCAGATCGCTATCGGGACCTGGTGAACGAGGCTGCACAACTGGTGCAGAAGCTGGATGGGGCGGCGGATGACAAGGCTGTCCAAGGTGTGCGCCAGGGGCTGGCCGGGCTGGAAGAACTCAAGGAACAGGTAGGGGAGATCCCCCGCATCCGCCTGGAATCCGAACTGACGCCGGTACTGCTGGCCGCCCATACCCGGCTGGATCGGGCCCGGCTGCTGCTCGAAGAGGCCGGCGCCGAGGACCTGGGCGCGGCCGTCTGGGAAGTCGAGCAGAAGATCTACCGTCTCCTCAACGAGCTGTAATTCCCCTCTCCGCTGGCCGGGGCTTTTCCTGTAGCCCTTGTTGTCAGGCTTTCGCCACGGCCTGCCGCCAGTCGCGAATCAATTCTTCCCGGCGCTTTTCAGCCATTTCGGGGGCAAAGCGTCGTTCTTCCCGCCAACTCTGCCGCAGTTCATCGAGATTCCCCCAGAACCCTACCGCCAGGCCCGCCAGCATGGAGGCGCCCAGGGCCGTGGTTTCCACGGTCTGCGGGCGGACGACCGGCAGCTGCAGCAGGTCGGCCTGCAGCTGCATGAGCAGGTTGTTCTGTGCGGCGCCGCCATCCACCTTGAGGTGTCGCAGCGTGGCGCCCCGGTCTTCGGTCATGGCGGCCACCAGGTCGTGAATCTGCAGCGCCATGCCCTCCAGCGTGGCCCGGGCCAGGTGGGCGGCGGTCGTGCCGCGGGTGATGCCGCTGATCAGCCCGCGGGCGCCGCTATTCCAGTGGGGGGCACCCAGTCCGGTGAGGGCGGGGACAAAGACGACGCCACCGCTATCCGGGACGGAAGCGGCCAGGTGCTCGATATCCGCCGAAGCGGGGAAGAGACCGAGACCGTCCCGCAGCCATTGCACGGCCGCGCCGGCGATGAAGGCGCTTCCTTCCAGCGCGTAGCTGGTGCGGCCGTCGAGCTGCCAGGCGACAGTGGTCAGCAGGCCGTGGCCGCTCTCCACCGGTTCTTCTCCCGTGTTCTGCAGCAAAAAGGCGCCGGTGCCGTAGGTGCACTTGGCTTCGCCGGCCTCGAAGCAGGCCTGTCCGAAGAGGGCCGCCTGCTGGTCGCCGGCCATGCCGGCCACCGGTATGCCGTCGGGGAGAAGATCCAGCCCGCGGGTCTGGCCGTATACGGCCGAGGAGGGGACGATGTCGGGAAGGACGTCCGCCGGAACCTCGAAGAGGTCGAGGAGCTCCTTGTCCCAATCGAGGCGGCGCAGCTCCATGAGCAGGGTGCGCGAAGCGTTGGAGACGTCGGAAACGTGGCTGCGCCCGCCGGTGAGGCGCCAGACCAGAAAGGTGTCGATGGTGCCAAAGGCCAGGTCGCCGGCCTCGGCCCGCCGGCGCAGCCCCGGCTGGTGGCGCAGCAGCCAGGTCAGTTTGGTGGCGGAGAAATAGGGGTCGAGTACCAGGCCGGTCTTGCGGCGAACCAGGGGTTCGGCTCCCCGCTCCTTGAGTTCGTCACAGATGTCGGCGCTGCGGCGACACTGCCAGACGATGGCGGGGGCGGCGGGCCGGCCCGTGCGGCGATCCCACAGCAGGGTGGTCTCGCGCTGGTTGGTCAGGCCGATGGCGGCGATCTCGCGCGGATTGACGCCGGTGCCGTCCAGAACGCGGCGAATGGCCTGGATCACCGAGAACCAGATTTCTTCCCCATCGTGCTCGACCCAGCCCGGTTTGGGGAAATGCTGGGGAAAGTCGACGGTGACCTTGGCGGCGATGCGCAGGTCCCGTTCGATGAGCAGAGCCGTGGTTCCGGTGGTTCCCTGGTCGATGGCGAGGATGTATCTGGACATGGCAACCCTCCGGGGCAGGAGATGTTCATGACTCTTGAGGGGCGGATGATCCGGAGGCGGCGGGATGGGGCGGTCCTCAGGCCGAGGCGATGTGCTCCGGCGACGACGGGCAGTCCCCATGCAAAGAAACGCGGTTGCGGCCCGTTCGCTTGGCGCGGTATAGGGCGTAGTCGGCCTCGCGGATCAGATCGTCAAGAGTGTGGATGTCGGGGTGGGGAAAGGCAGCCACCCCCAGACTGATGGTCAACTTCAGGGCGGACAGTTCGTCAGGAAAGGCCAGCTCGCTGCAGGCCAGGCGCAGGCGTTCGGCCGCCTCGAATCCTTGCTCCGGGCTGGTTTCCGGCAGCACCAGGGCGAACTCCTCACCACCGAAGCGGGCCGCCAGGTCGTATTCGCGCATCCCGGACAGGAGAAGGTCGGCCACCCGTTTAAGAATAAGATCGCCCCGCTGGTGTCCGTAGGTGTCGTTGACTTTTTTGAAGTGATCGATATCCAGCATGACCAGGGTCACCGGGGTGTTGTTGCGGGTGCTGCGGTTCATTTCCCGCTCCAGGGCATCGGTGAGATAGCGGCGGTTGTAGAGCTGGGTCAGTGGATCGGTGTTGGAGAGTTTGAGAAGCATCTCGTTGCTCTTCTTCAGGCTGTCCTGAAGAGACTTGATCTTGACCTGGACCTTGACGCGGGCGATGAGTTCGGCGGGATCGAAGGGCTTGGTGACATAGTCGCTGGCTCCCTGCTCCAGCGCCCGCACCTTGGCCTCCTGGCTTTCGCGGCCGGTGAGCATGATGACGGGAATGTCCTGCAGCTCTTCACGGGTGCCCATCATGGTCAGGAATTTGAACCCGTCCATGCCCGGCATCTCCAGATCGCAGAGAATGATGTCCACGGCTTTATTCAGGGCCATCTTGAACCCCTCAATGCCGTCACCCGCCTCGTAATAGAATTTGAACAGGGAGGTCTGGCGCAGGATATGGATGATCTCCTGGCGGAGGGTAGGGGAGTCATCTACGATAAGGATGGATGAGTTCATGAGCGGCCTCTCAGGTTTTGCCCATTATAGGAATTCCGCCGACTTTGTAAAGATATAAGGGAGTCTTCGTCCTGACAATCTTTTTTCCTCGACTATAATGAAATGAAACAGTTGCGTAAACAGGAGGAAGATATGTCTTTGGTTAAAACCTGGTATTCGCCGGAATCGGCGGCCGACAAGTTCGGGGTGGGCAAAGCCGCGGTGCTCGAGTGGGTGGATGAAGGACTGGTGCGCTGCGAGCGCGAAGGCGGCAAGGTCTCTTTCGTCAATATCGACGATGTGAGGCTGCAGGTGGAAGCGATGGTGCGCCAGCAGGAAAAATGAATCCGGCCGGCCTGGGGGGGCCGAAAATGCCGCCCTCAGGCCGGAGTCGGAGTGGCTGTCACGGGGTGCGGCGGCCTCCGCAGGCTTGCAGCCGCGCGGCGGCCTGGCGCAGCATCCGCTCGGTAGTGGCCCAATCCACGCACTTGTCGGTGATGGAGACGCCGTAGCGCAGGTCGGTCAGGGGGGCGATGGGCTGATTGCCCGCTTCGAGGCAGCTTTCGATCATCAGGGCGAAGATCGACTGGTTGCCCTGGGCGATCTGCTCCATGACGTCCTGCAGGACGTTCTCCTGACGCTCGTGGTCTTTCTGTGAGTTGGCGTGGCTGCAATCGACCATGATCGCCTTGTTGAGGCCGACTTTTTCCAGCATCTGCTCCGTGCGGGCGATGTCTGCCGCATGGTAGTTGGGCTTGTCGTTGCCGCCGCGCAGCACGATATGCACGTCGGGGTTGCCGACGGTCTTGACGATGGCGTTGTGCCCTTCGTTGTTGATCCCCAGAAAGCTGTGGGGATGGCGGGCGGCGCCCATGGCGTCGATGGCGATTTGCAGACTGCCGTCGGTGCCGTTCTTGAAGCCGACAGGGAAGGAGAGCCCGCTGGCCATCTCGCGGTGTGTCTGCGATTCGGTGGTGCGGGCGCCGATGGCCCCCCAGCTGATGAGGTCGGAGAGGTAGTTGGGGGTGATCGGGTCGAGCATCTCGCAGGCAATGGGCAGGCCCAGTTCCGTGATGTTGCAGAGCAGGCCGCGGGCCACGCCCAGTCCCTTGGATATCTGGTGGGTGCCGTTGAGGTCGGGGTCGTTGATAAGCCCTTTCCAGCCGATGGTCGTGCGCGGCTTTTCAAAATAGACCCGCATGACCAGCAGAAGCTGATCCCGCAGCTCGCGGGCGAGCACGGCCAGCTTTTGGGCGTACTCCAGGGCGGCGCGGGGATCGTGAATGGAGCAGGGGCCGACGACCACCATCAGGCGGTTGTCGCGCTGGTTGAGGATGTCGGTGAGCTGCTCCCGGGAAGAGCTGACAAACTCGGCCATTTTCTCGGAAAGAGGGAAGACCTGCTTCAGGTCCGCGGGAGAAATAATGGGGGTCAGGCCACGGATGCGGAGATTGTTGGTGCGTTTCATGGGCTTTCCTGTCAACGGGGTTAAGACGAACCGAAAGGAGGGGGGCAGGGGGAGAGTCTTTCGGTGCTGCCAGACTGTGCGCAACTTTAGTCCTTTTTTTAAAAAAAGTCAAAAGTTGCGCACAGTTCTGTCGATATCGAAAAATCGTTCAGGGCGGCAAAACGTCGGTTCGAGCGCCCGGTCGGCGAGGGGAAAGCGTTTGACAGGGGGAACGGGATTCTGTATAAACGAGTCTGTTCTGATTTTTTATCGTGAAAACCGCAGTTTAGAGAGGTGTGCTTGATGATTCTCCGCGAAATTGTCCTGGCGGTCGCCCAGGTGGTCGATCTGGCCTTCAGCATCTACATATTCATCGTCATCGCCCGGGCGCTTGTTTCCTGGGTGAATCCCGACCCCTACAATCCCATCGTCCGCTTTCTCCACAATGCCACCGACCCCGTACTGTCCAGGATGCAGCGGGTGTTGCCCCTGAACTTCGGTGGTATCGATTTTACGCCGATTGTGCTTCTGGTCGGGCTTTCCTTTGTCCAGCGTATTTTGAAGGCCCTCCTGGTCCAACTGGCTTACAGCTTCTGACGGGAAGACACTATGCGCATCACTCCCATGGAAATCCACCAGCAGCAGTTCAAGACCCGCCTTCTTGGCTATGATACCGCCGGGGTTGACCAGTTTCTCGAGCAGGTGGCCGACGAGCTGGAGCGGATTCACAAGCAGAACCATGAACTGAAGGAAGAGCTGGCCCGCACTCGCTCCGCCCTCAACGAAATGCGGCAGCGCGAGGCCATGCTCAAGGAAACCCTGCTGACGACGCAGCGCATGACGGATGATATCAAAGCCAATGCCCGCAAGGAGGCGGAAGTCACGCTGGCCGATGCCGAGATCAAGGCCGAGGCCATTCTGCGCTCCGCCGAAGACCGCCGCGTCCAGCTGATCAACGAGATTCAGGAAATCAAGCGGCAGAAGATTTCCTTCGAGAGCAGCCTGCGGACCCTGGTGGAGAGCCACATGCGCCTGCTCGACCTGGAGGTGGTGCAGGTGCGGCATGAAGCCCGGGAAGATCGTCTCCTGCAGGAGAATCTGCCGCTGGAGAAAAACGTTTCCGATCCAGAGCGCTAGGATGTTCGCCTTTCTGCACGATGTCCCCGGCGGCGTGACGATCGACCTCTGGGTGCAGCCTCGCGCCAGCCGCAATGAAATCGTCGGTCCGCAGGGCGATGAGCTGAAGGTCAAGCTGACCTCGCCCCCCGTGGATGGGGCCGCCAACAAGCTGTGCTGCGAATTCTTCGCCAAAACCGTCGGGGTGGGCAAAGGTTTGGTGCGGCTGGTCGGCGGCGAGAAGTCCCGCCACAAGCGCCTGCTGATCGAAGGGGTCGAGCTGGCCGATATGGAAGAGCTCCTCCGCAAGCTGCTCTAGCGCCCCAGGATGTTTTGCCTGCCGTCCTGCTGTCGCCCCTGCCTTGACAAAATTCCCCAAAGTTATTAAATTGCCACCGAATTGATTTCTGGGAGGAAAATCGCTATGCCCATGTACGAATATGCCTGTGAGAAATGTGGTCAGACTTTTGAAGTCATGCAGAAATTTTCCGATGCGCCTCTGACGGAGTGCCGCTCCTGCGGCGGGCCGGTGAAGAAGCTCATTTCGCAGACGGCCTTTGCTCTTAAGGGGGGCGGCTGGTATGAGCAGGGCTATTCGGGAGGCGCCGCGGCCCCAGCCTGCAGCAGTGCCGGCAGCGGTGGCGGCTGCGCCGGCTGTCCCAAGGCAGCCAACGAATAAAAAAATCCCCGGACCTCGCTTGTGTCCGGGGATTTTTTTTGGATCAGAGCGGCCTGTCACACCCGCTGGGTCGCCGGGAGGGCAAGAGGGTCCGGCCAGTCTTCTTCCTCTGGGTGGAGCAGGTCGTGAACTTCGGTGCGGTTGCGGCCGTGACGCTTGGCCCGGTATAGCGCTTCGTCGGCTTCGGCCAGCACCTGGGTGGCATCGCTGATGTCTCCCGCCGGGACGGGGCGGATGCCGATGCTCACCGTCAGGGGATGTTCCGGAAATTCGGGAAGCCGCAGGCGGGCGATCTTCCGGCGTAACCTCTCGGCCACGCTGAAAGCGTTCTCCCCATGGGTTCCCGGCATGATGAGGGCAAACTCTTCGCCCCCGAAGCGGCAGGCCGTATCCGAAAGACGGATGCTGCCCTCGATGGCTTCTGCGATCGTTTTTAAGGCGGCGTCGCCCGCCAGATGTCCGAAGAGGTCGTTGATCTGTTTGAAGTGGTCGACATCGGCCAAAAGCAGCGAGAAAGATTGATTTAAACGGGTGCTGCGGGCGACCTCGGCCTCCAGGGCCCTCTGAAAGAAACGACGGTTGAACAGTCCGGTCAATCCATCCGTGGTCGCCTGCTTCTCCAGGTCTTCCTTGGCGCGGCGCAAGAGGGTGAGCTGCTGTTTTTTTTCAAGGTGGGTCCGGATGCGGGCGGCCAGTTCCTTGGCCGAGGTGTCAAAGCTGAGAAAATCGCAGGCACCGGCTTCGAGCCCGCGAATTTTTTCGTCTTCACCCCCCGCCCGTGCAAAGAGAAAGACCGGAACGTCGCATCCTTCCTGGTCGCCATAGAGCCGGTGAATCCAGTCGTAGGTCTCGCCGGCGGGATCGGTGACCCCATAAAAGATGAAGTCGACCGGGCGCTTCCTGACGCTGCTGATGGCCCGGTTGACGTCATTTTCATTCCAGATATGACTGAAGGCCGCAGTTCCCCTGATTTTGTCCAGCAGGGTGCGGTTGTCTTGTGGTGAAGATCCTATCACGAGGCTTGTGGCGGTCATCGAGGGCCTTCCTTTAAAAAACTCTATCCCCTTGAAATGTCACCGGGTGTCGCCGATTGAAATGGCAAAAAACGATCCAAGCTTAACTGGGCAGCCGCCCGGACCCGGGCGCCGTTGTGGCCGTTGTGTTCTTGGTGGCCTGGGTCGGTATTTTGACTTTGGGGTTATTTTGAGCGGATACTAACCTTTTTGGAGGGATTTGTCGAGATTTTGACTTGAAGGGGGGCGGTTTTTTCTGTCTGACCGGGGGTAAAAAGTATACATCGTCTCATTCTTTACAATCGATATCCTGTTGCGTATAGTTAATTCCATTTGAAGGAGGTTACGACACGTGGACAAAATTATTGATGGAAAAGCGATAGCGGCCAGTCTGCGCAAGGCCATTGCCGCCGATACGGCCCAACTTACCGCTCAGGGGACGACGCCGGGGCTCGCTGTGGTGCTGGTCGGCGAGGACCCTGCCAGCCGGGTTTATGTCAGCATGAAGGAGAAGGCCTGCGCCGACGCCGGCATCTATTCGGACGAACACAAGCTGCCGGCGGAGACGACCGAAGCCCAGCTGCTGGCTCTGATCGAGGAACTGAACCGGGACGAGCGCATCGACGGCATTCTCGTGCAGCTGCCCCTGCCGGCCCACATCGACGAGAGCAAGGTGCTCGAAGCCATCTCGCCGGCCAAGGATGTCGATGGCTTTCATCCCTACAACGTCGGTCGGCTGGTGACGGGCAATCCCCTCTTCCGCCCCTGCACCCCCTACGGGGTCATGAAGATGCTGGAAGCGACCGGCGTCGAACTGGCCGGCAAAGAGGTGGTCGTGGTGGGGCGCTCCAATATCGTCGGCAAGCCCGTGGCCCTCATGTGTCTGGCCGAACATGCCACCGTAACCATCTGCCATTCGCGCACCCGCGACCTGGCTGACAAGGTGCGGGCCGCCGACGTGGTCATTGCGGCCGTCGGCCGGCCGGAGATGGTCAAGGGGGACTGGATCAAGGAGGGCGCCGTGGTCATCGATGTCGGCGTCAACCGGGTCGGCGAAAAGAAGCTGGTCGGCGACGTCGATTTCGCCGCCGCCCGCGAGCGGGCCAGCGCCATCACGCCGGTGCCGGGCGGGGTGGGGCCCATGACCATCACCATGCTGCTGTACAACACGGTGGAAAGCGCCAAGCGGCGCGCCGCCGGCAAATAGACAACCCTTAAGGCGTTCAGGACACGGTGTTCCTGGGCGCCTTTTGTTTTCCGCCGTCGGTGGGGCCGCCATGATCATCAGTCAGCAGAAAAATCGCGAAGAGCTGCTGCAAAACCTCGAGGGGAAGAAGCGCCTCTTTCTCGTCGGCTGTGGCGCCTGCGCCACCGCCTGCAAATCGGGCGGCGAAGAGGAGGTCTTTCAGCTGCAGGAGTGGCTCGCCTCCGTGGGGCGCGAGGTGACCGGCAGCGTGATCATCGCCGAGGCCTGCCATATCATGCGGGCGGCCCGCGACCTGCGGCATCATCGCGACGCCGTGGACGAGGCCGACGCTCTGGTGGTGCTGGCCTGCGGCGCCGGCGTGCAGTCCATCTCGACCAACACCGACAAACGGGTCATCGCCGGTCTCGATTCGCTCTTTCTTGGCAATATCCGGCGGCTGGGGCAGTATGAAGAAAAGTGCTCCCTCTGCGGCGAGTGCATCCTCAACGAAACGGCGGGCATCTGCCCGGTGACCACCTGCGCCAAGGGGCTGCTCAACGGTCCCTGCGGCGGCATGGAGGAGGGTCGCTGTGAGGCGGACCGGGAGGTGGATTGCGCCTGGCACAGCATCTACGAGCGCCTGAAGAAGCAGGGGCGCCAAGGGGTCTTTGCCCGTCCCGTGCCGCCCAAAAATTGGGGAAAACTGCGCAAGCCCGGGCGGCTGAAGCTGGGGTGAGGGGGCCGGGATGTCGCAGCTGCAAAGAGAGTTGAGCCAACACCGTTTTGTGGTGACCACGGAGATTGCGCCCCCCAAGGGGGTGGACCTGTCGGCAGCGCTGGCCAAGGCCCGCTCGCTGCAAGGCATTACGGCGGTGAATGTAACGGATAACCAGGGCGCCAATATGCGCCTGTCCCCTCTGGTGCTGGCCGCCCGCCTGCTGGAGACGGGTCTTGAGCCTATTCTGCAGCTGACCTGCCGCGACCGCAACCGTCTGGCCCTGCAATCAGATCTGCTCGGCGCGGCGGCCCTGGGGGTCGAGAATGTCCTGCTGCTCTCCGGGGACCACATGCGCTTCGGGGATCATCCGCAAGCGAAGGCCGTGTTCGACCTCGACTCGGTGCAGCTGCTGCAGGCCGTGTCTCATCTCAACCTGGGGCGGGATATGGCGGACCGGAAGCTGCAGGGAGCTCCCCGTTTTTTTGCCGGGGCGGCGGTATCCCCGGGGGCCGAGCCCTTCGAGCTGATGTTTCAGAAATATCGAAAGAAGGTTGAGTGCGGGGCCCGTTTCTTTCAGACCCAGGCGATTTTTGCGGAAGACAAGCTGCGGCGCTTCATGGACGCCGCCCGCCCTCTGGGCGTTCCCGTGCTGCTGGGGGTGCTGCTGTTGAAAAACGCCGCGACGGCCCGTTTTCTTAACGCCAACATACCCGGGGTGCAGGTGCCGCCGGAACTGGTGGAGCGCTTGGAACAGGCGGTGGATCCTTTGGCTGAAGGGGTGGCCATCGCCCGTCAGCAGATTGCCCTGGCGCGGGAGATCTGCCAGGGAGTGCATATCATGAGTCTGGGACAGGAAGAACTGATCCCGGCCATGCTGGCCTGAAGCAAAAGGAGGGACCGCATGAAAAAGACGCCGCTCAATGCCGTACACAAGGAGATGGGCGCCCGCATGGTCGATTTCGGGGGCTGGGAGATGCCGGTGCAGTACCGCGGGGTCATCGACGAGCACTTGGCCGTCCGCCATGCCGCCGGTCTCTTCGATGTCTCCCACATGGGGGAGATCGCCGTCAAGGGAAACGGGGCGCTCGATTTTATCCAGCAGCTGACGATCAATGACGCCAGCCGCCTGGTCAACGGCCAGGTCCAGTACAGCGCCCTGTGCTACCCGCACGGCGGCACGGTGGATGATGTGACCCTCTACCGCTTCGATCACGACCATTACCTCTTCTGTGTCAACGCCTCCAACATCGACAAGGATTTCGCCTGGATGCAGGAAGTGCTGGAAGAGGGGGATTTTCGCGACGTCCAGCTCCACAACGTCAGCGACGATTTCGCCCAGCTGGCCCTGCAGGGCCCCGGCGCCCAGGCCATCCTCTCCCGCCTCACCGACACCCGCCTCGATCAGATCGCCACCTACCACTTTTATGAGGGGCTGGTGGCCGGCGAACCGGCCATCATCTCCCGCACCGGCTATACGGGCGAGGACGGCTTCGAACTCTATTTCGATCCCGCGGCCGCCGTGGCCATCTGGCGGGCCTTGCTGGAGGCCGGTGCTTCCGACGGACTAGAGCCCATCGGCCTGGGGGCCCGCGACACCCTGCGCCTGGAGATGAAATACGCCCTCTACGGCCATGAGCTGTCGCCGGAGATTTCACCCCTGGAGGCCGGGCTGGGCTGGATCACCGCCTTCGACAAGCCTGCCTTCATCGGCCGCGAGGCCCTGCTCCGGCTCAAGGAAGAGGGGCTGCCGCGCCGCCTGGTCGGCTTTTCCATGGTCGAGGCCGGTATTCCCCGCGCCGACTATCCGCTCTTTGTCGGTGACGAGGAGGTCGGCCTGGTTACCAGCGGCACCCTGTCCCCCTCGCTGCGGGTCGGCATCGGCCTGGCTCTGGTCAAGCCGATCCATGCCGCCGTCGGTACCACGCTGCAGGTCGGTATCCGTCAGCGCCGCGTGGCGGCCCGCATCGTCAAGACACCCTTTGTGAAGAAATAACCGCAACCGATATTGACCGCTTCATCCAAAAAAGGAGGACGAACGATGGAATTTCCCGAGGAGCTCAAGTACACCGAGGAACACGAGTGGGTCTTGGTCGAGGACACGATCATCACCATCGGCATCACCGATTTTGCCCAGGACAGCCTGGGGGATGTGGTCTTCGTCGAACTGCCGGAGGTTGGCGCCGAGGTGGTGGCCGGCAAATCCTTCGGCGTGGTCGAGTCGGTCAAGGCTGTTTCCGACATCTATGCCCCTGTCTCCGGGGAAGTGGTGGAGATCAACGAAGAACTGCCCGATACCCCGGAGCTGATCAACACCTCGCCCTACGAGGACGGCTGGATGATCAAGGTGCGCATCAACGATCCGGCTGACCTGGCTGACCTGATGGACGCCGACGCCTACCAGGCCTTTGTCGAGGAGGAAGAATAGACGCCCAGCAGAACACGGAGAGAGCGGACATGAGCCATCCTTATATTCCCCACACCGAAGAGGACGTCCGGCAGATGCTGAACACTGTTGGCGTCCCGACGGTGGATGCCCTGTTTGAAGGCCTTCCCGACGAGGTCCGGCTGACGCGACCCCTTGAGCTGCCCGGTCCGCTGGCCGAAAGCGATCTGCTGCGGGACTTAAAGCGTTTGGCCGACCAGAACGCCACGGTGGAGAGCCATGTAAGTTTCCTCGGCGGCGGCGCCTACAATCACTTTATCCCCGCCGCGGTCGACTATCTGGTCTCCCGCAGCGAGTTCACCACGGCCTATACCCCGTACCAGCCGGAAATCAGCCAGGGCACCCTGCAGGCCATTTTCGAATTTCAGACGATGATCTGTCAGCTGACGGGGATGGACGTGGCCAACGCCTCCATGTACGACGGCGCTTCTGCCTGCGCCGAGGCGGTGCTGATGGCCGTGCGGGCCACCCGGCGCCGGCGGGTGCTTTTATCCGGAGCCCTGCACCCCCACTACCGGGAGACGGTGCGCACCTACTGCCAGTGTCTCGAGGTGGATCTGGTGGAGGTGCCCTGGGATGAGGCGGGAAAGACGTCGCCTCAGGCAATCCGGGAGCTGCTCGATGGCGAGACGGCAGCGCTGGTGACCGGCTATCCCAACTTCTTCGGCGTGATCGAAGAAGTGGTGGATCTGGCGGAAGCCGTCCATGCCGCGAGCGCCCGTCTGGTCGTCGCCGTGCCGGAGCCGGTCGCTCTCGGTCTGCTCAAGGCGCCCGGCGAGCTGGGGGCTGACATTGTCGTCGGGGAGGGGCAGAGTTTCGGCATTCCCCTCTCCTTCGGCGGCCCGTCTCTCGGCTTTTTCGCCTGCCGCCAGCAGGATCTGCGCTCCATGCCCGGCCGTCTGGTCGGCGAGACGGTGGACGCGCAGGGGCGGCGCGGCTATGTGCTCACCCTGTCCACCCGCGAGCAGCACATCCGCCGGGAAAAGGCGACTTCCAACATCTGCTCCAACCAGGGCCTGTGTGCGCTGACGGCCACCATCTGGCTCGCCCTGCTCGGCAAGAAGGGGATTCGCGAACTGGCTCGGCACAATCTGTCCAAGGCCGCCTACGCCCGTCGGCAGATCGCGGCCCTGCCGGGTTTCTCCCTCCCCTTTACCGGGCCGGTCTTCAATGAATTTGTGGTGAAATGTCCGCAAGAGGCCGCCGCGCTCCTCGACCGCCTGGCGATGCAGGGCATCCTGGGGGGCATCGCTCTAACGCCCTGGTACGAAGGGATGGCTGATTGCCTGCTGGTCTGCGTGACCGAACAGAACAGCCGTGCGCAGATCGACGCGCTGGTTGCCGCCCTGGCAGGAGGTGCCTGATGGAGAGTCTGGGAACGACGGGGCTTGTTCTCAACGAAAAGCTGCTTTTTGAACATTCCGATCCGGGTCGTCAGGGCTATTCCCTGCCGCCGCTGGACGTGGAGGAGGCGACCCTGCCGGCGGGCCTGACCCGCGACGAGGTCGGCGGCCTCCCCGAGCTGTCGGAAGTGGACGTGGTGCGCCACTTCACCCGACTCTCCACCTGGAACTACGGGGTCGACTCGGGCTTTTATCCCCTCGGCAGCTGCACCATGAAGTACAATCCCAAAGTCAACGAGGTGGCCGCGCGTCTGCCGGGTTTTGCCGCTGTCCATCCGCAGACGCCGGCCGCGCTCTGCCAGGGGACGCTCGAACTGATGCACGATCTGCAGCAGGCGTTGGCGGAAATTTCCGGTTTTCCAGCCCTGTCCCTGCAACCGGCGGCGGGCGCCCAGGGGGAGTTCGCCGGCATGCTGGTCATCCGCGCCTGGCACGAATCCCGGGGGGAGCAGCGTCACCGGGTGCTGATCCCCGATACGGCCCACGGTACCAACCCCGCCTCGGCCGCCTTGTGCGGCTATGAGGTCAGTCCCGTTGCCTCCGGTGACGACGGCCGCCTCAGCGCCGCCGCCGTGGCGGCGCTGATGACCGAAGACGTCGCCGCCCTCATGGTGACCAATCCGAACACCCTGGGTCTTTTCGAGTCGGATATCGCCGAAATCTGCCGCATCGTGCATGCCAAGGGGGGACTGGTCTACTGCGACGGCGCCAACCTCAATGCCCTGCTCGGCATGGCCCGCCCGGGGGACATGGGCATCGATGTCATGCACTTCAATCTGCACAAGACTTTTGCCACTCCGCATGGCGGCGGTGGCCCCGGCGCCGGCCCGGTGGGGGTCTGCGCCAAGCTCGCCCCCTTTCTGCCCGCCCCGGTCGTCGAGAAGAACGCCGAGGGCTATCGGTTCACGTGCCCCGACCGCTCCGTCGGCCGGGTGAAGGCCTTTCACGGCCACTTCGGCGTCCTCGTCAAGGCCTATGCCTATATTCGCAGCATGGGCGCCGACGGGCTCAAGCGGGTGGCGCACATGGCCGTACTCAACGCCAATTATGTGCGGGCCCGCCTGCAGGAGGTCTATCATCTCCCCTACCGCGGGCGGTCTCTGCACGAGGTGGTCTTCTCCGATAAAAATTTGGAGGGCGGCTGCCATACCCTCGATCTGGCCAAGCGTCTCATCGACTACGGCTACCATCCGCCCACCATCTACTTCCCGCTCGTGGTCAAGGGCGCCATCATGATTGAGCCGACGGAGACGGAGAGCCTCGAAACCCTCGACGAATTCTGCGAGGCGATGCTGGCCATCGCCCGCGAGTCCCGGCAGAGTCCCGAATTGCTCCTCAGGGCTCCTGGTCGCACGCGCATCGGTCGACTGGATGAAACGGCGGCGGCACGGCGACCCAAGCTGAAGTGGGAAAAGTCAGACTGAAGGAGGGGGCCCGCAAGGGCCCTTTTCTATAGGATGTCGCCGGGCCGAGAGGAAAAGCTGGTCAGGTGATATTGGAAGAAGACGAAGATGGTCAGGGTCTCTTTCTCGTAGTAGCGGGAAAGAGCGCCGTAAGGGGCGCCTTTGCGTACGGCGTCGATCGCTTCCTGATCAAGCAGCGGGTAGCCGGAGCTCTCCTTGAGTTCCACGTCCCGCAGAGTGCCGTCCTTGTTGACGGTGACCTGTAGCAGGCAGCGTCCCTGTTCGCCCCGTTCGGCGGCGCGGGCCGGATAGCTCCACACCCCGTAGATGTTGTCCCGGAAGCGGCGGAAGAAAGAATTCAGCAGGTCGTTTTCCATGTCCAGCCAGACCGCCTGGCTTTCTTCCACATCCTCCCGATACTTGCGCCGCCATTCCTGCAGATACTGGTTGGCGCTTTTGGCCGCGGCCTGATTGAGGGCCGCCATCAGGGCTTTTTTGTCAGGGAGTTCCGTTGCCTGTTCCGGCACCGTTTTGGGTGGCCCGGAGGTGCCGGGTCGGGCCTCGATGCCTGTTTTGGCCGAGGGCTGCTCGGCGGGCGGTTCGGGGGCCGGGGGAGTCGGGGAAGGGGGTTGCTGCGGGCGCGGTGGTGCCGGAGGAGCGCTGGGGGTTCGATCCTCGATGAAATCACCCTTGGGGGCCGTCTCTCTTTCCACCTGCTGGTCGGCGGGGCCGAGACGTTTGGCGGGGGTCTGGCGCGGCTGTTCCGGCGGGGTGACGACCGGTGCGTCGAGTTCGCGCTCCCGGGCCGGGCGTCTGGGCTCGGGCGGGCGCATCTCCACGACCATGGGCGTGTCGGCCTCGGGTTCGGGGAAAAGGGAGCGCTGCGGCACCAAGAGGAGCAGCAGGAGATGCACCAGCAGGGACAGAATGATGAAGACCAGGATCATCGGATCCTGGTTGCGGCTGAATTGCATAAGGTAACGATGTCGTTAATAGGTAAAGGTTTCCGAACAGTATACATGAATACCGCCGAGGGAGGCCAGCGATCATTCCACCAGAGGAAGCGGCCCGGTCCGGGGAAAATGGTTGACCTTGCCGGGGAATTTCAGGTATAAAATGAGGCTTTAATAAAACCCTGTTTTGAAGGAGGAACCTCTTATGCATTTGGTCGATCAGATTAAAGCGAAAGCCCGGCAGAATATGCAGACCGTTGTTTTGCCGGAAGGGTACGACGACCGCATGATTCAGGCTGCCGGCCAGATTGTTCGGGACGGCCTGGCCAAGGTTGTGCTACTGGGCCAGCCCGATACGCTCACGGCCAAGGCTCGTGAACTCAATGCTTCCCTGGAAGGCGTCACCTGCCTCGATCCCAAAACGGCCCCGCAGTTAGAAGCCTACGTGGATGAACTGGTCGAACTGCGCAAGAAAAAGGGGCTGAGCCGCGAGGAGGCCAAGACCCTGTTGACCGCCGAAGACAACCTCTACTTCGGCGCCATGATGGTGCGCAAGGGGGATGCCGGCGGTGCCGTAGCCGGGGCTTTTAATACCACGGGCGATGTGTTGCGCGCCGCATTTCAGGTCATCGGCACTTCGCCGGGGATGAAGACCGTCTCCTCTGTCTTCCTCATGGTGACCAAAAATGCAGCCTTCGGTGAAAACGGGGTTCTGCTCTTCGCCGACTGCGCCGTTAACCCCAATCCCGATGCCGAAGCCCTGGCCGAAATCGCCGTGGCCACGGCCCGAAGCTGCAAGAGCTTCCTTGGTGTCGATGCCCGCGTCGGCATGCTGTCCTTCTCCACCAAGGGCAGTGCCAGCCACCAGGATGTCGACAAGGTGCTCAAGGCGCTCGAATTGGCCAAAAAACTCGAGCCCTCGCTGCAGATCGACGGCGAACTGCAGGCCGACGCGGCGCTGTTGCCCAAGGTTGGCGAGAAGAAGGCCCCCGGTTCTCCGGTGGCGGGCAAGGCCAACACCCTCATCTTCCCCGATCTCGATGCCGGCAATATCGGCTATAAACTGGTGGAGAGGATTGCCGGTGCCGAGGCAGTCGGTCCTATCATTCAGGGGCTGGCCAAACCGGTGAACGATCTTTCCCGCGGCTGCTCCGTGGAAGACATCATCAGCGTCGCCGCCATCACGGCGGTGCAGGCCCAGGGCTGATACGCAAACCCGGTAGTCAGCTGTCAACGCAAAAAGGCCGGCGGATTGACATCCGCCGGCCTTTTTGCGTGAAAATCGCTAGTGCCTGACTCGGGCTACTTGCGCTGAAAGTCGCTGCTGGCAAAGGAGTAGGAGAACTGCATGTGGTCGGTGTAGGTGTCTTCGAGAATGCCGACAACGTCTTCGGTAAAGACGAGTTCTTCATCCGTGGGGATGACGAACACCTTGATCTTCGAGTCGGGTTTGGTGATGACCGTCTCCCGTTTGCGCGTCATGGTGTTGCGGTTTTTCTCCTTGTCGAGGAGGATCCCCATAAATTCGAGACCTTCCAGGGCCTTTTCCCGAATGAGCCAGGCCATCTCCCCGACGCCGGCTGTGAAAACAACGGCGTCGATACCGCCGATGGCCGCGGCATAGGTGCCGATATATTTTTTGAGGCGGTAAGCTTCGATCTCGAGCGCCAGTTGGCAGCGTTCATCGCCTTTTTCTGCTCCCTCAATAACGTCGCGACGGTCGGTGAACTGACCGGTGATACCGTAGATGCCGCTCTTCTTGTTGAGGATGGAGTCGATCTCGCGAGGGTTAAAGCCCTCCTGGTCCATGATAAAGGCCGGGATGGCGGGGTCGATGTCGCCGCAGCGTGTCCCCATGACGGCCCCTTCGAGCGGGGTCAGGCCCATGGTGGTGTCGACGGAGACGCCCCCCTTGATGGCGCAATGAGACACGCCGTTGCCGATGTGCATGGTGATGATGTTGCAGTCCTTCGGGGCTTTGTCGAGCAGAACCGCCGCCCGCTTGGAAACATAAAGATGGCTGGTGCCGTGAAAACCGTAGCGGCGCACGCCGTACTTTTCGTACCACTCGTAGGGCAGGGGGTAGATGTAGGCATGCTGGGGCATGGTCTGGTGAAAAGCGGTGTCGAAAATAGCCACGTGTGGAACGTTGGGCAGCACAGCCTGGGCGGCTTCGATGCCGGCGATGTTGGGAGGATTGTGCAATGGGGCCAGGTGCTGGACGTCTTTGATGGCGTTTAGGACTTCGTCATCGATGCGAACGGAACGGGTGAACTTTTCACCGCCGTGGACGACCCGATGGCCAACAGCTGAGATCTTGTTCAGATCGCTGACCACCCCATGGGTTTTGTCGGTCAAGGTTTTGATAATAAGGTGCATGGCCACCTTATGGTCAGGGCATTCGTACTCTTCCCGGTACGTCTCCCGTCCGGGAACTTCGTGAACGATAAAAGAGTCCCCAATAGTGACACGCTCAACCATGCCCTTGGCGATGACTTCCTTCCGTTCCCAGTCAAAGAGCTGGTATTTGAGTGATGAGCTGCCGCAGTTCAGAGCGAGTATATCCATGAAGCGAATGTCCTCCTCGGATTAGGTAGATAAAAGAGACTGATATTTCAAAATATTGTTTTATATGGCTGAAAAAATTTGTTGAAAATAAAAAATGTCCGCAATAAATTCAGCCTGTTGGGCCACTGTATAGCGGATAAAAATGTTCTAGAAGACTATAGCAACGCTGTTCGGATTGCAAGAACTTTGTTTCATTTTCAGGGTTCTTTGGGGGTGGACACGGGGTGGCAACTGGTGTATATATGCCCGATAAGAAGACAATAAACAGGAAAAGGAGGTGATTCCTTTGGCTCACACTATTACTGAAGAGTGTATCAACTGCGGTGCTTGCGAACCCGTCTGCCCCGTTGACGCCATCAGCGAGCAGGGTGACGTTCGCGTCATCGACGCAGCTACCTGCACTGATTGCGGCGCCTGTGTCGACACCTGCCCCGTCGACGCGATCAACGCTCCCTGATCGACCCGTACCAAGGGGCGGCTCTCGGGCCGCCCCTGATTTTTTTCTGCCATCCCCTGAAATTTGTCCCTCGGTAAACGGGAGGTTCGCATGTTCGGATTGGGCACCACGGAGCTCGTCATCATTTTGGTGCTGGTGCTGGTGATCTTTGGCGCCGGCAAGTTGCCCGAAATCGGCGGGGCCCTTGGCAAGGGCATCCGCAACTTCAAGAAATCCACCCAGGAACCCGATGAAATAGATATCAGTCCTGATCGCAAGGATGAAGACGAGGAGCCGAAGTAGGCATCCTCAGGCCAGAAGTTCCAACTAAAAAAGCCGCACAATGTGCGGCTTTTTTAGTTGGTGAAGCAGAGAAATTACTGCTTGGAGCCAGGCTTGGAATCGGCCATTTCGACCGTGAACTCGCTCAGGTCGCGCGGCAGGTTCTTGAAGACGATGGTGAAGGGAATGCGGGCGCCGGGAGCGACGTTAAGATTGGAGAGGGAGTCGCCGAACTGATTGTTCATGGCTTCTTCGATCTTGGTAAAAGGCCATTCCTGCAGTTCCGTTGCCGTGAGGCGGTTGCCGCAGAAGACGGTCTGTTGCAGCAGGGCTTTGCCGTTCGGGTTGTAGAGAACGCCCTTGACGGCAATGGCCGAACGAACCTCTTTGAACTGGTTGACCGCCTGGCCCTGAATGACAAAGAGCTCACCAGCCTCGCGGTTGTTGACAAAGGTACTGGAGAGATCCGTGATCTGGATCTGTCCGGCCGGTTGCGCCGGGGACGCCTGGCCGGTCAACTGGGCGATGATGGCGGCGACGTCGAGATTTCCCTGTTTGTAAAAGAAGTACCCGCCAGCGGCGCTCAGACCGAGGAGAAGCACAAGGATAAAAAGAATGAGACCGCGCAAGGGGCTCTTGCGGGGTTTGCTCCCTGGCTTTTTCTTGGACTTGGCCGTTTTTTTTGAACCTTTGTCGGTAGGCTCTTTGGCGGCTTCCTTCTGGGGCGGAATCGCGGCGGCAGCGGCCGACGTTTCCTCTTCCTCCTCCGGTTCGCCAAACAGAAAGTTCGTTTCGGCTGCGTTCTTGTCTACAAGATCCTCATCCTCGAAAGGCTGGTTCAAGGAGGGGGTGGAAGCGGACTCCTCAAATTCAAAATCGCCGGCGCCGCTTTCAGGAGATGTTTCCTCCCAGGAAAAGTCATCGTCGCTGGTTCCGGCAAAGCTGTCATCAAACGGAGAGGCTGTCTCTTCGGATGTTTCGTCCGTCTCGGTGGCAAAGAAATCTTCCGTATCCGACGGTGACTCGTCCGTGAAGCCGAAATCGTCCTCTGTCGTCTCGCTGCCAAAGTCGAAGTCTTCAGTCGAGTCTTCACCGGGCAGAGCGGTTTCCTCCGTCAGCCCGCCAAAGAAGTCGTCGTCCTGCTCGCCGCTCTCGGCCGAAACTTCAGCAGGGCTATCCTGGTCGCCGGCCTCCAAAGAGGTTTCTGCCGTATCCCCGAAGGAAAAAGGCAGCTCTTCCTTGTCTTCCTCTGTCCCCTCGCCGAAAGAGAATTCATCGAAGGCTGGAGAATCGAAGGATGAAGACGATGTCTCCGTGGCTGTTTCTTCCGTCTCTTTTTCGAACAGGCCATTGGCTACGTCTTCGTCGTCGCTGGTTTCAAAGGCGCTGAAGTCGAGATCGAGTTTAGGGCCGGCCGGTTGCTCCGGTTCGGGGGAGGGTGCGGTAAAGGATTCCTCCGTTTCTTCCGAAGGCGATGAAGCGGTTGCCACATCGGTCTCGACGGGTATGGAAGTCTCTTCGGGCTCAGGAGGGTGAACGGTAAAAATATGCCGGCATTTTGAACAGCGCACTTTCGTGCCTTCGGGTTTGATTTTTTCATCCGCGAGTTTAAAACGGGCCTGGCACTCGGAGCATTGGATGATCATGTGTTTCTCTCCTATAAGGCTTGTCAGACGCCTTCCACCAGATAGATGTCTGGAAGATTGCGGTATTTTTCATCGAAATCGAGGCCATAGCCGACAATGAAGCCATCTTCCATGGTGATGCCGGTGTAATCCGCTTCGATATCCACCTCACGGCGCGCTTTTTTGTCGATGAGAGTACATATTTTGAGAGACTTGGGGTCGCGCAGGAGCAGACGATTGAACAGCGACTGCAGGGTGAAGCCGCTGTCGACAATGTCTTCGACGATAATGACATTTCGCCCTTTTATGGGCTCTTCCAGATCTTTGCGCATTTCGACGATGCCGGAAGACTGGGTGTCGGACCCATAGCTTGCCAGTCGCACAAAGTCGACCACGACCTGGGAGGTGATTTCTCTGACCAGATCGGCGAAAAAGAGGAAGGATCCTTTGAGCACACCGACCAGCAGAACCTCTTCCTGGCCATAGTCACGACTGATTTCCTCGCCGAGACGTTTGACCTGTTCGGTGATATAGTCCTTCGAATAGAGCACTGTCAGGGTGGATTTTTCCATGCGATTTCCTGAAAAAGGGGATGGTGAATCAAAGCTGTATTCTATAGCAAGATAACGGATTTGTGTCAATTTATTCGGTATATTTCAATGGGTTTACAGGTGGCTTTGATGAATGTGGTAAAATAAAAAGGTTGTTTTTTCCCGCAAGCGGGATTTTTTCCAATTCAAAGGAGGTTGCAGGATGCAGATAAAAGGGGTGTGGGCCGGATTTCTGCTGGTGGTTCTTTTTTCCGGCTTGGCTTTGGCGCAAGAGCCACGACTGCGGGCGGAAACGACCAATTTTCGTTTTGGTGAAATATACCAGGGGCAGCAGCTGGAGCATGCCTTTCGCCTCGAAAATACCGGCAATGCGCCACTGCTCATCGAGAGGATTCGGAGCTCCTGTGGCTGTACGGCAGCCCTGCTGTCCGAATACCAGATTGAACCAGGGCAGTCAGCCCAACTGCGGGTGACCTTCGATTCGACCCGCTTCCGTGGTCCGGTCGTCAAAACGGTCTACGTCTACACCAATGATCCGCTTCACCGGGTCGCCCAATTCTATCTGCGCGGCCAGGTGACACCTGAGCTCGTACTGGAGCCTGCCAGGGCCGATCTGGGGGCGCTGGAGGCCGGCGCCGTCGGCGAAGCGGCTATAGTGATCGGCAATGTTGGCCCGCAGAACATTGCGATTCAGGATATCCAGACCGACCTGCAGGATGTTCGGGCCACTCTTTCCAGCGAAATGCTGCAGGCAGGTGGATCCGTGACCCTCCACATCACCGTGGCGGCGGGGGAGGGGGCGGTCAAACGTAAAGGATATGTCGTCATATCCACCGACAGCCCCTATTCGCCCGTGGTAAAGGTTCCCGTCAGCTTTTCCGTGCTACGTGGGGAGTAGGTGTGAAAATGCTCTGGGCCGAAAAGGATCGCCCGCCTGCCGGCATCGAGTTAAGTCAGGGAGAGTCTATGGAAAACCAGCCCGTTTCTTCCGCTCAGCGAAGATTTTTTCTCACCGTGGTGCTGGCCGCTATCGGCGCCGCTCTGGCGTTTCTGGCCGGTTGGCCCTTGTTGCGCTTTCTCGCGCCTCTGCAGAAGGATGGGGACAATGGGCGCGTCGCCATTGAGCGGAATCGCCTCGAGGTCGGCGGTGTCCTGTTTTTCAGCTATCGTGGCGGCACCGCCGTGGTCATGCAGATGACGCCCGGCGAATTCACGGCGTTTTCTGCCATCTGTACCCACCTCGGTTGCGTCGTACAGTGGAAGCCTCAGCAGCAGGAATTCGTGTGCCCCTGTCATGCCGGCCGTTTTTCCCCAACCGGTGCCGTTCTGGGCGGGCCCCCGCCAAAGCCTCTGGAGCCCTTGCCTGTGACCCTCTCGGGGGAACAGCTTCTCATCGGAGAGGAGTGAACCATGCGTCTCCTTGCGGGGATGGTCGAATTTCTGGATGCCCGGCTGGGTATCCGCGAGCTCGTCAAAACCAACCTGACTGGTTACCTGGTGCCAAGGCAAATCAATGTCTGGTACGCCCTGGGGTCTGTGCTGCTGACGCTCTTTGCCGTCCAGGTGGTTAGCGGCATGCTGCTGCTGATTTATTACGTGGCGCATGCCGCCATGGCCTATGACAGTGTCCACCGGATTATGAACGAGGTGCCCTTCGGCTGGCTGTTCCGCTATCTGCACGTCGTCGGTTCCAATGTGATCGTCATCGTCCTGCTGCTGCATATGCTCTCCGTTCTCTTCATGGGCAGCTACAAGAAACCGCGGGAGCTCAACTGGCTCTCCGGATTCATCCTTCTCAACCTGACCTTCGGTCTGTGTCTGACCGGCTATCTGCTGCCCTGGAGCCAGTTGTCCTTCTGGGCGACCACGGTCGCCACCGATGTGGCGGGTGCTGTACCCTTTGCGGGGGAGGCGCTGGTGAGAATGCTGCGGGGCGGCACCATGGTTTCAGAGGCCACGCTAGGACGATTCTTTGTCCTGCATGTCATCGGCCTGCCTCTGCTTCTGGCTCTTTTGATCGGATTTCATCTCTTCTGCGTCCGGCGGGTCGGTATTTCGACCCCTCCATTCGCATCAGGCAGCCAGGGAGCACCGACAGACAACCCTCCGTCACCCGCTGCTGTAGCAAACGACATCCCCTTCTTTCCCAACGTCATCACCAAGGACCTGGCCGTCAACGCCTTTGTCTTCGCCGTTTTTATGGCTCTGACTTTTTTTGCGCCCCACCTGTTTATTCCGCCGGCTGCCTTTGTGCCAGCCGACCCCTTTGTGACGCCGCCCGGCATCAAGCCCGAGTGGTATTTCCTCTGGGCCTATCAGACCATGAAGATTTTCCCCAATGAATTCCTGGGGCTTGCCGCCCAGGGTGCCGCCATGACCTTTATTGCGCTGCTGCCTTTCATCGACCGCGGGCCAGAACGCCGTCCGGCTAAGAGGCCGCTCTTTGTCACCTGTTTTGTCCTCGGCCTGCTCCTGTTTGTCGCCATTTCCCTGTGGGGGCACCACTCATGAGAATCGCTGTCTGTCTATTGATGGGTTTGGTGACCTTTCTGTTGGTGTCGATATCAGCCGCGGCCGTAACGAAACCAGAGGAAGCGACTGTCTGCTTGCAGTGCCACGGCGCTCAGGATGGTCGGCTCGGTCAGCCTGTGCCCCAGTGGCGCCAGAGTATCCACGCCGAGCAGGGCATCTCCTGCCACCATTGTCACGGCGGCGACCCCACGGATGCCCCAATGGCGATGAGTCCCGAAAGGGGCTTTGTCGGGGTGCCGGCCCCTGCGCAGGTGGCCGACTTCTGTGGCCGCTGCCATATCGGCGTACTCGAAGACTATCTCGCCAGCGCGCATGGCAAAGCCCCCGGCGGTGCCGGCCCCCAGTGTGTAACCTGCCATGCGGCCCACCCCGTCAAAAAAGCCAGCCTTGATCTGATCAATCCCCAAGCCTGCGGGCAATGCCATGGCTATGAGCGCGCAGACGAAATTCGCAGCGCCCTGGCCGCTACCGACCATGAAATCGCCGAACTGGAGAAAGAGTTGGATCTGCTGCAGGGCCAGGGAGTAGCCATTGACACCCTGCAGAAGTCACTGTTCTCGCTACGCAACGAATACCACCGACTCTTTCACAGCGTCGATTTGCTGAAAATAAAAGCCGAAACAGAAAAATTCAGGGAATCCCTGCGCGAAATGCGGCAGCAGGTCGATGCCATTCTCGACGAGCTGGCCGGACGCAAGGTCTATGGCGCCATCGTTGTCGGCTTTTTTGTTCTGGCCGGTTTCGTGCTGCTGTTGATTCGCAAGACCTACGAAGAGGAAGAGTAAGGTGCCGCCCTGAACAGCCCCGGCGCAAGAATGCGGTTGCAATTCGGCAGGAGATGGTTTATATAGAACAGCCCATGCGCGATTAGCTCAGCTGGATAGAGCGTTGGCCTCCGGAGCCAAAGGTCACAAGTTCGAATCTTGTATCGCGCGCCAATAAAAACAAAGGGTTACGGTTTTCGCCGTAGCCCTTTTTTGCGTCTGTGCCCAAGTTGTGCCCATCCTGTGCCCGCCCTTTCTTGATTTTGACCCTTGGCTTGGGTTTTTGGAGGTTTTCCGCTGGCCAAAGGTCAGTGAAAAAATGACCTTTGGCCAATTCCTGTTTGAATGGATAAAGAAATCAGGAATTTATCAAATAAAAAAGCATGCCAAGAAAATTTTCCTTTTGATTTACTCTTTGGATCTCCCAGGAGGACCTTTGGTCAGAAATTTCTTGTTCTGATGAAATCCGTTAGGTGCTTTTGCCTAAAACTTTCACCCTGTTATTAGTCAAAACCATCCATTAGTTTTCACGGGTGCTGGCTACCCTGGTTGGGGGGGTTCGTAATTCAGGGGATCTAAGAATTAATGATATCCGGAACCTCCTCCTGCCAAATCGTCAATTCGGGACTATTTCCGAGGTAGTCGAGAAACTTGACCATGCAATGCGCCTGGGGTAAGTTGGGAACATCTCATTTCTGTGAATTTCCTGGAGGACAGATCGATTTTATATATCCCCAAAAAAAACAGAGAACCGCTGCTGGCCTTTAATGCTGGTCAGCGGTTTTGTTTTGCCTCCCTCAATCTATCTGCATGAAGGGCGCTTTACTGGAGAATTTTTTATGGATCTAGCTTATAACTTAATAAGAAGCTCGGACAAGTTATCTCCTCACGTGGTAATTGAGAATTGTACTTTGGGGGGGAATATTTGCAAAATAAATTTGCGTGCTTTCGATGAAGAAACAAGAACTCTATGGACGGAATGCACACAATTTATTGCAGATAGGTTGTCTTCTGAGATGCGCAATGTCGACAACAATAAGGCCCTTCAGAGCTGCGAAGAAGTTATTGCTTTCTCTTCAATTCTGTTACAATGCAATGTTAATCCAGTTTTGAAGATTGCATTATTTTCTGAACTAAATGTCTTCGGATACATGTTTGATCGTAGTTCCAATAACTATATGAAATGTGCTAGGGAGCTCAACGACTTTCTCAACCTGGTTGACGAATTTAAAAGAAGCCTTTCCAAGCCAGACTTGGATATTTGGAACAATTCAACATATGGTGGAGCCGAACAAGTCCCTTTTTTTCGAGGTTATTTGCAAGGGATTATGGCGGGCAATTGAAAGATCCGTACCTACTAACAATTGGACCGAGCGCGACATATGCTTTTCAGGCGCGGCTCACCCTTCACCTTAGACATGAACTCGGATGACAGATCAAAAACCCCGGCCGTATAAGGGTCTGTTTTCATTCGCCGAAGTCGCAGCGGGCATGAATGCGGCAAGCCGCAATGTAAAACGCCTTGCGGACAACGCGTGCATTTTACTCGACAAGGGGCGGATTCTCAATGCTGCCTCACTTGCAGCACTAGCGATTGAGGAAGCCGGCGAGGTCACTATCTTGAGGCAAATCGCACTGGTTACCA
This sequence comes from Desulfuromonadales bacterium, assembly GCA_033549025.1. Lineage (GTDB taxonomy): Bacteria > Desulfobacterota > Desulfuromonadia > Desulfuromonadales > SZUA-540 > SZUA-540. Next base: position 49,101 of record JAWSUS010000023.1, read on the forward strand.
CCCAGAAGAATGCGCCCAAAGCATGGAAGCCGTATCGACGCCATACAGACAAAACAACATGTGGCTCTTTCCGCAGCTGGTCGCCGACGGAGCCGGTCAACTGGAAGGTTTTCGGTCTTTAGTCGCCCCGGATGCTGAGCCCCCGCAGTTACTCGACCTGCTTAAGCAACTCGGCTTTTACACAGACACGTACAAACGCGGCCACTGATTCTGTCCTGAGGAAGGGATTGATCGGAATCTAGCTGACTCCCTGGTGCAGACCGCAGAACTACTTGCATCAGATAAGGTGGTTACGGCAGGGGAGATTGACCGCTGGGCTAAACAACTCGGCAAGCTATGAATGGATGCAAAAGGCTCTGGTGAACTGGTATTCGGTGATGCAGCAGTGTGGGCTGGCACCGGCAGCGGCGAACAAAATGCAAGCTTTCGTGAGCGGGAAGGCGGGCCTGTAGGAAAAGACCAAGTCAAGCAAATCACGAGATTCAGGACACTCAGAAGCCCAGCCTGAAATCACCAGGTTGGGCTGTCTTGTATTTTATCCTCCATCAGAGTCTTGCTTTACCTGGAACTCGTAAGTTGCACCGCTGAAGCTATAGGTGGCCGGGTTTCATGTGTAGCGGCTGGATGGGCTTGGCTAATCATGGATGGGTGTTTTTGCTTGAGAATTCGAATATGGAGCCAAACTGTCCTAAGTGTGGTAAGCCCCTGGTTAAGAGAATGGCGAAGAAGGGTCCACATGCAGGGAGGGAATTTTGGGGTTGTTCTGGATTCCCCGCATGTCGGTATACTGCAGCCATAAAGTAAAAAGCAGAACCTTTCCCACCCCTGCTACAGCAAGCCCTTCAGAAAGCCCGCAAACAGAACTTCAATCTCCCCTAGTTTTTCGGTAAGAGTGTGTCCGGCGTCGAAGACATGGAGGTCTGCCCGAGCCTTTTGGGCAAATTGCAGCACATTCGCGACCGGCACCACGTCATCCTGCCAGCCCTGGACGATAACAGTCTTTTCGGCATAGGGATGAATGTCCTGCCGGGCATAACCCGGCATGCCGGGCGCGGGGGCCATCAAAAACAATCCCACAGGACGAAGTACCTCGGAGGCGGCGGTGGCGACATAGCCGCCCATGCTCGAGCCGACCAGAATGTCCGGTGGCTGTTGATCCTCAAAGAGGGACAATAGCTTGGCCAGGCGGACTTCCGGGTCAAAGGAGTCGGTAAAGTCCGGGGCCAGGGTTTCATGGCCAAGAGCCGCAGCCACCTGCGACAGTCTGGTGATTTTTCGACCCTGTGGGCCGGATTCTTTGCCATGAATAAAACAAATGCGCATTGAGTCCTCCTGATAATTCCGAGAGCAGGTGAAGACAGCTGTTAACTAACGTTGGTTGATGCCGGCCCCCGTTTTGTGCAGGAGGAGCCGTTAAAATGCTAGAGGTGCTCGCCCGCCTTTTGAAGTCGTGGCATAACTCTTCACACCAACTCAAGCGACCAGAAGTCCAGGCTTAGAAAGGGGAATGTCATGTATGACGTATTTTTTGACAAACCACCCAATGCTCCAAGTACCACCGGAAAAACCTCTGGTTATGGCCGCGGAAACAATCCCCCTAAGAGCACATAATAGGAGGGTATCGTATAATGGGACCTATGATCCAAAAATTTGAAGCAGTTTTTGAAATAGTGAAAACTGTATTTATGCGAGAGAGAATGTTAAGCCTGGGTTAACCTTGACTCGAAATGCTGACTGGGATAGATTGACACGGTCTGATGTTGAGAGGGGTAATGACTGATTGTCTAAAACTATCCATAAACTCACAATAACCGCTGCTGCCAAGTAGTTCTGGCCAGCGGTTTTTTATTTGAGCAAACTGCGGCACTCTGCTTTTTCGCGACAGCCATCGGCAAGTCTTCTCACATAGGGTTTTTTGTTTGAATGAACAACCATCTCCTCAAACAGAACCAGTGCATCCGATGATTGATCAAAGCGGAACATCCCCACACCGTTTCTCCCGCCCGCTTGTTGCAGCGGCCATCGTGTTTCTCCTTGTCACACTTTTAGCGGCAATGCTTGTCTGGCGACTCGATCACCTCCGCCTTCAGAAAGACCGTACGCGTGTCGCCAGCCTTACCGGGGATTATGCAAACGCTCTTCAACGCAACATCGAACGGGCCTTGTCAGCTACTTATGCCCTTGCCGCCATGGTTCGCCAGGGCAATGGCCATTTTCCCAACTTTGACGAAATAGCCCTCCAGATGCTTCCACTCTACCCGGGGGCTGACTCGCTGCAACTGGCACCTGGTGGCGTTACACGGCAGATTGTCCCCCTTGCCGGCAACGAAAAGGGGATTGGCCGTAACCTGCTGACCGACCCGTTACGCAACAAAGAAGCCCTTCTTGCACGGGAGAGTGGAAAACTGACTCTTGCCGGTCCGTTTGACCTCATCCAGGGGGGAACCGGAGTGGTCGGGCGCTTTCCTGTTTTCCTCGATAATGAAGCTGGCCATAAGTTTTTCTGGGGGTTCACCTCCATTGTTCTGCGCTTCCCCGATATCCTTGACACGGCCGGCTTGCCTCGCTTGACCGATCAAGGGTTTGCTTACGAACTCTGGCGCGTCCACCCGGACAGCGGGGAGAGACAGATCATCACTGCGTCCGCCGCGGTCCCACTAAACGAGCCTGTAGAACAAGTCCTGGAACTGCCAAACGGCATCTGGACCCTAAGCGTGGTGCCGGTCAAGGGCTGGGGTAGTCCCCTCGGACTTTCAGCCATGGCTTCGCTGGGCTTGATGTTCAGCTTACTTCTGTCCTATCTCACGAAACTTTTGGTTGAGTCAAAAAACCACGAAGCTCGGCTGGAGGGGCTGGTCGTCGAGCGCACGGCCAAAATCCGTGAGGGCGAGGAACGCCTGCGACTGCTGGAGGACAATCTGCCCGACAGTTATGTCTTCCAGTATCTTCACGAAGAGGATGGGACCCCACGGTTCCTCTATTTAAGTGCCGGAGTGGAAAAGTTGCACGGCCTGAGCCGGCAGGTGGTTCAGGGCGACGCCGGCGCCTTGTACAGGCAAATCGATCTAGAGCAGACGTCTGACCTAAAAGAGGCGATAGGTGTCAGCGCAAAAAATTTGACCGACTTTCAAATGGATCTTCATGCGTGTCGGGCCGATGGAGAGTGTCGCTGGTTGAAGGTACGTGCTCGACCGCAACGAAGGGCGGACAGACGAGTTGTGTGGGACGGTGTGGTTTCGGATGTTACCGTGCATAAACAGACTGAAGATGAGGTCAGAAAGAGCGCGGCCCGCTATCGGGAACTGTTCGAAGTCAACCCACATCCTATGTGGGTCTATGATCTGGAGAGCCTGGCATTTCTGGCAGTGAACGATGCGGCAATATCCCACTACGGATACAGCCAGGACGAGTTTCTCGCCATGACCATCCGAGACATTCGACCTCCGGAGGATGTGCCGAAACTTCTTGAAAATATTTCTAAAGTGAGCCATGGCGTAGATGAAGCTGGCGCTTGGTGGCACTGTAAAAAAGATGGCAGCCTGATCCTGGTCGAAATTACCTCCCACACACTCAGCTTTGATGGTCATCCGGCCGAATTGGTTTTAGCGCACGACATCACGGAAAGATATCGAGCGGAGTCGGCACTGCGCGAGAGTGAAGAACGGCTGAACCTGTTTATCGAACATGCCCCGGCGGCGCTGGCCATGTTTGATCGCGAGATGCGGTATCTGGCCGTCAGCCAGCGCTGGTTGGTTGACTATGGCCTAAGAGAGAAGGACATTATTGGCCATTCCCACTATGAGATTTTTCCAGAGATCGAGGAGAAATGGAAAACTGCGCATTGTCGTGGCTTGGCCGGTGAGGTCCTTTGTGCCGACGAGGATCGTTTCAAGCGAGCCGACGGCACTTTTCAATGGGTGCGCTGGGAAATACGCCCATGGCATGCGGCCGATGGCAGCGTTGGAGGCATTGTCATCTTTTCCGAAGACATTACCGAGCGCAAGATCTATGAAGAAAAACTGATGCATTTGGCTACCCATGATGAGTTGACCGGCCTGGCAAACCGTCCGCTCTTGCTGGATCGCCTGGAGCAGTCGCTCCATTATGCCCGCCGGTCAGGATGCCTGGTGGGGGTGCTGTTGTTTGATCTGGATCGTTTCAAGGTCATCAACGACAGCCTCGGTCATGCTTTCGGAGACAAGTTGTTATGCTCTTTGGCGAAGCGATTGATGCAGCTCGTGCGCGAGGCCGACACGGTCGCCCGGTTGGGTGGAGACGAGTTCGTCATTTTGCTGGCGGAGGTGGCTGAACCAGAGGATGTTGGCCTGGTCGCCTCAAAAATTCTGCAGCACTTGGCAAAGCCTTTCTGGGTTGATAATCGAGAGATTCTCGTGACCGCCAGTCTGGGAATCAGTCTCTACCCCAAAGACAGCGACGAGGGTGCTACCCTGATCCGCAACGCCGATATGGCCATGTACCGTGCAAAGAAGAATAAACGTAACAGTTTTGCCTTTTATTCACCGGAAATGAATCAGCGTATCCTTGAGACCCTTGAGCTTGAAGGGGGTTTGCGTCAGGCCCTTGAACGCAAGGAGTTTTGTCTGCACTACCAGCCGCAGGTTGATTTGGGCAGTGGCCATATTGTCGGCTGCGAGGCCCTGGTCCGCTGGCAACATCCTCAGCGGGGGATGGTGCCGCCGGACAATTTCATTCCCCTGGCCGAAGAAACCGGACTGATTGTCCCGCTCGGCACCTGGGTCTTGCGGGAATCCTGCCGTCAAGCCAGGGAATGGCAGGAACAGGGGCTGTCAGGGTTGAGTGTGGCCGTCAACATCTCCGGTCGACAGTTTCGAGAGCCAGACTTTGTCGCCACCGTGGAGCGCGTTCTTCAGGAAAGCGGACTGGAGCCTCAATTTCTGGAATTGGAGATCACCGAAAGTGTCATGATGGAAAATGTTGAATCAGCCATCATGACTTGGGCCGATCTCAAGCTTCTGGGGGTCTCCCTCGCTATCGACGATTTTGGCACCGGCTATTCATCCCTGAGCTATCTCAAGCAGTTTCCCATACACAGCCTCAAGATCGACCGGTCTTTTGTTTGTGATATTGTAACAGACTCAAACGATGCGGCCATCGCCTCTTCTGTTATTGCTCTGGCGCACACCATGGGCTTGAAGGTTGTTGGTGAAGGCATTGAGACGGAGGAACAACTCCAGTTTCTGAAAGAGAAGGGCTGTAATATGGGGCAAGGATACCTGTTCAGTCGGCCGCTGCCCGCCGAGGAAATTGTTTTGGCGATAAAAAGTAAGGGCGAGAGAAAATAGGCCAGGATTGGCTCTCCTCGGATCTTGGTTGGTCAGTGCAAACAGCCGGGTATTTACCCAGAAAAGCCCGGACTCCCGGGCTTTTCTGTTTGTGGGCACCTCAACCTCTGCCCCTTTTCCTCAAAACTCCTCTGGATATAAAACCATTCATTGGCGCCTTTTGTGACCAGGCCTCAATCATAGCCAATGCGACTGTAAGATCCGTTTATAGAGCCGGCTCCAGAAATTTGAACAGCGGTATAAGTGGATAAGCCTTCCTACTTCAGGCATAGTGATGCCAGAAAAG
>JAWSUS010000024.1:0-45168 GCA_033549025.1 Desulfuromonadales bacterium
CGATCTAACGCCATACGAAAAGTTGCTGGATCATTTCTATGGCTTAAAAGTGTAAACAACGCGTTCAGATCTAACAACTATACCTTTCACCGGGGGTTTTTCAAGGACAGGGAACGGTGTGGGAGGTCACCGTACCATACCTCCATAAGACAAAGTCCACGTGGCGGTGCCGTTTTGCCTGAGCACTCCCTGTTCCCATGGATCAGGAGCTGGGGGATATCTTCACAGGACCGCGCGCCCAGGCCAATCTCGACCAGGGTACCAACGATAATGCGAACCATGAATTTAAGGAACCCCCCACCTTTCACATCGATATGGAGCAACGGTCCCTCCTGAGCCATATCGATGGAGAAAATTTCGCGGGTAGTCGTTTTGGCGCCACAGTTGGACGCTCGGAAGGCGCCGAAATCATGGCGCCCGACCAGGTAAGAAGCACCTTGCTGCATGGCCTGCAGGTCAAGGGTTTTTTTGATGGTCCAACATGTGTGACGATTGATAGCGGCGCGTACGGGCGAAAGATTCAGGGTGTAACGATACCATTTGCCGCGGCTGTCAAAGCGTGGATGGAAAGTCAAAGGGACAAAACCGGCCTGCCGAATAACGATATCTTCCGGAAGGTAGCGATTGAGCCCGTCCCGAAAGGCCTTCTCCGGCAGCCTCCTTGAGGTTCTGAAGCAGGCCACCATGCCCAGAGCATGAACCCCGGCGTCAGTTCGCCCGGAAGAGACCAGGCGCACCGGATGCCCGAGCAAAGACAGGAGCGCCTCTTCGACGACCTGTTGAATGGCCGTGCCATTCGGCTGAACCTGCCAACCGGCATAACGCGTGCCATCATATTCGACGACCAGCCTGACCTGTTTTTCAGTTTCATCCACCCCTGCGGACATACCGCCCTAGCTCCCCAAACAAGGAGAGGGGACCAGCGGCCCCCTCTCAATTCAAACGTCCGACTCAATCCGGATCAAAGGTGCTCAACCACAAGCAACTCGGCAATCTGGACCGCATTCGTTGCCGCACCTTTGCGGAGGTTGTCCGATACGAGCCATACATTCAGGGCCGATTCAACCGACTCATCGGCCCGGACGCGTCCAACCAGAATAGCGTCCTGACCAACCGCATCGTTCATCGTCGGGATGCCTCCCGGATCCGTATCGTCAAAAACTGTCAGGCCAGGTGATTGCGCCATCAGCTCGCTGGCCTTGTCAGGAGCGATCTTTTCTTTCAACTCAACATTAACCATTTCACTGCATCCATAGAAAATCGGCACAGTGACGCTGGTGGCAGTGACCTGAAGATCGGGAGAACCCAAAATCTTTCTGGTTTCCCGAGCGATGTTCATCTCGTCGAGGGTGTAGCCATTGGACATAAAGCCAGCACCGTGAGAAAAGCAGTTGAAAGCAACCTGACGAGAGAAGACCTTGCTCTCTGCCGGGCGACCGTTGAGAAGCTCCCCCGACTGCACCCGGAGTTCATCAACACCCTTGACACCAAAAGCAGATACGGCGCGAAGAGCCGAAACCACTACCCGCCTGATACCACAAGCAGCCTGCAACGGCTTAAGAGCCATAACGAGAGGAATGGTGGCGCTGTCTGGGCTGGCCACAATGCCTTTCAACCGAAAATGTCCAAGGTCCAGAGAATTGACCTCGGGAACGATCAGGGGCACCTCTTCATCCATGCCCCAGTAACCGCTGAGATCGATACACAGAGCGCCGGACTCCACAGCCACAGGACAGAATGCCTTGGAGAGTTCCTGGCTGACGGCAAAAAAGACAATATCCGTGCCGGAAAAGGAATCCGCCGCCAGCGCCTCCACGACAACGGGCTTGTCCTGGAAATCAAGGATTTCCCCCGCACTCGCTTCACTGGCCAGAAGGCGCACGGATTTAACCGGAAATTTCCGTTCGTCTAGAATCTCAAGGAGCTGAGAGCCGACGGCCCCCGTCGCACCGACAATGGTGATGTTCCATGTTTTAGGGATAAGCCTTCTCCTTCAGTTCAGAGCCTGTCGACTCCCCGGTCGGAATTACTGCTCACGAAGAATACGAAGCATGCGACGCAGCGGCTCCGCCGCTCCCCACAACAACTGATCGCCGCAAGTAAAAGCCGACAGGTACTGGGGTCCCATCTTCATTTTGCGCAGGCGGCCAACAGGTATGGACAGGGTTCCCGAAACAGCCGTCGGCGTCAATTGCTCCAGCGAGTCGGCCTTGGTGTTGGGCACCAGCTTGACCCAATCATTGTCGTTCTTTATGAGCGCTTCAATGTCCGCCATCGGCACATCCTTGGTCAGGCGGATCGTCAGGGCCTGACTGTGACAGCGCATGGCGCCCACACGGACACAGATGCCGTCAATCGCAATGGGCTGCTGGAGACCCAGAATCTTATTGGTTTCGGCATAGCCTTTCCATTCCTCGCGGCTTTGCCCGTCCTCAACCTCCCGATCAATCCAGGGCAGGAGGCTGCCGGCCAAGGGATAACCAAACTCTTTGGTCGGCAGGGTGCCATCACGCAGGGCCGCAGTCACCTGGCGATCAATATCGAGAATGGCAGAGGCCGGGTCCTGAAGCAGGGGCTCCACCGTTCCGTGCAGAGCGCCCATCTGACTGAGCAATTCTCGCATGTTGGGGGCACCGGCGCCGGAAGCCGCCTGATAGGTCATGGAGGTCAACCATTCGACGAGACCGGCGCGAAACAGCCCTCCCAGCGCCATCAGCATGAGACTGACGGTACAGTTGCCGCCGATAAAATCTTTCTGTCCGTTGGCCAGGGCCTGGTCGATCACATTGCGGTTGACGGGATCCAGAATGATGACCGCATCTTTTTCCATACGCAGGCTGCTGGCCGCGTCGATCCAGTATCCCTTCCAGCCAGCCTGGCGCAATTGGGGGTGTACGGCCTTGGTGTAGTCTCCACCCTGACAGGTCAGAATGACATCAAGTTTTTTGAGTTCATCGATATCATCCGCCTTTTTCAGGGTTCCAGCCCCCATGGGAGCAGGTGCTCCCGCCTGGGAAGTCGAGAAGAAAACGGGCTCGATGCCGGAGAAATCATCCTCCTCCTGCATGCGCTGCATAAGAACCGAGCCGACCATGCCACGCCAACCGATAAGACCGACTTTCATACGAGTATTCCTTTTGATAACAAATAGGGTTTCAACAATTGCCGCTCCGGGAGGTTGCCCTATAGAGCAGCGACGATCGCGTCACCGATCTCCTTGGTATTGACCAGTTTTTCACCGGCCTTCTTCTGGTAGATGTCGCGGGTGCGGTATCCCTGCTCGAGGACCTGCTCGACGGCCGACTCAATGGCTTCTGCGGCCTCAGTCATCCCGAAGGAATAACGCAGCATCATCGCGGCAGAAAGGATCTGGGCAATAGGATTGGCAACGCCCTGACCGGCAATATCGGGAGCGCTGCCGCCGGACGGCTCGTACATGCCGAAGGAGCCTTCGGCCAACGAAGCCGAAGGGAGCATGCCGAGTGAGCCGGTCAGCATGGCTGCCTCATCGGACAGAATATCACCGAACATGTTTTCGCAAAGCAGTACGTCAAACTGCTTGGGCCAGCGTACAAGCTGCATGGCCGCATTATCCACATACATATGGCTCAATTCGACATCGGGATACTGCTTGGCGATGTTGACAACAACCTCTCGCCAGAGAACGGAGGTGGACAAGACGTTGGCTTTATCGATGGAGCACAGTTTCTTGCCCCGCTTTTGAGCTGCCTGGAAAGCCACATGCGCAATGCGTTCGATCTCGGGGATGCTGTAGCGCATCGTATCGACACCGACGCGATCGGCCCCCTCCCCCTCAATACCCTTGGGCTGGGAAAAATAGATGCCCCCGGTCAGTTCCCGCACGACCAGGACATTGAAGCCCCCTTCGATGACCTCTTCCTTGAGGCTGGAGGCACCCGTCAACGCCGGAAAGATAATGGCCGGCCGCAGATTGGCATAAAGACCGAAAATTTTCCGCAGGGGAAGCAGGGCACCGCGCTCGGGTTGTTCGTCCGGCGGCAACGATTCCCACTTGGGGCCGCCGACACTGCCAAACAAGATGGCATCCGACGCCTTGCAGAGATCGACCGTGGTGGCAGGCAGAGCCTTGCCTTCGTTGTCTATGCCGGCACCTCCGACGTTGGCAAAGGCACGTTCGAAACGGACCTCAAACTTTTTTTCAACCGCGTCGAGCACTTTCAGGGCCTCTTCCATCACTTCAGGACCAATCCCGTCTCCAGGCAAAACGGCAATTTTGAATTCTTTGGACATGTGCATCAATCTCCTTCAAATATATTCAACAGATAAAAACCAGTTAAAATTCGATAGGTTCGACAGGCAAAATATAGGTACCCCCCCGTTCATTGTCAAACTCTTTTTAGAGAACCACTGGACCGGGCTACCTTTTTGAGCCAAATATGGCACACTGATTATGCCACACTCGGCACACCCATGTCACCCCCAAAAGACCTCCGAGGGCACCTGCGCAAAAAAGGCCGGGCTAAGCCCGGCCTCCATGCAGTCAGGCAGCCAAGTCATTTAATAGCGCGCATCGGCAAATTCAACCCATCCCCCGGCCTCAACCAGAGCCTTGTCGAAAGGAGAAATTTCAAACGAAAAGGCTTCCGTCGTGCCAGCCGTCACCGCGGTGATCGTCTGTGATTTCAAATCGACAGAAATCTTGACTTCTCCCTTTTTCTCCAGGCCAAAAAGACGGTCAAGGTCAGCCCTGGGCAGCTCAATGGCCAGCATACCGCCATTGAACATATTTTGCCGGAAAATCCGGGCATAACTTTCAGCAATAATGGTGTGCACCCCGTTCACTTCAAAAACCCAGGGCGCATGCTCACGCGACGACCCACAGCCGAAATTTTCCCGGCTCACGACAACGCGCGCATTACGAAGCTTGTCGCCCTTGGGATCGAAGCCTTCAAGCTTGAGGTCTTCCAGCATGTAAGGCTGCAGAGCCTCCTTGGTGACCTCCGTCAGATATTTGGCCGGGATGATTTCGTCGGTATTGATATCGGACCGATCCAGAAAAATGGCTGGCCCTTCAAAAACTTTTTTACCATTCATTCGAAAACCTCACAAAAGACGTTGTCCGGTTGAAGTCAGGCCTGCCGGGGGTCGGTAATGACACCGGTCAGGGCCGTGGCTGCGGCGGTCGCGGGGCTCATGAGATGAACCATCCCCCCCTTGCCCATCCGGCCATTAAAATTACGGTTGCTGGTGGAAGCAGCGACCTCCCCTTCGGCCAACACCCCGTTACTCATACCCAGACAGGCGCCGCAGGTCGGGTTGGTCACGCAGAATCCGCTATCCATGAAAATCTGGATGATCCCCTCCTGGAGAGCGTCGTTAAATATTTTAGGCGTAGCGGGCGAGACAATTCCCCGCACGCTGTCGGCGATCTTCTTCCCCTTGAGAATGGCCGCGGCGACCCGCAGATCTTCAATCCGTCCATTGGTGCAGGTGCCGATATAGATCTGATCCACAGGGGTACCCGCCATTTCAGCGACGGGCTTGACACAATCAGGCTTGTATCCGAAAGTCACCTGCGGCTCCAGCGTTGAAACATCAAATTGGAGCACTTTCTCGTAGACGGCATCCTCGTCGGAACACCATTGACGGTATTCTTCCAAGGCGGCCTCGCGAGACGCATATTCTCCGGAGATAAAAGGCCAGAGATAATCGACCGTGGTCATGTCAGGCATGCAGATACCGCAGGTCCCTCCGGCCTCGATCGCCATATTGCACAGCGTCATGCGCGCTTCCATGGAAAACCCGTCAACGACAGAACCACGGAATTCGATGACGCGATCCGTCGCCCCATTGACCCCGAGCTGACCGATGACGTAAAGGATAACGTCCTTGGCATAAACGCCCTCGGGCAACTGGCCGACAAGGTCCACGCGGATGGTCTTGGGAGTGCGGAAGGCACAGACCCCCTTGAGAATACCTACTTCAAGGTCAGTCGTCCCCACACCGGCGGCAAAAGACCCGAAGGCCCCATGGGTGCAGGTGTGACTGTCTCCCATAATGACCGTAAAGCCGGGCCGAATATACCCTTTTTCAGGAAAGAGGGCGTGACAGACGCCATTATGCCCGACATCAAAGAAGTCGCGAATACCATGTCGGCGGGCCCAATCACGCAGCATTTTGGCCTGAGTGGCCGTTTTGCTGTCCTTGGAAGGCGTGACGTGGTCGATGACTGCCTTGATTTTGGTACTGTCGAACACCCGGTCCTTGCCCCGCCAGGCCAGGTCGGCAATGGCCACCGGGGTCGTTATTTCGTGACACAATACCCGATCGAGGTCGAGCACCATGGTGCCAGGAAAGGGCTCGTCCCGCAGGTGCGCTTCAAAAATCTTTTCGGTAATGGTCTTTCCCATACATTCTCCTCAACTGGTCTTTTAATTTCGGGACGCTATCCTATTCCATCAAAAAGGCTAAGGCAACCCGGATTTTACAAAACAGCCGGGTGGAACAACTTCCGTCACTCCGCCCGGCCGAAAAGAAATTGCTAAAGATGGATCCTCGTCCGGCTCATACCGCTGGAAAGCTTGTTCAAAGCGTTGATATAGGCTTTGGCGCTGGCCACGATAATGTCTGGATGCGCGCCCTGGCCGAGAACCTCGCGCCCGCCATCTTCAAGGCGCACGGTGCACTCGCCTTGCGCGTCGGTGCCACCGGTAATGGCCCCGACCGAAAAATGGAGCAGACGGGCCTTGGTCTTGGCCAGCTTTTTGATCGCCTTGAAGGTGGCGTCAACCGGACCGTCCCCCATGACCGCTGCCTTGCGGATTTTGCCGTCGATTTCAAGCTGAACAGTAGCCGTGGGAGCAGCAAAGGATCCGGAAGATACATTCATCTGCAGAAGCTTGTATTTCTCGGGTCCTCGGATGATTTCATCGGCCACAATGGCGTCCAAATCCTCATCGAAAATTTCTTTTTTCTGATCAGCCAGAGCCTTGAATCGCACAAAGGCTTTCTCGATGTCCTCCTTGCCAAGATCGTAACCCAGTTCCTGAAGGCGCTGAATAAAGGCATGACGCCCCGAATGCTTGCCGAGCACCAGCTTGTTCTGGTTGAGGCCGATGGACTCGGGCGTCATAATTTCGTAGGTAGACTTTTCCATCAGCACGCCATGCTGATGGATGCCGGCTTCATGAGCAAACGCGTTGGCGCCGACGATCGCCTTGTTGGGCTGCACGGTAATTCCCGTAATGGTGGCGAGGAGCTTGCTGGTCGGATATATGTGCTCCGTGACGACCTTGGTCTGAAACGGCAGGATATCCTGTCTGGTGCGCAGAGCCATGACCACTTCCTCAAGCGAGCAGTTGCCGGCCCGCTCACCAATACCGTTGATGGTGCACTCAACCTGCTGCGCACCGGCCTGAACAGCGGCGAGAGAATTGGCGACGGCAAGCCCGAGATCGTTATGACAGTGAACGGAAATAACCGCCTTGTCGATATTGGGTACGTTTTCCAGGAGGTAGGTGATTATCCGCGAGTACTCCGACGGAATGGTATAACCTACCGTGTCCGGAATATTGACGGTGCAGGCGCCGGCCTCGATGACGGCTTCGACAACCCGGGCCAAAAAAGGCAGGCGGGTGCGCACGGCGTCCTCGGCCGAGAACTCCACATTGGGGGTGTAGCCGGCAGCCCGCTTGACGGCCTTGACCGCCGTTTCGACCACCTCGTCTTCGCTCATTTTGAGCTTGTACTTCATGTGGATATCGCTGGTGGCGATAAAGGTATGGATACGGCCGCGCTCCCCGGCATACTTCAAGGCTTCCCAGGCCCTGTCGATATCCTTGTCGTTGGCCCGGCACAGCCCGGCAATCTGACACCCCTTGATGGTCTGGGCTATTTTCTTAACCGCTTCGAAGTCCCCCTCCGAAGCGATAGGAAAACCGGCTTCGATGACATCCACGTTCATCTTTTCCAACTGATGGGCGATACGCAGCTTTTCCTCAATATTCATGCTCGCGCCGGGAGACTGTTCACCATCACGCAGGGTCGTATCAAAAATTATAACGGTCTTGGCATCACTCATCGCTTCCATCTCCTCATTGATGTTCCGGCTACAACCAATCGCTGGTCCGGGCAGTTCGTGTACATTTGCGTCCTTAGGCCATGGCGGCCCGACTCAATCCAACATAGGCCTAGGTCTCCAAGGTCTGTTTCCACACGACCACCCCCTTTCCACCTGTTTGCACAAAAAAAGCTCTCGCCCCAATTGCAGGGGCGAGAGCCTTGGCTTCGCGGTACCACCCTGATTCGGTCTTCCGTGGAAGACCCTTCTTTGGCCCTTTACGCGGACTGTCGGCGATGGCTATCTCTCGTTATCGCAAAGATTCACCAACGCGGCTCCAAGGCGAGTTCAACTCTCCACAGTACCGGCTCGCAGCGACCGCCGGCTCTCTGGAACTGGGGTTAGAGTCTACTACTCCTCTTCAACGCCTTTATTACTATAGACTGAGAATAAAACAGAGGTTCCGGTCCTTGTCAAGGCCTTTCCCTTGATTTACAGAGCTGAAACGTCGTTTTTCACTCAGGCTGTACAGGGTTTGACCCCATCGAAGAAAAAGGGCTCTGACGTGCGACACTTATCGGATATAGCCGATAATGGTTTCGCCACCGATGGTATTGTCTCCCACGACCGAAGTCACCTCGGCCCCAGGAGGGAAATAGATGTCGACCCTTGAGCCGAAACGGATCAGGCCGTAGCGCGCGCCTTTTTCGAGAATCGACCCGATGACGGGATAGGTGACGATGCGGCGGGCGACCAGTCCGGCGATCTGCACAAAGAGAAGTTTTTGGCCGCCAGAGGTTTCCAGCAGGATACCGGCCTGCTCATTCTGCAAGCTGGCCTTGTCGAGCGAAGCGTTGAAAAACTCGCCCTTGTTGTAAAACATGTCAAGCACCTTGCCGGGGAAAGGTACCCGGTTCACATGCACGTTAAAAACGGACATAAAAATGCTGACCTTGGTGACTTCTTCCTTGAAGTAGCGCTCTTCCATCACGTTGCCGACAAAGATCACCTTGCCATCGGCAGGCGCCACCACCGCCTCCTCGTCAGGGGGAAGATACCGCTCCGGGTTACGGAAGAAATAGACGGTGAAAAGGGTCAGACACAAACTCACAAAGGTCAGGAAGCCCCAATCCAGCAGAGCGAACACCAGCGTAACAAAGGCAAATATCCCGATAAAGGGATATCCTTCCACGGCAACGATCTGGTTCTGATTGCGCATTTTGCCATCCTCGCGATAGGTCTTTCAAAAAACGAGGGCAGGCCGCAGCCTGCCCTCGGGGAGTTTAACCGAATATTCTAGTTACGCTCTTTATCGACGATCTTGTTTTTCCCGATCCAGCTCATCATGCTGCGCAGCCTGGCACCGACCTCTTCAATGGGATGTTCAGCCCCCTTGCGGCGCAGGGCGGAGAGAACGGGTTTGTTGGCCTTGTTTTCCAGCATGAACTCCCGCGCGAATTCGCCTTCCTGAATCTGGCGGAGGATCTCTTTCATGGCCTTTTTGGTCTCAGGGGTGACAACCATGGGGCCCCGTGTCAGGTCCCCGTATTCGGCCGTGTTGGAAATGGAGTAGCGCATGTTGGCGATACCCCCTTCATACATCAGGTCAACAATGAGCTTTAACTCGTGCAGACACTCGAAGTAGGCCATCTCCGGAGCATATCCGGCTTCAACGAGGGTTTCAAAGCCCGCCTGCACCAGCGCGCTGGCGCCACCGCAAAGAACGGCCTGCTCCCCGAAGAGATCCGTTTCCGTCTCTTCCTTAAAGGTGGTCTCGATGATACCGGCCCGGCCACCGCCGTTGGCGCTGGCATAGGCCAGAGCGACTTCCTTGGTGTCCTTGGAAGGATCCTGGTAAAGAGCGATCAGGGAAGGGACGCCCCCTCCTTTGGTGTATTCGTGACGCACCATATGGCCGGGTCCCTTGGGGGCCACCATGAAAACGTTCACATCGGCTTTGGGGACGATCTGTCCGAAGTGGATATTAAAACCGTGACCGAAGGCGAGATATGCCCCTTTTTTCATAAAAGGCTCAATCTCTTCACGGTACATGTCGCCCTGCAGTTCGTCAGGAACGAGAATCATCAGCACATCGGCAACCTTGGCCGCCTCAGAGGTCTCCAGCACCTGCAGGCCTGCCTTTTCGGCTTTGGCCCAGGAGGCACTGCCTTTGCGCAGACCAACGATCACGTCGACGCCGCTGTCCTTAAGATTGTTGGAGTGGGCGTGGCCCTGGCTTCCATAGCCGATAACGGCAACTTTCTTGCCTTTGAGAACGTCGAGATTGGCGTCTTTGTCGTAATAAACCTTCATCGTTTCACTACCTCCTGATTATGGGGACCACCCCTAAAATAACGTTGTCTTATAGCACACAGAGCAGGCTACTGCAAAAGTTTTCGGCCAAAGGCCACAAGGATCGGGCAAAACTCAGGCGCCTTTCCAGCTTTTCGGACCCCGGCCGAGCACGACGGGACCGGACCGGACCAGTTCCTTGATGCCCATGGGGCGCAGCAATTCGAGAATGGCATCCACTTTTCCGGGCGCACCGGTCACTTCAATGGTGTAGGACCGCGCCGTCACATCGACAACTTTGGCTCGGAAAATGTCCGCGATGCGAAGCACTTCAGCGCGTGTATCCTCTTCGGCCGTCACCTTGATCAGGGCCAGTTCGCGCTCGACAAACTCCTGCCCGGTAAAGTCGATAACCTTGATGGTGCTGATCAGTTTATTGAGCTGCTTGTTGATCTGCTCAAGAATTTGCTCATCCCCACGAGTCACCAGAGTAATCCGGGAGATACTGGGATCCACCGTCGGGGCAACGGAAAGACTTTCAATATTGAATCCCCGGCCGGAAAACAAGCCTGCCACACGGGACAGAACACCAAACTCATTCTCGACCAGTACAGAAATCGTATGTTTCATTATGCCGTTCTCCTGAGTATCGATTCAAAAGCCTGCTAGGAGGCCAACACCATTTCATTAAGACCGGCACCGGCCGGAACCATGGGTAAAACATTCTCTTCACGGGCGATCTTGAACTCCATAATGACCGGACCGGGAGTTTCAAGGGCTTTTTGAATGACAGCCTCCACCTCTTCCGGCTTGCTGGTACTCAGTCCCGTAGCCCCATAAGCCTCGGCAAGTTTGACGAAATCGATGGGCAGCTCCATGCAGGTCTGACTGTACCGGCGGTCGAAAAAGAGCTGCTGCCATTGCCGAACCATACCGAGGAAGTTATTGTTGAGAATAACTATTTTGACGGGCAGTCGATACTGAACCAACGTGGCGAGTTCCTGAGAATTCATCTGAAAGGAACCGTCTCCGGAGATATCGATGACCTGCCGGTCAGGGAAAGCCGCCTGGGCGCCGAGGGCCGAAGGCAGGCCAAAACCCATGGTTCCCAAACCGCCGGAGCTGAGAAAGGTCCGGGGTTGGGTGAAGTCAAAGAATTGCGCCGTCCACATCTGGTGCTGGCCGACCTCCGTCGTAATGATGGCATCGTCACGGGTCAGTTCGCGGATTTTCTCGATGACGAACTGGGGCTTGATCACGCTCTTCGAGCTCTTGTAAGCCATGGGGTGCTGATTTTTCCAGCCGTCGATTTCCTGCAGCCAGGCCGAGGTTTCGTCAATATGGGCCTTGACCTCGTCGCCATACTCGGCGAGCTTGGCAATCATCTTCTGAAGCACATCCTGAACGTCGCCGACAATAGGCAGGTCCACCCGGACGTTTTTCTTGATCGAGGTGGGATCGATATCGATATGAATGATTTTGGCGTGGGGAGCAAAGGTTGCGATCTTCCCCGTAACCCGATCATCGAAGCGGGCGCCAATGGCCACCAGCAGGTCCGAATTGGTTACAGCCATATTGGCGTAGTAGGTGCCGTGCATGCCGAGCATCCCCAAAGACAGGGGATGCTTTTTGGGAAAAGAAGCCATCCCCATCAGCGTGGTCGTCACCGGCGCCTGCAGCGCCTCGGCGAAGTCCTTCAATTCATGGGAGGAATTGGAAAGCGTGACACCACCGCCCACGTAAACCACCGGCTTTTTGGCGCTCAATAGCATCTTGACCGCTTTTTCGATCTGACGGATGTTGCCGCTGTAGGTGGGTTTGTAGCCACGCAGTTCGACGGTCTCGGGATAGGCAAACTTGGCGGTGGCCATCTGCACGTCTTTGGGCAGATCGACCAATACGGGACCCGGCCGCCCGGTACGGGCGATATAAAAAGCCTCTTTGATTATCCTGGCAAGATCCTTGATATCCTTGACCAGATAATTGTGTTTGGTCACGGGTCGGGTGATACCGACCATGTCCGCTTCCTGAAAAGCGTCGTTGCCGATCAGGGCCGTGGGTACCTGACCGGTGATGATGACCATGGGAATCGAATCCATATAAGCCGTCGCGATTCCGGTAATGGTGTTGGTCGCTCCCGGTCCGCTGGTCGCAATGGCGACACCGACTTTACCTGTGGCTCTGGCGTAACCGTCGGCAGCGTGAACGGCTGCCTGCTCATGCCGGGTAAGAATGTGACGAATGGGGGAACCCATCAGATCGTCATAAATGTTGATAACAGTACCTCCGGGGTAGCCAAACACCGTGTCAACCCCTTCAAGCTGCAGACATTCCAAAAGAATCTGTGATCCGGTTTTTTTCACCAAGGCCTCCTGAAAGATATTCTAAACCCAATGGGGGATTGCCCCTCTTGATTAGTCGTGATTTTTTTATCGACGCAGCTGCTCGACATCCCGGACCGCACCTCGGGCGGCACTGGTCGTTGAAGCAGCATAGGCCTGCAACGCTTTACTGACCTGCCGATCGCGGTCCTGGGGCTGCCATGCCCTACCCCCCCTGGCCGTCATGTTCTTCCTTCGACGCTGCAATTCACTGTCAGCGACTTTCATCAGAATGGAACGTCCGGGAATATCAATCTCAATGAGATCGCCTTCTTCAACAAGGCCAATGGGGCCTCCCTCTGCCGCTTCAGGGGAAACATGACCGATGGACAGTCCGGAAGTGCCGCCCGAGAAGCGCCCATCCGTGATAAGGGCACAATGTTTCCCCAGCCCTTTGGATTTGAGGTAGCTGGTGGGATACAGCATTTCCTGCATGCCTGGCCCGCCCTTGGGCCCCTCGTAACGGATGATAACGACGTCGCCGGCCTTGACCCGGTCACCAAGAATGGCTTCAACTGCCGCCTCCTGGCTTTCAAAAATACGCGCCGGTCCGCTGAACGTCCACACGGACGGATCGACTCCGGCGGTTTTGACAATACACCCTTCAGGAGCCAGGTTGCCATAGAGCACGGCCAGGCCGCCATCCTTGCTGTAGGCATGATCCACGTCCCGAATACAGCCACCGGCCCTGTCCTTGTCGAGTTCCCCCCACTCATTGCTCTGACTGAAAGCTTCAAGGGAAACCCTGTTGCCGGGCGCAGCCACATAACGGGTATGGGTCACGGGATCAGAGGAGGTCATGATATCCCATTGCTGAATAGCCTCTCCCATGGTCGGACTATGCACGGTCGGACTGTCGCGATTGATCAGTCCGGCACGATCGAGTTCAGCCAGGATACCGATGACACCGCCGGCACGATGAACATCCTCCATGTGGTAGTGGGAGACGGCGGGCGCCACCTTGCACAAATTAGGCGTTTCCAGCGACAGGCGGTTGATGTCGTCCATGGTAAATTGGACATCCCCCTCCTGGGCCACAGCCAGGAGATGAAGAACCGTATTGGTAGAACCGCCCATGGCGATATCCAGACGCATGGCGTTTTCAAAAGCTGCAGAGCCGGCGATAGAACGAGGCAGAACAGTCTGGTC
The DNA here is from genome assembly GCA_033549025.1 of Desulfuromonadales bacterium. GTDB lineage: Bacteria > Desulfobacterota > Desulfuromonadia > Desulfuromonadales > SZUA-540 > SZUA-540. The sequence goes on from JAWSUS010000024.1 coordinate 13,864, forward strand.
ACCTTGTTCATAATAACGCTTGGCCATCTCCACGATTCGTTTTCCCGCTTCAACGAAAAGCTTTTGGCGTTCCGAGTGCGTGGCGACAAGGCTGCCGTTGCCGGGAAGGCTGAATCCAAGGGCCTCCGTCAGGCAGTTCATGGAGTTCGCGGTAAACATGCCAGAACAGGAGCCGCAGGTTGGGCAGGACGAACGCTCGTATTCCGCCAGATCCTTATCGCTGACCCCAGGGGTGGCGGCAGCAACCATGGCATCAATGAGGTCAACATGAAGATCCTTGCCGGCGATATGGACCTTGCCGGCCTCCATCGGCCCCCCGGAAACAAAAATAGCCGGGATATTGAGTCGCATGGCCGCCATGAGCATGCCGGGTGTTACTTTATCGCAGTTGGAAATGCAGACAAGGGCATCAGCACAGTGGGCATTGACCATATACTCAACCGAGTCTGCAATCAGTTCCCTGGAGGGCAGACTATAAAGCATGCCGTCATGCCCCATGGCTATGCCGTCACAGATAGCCACCGTATTGAATTCCTTGGCGATCCCCCCCGCTTTTTCAACTTCGGCCACCACAAGCTGCCCGAGAGCATGGAGATGGACATGCCCCGGAACGAACTGGGTGAATGAGTTGACAACAGCAATGACGGGCTTGCCGAAATCGTTGTTTTTAACCCCGGTAGCCCGCCATAGAGCGCGAGCGCCTGCCATATTTCTACCTTGCGTCGACGTATTGGATCGTAAACCGGCCATAGATGAGTGCTCCCGATGTATATCAAACGATTCCACCACGGGAATCGTCTCAGTGACTTCTCTGTCGTGCGAATAAATCTAGAAAACCAATTCAACCCGTCTAGTCCAGCCAAAGAAATGTTGCGGCCGACAAAACGGGAGCAGATACAATGAAAGGGTTCAAGCTGCCGCCTGAACCCTTTTCCATTCGCAGGTCTGACAAAACAGGCTAACGATAGTTATTGAGGATGCGTTCCATTTCGTCCTTACCGGCAAGTTTGAGCTTCTGCAGCTTCCGTTTTTCCAGTTCTTCCTCAGCAGTCAGAAAAGATTTTCTGGTGAGTGATTCCAAGTCTTTTTCCAGCAGTTGATGTTCCTCGTAAAGTAGCCGAAAGCGGGGATTCTGGTCGAAAAGACTTTGTACCAGAGACTGACTATCCTGCTGCATCGCACACCTCCCGGGAAAGAGTTTACATATGCCAGAAAACACAGTTTTAAGATAGCGAACCCGCCTGAGGTTGTCAACCTTGAATGAGGCCATTCTCCTGGCGCTTGGCCCAGGCAATTTCGGCCTCGGAAAGCCGGATATAAAGGGGGGCCAAGGATTCGAGAGGAATAACTTCTCCTTGCCGATACGCCTCCAGCAAAAGATCGGCGGCCAGGGAAGCCCGGGGGGCGGTAAAAGTCCAGGGGGCGAAATGGGCTCTCGCCCCCAGATTTTTCGTGATAAGCGACCGATACAGAACGGCCCCGTTGCCGACAAACAAGGTTGGGGACTCTAGATTCGACACCACCTTTTCAGGATCGGCCACCACCGCAGGTCCGATACTTTGGGGGCGCCCTTTCTCGCAGGAAAAAAGTTCTGAATAAACCTCCTGCTTGCGTGCATCCACCATGACACAGACCGGATAGCGGGCAAAAGGCACCGAGGCGGCCAGAACACTCAAGGAAGTGACGCCGACAACGGGTTTGCCGGTCGCCATGGCGAGCCCCTTGACCGTAGCCAACCCGACCCGCAGACCCGTAAAAGAGCCGGGGCCGACAACGACGCCGAAGGCAGTAACATCTTGGATTGACATAGCACAATCGGACAGAAGCTGTGAGATGCTGAGAAGCAGTCGATCCGTGTGATTGGAGGCTTTGAGGTCGAGAAAAAGCTCACCGACGAGTGTTTCTCCACGACTGATCGCAATACTCCCCGCAGGAGTGGAAGTATCCACGGCAAGAAGGACTTCAGACAAACCTAGCCTCCAAAGAAGATGCGCACGATATCGTTGTAAAAAGCGAAAATCATCAGCCCCAGAAGCAGCATCAAGCCGATTTGCTGGGCAATTTCTCGGGTTTTGAGCGAAAGGGGCCGGCGCAGGATTAGCTCAAAGAAATTGAAGAAGAGATGTCCCCCATCGAGAATCGGGATAGGCAAAAGATTGAGGATTCCCAGCTGAATGCTGAGAAAGGCCAGAACCGAGAGGATACTGGCCAGATCCGTCTGAGCGGCCTGCCCGGCGACCTGAATAACCGTAATAGGTCCGCCGATATTTTTGCTGGGAACATGGCCGGCAAATAATTTTTTCAGGAAAACCAGGGTCAGGTCAATGAGCTCCATCGCCCTGTCCGCACCGGCATTCATGGCGGCCGCGAATCCGAATCTCTTGAAACTTGTCTCAAGCTGAGGTGCAACACCCAAAAGGTATTCGTCGGGGTTTTCTTCACTGCGCTGGGTCTGCACAGAAAAGGTCAACGTCTCTCCCTGACGATTCACCCGATAGACGGCCTGTGCCGCACCTGTTTTTTGAATGAGGGGGCTTAAGTCATACCAGGACGCGATCGGGTGATCGTTGATGGCCAGGATTTCGTCCCCCACCTGCAGGCCGGCTTTCTCGGCGGGCATGCCGGGGGCAAGAGCGCCCACAACAGCTCTCTGCGCCGGCATAAGTCCAATGGACTCCAGCCCTTCCAAACCACCATCTTCGGGCGTCAGCAGGATGGAAATCACCTGTTCATCCCGTTGAACGCTGAAATCCAGCCCATAGCCGGCGTAGGAAATCAGCGCACGATTGGCGTCCGACCAGGTCGGCACCCGGTCTCCATTGATCCGCAGGATACAGTCCCCCCGGGAAAAACCGGCGGACTCCGCTTCGGAATCCGTAGTCACCATCCCCACGCAAGGGGGGGTCTCCAAATAGGCGGGCACATTGACACCAACCAGATAAGCCACGGGGAGGATCAGAAAAGGCAGGAGGAGGTTCATGATGGGGCCGGCAGCAACGATTGCCATGCGCCGCGAAACAGGCTTGTCGGCAAAGGAACGCTTGCGTTCCTCAGGCGTAAGAGCCCCCTCCCCCCCCAGGTCTCCCACGCTTTCTCCCAGCATCTGCACATAGCCGCCGAGAGGTATGGCGCAAATCATATAATCGGTTTCGCCATAACGGATCGAGAGAAGCCGCGGACCAAACCCGAGCGAGAACTTGAGAACCTTGACTCCCGACAATTTGGCCACAAGAAAGTGGCCAAATTCGTGGATAAAGACAAGTATGCCCAGCATGAGGATGCCGGCGACCAGAGTGAACATGGATTCCCCCCTACAAGGCAGCGTCAATCAGACGACGTGCCGCCTGTCGCCCCCAGCGATCGGCGCGCAGGGCTTCGTCGATGTGCGTCAGCGCCCCATGGCGATGGGCGTCCAGAACGCGCCGCAGGATATCGGGGATAGCCAGAAAGCCGATTTCCCTGTTGAGAAAGGCCTCTACGGCCACCTCGTTGGCTGCGTTAAGGACAGCGGGAGCGGTACCCTCAGCCCTGAGCGCCTCATAGGCGAGCTCAAGGCAGGCGAAACGGTGATTGTCAGGTTTTGAGAAGGTTAGGGAACCTAAAGCGCAGAGATCGAGCGCCGGAAGGTTCAGGGGCAGCCGTTCCGGATAGGACAGCGCATAGGCGATGGGGGTTTTCATATCGGGGATGCCAAGCTGAGCAATGACCGATCCATCGACATATTCGACCATGGAGTGCACAATGCTCTGGGGATGAATATGCACATCGATCCGGTCCGCCGGCAAATCGAAAAGCCAGCGGGCCTCGATGACTTCAAGTCCCTTGTTCATCATGGTGGCTGAATCGATGGAAATCTTCTTCCCCATGGACCAGTTCGGATGGGCCAGCGCATCGGCGGGGGAAACCTGCTTCAGTTCGGCGAGGGCCTTGTCCCTGAACGGTCCCCCGGAGGCCGTCAAAATCAGACGGCGGACATCAGCCTTGCGATGCCCTTCCAGAGACTGAAAGATGGCTGAATGTTCACTGTCCACCGGATAAAGCTTCACCCCTTTGCGCTGGACCGCCTCCATGACCAGGGCGCCCGCCGTCACCAGAGTCTCCTTGTTGGCGAGGGCGATATCCTTGCCAGATTCGATCGCGGCCATGGTGGGAACAAGTCCGGCGGCGCCAACGATGGCCGAAACGACCATCTGGGCCTCGCCATGAACGGCACAGGCCATAAGTCCTTCCAGTCCGGAAAGGACCTCCGGCGCGGCAGCGCCCAGCATGTCGCGCAATAAACCCTCGTCTTCTTTGCGTAGAACCGCCACGACAGAAGGGCGAAAGCGCCGAACCTGTTCGGCCAGCAGGTTAAGATTGGCACCGGCCGTCAGCGCAACAACCTGAAACCGATCGGGATGGCCCGCAACGATATCCAGCGTGCTGACGCCAATCGATCCGGTAGATCCAAGTACAGATATTTTCTTCATGTCGGAAGGTGTCTATCCCTTGAAAAACAGAAAAGCGTAGTAGTAAACCGGCGCAAAGGCGAACAGGAGGCTGTCCAACCGATCGAGAATGCCCCCGTGACCGGGGATAAGCGTGCCGGAATCCTTGACCTTGAAGCTGCGCTTGAGCATGGACTCGAAAAGATCGCCAAGTTGCCCCAGCACTCCCAGGACTCCGCCCAGCAAAACCACGTCAGTCCACGAAAGTTCCTGGAAGAACAGGATTTTGGCCAGCCCTGCTCCAACAAAAGTTCCGGACACTCCCCCCAGAGCTCCTTCTACACTTTTGTTGGGGCTGATGGCGGGATAAAGCTTGCGTCGACCGAGAGCTGAACCGATAAAATAAGCCGCTGAATCGCAGGCCATGATGCAGAGAAGGGAGAAAAAGATCCATTCCCGCCCGAAAGGCAAGTCTCTGAGGAGCATGAGATGCCCCAGGAGCAGGGGAATATACAGCAGGCCCAGCATGACAAGGCCCATTTCCTGTACGACACGCGCCAGGTCGCGAAAGGAGAACAGAAAGGAAACAGCGAAAAAGAGAACGAGAAAAACCAGTACTCCCTGAAAATACCCGATACTTCCGAAGGCAAAAGGGATGAGCAGAAGAGAACCGCCAACGACGGCAAGAAGCTGGATTTTCTGACGATCTTCGGTAAGCGCCATGCCATAGAACTCATGAAGAGCCAAAAGTCCGACGCCAAAGACCAGCAGGTTGAAAACCATGGGGCTGGCATAGACGATAAAAAGCACCAGCAGAGGAAGAGCAACCAAAGCCGTTAAAATTCGCGTCTTAATGATTCTACTCCTTGGGCGATGAAGATGGGGTAACCTGCTCAGCCGTCAGACCGTAGCGCCGCTCTCTTCGGGCATAGAGTTCCAGGGCACGACGTAGCTCAGCCACGTCGAAGTCAGGCCATAGCGTTTCGGTGAAGTATAATTCGGCATAAGCCAACTGCCAAAGTAAAAAATTACTGACGCGCATCTCGCCACTGGTGCGGATCAGCAGATCGGGATCAGGCAGATCGTGGGTATCCAGGGCGCCGGCAAAAGTGTCCTCGTCAATATCCTCGACCGCCAGCGTTCCGGCGGCAACCTGTCGACAGAGCCCGCGAACGGCCCGCAGAATTTCATCCCTTCCCCCGTATGAAAGTGCCAGGGTCAGCACCATTTCGCTGTTGCTACCGGTCCTCTCCATGGCTTCCCTGAGAGACACCTGCACATCGTCGGGAAGGCGCTCAATTTCGCCGATCACATTAAAGCGGATGCCCTCGCCCAACATTTTGGGGAGCTCGTTGGCCAGATATCTGGCGAGAAGAGACATCAGGGCGTCTATTTCAGCGGGGGGTCTTCCCCAGTTTTCAGAACTGAAGGCATACAGGGTGAGGTAGCGAATCCCCTGCTGCCTGCATTCCTCAATAATAGTACGCACGGTATCGGCACCGCGACTGTGACCGGCCGTACGCGGCAACTGTCGGCGTTCTGCCCAGCGGCCGTTCCCATCCATGATAATGGCGAGATGCTGTGGAATCTGCATATCTGTCTTCCGGAAAGAAAATCAATGTGTTAAAAAGGGCGTCAATTTACCATGAAAGCTCCTGCCAAACAAGAAGCTTGTTCCCCACAGGCCAATCACTTTCACGTCTCCGATCGCGAATTTCCCATAAAAAAAGGAAGACAGCCCAAGGCCGTCTTCCCATATGTTTTTTTGGGATGCTATCCCGGATGAATCACTTTTCGCTACTGGTAACCGTCATAACTGGAATCGGCGACTTGCGAACGACTTTTTCAGCGGTGCTGCCAAACAGAACATGGTCGAGCCCCGTGCGTCCGTGGGTTCCCAGGATGATGAGATCGGCGGATTGTTCCAGTCCTTTCTTGATGATCTCATCATAAGGTATCCCTGGCACGATAAAGGTCTCATAACGGATATCCTCGCCAAGATGGGTTCGGCAGAACTTTTCCATCATTTTTTTAGCACCCTCTTCGATTTCCTCTTCCAGTTTGTCAAAGGAAATGTGGGGGACATAAAAGCCCCGCAGGTCAACCGGTTCGTTGATGACATGAACCAGCAGAAGCTTCGCTTCACATTTTTTGGCCAACATATGGGCATATTGGAAGGCCTGATCAGAGCATTCGGAAAAATCCGTGGCGAAAAGGATTGTGTTGAAATTTTTCATGGTTCCTCCTTGACTGCAAGAAAAGGTCAGATCACATAGAGCCAACTGGAGACGCATGCTTGGCGTCATTATGAATTTTTTCCATCACAGACTTGAGTTCCTCGATTTTGATCGGCTTGTGAATATATTCGAAGGCCCCGAGATTCATGGCCTCCAGATAGGACTCGACCCCACCATAGGCCGTAATCATGATGACATGGGTACTGGGGTAGAGGCGATTGAGTTCCTTAAGAAAGGTCAGCCCATTCATTTCGGGCATATTGATATCGCTGATGACCAGATTCACCCGACTGGACTTCAAGTATTCCAGGGCCTCCTGACCGTTGGCCACACTACAGACCTCAAACCCTTCCTGACTGAGCAGCTTGCTCAGGCCAATGCGGGTATTCTCTTCATCGTCCACAATTAGAATTCTTTTTATTTTTGATCCCACCCAAAATGCTCCCTGTGCGTTTTGGAGGTAAGTCTATCACGGGCTCTTGCCCTGTCAAGACGGCGAAACACACCGCCAAGTTATTTATTGGCAAATAATTACGGTATGTTACAGGAAAATGCAAAGACGCTGGGAAGGATTTCAGACAGAAGCGGGTGCCGTTTCCTGCCAGAGGCCGATCAAACGGCTGACCAGGTCGACAAAGCGGCTTTCGGCCCTTTTCCCGGCAGCCAACACATCCTCGTGCTGCAGGGGAACGGCGGAAATACCGGCGGCATGATTGGAGATAGAGGAAAGACCGACGACGTCCATACCGAGATATTTGGCCATGATGGCTTCAGGAACGGTGGACATGGACACCGCATCGGCCCCGAGAAGCTTCATGGCGCGGATCTCTGCCGGGGTTTCGTAAGAGGGTCCCGGCACGGCGCAGAGGACACCACGATGCAGGCGAATCTGGTGCTGCGTGGCGTATTCACGCAGGGGGTGGTAGAGCGCCTTCAGGTAGAGGGAGGAAAGATCGACAAAGGGATTGGGAAAGTTCCCCCGGAGCGGGTTATCCCCCATCAGATTAATGTGATCGGCGATATACATAAAATCGCCCGGCTGGAAGGCGGGGTTGATGCCACCGACCGCATTGGTCAGCAGCAGCCGGGGGCAGCCGAGAACATGCGCAACGCGGGCCGGCAGGGACACCTGGGCGGCAGAATGCCCCTGGTAAAGATGATAGCGCCCCTGAAAAACCAGCACTCGCCAACCCAGAAAGGTCCCGGCGACCAGCTGACCCGGATGGCCGGCTACCCTGTTCTCAGGAAAACAGGTAAAATTCCGATAGGACCAGCCGGCAGCCTCTTGGACGTGGTTCGCGAAGGCACCCAAACCCGAACCGAGGACGACAGCCAGATCAAAGGGCGCTGGGCCCTTCTCGGTTACGACGGCGTCCTGGATTTCTCGGCAATCCTCGAACATAGGCCCTTCAATAGTTTGTGAAATCACTCCAGCACTTTCAGATGTTCTTTCGATGACTTGCCCAGCTCGGTATCGGGAATGAGCCGGACAACCTCGTTGAAGGACGCGATGGCCGCCTCGGTTTGCCCCAGTTTGACCTGGCCCAGTCCCATCTGATAGTGAGCCTGCGCGTAATTGGGGGCGATAGCCAGCGCCTCACGATATTGGGCGACAGCCTCGGCCGTTTTACCCAGAGCGTAATAGGCCTGCCCCAGTCCCAGATAAGCGGGAGCGTAGCGCATATTGGTGGCGATGGCCTCCTTGAAGAAGGTCACAGCCTGCAGATGGTCCCCTTTCTGAGAATAGGCGTAACCGATGCCGGAAAGCGGAACCTCGGGATTATCGAAATCGAGCCGGGAGGAGGTCGCCTTGAAGTAGCGGATCGCGTCGTCCCAGCGCTTCATATCGAGGTACAGGGCGCCAAGGTTATTCAGAAACCGGGGAGCTTCATTACTTAACTTGACGGCCTGGAGATAGCGCTGTTCGGCCTCGGGGTAAGCTTCTTTGATATGCAGTACCTGCCCGAGAGCGGCCTGAATTTCAGGATCTTTGGGGTTGATTTCTTCGGCCATCCGAAATTCGTTCATGGCCTGGCTCAACCGGTTCTCCCGCAGGTAAGAGAGCCCCAGCATGTAATGGGCCTTGGCTTCATCACGTTGTTGTGGATTGATGCCGCAGCCGGCAGTCAAAATCAGGGACAGCAAAATTCCCAAGGAAAGGATCTTCTTGATCAATGCAACCTCCTTAAAGGATCGGCAACGAGAACCGTCGATGCACGGTCGGCCGGAACCATCACAGGCCTTCAAATTCCGTCAACAGCTTTACCTTGCGGTAACGGTCTTCAATATCGCTGTAGCGAAGGGATCGCATGCGGTCCAGGCTGAAATCTTCGACGTTGAAAGAAGCCATGACGCTGCCGAAAACGATCGCCTGGCGCAGGCCGGCCTCCGTCAGGTTTTTGGTGGAGGCCAGATATCCCATGAACCCACCCGCAAAGGTATCTCCGGCGCCCGTAGGATCGAAGACGGACTCAAGCGGAAAAGCCGGGGCCGCAAAGACGGAATGTTCCCGAAACATGAGCACGCCGTATTCTCCCCGTTTGATCACCAGAGTTTCGGGCCCCATGGCCAGGATTTTTGCGGCGGCCTTCATCAGGTTGGGCTCGCCGGAAAGCTGACGCGCCTCCCCTTCGTTGATGAGAAAGATATCGACGCGCTTGAGGGTTTCCAGAAGCGCCTCCCTTTTCCCCTCGATCCAGAAATTCATCGTATCGCAGGCCACCAGTTGGGGCTTGTCGACCTGCTGAAGCACCTGCAGCTGCAGCTCCGGATCGATGTTGGCCAAAAAAACAAAATCTGCCTCACGATGTACGGGAGAGAGCTGAGGGGCAAAAGATTCGAAAACGTTCAGGTGGGTCTCCAGCGTTTGGGCCTCATTCAAATCGTATCCGTAGCGCCCTTTCCAGCGGAAGGTTTTTCCTGGGACGACCTGCAGGCCGCTCAGGTCCACGTTGCGTGAGCGCAGAAATTCAAGGTGTTCGGACGGAAAATCTTCGCCGACGACGGCAACCAGCCGAACCTCGTCAAAAAAACTGGCCGCGGTGGAGAAGTATGTCGCCGAGCCGCCGAGGACATCATCCTCTTGGCCAAAAGGCGTTTCCACCGAATCAAACGCAACGGAGCCAACCACGAGTATGCTCATTATCACCTCTTTTACCCGGAATTTGCGCTATTTCCGGGAAATAATTCACCTCAAAGATACTTGCCCATCACCACCTGAAGCTTTTCCCGTGTCTCGGCCGGAATGATCTCCTTGTTGGTCATAATGGCGAACTTCAGAGCTTCACCGCAGGCACAGGCCGGGGCAGCCGCCAGATTCCGCACGGCTTCCCGGATGATTTTGCGCGCCGTCTCGACGTTCTGCTTGACAATAGCCAGCACCGCCTCGACGGAAACGTCGTCATGCTCCTCGTGCCAGCAGTCGTAATCGGTGGCCAGCGCCACCGTAGCGTAGCAGATCTCCGCTTCCCGGGCCAGACGGGCTTCGGGCAGATTGGTCATTCCGATGACGTCGACCCCCCAGCTGCGAAAGACCTTCGATTCGGCCCGAGTGGAAAAATTGGGACCTTCAATGCAGATATAGGTCCCCCCCTTATGCACCTGGGCACCCACGGTCACAGCTGCCTGATGCAGAACGGCGGCCAGGTCGTTACAGACCGGATCGGCAAACTGGATGTGGCCGACGACCCCTTCGCCGAAGAAGGTCGAAGCCCTCTTGCCCTGGGTGCGGTCAAAGAACTGATCGGGGATGACGATATGCCCGGGAACGATCTCCTCCTTCATGCTGCCGACGGCAGAGACGGAGATAATGCGGCTGACGCCGAGCTTTTTCATGCCGTAGATATTGGCGCGGTAGTTGACTTCCGAGGGCAGCAGGCGATGTCCTTCACCGTGCCGGGGCAAAAAAACCACCTTGAGGCCTTCGAGTTCGCCCGTAATGAAATCGTGGGAAGGATCGCCGAAGGGGGTTTCCACCCTGACGTTGCGAACCTTGGTGAGCCCTTCCATCTGATAGAGGCCGCTGCCCCCGATAACGCCGATGACAGGCTGGGTCATGATCATCTCCTCCTGCGAAAAAATTTTATGGTTTCTTATCAAAAAAAATCAGGATTTATCGTCAAGTCGTCCCTTGAGCTGACCACAGGCCGCCGAGATATCCTGTCCCTTGCTGGCACGCCTGATGGCGACGATGTTGCGATCGAGCAGATAGGTCTGGAAAGCCTCGATCCCCGCCGGCGTTGGGGCCTGGAAATCAGAGCCGGCATGCTCGTTAAAGGGGATAAGATTAACCTTGGCCTTGATCCCATGCAGCAGTTTGACCAAACGTTTGGCGTCATCAAGACTGTCGTTGACCCCACGAATCAGAATATATTCAAAGGTGATGCGTTGATGCGGCTTCAGGGGATAGGCGCGGCAGGTCGCCATCAGTTCTTTCAGCGGGTAACGGCGGTTCACCGGCATCAGGCGATCACGCACCTCGTCCGTGGTGGCATTGAGAGAAACCGCCAGGTTGACGGGAATGCGTTTGGCCAGTTCAAGCATCTCGGGGACCAGACCGCAGGTCGACAGGGTCACCTTGCGGGTACCGAACCCCATGCCGTCATCCAGATAGAGAATTTTTAAGGCGTCCACCACGTTATCCAGATTGTGCAGGGGCTCGCCCATACCCATCAGGACAATGTTGTTGACCGGGCCTTCCTTGGCGACGGCACAGACCTGGTTGACGATTTCCGCTGTTTCCAGATTGCGGATAAGGCCAAAGGTACCGGTCAGGCAGAATGCACACTGCATGGCGCAGCCGACCTGGGTGGAGATACACACGGTGGAACGGTCGTTTTCCATGGGGATGCGGACGGATTCCACCGTCTGCCCGTCGGCAAGGCGAAAGAGGTATTTTTTGGTGCCGTCACTGCTCGTTTCTGTGACCTCAGGGGTCCAGTCGGAGATATAGGCCTTTTCGGCCAGCTGCTCTCTGAGTTCCTTGGACAGATCGGTCATCTCGGCGAAAGACGTCACACCCCGCCCGTAGACCCAGCGGACGATCTGCCGGGCGCGAAATTTCTCCTTGCCGAAGGCGGAGAGAAACTCGACCAGCGAATCAAAGGTAAGACTTTTTATATCAATGCGTTGCGGGTTATCCATGAAGTTCTTTATAAAGGTTGTGTCCGATAGGGCAAAGTAAAAAAAAGCCCCCGGGATTGTACCCGAAGGGCTTTTTTTAAACAAGGAACAATTGAGCCGGCCGCAGGCCGGTCTCAAGATTGGCCATCAGGATATTAGAGCAGTTCGAGACCAGAAAAGAAGTAAGGGATCTCGAAGGCGGCCGTTTCGGGAGCGTCGGAACCGTGTGTTGCGTTCTCGCCGATGGAGGTGCCGAACTCCTTGCGCAGGGTGCCCTCGGCTGCTTCGGCCGGGTTGGTGGCGCCCATGAGGTCGCGCCACTTTTTGATAGCGCCGTCGGCCTCAAGGACCATGACCACGCAGGGGCCGCTGCTCATGAAATCGGTCAGTTCTCCGAAAAAGGGACGCTCTTTGTGGACGTAGTAGAAGCCTTCGGCCTCGACTTTGCTCATGTACAGCTTCTTCAGGCCAACGACCTTGAAGCCCTCGGCATAGATGCGGGCCAGGATTTTACCGGCGTTGCCGGCAGCGAAGGCGTCGGGCTTGATGATGGCGAATGTTCTTTCCATGTCTGTATTTCCTCCATTTGGGTTATTGACGGTACTGAAAACGTGACCTTTTAGCATTCCCCTGAGCCGCTGTCAAGCTCTTCGGACAGCCCCGCTTCGCCGTTTTACCGAGATGCGCCGTAAAGCCCCTTGCTTCAGACATGGGGATAAAAGGCGCTTTGTGCGAAGCACAAAAGGGGTTGACTTCCGAACGGGCCATGAGACACTGACTGCATGATAAAAGCTCGCCATAAACAACTCTCGGTGTCGCACCAGGACGCGCTGCGCCTCAAAGAGCTTCAACAGGAAGCAGCCCGCTGCTGGAATGCCATTGTTGCCGAGGCCAAGGCTCACTACGATGCCGGAAATGGCTGGATCGCCAAGACCGAGTTGCAAAAGCGTCTGAAAGGCCGGTTCGCCCTGCACAGCCAAACCGTTCAGGGCCTCGCCGACCGTTTCTGCTCCAACCGCAAGACCGCTGCCGAGAACCGACGGCTGGGCCTCGACACCCGCTACCCCTGGCGAACCAAGAAATTCGTCACCGTGCCGTTCAAGGAAGCCGCGATCCGACGTTCCCCGACGGGAAAGGTCGTGCTCTCCCTGAAGGCCGGGGACGCCCTGGATACCTGGCTGGTTCTTCCGCCCGAGGCGACATTTTGTCAACTGCTCTGGAGCAAGGGCCGGTACGTTCTGTCCTATGCCGCCGAGTTCCCCGTGGCCGATCTTCGGGAAAACGGTCTGCGGGCCGGCATCGACATCGGCGAGATTCATCCGGTGGCGTTGTGTGCCGAGGACGGCACCGGCCTGGTGATCTCCGGGCGGGAAGTCCGTTCCGTTAAGCGCCGGCGAAACAAGAGCCTTGGGAAATTCGCCCGGATGCTGGCTCGCTGTAAAAAGGGAAGCCGCCGATGGAAGCAACTCCGTCGCGCCCGGGGCCGGATGAAGTCGAAAACGGACAGTCAAGTCCGGGATCTGTTGCATCAAGCGACCCGCAAAGCCGTTCGCTGGTGCGAGGAACGCGCCGTCTCCGAACTGGTAATCGGTAATCCGACCGGGATCGAAAAGAACACCAAGAAGCAGCGGCGGCTATCCCGCCGGGTTCGGCAGAAAATTTCCCAGATGGAGACGGGCCGGATCAAATACTACCTGCGGTACAAGGCCGAAGAGGCTGGTATCGCGACGTGCCTCACGGAAGAACGGGGCACCAGTAGCGAATGCCCGTGTTGCGGTCATTCGCACAAGCCGAAAGGGCGAACCTTTCGGTGCCCGCAATGCGGCTTTGTGTCGCATCGGGACGGGAAAGCGGCGTTCATGATGATTCGGAAGAAGCACGACATTCCCCTCCCGGAATCGTTTCAGATCGATCATCGGCAAGCCGTTCCCAAGTATCGTAAGTGTTCCGTCATTGGAGCGGCTTGCGTAGATGGCCCCGACAAGGCCCTAAGTAGCCTGGCCCGAGCCGAATCCCTGCTCGACGAACATCTCGTCGCGTAAATCTGGTGCTTCCAGGAATCCCCCGGATTTATCCGTGGGGAGTTGTCAATGGAACTCGACCTTGTAAAAGAGGTCGGCGCCGCTGACCGTTCCCATTTCGGTTTCCAGCTGCCAGCGTTTGGAGATGTCGTAACGCAGACGCACCTCGTTGGTCTGGGTAAACAGAGAATGTCCCAGGCTGATATAGAGGCGGGGGCTGAGATATTTGCCGATGGTGACCATGGAGGTCTCCACATCGCCGTTCCCGGCCTGGATATCGAGCACGTCAAGCCCGAAACGACGACGGATCTTGTCCTGCAGCACGGCGGACTCTCCCTTGGTCAGCAAAGCTCCGGCCGCCAGCATAAGGCCGCTGGAATCGCCCCTTTCACCCTCGAGGGGGCGTCCCAGTACGACATAGGAGAGAACATCCGTATCCGCCATGAAAGGATCTGAATAGAGTTTCACCACGGGAGCCCGGGGCGTACCGCTGATCTGCACCCCGGCCTTGACCTCCCCGACATGGCGCAGGGCCAGAATATCCAGAGAGGGCTGATCGACCGGTCCGCCGCCGAACACGATACTCCCACGGTCGATATCGAGTCGCAATCCATAGGCGGCGTAGGCGCCGTCCGCCACCGAGATCTGTCCCTGGGCCGTTATCCGGTCAAGCCCCTGCATAGTCACGGTAACCGCGCCCTCGAGACGAGCATCTACTCCACCAACCTTCACCAGGGCACGATCGCCCAGAACAAAACGGACCCGGCCGTCCACCTGCCAGGGCCGGACTTTCTCGGCGTCTTCTTCAAGCCCCACAATGACCACATCGTGGCTGGCACGCAGGGTGGACGGCGCCTGACGATCAAAGACGAGGATCTCCGGCACCTGGACCTCTCCGGTTACGGAAGTGCGCCCCTGAGACCCGGTAATAACCAGATCGGGACTGGCCTTCACCTGGAGCTCTGGCAGCCGGATGACCTCGAAACGGTTCCCTTGCAGCGAAAAACGATAGTCAGCCAGACGCCACTGCTCCAGCAGAATCGTCCCCTCCCCCGCCAGAGTGCCGCCCCCAGATTCACAACGGAAGGCCACGATATTCACGCGCCGGTCATCAAAACGGGCCTCCAGTTCCACATCTTTGACCAGAATACCGGCGGCCGGCACATAGGCGCCGCCTCCCGTCAGCCCTACCTGCCCCGTCAACTCTGGCGCCAGCCAGGTGCCGCCCAGACGCAGATCGAGTTGGACCTGTCCCTGGCTTTCCTGGATCACTCCCGGCATGACGGCGGCCAGCAGGCCCTTTTCCCGGGCCGAAAGGACCAATTCCCCCTGCAGGGGCGCCTTCTTTTGCAAACATGTCGGCAACCTGGCCCCAAGAGGAATGCTGAAAGCGCCATGTCCCTCACCATGCTCAGCCAGGGCAAGGGACACTTCGCCCCGCAGATGTTCTTTCTGCCAGGTCAGGGAAAAACGGGACTCACGCAGCGGCACCGACACCAGCCCCTGATCATCATGGTATTGCAGAAGACCATCCTGGATGGAAGTGGAGGCCGTCAGATCCAGTTCCCAGCGATCCAACCAGCGACCACGAACTTCGCCCGACAAAGTGCCCAGCAGGTCCATGCCGAGGGGCAGATAGGGCTGCACAGCGATCAGGTCGAGGCGACTCCACTCGATGGCGACACTCCCCTCTCTCGGCAGGGTAAAGGGTTTACCCGCCTGTTCCTGCTCCGACTCCAAATGAGCGCTCAGACTGCCGCCTTCTTCAAACAGAACATCGCCCTCGAAACCGAAGCGGCGGGAATCCCACACCAGCCCCACGGAGGCAGCCCGGGCTTCCAGGTGCAGATCGCCCAGCAGGAAGCTGCCGGAAAAATCGTTCGTTCCGTCCAGCACCAGACCGGTTCCCTCGCCATAGCGCCCCTGCAGACGCCCGGAAAGGATGGCGTCCGTCTCAAGCGGTTTCAGCAACAGGGCGAACTGGTCGAGATGAAGATCCTGCCAGGTCAGGGAAAAATCATAGTCCGACGGCAGCGAAAAGCTCGCCGGTTGTTGGGAAAGAATCCGGGCAGCCACCTTCCCCTTGGACAGAAGAACCTGCCCCTCTCCCTGCAGCCCGGCGGAGTTCCAGTCAGCATCGATGCGGATGTCGCGAAACGCGACACGTTGTCCTTTTTGTTCCAGAGATCCTGCTGTTTCGGTGTGCAGAAGGACACGGCCTGCCTCGGCACCGAAGCGTTCAAGATGCAGGGAGCCCGTGCTTTTTCCGGCGACCGCCAGTTCCTTTGACCAGGTATTAAGCAAGGCCAGATTCAGGTCCTGCCATTGCGCCTGAGACGAAATGACCAGCGGAGAAACCTCTACGGTCCCCTCGACCTGGACCCTCCCCCCCTGCGGGCTGGTCAAAGCCAAAGGGGTGAGTCCGAATTCTTCCCTGGACCAATGAAATTCAGCCCTATCCTCAAGATCCCAGGTGCCGGCCTCGGCATCCTCCCAACCCAGACGATGAACAGCGGCCCGCCAGCGTTTCTCGGCATAGCTTCCCCGCAAGGCCAGAACCCCCTGCCCCGTTGGCCAGCGCAGCTCTGCGCGCCCTTCATGCCGGGCCAGATCGCCCTGCAGCGTCGCTCGCAGGCCGTCGAAAGCCAGGCGTCCATAGGCCAGTTGAGCCGTTTCCAAGGCGACGTTAAAGGGAGCATCGCGGTCGAAGCGGGACAAGGAAAGGTCCAGCCCGTCTACCCCAAGGCCATAACCGGCCAAACGGGAAGACCGGATGGCCAGCGTACCGAAAGGCTGACCATCGCCCCAACCGACCCATCCATTTATGCCTCCCTGATGAATTTCGACGGGGAGCAGAGTCTGCTCTGCCGAAAGCGCCACGAACACATCGATGCGCTCCAGAGACTCTGCCTGCAGGCGAACGTCTGCCCCCTGCCCCTGCAGGCGAAGAAAAATGGCCTGAAGATTTCCCTTATCGATATCGAGACGGGTGTCGACCTCAACAGGGCCAGCCGGCCATGATGGCCCGATCCGGGAAGGGTTAAGAGCGTCAGCCTGCAGCTCCCCGCGGAGGCTGAAGCCCTGACTCCACCCGAGGGCCAGGTCGCCGGCAACCTCGCCCTCGAGCCAACGCCCCCGCAGATCACGAATGAAAAGGCCCTCCCTGTCGCCTTCCACCTTGCCGGCCAAGGCAACCTCCTCCCAGGCGGGCCGGTTGTTGGCGAGGTCAAACCGTCCCGAGTAGCCGGACAGGGAGCCCTGCAGGGAAAGCTGGCCGGACAGGGCGGTGGCGTAGCCCAGTTCAGGCGTGAGATCCCAGGCGATCAGCTGCAGATCGGCCCCCAGCCAGGGCTCGCTCTCGGCGAAGTGAAGCTCTGCGCGTCCCTGGGCCTGGCCGCTGTGCTCCCCATGCGTCAGGATTCCATCCTCCCAAAGTAAGCGGTCGGCAAAGAGAGACAGTTTTCCTTCCAGCACACCGACAGGCCTCTCGTCATCAGAGGCAGCAAGTTCCAGCCGGACCGCCAGCAGGGCGTCTTTCACGGTAATGGGCAGCAGGGAAAGGCTCAGGCGGTTCACCTCATGAACAGGCCGGGGCAATTGCGCCTGCAGGGATCCTTCGAGGGAGGGCTGCAGCAGATCGGTGCGAACAAAACCCTGGAGACGGCCGGCGCTGCTATCCAGAGACAACTGCTCCAGGGCCACCTTTCCCTTGTCCAGCCCCAGCCGTGCCCGCAGACTGCCGGCCAAAATTTCCTGTCCGGCGCGTTCGAGGGCGATATCCTGCAACCCCAGATGGTCGATCCGGACTTTCACTCTTTTGAAAAATTTGGGGAAATCGGGCCATCGCAGGACAATGGGGCTTTCAGGAGAGACGCGTTCCTTTTCGGCTGCCGGCAATCGGATCACGGCCTGCTTCAGTTCCAGCGCGGTCAGATGAAGTCGGCCGATCAAAAGATCACGGGGTTGCCAATCCAGGTGAAACGCGGCGGCTTCGATCTCACCGTCGGCCCAGCGCAGCTGAACTCCCTCAAGGACCAGGTTGTCCGTCAGGCTGCCCTGCACCTGCCTGACCTGCAAATCCACCGCGCTCGAACGCGCCGTCAGACTCAGAAGCCAGGACGCCCCGGCCGTGGTACGCAGCAGCCAGCCGACGAAAACCACTATCCCTGCCATGAGCAGCAGGAAAAGAGACAGGAGCACTTTTTGGCGGATCGACATTACCATCCGACCCCCAGACTGATATGGAAACGGTAACCGGGGTCATCCACGCCGACCTGCCGGGCGACATCCAACCGCACAGGGCCTACGAGAGTGTAGCGACGCACGCCGATGCCGACGCCCTGGGCCCAGGTGATGCCCGTGAGGGTGTCATAGGCGTTGCCCGCGTCATAAAAAATCGCCACCCCCCAATTTTCAAACAAGGCCCGCTCCAGTTCCAGACTGCCGACGAGCAGATGCTTGCCGCCAACAACCTCCCCTTCCGAATCAACCGGTCCGAGGGACTGATAGCGGTAGCCGCGGACGCTGTTGTCGCCTCCGGCGAAAAACCTCAGGGAGGCGGGCACCTCCTCAATCGGGTCTTTCTGCCAGGTTGCCGCACCTTCCACCCGGGCAATCAGGGAGAGGCGAAACGGCAAGGGTCTCAAGACATTGGCCCGAATCCACCCCTGCAGCAGGCTGGTATCGGACCCGAAGCTGTCGTGGGCTCCGCGGATTTCAGCCCGCAGATGAAATCCCTTGCGCGGCCTAACCGTATCGTCATAGCGACGGGCAGAATAACGCAGACCGGGAATCACCATACGGGAGCGGGAGTCTTCGCCGCCGATGGTGTAATCTTCCTGCAACAGGCGCAAGAAGACCGAGCCGAGACGTCCCCGCCCCATGGCATAGACCCGCTCGCCTTCGGCAAAGATGGAGCGCGTGGTATAGGTGTCGATATCCTCCCTTTCCACACCCAGGCGAAAAACGGTGTGCGCCTCCTTGTTGCGATAGCTGGGGATAGTGTAACTCGAGGTGAGAAATTGCTTATATTCGGCGATCATCAGGTCGGCGTTCAGTTCGTGGCCAAGATGCAAACTGTTCACGTCCTTGTATTTCAAAGTGAAGCGGGCGCCGGAATCCGTGCCGTAGCCAACCCCGGGCCGCAACCGCCGGCGGGGCGACGGAGTCAACTGGATGTTGACCGGAACCCGCTGATCCACCGCCGCTTCCAGTCCGGGCGTGATGACCACCTCCCGGAAGCGGTCTGAATCCAGAAAGTTCAACTGGGTCTGTCCCAGCTTTTCATAGGAAAATACGTTGCCCGGCTTGAAGGCCAGGTAGCGATGGAAAAAACGTTCGGGGAAGTTGGGGGCGCCTTCAAAAAACACCAGGCCGAAATAGGTCAGAGGGCCTGTTTCGAGCACCAGTCGGATATCGGCTGAATAGATTGTTGGATCGACCAGAATTTCGTGTATGCGATACTCTGCCTGCAGGTAACCGCTGTCAATGGCCCGTGCCTTCAGGGCCCCCTTGCCCTCTTCGTAAAGATCATGACGAAGGGGGTCGCCCCGGCGCAGCGGGAACCGGCCCAGCAACTCCTTAAGACGCCTGTCATTGGCTCCCGCCCCCTCCAGAACCAGATCCACCGAATCGATGAGGACCGGCTTCCCCGCAACAATCCGCACATTCAAAAGAAGGCCCTGGGCACTTTCGGCGGTTTCGGCGCTGATCTGCGGCGAATAATACCCATAGGGCTCCATGGCCTTGCGTACCTTGTCCGGCACCTGTCCAACAAAGTGGTTCAGCCAGCGCCGATCCACCTGGCCATTACGGACCAGTCCCGTCGGCAGGGTCAGAGCAGCCTCGACGTTCTGCAGCATCTCCCCTTCGACCCCGGAAACGTTTACACGCAAGGGTTCGGCCGCCTCCACCGGCATCGACAGCCAGAAAAGCGGTAGACAGAAAAGAAAAAGGATAAGTCTTAGATGAAAGAAGTTACGCAAACGCACACCTGAAAGAGAAAATCCGTTGGCCGTTTCCCGTCAGCAGGTCCGGGGAACCCACCGCACCATATCGATGCGAACCCTCTTCTGCATGGATACACCAAGGCCAGCAGGGCGTAAAGCACCAAAAAACCCTACCCGCCCCTCAACCAATTTCCCATAGGCAAAATTTTTTTTTTGGCTATAATGGCCGCCATGTTGACACGAATCATATTTCTATTGTTGGTGACCAACCTGGTCTTTCCCCCCTCGGCCCAAAGCTGGTACCCCCGCCTGGTCGAGGACTCATACATCGCTTCGCTCGATGCCCCCCAGATCGTCGGGAAGAATCGTCCCTATTACCTGGGGCCTGACGAAGATCTCATTCGGCTGGCCTGGCGAAGCGGCCTCGGTTACAAGGCCTTGCTTCATGCCAATCCCGGCGTGGACCCCTGGCTGCCAAAACCCGGCACCGAAATCACTCTGCCCTACAGCATGATTCTCCCCGACGGGCTCACCCCGGGCATTACTATTAATCTAGCCGAACTGAGGCTGTATTTCATCTGGGAAGAAGACCAACAGCTGCGGGTGCGTACCTATCCCATTTCCGTCGGCGCCGAAGGCCTCGATACGCCGGAAGGACTATTTTCCGTCAAGAACCGCGTCCAAAACCCCTCATGGACCGCGCCGGCGTCTGTGCGGGAAGAACGGCCCGACGGTCCTTTGACCGTACCGCCCGGACCCGAAAATCCGCTGGGAGATTACTGGATTGGTCTTTCCATTCCTGGCTATGGGATTCATGGCACCAACAAGCCCCTTGGTGTCGGCCGTCGCGTCAGTCATGGCTGCATCCGGCTCTACCCCGAAGACGTCAAAGATCTGTTCCCCCGGGTAAAGGTCGGTACACCGGTTCGCATCATCTATCAGCCCATCAAGATGGCCGTTAGTGGCGGTGTTCTGCTGGCTGAAATCCACGACGACTTTCTTGAACGAGTCGGAGATCCCCTGAACGAGTCCCTTCGTCTGCGGCACGCTCTCGACTGGAAAGGCCCTATCGATTGGCCGGAACTTGAAAAGGCCCTGCAGGAAGCGCGCGGCATTCCTCTCCCAATTTCCAGCCCAGCTGAGTCCTTCGCTCCTCTCGTTCTGGATGCGAAAGTCAGCTACTGACATTTCCAACAAAAAAGGCGGAGCACCGTATGTAACGGGTCTCCGCCTTTTCTCTATTCACGTGTAAAATCGAATTACTTTTTAAGGCCCATTTCGAAGGCTTTCAGAGCCTTGTCAGCGCTGTCCTTAGCCTGATCGGCGCTGGCCTGAGCATCCGTAGCAGCAGCTTCAGCGCGAGCAGCGGCGGCGTCAGCCTTGGCAGCAGCAGACTCGGCGCGGGTAGCGGCAGCCTCAGCGGTCTGGGCCGACTGAGAGGCCGACTTGCTGGCCTGGAGAGCTTCGTTCATCAAATCTTTGTCTGCCTGAGAGAGTTGTGCGGAGCAGCCCGTCATGAGAAGCATTCCCAGTCCTGCTGCACCCAAAGCCATTTTGAATTTGTTCATGTTTTTCCTCCTTTTAAATTTTTGGCTACATGGAACTGCTATAAATTAAGCAGGTTCTGATCGCCTGTCAATGACTAATTAAGATTAATTTCTGAAAAACCCCTACCCTAACCTGCTTTTTTGCCTAAAAATCAGGGGCGTACAGGACCCTGCAGCAAGGAGGCGCCTGAGCGTTCGACCATGCCACGGAGCATCCCCTTGAATACAGGCACATGGAATGGATAGACCAGGTACCAGTAGATTATTCCCCATATGCCGCGGGGAAGGAATCGAGCGGTCTGGCGGAGTTCGGTTTTGCCTTCGCCGACGCTTTTCAAGGAAAACTCCAGAACCGCTTCGCCGGGCAGTTTCATCTCCGCCACCAGCAACAGAGACCGGGGAGGATCAACCCGCTGCACGCGCCAGAAATCAATCACATCACCAGGCAGGATTTCTTCATCGTCCCGGCGACCGCGACTCAGCCCGACACCGCCGATCAGCCGGTCGATCACCCCACGCAGCCGCCACAACCAATCGGCATAGTACCAGCCTGTAGAACCGCCGATACCCCTGATGATAGGCCAGAGCTTATCCGGATTCCCCTCGACCACGACACGCCAGCAGTCTTCGTAGTGCGTCCCTCCGGCCCATTGGGGATCGCCGGGATCACTCCATTCGGCCGGGGGCATTTCGCCCGCTTCCCGCCAGGAACTTTCCACCGTCTGCTGCTTCACCCGTTCCAGGGCCAGGGCAATCGCCTCACGGCAATTTAGAAGAGTCTGCGGCACAAGGGTGCGAATATCGTCATTCCGGCAGGTGACGGGATTACGCAGGCCCTCTGCCAGAGGGCGCGCCAAAGCCGCCGGCACCGGCGTCACCAGATGAATCCAGTAGGAACTGAGTCGGGGAGTAAGAACAGGAACGGGCAGGACAAGACGCTTTTTCAGGCCGGCCTCCTCCGCGTAGATTTCCATCAGGCGCCGGTAGGTCACCACCTCGGATTGCCCAATGTCGAAGGTCTTGTCCAGCGCCTGCGGGTTATCCAGCACCCCCATAAGATAGTTAAGGACATTCCTGACCGCGATGGGCTGGCAGGGCGTATCGATCCAGCGGGGCGTGACCATGACGGGCAATCGATCCACCAGGTAGCGTAAAATTTCAAACGAAGCGCTGCCCGACCCGATCACCATGGCGGCGCGCAGCACCGTCACCGGCACCGAACCCCGCTGCAGAATGGCCGCCACCTCGTGCCGGGAAACAAGATGCTGGCTGAGATCGGCGGATTCTTCTCCCAGCCCACCCAGATAAATAATCTGCTGCACCCCGGCCAAGCGCGAGGCTTCTACCATATTTTCCGCCGCCAGACGATCGGCTGAACCGAAACTTTTGACTTTCGGGTTCATCGAGTGAACCAGATAATAAGCCGCTCGGCATCCGAAGAGAGCCCGTTTCATATCAGCCAGATTGAGCACATCGCCTTCGGCAACATCGAGGTTCGGATGGTGTCCCCATGAACGTTGCCATATTTTTTGGGCAGACCGCGCCAGCACCCGCACGCGGTGCCCCTCTTTCAGCAGGCGTGGCACCAGTCGGCTGCCAATATAGCCTGTTCCCCCGCTGACCAGAACGGGTCGCTGATCGTTATGTTCCGTCATATTACTTTCCTTGCGATTACTTGCTGTTTCAGTCTGTTTAATCCCCATGAACGGCTTGCCAAAAGACGGTAAAAAGGCTTGGCATTAAATGACCGTCCTGATAGTATACCAACGCTTTAAGACTGTAGCAGAAAGCCCCTGCATGCCCCCTAAAGCTGCACAAAGATCTCTTTTCACGTAGAAAGATTTTCTATGACGTTTTTTCGGAGCCTGAGCATCCAGAAAAAACTGACCGCCATCATAATGGTAACGGCCGGGGTCGTCCTTCTGCTGACCACGGTCGCCTTTATGGTCACGGAGATTGTATCCTACCGACGGGCGCTTGTCGCCAATGTTTCTTCCGTCGCCGAAATCATCGCCGCCAATGCGCGCATGCCCCTGAGTTATCAGGAGCAGCGACTGCTGAATGATATCCTCGCCTCCCTCGACTCCGAAGCCAGCATCCGTGAAGCCTATATTTTCGACCAGAAGAATCATCCCGTCGCCCAGTTTGTCAAAGACCGTGAAAGTCTGAAATTTCTCAGTTTCACCGAAAATTCGTCCCAGCACACCCGTCGCCTGGAAACCGCTATCGAAAGGGGCGAGGCGCACACCTTCTTTTCCTCCAACGGGCTCTCCGCCTTCACTCCGGTCATTCACGACACGACGCGCATCGGCATGGTCTACCTGCTCGCCGACCTCGATCCCCTTTACAACCGTCTGCTCTGGTTCGCTATCGCCGGTATCGGCGTAATGGCCCTGTCTATTTTAGCCGCCTATTTCATCGCCTCCCATTTGCAGGCTTATATTTCGCAGCCCGTTCTGGATCTGGTGGGGAAAATGCGGTTGACCTCCGAGTTTCAGATGGAATCTCTGGTGGGAGGCCCCCGCAAAAAGGATGAGCTTAAACTGCTCGACGCCGGCTTCAGCCATCTGCTGGAGCAGCTCCAGCAACGCAACGCGGAGCTGGAGAAACACCAGGCGGAACTGGAGGACCAGGTCCGCCAGCGCACGGCTGAACTCCAGGCTGCCAAGGATCTGGCCGACAACGCCAACGAGGCCAAGTCGCGCTTTCTCGCCAACATGAGTCACGAAATCAGAACGCCCATGATTGGTGTCCTTGGGATGACTGACCTGCTCTTAGGTACCCCGCTGGATACGAACCAGAGGAGCCTGGCTCAAACCGTCCATCGTTCCGGCGAAACGCTGCTGGCCATACTCAACGACATTCTCGACTTCTCCAAGATCGAAGCCGGCAAACTCGAACTGGAAACTGTTGAGTTCAATCTGAGGGAAGCCATCGAAGAAGCGGTGGAATTATTCACCGAAAAGGCCTACTCCAAGGGGGTGGAACTGACCAGCCTTATTCCCACGACGCTCCCGCAAAGGGTTGTCGGGGACCCGACCCGGCTACGGCAGGTGCTCTTCAACCTCATTGGCAATGCCGTCAAATTCACCGAGCAAGGCGAGGTGGTGGTCGAACTCGAACTGGATAAAGGCCGCGCTGACAAAACCGGCATCCGCTTCAGCGTCAGTGACACCGGGATAGGTATCGACGAAACCGTCAGGGCACGGATCTTCGATTCCTTCTCCCAGGCAGACAACAGCACCAGTCGCCACTATGGCGGCACCGGGCTGGGCCTGGCCATTTCCAGGCAACTGGTCACCATGATGGGCGGCGAAATCCTGCTGGACAGCGCCCCAGGCCAGGGATCGACTTTTTCCTTTACCCTCGACCTCGACATAGAAGATCAAAGGCAGGGGGCATCCAATGCCACCCTGCCGCACCTGCCGGACAATACACCGGTTCTCGTCATCGAATCCAACCAGACCCAGCGCCGCGTGCTGACCCACTATCTCCAAAGTCTGGGCGGCGACGTGGACATAGCCTCCACCCCTTCGGAAGCCAAAACCCTATCGGCCAAACGCGCCCTCATGGGGCACCCCTACACCCTGACCATCATGGGCTGCTGTTCCGGCAAAAACACCGAAGGGACCTTCGAACAGATTCGTATCCTGCGCCAACAAAAGGCCTTGACGCCGAGCAAGGCTCTTTTGCTCTGCCCTCCCGTTAGTCCCTGCCTGCAGGATAACCACTGGGAACCCCATTTCCAGGCCATCATTTCTAAACCGATAAAACTGGCCGGCCTGGCGCAGGTCATCGATGACGTCCTCCACGACAAAGCGGCGATTCCCCAGCAGTCCATCGCCCAAACCACTTCTTCGGAACCGGTGGAAGGACCAACAGTTCAACCTTTGGGGCGCATTCTGCTGGCCGAAGATACGCCAGCCACACAACGTCTGATCCAGATCATCCTCAACAAGATGGGCTACGAGGTCACCATTGTACCCAACGGCGAAGCCGTGATTCAAACTCTCGTCGATCAGGACTTCAGTCTTGTCCTTATGGATTGCCAGATGCCGATCATGGATGGTTATGCAGCAACCAGGCACCTGCGCGCCATGGACATCAAGACGCCGATCATCGCCCTGACCGCCGACGCCCAGATCGAGAACATCGACCGCTGCAAAGAAGCCGGCATGGACGACTACCTCGCCAAGCCCTTCCGTCAGGCAAAACTGCTGGAGGTTCTCGGCAGATGGCTGCCCGGGGAAGAAGCGCAGACTGGAAAAGAGGTATCCGCCAGTCCTCGCAGTTAATCATTTGGTTCGTTCTATTCACTCATGTGTTTTTAAATTGTCCGGAATTTTGCCCCATGGCCAAAACATCCAAATTGATTTTTGCCACCCTGGCGGTCTGCGTCCTTCTCATGGCGCCCCTCGTTCTGGCAATACAGACCCTCGATAAAAAAGAGCCTGCATCGGTTCAGATCGAAGAAGCCATTCTCGCCGACCGGCCTGAAGGCGCCGAATCCCTGCAGGTCACCGTCAAAGGTCGGGGATTCGACCGGGATACCCGCTTCTCGTTTTATCCGGACTACAGCAACAGAGGCGCCAACATCGGGTCGGCCTCCACCTGGGGAGCAGCCAACGCCCTGGCCATCCGCGGCGACACGGCGTTTGTAGCGGTCGGCAAACAGGGGCTGCAGAGCTTCGACATCAGCGACCCTTCGAAATTACGGCCCTTGGGAGCCGTGCCTCTTGGGGGTGAAGACCCTTCAGCCTGGGACCTTTCCCTTGTCGGGGACATCGCCTATGTTTCTGCCGGAAAAGGCGGAATACAGTTATTCGACATCAAGAATCCGACCCGGATCATCCCCCTGCATGTTGTCAATCTGCCGGCACCAACCTTCGGCATTGCCACAACCCCGAACCTGGCGATTGTCGCCAGCGGCAAAGCGGGATTGCACTTTTTGGATATCCGCGATTCGCGTTCCCCCCGCCTGGTCGCACAACTCGATCTTCCCGGGCATGCCTACGATGTCGTCATAAATGGGCACATTGCCTACGTTGCCGACCTCAAGGGTTTTTTGCACATTATCGACATTACCGACCCAGCCAACCCCATTCTTCTCCATTCGTTCGAAACACCGGGCAAGTGTTTTGACCTGGATTATGCCGATGGAAAGATTTTTATCGCCGGCAGCCGTTCGGGTTTGCATATTTTCGATGTTTCCGACCCGAGCGATCCCCAGTGGCTCAGCAGCACCGACACTGAGGGAACAGCCCTAGGCGTCAGCATATTCGGTCATCAAGCTTTTGTGTGTGCAGGGATAAACGGTCTAAAAATTTATAATGTGACCAACGCCGGGCGCCCCGTCCTTAAAGGAACTTGGGACACCCCGGGCAACGCCCGTCAGATGCATCTGACGGGTCGTTCAGCTTTTGTAGCCGATGCCCATGAAGGTATTCAGGTTCTGAACATTGATAAAATCACAACACCCTCAATCGACGTTTATCCCACCCAGAAGGCGGGTGTAAGCGAACGAGCCGGACAAAGAGGACATTTGATTTTTAGCAGTCGAGAGAACATCCTGGAAGTGTTGGCACCCGATAGCCATGCCCCCTTTGAGATCATCGGCACCCTGCCCTATGAGGGAGAAACTATCGACACCGTTAGAGACCTGATGTATCAAAACTCACGACTTTACGTTGCCGATCCGAGTTACGGTATCCATATTTACGATATCACCAACCCCAGTGTTCTGAAGAAAATCGGCGGGCTTTTGACGGCAGGTGAAACGCAGGCCCTGGCGCTGACCGGTCACACTCTCTGTGTGGCTGACGGCGCCGCCGGACTTTTGTTGGTGGACGTCACGACCCCCCAAACCCCTGCGCCGATTGGACCGCCACTTATTTTGGGACGAGCCACCGCTGTCGCCGCCCGGCCGGGGTTGGCTGCGGTAGGTCTTGACGAGGCTGGCCTGCGCCTGATCGACATCAGCAATCCACTCCTGCCCAAAGTCATTGCCGCGGTTAACATTCCGGGCAATATCCGCGACCTCATCCTCACGGAGAAATACCTTTATGTGACGGCCGAGTCCGGTGGCTTCCATATTATCGATATCGTTCACCCCCACCGTCCACAGCATCTGGCCACTCTCAAAACTCCCGGAGCGGCCATGAAAATGGACCTTTTTGAGAATACGATTTTCCTGGCCGGCGGGCCGGCAGGCTTACATATTATCGACGTCAACGAGCCGACGAACCCCCGCCTGCTCCATTCGATTCCGACTGAATTCAAACCTCAGGCGCTGGCTGTGTCCGTGGTCTGGCCGACCATTTATGTCGCTGGCGAAAACTTTGAAAATAACGACCACCTGTTGGCCCTCAAACTGAACTCCCGTTTTGAGGAGATTTCACGTCAGATGATTCCCGCCATCTCCTACGTTTCTACCAGTCTGGCAAGCAATGAAACAAACCTGTTTTTGGGGGATGCAGTCTTGGGAATCCAGGCTTTCGGTATAAACGAGAAAAACCAGGAGGAGCTGTTATTTTCCCCCTCAGCCGCGATGCTTTTCAAGAAAATCGTTGTAAAAAACGACCTTGCCTATCTTCTCTACCAAAGGGGCGGGATAATGGTGGTCGACATCAGCAACCCTGATCACCTGCGGGTTAGGGGAAAGATTCCTTTATGGCTTGAAATTCCCGTCGATCTGGCGGTAGATGGTCAATGGATTTATCTCGTTGGCCGGAAGAAGGGCCTGCTAATTCTGGAGGCATCAGACTTGGAGAAAGCCCGGATTATCGGCACCCTGCCTACACCGGGGCAAGCCTCGGGCGTTGCCATTCGCAACAACCATGCGTTTATTGCTGACAGTTCTGAAGGCTTGCAGATTGTCGATGTAAGCGACCGTTCGAATCCACGAATCGTTGCATCGGTCAAGCTCCCCTGGCCGCGGCGCGAATTTGCCTTCGCCATGGGTGTGGCACTGGAGGGATCATTTGCCTATGTAGCCAATGGCCCGGAAGGCATGATGGTGGTGGATATATCCCGCCTCGAAAAACCTCGCATTGTCAGCACGTTTAATACTCAGGGCTTTTCCAGTTGGGTGACCGTAAAAGATCGAAGGGCTTACCTGGCCGACACCAAGGCCGGCATTCATGCTCTGGATGTTTCAGACCCCCACAACCCTGTCAGCACCGGCACCATTGGTTTGCCAGGAAATGCCAGAAACGGTGTCATTTGGCAGAATGAGGGCTTTTTTGCCAGCGTGGAGACCGGTCTGGTCAGGGCGCAGCTTCCGGCCTCGCCACTGAAAACGCAGATTATCAACCAAAACACCGCCAAGCTGACCTTGCCGTATCCGGGCAAAGAAGGCCGTTACACCCTGCGCGCCTACAACCGCGGGTCTTTCTCCGAATTGCACGGAGGCATCGAATTGAAGGGAACAGCTTCGGCGGCCCCTGTCATCAGGGCCGATCTTTCCGCCCCCTAGAAAAGGTACTCGATCCCCGCCCAGATCTGGCGTCCCAGCTCGTATTCATCCCCGGCATCCGCCACGTAGGCCTTTTTATCGAAAACGTTGTAGGCCTCCAGATTGAACACCAGGGTCTGCTGCTCGGATACGGCCGTCTGCCAACTTATTTTCCAGTCGAAAATCGTGGAACTCGGGCGGTTGACGTCTTCGTAGACCGCCACCACCTCGGGCAGCACCGTTTCCGGTAGAGTCAGCTTCTGCCGTCCCACATAACCGCTGCGATACTTGGTGACGTTGGTGAAGGTAAAGCCAGCAGGTAGCGTTTTCACCAGGGTCAGGTTTCCCACCCATTCACGATTGAAGTCTGCCCTGGGCAGTTCCCAGACAAACAGAACATCGCCGTTGTACAAAACCTTCTCATAGGCGTCATCCGCTTCAAAACGGTCCGCATAGCTCTCGTTGCTCGACACGCTGTCCTGCCAGGTTACATTGAAATTCAGATAATCCTTGCCCCACCAGCGTTCCCAGGCCAGACTCGCTTCCTGGTGAAAGCTGCGCCCATGATTGTTCCACTCGGAATAGACGTTGTTGTTTTCATCTTTGGAATTGTTTGTTATTGCCAGCAAGTCCCGCCCTTTGCGTTCCAAATATTCGAGGAGCAGCCTGCCGCCGAAAAGAGCCTGATCGATTCCGGCCGTCCACTCGTCAACATAGGGGGTAGCCAGATGGGAAACCCGAGTGGCAGGAATAACCGAAGGCTCTTTAAATACCCATTCCTGGGGGTGAAAATCGGCGTCCAGCGTTGTGCTTCGGGTCCAGGCGGTGCTGGGTCTCTTGGCAGCCGCCAGTTTGTGGGTCAGAAAGGTCTGCCCGTAGTAACGGTTAAGGCCGCCGAAAAGAATCGTCTGCCCCTTCCCGAAAAGATCCACCTTCAACCGCAGTCGATGGCCCAGATCCCAGTTTTCCAGATAGTCATTGTGGGAAAGGTGCGCGCCCGGGCGAAAAGCCAGACGGCCAAGGACCATTTCATCCTCAGCATAAAAGAAATACTGGTTGAGGCTGGCCTTGGCACGATCCTGTTCGTAAATGTTTTTACTGATCATAAACTGTTCGCCGCTGACACAATCGATCTGGCCATCCAGGCAAATGACCTGATCGTCGATACGGGCAAAGGTGTATCGGGTGGTCGTGTCCGGGCGCTCATACTCGCCCGAACTATGGGTAATCCCCAACCCGAGGGCACCATGATGTTCCATCCCCAAAAGACGAACCGGTTCGAAAGTCAGATGGGTGTTACTTTCCCAGGTGTCCAGAACCGTTTCGATATCCCCGTTGCCGCCTTCCTTGCTGAATTTGGATTCAACCAGGCTTCCCCAATTTTTGGTCGGCTCCGTAACGTACCAGTTAAACCAGTTCAGCGGTGCACGGCGGCTGTTTCGACTGGACCGATAGCCGGCGTTGATCTCCAGTCCGCCAAAAGCAAAGATCCTCTCCAGTGTGCCTGAAAACCCCGTGCCGCCACCCTTTATCGTATAGTTGCTGTCCCGGGTGTCTTTCAAAAAATATTCAGCTTCATAGGGGGCGTGAGTCGCCGAAAGAGACAATGTGGTTTCGGGGGATAACTCCAGAGCGTATTTGAGAAAGAAATTTTCGTTTTTGCGGTATTGCTTTTCAGATTCCGTCAGGTGGGTCAGGTTGATTGATGCGTGAGTCTGCTGGTAGGCAACCAGGAGCCCCATGCGGCTGCTAATCGGCAGGTCCAGGGAGAAGCCCCCTTCGTGCTTGGCAAAACGCGGCTGCATATCTTCGGAGGTGGATTGCGTGAAATCTTCTGCATCGGCAGGATCCAGGTGAAACTCGGTCCAGGCCGACCGGGTGGTGCGATAATAGAGATCGCCGCCAAACGCTTTGGCCGGGTTGCGGGTGTCGGCTTCCACCACGCCGCCGGTAAAACCGCCGTAGCGAGCCGACACATTGCTGCGATGCACGGTGACGGACTCCAGCAGACGAGGAGAAAGGAAAAGCTCCTGTGGATGCCCGGGAACATTCGTAATATTGTTTGGCAATGAAAATTCAGGGTCCAACAGGCTGTTGTTGCCGAGCCCGTCTAGTTGAAAGTTGTTGTCGTAAGGTCGCCCGCCGGAGATGGAGATTTTTGGCGGAGCGATTTCACCGCCAGTAAGCGATGAGTTGGCTTCTTCGCTGTACTGGATTCCGGGAAGGATGCGTAACTGCTCCGTCAGGGTACCATCACCAGAGGGGAGGTTCTCCAGAAGGTCACTATCCAGAGTCGTCGTGCCCGCCTCGACGGGAGCCACGGCCACGCCGATCACGGTCACCCGCGATAGTTCGGGTATGGCGTCATCGGCAACCGGCTGATTTGTGGACGACTCGGTTTGACCAGAATCGGCATCAGCGGCCTGTGCCCACAGGCTGGAAGTCCCCAGGACCAGAGTTAAAACCAGGCCGATACCTAAGGAAATGACTCCCTTCAGAAGGCTATTCTTCTCCACGTGCGATCTCCCTGAGAATAAAAATCAAGATTTGC
>JAWSUS010000025.1:0-42650 GCA_033549025.1 Desulfuromonadales bacterium
CTATTGAACCCGAAATGGCCACCTGAGTTTTTACGATGCCATCAAGAAAAGGAACCAAAAGAAACGCTTTTATTTCTTGTGCCTTGTGGCGGTGCTGCGTGGAAGCGCTGGCTCATTTGATACGCTGTAGTGCTCCGTGGCACCTGAAAGCGAAAGGCCCCATTGAGAAACAAGTTTCTCAAATGGGTTAACTTGGATGCGCGGTTTGTTATAGGCAGGACACTGCGGGGATCAGGCATTATAAAACCGGATGTGACTGGCAGCTCAGAGCAATGGGTGCAGGGCCGGCCCAATTTAACCCGTGTGAACGAAGTGAGCCGGGGCCTTTCGCCCTTCCTTGAATCGAAGTCGAGCCGTTCTTGATATGCGACGAGATTCAAAAGGGGCACCAACCCCGTCAAAAGCAATAAAAAAGCCGCTTTTTGCCTCCTTTTTGTCGGCTTTAACAAAAAGGAGGTCGCCTGCCGGGGCGAGTCCCGGCGGTCTTAACCCAACAACAAAAAAAAGGCCGAACCCTTTGCAGAGTCCGGCCCAATACCCTCGAAAGATCGAAAGAGTAGAAGGAGCTAGAAAATCACCTGAGCCTGCAGCCGAAACAGATTTTCATCGCTGTTCGCACTGCGGTCATCCTCGATCAGGCTGTAATCGGCCTGCACTTTGAGATTGTGCTTGTCGAAATAGTAGTTGACACCCAGGGTGGTTTCGTTCTTCTCGAACTTGGTGTAGGCAGCTGTATCGGTCGACTCAATGGCCGAGTAGCGGGCGGCCACCTCAAGCTGTTTGGGCAGAATCTGGTAGCCGGCCTGAATGTAGTAGCCATCCGCATCCCAGTCCGCCCCGACCTTGGGGTCGGTGTTGAGGGTAAAGTACTCGCTGCCGAAGGTCAGGCCGCTGTACTTGGCGTGGAGGTTCAGGGTGTAGAGGGTCCAGTCGAGCTCCTCACCAAAAGCGGCGGTGAAGATGGCCGGGTCGTTAATACCGTCGATGTTCAGGGCCTTGTCGAGGGTGTCGTTGCTGCCGTCGATCTCGCCCATATCGTTGCCGCTCATGGTTTCGGTGGCGAAAGAAGCACCGATGTTGACCAGCAGCTTCTTCTCGTTGAAGGAGGGCTCGTCCATTTTGAAGGCGCCGAAGGGGTTGATGTCGAGGCGGCCCGCCAGCATGTGGTTGTCGTCGGGGTTGCTCTGGTTGGGGCCGTTGCCGTTGAAGACGCCCAGGCGGTATTCAAGACGCTTGTCCATGAATTGGCCGGAAGCCTGCAGGCCGAGGTCGTAGCCGAGGTTAAAGGTTTCGTTGGCCAGGGAGCGGTCGACGAAGAGCTGGCTGCCGGAAGAAGTCAGCTCCTGACGGCCCTGGGCCGGCTTGAACTGGCCGATGCTGAGGCTGAAGGGATCGGCGACCTTGTACTTGAAGTAAGCGTCTTCGAGAACGGAGTCGCCGCCGCCGAAATTCTGCTGCCACTTGTAGGTGAGGTTCTTGGAAAAGACGTTGCCCTGCAGCCAGAACTTCATGCGGCGGATGCGGAAGTTGCTCTCGGTGTCCTCGGCCCCGTCGACGTCGAGATTTTCGTAACGGGCCTGCAGACGTCCCCCAACCTGGGCTTTGTAGCGGCCGTCCTCGGTCTGCACCGTAATGCCCTTACCGGGTTGGTAGGTAGTCAGGTCGCTGTGTTTGGTCGCTTCTTTGTAGTCTTCTTCGGTGATGACGCCTTTGTCCTTGAGAATCTCTTCAAGGGTTTTGGCCTGGACGTTACTGCAAAGGCCGAACATGGCGGCAGCCATAAGGGCGGTGGTCATAAAGCGCTTCATTTTTTTCCTCCTGATGCTGTTTTCATAGGGATGATGATCGCTGCCCCGGTGGGGCAAGACAAATAGACGTGGAAAAACGGCGAGTGCTTCCCTCCTTTCCTCGTGATGAATCGTGGGTCGATACTTTACGGCCAGATGTCAGCGTGAACTGACGTCGACGGCGGGTGTGTAGCCAAGCGAGCGGCTCTGTCGCAGCATCCGGGCCAAAAAGATGCCGCAGAGATCGTAGTCCTCGGTTTCACAGAGACGGCGGCGATCGCCAGTGATGGGCAAGCCGTTAAAGGCAGCCAGGCAGCGGGCAGGCGCCGTGCCGAGGTGCGGGCAGGTGGACTCAAAAAATGGCTGGGTTTTGTTTGGCATTGTGACAGGCTCCTGTGTCGTTGAACGATGTGAGGGAACCTTAAAGGGAGGATGTTGGCGTTTCGTTGGCAATCGATTAGAATTCTGTGAGACCGCCAGTTGTGAACGGAAGGATTGGCCCCGAGATTTTTCCTTGCCGCTCGCGGTTAAAAAGTGTACCCCTAGGGTCCTGAACGTCAACAGGACGACCTAAACATCAAGGAGACCCCATGGGAATTTTGTCCAATACCGTCAGCGTCTGCCAATATCAGGTTCTTGGCGAGGTGCCGGCGGATGATTTTTTTGCCTGGTCCGGCGAATGTCTGGCCGCCAATGCCTTTCATCCCATCGAACAGACGAGCGAAGAGCTTTCCGTCGGCTGGGTGCATCTTGCTGACCCCAAGGAGCAGGATTTCTCCTCTGACCAGATCTTTCGTCGCGACCATTATCTGGTCTTCAGTCTGCGCCGCGATCAGCGCCGGGTGCCTGCGGCGCTCATGCGGGCTCACCTGGAACAGGCCCAGAACGATTTTCTCGCCGCCCATCCAGGCCTGCAGCGGGTGGGCAAACAGAAGAAGGAAGAGCTGCGCGAAGCGGTGCGTGGAGCGCTCCTGGCCCGCACCCTGCCCATCCCCGCGGTCTACGATGCCGTCTGGGATACCCGCAACAACCTGCTCACCTTCACCAGTCTCAGTCCCAAGGTGACGGAGCTTTTTGAAGGCCTGTTCAAGCAGACCTTCACGGGTCTGCGTCTGGTCGCCCTGCACCCCATGGCGCGGGCGGCCCAGGTTATTCCCGAAGCTTTGCAGCCTGCCTTGCAGCAGGCCAATCGGGCCACCACCGAGGCCGTACTGGAACAGATCCAGCAGAACGCCTGGTTGGGGAGCGACTTTCTGCGCTGGCTGCTCTATCAGACCCTGGAGAGTCCATCCACCTATCAGGTCAATCAGCCCGGGCCGGCCGTCGGGGGAGAACCCTTCGTCGCCACCCTCAACGACCGCCTGGTGCTTCTCGGCGGTACGGAAGGCGGTCTGCAGAAGATTACCGTGGCCGGCCCTCAGGATCATTTCGGGGAAGTGCGGGTGGCCCTGCAGCATGACAAGCAGATCATCGAAGCCAACCTCACCATGGAGAAGCAGGAACACGCCTGGAAGATGACCTTCAAGGCCGGACTCTTTCACTTTGCCGGTTACAAGGCGCCGGCCGTCAAGCTGGAGAAGGATGCCCTCACCGACGCCGACAGCGAAAAAGAGGCGCTTTTCTATGAGCGCATGTTTGTAGTGGAAGAGGGCCTGCAGCTCTTCGACAGCCTGCTGGCTACCTTTCTGGAGCAGCGCTTGGGGGATTGGGCCGGTATGGAAAAGCATATCACCGAGTGGTTGGAGCAAGCCTAGACGGCATGAGCTGAAGCGGGTTGCTGGTCTCGAAAGGGGGGGGCGATGGGCGAGTACGAGCCGGGAGGAAAACTGGAAAGGCGTCGAAAGCCGGACCTTGTCTGGCGGGCGGCCCGCTGGCTGGCGGTGGCGGGGTGGGCTGCCATGGTGGCGGCGGTGCTGCTGCTGGCGCAGGCTAAACCGCCGACGGAGACCTTTTTCGACCGCTACTTCGGCGTTCCCCTGCGTTCCTGGTGGGATACCTCGCTGACCCCCTACATTTTTTACTTCATGGTCCTGGGTCTGGCGGTCAGTCTGGCCGGACTTCTCTTCAATTTTCTGCGCCGTCGCCGCCGGGATGACGAACTCCTGGTGTCGCTGGTCCTGCTGGCCGTCCTATCCCTGCTGGGACTCATTCAATATCTGCGTTTTTTCTGAGCCGCAGGCACCCGACTTCCCTGATTTGTCAGCCCAGACCGAAGCGCTGCTGCACCTCGGGGGGCGCGTCCTCGAAGCGGGAGAACTCCATGGTGAAAGTGCCCCGGCCTTTGGTGGCGCTACGCAGTTCGGTCATGTAGCCGAACATCTCGGCCAGGGGCACCTGGGCGTGGACCACTTCGACGTCGCCGCGGGAGGTCATGCCTTCGATGCGGCCCCGCTTCTGCTGCAGGGTACCGAAGACCTTGCCGGCATATTCGGCGGGAACGGTCAGCTCCAGGCCCATAAGGGGTTCCAGCAGCATGACGCCCGCCTCGCGACCGGCCAGCGCCAGACCTTTCTGGGCGGCGGCCTGCAGACCCAGCGGCGTGGTCAGGTTGGGGATGTAGGGGGTTTCCACGACGACGATTTCCAGGTCGGTGATGGGATAGCCCGTGCGGAGGCCAGAGGCACAGCTCTGTTTCAGGCTGTCCTGCAGCAGGTGGCGCAGTTCCACTGGCAGAGGCCAGTTTTCCTCCGCCGGCAGCGTAAAGCGCAGCCCGGCGCCGCGTGCGAGCGGCTGCAGGCGTAGGAGAATCTCCCCCCGTTGCAGCTTGCCGTCCACTTCCCGTTCAAAAATTTCCCGCCGCTCGATGCCTTTCTTCAGCGTTTCCCGGTAGACCACCTGGGGGCGTCCGGTCTTGACCTGTACCCCGAAATCGCGCTTGAGCCGTTCCGTCAAAACTTCCAGATGCAGTTCCCCCATGCCGGTGAGGATAGTCTGCCCGGTTTCGGCGTCCTCGCGTACACGGAAGGTGGGATCTTCCCATTGCAGTTTGGCCAGGCAGGGAAAGAGCTTTTCCCTGTCGTCCAGCCCATGGGGTTCCACCGCCAGAGAGACGACCGGTTCGGGGATGGAGAGGCCGGCCAGCAACAGGGGGTGAGTCGGGTCGCACAGGGTGTCGCCGGTGAGGGCGTCCTTCAGGCCGGTGGCCGCGACGATATCGCCGGCCTGGGCGCTGTCCAGGCGTTCGCGTTTGTGGGCGTGCATGCGAAAGAGGCGGGCGACCTTCTCGGTGCTGTGACGGTTGCTGTTGAACAGGGTGTCGCCCGGTTTCAGCGTGCCGGCGTAGAGTCGCAGATAGGTGAGCTTGCGCCCTTCATCGGCGAGGACTTTGAAAGCCAGGGCGCAGAGCGGGGCCTGGGGATCGCAGAAGACCGTACTGGACTCTTCGGGTTTCTCCGGATGGTGCGCCAGGGCCGGGGGGGCTTCGAGGGGGGAGGGGAGGAACTGCCCCACGGCGTCGAGCAGCGGCTGGATGCCTTTGTTGCGCAGGGCGCTGCCGAGAAAGACGGGGAAAAGACGTCCGCTCAGGGTGCCCTGACGCAGGGCGGCAGTCAGGCGCTCGGCCGTGACGGACTGACCTTCGAGAAAATCGGCCAGAATGGTGTCGTCGAAATCGGCCGCGGCCTCGACGATCTTTTCCCGCGCCGCCGCCACCTCGGCCGCCAGCTCGGCGGGGACGGGTTTTTCCTCGACGGTGCGCCCCTGATCCTCCTCCGGGAAGGTCAAAAGACGGTCGCCCAGAATGTCGATGACCCCGTGGAATTCCGTTTCAAAACCGAGGGGGAGCTGCATCAGCACGGGCCTGGCGACCAGCTGGTTTTCCATCTGCGCCAGTACCTGCCGGTAGTCGGCGCCGATGCGGTCCATCTTGTTGATGAGGCAGATGCGAGGGACGTGGTAGCTGTTGGCCTGCCGCCACACCGATTCGCTTTGGGGCTGCACCCCCTCGACGGCGCTGAAGATGGCCAGCGCGCCGTCCAGCGCGCGCAGGGAGCGCTCGACTTCGATGGTGAAATCGATGTGGCCGGGCGTGTCGATGAGGTTGATCCAGAGGTCTTTCCAGTGGCAGGTGGTGCTGGTGGCGGTGATGGTGATCCCCCGCTCCTGCTCCTGGTCCATCCAGTCCATGCTGGCGGCGCCTTCGTGGACTTCGCCCATCTTGTGGATTTCGCCGGTGTAGAAGAGAATGCGTTCCGACACCGTGGTCTTGCCGGCGTCGATGTGGGAGATGATGCCGAGGTTGCGTATTGAGGATAATTTCGGTGTGTTCATGATCCCCCCGTCGGCAGGCTCACCTCGATCAGCCGTTCAGGCCCTTGCGGATCTGATAGAGGTCCTCCATGTCCAGATTGTTCAGTTCGAAGTATTCCCGCTCCAGTTCTTCCACATAGAAGCGGTCCAGTCCGCTGTTGTCGAGAAAATCCTCCCGCAGGGCCGCATCCCGGGTGGAGATGATGCCCGGCAGCAGGTTGTGCAGGTAGATGGCTTCCTTTTTGATGTTGACCACGACGTCCTGGAAGAGATCCTCCGGGATATCCTCCGTGATCAATCCCTTGGCGTGCAGTTCTTCGGCGATCTCGCTGCGCAGGGTTTCCTGCTCGGCCCGGGTGTTGTAGCGCGAGTAGAAGTTGCGGATCCGCTCCTTGACGTGGGCCAGCAGCATGCCGTAAAGGCGTTCCTGGTTGGCAATGTCGGTCAGGCGCTGCTGCAGGGCTTTCACCGTCAGGCGCCCTTCCTCGATGGCCGCCAGCCCTTCCTGCAGGCAGAGAATCTTTTTGCGGCCAAACTGCCCGAGATATTTGTTCTCCAGAATGCCCTTGAAGAAAAGCTCGGCGAACAGAGTCGGGTCCAGCTCGGCGAAAGCCTTTTTGTCCCCCAGCAGGCTGCGGATGGCCGCTTCGGACAGGGTGACGTTCTCCATGAAGGAGAGTTCGTTGATGTTGGC
Source organism: Desulfuromonadales bacterium (assembly GCA_033549025.1). Lineage (GTDB taxonomy): Bacteria > Desulfobacterota > Desulfuromonadia > Desulfuromonadales > SZUA-540 > SZUA-540. Next base: position 6,730 of record JAWSUS010000025.1, read on the forward strand.
CGAAGCGTTGTCGTAGCGGTCGAAGTAGGTGACGATATAGGAAAAGCTTTCGAGCAGGGAGGTGTCCGCCCCGTCGCGGGTCTTTTCGTCGCAGGCCTTGCCCGTCTCCAGCAGAATCTGCTCGAATGTGTGGTCGCGGTTTTCGCTGGCCTTTCTTTTGGCGTGCAGCAGGTTGATCATGTCCAGGGTGTCGATACTGGCGTCGATCTGCTGTTCCTGGAAAAAGATGCCTTCGAGAATCTGGCGGGTGGCGGAGATGTAGTCCTGCTCGTTGAGGTCGACCAGCTTGTCGTGCTTGAGCATGCCGTCGAGGGTGTAAAAAAGGGCCTCGGGGATCTTGTTGCGGACCGACAGGGTTTTGAGGCGGGTCAGGCGGGCGTTCTCCAGGGTGCTGATGGTCCCCTTGCGATTGCAGTCGATGAGGATGTTGCGGTATTCGTCGACAATGCGGCGGTTGCCGGGGCTCTTGTACATGACGTCGATGCGGATGCGCTCCTGCTGGTAGCGGTCGATGTCCAGCTCGGCCGCCATCGCCTGCAGACGGTTGAATTCGACATCGGGGATGGCGCGATAGCGCTCGTAGAGCTCCCGGAAGGCGTCATGGTAGATGCGGTGTTTCTTATGAATCAGCTTGAGGAGGTAGAGGGTGCTGCGGTGACCGAGCAGGCCAAAAATTTCGTCGACGAGAAAGGCGTCATCCCCGGTGCCGACATGGTCGCTGCGTTTGAGCAGCTTGCCGAGCAGGCGCACGATGCCTTCCTGCTGCTCGCGCAGAGAACCGGAAACGGAGCCGCTGAGAAAAAAGAAATAATTGAGAACGGCATTGCCTTCAAAAAAGACGCGTTCGTAGCTTTGACTGCCTTCGGTGTGGCTGGTGAATTGGAGCGAACCGTTCGCTTCGTTGGTGGCGCCGTAGAGGACCAGACGGTTGCGGATGTCGCCTTTGACCAAGTCGGCCATGGGCTGGTCGACGCCGAACATGTACTCGCAGAAAGAACCGCCGTTGCCCCGATGGGTGATGCGGGTGTCATCCAGTACAATCTCGTTTCCCGGTGAGAAAATGCGCAGGGCATCCGGGGTGTTCTCAAAGAAATAGGATCGATAGGCCTGCCGGGAGGCGACCGTGGCGAAATATTCGATGCTGTCGTTGATGTGTCCGTGCAGCCGGATTTCCTGATGCATACCTGCCCCGATCCAAAAAGAATTCACATCATTAAAGCGCAATCAAGGGGACGATGCAAGCGTGCTTCAGGGTAAAACGAGGTTGAGGCGCAGACCGTCATAGGCGAATTCGGTTCCCTCGGGCAGTCGGGCGCTGTCGCGGACGTGCTCGACATCGTGGCTCAGGTGGGTGAGGAGGGTGCGCCTGGGGCCGAGACGTGCCGCGGCTTCAAGTGCCTGGGGAATATTGAAATGCGTGCCATGGGGACGGAAGCGAAGGGCGTCGATGATGAGGACTTCAATGCCGGCCAGCAGTTCTTCCGTGGCCGCCGGTATGGCGTGGCAGTCGGTGAGATAAGCCAGCGGGCCGATGCGATAGCCCAGCGACTCACCTGAACCGTGGCGCAGCGGCAGTGGTGTGACGAGCTGGCCGAAGAGTTCGAAGGGGCCGTGAATTTCGCGGGGCAGCAACCGGGGGCGATAGCCGGGCTCCGGGTTGTCGTCAAAGATATAGCTGAAGGAGCGGTGCAGTCTTCCCAAACAGGCCGGCGAACCATAGATGGGGATGGGTTCGCCGGACAAGCTGTTGAAGGGACGCAGGTCGTCGATGCCGTTGACATGGTCGGCGTGCGTGTGGGTGAAGAGGACCGCATCGATTCGGGCGAGTTCTTCGCGCAGAACCTGCTGACGCAGGTCGGTGGCGGTGTCGATGAGGACATTCCTGTCGCCGTAGGAAAGCAGGGCGCTGCAGCGGGTCCGCCTGTTGCGGGGGTCGTGGGACCGGCACACTTCACACCGGCAACCGGGAACGGGAACGCCGGAGCTGGTTCCCGAACCGAGAATGGTGAAAGTGAGGTCGACCCGGCTCATGCCTTGAACTCACCCGTTTCGCTCTTGAGGTAGGCCATCTGCTCGGAGAGGGTTTCGACGACGGCATCCATTTCAGCCGTGCGGTCGGCGTTGTTTTCGGCAATGCGTCGGATATCGGCCACGGCTTCCACCACCTGCCGGCTGCGGCTGGTCTGCTCCCGCGTGGCCGCATCGATGCGTTCGATCATGTCGCGGATGGTCTCCATGCCCGTGTTGATCTGCCGACTGCCCTTGGCCTGCTCCGAGGTGGCGTATTTGCCCTGCAGGGCGATTTCCTTCATGGCTTCGGAGGCCTTGACCAGCTGTTTGCTGCCGGTGGATTGCTGGTCGACGGCGGTGGCGATCTGGTGCAGCATGGAGGAAATCTGATTGATCGAGGTGGTGATCTGATGGCTCCCCTTGGACTGTTCCTGGGTGGCCCGCACAATGCCCCTGACCTGCTCCATGGCCTTGGAGGTACTGAGGCGGATTTTATCCAGCGCCTCGCCGGTGGTGCGGGACCGGCTCACTTCTTCGTGAACGCGCCGGCTGCCGGCCTGGATGGCTTGCACGGCCTCGGCCGTTCCCTGCTGCAGGCTGCTGATAATGCCGCCGATTTCCCGGGTGGAGACGGCGGTGCGATCGGCGAGTTCGCGGATCTCGTCGGCGACCACGGCGAAGCCCTTGCCGTGCTCCCCGGCCTGGGCGGCGATGATGGCGGCGTTGAGGGCCAGCAGGCTGGTCTGGTCGGCAATCTCGTCGATGACCGTGAGAATGCGGCCGATAGCCTTGGACTGGCTTCCTAGCTCCTCAATAGCCTCCCCGGCCCGGTCGACGGTCTGCCGTATGGCGCCGATGCCGTCGATAGTGGCATCGACGGCTTCCTTGCCCCGCTGGGCGTCGAGGGTAGCCTCTTCGGCGAAGCGGCTGGTCTGCTCGGCGTTTTCGTCAATCTCCTTGATGGAGGCATCCAGCTGGGTGATGGACGACGCCGTCACCTCTGTGGAAGAAGACAGCATGTCGAGGCTTTCGTTGATCTGCTGATTGGAGACGGACATCTCGTGGATGGAGGAGGAGACCTCTTCCACGGTGGCGAAGAGGGTTTCCATCTGCGTGGCGATCTGTTCGATGGTCGCGCTCAGCTCCAGGGTAGCGGAAGAGCTGCCTTCGACCCCGTCCACCAGACTGCCGGTACTTTCGGCGATGCCGGCAATGGATTCGTCGAAAGACTGGATGGCGCGGTGCGATTCGTCCAGGGCCTGTGCCTGGTTGGCCGCATCTTCCCGAACCTGCCGGCTGGACTGCTGAATTTTGAGGGTAGCGTCGGCCAGGCCGTTGGCCACCTCGCGGGTGCGGCGAACCATCTGGGCCAGCCGGTCGACAAAATGGTTGAAAGAGGTCGCCAGTTCGCCGACTTCGTCCTGACGGGTCACTTTCAGGTGGCGGGTGAGATCCCCTTCGCCTTCGGAGATCTCGCGCAGGCTCTTCACCAGCTGGCGCAGGGGGCGGACGATATTGTTGGACAGACTTCTGCCGATGAGGGCGGCCAGCAGGGCCGCTATGGCCAGAATAGCGAACAGAATGAGGTTGGTGCGGGATTTGGCCTCGAACATGGAAGAGCTGTCCAGCGCCATGATGACGCCCCGCTTGGCGCCGCCGAAAGTGTTGATGAAAAGGGCATGGGGCGTGCCATCTATCGTGCGGTACCTTACCCTTTTGGGGATGACCTCCTGCTCATCGAAGCGCTGCAGCTCCGCTTCCGTCGGGGCAAAAATACGGGGATCGATCTCCTTGAGACCGGCCAGGGTGGCGGAAAAAACGCCCCCTTCATCGAAGAAGGCCACTTCGGCGTCACTCAGGGAGCTGATTTTGCGGGCGTAATGGTCATCGAGAAAAACAACCCCGATCAGATGGCCGATAGGCGTTCCCGCCAGCTGCACCGGTCCGGCGGCTACCATGGCCAGACGGTTGTCGAAAAGCTGAATACCCGCCAGGGTATCCCCTTCGAAGCTCCCCCTGATAATCGGGTGAGCCCTGCGATCGGCTGCCGTCTGGTCGACTTCGCTCCCCTGACGCAGGAGCAGCTGCCCCCCCGCATCGAGCACTTCAACCAGGTCAAAGTCGAATCGTTCCAGAGACCCTTCCAGGGCGGTGACGAGCTGCTCCGTATTGCCGGAAAAACCGGCGGAATAGACGGCGTTGACCATCAGGGGGTTTTGCGCCAGCAGGCCGATATAGTTGGCTTTTTCCGCCTGGGAATAGGTCGTGCTGCGTTCCACGAAACCAGCGACCACCTTGGCGCGGGATTGCATGTTCCTCTCAAGTTGCTGATTGTTGAGGCGGGCCGTAAAGGCCAGTGCTACCGCGACGGGAACAATGGCAAAAGCCAGCAGCGCCAGCAGAATTTTCCAGCGGAGATTCAGCGATGAGAACATAGAGGCACCCCGGGCGAGGATTGGCAAGGCGGAAAAAACGACACCGGCAGTCGGTCGGACTGCCGGGTCATCTGAGGGTAGAAATTTAGCACTTTCGGGCTGGGCTGGCAACAGTTAATGCCGCTAAGCTGTTGATTTGGCGTTGTAGTTGCGGCGCGCAGGCGGGTGGGTCACGATGATCATCGCTCTCCACCGCTTGGCCGCATCCTTCAGTTGGCGATAAGAACCTGCAGGACGACGGTGTCGCCGCTGGGCAGAGCCATGGGGAAGCGCAGGCCGTGAGGTTCGGCCGGCGGCGTCTGCAGCTGGCTGCCGGCCAGGATTTCGGGCGGATGGATATCCAGCGACTTGCCCATCTGGGCTGCCTTGGCGGCGATGTTGCCGCAGACGATGTTGATGAATTCCATCACCGCATCGAGCAGAACCTCTTCAGGTTCGTTGTCGACCTCTTCCTCTTTGAGAATGGCCCGGGCCAGAATTTTCTGGACCTCCGCCGTTACCGCCAGAACGTAGCGGCCGCTGGCTGCACCGGAAAAGGCCATGGCAGCGACCACGTCAGCCTGAGGCATCTCGGTGCTTTCCAGGCAGGCATCGGGACGCAGGGGGATATTGCCGATCCGCGACAGCATTTTAAAGGAGAGGTCCGCCATGATCTCCAGCAGGGGACGGTGAGGCAGTGCGGCTGGGATGGCGACAGCCCCGGCCGCGTAGGGCGCCTGATCGGCCTGGAATTCCTCCAGGTAACGCTCCAGATCCGCTTCTTTGAGACCGCCGACGCGGACGAGCGCTTCACCCAGGTACAGATGGCCGTTTTTCTGCCGGGTCAGGATCTGCTGCATCTGCTCCGGCGAAATCAGGCCGAGTTTGAGCGCCATGTCCCCAAAGCGCAGGTCTTCCGCACGCTGGGCGTCGTGGATCTTTTCCACCTGGGTTTCCGTGAGAAAGCCCATGATCATGGCGATTTCACCGAATTTCAGATTGGTGGCTTCTTGCAGCTCGATGGCTTGAAGCAGGTTCTCGCGTGTAATGGCCCCTTTTTCCATGAGGAACTGGCCGAAAAATTTTACCGCCATTGTTGAACTCCTTGGCTTGAGATGGCTATGTGGTGGTGCCCGACGTAAAGGGTTAGAGGGCCTGCAGTACGCGCAGGACGCTCTCTTCGTCAAAAGGCTTGGAAATGACCTCGCGGGCTCCCAGTTTGAGCGCTTCCTGGTACTTGTCGCCCACGCCACCCAAGGAGGTAACCATGACGACTTTATAGCCGCGGTTCATGGCCACCAGGGTCCGCAAAGCGGTGAGCCCATCCATGACCGGCATGTTCATATCCATGCAGATGATCTCGGGATTTTCCGTTTGGCTCATGCGGATGGCTTCCGCGCCGTTTTTGGCATGACCGACCACCTCAAATGCGCCCGAGCCGGTGATTATTTTTTCCAGCTGGCGGGCAACGGAAATGCTGTCATCCACAATCAAGACACGTTTCATCAGGGGGCCTCCGTTGGCAGTGTAGGGCAGGTAAAAAGCGGGCTATTGGCCGAATCGTGCATTTCACTCATGCACAGATCGTGCAAATTTCAGCCTTCAAAAGATAAAAGGAGATTAAGGGATAAAAGCCATTGAAATCAAGCCCATTAATGGAAGAAATGGTTTCGGGGACAGAAAAGTCACGACCTGCCTGATCGCAGGCCCGTGCTTCGTTCGAGAAGGGAGGCGCCAATAAAAAAGGCAGGCCTTTCGGCCTGCCTTTCCACTTCAGTATGCGTCAAAATTCAACAGCAGCCGCTGCCGTTTTCGGGAAGGATGGTGAACCCTTCTCCCATGGCGTTTTTGACGTAGTCAACGGTATGCGGCCGCGAGAGACTGCTGACCGATTCATCCATCAACACGTCGAGCCCGTTGATCTTGCTGACTTCTTCATTGTCTTTAAGCTCATCCAGAGCCAGGCCCAAGCTGGGCCCGCCTCAGCCAAAGCCTTGAATGACGACCCGCAGCATCTTGCCGGGGTTCTCCTGGAGCACCTTCTCCAGGACTTCCTTAGCCGAATCGGTGATGTTAATCATCTCTTGCTCCTTGATGTTGGGGTTACTACCGCCCCATGACTAATATGTCGCTCGTCTAATGTCAAATATGAATTATTTAATATTGGCCAGGTATCAGGCGCAGTGCTCTGTTCCGTAGAGCGCTCTGACCACAAAACCTTTGCCGGTGCGGTTATTGATATAGTCGATGACCTGGGTCTCGGCAAAAGGTCTGGCCTCCGCATCCATCAGCACGTCCAGTCCGCCAATCTTGCTGACTTCTTCATTGTCTTTAAGCTCATCCAGAGCCAACCCCAGGCGGGGTCCGCCTCAGCCAAAACCTTCAAAGGTTACGCGAAGATACTTGCCCGGATTGTTGTGCAGAATATCCACTAGCAGGTTTTGCGCCTTCTCGGTAATGGTCATGGATAACCTCCGCGAAGAGTTGTAAAAAAATATATATGGAAAAATATATAGTAGGGGATGTGTTTGTCAAGAAAAAATATCGATAAAGCGGGGGGTTAGGCCGAAACATGCAGACGAATGGGCAAAGGAGCGCCGCTGCATTTTCCCTGTGGTGCAGCGGATGGCGGTAATCAGCGGTCAGGTCAGGAGGTCTGCTCCACCCGCAGCCCTGTCTCGATCTCCCGGGGGCCAGTGGTGTAGAGCGCATCGACGAAGGCGGTAAAGAAGCTGCCCGGTCCGCTGGTCGTGCGGGCGGCCAGGTCGCCGCAGAGACCGTAAAAAGCCGTGGCGGCGGTACAGGCCAGGAGCCGGTCGTCTGCTTCCACGGCACAGAAGGCGGCGGTGACGGCCGACAGACCACAGCCCAGACCGGTGACGCGGGTCATGATGGGGTGCCCGTTGCTGACGCGAAAGGTGCGCTCGCCGTCGGTGATGAGATCCTTTTCACCGGAGATGGAGAGAAGGCAGCCGGTTTGTCGGGCCAGGGTGCGGGCGGCTTCGGCCACTTCAGGCGAGAGGGCGAGGGAGGAATCGACCCCTTTGGTGCGCACCTCGGCGTCGGCGAGGGCAAAGATCTCGGAGGCGTTGCCGCGCAGGACGCTGACGGTGGCGTGATTGAGAATCCTTTTTACCGTATCGGTGCGCAGGGTTGTGGCGCCGGCACCCACCGGGTCGAGGATGACGGGAAGGTGATGACGGTTGGCGGTCTCGGCGGCCAGCAGCATGGACTCGACCCAGGCGTCATCCAGGGTGCCGATGTTGAGCACCAAGGCGCCGGCCAGGGCGGTCATCTCCTTGATCTCCTGGGGACAGTGGGCCATGACGGGCGAAGCCCCGAGCGCCAGCAGGATATTCGCCGATGAATTCATCACCACAAAGTTGGTGATGTTGTGAATAAGGGGGGCGTTTTTTTTCACCCGGTCGAGCCGGTCGATGGTGTATGCTTTCAGGTCCATGGTCTTGGGACTCCCTGCTGTTGTTCCAAATCGTGATGAGGTGCCGACAGAAATTTACCATAAAACTAGCGGAAAGATCAGGATGAATTGTACCCCCCTTGACACACTGCGCAACGTCTTCGGCTACAGCGCCTTTCGCCCTTACCAGCAACCCATCATCGACGCCCTGATTGCCGGCGAGGACGCCTTCGTGCTCATGCCCACCGGCGGTGGTAAGTCCCTGTGCTATCAGATTCCGGCCCTGCATCGCCCCGGCGTGGCGATCGTGGTATCGCCGCTGATCTCCCTGATGAAAGACCAGGTCGACGCCCTGCGGGCCAACGGAGTCAGGACGGCCTTCTATAATTCCTCGCTCGGGGCGCCCGAGGCCAGGCAGGTTCTGGCCCAGCTGCATGCCGGCGACCTCGATCTCCTCTATGTCGCCCCGGAACGTCTGATGAGCGACGGTTTCATCGAGCGGCTGCAGGGTATTGAGCTGGCCCTCTTCGCCATCGACGAGGCCCACTGCGTCTCCCAGTGGGGGCATGATTTTCGCCCCGAATATGTGCAGCTCGGCCGTTTGCGCCAGCTCTTCCCCCAGGTCCCTCTCATTGCCCTGACTGCTACCGCCGACCCCCAGACCCGCACGGATATCCTGGCGCGCCTCGGGCTGCAGAAGGCGACCTGCTATGCCGCCGGCTTCGACCGGCCCAATATCCGCTATACCGTCGTGGAGAAATCCCGTCCCGCCAACCAGCTGTTGACCTTTCTGCAGGGTCACGAAGGGGATGCAGGCATCGTCTACGCCCTCTCCCGCAAGCGGGTGGAAGAGGTGGCGGCCCGCCTGTGCGAAGCCGGCTTTCGGGCCGGAGCCTATCACGCCGGCCTGCCCGACGGCGAACGCCAGCGGGTGCAGGAGGCCTTCCTGCGCGATGACCTGCAGATTGTGGTCGCGACCGTCGCTTTCGGCATGGGCATCGACAAACCGAACGTGCGCTTCGTCGTCCATTACGACCTGCCCAAGAATATCGAAAGCTATTACCAGGAGACCGGCCGCGCCGGTCGCGACGGTCTGCCGGCGGAAGCCCTGCTCCTGTTTGGCTACGGTGATATCGCCATCTCCCGCGGTCTCATTGAAAAGGGCGGCAACGAGGAGCAGAATCGCATCGAGCTGCACAAACTCAATTCCATGGTCGGCTTCGCCGAACCCCTGACCTGTCGGCGGCGGGTACTGCTCGGCTACTTCGGCGAAAAGCTGGAAGAGGACTGCGGCAACTGCGACATCTGCCTCAATCCTCCCCAGCGCTATGACGCCACCGTCGACGCCCAGAAAGTCCTCTCCTGCGTCTACCGGGTGGGGCAGCGCTTCGGCATGGGCCATGTGGTCGATGTTCTGCGCGGCTCCGGCAACCAGCGCATCCAGACCCTCGGCCATGACCGGCTTTCCACTTACGGCATCGGCAGCGACAAAAGCCAGGAGTCCTGGGGGAGTCTCATCCGCCAGCTCGTTCATCTGGGCTACCTGAAGCAGGACGTGGGCAACTATTCGGTGCTCAAGCTGACCGAAGCCGCCCGCCCCCTGCTGCGTGGGGGCGAGACGCTGACGCTGCCGCTGCCCCGCGTGAAGGCCAAGGCGGCGAAGAAGCGCGTCTCCCGCAAGGTGACGGACCACGATTACGATGAGGGGCTGTTCGACGCCCTGCGCGTGCTGCGCAAACGCCTGGCCGATGAGGAGGGGGTGCCGCCCTTCGTGGTCTTCGGCGACCAGAGTTTGGCCGAGATGGCGGCCTTCCGGCCAAAGGACGAGGAGGCGCTGCTGGCCATCAACGGGGTCGGCCGCCACAAGCTGCAGCGCTACGGTGCCGCCTTTCTGGCCGTTATCGCCGGGGATACGGAACCGGCGGCGGATGAGTCCTCCCGGATGAAATCGTAGGGACCGATTCCCTGGACGAGCAGATATTCGGCCTCGCCCTCGCCGTTGTTGCAGACGCGGTGGATCAGGCCGACCGGGGTCCGGGTCGTTTCGCCGGGCCCCAGAGTCACCGCCGTTTTACCGCGCACCTCCACGCGGATCTTGCCCTTGAGCCCCACGAAGAAGTCGTCGACCACGCTGTGGTGGTGCCAATCCGTCGCGCTCCCCGGTTCCAGTCGCATGACCCGCACTGAAACATCTGCCGTTTTGACGATGGTGTTTGTGTCCACATGGCCTCCCGGTATCGATTTCCGCCGATCGATTCAGTTTAATAGCCGCGCCGGTCCTTTCAAGGCCCGACTGAAAACTCGGGCAGTGCCCTGGCGAAGATCGTACAGGACCGCTGAATTTGTCTTGCCAAAGACGCCGCCCGGTTCTACATTGCTGACCGCCTTCGCCGTCTGCAGAGGCACCATGAATGATTTCTTCGCGCCGGCGGCCGCCGGCTGGGATAGCCTCCTTGAAAAAGTTCAAAAAGATCTACATCGAGATCACCAACCACTGCAATCTCGCCTGCAGTTTCTGCCATCCAAGCCAGCGTTCCCAGTCCTTCATGTCGCCATCGACCTTCGAAGCGATCATCCGGCAGCTGAACGGTTTCACCGAGCATCTCTATCTGCATGTGCTGGGCGAACCCCTGCTCCATCCCGACCTCGCAACTCTTCTCGACCTCTGCCACCATCAGGAACTGCGGGTCAATCTGACCACCAACGGCACCCTGCTGGGGCGCTGCCAATCGGATCTGTTGGGCAGCGCCGCCTTGCGGCAGGTCAATATCTCTCTGCACAGCTTCGAGGAGATGGCCGGGGAGGGGCTGAATTCCTACCTGGATGAGATTCTGGATTTTGTCCGTCTGGCTCGGGCTTCTACAGCCCTGCTCATCAACCTGCGCCTCTGGAAGCTGCCGCCGCACCCAGACAGTGAAGAGGTGGAGGCTCATCATCGCATCATCCGCCGCCTGGAGACGGGCTTCCCTCAGGCGGCCCCGATTCGGGTCGAACGCGCGGCCGGGCAGGGGATTACCCTGGCGCCCGGCGTCTTTCTCAGCCAGGCTCCGCAATTTACCTGGCCACATGCCTCGAAGCAGGATTTCGGCGATCGCGGCGCCTGCCGTGGCCTCAAGGATCACCTCGCCATTCTCGTGGACGGCACCGTGGTGCCCTGCTGCCTCGATGCCGAGGCCGATATCCCGCTGGGAAATATTCTGCAGACGCCTTTGGCTCACATCCTCACCTCGCCCCGAGCCACGGCCTTGTCTCAAGGCTTTTCCCAGCGGCGGCTGGTTGAGTCCCTCTGCCGCGGCTGTTCGTTCCGGCAGCGATTCTAAACACAAAACCGCCGCTGCCTTTTGTCCTGGCAAAGTGATGCTAGAATGAATCGGTAGATTCTTTATCAGCATAAAAGAGAGAAAGGACACCTCATGACAGAAGATAAAATTCGGCTGGGCATCAGTTCCTGTCTGCTCGGCGAGAAGGTGCGTTTTGACGGGGGACACAAGCGGGACCCCTTTCTGACCGATTCTCTCGGTGCCTATGTCGAGTATGTGCCGGTCTGTCCCGAGGTCGAGGTGGGACTGTCGATCCCGCGGGAGGCCCTGCGACTGGTGGGGGATGTCGACGCGCCGCGGCTGGTCTTTTCGAAAAGCGGCGAGGACATTACCGAGCGCATGCAGGCCTGGGCGGCAAAAAAAGTGCGGGCGCTGGAGGCGGAGGGGCTGTGCGGGTTCATCTTCAAATCCAAGTCGCCGAGCAGCGGCATGGAGCGGGTCAAGGTCTACGACGGCAATGGTGTGCCCAGCATGAAAGGCGTGGGGGTTTTCGCCCGCGCCTTCATGGAGCATTTTCCGCTGCTGCCGGTGGAAGAGGAAGGTCGGCTGCACGATCCGCTGTTGCGGGAAAATTTTATCGAGGCGATCTTTACGTTCAAACGCTGGCGGCAGATGCTCACCGCCGGTGGCGGCGCCGGGCGGCTGGTGGCCTTTCACACCGCCCACAAGCTGCAGATCATGAGCCACAGCGTTGAACTCTATCGGGAGATGGGCAGGGTCGTGGCGACGGCAGGCCGCCTGAGTGAGCAGGAGCTTTTTGAAGGCTATCTGCCGCTGCTGGCCAAGGCCATGCGCCAGAAGCTGACGCTGGCCAAGCATACCAACGTCCTGCAGCACATCCTCGGCTATTTCAAGAAGCAGCTCAGTGCCGACGAGAAGCAGGAGATGCTGGAGATCATCGATCGCTACCGGCGGGGAGAAATCCCCCTGATCGTACCTGTCACCCTGCTCAACCATTTCGTGCGCAAATACGATCAGCCCTACCTGCGGGACCAGGTTTATCTCAACCCCCACCCGCTGGAGCTGCGCCTGCGCAACCACGCCTGAAAAGGGGAGGGACGCGCTCCTTCAGGTCAGGCTGGCCAGCTGCCCCTGGTGGCGGTAGGCGATGCGGTTGCGGCCCTGCTCCTTGGCCTGGTAGAGCAGACGGTCGGCTTCGCCCACCAGGTCGCTGGCAGCCCTCTCCTGGTCGGGATTGATGGTCGCCAGGCCGACACTGATCGTCACGATCGGTTGGGTGGGCGCCTTCGCATTGGGGATTTTCAGGTCGCGAACCGCATCCATGGCCTTGGCGACCAGGGGCAGAGCCTGCTTCTGGTCGGTGTTGCCGAAGACGAGGACGAACTCTTCCCCGCCGTAGCGGGCGCACAGATCTTCGGGACGCTGGCTGAACGCCTTGAGTACCCCTGCCACTTTAATCAGGCAGTCGTCGCCGGCCTGGTGCCCGTAGGTGTCGTTGAAAACCTTAAAATGGTCGATGTCGATCATGGCCAGGGTGATCGGCTGCCCATACCGAACCGCCCGGCGCCATTCCCCGTGCAGAAATTCATCCAGGTGGCGACGGTTGGCGATCCCCGTCAGACCATCGAGGCGGGCCCGTTTGTGCACTTCCTCCTCGGCCAGTACCCGTTCAGTAATGTTGTGGTGGGAAATGACGTAAAGGGTCGTTTCGGGCAGGCGAAGGGGCGTGACGCGCATCATGAACCAGCGTTGTTCGTTAGGGCTGTGGCAGGGATACTCCAAATAAAACAGATCCGTCTGGCGATCGATGACCTGTTGAATCCCCTCCAGCGCCTGCAGGCCAAAATCTTCCCCTGCGTCCGCTGCCTGGCGGCAGATGCCCAGATAGTTGAGGTCCTGCCAGGAAACCTGCTCGGGGCCATCGTTCTGGCAGCAGAAATCCATCCAGGGGCGGTTGACAAAGACGATGCCGCCGTCGCCGTGGATGACCACGATATGTTCGGTGAGGGAATCGATCACCTGTCTGAGAAAGTCGGGGCTGTCGGCCAGGGCGGCATCCGTTGTCATAAGACCAATCCTCGGGGGGAATAGGGGGATGGATAAGGTTTCCCTTTACTCCGGTACCGTCGAGAGGCGTAAAAAACGCACCTCCTCGGTGCTGTCAGCCGCTACGGGGATGAGGAGAAAGGCCAGTCCCGCTACCGAGGTGTGCTGGCGCGCCTTGCCCTGGCCGGCGGTGTCAAGGCCCAGTTCGACCTCTTGCCGGTAGGCACCGAGCAGGGGTTCCCCCGCTTTCAGGCCGGCCATGCCGGCCTGTGTTCCAAGGTGAAGGTGGCCGTCCTCTATCCTGAAATGCTCCCCTTCGACATAGCGGCCTGACTTGATCGTCTGGCGCCCCTGACGGGCCGTCACTTCCACCACATCAGCAGCCGTCTGAACGACCGTGATGGTGTCGATCTCCGCATGATTCAAGGACGCGTCGTCCGGCCAGAGCAGGGCGGAGAGGTAGATCGGCCGATACCTTTCATCCCCTTCGCCTCTGTTTTGGTAGACCCCGCTGATTTCCTGCAGGCTGCTGACGGTCGCAAAGGGGCGATTGTCCGCAGGCGTTGCGGTAGTGGAGGCGCAGGCCCCGAGAAAAAGGAGAGAGCTCAGAAGGATGGCGATGGGCGGTGTCATGAAGAAAGCATACACGATTTTGCCCCCTCCATCTTGGCTGGGCCGTTTTGCCGGTCAGTCAGGCCTTTTTGACGAATTCGGATTTGAGCTGCATGGCGCCGAAACCGTCGATCCGGCAGTCGATATTGTGATCCCCGTCGATGAGGCGGATGCTCTTCACGCGGGTGCCGACCTTGAGCGCCGATGAGGCTCCTTTGACTTTGAGGTCTTTGATGATGGTAACGGCGTCGCCGTCCTGGAGTTCGTTGCCGAAGGCGTCGCGGACGACAGGCTTCTCTTCCGTCGTCTCGGACCCTGCGTCCTGCGGCCATTCGTGGGCGCATTCGGGACAGACGTAAAGGGGGCCGTCTTCATAGGTGTAGGTGCCGTGGCATTGGGGGCATTCGGGGAGTGTGCTCATGGAAAACTCTTTCGGTTGGTTGGCTATAAGATCGATGGATGAACGGAGCATACCCTGTTTGCCCGCCGAACGGAACCCGCAAAGTGTCGTGGGGAATCCCGTCGGGCTCCACCCCCTTTTCTCAGCATTGCTCGAACAGCTTGTTTTTGCGTGGAAAGCGGGACTATAATCCGGCCTGAATGGTACTCTTGAATCCCTTGGAGGGAGTTAGGCATGAAAAGACGTTTCGGGGTGTGGCGGACCCTTTTATTGATGGGCATGCTGGCGGCGGGATCCTTGGCGGATGGAGCCTGGCGGGAGGTTTCCGCCGAGGCAATCAGCCCCGCTGCGCTGGCGCAACGGGATGAGCTGAGCCGCGAGGGGCAGTGGCTGGCACTCTTGGCCGCGGCCGACGAAGATATGCGGCAGTCACCGGAGGCGGTTGAGCCCGTGATCTACACGCTGCGGGCTCTACGCATGCTGGGGCACCTGGAGCCGGCTCGAAGCCTGGCCCGCAAAAAGCTGACGTTGTTTGGTGAGCGGGCGGAGTTCTGGCTGGAAAAAGCCTGGGTCGAAGTCCTGGCGGGAGATTACCAGACAGGTCTCGCCGACGCCGACCGGGCCGCAGCCCTCAGACCGGATCTGGCCGAGGCGGCCTTGCTGCAAGGCGTCATCCACCGGGAACAGGAGAATTGGCGCACCGCCGAAACGGCTTTTGCCCGGGCCGAAGCGCTACGCCCCAACGATCCTCTCGTTCTCCTCAACCGAGGCCGTATCGCTGTCGAACAGGGCCGCTGGGAGGCGGCCATCGACCTGTTGAGCCGCAGCCTGACTCTCCGGGCGGACAGCGCCGAGGCGTCCTTTCATCGCGGCAGGGCCTATGCGGCCAAAGGGGATCTGGCGGCGGCCAGTCACGACTTTACCCAGGCCATCCTGCAGCGTCCCGAGGTGGCGGCGCCCTATGTTGCCCGCGCGGAAGTTCTGGCCCGGGGGGGGATGTGGGCGCGGGCCGCTGACGATGCCGACACGGCCCTTGCCCTCGGTGCTAAAAGCCTGAGCGCCCACCTGGTCACCTGTCGCGCGGCCGAGGCCCTGGAGGCCTGGCCCGGCCTGGAGCGGCGGGCCAAGGCCCTGATCGCCGCATTTCCGGCCGAGGCGCAGGGCTATCGCTTTTACTCCCAGGCGTTGAATAATCTGGGAAGAACGGCCGCAGCGCTGCAGGCCTGCGATGAGGCGGTGCGCCTGGCGCCCGATGACGATCTGTTGCGGCTTGAACGGGCCACCCTGCAGATCGCCATGCAGCAGTATGCGGCTGCCGTGGACGATTGCACCGCCGTGCTGCGCCGGGAGCCGCTGGCCCTCGGCTATGCCCTGCGCGGTCTGGCCTGGCTGCGCCAGCACGATCTGAACCGGGCCGAAGAAAACGCCGTCAATGCTCTAACCCTCGATTCCGCTGCCGCTACGGCCCATCTGGTGCTGGCCGAGGTGCAACTGGCCCGCAGTCAAAACACCCAGGCCCTGGCCTCGGCCCGACGGGCCCTGCACCTGGCGCCGCAGCTTTCCTGGGCCCAGGTGGTTCATGGCCAGGCCCTGCTGGCGATGGGACAGACGGCTGAGGCGTTGGAGGCGGCGAGTCAGACTATTGCCCAATCACCGGAGAGCGCCCAGGCCTATGCTCTGCGGGTGCGCTGCTACGTTGCCCTGGGCCAGAAACAGGTGGCCCGTAACGACCTGGCCGAACTGGTTCGCCTCGATCCTGCCCTTGGACAGCAGGTGCGGGACGCATTCCTTCCATAAAGAGAGGCCGTTGCCATGAAATGTAAAACTATCGCGATCACTCTGGCGGGTATCCTGGGTTGTGGCGGATTTTTCAGCGGTTCGGGGTGGGCCGGGGCCATTCCCGAAGCGACCTATCAGGTCGATTGCCGCGGCACCATCGACTCCTGGGTCATGAGCGGCGTGGTCAAGAGGGGGGACTGCTATTGTCCGTCTTCGACCTCGGAACCGGTCTGCAGCTTCAGTTCCAGTGGCAGTTCCTCGTCAGGTTCCAGCCCCGCCTATCGCCCCTCGTCCCGGCCAAAGAGCAACCCCAACGCCGAATTGTCGGCTTATGTCACCGGTATGGTTGTGCAGCAGCTGCTCAACCTCGTCTTCGCGCCGCCGTCCACCTCGGCGGCGGAGGCGGAGAAAGCGCGGGCGCAGGCCGAATGGGAGCAGCAACAACAGATTCTGAAGGCCCGCCAAGAGCGAGCGCAGCAGGCGACCCGTCTGCGCTCGGCCTGGGATCAGCGGGACAAGGAGTCTTCCGAGGCTTTGAGCGATTTTTTCAGTGTGCCCGGAAGTGCCTATAACGGGGGAGATGCCGTGGCGCTTAACGGCGACGGTATCGTGGGAGTGGTGCCGATCCTCGGGACGGGGGCGCCTGAGGCGCCGCTGCCCTCCATGGCCAGCCGGAGGCCGGCTTTGAACACCACCACCTCCGCCCTGCAGGAAGACATCCTCAACAAGGGGGCCGAGTCCGCCCATGAGGTGGCCTGGTCATCGGTCAAGGATGCCATTTTTAAGGCGCTGCCCGACCGCTGGGAAAACGCTCGCCAGGCCGTGGAGCATATCGGCGAGGTGCGGGACTGGACCGGAGAACTCCTCGCCGCCATGGAGCCGGAAACCCTGACAGCCGCCGCCGCTTCCGCCCGGCCGGAGAAGTCCTGGCGCGTGCTTGATTCTCTCGACAGCGTCAGTCGCAAAGCGCCGGAAGCCAAGCTGGCGGAGGAGATGGAGGTCGGCGTCAGGCTTCTTCGCGGTGAAGAGCTGGCCGCCGACCAGGCCAAGACCTATGCTTTCGGCTTTTTAAAAGGTTTTCTGGTCGAAAAAGGCACCGAGGGTATGCTGTCAGGCGGATTCTAGTCCCCTTCAGCGCCTGAGGGCGATCTCCTGCTGCAGGGCGCCAAGAATCGGTCGCAGTACATCGAGGCGCTGGCGACAGAGGATGGCCAGCTCACGGTCCGGCGCCGGATCGCCTTCCCCTTTTTCCACCATGGCTTGGGCGCGGTCCTTGGCGCGCTCGGACTGCTCGTTGAGGTCGAGGGCCGCTCGCTCAATCCGCGTCACCAGGCCGAGCAGATCATCCATACTCCCCTCCCGGAGTGTTTTCGGCAGGGAGCGGTTCTTCGCCTCCAGCAGCATGTTGTTGCTCCAGCGCAGCATCTCGGCGGCGCTCTTCCCCGACAACTCAGGGGTGTCGATGAAATCCTCCACCGGCGGCTCACTCACGGGGCGCAGGATGACCTGGGCCGGTGAGCCATTCTCCAGCAGGACGCTGGCCGCTGTCAGGGAGCGGGCGCTGCGCAGGTAGCCCGTTACCGGCTTCCAGCCGCCGTCCGCTTCACGTTTGGCCACCACAATACTTTCCTGGGGCGTCGATTTCCACGTCGGCCGGGTCGGAAAGATGAACAGCTTGGCGACCTTGGCTGAGTCACCGGTCGTGTCCGGGTTCGCCGTAGTTGCGGCCGCGAGTCGGCGTCGGGCTGTTTTCAGGTCCTGTTCCGTCGGGGTGTTCGGCACCTCAAAACCCAGAAACGTCCATATCGATACCCCGTCGAGGTCTTTCTGCTGTAGACGCGCCGCCCGATCTCGCACGGCCTGCTGAAGCTGGGTTTGATCGGCCTGGCGCAGGGCCTGTACAATAGCCTCGATGGTCGCCTTCTGCCCCAGCTCAATGGAGGAATCGTAGATGCTGGTGTTCGTCATGCCACCTGATGCACGCACATCGGCGGGGCCCGGTACCGGCAGCAGGGCAAGGGGGGTGAGCAGAGTCCCCCAATCGGCCCGTTTGGTCTGGAAGTGTACCGGTGCTAGTTGTTGACGACCCTCTTTGATGAGTAGTGCGGCAGTCACGTCGGTATCGGTGGTGGTGGAGTGATACCCCGGCAGGGCAAAGAGATTGAAGGCGTTAATCAGCATGGAGGGATTGAAGGGATTGCGGCTTTTGCTGCTGATTTCGGTCGTTATCGGGATAGCGGTCATGTCGTTGGAAAAAATGAGGGGATAGATTTTCTGGGCCCGCGCCTGCCAGGAGTCGTCGACCAGGTGAACCTGGACGCCATCAAGGCTGGCAGTAGCGGCGTTTTCCCCAGGTTTGAGAGTGCTGACGGTTCGAGTTGACACGCAGCCGGAGAGCAGGCAGACGGCGGCAAGCAGGGCCAGTATTTTGTGATGGAAAAGCCGCATAAGAAAACCTCCTGAAACGAATGGAATATTAACGGCTGCGAAGGGCGATTTCCTGCTGGATGGCGCCAAGAATCGGCCGCAGCACGTCGAGGCGCTGACGACAGAGGATGGCCAGTTCGCGGTCCGGTCCCGGATCGCCTTCCCCTTTTTCCACCATAGCCTGGGCCCGGTCCTTGGCGCGCTCGGCCTGCTCGTTGAGGTCGAGCGCCGCCTTTTCGATGCGGGTCACCAGGGCAAGCAGATCTTCCCGGGGTTTCTCCTGCAGCATCCTCGGCAGGGAGCGGTTCTTGGCCTCGATAAGGATGCCGTTGTTCCAGCGCAGGTACTCGGCACTCATCTCGGCCGGCTCAATGAAGTCCTCCAGGGGCGGTTCGCTCACCGGGCGCACCAGGATGCGGCTCGGCCGGCCATCCTCCAGCAGGGCGCTGACAGTGGTCAACTCCCCGGCGCTGTGCAGGTAGCCCGAGTCGGGCTGCCAACCCCCCCTCTCGTTGCGTCGGGCCACGATGATCTCCTGCAGCGGAGCGCTTTTTTCCCGTGCTTTTTCATCATAGACGCGCACGCTGTAAGCAGAGGCCGCCCACTGGGTCGTCATTCCCTCGGGGATGTAGGGGGCGAGTACCAGCCAGTGTGGTTTGCCCTCGATGTAGATCTCCTGCTGGGTCGACGCGTCGCGATCCCGGTAGGCCGCTCGCAGGCGGGCGGGATCGGCCTGGCGCAGCGCCTGAACCGTCGCTTCAATGAGCGAGTCCCGGCTGAACTCGACGGGCTTGTTGGTATTGTAGGCGTCCTTGGACAGGGGGATAAAAAGGAAGATGCCGTCTCGCGGCAGGTCCGACGGCCCCCCGATGGGAATGGCGCCGAGCGGTCCGATGAGGCTCATCCAGTAGACATCCTCGCGTTGCACGGAAACCGCGGTCGGATGGAGGGCTTTAGCGCCATCCCCCTGCACGGTCACGGCAAAATCCATCTTGTCGTGGTTGGGAAAGGGGATGAGCCCTAAGGTGAGGGCGGTGAGCAAGGCACCCTTGACGCCGATTTTGGGATTGGCGTCGACGGCCACCTCGATGGGCAGGGCCGAGGTGTCGTTCGAGAAAATGGCGGGGTAAAGCTGCCGGGCCCGTTCGGCAAAGGGCCCAGTCTCAGCCAGGGGCTTCAAGCGGTACGACACCCCGGCATCGCTGGTGTCGTAGGGCAGGGACAGGGCCACGATTCGGAAGCGGCTATCTTCTATCGTCTGTGCCGGATCACCTGAATACTTCAGTGATGAGGTGTAACGGGCCGAGCCGCAGCCGCTGAGCATCAGCGCCGCTACGGCCAGAAAAATCCATCGCGTCCGTAAAACAGTCATGGTGTTCCCTCCCCCAGGAAAAAATGGCAGAAAATGCAGACCTCCTCCATAGGCCAGGACCAGACAAACGCCCCTCTCTAAACGCTTTTTGCCCGTCACAAGCCAACAGGTTCAGAATAATTTCTTTTTTGGAAAAATGCCACGAATCTCTTTGGTGGAGACTGAAAGAGGGAAGCTCTAGCGGTCAACGGGAGAGAAAGGCTTCAGCCCTTGGCAGTGGCCGCCCGAGCCAGGCGGGTGAGGGTGCGATCGAGGGTGGCGGCGAAGCGTTTGCGGTCGTTGGGGCCAAAAGGGGCGGGGCCGCCGGAGACGACGCCGTCGTTGCGCAGGTCGGCGAGCAGGTCGCGCAGGGAGAGGCGTTCGCCGACGTTGTTTTGGTCGAGCAGGTCGCCGCGCGGATCGATGACCTCGCCGCCGGCAGCGACGACGCGGGCCGCCAGGGGGATGTCGGCGCTGATCACCAAGTCGCCGGGGGCGACGGATTCGGCGATGTGGTCGTCGGCGGCGTCGAAGCCGTTATGCACGTGCACCGAGGTGATGAGCGGCGAGTGATGCCGGCTCATCGGCTGGTTGGCCACCAGGCAGACGGGAATCTGCAGGCGCTGCGCCGCCTTGAAAACGAGTTCGCGGGCCTGACGCGGACAGGCATCGGCGTCGATCCAGATGGTCATCACCGTTCCCCCTGAATGAGGTGCAGCGGGGCCTCCAGGGTTTCACCGCCGCAGGAAAGGTAAAGCGTCCCCTCGGTGACGGTGAGGGACCAGTTGACGGCTCGCTCCAGGCTGGCGGCCAGGCGGCCGATAAAATCGGCGTCGAGGGCGAGGATGGTCAGGTTGGGCACGGAGGCCAGTTTGGCCTGATGCTGTTCCAGCCAGCGCCGCAGGCCGCTGCCGCTGGCGACCAGCACCACCCGCCCGGCGTGGCGGCTCGCCTTGCGCAGACGTTCGGCGTCGGGCAGGCCGACCTCGATCCACTCCCGCACGCGGCCGTCCGCCTCCCGGCTCCACAGATCCGGCTCGTCCCCGGCGCAAATTCCCTTGGTAAAGCCGAGTTCCTCATGATGGCAGAGGGCGTAGGCCAGCAGGCGGGTCACCAGTCGCTCCGCCGTCTCGGAGGGGTGGCGGGCCGCCGTCGTTTCAAGACGTGCGTAACAGCCGCGGTCGAGATCGGCAAGATCGATGGCGACGCGATAAATCGTGGCCGGCAGGGCCATGGGCGAATCCTTTGATGGGGGGAATGATCGAAGGGCGAGTATGGGCAATGTCGCCGCCCCTGTCAACCGGCCTGGCGGGGCGCGGCTCTTCCCGAAGAGGGATGACACATTCCTGTGCAGTCGCACACCGCTATTCTTTGTACAGGATGTAGTGGGCGGCCAGGTCGCCGGTGATTCGTCGTCCCCGGCGATCGAGCAGAAAAAGCCTGTTTTCACCGACCTGATAGCGCGTGACGCCGTCATTTAGCTGAATGATGTTGCCGTCTTCCATCCAGGTGAAGGTCCCCTGCTCTACAAACAGGCGGTCTTCTTGACCGAGAGGGCGGGTTTCGAGGTGGTAGCTTGAATCGGACCTGATAGTGAGGGTCGTTTTCAGGCCGGCGCAGTCGGCGCAGGGCAGCACGCCAGTATAGGTGCCGGCCCAGTCGAGGGAATTGCGGCTGGTGTGTTCGTCTATGGCCGGATAGTCCGTCAAAATCGAGGCACGATATATGCAACCGGTCAACGAAAGAAGCAAGGCCAGCAGGAGCATCCTGGCCAGCTGTCGAGTCATCGTTCTCATCCGTTGCAGCCTGAAAAGAGCCGGCGGATCACCTCCTGGCGGTAGCTGAAAATATGCTCCAGCCGGCGTCGCACCCAGAGCCGGTGCACCATGTCGCCCAGCAGCGAGTAGCCGATGGCGTAGTGGACCGTATCGACGATTTCGACGCCGTCCTTGACGGGGATGAACTGGTGCTGGTGGTACCAGAGCTTGTAGGGGCCAAGTCGCTGCTCATCGACAAAGGAGGACAGAGGCACCACATGCTTGATTTCGGTCAGCCACCGGACCCGGATGAAGGGCAGGATGCGAATGCTGTAGCGAATGATCTGCCCCGCATAGGTGGACGGTTCCTCGTCGCTGAGGATGCGAAAATGCAGGGACGGCGGCGTGATGCGGTTGAGGTTGCCCGGCCGCGAAAAAAAGTCCCAGACTTCTTCCAGGCTGGCCGGTACGGTCTGGCGGGTGGTCAGGATATGAACCATGATGGAGAAGCATCCTTGGGTGGTGGGTGTTTCGTTAAAGAGCGTGACGTCTTTAAGAGGCGCACGGCCATGACGTCTTTAAACATACCAGAGTGGCGGCGCCATGGCATGGCTGAACTCGACGTCTGATCCAAAACATTTTTGTTGTGTGCATCGCCTGGCAGGCAGTTGCATGAAGGTTTGTCGATGACGATTAATTCGCTACGATACCGCTTTGCCCTGATTTTTTCCTTTGTGGCAGGGCTGTTGCTGACGCTGGTGATCTGGCTGAGCGTCAATATGTCTCATCAGGTCTCGCACAGCCAGCTGGATACCAAGGAAGAGGTCTTCAACGCCTTCCTGCTGGATATGACCCGCGGCGCCCTGCTGCAGGGCGAGTATGAGGTGCTGCAGCTCTATCTCGAAAAGCTGAAGACAGATCCGGAAGTGATCGATATTCGCGTCGCCGATTCACGCGGGATCATCGTCTCGAGTACGGTCCCCTCTGAACTGGGTTCCCGTTTGTCTTCCACATCCACCCATGAGGTCAACCAGGTCAGAAGGCACGACGTCCGCAACGAGACCGGTCTCATCGGCACGGTGGAGACCTCTTTTTCCCATGCGGAAATCGAGGGCCAGCACTGGCAGGTTTTACGAAACAGTATTCTCGTGGCTCTTTTGGGGATCGGCCTGGTCGTTGGTATCAGCCTTTTCCTGGGCTCTCTGCTGACCCGTCGTATGGTTCGCCTGACGGAAGCCGCCACCCTGCTGGCTCAGGGCGACCTGTCCGTACAGGTTGATCTGGGAGGCGGGGCCAATGACGAAATCAGAATTCTCGGCAATGCCTTCAATGTCATGGCCCGGCGGCTGGAGGCGATGGTCAAAACGCTGCGCACCGTCAATGCGAGCCTGGAGGAGCGGGTGCGCGAACGGACCGCCTTGCTGGAATCGGCCAACCAGGAACTGGAAAAAGCCCGGGATGCGGCCCAGATCGCCAATGTGGCCAAAGGCAGCTTTCTGGCCAACATGTCGCATGAAATCCGCACGCCCATGAATGCCATCATTGGCATGACCCATCTCGCCCTCAAGACCGATCTTTCCCCCCGGCAGCGCGAGTACCTGCGCAAGGTCAGCTCTTCTGCCGATTCACTGCTGGCGATTATCAACGACATTCTCGACTTTTCCAAAATTGAGGCCGGGCGCCTCGAGATGGAAAATCAGGAATTCTTGCTGGAAGAGCTGCTGGACAAGGTGACTATGCTGGTGTCCGGCAAGATGCTGGATAAAAAGCTCGAGTTTCTGGTGGAGGTTGATCCGGCGCTTCCTCCCTCTCTCAAAGGGGATTCCCTGCGGGTAGGACAGGTTCTGGCCAATCTGTGCAATAACGCGGCAAAGTTCACCGAGCAGGGCGAGATCGTGCTGCGCGTTCGGCGGTTGGCCGAAGAGGGCAACCAGGTGCGTCTGCAATTTTCCGTGCGGGATACGGGGATCGGCATGAGTCAGGAGGTGATAGGACGGCTTTTCAAGCCTTTCACTCAGGCCGATGCGTCCACCACGCGCAAATATGGCGGCACCGGCCTGGGGCTGGCGATCTGCAAGCAGCTGGTCGAGATGATGGATGGCGAGTTCAGCGTCAGCAGCGAACCCGGCCAGGGGAGTGAATTCAGCTTCACCGCCCGTCTCGGCATCGGGCACCTGGTGCAGCCTTCACGGCAAGCTGAGGCCCTGGGCATTCAGGGCAGGCGCATTTTGGTCGTGGATGACAATCCCACCGCCCGCGAGATTTTTGAAAGCCAGCTTACCGCTTTGAATTTTAACGTTGGCACGGCCGGGAGCGCCGATGCGGCTATGGCCGCCCTGCAGGAGGCGGAGCTGTGCGGCCAGCCTTACAGCCTGGTCATCATGGACTGGCTCATGCCTGACGTGGACGGCTTCGAGGCCGCCCGCCGCATCCGGGTCGGACGCACTCTCCGCCAGCGCCCCCGTGTCATCATGGCCACGGCCTATGGCTGTGAAGAGACCATTCGTCGTTCTGCCGCCGAGGGACTAGACGGCTATATCACCAAGCCGGCAAACCTGTCCGTTCTGCTCGACAGCATCATGTCTGCCTTCGGGCAGCAAGGCGCTGAAGGTGCCGGCTCGCCCGATTTTACCCGTTGGGACGACCATCGCCAGGAGTCCATGCTCCCCGCGCTGGTCGGCGGCCGCGTTCTGCTGGTGGAGGACAACGACTTCAATCGTCAGGTGGCTGTGGAGTTGCTGACCTCTTTTGGCCTGCGGGTAACGACCGCTGAAAACGGCGCCGAGGCTGTTCGGCTTTTTGCCGGACTTAGACCCGACCTGGTTTTCATGGATATCCAGATGCCGGTCATGGATGGTTTTGAAGCCACCCGGCAGATTCGGCTGCTGCCCGAAGGCGCCAGTGTGCCCATCGTCGCCATGACCGCCCACGCCATGGCTTCCGACCGCGAGAACTGCCTGCGGGCCGGCATGGACGACTATCTGTCCAAGCCTATCGATCTCGATCAGCTGATGGCGGTGCTGCTCAAATGGATCAAGCCGGCTACGCCGCCCACCGACACGGCTACCGGGCCGGCTTCGGCGGCGGTCCCTCGCCTGCCGGAGAGCCTGGCCGGCATCGATCTGGAAAAAGGATTGCACTACAGCAACAACAAGCCCGCTTTTTATATCGAGTTGCTGCGCAACTTCACCCGCACCCGCCGCCGGGCCGACGAGGAGATACGGCAGGCTCTTGACCGGGGTGACCGCGAGGGGGCCCGCCGCTGTGCGCACAGTCTTAAATCGATCTGTGGCATCATTGGCGCCGGGTCTTTGGCCGAGGCGGCCGCGCAGCTGGAGTCTGTGCTCAAAGATCCGCAAGGACAGCCTGCCGAAGCTCTGGAGGCCTTCTCTACACAGCTGTCCGAGCTCGTGCAGGTTCTGGACAACTGTCCGGAACTGGCCGCCGGTCCGGTCAGCGCCGACAAAGGAATGGCGGAGGCGGGATTCTGTCTACTGGCCGCCCGTGAAATCGCCTCGCTGCTGGACAGTGATCTGCCCGGCGCCATGAAACAGATTGACGCCCTGGAAAAAAGGCTGGCGGGCGGAAGCCTGCACCCGGCGCTATTGCAACTAAAAGAATGTATGGGCGTCTTTGATATTGATCAGGCTCATGATATTTTGGAGCGGTTGATCGATGAGCTGCGGCAGGAAGGACTTGAGTTGCAACATGCACGGTAATTTGCAGAGGCACAAGGTACTGATTGTCGATGACACCCCGGAGTATATTCAGGTATTGCTGAATCTGCTGCAGGATGAGTATGCCATCGTCGTGGCCAATAATGGCGAGCGCGCCCTGAAACTGGCGTCGACGGAACCCGCCCCCGATATCATTCTGCTCGATGTCTTGATGCCCGGCCTTGACGGGTACGAGGTCTGCCGCCGTCTCAAGGCCGATACCCGCACGGCGGCCATCCCCGTTATTTTTCTGACTGGGCTGTCCGACAGCGTCGACGAGCAGCGCGGCCTCGACCTGGGCGCCGTCGACTACATCCACAAACCCATCGCTCCGTCCCTGGTGAAAGCGCGCCTGCGCAATCACCTCGAGCTCAAGACCCACCGAGACCATCTGGAAGAAATGGTTTCCGAACGTACCCGCGAACTGCTGCTGACCCAGGATGCCGCCATCTTCGGTCTGGGCATCCTGGCCGAGTATCGCGATATCGAGACGGGCGAGCATATCCGCCGGACCCAGGAATATGTTCGGATCATTGCCGAACACTTGAGAGACCATCCGCGCTTCAAGGGCTATTTTGATTACGAAACCCAGCGATTGCTGCTGAACTCGGCTCCGCTGCACGATATTGGTAAGGTGGGGGTGGCGGACATTGTCCTGCAAAAGCCCGGCCCCCTGACCCCGGCCGAAATGGAAATCATGAAGCAGCATACCCTCTTCGGACGCGAGATCATCAGCCGCATCGAAGCGGGGATGCACAACCAGCCGGCCTCGTCTTTCCTGCGTATTGCCGGGGAGATCGCCTATACCCATCATGAGCATTGGGACGGCAGCGGCTATCACGGTCTGAAGGGCGAGGAAATCCCGATTTCCGGGCGTCTGATGGCTCTGGCCGATGTCTATGACGCCTTGACCAGCGAAAGGGTCTACAAGCAGGCTTACAGCCATCAAGAAGCGATCCGGCTGATAAGCCAGGGGGACGGACGAACCTGCCCCGAACATTTCGATCCCTATGTGCTGCAGGCCTTTTTGGATCAGGCCGAAGAAGTCGGCATGGTCTGTTTATTTTGTCGCGAGGATTCCCCTGGCGCGGCCGTAGCGCCCTAGAACCCGGCGTCGCTTGACTGGAAATAAAAGCAGGTAAGGAGATACGCATGTCCCTAAATCGCTGGCACCGTCTGCTGGTCGCCCTGTTCGTCGTGGTTCTGCTGCAGGTTCCCGCCCAGGCCCTGGAAGCCCCGGAGCCCCCGCAAGAGTACGTTCTGGGTGTTTTCCCCTTTTTGCCGATCGCCAATCTGGAAAGAATCTTCGCGCCCCTCGCCGCGGACCTCTCCAAGCAACTGGGCAAGCCGATCAAGCTACGCTTGAGCAGTTCCTACGCGAAATTCATCACCGAGCTTAAAAGAGGCAGTTTCGATATCGTTCACATTCATCCCTTCGACTATATCCGTTTTGGCAAAAACCAGGGATATGAGCCGCTGGTGGCCCGGTCGGAGAACCTTTTCGCCCTCTTCTCGGTCAAGATCGATTCGCCGATCAACGACATCGGCGAGCTGCAGGGAAAAGTGGTCGGCACTCCGCCGGTTACCGGCTCGGTGACGTATCTGGCCCTGGACGAACTGCGGAAAAATGGCCTGGTGCCCGATCAGGATGTCACGATTGAGAACTTCTCCAACCACCTGGCTTGCCTGCAACAGTTGCAGATCGGCAATATCGACGCCTGCGCCACCAGTTCGTCCACGTTGAAAACCTTTGAATCCCAGTTTGGGCTGTCGCTCAAACGCCTCGGGCAATCGGGCGAGATTCCCCATACCCTGTTTGCCGCCCATGAAAGACTGCCGGCCGCTGAGCGGGCCACCATCAAAAAGTTCCTGCTCTCCTGTCAGCTCTCCTATATTGACGAAAACCTGCGGGAGCTCTTTATTGAATCTTCCGATGCGAAAAGCGGCCGCTATTTCAAGGCGGTAGTTGACCAGGATTACGATCAGGCCCGTCTGATTCTGGAACGATTGACTGCCCCCTGACGGAAGGTTTGCGGCCAAAGCCCTGCGTCTGGCGCCAGGCAACGGGCAGGATATAATAAAGGACAGCCGCAGAAAAACGAGAGAGGGATTTTCATCTGGATAGAGGGGTTAAGCGATTGTCCATGCGAGCGCGGTTTTTAAAATGGACGGGACGTCGGCTCTGGCTGGCTATCTCACTGTTCCTCGGTCTGGGCGCCACGGCCCAGGCCACAGAGACCCTCACCCTCGGCCTCTTCGCCTATCGTCCTAAACCCATTCTCGAAAAGTCCTACCAGCCTCTGGCCGATTACCTCACGGCGCAGCTTAAAGACGTCCGGGTTGAACTGCACGTGCTTGCCATGGAAGAGTTCGTGCCGGCGCTGGACGCCGGCGAGATCGATCTGCTTTTCACCAATCCCAGTCATTACACGGTATTGCGCAACCGCAATTCCCTCACCGGTGCTCTGGCCACCCTGATCAGCATCCAGAACGGCGTGCCCACCTGCAATCTGGGGGGTGTGATCATCACCCGTTGGGAGCGGTCCGATGTGGCCTCGCTGACCGATCTGCGGCGGCGGCGCCTCGCGGTTCCCGGCACCAAGTTCCTGGGCGGATATCAGACCCAGGCCTTCGAGTTGCTGCAGGCCGGCCTCAAGCTCCCGGAAGAGGCTACGGTTCTTGTGGCCGAAAGTCATGACGCCGTGGTGCAAAAGGTGTTGTCCGGCGAGGTCGACGCCGGTTTCATCCGCACCGGCATCATCGAGCAGTTGACCGCCGAGGGCACTCTCGACCCAAGTCGTCTGCGCGTGCTTCATCCGCAAGAACATTCCGGGTTCCCCTACCGGGTCTCTACCCGACTCTATCCTGAATGGCCCTTTGTCGCGCTGCCCCATGTGGATAGCGCGCATGTGCGAAAAATCGCTGCCGCCCTGCTGGCTCTCGATGCTTCCCATCCTGTCGCCATCGCCACCGGCATTGGCGGTTTCGCGCCGCCGGCCGATTATACGCCGGTAGACGCCTTGGCCCGCGCCCTGCGCCTGCCGCCCTACGACCAGGCGCCAGCCTTCACCTGGGCGGATATCTGGGCGAAGTACGAGATTCTCATCGTGGTTGTCGTGACCTTTCTGGGGGTGACGACGCTGCTGCTGATCCTGAACATACGCAGCAATCGGGCTTTTGAACGGGCCTATCGCGAGCAACAGCTTGAGCGCCAAAAGGCACAGAACTATCTGGACACGGTGCAGACCCTGATGCTGGCCCTGGACAGGCAGGGGCGCATCACCATGATCAACCGCTTCGGCTGTGATCTGCTGGGCTATGAGGATAAGGATCTCCTCGGCCGCAACTGGTTTGCGGCCTGTCTGCCCCAACCCGAGGGGATGGAGGAAATCTACCCCTTTTTCCAAAAGCTAATTGACGGCGCCATCGAAGCGGACCGGGCGCAAGGCTATGAAAATCCGGTGCAGTGCCGTGATGGCAGTCGGCGTCTGCTGACCTGGCAGGTGGCTCTGCTGCGGGACGAACGCGGAGGTGTTCTCGGCTCCCTGAACTCGGGGCAGGATATTACCGAAAAGCGGATGGCCCAAGAGGCGCTACAGGAGGAACGGCAGCAGTTGGCCAATATCCTGTGGGGGACCGGTACCGGCACCTGGGAGTGGAATGTGCAGACGGGCGAGACGCGCTTTAACGAGCGCTGGGCCCAGATGATCGGCTACTCTCTGGAAGAGATCGCCCCGATCAGCATCGCCACCTGGGAAAGATTCACCCATCCCGACGACCTGGTCCGCTCCGAGCAGGCTCTGCACCGCCATTTTTCCGGCGAAGTCGAAAATTACGAGTGCGAGGCGCGCATGAAGCACCGGGACGGGC
Source organism: Desulfuromonadales bacterium (assembly GCA_033549025.1). GTDB lineage: Bacteria > Desulfobacterota > Desulfuromonadia > Desulfuromonadales > SZUA-540 > SZUA-540. The sequence continues at coordinate 35,811 of JAWSUS010000025.1, forward strand.
ACTGGATCTGGGTGCTCGACCGGGGCCGCATTATCTCCCGGGACGCCGAGGGCCGGCCCCTGTGGATGGCGGGTACCCACCTGGAGATCACCGCGCGCAAAGAGGCCGAAATGGCCTTGCGGCAGAGCGAGGAATACCACCGCTCGGTCGTCGAGGTGCTGGCCGAAGGGATCGTCATCCAGGATGTCGATGGCCGCATCGTCGAGTGCAATCCCTCGGCGATACGTCTTTTGGGGCTGCCGCGCGAAAAGATCTGCGGTCGCCTGCTTCTGGAGTTGAGCACCACAATCTTGCAGTCCGATGGCAGCCCCTATCCCCCCGACCAGCATCCTGTCCAGCGCTGTCTGCGGGATGAACAGCCGATTTACGACGATGTAGTGGGTATCGGCCAACCCTCCGGAGACATCCTCTGGCTCAGCCTCAACACCCAGCCGGTTTACGACACCAAGGCGAGCAGTGCTTCTGTCCTCGCCATTGTCTCCTCTTTCGTGGATATCACCACGCAGCGGCAGCAGCAAAAACAGCTCGAACACCTGGCGCACTATGACGCCCTGACCCATCTGCCCAACCGCGTCCTGCTGGTCGACCGTTTAAGGCAGGCCATGGCCCAGGTCAAGCGCCGCAGCCAGAACTTGGCCGTTGTCTACATCGATCTTGATGGTTTCAAGGAAGTAAATGACCGCTACGGTCATGACGTGGGGGATGAGCTGCTCAAAACGCTGGCTGAGCGCCTGCGTGGTGTATTGCGTGAAGTCGACACCGTGGCCCGCATGGGTGGTGACGAATTTATCGCCATTCTGAGCGACCTGCCGGAGAGGGACGCCGTGCTGCCGCTTGTCGAACGTCTGCTCGAATGCTGCTCCCGCCCCTTTGACATCCAGGGCAGCCAGGTGCAGGTATCCGGCTCTCTCGGCGTCACCTTCTATCCGCAGCCCGACTCCGTCGAGGCCACCCAGTTGATGGCCCAGGCCGATCAAGCCATGTACCAGGCCAAGCAGGCCGGCAAGAACCGCTATCGTCTGTTTGCTGGTGCGAAAGGATGAGCCTTGCGGCAAAGTTGGCGGAGCCGCTAGGGATGATTCACAAAGATCAGCTGGTCGACGGCAAAACCTCGCGCGGCCGCTGAGGCGATAAACCGCTTCTGCACTTCCTCGTTGACCTGGGGGGTTCGGGCCAGCAGCCACAGATACGAGGTGTCGGGGCCACAGACGAAGGCGTACTGGTAATGTTCGCGGTCAAGCTCGAAGATCACGTACGAGCCGTAAAAGGGCCCGAAAAACGATACCTTCAGATAACCCTCGCTCGGCTCATGCACGAAATAAGCCTTGCCTTCTGCCTCTTTCCAACGATTTTCCTTTGGCGAAAACCCCCGGTTTATGACCCGAACGCCGCCATCCCCGCGCCGGCTGTATTCGGCCGATACCCGTTCCAGCCCCCGCTCGAAGGAGTGATCCAGTCGGGCGATTTCGTACCAGGTTCCCAGATAGCGGTCGAGGTCAAACCCCTGGACAGGGCGGACCTGCTCCGGCACACCCAGACAGCCGCCGAGACAGAGGGCGACCAGAGCGGCAAACCAGGTTTTCAGCCTGCTTTTCGAAGGCAATGGGTGGTCGTCGCGGGGCATGCCCCTGTCTCCCTTCCGACTAGCGGTCAAACGCCTGTCCTCTTTTCATCAGAAAATAGCCAGCGGTCAGGGCCAGAATAATGGCGGCGATGCCCAGCATGACCCAGCTGTCGACCTCTTGAAGATCCAGAATGATGACTTTGCGGGCAATGGCGATGATGGCGACGGAGAGCACGACCTCGTAATGAGGCTGCCCCTGGGTCTGGAAGGTTTTGATGATGGTTTCGAGCAGTTCGATGCCGATGAGGACCAGCAGAAAGAGGCCGAAGATTTCCAGGAGCTGTTCGATGCTCAGCAGGAAGAGGGGAGGTTCAAGGATGTCCTTGATAATGAGCCAGCCCAGGTCAAGGGTGGCAAGGCCCAGCACGATGGCCATCATGATCATGAGAGCCTTGATCATGAGCCGCTCGTATTGCTTCAGGAGGGTGAACATGGTGGCCTCTCAACGACTCTGTTGCAGGGACCGCTCCATATAGCGCGCTGTCGGGTCCGGGTTGAAACAGTAAGGTTCAATATCCGCAAAACCGAGACTTTTGTAAAGACTTATCGCCGGGGTCATGCGCTCCAGGGTGTCCAGCCGCATGCGCTGAAAGCCCAGGTTCCTGGCCTCGTCGATAAGTTTTTCGCACAGGCGTCGTCCTATGCCCAGGCCTTTGAAGCGGTCGTGGACGAAGAGTCGCTTCATCTCGCAGATTTCCGACGACAGGCGCCGCAGACCCACGCCCCCCGCCAGTTCTCCGGCCTGCCAGGCCAGCAGGTAGACCCCGGCGGGTGGGCCGTACATGGCGGAAAAGCGCGACAGCTCGAGCTCTTCATCGACGTTCTGAAAGGACAGGTCCATGTCCAACCACTGCAGATAGGCCCTGGTCAGTCCGATGGCGGCGCTGAAATCCTCCTCCGTCAGACACCGGGCGAGGCGTATCCCGTCGCCCTGCGGCCGGCTCGTGTAGGTCTGCTTGTGGCCTTTTTCTTCATAGCCAGCGACCATCCTTTGCGCCCCCTCGCGTGAAAGCCCCGCGGCCACGATAAAGGTGTTGCCGTTATCGTCCAGCCGGACAACGCACCAGTCGTCGTCCCTGGCAGCTTCCTGTTGCCAGCTCTGCCGTTTGTCCATCGCCGTTGCCCTGACAGCTGTCTTCATAAAAAACCGAGCCCTTCGGCTGAAGGGCTCGGGGCGTTGCGCCGGTTGTAATCAGGATATCAGAGAAAAGCGCTCTTTGGGCACGTTGCAGACCTCGCAGCGGTCGGGCGCCTCGTCGTAGACGGTGTTGCCGCAGATCTCGCAGACATAGACCGCCCGCTCGGGCAGGTCGCCGCCATTTTTCACGGCTGCCAGGGCCGCCGAGTACAGATCGTAATGCACCTCTTCCACGGCCAGGGCGTTGCGGAAACTGACCTCGGCCGCCTTGTCTCCTGCGCTCTTGGCTTCTTCCAGGTAGGGAGGATACATCTTCTGGAACTCGAAGCCCTCGCCGTCGATGGCTTCCTGCAGATTCTCGAGGGTTTTCTTGATGCCGCCCATGGCGCGCAGATGGGCATGGGCATGGATCGTCTCGGCGTGAGCCGCCGCCCGGAAAAGTCTGGCGACCTGGGGGTAGCCATCGGCCTCGGCCTGTTTGGCAAAAGCCAGGTATTTGCGGTTGGCTTGACTTTCTCCGGCAAAAGCTTCAGCAAGATTCTCTTTGGTAGACATTCCTTTTTCTCTCCTTTTGGGTGTGATAGGGCGACCATAAGGCCGCCGTCGATTCGGTGTTCAGGCCAACTCGAACCGGTCCAGGTTCATGACCTTGTTCCAGACGGCGACAAAGTCGTTGACGAACTTCTCCTGAGCGTCGGCGCAGGCGTAGACTTCGGCGATGGCCCGCAACTCCGAGTTGGAGCCGAAGATAAGGTCGACGCGGGTGCCGGTCCACTTGAGGTCGCCGCTCTGGCGATCGCGACCCTCGAACACCTCCTGATCTTCTGCCGCGGGTTTCCAGACCGTGCCCATATCGAGCAGGTTCACGAAGAAGTCGTTGGTCAGTGTCTCGGGCTGTTGGGTGAAAACACCCCGGGGCGATTGCGCATAATTGGCGTTAAGCACCCGCAGGCCGCCGATGAGCACTGTCATCTCAGGGGCGGTCAGGGTCAACAGCTGGGCGCGATCCACCAGCAGCTCCTCGGCGTTGACGCTGTATTTTTTCTTCTGGTAATTGCGGAAACCGTCCGCCTTTGGTTCGAGAACGGCAAAGGCTTCAACATCGGTCTGCTCCTGGGAGGCATCGGTGCGGCCCGGCGCAAAGGGAACGCTCACCTCGAACCCGGCCTTTTTCGCGGCCTGCTCGACGGCCGCGCAGCCGCCCAGAACGATGAGGTCGGCCAAGGAGACCTTCTTGCCGCCGGTCTGGCCGCCGTTGAATGCCTGCTGGACGCCTTCGAGGGCTTTGAGTACCTTGGCCAGTTGCGCCGGCTGGTTCACTTCCCAGTCCTTCTGCGGCGCAAGGCGGATGCGCGCGCCATTGGCGCCCCCGCGCTTGTCCGAGCCGCGGAAGTTCGAGGCCGAGGCCCAGGCGGTCGCTACCAGCTCCGCCACCGAAAGTCCCGTCGCCAGAATTTTGCTCTTGAGGGCGGCGATGTCCGCTGCCTCGATCAGCTTGTGGTCGACGGCAGGCACCGGGTCCTGCCAGAGGAGATCTTCCTGCGGCACTTCGGGACCGATATACCGTGCCTTGGGGCCCATGTCGCGATGGGTCAGCTTGAACCAGGCGCGGGCGAAGGCATCGGCGAATTCCTCGGGGTTGGCCAGATAGCGCCGCGCAATGGGCTCGTAGATGGGGTCATATCGCAGGGAAAGATCGGCCGTGGTCATCATGGGACGCAGCTTTTTGGTGGGGTCGAAGGCGTCCACCACCATGTCCTCTTCCTCCACGTCCTTGGCCAGCCATTGCCAGGCTCCCGCCGGGCTTTTCACCTTTTCCCACTCGTATTTGAACAGCACCTTGAGGTAGCCCATGTCCCAGGTGGTCGGCTTGGGCTTCCAGGCGCCCTCGATGCCGCTGCCGATGGTGTCGGGCCCTTTGCCGCTCTTAAAACTGCTCTTCCAGCCGAGGCCCATCTCTTCGATGGGAGCGGCTTCGGGTTCGGGCCCTACATGGGTGGCCGGTCCGGCCCCGTGGCACTTGCCGAAGGTGTGCCCGCCGGCGACCAGGGCGACCGTCTCTTCGTCGTTCATGGCCATGCGCGCGAAGGTTTCCCGCACGTCTTTCCCCGAGGCAACCGGGTCGGGGTTGCCGTCCGGCCCCTCCGGATTGACATAGATCAGGCCCATCTGTACGGCGGCCAGGGGGTTTTCGAGATCCCGATCGCCACTGTAGCGGCTCTTGGGCTTGTCACTGGTGGCCAGCCACTCCTCTTCGGCCCCCCAGTAGATATCCTCCTCAGGCTCCCACACATCTTCACGCCCGCCGGCAAAGCCGAAGGTCTTGAAGCCCATGGATTCCAGCGCGCAGTTGCCGGCCAGAATCATTAGATCGGCCCAGGAGATCTTTCGGCCGTATTTCTGCTTGATGGGCCACAGCAGCCGACGTGCCTTGTCAAGATTGACGTTGTCCGGCCAGCTGTTGAGGGGCGCCAGGCGCTGCGAGCCGCTGCCGGCCCCGCCGCGGCCGTCGCCCATGCGGTAGGTGCCGGCGCTGTGCCAGGCCATGCGAATCATGAGCCCGCCGTAGTGGCCGTAATCGGCCGGCCACCAGTCCTGGGAGTCGGTCATCAGGGCACAGAGATCCTCTTTAACGGCCTTGAGGTCCAGACTCTTGAACGCTTCGGTGTAATTGAAATCCTCGCCCATAGGGTTGGAGAGGTTGGAATGCTGGCGCAGAATGTTCAGGTTCAATCGGTTCGGCCACCAGTCCCGGTTCGAGGGGCCGCCACCGGCAACCTGCTGACTCGATTTCCCGGTTACCGGACACTTGCTTTCATCACTCATGAATATCCTCCTTCTGCTGATGAGGTTTTCGCTGCCGGGTCATAAGACCCGCTAAAATCTATTTATTTCTAGCAGGCCTTATGGGTTTGTCAATATTTACAGAGAATGATTCTTGATAAGAAAGATTGCGGCAAACGGGTTATTTTTGCTGACAGGCGGGGCAGAGACCGAAAAGTTCGACCTGGTGAGAGGTGATCCGGTAGCCGGTGGCTTTGGCCACCTCGGAGGTCAGCTGGTCCAGCAGACTGATGTCGGGATCGATAATGCGATGACAGCGGGTGCAGATCAGGTGCGGATGGGGATAGGGTTTTTTGCCGTCATAATGGCTGCGCCCGTCGGAAATGCCAATTTCCAGAATTTCGCCGATCTCCTTCAGCAGGCTGACGGTCTTGTAGACCGTGGCCAGACTGGTGGTCGGAAACTGGCTTTTAACCTGATTGTAGACCTGTTCGACGCTCGGGTGCTGGTCGGTGGTGAGAAGGATCTGCAAAATGGCGAGCCGCTGCGGCGTAATCCGACAGTCCCGCTGCCGGAGTTTGTCGAGAATATCGTTCAGGCGTTGTTGAGATTTGTCCATGAGGGCACCAGGGGGGCAGAGAAAACGTCAATTGGCCGGCAACTGAACCTGAATCATCGCCAATGCCCCCGGATTTGTCAATTAGCGTCATGGCCCTGTACGGCCAAGGTACGGTACAGGCCATGACGCTGTCCTGGCAGCGGTTGGCGGATGCTTACAGGGCGGTCAGTTGGCTGCGCATGATGAAAGGTCTGGGGGATCAGCGACAGGGAGCAATAAGTCTATTTGAATCGCGAAGAAGCCGACTTCAGCGCGTTACCGAGAGACTCCCAAGCTTGGTCAATACCTGTCTTGAGATCTTCCCAGGCATCATCGCCCGCATCCTTGAGTTCGCTAAGCTTGTCGGCGGCTGATTTCCGCATCGACTGTAGTTCCTCGATCTGTTTGTGGTATTCAATTTGTGCATCCGCTCCTGCTTTGTCGGCCTTGGCTTTGAGTTTTTTGATCTCAGCATCCCACTCGTCCAGTTGCGCCTGCAGTTTCTGCTCGTATGCTTCCTTTTTGCTCATCATTTTCTCCTTTTAACAAGATCGTTGAAAGATGTTTTACCTGGCGGATAGCGCCAATCTGCCACGCAAAGCGCCTTCGTAACAAAATCTGTAGCGGAACCGGTTCCTTGGACACAAGTTTAGATTATGCCGCCTGACGGATTTCGTCGGGCGACCGGAAGCCGTT
>JAWSUS010000026.1:0-42158 GCA_033549025.1 Desulfuromonadales bacterium
TTTGTGCATGACCATGTTTACAAAATCCTCCCCTCGATATTATCGGATTCTGTAAACAACGCGTCAATTTCTTACAAATAAAATAAGTGTTGAGCTTAATAAATATATGAATAAACTTCTTAATAATTAATTTGCCCTAAGGTTGGGGGTGGGTTCAGATAACGGATTCGTAACAACTTCACCTGGCATCCCATCCCATACCTCCCAATCATCAACTTGTCTAGAAAAAATACCAGTCTCCTCAGCATCTATAGATGGTGCAGCAATATAATACATTTCACCAACAGACCAACCAGGCCCATAGACATGATCCGCCTTCAAAACTCCATCGTACCAGGCCTTACTAGCCCCTGTCTGAAAGTTAATATAAAATTCATAATGGTGCCAATTACCATCCATCATATTTGGAAAAGTCAGCCAATTGCTAGCCGACACCATCGTGCCATTCATTTTTGCTGAATAGTAAACAGTATTATTCCCTGTGGCAGAATAATGAACATAACTTTCAGTGCCATTCCAGTGAGGATAAAAGAATTTAAAGTTTTCATTAGCATCAGTGGGTGTGAATGTTGGGTACCTCATCCAAAAGCTAAAATACATCTCTTCTGATGGCCACGGGTTTGGCAACGAATTAATTGCAGCCAGATGTACTTGGTCAACAGTACCGGATGAAAAGCAGTAGCCAACCCCACCGCGCCCAACTTGGTTTAAGTTATATTGCGGCACCGAAGCGACAACCCCAGCGCTAATCCAAGGGGTGATTTTGGAATCAATCGAACCATCATCAAAATTCTCATATAAAAGCCTATTTGAGGCCATTGCTTGCCCAACAAATAAGACAATAGTCAAAAAACAAACAGAAAAAACAACTTGTCCATTTTTCATTTTACTTTTCCTTTCACCTAAAACCAAATCCGACTTTAAAAAGTTGCCAACATTCATAAACACCAAGCTTACCTCAAAAAGATATCCTATCTTACCACATAGAAGCCTCCCCTATTTTTCATTTTACCAACCACAAGAAAGGTTTTGCAAATAAGATGCCATCTTCCAAGGACGGACAAGGTATTGAAATCCCGCAGATTGGAAAATAGAGGAATTAAAAAAAACCTTGAATGTGTCGAAAATGCTCACTTGTCAAAAAAAAGTTGTTTATATTTTTATCCCCAGGAATCCTCCTTCTAAACGAACCACAACAATATACATAGGGTTCATATCCTTCTTCATGAAATATCGTAACGACCCTCTCGCCGTTTGAACCCTCAACATCTGGATTATCATTAATCTCAACAAGCCAAGCTGGTTTCCTACTTCTAATTAATCCGATTGCGCCCTTAATACACTCTAATTCATGCCCTTCAACATCACATTTTATAAATTTAATATCTTGTTCCCCAAACAAGGAATCAATTTTATAGGTATCTACTTTAATTTTATTATCATCGCCTTCATTAACTAGAGTTGCCCTGTAAAAATTAGGCACCCCATATTCATTTTGGGGTATATCAAAAAAGGCATATCCATCACTTGAACTAATTGCAACATTTAAACATTTTACATTATTAAGATGTAGTTTTTTTATATTGTTTTTTAAAATTCTAAATGTTGTTGGTATAGGCTCAACACTAAATACAATTCCATCATCACCAACCATGGTTGATATGCACTTAGTATACAACCCTACATTTGCGCCTATATCTATAACATTATCTCCTTTTTTGATTAATTTCTTAATAATACACAGATCAGGTTCGTCTGACTCATTCATTCTTCTCAGACTATAGGGGTAATAAAATTCTTTAATTAATATGATCACTACTTCGGGACAGAATTTAAAAATAACTTTTTTTGCTATTTTTTTCATATAAGTCCTCATATTTATATTTATCATTACGAATTCTTCGCTCAAGCGTTATCAAGTTACCAAGTTGACCATAGTAACTAAACCCATATTTTTTGGAACTTTCAATAAATTCTATATATCTTTTTCTATCAAAAAGATTTCCAGTAATTATATTTTCATATTCCAATTTTTCTCTAAATAGACCTTGCCGTATGAGATCATTATCGTCGTATCTAATTGTTTTATCAACCAATATTGTTTTATTAAATACAACTTGAGATATTTTTTTCGCAACTTTTCTTAAATTTTTAGTTAATAATGGCGAGTACTTATAAAAGTTTCTAGAACTAAAAACTTCACAAGGGGTACCATCCAACATCTTTAAGTTTGCCAATATTGGCGAATTATGACCAATTACTGCTCTCACAAAATCCCCTCTTAGCTTATAACTTGGCTTTACAGACATACCCAAACTTAATGATGCCTTAAAGGTCAAAGGGGCAATTGTTTTAATCAATTGGCTTGATGATGATATGCTCCGCCCAGCCCATCTTCTAATTTTTTGCCTAAAATATATATTATCTATTTGACGCGTATTATAAATTTCAGAAATTTCTGTGGGTGAATTTGTACAACTATATTTTTTATAAAGAACTTCTTTCAAGGCCTCTTTAAAACCATAATTAAAAATGGAATAATCAAATTCATACTGAAGAACCCTTGCATCAAGCAGTCTTTTTATATTAGCTGGATTCCTTCCATAGGGAAAATTTTGAACCCACCAAAAATCCCTATAAAGCTCCCCCCCTAACCCATTCATTGAAATATTATAATTTTCAGACTTAAACTCCTGGGCATAAAGTATTGGCGCATAATTGAATATATTCTCTTCCCCATCAGTTAATCGAAAAGATTTATCGATATAGTCGGAATACATATCATTCCAGTTGTCGGGTAACTTCAAATGAAACCCCTTTACCCCGAGTTCTTCCCAATATTTTTTAACGGTTTTTACCTCTATTGAATCATCAGGCCCAAACGTAAATGTTTCAAGATCTTTTGGATTAAGGCCATTTGCAAGGATTCCGGACAGAACAAGCCTTGAATCAAAACCTCCCGTTAGGTCACACACAATATTCTCACCGACTATCCCTTCAAGCCCATCACGGATCGCCCCTCCCACTTTCTCAACAGCTTGATTAAATGTCAGCTGATCATCTACGTCAAAAGGAGGTGCCCAATAAGTAAGCATCTTCTTTAACTCAGGCTTTTTTTCTACTTCAAAATAATATACCGAAGCAGGATCCAAGACCTTGATTTCGTTGTAAATAGTTGCGTTATCACAGATTGATGCAATGCGAAGGAACTGATAGACGGACTCATAATCGAGGGTAACGGGAAAAGTCCGCGACAAGGCCATAGAAGATGTGCTAAGTGCAACACCATCTACGCCGCAATATGAATAACAATTAATAATGCCGGAAGGATCTGTTATAAGTAATATTTTGCTTAGACTTTTATCGTATATAACAATAATAAAATTACCGTCCACTTCGTCACATAAAGAATTAATACCTTTTTTCTCATAAATATCTTTAGCTTTATATAAAGCTTTTAATCCTACTTCACCGCTAACTGTTGGGGTACCTATTGCAAATAATAGGCATGCATCATTCATAATATTATCTTTTAATTTTTCATTTTTTCTACAATATTTATAAATTGAAAAATTTTTTCCTATTTCTTTAAGTGAAACAGGCAATTCTTTTATATCTGTGAAATTATCATGTAAATTATTATGTTTTTCTGTAAAAGAATTACCAATAGTACAAACAAGGCCGGCCATTTTTACCTCCTCGTTAGATTGTTTGGAATAAACGAATGAAAAAATTCAAAATATTTTTTGATTTTTCAACCACATCTTGGTCTGATAAAGTCCTGAATCAATATCCACTTCAGCAATTTCGCCTATTATTGCCTTTGATTTATCGTTTACAAATACTGCATTTTTATTGAACATCTTCAATTCGTCTGGGCAAGGCGTTGTTTTCAGTGAATGTTCAACACAACGCATCATTTTGTCAGCCACTGGAAAGGTCTCCGCCACCTTCTTGACCGGTGACATAAAGTGTTTTTTTACCACGCTCCCCAACTTGCGTACGGGTATCATCATTTGGCTTTTTAATTTTGCTCTCGAGGAACCAATCTGCTTGAGAGGCGGCAAACCCATCGCCCTGTTGAACCTTTCGAAATATTCATTCCAGGTTATTATATCGGGGCCATTGATATTAAACGCCTGCCCCACCGCATTTTCATTATCCAAAATAGCCAAAATTGTTCTCACGAGATCATCTACATAAACTAGATTGCACAGACCATCACCATAGGATTCATAGATCCCCCACTCCCTTTTCAAAAACATATTGGCAAAGTGAATGGTCCAATTTTTACAAAAGGGGCCGTAAACTATAGAAGGACGAACTACCGTTACCGGAAGGCCTTTTTCAAAATATTCCCAGCAAACCTTCTCCGCATCGATCTTGGTCCGGTTATACTCATTCCCCGTATATTGCAGGGGATAACTTTCATCTACATCCCCGGAAACTTCCCCATAAACTTCTGCAGTGCTGAGGTGCACGAAACGTCGAACTCCCTTCTTCAGGGAAGCTTCGAGAAGATTTTTTGTCCCTTCAGCGTTAACAACCCCAGGCCCTTTGGCACAATGAATGACTTCGGTAACCCCTTCAAGGGCCTTTTCAATGGCCTCTTCATCCAGCAGATCCATCTGAACAATGTCGACTGGATAGCGTCCCAGTCTAGCTGCACTGGCCCATTGTCTGATTCCGGCTCTGACCTGATGATCACCGGCTAGATGGAGCATCTCCACAATGCGCCCCCCAATAAAACCGGATGCCCCGGTCACGAGGGTTATGCCTTCTTTTTTCCTCGGGTCAATCTGGATATCATCGCCAGTTTTTGCAGGAAAGTGAGTTCGTTTTGCATAGCACTCTTCGATAAATTCTATCGAATTTAAAACATCTCTTCCGCTTACGGACGGGGCAGTTTCGCCACGGATAACGCTAAGGAAATTTCCAAATAGGGGCAGAACAAACTGAGGATAGTTTTTCGCAGGCGTATCCAACTTTATCTGAGTTGTCCTCCCCGTTTCAGATACCATCTCGAGCGAATCCCAATCGAAGGGTTTTCCCTTAAGAGTTCCTTTGTCGCCAATAATTTTGAAATTCGATTCGATATCGCACAGCCGATTCAAAAATACAGTGACCGGTACATCGTTAAAAGCAGCGCTGATGCTGACCACAGATTCCGGGCCTCCAAAGGAATCGTCCATACATTCGTAAAGGTCAGGCTTCCCATCCAGCCACCAGCAGAGAAGATCAACAACATGCGGCCCCAAATCGAGAAGAACCCCCTTGGATGAATATTTCGGATCCACATAAAAACCGGTAGCGGCGGCCCAACCGAAAACGCTCCCCTCGGAAAACTCGACCGATTTAAGGGAGCCGAGCTCGCCGTCTTTGAGAATCCGCTTCACTTCGCCAAAAGAGGGGAACATCCGGCGCGTGTTGTTCACGCAGAGCTGAACCTTGTTTTTTTCTGCCGCATCTATCATGTCAACGACTTGCCACCCAAACTCCGCCAAAGGCTTTTCGCAAAGCACATGCACACCGGCATTGAGAAAATCAAGGGCCACGGGGTGATGGAGTGCATGCGGCAATGCAATAACCACCCCATCGACGGAAGGGAGGATTGCCTCGTAGTCGGTTACCACCGTACCGTACCCGACTTCGGCCTTTATCTCTTGGGCTTGCTGAACCTGAAGGTCAACCAGGAACAGTTCCTGAATCTGGTCTCTGTATTTTTTAAGAGCGGGTGCGTAATACCTTTTTGTTGCAGCGCCACACCCGATGATGCCAATCTTCAACGAAGCCATTCCATTCTCCTTTCGGGACAAGCATTTCACAGTCATCACACTTAACAATAGCCACCACCAAGCAGTTTCGAGTAGATATAAGCTGTTTCTTCGGCCATTTTTTGCGCCGAATATCGTTCAAAAACTATCTTTCTGCCAGCTTTCGCCATCAAACTGGCGACGGCAGGATTCTCCAGTAAAAACTCCATCCCGCTCGTCAGCCCGTCAACATCCTTCGGCTCAACCAGAAGTCCGCTGACGCCATTCTGGATTACATATGGAATTTCACCGACCCTGGTTGCCAATACCGGGACGCCGCTGGCCATCGCTTCTAGAAGCACCATGGGCAACCCTTCGCGCAGCGAAGAAATGACAAGAAAATCTGTCTTTTCATACACATGGTCCATATCATCACGGGCACCGGTTAGCCTGACCGCCTTGTCCAGTCCTAGCAAAGATATCTTTCGGGCGATCTGCTCCGCGGATGGCCCATCCCCTACTATGAGAGCCAATGCCTCGGGATGCATTGCAACCGCCCTTTTAAACGCTTCCAGAAAAAACTCGTGGCCCTTGTCCGGGTAAAGCCGTCCGACCACGGAAAAAACCTTTTTCCCCAGAGGGATTTCCAAGGCGGCGTGCTTTGGGCAACCGTGCTGTTGCAGTGTAGAGAAATCGAGTCCATTCTCCACGACATCAAGCTGTCTGCTTTTGACTCCTCGCTTCAAGAGAAAGTTTTTAAGTTCGCCGGAAACAGTGATCACCTTGTCATACCAGCGATAAACCACCTTTTCGTCCAACGCGAGATAGAACCTTTTCACCAGGGTCTCACGGGTTGACCCATGAGCCGTCGTCACCCGCTTGAGGCCCAGCCCTCTAGAAGCCATCAAGGCAAACAGGTTGGATTTGAAATCATGGGAATGAATCAGGGCAACGGAGTTGTTAATAAAAATCTTTCGCATAGCGCTTATGGCCCTGCCGTCCCAGCGTCCATTAACTTTTACCACCTGAACAGGAATCCCTTCTTTGCGGGCAGCTTCAACGAGTGGCTGCCCCTTTCCGTCACCTCGATCAAGGCAAAGAAGAGACACCTTGAAACGGGTTCGGTCCGTATGTTGGGCCAAACCCAAAATAACCCTTTCGCCGCCATATATTCCGCTACTGTCACGAATATGCATGATGTGGGTTCGCTGTGAATCCACCATTATCACCCCTGTACAGACAATTGAAGCAAATGGTCTTCCAACGCTTTTTTCATGGAATCCCATTCTTTTTCACGCATGATCTTGAGTTCTCTGACCCCCTTCTCCAGGACGTTTTTTTCCGAGAGTACTTTTAGAATCGCTTCCTCCAATTCGCTGGGCGTATTACCTGAATATACAGCTCCGAGACTGAAATACTTCTGCAGGGCCTCGGTCTTTGACAGAATCATCGGCTTGCCGACGGCAACGGCCTCGTAAGCACCACAGACCAGGCAGTTTTCTCGGGTGGTCAAATCAATGGTGGCATCTACCGAGTTCAGCAGGTCGAGATATTCCTGTTCGGGAACGAAACCTGTCAAAATGACATTTTCAGGCAATGACTCAGGTTCAAGTCCTTTCTTGCGATAATTACCCGTGACATAGATACAAATGTCAGTCGGGAGATTTCGGGCAGCCTCAAATACAGCCTGATACGGCTCATCAGCACCATAGGAACAGATAAAAAGAATATTGTGCTTTCCCCTAAGGGGCCTTGCCGGGGTTTTATTGATGGAGGGGATACGATCGGGCAAGACAAAGCCGCGGCCGCCGTTTGCCACAACAATGGCGCATAGATTGTCATTGGTCACCAGCGTGAGATCCCCAAGGCGCTGGACGATTCTGGCCAGCAGCATAAGGAGAGAAGATCGGCCCTCTGCGGGGTAAAGACCAGCGTTGTGGGCATCTACACAGACTCTGAACCCCATAGGTCTTTTCACTAAGACCAGAAACAGAGAAAGAATGAGGGAGGGATTCTGACAAAAAACGATACGCGGTTTTTCCTGTCTCAGAATGTCATAAGTTTGCCAGATTCCCCGAATGTATTTACGCAGAGGGTTCTTTATGCGGTCGATCTCGGCCAGTTCAAAGAACTTGGCTTGCAGGGCGGCGCTTAATTCGCGGTTTCGTCTCTGGCATTCCCAGGTAATCCAAATCTTATCCATAATCCACATCCCTTATTGAGGATTGGCAACAAGCCGGGTATAAAACTTTTCCGTGTGCTGGATAACTGGACCCCAATCAAATTTCTGTTGAACTATTTTTCGGCCTGCTTCGCCCATACGTTTGCACCTCGCAGGGTCATCGAGGAGTGTGCACAAAGCGTCGGCCAGCGCCTGGGGATCATCGGGGGGAACAAGTTTGCCCGTTTCTCCATCGATCACAATTTCTCTGTTGCCGCCTACCGCCGTAGCAACGACAGGAAGACCAGCAACCATGTATTCGAGAATCGTATTTGAAAAGCCTTCCGAGTCGGAGCATAAGACCCCGATGGTGAAAGTCTTTATATATTGAATAGGGTTCTCCCGTGGGCCGGCAAAAATGACGACATCCTCAAGGTTCAGTTTTTTAGCCTGCTCTCTCAGGTCATTTTCCAGTTTACCCCCACCGATGATCAAAAACTTGACCTTATCCTGAAGTGCAACCACGAGCGATGCAGAATTCAGGAAAAGATCCAGACGTTTAACCGAACGGGAGAAGTTGGCAACGATACCGATGATTCGATCTTCTGCTTTAATTTTGGGAAACTCTGTCACCAGATCTTTACCTGAGGCGGAAAGAATATTTACGAAATCAATTCCGTTGGGAATAATCTCTATCTGTTTTTTGTGGAGTTTCTCCTTTTCAACGACTGTTTCCTGGACACTCTCAGAATTCACAACAAAACGATCCGTCATGTGATTTGCCAGGGAAAAAAACTTTGGCACTTTTTCCCCGTACCAGAAGCCCAAATCCCTCCGGCAGGACATCACGACCGGAACAGCAGCCAGCTTCGCAGCGACGATCCCAAACAATGTGGCATCATGAAAATAAGTCTGAACCACATCGACCCCCTCTTTTCGCAATATCCTGATGGTTTTAGCGAGAGCCCGAAGCGCGGAAATGGACCTTAAGGAATAGACATCCAGAAGGTACTTTTCTACACAAAGGTTGTCCCATAACGACAAGCCACCAAACTGCTGAAGGCAAAAAAGAATAGGTCTGAACTTTTCTTTATCCAGACGAACTATCGTTTCTAGTAGTTGCCGTTCAGTGCCACCCGTTGCCCCTCTACGATCGGCAAGAAAGTCGATAAAATAGGCAAGGGTAATCCGTTTGTTGGTGTGGGAAGCTCTATCCATAAGGACCTATTCGTAAGGGTTTGTCGTCTTTCCCATCAAGACTCTAATGGATCTGCCAATTCGGTTCATACGTTCATGGACGTGATGAAAACGAAGTTTTTTAAGTTTCGAGAAAAAATCATTCGGAAACAGCATAGGACGGATTCTGAGATCCCATTCTCGCGACAGGGCATGCAATTGCCAGCGCGTTGCATACATAGAGCTTTTTAGACGCCTGCCAATACGGTTGAACTCTTTTTTCCTCAGTGGAGATTGATCAATCAGAATGGGACCATTCTTTTCACACAATGTAAAGACAGGAAATACGGATTGAACAAAACCACTTCCTGGGTCGACCTCAAATTTCAAAATCATCCCTTTTCTATTACCCTTATTAAGCTTTTGGGTGACATAACGTTCGCCTTCTGTTGGAGAATGATAATACCACCCAAAATCGTCAAAGAGAAAATTTCCAAGGCTATAGGCAACGAGTTTATTTTCAATATATTCAATTCCCTGAACAACATGGGGGTGGTGCCCAAGTATTACATCTGCACCTGCTGAAATAAGACTGTAAGCCAACCTTTTTTGATCAGGAGTCGGGTACTGATATTCTTCAAGACCCCAGTGCATCAAGAGGACAACTATATCTGATATACCCTTGGCGGCTTTAATTGAGTCGGCAGTTTCCTTTTGATCAAAAAAAGCAACACCTGGAATACGTTTCCCTGCCCTAGAGTGAGAAGAGACATGAACAGATGTTCTTGCCAATATCGCCACCCTAAACCCGTTAATATGAATAATAGCTGGAGCTAACGCATCTTTTATATTATGCCCTGCTCCAACCGCTACAATTCCTGCCTCTTTTAAAGCATCAAGAGTTTGATTCAACCCTGGTATTCCATAGTCCATTGTATGGTTGTTTGCGAGAGAAACTACCCCAACCCCCGAATGCTTAAGAGCCTTAGCCCAGCCGGGATAGCCGGACAAACGACATTTGTCAGGAACTCCTTTTTCGTGAACCGTCAGGGGACCTTCGAGGTTGCCAATAACGACATCTGCACTACAAAGAAAATCAGATACATCCTGAAATACTTTTCCTTCAACGTTTGAGGAAAAGTGTCCACAAAAAGCGATGTCACCTAGCGCAGCAAATTTCATAAATCTAATTCACTTTTTTATGAATGTTGCATTTTATAAATTGGTACTTCCCGGACTCAAGAAATGGTATTTTATTTACAATTTCGTGTTTAACATAAATATTCTTTCCGTAAATTTTTTCCATATTTTCTGTTTGAATTTTTAAAATTTCATTATTTTTGACTTCGCCTTCTATAAGAATCCTGAATTCGGTGTAACTTTCTTGAATTATCTGTACTCTATTTTTGATACCAGAGGCATGAATTACGTTTGGTATTAAAGTTATTGAGGAGATTTTCTTACCATCAGGAGAATAGGTTACATCTGCAATTCTTCCACCAAGTTCTTTGATTCTTGGTGACCATCTACCGCATGAACATCTTTGTTCTTGAATTTCACCTAGATCCCCTATTTGATAACGAATAAAAGGCATTGTAAAATTTGTCAAATCAGTTACCAGTAATTGCTTTTGCCCTTCTCTTGAATCAATGCTTTCTAAATATATATTACTAACGTTAACATGAAGACCTTCGGCTTTATCACATTCTTGAGCGATTAAACCAACCTCTCTGGTTCGATAGGAGTTGTAAACGGGACAATTAAAGACTTCTTGAATAAAAGTCTTATCTTTTTCACATAGAATCTCCCCAGTTGTTACAATTCCCCTAAAGTTTGGCATATCAATTGACTTGTTCTTAATATATTCTGACAAACACACCAAAGGCGTAGGAA
This sequence comes from Desulfuromonadales bacterium, assembly GCA_033549025.1. Lineage (GTDB taxonomy): Bacteria > Desulfobacterota > Desulfuromonadia > Desulfuromonadales > SZUA-540 > SZUA-540. Next base: position 10,984 of record JAWSUS010000026.1, read on the forward strand.
AAGCTCTAATAAATCCAATATTATATTTTCTCATCAACATAATATGCTCTTCCATAATTTTTTCATTCATTTCAAATGCATATAACGCACTAGTTCTTGTTGAAAAATAATTCCTTATTTTACTTTTAATTGATTTGTTTATCTTATAATCAAGAGTGGCAGGCCAAACAAGGCTCATCCAATATCCAAATTTGTGTCCCGCTTTTTTATCAAAATATTGTATTGAGGCAATCTTTGGTACTAATTCGTCTTTTGTCATACAAAAATTTGTAATAAATCCAGTTGTTCCACCAGAAGAGTATTTTATAATTTCTTTTTTTTTCAAATTATTTGAAATGAGTTGATTGTAATTTTTAGATATAGTTTCCTTTGTTAAAATGGGTAACTTTAGAATATCTTCTAGGGATTTTATTGATTCTGGTCTGATCGCAGATTGATCCATTATCTTTCTATAATAGTCAGTATTTTCATAGGCACAACTAACCAATCTTTTTAATTTCTTAAGTTGGTATTTTTGTATATTTTCAAAAGAAAGTTTTTGTGCATAATCAATTTCTTTAACATATTTATTTATCCCATTAAATCCATCTCTATGTTGGAAATAAGGGTTTAATATTTTTTCGAAAATTAATTCTTGCACTTACCTAACTCCTTTTTTAAATGATTCCAATACATCTCCGTTAACATTTGAATTGTTCAGAATGTTTTCAATACCAACAACAAGACCGGCCATCAGAAACCAATACCATATAAATGCACAATGGGAAAAATTGCCGATTACCAGACGGACAAACAGACCGATCTGGACAGCCGAAAGAATCCACCAATAAAATGATCTTTGGTTTTTCAATTCATCAATCGCTTTTAGCTGTGAAGATCGCCTGAACACAGCGAATATCCAATAGAACCAAACCACACTGGCCAAGCCCAGCTCACCCAGGAGTTCTCCATAAAGATTGTGTGAATAGAACCAATAATTGAAGAACTGGCTGCGCGCTTCTGGATACGCCCCTATGCCAACCCCGAGAAGAGGCCGCTTGATCATCATGGATATACCGTTGACAAGCCCCAGATAGCGGTCGCTGGTGGAACGGTTGGCGAACACCCCGTCACCAATTGTTGCAATACGACTAGTAAAATCATCTCCGGAAGCCATCAGGCAGACCCCGAGAAATATCCCGGCCAGAAGAAAACCCTTCGCCCTGTTTTTTGAAATCCACGCCAGCCCAAATCCGACACTGGCCAGTCCGACAAAACCTCCCCGTGATTTGGTCAGGATCACTCCAATTACCAGAAAAACGGCCATTGCATAAATGAGCTTTTGGGACCAGTGCCCCTTTTGAGCCATGCCCCACAACACAACCAGGGGAAGCATTTGCACAAGCGTATTGGCCAGGGCAACATGACCGGTAGCAACACCAAAGCGGCCGACGGCAACGTCGCCATATCCCTGTTCATTAACCACACCCCTGAAATAATTGGTCACTGGTTCGTAGGCTATCCAGCAGGTCACTAAACCAACCCCCCACAGGAGAATCCGAAGATCCTTTTCTTCTCGCACGGACGCGACCACCATGACGTAAAAACAGGTCATTTTAAGCAGATTATAGCCACCAAGATCCCAGGAGACGCTGGGGCTGACCGATTGAACTACCGAAACCATTCCTACGAAAAAAAGAAGCCAAAGGCTTTTATTCAGGCGATTTTTTCCCGAAAGAGCATCTGAAAAACGCCCCCCGGCAACCGGAATACTCGCCAGAACAACCAAGGCGGCGACCAGTTCAAAACGTATGGCACCCAGTACCGGGTACATATCGCCAAGTTTGGCATTGAGTATGACAAAGTAAGCGACGACACCAAACACGCTGCGCTTAAAACTCATCACGAGAAGAACAACGCAGGCGACCGGGAGTATGATTTGTATCTGTTCGGCAGCTGGGAGCATGGCAACCTGAGGCTTAGGGTTTTCAACTCTTCATAAACAACGGGAGCTTGGGTCGAATAAAGCCCAAAACCTTTTCCTTCTCTTCAGGGTTGAAAAATTGAAGCACATAAAGAAGAAACGGGAAAACAAGAGTCAAAAGAAAATGGGCAGATAGGGCAAACAGAATATTGGTCGGTTCAATGAATTGCGATGCACCAAACAAGGTGACTGCAGCACCGACAATTTTACTGATGCGACGGAATTCGAAATAAATCCGATAGAAGCGGCTACTGAAATAATAGGTCAGGCCCACCCTGAAGATCATCGACGCCAGATTAGCAACGGCCGCCCCCACCACGCCATAAGTGGGAATCAGCAGAAAATTCATGACGATGACAAAGCAGGCGTTGGCAATATTGATGGCGGCAAGATGTTTGGATTTCTTTTCGAGCCATAACCCCATATCAAAATGGTATTGGAGAGAGAGGACGATGGACGATAGAACGATAATCGGCACAATGGATCCTGCCGGCCAGAACTCAGGTGTTGCCATCAGACGTATAATATCTGGCGCCAAAACTGACACCATCAACCCGCCAAAAGCCATGATCAGCAGAAAATAGGTAAAGACCTTTCCAAATATCTTTTCGGAATGTTCTGCCTTGTACATTTCAAAGCGTCGAGGTTGCCACGCCTGGTTGAAGGGCACCGAGATAAAATTACTGGGGATATTTCCGAAACGGCTTCCCAGGGAGTAAAGTCCGGCATCAGCAATAGAACAGTACCCTTTGAGAAAGAACCTGCTTGAGAGATGAACCACAAAATTGGCTAAGTTTCCCGGGATCAGGGGAAGTCCGAATGAGAGCATTTCCCGAAAATGTGCATAGCTGAAATGCACTCCGACCTGAAACAAAAGGGGCCAAATCAGCAGTAAATTCATGATCAGCGCTGTGATAAGTGTGCTCAGCAGGATGCCGACAACCCCTACTTTTAGCCAGCAAATGAAATAAATATTCAGGGCAATAGCGAGTACCAATCTGAGCAAGGAATATCCGACAAACTTATAGGCTTTATGTTGAATCCTTAAATAAAGAAGACCTACATTATTAACGCTTTGAAAAACCAGAGAGAGCAGCCCGATGATAAAAAAGTGGTACAGCGATGCTGAATCCAGGAGGTAGAATGCCAAACGTCCGGAGGCCAGGGACAGCCCCCCAAAAGCAAGGAACCCCAAAAAGAAAAGTGCCGTAATGGAGGTGGAAAGAAAAAGACGACGGTCTTTTTCATTGTCGTATTGAAAATAAAACCGGAATACCGCTCCACTGATCCCGGTGGAGACAAGAATACCCACTACCTCAAGAGAAAGACCGACAAGCTCCTTGATGCCGTAATCGTAAGGCGTCAGATAGCGGGTATAAATCGGCAGGAGAAGAAAGGCAGCAATTCCATTGAGGAGGGTGCCTGCTCCATAGATGGCGCTATTTTTAGCCAGAAGTCTGGACTCTTTTTCCACCGATGCCATCAGACGTTCTTTGCCTCCATGAGCCGTTGAGGATGAACCGCCTCAACCAAACAGTCGGTGAGTTCCTTTGTCAGAGTATGCGCATGATAGTTTTTAACGACCGCCTCAGCCGGCTGAAAGACTGTTTCATCATTGACTTTAAAAGCTCTAAATTGCGCCTCGATAATTTCGGCAACCTCTTCAGGTGAGATTCGAGAGATCACATAGCCCGTTTTGGAGGACCGGATAAGTTTTGCCGCCTCCCCTTCCGGAACCAGCGCGAGAATATTTTTGCGGCAGAGAAAGTAGTCGAAAATTTTCGAGGTAAGAATGCCTTCGCTTCCAGGGTTGAAACCGATGATTAACAGGAGCAGATGCGCACCCAGGTTGTATCTCATGGCTTCGCTTTTTGGAACAAACCCCACCAGTCGGACAAGATTCTCTACCCCTCTTTCCGCAATCTTTTTTCGCAACTCATCGCTGGTGCTTCCGACAAACAAAGTCTGGAATTGATCATCCAGATTGTCATGCGGATAGTGGTCCCGCCAGTATTTCAGCCCATCGAGAAACAAGTCCGGCTGACGATAGGCGTAAAAGGCACCGGTATAGACCACGGTAAACTTATCTTGCTGCAACGGCTCGAGATTTTTGACGTCATCTGGATCGAAACCATTTGTAATCGTTTCGAATTTTTCAAAATCCAGGTTGGGATACCGCTTTCTTGCTGCGTCCCGATAGAGATCGGATACCATGATCACTTTGGTTGCCCGTTGAAAGATCCAGCCCTCAATTCGAAGTGCCTGGCGTTCAAGGAAAACGGATTCGAAGCATTGCTCGGTAAAGTTATCCGCATCTCCCCAAGCGTCTCTAAAATCAGCGACCCAGGGTTTGCGGAAAAGCCAGGAAAGGATCAAGGCGGAAAGATGGGCGGAATGGGGTGGGCTGGTCGAGTAGATAACCGTCGGTTTTTCTTTGGCCATCACCAGGATTCCTCGGGCAACAGCAAAAGGTACCCAGAAGATCATGTGATCGGGGAAAGAGACCACGCGGAGGATAAGGTCTTTGATCCTTCTGGCCCACCCTGCTTGAGGGATGCTGTTCCCTGAAGGACCCGCGTTCCCCTTGACCAGATTGCTTTTACCCTTTTTGTCTTTCGCAGATTTTTGCCTGCGCCAAAGCCAGCGAACAGGGTCTATGGTTGCTGTCCGGTATATTCTGGCTTCCGGAGGTATCTGATCCAGCAGAGAAGGATCCCTCTCAAGGTCAGGGCATTCCTTGAGCGTCAGAACCAGGGGCTGCCACCCTAGGCCCGGAAGATTTTTAACGAACCTCAAGGTTCGGTATACCCCCGCATAGGGCATTGGCGGAAAAGCATAGGCAATCATCAGGACCTTATTCGTTAAATTCATTCTTCTTCTCACCTGTCATTCCCACTGGCTGCTCCATCGACAAGCCACTTCATTGCAGGTCAAAAATTCAAAACCCGACGCCTGAAGGAGGTCAAGACTATTTTCGTAAACCTGTTTCCAGGGCCCAGTACCATTAGCGAAAAAGGAATTGTGCCAGTTGAACACGATCACCCCGTTCAGAGACTGTACGTTTTCAATAAGTCTACGAATCTTGTTTTCCCCTTGTTCCGGTGTCAATTTCTGGTAGTCGGCAAGAGTCCCGTCCATAAGAGTCATGGGAATCTCCCAGATATCGATCTCTTTGCGTGTCACGGGATCAAAAGGCTTAAAGGGTGTACACACACCGCACCGAAACCCTTCCTGTTCGGCATAACCTAAAGTCGAGTCGTAAAGAAAACCGGCTTCCTGTCTAATCCGGTAAGAACCGATGAAATCGAAGCGCAGAAAGTGGCTTCTCGTACCGACAGGTTCAACCCCCGTAAGATCGCGGACCTTATCCCTTTCGACTTGTGTTAGAAGGGCATTATTGAACCCTTCATAGCCGGGGTGCAAAGCGAGCTCATGCCCCTCATCACGCAGCATTCGCAATCTTTTACTGTATTTTGAAAGATCGAGTCCCCAGCGGTTTTCACGACTCATCAGAAGAAAATAGGTACTCCTGATCTGCCGCGTGCTTTCCTGGTGATTGAAGTAACTAAAGGTATCGTAGGGATCATCACACAACCCCAGACAGGTTCGTACGGCATTACCGAATCGCCCCGGGGTATAACCGTTTTTTCTGCCCAAAATGGATTTGAACTTCATGGAAGCTTCATTGAAAAACTTTTTATAGTAAAAGGGAATATCTATGTCGTGGCTTATCACGGCAATGGGGCGGTTCTGCCGGAATTCGACCTTTTGATTGAAAACAGCAGCCAGCAAGTCAGCCAATTTGCGGATCCATATGTTAATTACTGGTGAGGTGATGCCAAGTCCCTGTCGACTATCGTTCGCCCAGGGGAATCTGCCATGACGGTCTCTGTGTCCCTCTGAAAATATTTCCTCATAGCGGGTAATCAAGAAAATGATGCCGAAAAAAAGATCCGCCTCAACAGCCCTTTTTTCATAAGACCAGGTTTCTGGTTCTTGAAGACGGGCAAAGAGGTTGGTGATGACCTCATTTCTAATGGCATTTTTCTGCAGATAGAAGTTCCAGCAGATATCATCCGGTTGAATTCTTACAAAAGCCCCCGCCCTCTCCTCCGTATTTTTTTTGGCCCCATAGAAAATGGTGGGAAATCCACTATGCATGGATTGGTCCGGTGTTTTCAGGAGAAATTCAACCTGAAGGATGCTGCCCAAGAGCCGGCAGAGATACCCAACCTCAGGACGAAGCTCCGGGTTATCAATCCCTATATAAACTTTCAGCCTGTTTTCCATGAATCCCGATCTCTAATCATGAGGCTTTGGATGAATATTTGAAGCACAGACAGGGCCCGTACTTCGGCCTTAAAGCCACAAACCGAAACTTTTCAGCAAATCCGATCTTGCGCATCCCCCTCATGGCGATTTCGTTTTCCACCTCTATGTCGGTATAAATCTTTTCCGCTTCCTTACTTAAAGAATCCCTAATCAACCAGGTCGCCATCAGCAACTGAAGCCCACGTCCACGCATTTCTTTGACAACATGAGCAAAATGAATATGGGAAAACCGACCAATCAGGGGGACGTATCCATCTGCTTTTACCGTTTTAGGGGAATCATAGAGTCGGCTCCACATGTATCCGACAACCTTTTCCTTATTTCGCGCAAAAACTCCAACATGACCACGTTGCAGTTTTTCTTTGAATACCGGCACCTTACCTTCTGGAAAAGAGTGGATCACATCGAAAACATTTTCCGGTGTGATCCTTTCAATCGTCACCGGCCCGAATGTTTTATCAAAAGGTTTGAAACGATCTGCGTCAAGATCATAGACAACGTATTTTTTGAGGTTGAACATAACGAGGAACTCCCTCCACCTGCTTATCGCCCCAGAAGAGTTTTTACTCCCGCCCGAATCTTCTGGCCGGTGGTCTTTTGCCGACTTATCTGAAAATACGGTTTCTGACGACCGCCAAAAGCTCTGAAAAATGTTTCGATATTTTTCACAACAGACCCTTCGAAATCGAAGGAATCTGCTACTGAAGATACAGCCTTCATCCCTTCAAAAAGCCCGAATGCTGAAGCTCCACTGTTACGAAGTTCGGGGTTGCCTCCACCCATCAGGTAATAAGCATAATTATTGTCAAACACCAGATAGATGCCCGCATGGACCCTTCTCTGCGGGTCAATCACTAAAAACATGCGTCTTTTATCAAGTTTTCCCAACTTGTCGTCAAACCTTGAAAAGAAAGGGAATTGAACGGGAGCCTCCATATTTTGCCGGGAGAAGGTACTTTTGTATGTTTCCCAGAATACATCTGGCGCGGAACGCTCTTCGACAAGGGAAAGACCCAATCGATATGCCTTATTGATGTCGCTTCGAATGTTTTTGGCCAATCCCCGCCATAACTGTTCTGTATCCTTTATATTTTCAAGAACATAGGTATAACGGGTGGTCTGCCGGTAACCCCGCCACATAAAAGGCATCCAGTTCTGAAAATTGTAGTGGAAATTCTGGCCGAAGAAGTCAAGATTACCAAGAGCATCAACAAGGCATTCAATGATTCTTTTTTCCTCGCTGATTCTTTCGGTATATGCCAGATCGAAAGGTCTCAAGAGAATTCCCAGTGTCTGAGTCAAGGGCGGCATTCCATATCCTCTGGCAAACCGCCCCCTTTTTTGGATCAAGGGGATCCCTCCGACCAGAGATCCATTTCGGTAAGCGACCATAATGGAATATCCTCCCGGGGCAACAGCATCCAACCACCACGATTTGCAGAAGATGCACCCTTGAGGAGAGATGTCCACGAAGCGGTCCCAAGCCTCATAGTATTCTTCACCCAGGATTTCGACCTGATATTTCCCAGCCATAAGTTGACCTCACTGGCACTCTTCAGGTAACCATCCGATGTTTTTCTGGATTCATGGCCCCAACTCCTTCAGCATGACAGGCATTTAAAAATAAACCGAAAGGCCCATGTTTAATGGATGCATCATTAAGGTTCCAGAGAGCTTTGTCCTGAGACTCCATTTTGGTCAAAGGAAGAAGAACATTCTGGGTAGCCACATAATCCAGAGCTACCGGATCCCGGCCAGCCAGAATGGTCTTGGGATACGCACTTTTGTCCGGTCGGGTTCGGGAGCCGTATCCAACCCAATGGGCCGTGATAATATTGAGATCCGCCATGCGAACCTCTTTCATGAACCGTCCCAGAACGGCTCCGGTGTGATAAAAATATTTCCAGTTGTACTCGCGTACCGCCTTTTGTACCCTCCAATGCAAATGCTTCTGAAAGGGCAGCTTGAGATCCCTCAATCCTATGAAGTGGGTGTTGTGATATCCTTGGGGAACGCTCCCCTGGTGACCACAGGTCATGTCGACGATTCCCATGTAGTTTTTGACCGAGGCCGTGACACCGCAGTATCGGCCATGATGATTGATCGCTGAAAAATTGATAAATTTCACGGGCTGGCCCGTATACCGGCCATCTTTCCAGGCACCTTTCTTAAAATCGATCGTCACCCCGCTGTAGGCCGAGGTAAATACGGGGTAGGTCATCATGCACTTTCGTCCCAGAGGGCTCGAATAAACCAGATCCTCCCGCCATACGTAGCCGTCGCCTTCCCCAGGACCACTCACGATTTTGGATTCGCGGCTCGCATCTCCCTCGAGGGGATTGGGATTAGGGCCAGCACAACTCCAGTGGTATTTGGTTACCTGGGGATAGCCCGATTTTTGGAAGTGTTCAACGAGTTCATTGTAATTGAAAGCTCCATTTCGCTTTTCTGTCACCCACCCCCTGGAATTTGGCTCAGCATATTGGTGGTTTTCAGCGATGATGATTTCACCGCGGAAACCAGGGATGGAAAGAACAGCGTCAATAAAGGCCTTCATCGCATCGGTATTGGTCATTCCCTGCCCCCACCACTGGGCATTGGGCTTGAGGATGACGATATCCTCAGGGTCGATGAGACTTTCAATGCCGCCAAGCAGGGAGAGCACCCTTATCATATTCTTTTCTGCATCCTCTCCCTGGGCCATATATATTCGGGAAAATCCATCCGGATCCACACCTAGATTGGTTCTCTCCGACACTTCTGTTCCTGGTGATGATGGCCTGTCATTACGCAACTTGGCCCATGCTTGCTCTGATCTCCCCAAACCTGGAATGCGCTTTGTGAGAAAAAAGGCCCCTATACAAGCCATAACCTTCAAAAAAGTTCTTTTGTTCATGCGAAAAACCCTCTGTTTACATCAAGTTTGAAGGAGCGACTCGACGATAATTCTTTCCAAATCCAGTGCGTATTCGAGAGGATCAAGATTGTAATCATCGGAGTAAACGAAACTCGGTTTTTCCTTATAGAGATAATGGTGCCAAACAGGTGAAAATTCCGTAATCAGAAACTGTTCGCCGCTGTGTATCAAATCGATATTGAGCCAGCTGGCCTTGAGGACTTTCCCCAATCGCAACGACAGCTCCAAGGCATCCTGAGGAATTTCGCTCCAGACCCCCGTTCCCCCGCCGTCAATGTTCATTTTCCACATCGCGTTGTTGGCCTGAAGTCGCCAATGGCCCTCGACCACTCTGTTCCCACCGACAACGGTTTTCAAATCACGATCAATTTTTACGAATCGCTGTGCCAGTAAAGGCGGGGAAAGGAAAGGATAGGGCACTCTCTTCGCCTTGATGGTGTGATACCAAAAGAGTCGACTGGCCATCATGCTTCCAAAGTGCTTGAGAGCCTGCACATTGAATAAATGCATTTGGGACAAGCAAAAGTATTTATCCAGATCTTTTCGATTTTCTATCTTGAATACAGAACCACCGCCGGCACCGTAACGGTTTTTGAGTATCATCGGGTAGCCGAATGATTCCTCTGCAGCATTAACATCATCAATGCTGTGAAGGGGTAGTGTGTCGGGGATCGGGAAATGGTTTTTCTTCAGAAAAAGGTACTGACGATACTTGTCGTTGTAGTATTTGATGATGCCCGGGTCTGGATATATCTGGAGATCGGGGTATTCACTATGCAAAAAGGCGATGTTGTCATAGACCTTGTACAAGGCCAGCGGATATCCTGAAGAGTTTTCAAACGACGGATAGTAAATGGCAAAATCAACCTGAGAATAGTCAAAGTCAACCCAATCATTCTGGTCAAAGTCTAAAACCGTACAGTCAACACCATAATGGTCAAGCTTGGTTCGAAACGCTTCAAATCGTTCAGAGGACTTAAAAAGAACAGCCTTCTTTCCTTTTCCGGAAAACGCAGAGGTTTTCTGATTCATTCCAGCCCTCCTTAAAAACGTACAGGTTTCCATGAAGTCGCTTGCTTCTTCCGAAAAAAGTCGATGATGCCCATAGTGGCAGCCAGATTGACCAGACTGAAATAATATGGAACGGTGAGCAACCGGTTCTTGCCACCTCTGCTCTCAAAAAGCCAGCCGGCTGCCGCAGCTATGAAAAAAGCAACGTACACCACCAAGGCAGCTCGGTATGTAATTTGACCTGACAGAGCCAGACAGGCCAGCAGATGCATAATCACCAGGGGGCCAACGAACCATCGCAAAACTTTATGAAAGAAAATCTGCAATGCCAGCGACGGATTTCTTAATGGATTTAACAGCTTTCGATACATGGCGAGTCCGGTGAGGCCCCGCAGTGTTATTCGCCGACGTGTTTTGAATTCATGGCCTGACTGACGAGTCGGATCTTCATCAACGATGGCATCAGGCTCGAGTACGACCTTTTTCCCCTGCTCCAACACCAGCAAGGGGGTCAGCAAATCACTGATGGCTTGGGACGCCAGTGGGACATAGAGTTGACGGCGCACGGCGTAAAGAGGGCCGTCGACGCCAATAAGGGAGCCCATTCGAGATTCAAGCGCTCGAATGGCACCTTCGTAGCGCCAGTACAATCCCTGGCTGCGGGTTGTTAAATTGTCGTCCGTGTTGACAAATCGCATCCTCCCAGCCACACACCCAACCTGGGGGTCTGCAAAATTTCGGACGATGTTGCGAATTGCGCCGACATTGAGAAACGATGCGGCATCGGTAAAAACGAGGATATCTCCTTTAGCGTTAGCAACAAGATCGTTCTGGACAGAGGTCTTTCCCCGATTGATGGGGAAAGGATAAATCTGCACCCGAGAAGAGCTGATACGCTGTGCAACCTGAACAGTGTCGTCGGTAGATCCGTCAGAGCCAATCAGAATTTCCATCTTCTCTTCTGGATAATCCAGAGAGAGGGTGTTGATAATTTTACGCAAGATGTCTTTTTCCTCATTATAGGCGGCGATCAAAATGCTAACCGTTGGCTCAATAATATTTTTATTTACCCGTATCTTCCGAAATCGCGACAGAAGAACCAACGCCGCCGGGTAAAAAAAATACGTGGCCGAACAGAGGAAAAGAGTTGTCCAGAAGAGAAATGTCAAAAATGTTGTCACGGCGCAAACCTCTTATTCGCTCTTCACATAGGCAAGAAATTCAGGATAAAAGCTTTCGACGAAGCCACTCACACGCTCCCGAGCCTCCTCCGAGGTCAGATCTTTCATCCCAGTGCTCACTCGTACAAAAGCATTGGACTGACCTTCCCTGAACAGTTTCTTTTTCAGAAGCATTAATTTCTGACTGAAAGGACCTGCCATGGGCTGATCATAGGCCTGAAACCAATACAACACATATTCTTTGTCAGTATCCCGGCTGGCTGTCAGATCGGAAAAAGCAATCTCCTGAACGGATTTTCCAACGCACTCCATCCGTCCCGACCCTGGATGACTGATCGTCCACCCCTGACCAGAAAAGCACACGAGGGGAGAATGAGGTGCCCCTGCTTTAGCGGCACTATGGTAAAACCCAACGAAAAGGTCTACCACCTGCCCTCCCTTTCGAAAGCTCGAAAAAAAATAATCGTCCAGATCAAGCCCTTGAACATACCGCGAATCCATTTCGATTTGGCGGACAAGCTCCCAACCAGGGATATGCTCAAGACCTTCAGACAAGGACAGCGACTTACTCCTTGTTTCTCCTGTTCCACGAGCCTGAACACAAAAAGCCGCTAAAAGGAACAGTATTGAAAGAACCAAATATTTCAAGATGATGGGACGGGCCATAGGGACACCAACCTTTGGGCCAAACATAGTAATCCTAGCGAAAGAATAAAAAGCACCATTCCATAAAACGTGTGCCACACCCCGGTAAGCAGATCGATCCTGAACCAATACGAAGCCAGAATGATTCCGAAGATTCGCAGGGTATTGACGGCCACCGCGATGGGCAAGCCGAGCATAAAGAGAATCCAGCGAAGGCTATTTTTTTGGAGCGTAAAATAGCCAAAAATAGCGGCTAAAAAGAGTAGTGAAAGAATCGACCTCATGCCGCTGCAAGCTTGAACAACCTGGAGTGTCTGCTCAGGGAGGTGAATGATGTTGCCCTCGCGAAACAAGGGAATTCCTGTCTGAGAAGCAAGAAATACAGCGCCTTTGGTGACTATTAATTGGAGAGGGTGAGTTAGAAGCGTGTAGATTTGGGCCGGAAACGGGACCATAAAAAACAACAGGCTTAGAGGAAGACAAAGAGTCCTCCCCCCCTGAGGCCCTAGAAATACCAGGACAAGCCCTGTGACTGTCAGTATAAGACTCAGGGCGGACAGGGTAAAAACTCCTGCCCAGAATGAAAATACATGCAAAACAAGAGAAAACCCGACCAGGACCACTCCTGGGACCCATTTCGTGTCAGTTGCCAGGAGTTCAAGCAAACGCTCTTTTTTTTTGAAAGCGATGTACAGGCAAACCGGCACAACCAGAAAACCATGAGAGTAGTCCTCGGAATGCATCCAAGTATTCCAAAGACCACTCAGAACAGGCCAATACACCAGGATAAATCCCGAAGCAATTGCCAATGGGCCCCCTACCCAAATAATTTTTTTATAATCCCGAGCAATTGCCATTAGACAATCCATTATGGAATAAAAATCAAGCAGCAACGCTGAGATAATCAGCGCAGCTTCCGAAGCGACAATCTTTAAAAGATTGAATAAATGTCTGCAGTTTGACTGCTGTCCGGTTGAGATTGACGTAATGCCTGAAACGGTGCGAAAGGGATATATCTGAAACTCGAGGTTGTTCTGGATCAAGTTCCCAGGGGTGGAGATAAAACACAACGGCATCATTCTTTTTTAGTAGATGACGAACGCCTTGCGTGTATAAGCGGGTTGGCAGAAGACGGAAATATCCTCCGCCCCCCCATGGCAGTACATAGCGGCCTAAATGGATATTGCTGACCGGAATTTCATAGAAATTTTCTGAGACCCGATAAGCTATTCCCCTTTTAGGCAAATCTGAAAGATCAAGATCCCCGTAGCGGCTGTTCAATGAAAAAGAGTTGTAGCTCGAATCGTATAAATAACCACACTCCTGAACAAGGTTCAAAACCTCACCGTTAATTGAAAAACTCGGGGCCCGGTATCCCGTAACCGCACCTCCGATAATATCTTCAAGGAGCTTTCTGCTTGAGACCAGATCGTTTCTAAGACATTCCCTGTCTTCATTAAAACAAAGGTTGTGATAGAACCCATGGGAAGCAATCTCGTAACCTCGACAATGTATCTCACGAACAAGATCGGGCCTTTTTGCGGCAACCCAGCCGAGCACAAAAAAAGTTGCCTGCCCCTCCGATCCGTTTTTTTCATGACGGAACCCGCAGGAATCCATCAGGTCAAGAAGGGTATGTAGATTTTTGTCTACGCGTAAGGCATGACTGTTCCATTCACGGAACGAGATGCATCCCTTAAAGTTCTCCACCTGAAACCAGTCTTCCACGTCGACGGTCAGGAGTATTTTCTTGCTCTGTGACGATGTCACCATCCCTTTCCTCCGTCGATTTGATAAAACATGGCCAGACATTTTTCCCTATCGATTTTTCCGCTAGCGTGCTTGGGTATCGCCGGAACGAAATGAATCGGCTCAGGGAGTTTATGTCGCGGTAGTCGGGCGATGCATTGCCCTAGCAAATCGTTTTGATTAAGGGCTTTGTTTGAGGGAACTGCAAGCGCCACAAGCTTGTGCCCCAAAAAGGCATCGGGAATCCCCAGAACGGCAACTTCAATCAACAGACGACTGGCCAGAAGCGTATCCTCAATTTCAAGAGGATTGATCCGATGCCCTCCAACTTTGAGCAGGGAATCCTTCCTGCCAACGGCAAAAAAATAGCCGTCCTCATCGCGATAACCTAGATCGCCGGTGTGGTATCCCTGTTGGGTCAGTGCTTTGGCCGTTGATTGCGGGTCGCGCCAGTATCCCTTCATGATATTGGCCCCCGATGCCACGATTTCACCCACCTCGCCCACAGGCAGCTCCTGACCGTTTTCATCCAGAACTTTCATTGAAACACCGGGGATGGGCCGTCCGATGGAGTCCATTTTTTCTCGCAGACGTTCCGGCTCGACGTAGGAGAGTCGTGCGGACGCTTCGGTGGCGCCGTACATGATGAAAAGCCGCGTCTTTTCCGGAAGAATCTCCAAAAGTTCATGTTTCAGGGAAGAGGCCATATGTCCACCTGCCTGCGAACAGTAACGAAGTGCCTGGAGTTTATCCCGTGAAGCTTTAAATGGAGAGCGATACAGCAGATAGGCGTAGGTGGAGGGCACGCCGGAGAAACCGGTCACCTTTTCTTCGATCATCTGCTGCACGACCTGGGCGGGAAACGCGAAACGGTTATTGATAACCACCTTCCCTCCAACGGCAACGTGGGTGTTGAGAAGGGATTTGCCCATGACATAGAAGAAGGGAAGCACCACCATCTGGACGTCGTCAGCGGTCAGTTCCAGGTATTCGACAATCGAGTGGACATTGGCCAGGATATTCCGGTGAGTCAGCATTACCCCCTTGGGTTTGCCGGTTGAACCGGAGGTCAGTATGATGCTGGCAACGTCTTCGGGATTTATTTCTAATGCCAAGTTGTCGGACTGCATCTCGCTGTCGATTTCCGACCAAGGAAATATCGTCAGGGCCTCAGCAGATGTTCTCTTATGCTGGTCAACGATGACCAAGGATTCTACGCCGAAGGTTGCAGGCGCCGTAGGCAATATCTGTTTCAGGAATCGATTGCGGGTGATGATAAGTTTTGGCTCAATGGTTTCAAGAAGCGGCCGGATCCCCTCTGCCGGAAGATCGCTATTCATCGGAACAGCCACAGCCCCGACCTTGAGGATGGCGTAGTAACTGACTATATATTCCAGGCTGTTTTCCAAAAAGATAACGATCCTGTCCCCTGCGTTTACGCTCTGCCGAATAAGCCAACGGGCTGCTTTATTGGTCAAGGCATTAAGCACGCTGTATTGAAAGCGCTGCTCGCCATAGACCACTGCTTCCTTTTTAGGAAAGCGGGCGGCGGACATCTCAAGTAATTGATGAACGCAAGTCGTATCCACATCCGTATCCAGTAATCAACTACCTGAAACAGCAGTTTGAGAACCTGCCCCGCCCTGCGACAACTTTCTGGTCAGATAGTTGAAGATGTTATTGATTGAGTCGAGGTTTTCGGGGAGCATCTCTTCGTCTTCCACTGTGACAGAAAAGTAATCCCCCATAAATTCAATTAGTTCAAGAATCCCCGTTGAATCGACAATGCCCGAATCCAGCAGAGAGGTTTCTTCATTTAAACCCTGGCCATCTCCAAAGAGAAAGTTTTCTACGATGAATTTTCGTATTTGATCCTTCATTTGACCCTCCATTTTTTGACCTCACTTCTTTTTAAAGAAGCAAGCCACATGCCACTATCCAAGCCATTGTTTTTGTATGGTTTTGTAGAAAGTTTACCGGCTTCTGTATCGCTTAGACACATCCAGTCAGCAGATTCTGTATCCCTTCGAAACAAGTCATTTAACGTGCTGAAATCACACAAACTGATTGTGTCTTTTGGATACAACAATCACAAAGTGGGCAGGTTGATTTTCTCGATCAACAATCCAGGCAGATGGAGGTATCTGGTGGTATTACGCTTGGTGTCGATATCACGGTAAACATGGGCTACCTGCTCAGGTGTCAAACCAATTTCAGCCGCTACGGCTTCTGTGGAGACGTTATGATTTTTTCCGAATAGGCACAGATCCATCAATTCATAGGGAAGCGAGAAGTAAAACTCGTCCTGACCCTGTGGCAGGGAATAGGTATCCGTGGTGGGTGGTCTTCGACGTATTTCTTCTGGAACATTCAGATATTCTGCAAGTTGATACACCTGTGTTTTGTAAAGATGCGCTATAGGTTTGATGTCGGCGGCACCGTCCCCCAATTTAACGAAAAAGCCTTGATCATATTCGAGGCGATTCGGGGTCCCTGCAACGGCATAGTTCAAACGATCGGCATGATAATATTCAAGCATTTTACGGATTCGTTGTTTAAAGTTTGTGGCAGCAACAATGCTGAGATAAGTCTTCAGGGGTAGGGTTTGTTTTTCAGTTTCGCCTTCGGGGCTCTGAGCTACGATGGAAAAAAGGCTGAAACCTTGATTTTCCGTCACACTCGAAGTGACGATCTTCGATTTCCAGTCCTCCCCGTATTGAGGTATAACCGTACGGACCGCCTCATCGTAACGGCTGTAAAAACCAACGGCTTCCAGGATTTTTGAGATATCCTCATGAAGGCTCGGCATTTTGTAAGTAGAAATGATCAGGCTGCTAAGGTCCAAAGTGTCATCTGCGGAGTGTTTTTCTGGCATCTGCAAAGCAAAGACCTTTGATGCGCCTATTGCCCTGACCGCAAGAGCGGCCGTAACGCTGCTGTCGATTCCTCCAGAAATACCGACGACAACCCCTCTTTTTTTAACGTGGTTTTTGAGCATATCACGCAGACTGGAAGTAATTTTTTCAGTCTCTGCAACGACATCGATATCAAGCACACTTTTGGAAAACTGCTCGTTCATCAACACCTCACAATAGAATTGAAACTCATTTAATATTCAACCACCCACCACTTTTCGGCATACGATTCGTGAGGGCTTTTTTATTTCGCTATCACAGAATTGGTCATTACCGATAAATTGTTGATCTATCATATGGGTTGTGAGTATGGCCATTAGTGCCATATTTTGGGATTCGCTCGGAATGTTTTCGCATTTTCTGCACTTATCGACCAGATTGCGAACCTTAAGAGGATCGAAGTAGCCACTTCTGGCCACCTTTTCGAAGGAGAGAAATTCCTCCATGTAATCGTTCCCGCGAGAAGAAAAGAAACTTTGATGGATCGGTGCTCTATAAGGTTGTTTAGGCCTGGTCAGAATTTCTCCAGGAAGGATGTCGGCAAAGGCTTTCTTAAGAATATATTTCTCGTTAAGGCCCTTTATTTTCCAGTGCGATGGAAGGCGCATTGAAAAATCAATCAGCCGGTAATCAAGAAATGGCAGTCGTAATTCGATGGAGTTCCCCATGCCGACCCTGTCACCCTGGCTCGATAGGAGGTAATTGCTTAAAAACAGTTGTATTTCAAGATATTGGGCTCGTGACATCAGGTCTCTTTTATTGAAATCATCCGGAAGAGTTTCGGCTAAGGCATGAATCGGATCGTAGTCTGCCAGGCAAGCCTGTGCTTCTTTAGAGAGGAACTTAAGGTTTTTCGAACCACCATCCCAACGCACCCTGTGCGAAAAAAAGGGATCCAGTGCCGATTCACCTTGAACACCAAAAAATTTTTCTAGAAGAAATTTTGTTCGGCTCGGATTCGTGAATATATAAGGATATAGACGCTGCAGGAGCAAAGGTCGCGATCGGGAATCCCGTTCTTTCGCCCAGAAGGCTCTAACCTTGGCTTCTTTAAAAATATTGTAGCCACCGAATATCTCGTCTGCTCCCTCGCCAGTAAGGACAACCTTAAAGCCATTTTCCCTTACGAGACCGGACAAAAGGAAAAGTGGCACCGGCCCCATACGTAGAAGCGGTTTTTCACTGTGCCATACCACTTTAGGTAACAAAGCCCGAATATGATCATTTCGTGCAAGTATTTGGCGATGATCGGTTTTGAGAGACTCCACCATTTGGGTTTGATAGATCGTCTCATCAAAGGCCTTTTCTTCAAAACTAAGGGAAAAAGTTCTGAGATCGTTGTTGAAATGTCCTGAGATAAGACTGGTTATAATCGATGAATCAAGTCCTCCGCTAAGATAAGCACCTACCGGCACATCCGCACGAAGTCGTAACCGGATGGCATCCTTAAGGAGATAAGACAATTCTTCGCATGCCTCTTCCTCAGTCCCCATCCAGCGTTCTTCCTGAGGATAGTATGGCAGTTCCCAATAAGGTTTCGGTTTTTCCGCTCCCGCACCGAGGGTTAGATAATGCCCAGGAGGAAGCTCCTTTATGCCTTTAAAAACTGATTGGTGATTTAGTGTCGTCCAAAAGGTAAAAACTTGGCTCAAGGCCGTCAATTCCAACTCTCGAGGGACTTGGGGACAGGCAAAAATCGCCTTGATTTCAGAGGCGAAGAAAAACCGGCCGTTAACCTGACAATAAAAAAGAGGCCTAATGCCGACTCTGTCTCGCGCTAAAAAAAGTGTGTGATTTTTACTGTTCCATATGGCTAAGGCAAACTGCCCGTTTATTTTTTCCAGGCATGAAGGTCCGTATTCTTCAAAAAGATGCAACACTACCTCTGTATCCGTTGTTGTGCGAAAGCGGTGCCCTTTTTGAACCAACCCTGCCTTAAGCTCTAGATAATTAAAGGCTTCTCCATTATAAACAATCCACAAGGAGCCATCTTCATTGCTCATGGGCTGGCTGCCGTCGTCAAGCCCAATAATACTTAGCCGTGTGTGACCGAGAGCTATTTTCGAATCAAGGTAAATTCCACTTTCATCCGGACCTCTGTGGTTCAGCATGGACACCATGCTCTGAATTTCGTTCTGCTCAATATCGGCAGACTCCGTTTGTTTAAAAATCCCCGCGATACCGCACATTGCAATAATTCACCTTATTGTCGATTGAATTGCCCTTAAAATCAGCCCCAGCCGAGAGATCGGTTAAAAAGTTTTTTTTTACCTGAACGCGACTCTTCTTCATGAGACGCTGTGAGTTTCAAATATTCAGCAATGGTCTTTACCTCGCTCATCTGAGCGGAAAGTGCCTCCAGCTGGCTCGACAGCCGGGTGAACTCTTCCCGTTGTTTGGTCATAAGGACCTTTAGAATGTTTTCGTGCATGCTGATGCGTTCAAGGAGGTTCTCTTTCTGATGAGATAATGAGTCTTCGTCGACCACCTCGACCTCTTCTAGGGCTTCGGATTCTCCCAAAATATCCAGATCTTCGACGACTTCCCTGACCATATCGAGAGTAACGTCGCGAACCTGGTCGGCAAAGGCGGCCAACAGAATGAAATCACAGAGGACATTGATCAGGCGGGGAATCCCGGTACTGAACCGGTAGATAAGATCCATGGCTCCGGTTTCGAAGGTGACGGCCTCGCGATTGCCGGCTTTTTCCATCCGATAGAGGATGTAGTCTTCGGTTTCTTCGCGCCGCAGAGGCCGTAGATGACAGCCGATATTGATGCGCTGTTTGAGCTGCCGCAGTTCGGGTTTGGCGATGAGGGTTTTCAATTCGGGCTGGCCGGCCAGGACAATCTGCAGGAGCTTGGTGTTTTCCGCCTCCAGGTTGGAGAGCAGGCGGATTTCTTCCAGGGTGTCCAGGGAAAGGTTCTGGGCTTCGTCGATGATGAGAATCGGCTTGCCGTGGTTCGCATATTCCTCAATGAGATAGCTGTTAAGCTCCCTCAGCAGGGCAACCTTGTCCTTCCCTTCGGGATTGAGGCCGAATTCTTCGTTGACCATAGCGATCAACTGCAAGGCGTCGACGCGAGTATTGAAAACCATGGCCAGCGAGGTATGGCCTGAGAACCGGCTGATGATGTCTTTAAGAATGGTCGTTTTGCCCGAGCCCACTTCGCCCGTGAGCAGAATGAAGCCGGCCCCTTCCTTAAGGCCGTACTCGAGATAGCTCAAGGCCTTGCGATGAGGGTCGCTGGGATAGAGAAATTGCGGATTGGGCACAATTTCAAAGGGTTTGAGGGTAAAGTCGAAAAACTCGTTATACATTTAGAACCCCCTCGTTCAAGCGGGTTAGAATTCGAACGATCCTTCTACAAAAGCGATGTGATTGACATAGTCGCTGGAATCAAAATTGGAGTTTTCCTCCCGATAACGGTAACCGAGGCTGGCCGAAAAACGTCGTGCCTCATATTCCAAAGCCGGGCCGCCACCGAAGCGGTGGACACGCTCTTTTTCGGGGTCGTATTCCAGATAGTCGTAAGCTCCGGTCAAACGTAAAAGGATATTGCGAACTAGTGGCATTCCGACCGAAAGGCTACCGCCAACGACATCGTCTTGCCGGTCTATTTCCTTATAGCTGTCCCGGCCAGCGTGCCCTTCCAGGTCGAAAAAAACACCAGAATGTCGTGAGGCATAGATGTTGGCACGCTTACGTTCAAAGATTCCTTCGGTTACGGAATTAATGACCTCCTGCGAGTAACTCGCGCCTACTGTCCAATAAGAGGAGATTGTATAGTCAAGGCTGGCAGCCCAGAGGTTAGTCTTTTCTTCTTCCCGCTCGTCATAATCGATCCAGGATTGACCACCGTGACCTCGCAAAGTCACACGGGGTGAAAGACGATATTCCAGCCCAACCCAGGCATCCTGCCGGGAATAATCCTCGGTATTTTTGGCCTGATGATCGCGATATTCGTAATAGAGAATAAGGCTGAATCGCTGGGAGAGGTCTTTACGGACATCCGCATAGCCGGCATGGGCTTCGGAATCATCCCCTTCGGGGGCCTGGTAGGAGAGCTTTTCGAAACGATAGCCGATAATAGCCAGCAGCCCCGGCAGGGACCGATACTGATACCGGGGATTGGCCAAGAAACGATTCAGATTGGTCCGATTGACGAACAAGCTTTCTTCTACAACAGGGTCGCGTTCATCAATGGTGACCCGACTGTAATGGTCTTCAAGGGTAATGGTAAAATCGCGATCCGGCAGGATCTGCGCCGTACCCATGGCACGCTGCACATCCTTGAGACTGGATTCATTCTCTTCGGTCAGGTCGGCATAAAATATATAGTGGAGGCTGTAGTCGAGGCTGAGGTCGAGGTAATTGCTGTCCAGTTCAAGGGAGAGGCCGGGTATGGCCCGGGTGATAAAGTCCCCCTGCTCGTTGTTGGCCGACAGATAGACATTGTCGTTGTATTCTTCGCGCAAGGTGAAGCGCGGAGAGATATCGATACGCCCCCAAGCGACGCTAACAAACAAGAGAGTAAGCAGGCATCCCATGGTACCCGAGCGGATGAATATAGACCTCTTCAAAGCTTTCCCCTCCTCAGTAGTAATATGAGTATCGTCCGGCAGACGGCATGACACTGGAATCGTTGTAGACGGCTCCCAGCAGATTGGTGCCTTTAAGACTGTCCATCGCTTCCCGGATCTGATCTGTCTTGGCAAAGCCTTCGCGGATGACGTAAATCACCCCATCGACTTCGGAACCGAGAATCTGGGCATCGGCAAAGGGCAGCGCTGGTGGCGTGTCAAAAATCACGTACCGTTCGGGGTAGCGTGATTTCAATTCACGGATCAGTTTTTTCATACGCTCTGAGGCCAGAAGTTCCAGATGGTTTTCAACGGGAGATCCCGCAGGCAAAACAACCAGCTTGCCCAAGCCAGTCTTGATTAGGGCCTTTTCGACGGGGAGGCCTTCCTGCAGACAGTTGACCAGCCCGACTTCGGGTTGAAGCCCCAGGTAACGATGGATGGAGGGCCGCCGCAGATCCGTGTCAACCAAGAGCACCGTGTGGTCGTATTCCTGTGCCAGAGCCAGGGCCAGATTGAGAGTGGTGATGCTCTTTCCCTCACTGCCTACGGTACTGGTGACCAGCAGGGTGTTGAGAAAAGATTCCTTTTTGGTGAGCCTTCGCACCAAGGAACGGAGTTTTTTATACTCTTCAGAGACGATATCGTTATTGCGGGCCGCCATAGGCAAAAAGGGGCTTTTAATCTGGAGAGGCTTGACGTTCTGCAGAGCCTGCATGGAAGACCTGCTATCCGGATCATTGGGATAAACGGCGGTCGGCGAAACCGCCTTTGATATTTCATTGCTGTCATCAACACCCTGTCTCAGGCGGGTTGCTTTCTCGATCGCCTTTTCAATTCGGCTCATATTTACTGCCTCCCTTTGGGGGTAACGGCATTGCGTCAGACATGCCGTGGAGAGTGTCTTTTACCGTAGCAGGGCTTCGAAGGCGAGTAACCCGAGAACCGCTGAAAAATAGACGCCGGACACGGAATAAATAAGGGCATCACGACGCTTTACCATACGCAGTTGCTCTGTATCAACGATGGTCGGGATGACGGCCAGCACCTCCACCCCCAACTCACGAATCTGTGCCACTTCGACAATGGTTGGGTTCAGGTGGTCCAGCAGCAGAATAAGCCCTACCCCGGTGCCCAGGCCGGCGGCAATAGCCAGAAGAATCATTCGCACCATATTGGGGGACTCAGGAGCCTTTGGCAGCTGGGCCGGATCAACGATGCGGAAGGTTGAAGCTTTATTGCTGATTTCCATCTGCTTGGACACTTCCGACTGCCCCATGCGTGTCAGCAGCTGATCGTAGGTCTGGCGATAAGAATCCCGTTCCTGCTCCAGAGCGGCAAGAACCTTGCGGTTTTCAGGAACGTCCTGCAACTGGGCCTTGCGCCCCTCCATCCGTCGCAAAAGGCTTTCTTTCCTTGCGCTAAGGGAGCTTAGCTCCGCTTCGACAGTGAAGATATTTTGCTGTACCTCCTGGTGCACCGGGTTGATGGTGGTCATTTCTCCCGTCAGGGGCTGCCCTTCCTGGCCATTTTGCAAATGGCGCTTTAGGCCTTCGACCTCGGCTTTCAGACGAATGACTTCGGGATAATTTTCCGTGTAGGTCAGCAAAAGCTGGGCGATCCGCTGCTCAAGCCCCACGATGCGGTCTGCTCCTTGCTGTTCGTTGAATATGGGGACAGACTGTTTTACATTCTTCAATTGCTGGGCCAGTTGTCCCTTTCTGGCCTCGAGGGTCTCCATAGTCAGGGTGATATCCTCGACTTCCCTTTGATATGCCTGGATGTCCTGCAAAATAGCCTGTTCACCCACAGCCAGGAAAACGCCCTGCTGGCGACGGAAATCGATGATGGCGTCTTCTGCTTCGTCCAGTTTCTTCTTGAAATGAACGAGCTGCTCATCGAGGAATCGGTTGGCGCCATAGGTCTCTTCGCGCTTTTCCGATATATTTTCTTCGACATAGGTCCGCACCAGCGTGTTGACGTAATCCCTGGCGAAAACCGGATCTCCATCAACGATGGAAACGGTAAAAAGACCTTCACGATTTCTGAAATCGATCTTAGTCCTTGTCTGCAAAGCCTCCACATAATCCTGCAGCCTGGCCTCGCTGCCGAGCTCGGCATCCATGTCCATCTCGTTAAGCACCTTGCTGATCAGGTCGCGGCTGAGCATGGCATAGCGCAGTACACGGATACGGTCATCCATGCTCGGCGTGATGGCGATGCCCTCAACCAGGCTGTTGATGACATTGCTTTCAATGAAAACCGTACTGTCCGCCTTATATTGCTTCGGCAGATAATAACTGTAGGCAATCACCAGGGACATAACCACCAGTGCCGTAGCAATACCCAGGTAGCGTTTCTTATAGAGTACACGCAGGTTGCGCATAATTTCAGATGACGATCTTTTCATAGGGGTTCCCTCTCAAAGCAGGCCAGTTTTCCGCCAGTCATCCACCTGAGTTGGATGGTTAAACGGATCAGAAAAGCCCTTCGTCGACGATGACGTAATCTCCTGGCCTGAGAAAGACGTTCTGGCTCAGGTCCTTCCCTTTAAGGAGATCCTTGACGCTGACCCGTATTTTTTCGCCCGTGTTGCGTAGCACAGTGATGTTGCTGCGATTGGCGTATTCGTTGAAACCCCCGGATTCCAGAATGGCATCAAGAACCTTCATTTCGGATCGGTAAACGATGAACATCGGCTGCGCTACCGCCCCGACCACATAGACTTTGTTCAGCTCATTGTTGGGGATGAAGAGGATATCTTCGGCCTGCAACTGGATATCCTGTGAAAAGTCTCCCTCCCAGAAGAGTTTGTAGAAATCGGCCTTCACCTTCTGTCCCTGGCGCAGCAGGTAGGCATGGCGGAGATCGGCGTTTTCCAGGGTGCCGAAACGGCAGAGGAACTTAAACAGACTGGTGCGGCCCGCCAGGTTGACCACCTCGGCGGGGACACCTCCTCCCGAAACGTAGATCCGGTTATTGGTAATCTGGGAAACCGTCAGCGTCACGATCGGTTCTTTCACCAGACGCCGGATGGACTTGCGCAGGTTTTCAGCCAGAGCGGCCGGCGTCAGGCCGGATGCTTCAATATCGCCGGCGGCCGGAATGGTGATCTTGCCATCAGGCCTGACCGTCACCTGCACGCTGAGGTCGGGTACGCCCCAAACGGACACCTGTAGCACATCGCCATCCCCGATAACGTAATCCCCCGCCCTGACCATGGAGGGCAGCATCATGGTCAGAGTCACAAACAGCAGGCCAATACAGATTGAAAATTTCATCCCCCTACCTTCCTCCGCGGCCGAATAGCACGACTTTGACGGTTTCAAGAATGATCACCAGATCAAGCAGCAGTGAATAATTTTTGATGTAAAACAGGTCGTAGCGCAGCTTTTCCAGCGCATCCTCCTCAGAGGCGCCGTATGGATATTTTACTTGGGCCCAGCCGGTGACTCCCGGCTTGACGGTATGACGCGTGGCATAATAGGGGACACGTTCATTGAGCTTGTTCACGAACTCGGGACGTTCGGGACGAGGACCAACAAAGCTCATGTCGCCGCGCAGCACGTTGAACAGCTGGGGAACCTCATCCAGACGGCTCTTGCGCAAGAAGCGCCCCACACGGGTGATACGGGGATCGTCTTCAGTCGCCCAGACCGCACCTGTGGTTTTTTCGGCGTCCTGCCCCATGGTGCGAAATTTATACAGATGAAAGGTCTTTTCCCCGACTCCGACCCTCAATTGCTTGAAAAGGATAGGTCCGGGTGAATCGAACTTGATCATCAAAGCGATAATCGGCGCAAAGGGCAGAAACAGAATGATTCCCGTCAGGGAGAGGATCACATCGAGCCCCCGTTTCATGCCCCGCATAAACTGGGTCAGCTTGAAACCGCCGGAAAAAATAAACCCGCTTGGATTGATGTTCTCGACCATGAGCTTGCCGGTGACATCTTCGTAAAAGGTTACGGCATCGACGATCTCAATCCCTTTAAGCTTGCAGCGCAGAATTTCACGCACCGGAAACACTCCTCGACGTTCGGACAGAGAAATGACGATTTTATTGACCTTGCGATTTTCGGCGGCGGCCAGCAGGGTATCGACAGAAGCGATGAGCGGATCTCGGGAGTCCGGATCGTATTCCCGGCCGGGTGACACAAATCCTTCAAAGACATAACCGGTATTGGACATGGAGATGAGCATCTCCATCTGCTGAGCCAGGGGACCGACGCCGAAGACGAGCACCTTTTTGGATATCCCCGGCACCCTGAGCAATAAAGGATAGCGGTTGTGCCAGAGGAATTGAATGACACCAAAAAGGATCAACGAAAGAACCAGGATGTCCGTGCGGATGGCAATAGAGGGTTGAAAATAATACGTTACCGACAGAACGGCAAAGGCCAGCACCAACGAGGCTAGGACACGTCCCATAGTTTCGCTCAGGCCGAAGCGTTTTTCCCGACTGTACATTTCTGAAAAGTACGTCGTGAAAAGCAGAACAAAAGCAAACACCAGAACCTTTAGAATGTCTCCCAGGAAGTTGCCATCCAAAAGAGACAGGGTACCGGAGCGCACCATGAGACCAAAATGATGCGCTATAAGCGCGATCAGCAGGTCGCCGCCTACCAGGATCATCAGTGTCTTTCCCATCTTCCTTACTCCATCAGCCAGATAGTCGCTTCAGCAGCTCATCGGTCTTGCTCGCTTCGGGGAAAGCCCCATATTCTTTGGCTTTCTTAAGTATGGCCAACGCTTTATCGGTTCTGCCTGCTGCACTGTAAGCAAGTCCCAGGTGATAGCAGACGGTCGGATTGTCCGGCAACAGGACGGCAGCTTTTTCAAGGGATTGGATTGCTTCCTCGAAACGGCTGTTTTTGATGAGGACGTAGCCGAGCGTATCTAGAATACCCGGATCTTCCGGGGCGTTACGGAAAGCCTTGAGGGCCAGTTCGAGAGCTTCCGCCTTGTCGGCGTAGTTGTCGGCATAAAGATAAGCGAGATTATTCAAGGCAGGCGTGTAGTTGGGCTCTTCCCGCAGAACCTGGCGATAATGATCAAGGGCCGCTGCCTTGTTTCCCTGCCGATCTGCCAGAGCGCCGAGAGCAAAACGGGCCGGGAAGAAGTGAGGCGTTTTTTGGAGAATACCCTGGTAGGTCTTCATGGCCTGGTCATAGTCTTGCTTCTTTTCAAAGATCTGAGCGATCCGGATTTGCACTTGGGGAGAAGCGCTGGCCTCAGCTGGCATTCGCTGCAGTGTCTGCAGAGCCCTTTCATAGAGACGGTCGTGTTCATAGACGGCAGCCAAAAGCAGATGCCCGTATGGGGATTGGGTCTGGGTATAAATCACTTTTTCGGCCAGCCGGGTGGCCTCCTCTTTTTTCCCATAATGCATCAAAACCTGTACCAGAACAGGATATCCTCGGCCCGGGTTTAGTTCCTCGATCCGCGACAACAGCTCCAGGGCTTCATCCACACGGCCGGACTTGAGCAGCAGACGGCTTTTGAGTTCAAGAAGTCCCGAATGATCTGCATACTCTTTCTGAGCCTGTTCAAGGACGGCCAATGCCTCCGGCTGAGCTCCTCTTTTAGCGTGATAATTTGCCAGTCCGACAGCACCCTCGACTGTTCCCGTGTCTCTACCCCGTCGGTAAGACTCGAGGGCGGCCACCTCATCCCCTTGCAGCTCCATAATCATGCCGCTGGCCAAATGAGCGTTTACCTGCGTTGGTTCCAGCGAGAGCACAGCGTTCAGTTCAGCCAAAGCCAGGTCGTATTTTTCCTGTGAGAGATAGAGATTCGCCAGATTGAAATACGGGGTGAAATAAAGAGGAGAAGCCTTTTTGGCAGCCTTCAGCCTGTCGATAGCCTCGGGAATCTTTTTCTGGGCCAGCAGCACCCCGGCCTGATAATTGTAGATCAGGGCGTCCTGCGCAGATCCCTTCACGCCCTCTTCCAGAACTTCCATGGCCTGCTGATAGTTCTGCTGCCGGATATAATGGTTGGCGAGAACCAAACGGGTATCGAGAACGTCGGGGGCGATACGGACGGCCTTGACCATGTCTTCTTCGGCCTGTGCCACATCGCCTTGGGAAAGATGAAACAGTCCTTTTTTCAGATGCACGTCAGCCAGTTTCGGGTCCAGGGTGATGGCCCGGTTGAATTCCGCCATGGCCTTGTCGTATTGCCCCATGGCCATATGGGCACTACCGAGAATATTCCAGGCCAGGCCGCTTTCCGGGTTTTTGGTCAGAATGATATCCACCTGGCTGATGGCATCCTCGAGACGCTTCTGTTTCAGAAGGGTCATCGCCACCATACAGCGGGCCTGCACCGAGTCAGGGTTGAAATCGAGAACCTTGTGAAACTGGTTTAAAGCCAGTTCGTACTGTTCCATCTGGAGGTAGGAAAGACCGAGGAAATAATAGGCGAGAGGGTTACTGCCCTTTTTTAGAGACAGCTGGAGCTCGCGGGTAGCCTGCTCGCTCTGGCCCTGCAGATAACTGGCCATTCCTTTGAGCAGCATCCCCTGGTCATTGGCTGGAAAGCGTTCAACCAGGATGGCAGCTACCTCTTCGCCCTCAGAAAAACGCCCGGCATCCAAATCGTACAGTCCCATTTTAAAGAGAGCGTCGGCATCTTCCGGGTCGAGGGCACTCCAGGCGTGATAAATTTCACGGCTTCGCTTTAAATTCCCCTCGGCGGCTTCCAGGTCGGCCAACATAAAATAGGCGGCCCGGGCACGGATTTTCCGGTCGACGATCACGGCGAGAAGATCACGGGCCTGCGAATTTTTTTGCTGTTTGATGAAGATCTGGGCCAGAAGAAGCTTCGCACTGAGGTTCTTATCGTTCGCAGCGACCGCTTCGCGCAAAGCTTTTTCGGCCTCATTCCATTCTTCCTTCTGGTAGAAGGCCTGCCCTATGATTTCATAAACTTCCGAATCTGCCGGCGCGCTTTCCTGATAAGACGCCATCAGACGAAGTGCTTCGTCGGGATTTTTAGTACGAAGGTTCCATTGGGCCAGTTTGAGTTGAAGACCAGGGAAGGCAGGATTTTGAAGACGTACTTTTTCGAATTCGTTAAATGCCCGGTCGTATTTGCCGGTTTCAAGATAGGCGTTGCCCAATTGGAACCTGGCTTCAAAAAAATTAGGATCCTTCTCCAAGGCATTTTTAAATAGCACGACAGCGCCGCGGTAATTACCCTGGGCGCTCAGAGTGAGGCCTTCCTGATACAGACCTTCTTTGGTCTGTCGGTTACAACCCCCTATAATGCAGGACAAAACAATCAGGCCTACCAAAACTTTCTTCAAAACGTCCTCCTAATTGCCAGGCCCCTGGCAGGGCATCATGCGAGAGACTGTATCCCTGAAATTACCGAAATCGAGGGGTTTGGTCAGGCAAACCACCTGACTGAGCCCCTTGATACGTGCCAGCAGGTCGGAACTGATATAGTCAGAGAGGATGATGGTCTTGACCCGGCGGTATTTCGGCAGTTCAGACAGAATTTCGGAACCGTACGGATAACTCAGGATGACCAGACCGTGTTGGTCCGGGTTGCAGCGCTCCTTGAACTCATGGCATTGCTGGAGATAATCCGGTGTGTAGCCGTACATTTCGAGTAAGGCGCAGCAAACCCGTCCGAACCCCGCTTCATCGACAATCATGATTTTTTTAACATCCACAAAAGCCCCCATCCGCAAGGTTTCAACCATGACCACGGTGCAGTTTTCGCCATAAAATGAAAGGGAGTCCCCTCATTCCTTATCTATCGCAAGCATTGTGCCGAAGCACAACCACATGTTTTTACATGCTTTTTAAGGCCGCAATAAAAAACCAAGGGCAGAATGCCCCCTAAGGAAACACTGTCGGCCCACCCTGTGTATCCAACAGAAACAACTGGCCCAACTACCTGGTTTTATTGGTCTTGAGTGTTTCGATTGGATACAGTGGTTCAATGAGAAGGATGGTAGAGGCGTAGGGGAAAACAAAAAATGGAAGGGACTGAATCGTCTGGGATAGGATCAGGCGAGAATATGATAGTCGCTTAGGCGCTTGTAAAGGGCTTTGCGTGAGAGACCGAGCATTTTAGCGGCCTTGGACTTGTTGCCCTTACAGGCATCCAGCGCCTCGACAATAGCCCTTGCCTCCATCTCCTTAATTGTTTGGGTCGGCTCCGCTTTTTCATGAGTGGACTGCGGTGCAAAGAGATCCTCAGGCAGTTCCTGAAGGGTAATTTCTCTTCCCCGTGCCAGAACGACAGCACGCTCAACGACGTTGCGTAATTGGCGGATGTTTCCGGGCCAGCTGTAGCTTTGAAACACCTCGAGTACACGTTCGGATAGAGCGAGTAACTTGTTCTCCCGGCGGCAGAATTCCTTGACAAATGACGCTGACAGAATGGGGATATCCGAACGTCGCTGACGCAGAGAGGGAACTTTTATCTGCACGACGTTGATGCGGTAGAACAGGTCTTCGCGAAAATGTCCTCTTTTAACTTCCTCTTCAAGATCGCGATTGGTGGAGGAAATCAGGCGAAAATCGACAGAAACTCTTTTGTTGCTGCCCAGCATGTCAACTTCCTTTTCCTGCAGGACTCTCAGAAGCTTGGCCTGCACGGAAAGATCGAGTTCCCCTATTTCATCAAGAAACAGGGTTCCCCCGGAAGCCTGTTCGACACGACCGACGCGTCGATTCGAGGCGCCGGTGAAAGCGCCTTTTTCATGGCCGAACAGCTCGGATTCGATCAGGTCTTTGGGGATGGCTGCACAGTTGACGGCAACAAAGGGTTTTGTGCCTCTCTTGCCCTCAAAGTGCAAGGCCCGGGCGACCAGTTCCTTGCCTGTCCCCGTTTCACCGGTGATCAGCACGCTGCTTTCCGAATCCTTGATCGATTTGATGGTTTCAAAAATTCGCTGGATTTCGGGGTGCCGGCCGATAATTCGGTACTTTTGATTTTCTTCGCCGAGCTGTTCCCGCAACAGGTGGAGTTCGCGTTTAAGACGGCGCTGATCCACCGCCCGGGACAGAATGCCTTTGAGATCCGTGTAGTTGGGAGGTTTGACGAAATAGTAGAAGGCCCCCTTGGTCATGGCGCTGACGGCGGACTCTACGTCACCGTAGGCGGTGAGGAACATAACGGGGATATCGGGGTAGTGCTCACTGATATAGTCGTGGAGTTCGATGCCGTCTTCTTCGGGCATCCGGACATCGCTGATCACCACATCGATATCCAGTGACCGTAAAAGTGTTTTGGCATCCCTGGCACACTCGGCCTCTGCCACCTGGTATCCGGCCTCACTGAGGATGGCCGAAAGAACCCTGCGGGCATTGGCCTCGTCGTCAACCACCAGAATATGTCCGCAGGACTCTTCGCTCATTTAATCACTCACCGACTTCCATGGGGAAACCCATTTTGACCGAGGTCCCTTTGGGCGTAAGACGTTGAATATCAAGAAAACCGCCATGGCACTGCATGGCTTCGAGGGTCAGAAAAAGGCCAAAGCCCTTCCCTGACTTGCTGGCGGTCGAGGTTTGGGGCCGCGCAAGGGAGTTGATAATCTCTGTCGGCAGGCCGGGGCCATCATCAATAACCTCGACCACCGCAAACTCACCATCGCTTCTTTTCTCGCGCCGGCTCTCCACAGAGACGCTTCCCCCCTCATGCTTGAGTACGGCAATGGCGTTATTGACGACATTGAGAATAGCGTGCTCCACCTGAAAAGGATTCAAACGCAGTGCGCCCACGTCCCCGTAGTGAAAGGACAAAGTCACAGGCATGGACGAAGTCTGCAGAGAGGTAAAGTGTAAGAAATTGACGCGTTGTTTACAGAATCCGATAATATCGAGGGGAGGATTTTGTAAACATGGTCATGCACAAA
>JAWSUS010000027.1:0-41015 GCA_033549025.1 Desulfuromonadales bacterium
TCGGTCATTTTCAACCTCCTTGGACATGGGAATATTATCCCAAATCAGTGTCCAAGAAAACTGGAGCCGCCCCAGAAGGGCTTGCTGATGATAGCTTTTTGCTTCGAAGTTAAGGGTGTTGACCAGAAGATCAAGGAATTTGGCCATATGAGACTGCATTTCACTATTAGTGCTATGGACTAGTAGCTGTAATTGGTTATCAGATCCGATCATCAAGCCGATTTCTGCCGAAAGGAAATAAGGCAGGCATGCCTCGTATTTCTCAAAATGGGGGGTGCAGGTGGACACATCAAATACGCTGTTGTCAGCCAGCAGGCTGCGCTCTTCAGGTAAAAGATGACAGTGCTCAGCTTCGCTCGGGGAGGGGTAAAAATGGACTGCCAGGCTGACATACTGGCTGGAGTTCAAAGGTTCATCATCCTGCAGTCTAAGGAGGAACCCACCCTGGACGGAATCAAGCCAAAAATACCAAGCTGGCTCAGTTTTCCAGACCTGACTGATCCCCTTGAAGCCTACGGCGTTGCAAGCATCTTCATGCCAGGTCAGATAGCTGAAAGCATTTTCGATCAGGCTCCTGGTGGCGGCATACGGATCAATTCGGCTCATATTACCCCTCGCTGGTGTAATTCCCTGGCAATCTCTATGGTTTCAACACCTTCGTAAGCAATCCCATGGTCTCGGGCCATCTGCTCGAACATCTCTCTTGGATAGGCCAAGGTCAGGGAATAACTCAGTTCGTAGGAATCAAAGAATTTCCCCGATGACATGCCCGTGCCGTCCATTGCTTGCCGGACGGAATCGCCGACCTCCCCAAAGGTTTCTTTGAGACGATCAAAGTTTCTGAAGGCCGTGCGGAGCGTTTCTCCGAATGAGTCTTTAAAGAAGTCGCGACGATTCATGCTTTTTTCCGAATCAAAAAAGAGTTGAAAAATTTGTCGTAAACAAATATCAGACCCAGCGACATAAGCGTCCAAGCTAGAGAAGTCTCATCCATGTTGCCGATACCCGGGGTGCGATCATGGAACAGTGGCCCGATCGTCTCGCTATAGTAAAAAAAGTAGAGAGCCATCCCCGCCAGTGGAACAGCAAAAAGCCGTGCTACCAGGTTCAGCCACTTCCTAGAAGTATCAATAACGTTGTTAAAAAACACCTTGAGAATGGTAAGGCTAAGCATGAAAAAGGCCGCTATCTCAGCAGTATGCAGGTATCGAAAACGGGGATCATCGGTGTAATTACCGCCAGTGAACGGTTCAAACCAGTAGTAGTTCATGATTGCTTCGGCAATAGACATAAAGATGAAGCCCCCACCAACCGCGATTGCCAATACCGTAACAAAACTCCATAGTGACCCAGAATTTTCTCCACGAATCAGACTGAAGGGATAACTTTCGGCGCACTCCACTAGGAACATAACCAGGAAGAGGCCCGCAAACATCCAGCCAAGATGATAGAACGCGCTGGCGGTCATAGCTAACTCTTCCCACCAGGGCGACACGCCGGCAAAGATCTGTTTCGGAACAAAAAGAGCGGTGATATGGGGATGAAACAAGATCGCGTAGAGGAGAATGGCAATAAAAGCGGTCGTAAAAAATTTGCTGGTGCCGATGATCCGACGCTTCAATAAGCCATCCCATGGAGCATTTCCCATGCCTGCGTTCCAGAGGTATGAAATCCAGATAAGTGCCGTAGCAAGATAGAGAATTGCCAGCGACGAGTTCTCGCGGGCGTTCCACATCTCGAGACCGGTTCCCTCAGAGGCGGTCAGAGCCTGAGGACTGAAGTAGGTGACGCCGAGTCGGCCCAGGAAACTCCAGAAAAATCCGTAATAGATTATGAAGAAAATGAGACTCGTTCCGGCAAGCAGCATGATTCCTCGACCGATCCTGTTCTCTTCGTTCCTGTAGCCGTAAACATCGGCAATGAGGATGATCGCATAGAAAAACATGGCTATCAGGGAGAGACCGTAAAATGGGGTGAATAGCTTGAACACCCCGTTGGATGGCGCAAAAAATAGCCTCCAAAGGGCAAAATTAATGGCGATCATGATCACAAAGGCAATCAGGCCACGCAAATAATTATTTTTATAAGTAGTCATCACGACACCTCACTGGAGATGCAAAAGGCCCGACGCAATGGAAAAGGACATCGCGTCGGGCCCGTCATCAAAATACGACCGTATCACCGTTAGTCAGAAAGACATTGTTGTCTTTGGCGACAGCTGACTGTCGAGGATAAGATTTGAAGGTATCGGTCCCCTTGACGATGGGCAGGCCGGCTTTTGCGGCGTTCTCGGCCCAGATCCAGCCGGTGCAGTGATTACAACCCATCTTCGTCGGATTGAAAGCCTTGGCGCCCTTGATGATATCGTCGAACTTCGGATCCCAGTTCTCGAACAAGGAGATGTGCAGCCCGCCGTAACACCCGTAGATCTTTTCCCCCCCCTTGATTTCCCGCCGTGCTGTTGAATACAGAGTCAGAAGACCAGGGTGGCAGCAGCCTGTCACGGTTACAATGCCTTTATCCTTGATGTTAGCGTAAATAACGCTTTCGCCGCGCACCCGCAGCAGGATCGGCACATCGAAATTTTTGACG
This sequence comes from Desulfuromonadales bacterium, assembly GCA_033549025.1. Taxonomy (GTDB): domain Bacteria; phylum Desulfobacterota; class Desulfuromonadia; order Desulfuromonadales; family SZUA-540; genus SZUA-540. Next base: position 2,593 of record JAWSUS010000027.1, read on the forward strand.
GCCACACCGGGATAGAGTTTATAGAATTCTTTGGGATTGGTCTTGACCAATTTGCCCTTGAAAGGAACGTCGTTTTTCGCCAACAGAACACCCTTCGCTTCTAGCTTGCCACCGTACAGAAGTTTTTCGTCTTCGGGATACATGGTTTCCGGGCCATAGATGGTGATTTTGTCATTGTGCTTTAGGGTCGACTCAATCCCCCAAAAATGATCCAGATGCCAATGACTCTGCACCATGGTGTTGATTTCTCCGCTCGCGAGCATCTTGTCAACACCGTGACGATTGAAGACATAATCCATCCATTCGTTGTTCCAGCCGGTGTCGAGCAATAGCTTGTTGACGGTGCCGTCAAGTTGCTCAATTTCAAGCAGAGCTGAATAGCCTCCAGAGTTTTTCGGATCCCAGGGGATATCGTATTGATTGGTGCTAGCCCCACCGTAATTGGTGATATCTGCTTTGAACTGGTCGTTGTTAAACCAGCTTGTTTCCGAAAGCACGGTTATTTTTAAGCTTTTGCATTCGCCTATGTCCTCCTTGCTGCGAGCAAATACCTTGCTCGGTGTGGCCAATGTTCCTGCGGCAGTTACGCCTGCTGCTGTTGCTCCCAGAGCCTTGAGAAAATTGCGTCTTTTCATGCCGTCCTCCTTCTTGTCGGGTTCAATTCCCCCTGCTTTTTTGCAGGAGAGCCAAATCGAGATGGGTTCCAACTTTAGAGTCTGTTTTGCTCGATCTTTCTGGTTTCAGGACAGGGCATAGGCCGGGACAAAAAACCTGCCCGCTAGTCGTTTTAAAAAATAATCGACTGCTGGTATTTCAGGAATAGCTCTGTGGCAATCCGGTTTATGCGCTCACAGGTCTCCTTGGCACCACTTGAGTCCACTTTCTTGAGCAACTGAAAAAGGCTGGCATGCTCTGAGAACAGGCCATTTCTTTCCTGCTTTGTCGCGCGTTGAAAAACCGTATTGGTGTAGCTGAGAGGTATTCGCAACTCGTTCAATATGCGAATAAATTCCCGGTTAGGACAATGTCCATGGAGGATTTTGAAGAATTCACGGTGAAGGCGAACTGCTTTTTTGACATCGTGCCCAACCATTGCTCCGCCCAGTGCAACGAGGCAGGACTCTAATTGATTGATGCCCTCTAAAGCCATGTTTTCGGCACAAAGTGCGACAACATGAGGCTCCACATGGCGGCGAACTTCCATGACATCACATATCCGCCTGATACTCCAACCGGTGTCCTGACCGGCGACCGCCTGCTCCAAGGCAAACTGGGACGCTAGAAAATAGCCGCTGCCCTGCTTGACTGCCAGGATGCGCCGAGATTGTATTTCCTTCAGTGCATTGCGAATACTTGTTCGGCTAATGCCGCAGGTTTCCGCCAATGCCCTTTCGGAAGGAAGCCGCTCTCCTTCTTCCAGGGCCATTGCTTCAACCTTTTTTAACACAAGATCGACAACCGTCATTCTATTTCCACACTTTCTACATGAATTGGTATCACCACAAATACCCCAAAATGCCATATATGCGCAAGAAGAAATTCATAACGGCGTTTTATGTTAAATTATCACAAAATTGCACCACAATTGGTGGTACCAATTTAAAGCCTGACTCTTATCTATCGCTGAATTTTGCTTGAAAAAGAAAATGCCTGACGAGCACGTATGCCCGGAATGATACGATTCAAAAAAGTGGAACCGGCAAGATTTCAATTTTGGGGAATGGCATGGGACACCAGACATGAAATCTGGCTCAAAGAAAAGAGTAAGGTTGGATTTCAGCGGGACTTTATCTGTTTCAGACGTTGGTGAAAGGCGGTTGCGATTTTGGTGACATTGCAAACCTGATGCTCGCTGAAAGCATGCTTCCGTCCTGAACAAAAAATCAGAACGGTACGCATGGCCCCCCTGATGTATAAAGCTTTTGCGATGTAGGAATGAACGCCATGGGGAACAAACAGTGCCCAATCAATGGCCTTGATGCTAGCATGCGTATCGTCGACGATAAGGTACTCGAGTTTTTCCTTCTCTATGTTTTCGGCGATGGTTCCACTGTAAGGGAATTGGCACCCGGGTTCAAGCGTGCGAAATAGAGAGCCATGGGCATGAACAAAGACGCTGTTTTTTCGGGCATGAATGTCCGAATACATGACAGCGTCAAGCCCAGGCAAAAGGTCCCTTTTCTCGAAAACGGCTGCAAGCATTTCCTCAACCGAATGGAGTTCCTCGAATCTCTTACATAGATTATCGATCTTGGCAGAACTTTTCTGAACCGGTTGATTCGAGTCATCAGTAGCCATATCTTTCTCGACTTCCATAATGCTGACCCGTATCAACTCGTCTCCTTGGAAATTGAAACCTTCAAGAAAACACAGTGCCTGCATCTTGCGCTCTCCCGGAAGTGACAGGAAGAGTGCTTCTTTCAATCGCCCCTCCAAAAGGAGTCGTTCCTCTAAAATTGGGAGTTTTACTTCGGCGGAAATGAGATTCTCCAGAAAATATTTTTTCCTGGATGAGTTTGGGATATTGGCAAGGCTCGAAAAGGCTTGGTTAAATCTGATCAAGCGATTATCGGTTTTGCGGAAAATGGCGACTGGATAATCGTCCAAGTCAACTGAATAAAGTCGCCTGTTTCGTTTGTTGAATATTCTCTGCAGATGCGCAATATGTTCGGAAATCTCTTCGACCGCACCCTCGTAATATCGGTGGCTACCAATCGGCCATCCGGTTAGCTTGAACCAGCGCATTGTCAACGTGCCTTTAATGCGGAATATTACGCTTACTGGAAGGCGCTGCTTGATATCAGCGATGGCATTGTTGAGCGCTGCCAGATCTTGTGGCAGAACCAGGGCTTCACGGTAATTCCGGTCTTTGAAAAAACGATAGTTTTCCTTTTCTAATCCTCCCCTTGAATGGTCATTGATGTTTGTAAAACTTTGCTTTATGAGGTCCATTCTCCAGAACAGAATGGGTACGGATTGGAGATTGGGAGATTTCTGATCATATTCTGATTCCGGCATAGCGCATCCGACTAGAAAATATTAGGGTAATGGTTCTCGGATCAGAAAATTATGATCTCCTGCCGATTCATCAGTCGGGTTAGGCTCGCGCCAGATCCCCTTGGCAGAAAATGGAATGGGGGATCAGGATGCGATTTATATTTTGTATTAGTTTCCTTTTATCGTGTCAACCTTTTCCATTTTCTCGCATCTTCACTTTAGATCTTTCGGTGCATTCGAAAGACGGCTACTAGCGTGCCCCAAAATCCTGCGCCAGTTACAATCTGGCAGAAACTACGCCCCAGATTTGCCGTTTATGCGCTTTCTTGCAATCTACGAAATCTCCGACAGACAGAAGCCCAACCTGATATCGCCAAGTTGGGCTTTCTCACATCTTGTCCTACACCTAGGTCTTACATCAACTAGAACTTTTTAGCCACACCAAGGAGGTTAACCACCATGGCAATAATAGGTGGTCGGGTTTCATGTGATAACGGGTGGATGGGTTTTGGCAATTTTGAGTGGAGGGTTTTCCTTAAGAACAGGTGGCGGGTTTCGCTGATAATAAGCATTATCCACCAACCGGAAAAAACCAAAAAAAATGCCCCTTCCGGAGAAGGAGCAAAGGGGCATGGGCTGGCCAGGCGCCGGTAATCAGTGGGCGCCCCGGCAGGCCATCGCGTCAACTTATTTTTTGGTTTTCGGGATGAAAATCTCGTCGGGATCGAGGACGTCGTGGATGAGGCGCAGGTCTTCCCGGGTCGGCACCGCCGTTTCGCCCTTGACCCGCGACACGTCGAGATCGAACTGACACTGCTCCTGAATCTGGGCCGGCGTGCTGCCGGGGTGACAGGTGTCGAGATACATGTGGCCGTCCTCCTCGTCAAAGCGGAACACGCCCAGGGTGCTGATAATGGCCGAAGGGCCGCCACGGTAGGCGGCGCCGTACAGTTCGCGCCGGTGCACAAACTCGCCGCCGGGCCATTTCTTCACGCGCCAGCCGGGGCTGGTGATGTAGCTCACCTTTTCGACAAAGCGGCGCTTTTCGTGAACCATGATGAAGACGGTGCGGCTGGCGAAGGAGTTGATGTCGGGGTTGCCGCCACTGCCGGTCAGACGCAGTTCGGGATCGAGATAATCGCCGATGCAGGTGGTGTTGACGTTGCCGTACTGGTCGACTTCGGCGCCGCCGAGAAAGCCGAGATCGACGTAGCCGCGCTGGGCGATACTGAAGGCGTCGTAGAGGCCGGAGGCACGGGAAGCACCCATTTCGCAGCGGGCGTCGCCGACGGAGGTGGGGATTTCCGGCGGACGGCCGTCGAGGGTGCCGGCCTCGAAGATCAGCTTCAGGTTGGGGGCATGGGTCTGCTGGGCCAGCATGATGGCGACCATGGGCAGGCCCGTGCCGGCAAAGACGATTTCGTTATCCTGCACCTCATGGGCGGCGGCACAGCACAGCAGGTCGGCCAGCCCGTATTCGTCGGGGGATGCAAAGTCGCTCATATCAATTCCCTCCCTTCTTCTCGCGCGGGCTGTAATTCATGGCGGTGTTGGCGCGAAGTTTGAGCATGCGCGCCCACCCGAGTTTTTCCAGATAGCCCGTGTGATCCAGGCCATGGATCCATTCCTTGGCAAAGGCGTCGAAACCCTCCTGGGTGCGGGTGCCGTTGTAGAAATTCTTCAGAAAAGCCCCGTCCACGTCGTACCGGCCGAACATGCCGGTAGGATGGGCGCCAAAGGGGCACTCGACGATGTAGTCGACCTCGAAACTGGGGATGGTGTTCTGGTCGGCGTGGCGGCGCAGGTACTCCTCCGGCACGATCTCTTCAGCCACGGCGATGGTGATGTCGGCGGCGCGGGCGGCCTCCGGGTCGGAATAGTACTGGCCGCTGACCCGCACGGTCCCCTCTTCCCCCACCTGCTGCACGCAGAGCAGGGCTACGTCGATCTTCACCGCCGGCACCTGGACCAGCTGACCGCCGTCGAAGAAGGGATCCTCGGTGAAGAGATACTTGTGTTTGGCGATGCGCTTGCCGTCGCGACGGCCCGCCTTGCCGAGGGTGTCGTAGGCGGGATTATGGATGTCCGTACCCAGAGAGGTCTGCGTCACCGCATAGGGTGCTCCGGCCGCGGCGGCGGCGAAACGGAACATCATCTCGGCGTGGCTGTAGTCCTCGACGAGGATCTGCTTCTCGGCCACCTTGCGCGACAGGTTGGCGCCGTACTTGCCGTAGAGTTCGTGCCCCACCCAGCAGGATTCCCAGATATCCACGCAACCCGCCCCCACCAGAAATTCCGTCTGCGGCCCGCCGTTGACCTCGATGAGGTGCAGGTTTCTGCGCTGCTGCCGAATCAGTTCAAAGACAACAGCGAAGGGTCGGCGCCAGATGGTGAAGCCGGAGAAGGTCAGGCTGGAGCCGTCTTTGATGATTTCGGCGGCCTGCTGTACCGTGATGCGCTTGCTTTTGCTCATAGTTCCCCTCCGTAAGGTGATTTAGGCGGCCAGGCCCCGCAGAATTTCACGGGAAATAATCAGCCGCTGGATTTCGCTGGTACCCTCGTAGATCGTCGTGATGCGGGCGTCGCGGGCGTAGCGTTCGATGGGATAGTCCTTCGTGTAGCCGTAGCCCCCCAGCATCTGCATGGCCTGATAGCAGGCCCGGTTAGCCGCTTCGGTGGCAAAGAGCTTGGCCATGGAGGCTTCCTTGGCGAAGGACCGGCCCTGCTCCTTGCGGCAGGCCGCGTTCATCAGCAGCAGACGGGCCGCCTCCAGCTCGGTGTAGGCATCGGCGATCATCCACTGAATCGCCTGGAAGTTGCTGATTTTCTGGCCGAACTGCACCCTCTCCGTCCCATAGCGCGCAGCATGGTCCATGGCCGCCAGACCGACGCCGAGGCCGAGGGAGCCGATGCCGATGCGGCCGCCGGCCAGTTCAGCCACAGCGATGCGGAAGCCGTCGTTCTCTTTGCCCATCAGGGCCGAAGCGGGTATCCGGCAGTCCTGAAAGATCAGTTCGTTGGTCGCCGAGGCATGCTGGCCCATCTTCTCCTCTTCCTTGCCGATGACAAGGCCCGGGGTGCCGGCCTCCACCAGGAAGCAGCTGATGCCTTTGCCCTTGGGCGCTTCTTTGTCGGTAACCGCCCAGACCACGAAGACCCCGGCATATGGGGCGCTGGTGATGAAGATTTTGGAGCCATTGAGCACGTAATGGTCGCAGTCCCGCACGGCCTGGGTCATCATGCCGGACGGATCGGAGCCGGCGCAGGTCTCGGTCAGGCCGAAGCTGCCGGCGGCATATTCACCAGAGCAGATTTTCGGAATGTAGTTCTGCTTCTGCTCTTCGGAACCGATGGCCTGGATGACCTCGCAGACCATGTTATTCACCGAAACCGTCACCGCCGTCGAAGCGCAGGCGCGGGCGATCTCCGTCATGGCGACGCTGAAGGCCACCACGCCGGCCTCCGAGCCACCGTATTCCTCTTTGATATTCAGGCCCATAAAGCCGAGTTCGGCCAGCTGTTTGAGGTTGCCCAGCAAGGTTTCGCGGTCCTTGTCCTGGTCGAGCTTGGCAGCCACGGGCTCCAATTGGTTGCGGGCAAAATCCCGGGCCGTATCCTGGATCAGCTTCTGCTCTTCGGTCAGTTCGATGTTCATGTGCCCTCCCCCCTCACTGCAGTTGACTCAAACGATAATTCACTTTAAGTTTGACGGCTATCTATCTTTTTAAACGTGTTTTTTTGATGTTTTCTCTAGCGCTTTATAGCTACGGTTAGCTGGCCGGCCAGGTTCTGGGCTTCGGCGTCTGATGCCTTTTTTTCAGCGTGCGCCCCCAGGGACAGACCTTGATGCAGAGGCCGCAGATCGGCTTGCCGATGTTCTCCATCGGACTGAACTCCTTGACCAGCTTGTCGGCGCACTTCTGAAAATCGAGAGCCTCCTCGCGGCTGGCGTAGTGGAAATCCGTGGAGACGTTGCGAATGGCCCCGGCCACGCAGGCCTCGGTGCAGCAGGTACAGGAGCCGCAGCGATTTTTCAGGGGCTTATCGGCGATCAAGGGCAGGTCCGTCAGCACGGTCACCAGGCGCACGCGTGGGCCGTATTCGGGCGTAACGATGAGCAGGCTCTTGCCCTGCCAGCCCAGACCGGCGGCGTTGGCCACGGCCTTGGCGGAAAGGTGGGAGCGGAATTCGGTCATGTCGAGAGGCTGTGAAGCCGGAATGGGCAGCGCCTTATGTCCCAATCCCTCGATATGGGTGCACAGCCCCAGCGCGATCTGATCCAGTCGGGCGTTGGCGTTGAGGTAGACCTGGGCGTAGAGCGGCGTCGGCCGGTCGGTGAGCTGTTCGAAGACGGCATTGGGCAGTTTGACCGCCAGGGAAATGGCGTAGCGGTAGGGGCTGAGCAGATCGGCGGGTTCACAGTCGATGCCATCGAGCAGGGTCAGATCGGCGACTCCGACCAGGTCGGCCCCCAAATTTTTCGCCTGTTTTTTAAGATCCTCAGTCAAGTCCACCGTGCAACCTCCTTTTACCACGCGAGCTTTCGCTATTTTTCGATACCGAGGCGGGCCTCCACCCCTTGCTGGTAGTAGTGCTTGATCTCGGTCATTTCGGTGACCAGATCCGCCGCCTCGATGACGCGGGGGTCGGCGCTGCGGCCCGTCAGCAGCAGCTCGACGCTAGCGGGTCGCGCCGCCATCAGGTCGAGAATGTCCTCCACCGACAGCAGACCGAACCAGACGGCGCCGTTGATCTCGTCGAGGATGACCAGGTCGTAGTCGCCACTCGTGAGGGCCTGCCGCGCCAGCGCCAGCGCCTCCCGCGCAATGCGGATATCCTCGGGGTCGAGCTTGTCCTTGAAGATCCAGTTATCGCGTCCCGTCTGGTGAATGGTCAGCAGGGGAGCCAGGCGGCGCGCGGCTTCATGTTCGCCGTATTCGCCGCCCCCCTTGATGAACTGCACCATGCAGACCTTGAAGCCGCGCCCGACGGCCCGAAGGGCCAGCCCCAGCGCCGCGGTGGTCTTGCCCTTGCCGTTACCCGTATAAACCTGCACCAGGCCCTGTTCCATGGCCGCCGCCTATTTCTGCAACGCCGCCGTGAGCACCGGCGCGAACTGCAGGACGTCGGCAACCACCAGCACGTCGGCCACCTCGCCGATGGGAGCGTCCTTGTCCTTGTTGATAGCGACAACGAAGTCCGACTTCTTCATACCGGCCAGATGCTGGATGGCGCCCGAGATGCCGCAGGCCACGTAGAGCTTGGGTGAGACGGTCTGCCCCGTGGTGCCGACCTGGCGACTGTGATCGACCCAGCCGGCGTCCACCACCGGACGGCTGGCGCCCAGCTCGCCACCAAACGCCTTGGCCAGCGCTTCAATGACGGCGACGTTGTCCTTCTTGCCGATGCCGCGCCCGGCGCTGACGATGATTTCGGCCCGGGCCAGATCGACGGCTTTGGCCTCGGCCGGTTCATACCCCCCAAAGGTCAGTCCCTGCCCGTCAGCTGCTACCTCAACCCGTTCGACCTGGGGCGTCCCCTGCGGCGCCGCCGCAGCAAAGGCCCCGGCCTGCACCGTCAGGACGGCCCTGCCCGCGGCCGGCTTGACCTGCCGGCGCATCTTGGCGTTGCAGCAGCCGACCTCGAAGCCGCCGTCGACCAGGGCGACGATCTCCGTCACCTGACCCGCCTTCAAGCCCGCGGCCAACCGCGGCGCCAGATCCCAGCCGTAGGACGAATGACAGAGGACGACGAAATCGGGCTGCTCCTTTTCCACCGCCGCCAGCACCGCCGCCTTGTGGGCGGCCGGGTTGTACTCGGCCAGCGTCGCCGCATCGGCCAGATAGACGCGGCCGTCGAATTGGGGCACGCTGCCGTCGCTGCCGACCAGCACGGCGACCTTCTCGGCCCCCAGTTTGTCGGCAAAGGTCATCAGCTCATAACTCGAATCGAGGAGTTTGCCCTCGCGAACTTCACAGACCAGTAATGCTTTCATAGAATCCCCCTCTTGGTTCCGGCTGCTAGCGCAGCACCGCAGTCTTCTCTTTGAGGATGTTCACCAGCTTCAGCGCCGTCTCGCTCGGCTCGCCCTCCAGCACAAGGCCGCCCCCCTTACGGGCCGGCGCATAAAATGAGGTCGTCGGCGCCAGGGGCTCTTCCTTCAGGAGTTCGGCGACTGGAATGGGCCGGATTTCCTTCTTCTTCGCCTTCATGATGTTGGGCAGGGTCGGATAACGGGGGGTGTTCAGGCCGAGCTGGCAGGTCACCAAAGCCGGCAGACGCAGGCTGACCAGCCCCTTGAGTCCCCCTTCGAGTTCCCGCTTGGCCTGCACGACGCCATCGGCGTAGCTGAATCCCACCAGGGTGGTGGCGCTGGCAAGGCCGAGCAGCTCCGCCACCAGCACCCCGACCTGGGCCGAGCCCCGGTCCTGCGACTGCATGCCGGTGAAAATGAGGTCGAACCCCTGCCCGCCGGCATAGGCGGCGATGATGGAGGCGATCTGCCAGGGATCCTTCTGATGCGCGGCGCTGTCCTGCACATGCACCGCCTTGTCAGCCCCCATGGCCAAGGCCTTCTTGATCGCTTCCACCACCCGGTCGGGGCCGATGGAGAGGACGGTCAGCTCCGCTTCGCCCCCCAGCTGTTCCTTGAGCTGCACGGCCTGCTCGACGGCATATTCATCGTATTCGTTCAGGCGCCAGGCCAGATCGTTCTCGTCGAACCAGAGGCCGTCGGAGGCCGGCTTGAAGCGGGACTCCAGATCGGGAACCTGCTTGATGCATACCAGTAATTTCATGGCTATCCTCCTATCCTTTCCACCACAATTTCGGCTAAATCGCGTACCTTGAGTCGGTCTTCACAATCGGAGGTCTTGATGCCGTCTTCGAACATGGTCAGACAGAAGGGGCAGTTGCTGACCAGTATCGGCGCCTCCGTGGCCGCCGCCTGCCGCACCCTTTCGACATTGATGCGCGACCCCAGCTTTTCTTCGGCCAGGATGCGGCCGCCACCGGCACTGCAGCAGAAGCTGTCGAGGCCGGCCTGGGCCATCGCCGTCACCTGCCAGCCCGCCGCCTTGAGCACCTCCCGCGGCTCGCTGACGATATCCTGGTAGCGTCCCAGGTAGCAGGAGTCGTGGTAGGTGCAGGCCAGCTCCTCCCCCGGGGTCAGAGCCAGACGACCCTCCTGCAAGAGACGGTGGATATAGGTGCTGTAGTGTTCGACCTCCACCTCCAGACCCAGATCCCGGTAATCGCGGCTCAGGGTGTTGAAACAGTGCGGGCAGGTGGTAACGATGCGCGCCACCCCGCTCGTCTGAAGGGTCTCGACGTTCTCCTGGGCCAGCATCTGGTAGAGATATTCGTTGCCCAGCTTGCGGGCCGGCTCGCCGCAGCACTTCTCGTCCTTGCCGAGGATACCGACGCGGACGCCGGCGGCCTGGCAGATGCGCACGAAGTTGCGGGCGACCTCGCGGTTGCGCTGGTCAAAGGAGGCGTAGCAGCCGGCAAAGTAGAGGATGTCGGCCTCCTCCCCCGCCGTCACCCGAGCCAGGTCGAGCCCCTCGGCCCAGTCGCCGCGCCCGGCAAAGGCCATGCCGAAGGGATTGCCGTTCACCTCCAGGTTGCTGATGGCCGTGCGCACCTCGTCGCCGGGGAAAGCGCCTTCCATCAGGGTCAGATTGCGGCGCAGCTCGAGGATTTTGTTGACGTGCTCGTTGTTGGCGGGGCAGATATCCTGACAGGCGCGGCAGGTGGTGCAGGCCCAGATGGCCTCTTCCCCCACCGTGTCGACCAGGGGCGTGCCGGGCGCCGTCTCGCCGAGCTGCTGGATGAGCTTCATGGGGGAGAGCGGCTTGTCGGTGACATGGGCCGGGCAGCGATCCTGGCAGCGTTTGCAGCTGGTGCAGGCGTCGGCGTCAAAGAGGTCTTTCCAGGTCAAGTCGGCCAGGGTCGCGGCGCCGAACTGCTCGGCCTCTTCGTCTTCGAGGTTGAGGGTGGCAATGGTTCCCTTGGCTTCCAGGGGCGCAAAAAAGGCGTTGGCGCTGGTGTAGAGAATGTGCCTCAGCTTGGTGAAGGGGAGCGCCGCGATGAAACCGAGGGCCAGCAGCAGATGCAGCCACCAGAAAAAGACGTGCAGGGTAGCCAGGCCCTGGCTCGACAGACCCGCCATGCTCTTGGCCACCAGCAGGCCGACGGGGGAATAGCGGGCCAGCTCCGGATTCCAGACGAGTTCGGTGGCGGCCAGGCGGGCGCCCTCGATAAAGAACCCGGTGATGAGGATGGCAACGAGCAGGCCGTGAAGCCAGAGGTCTTCGGGTTTGGTCTCCAGGCCGGCCGGCTTGATGAAGAAGCGCCGGACAAAGAGGCCGGCCAGCATCAAAATGGCCAGGGCGCCGGCCAGATCGAGAACCAGCGAGAAAATCAGGTAGAAGCCTCCCTGCAGCAGGTTGAACTCGAACAGAGGCGTCAGCAGGTCGGCCTGCAGCATGACCAGCAGGGTGCCGGCAAAGAGGATCGCAAAGCCCCAGAAGAACAGGGCATGATAGAGGCCGCCCTCGCGGACGCGCGCGACCTTGGTTTGCGCCAGCACCTCGGCGACCATCCGCCCCAGCCTCTCCTGCGGCCGGTCGAACCGGTTGAGCGCCTTGCCCTGCCGCCAGTGGGCCAGACGTTGCCTGACCCCCCAGGCCAGCAGGCCGAAGGCCGCCAGCGCCAGCAGATACATGGGCAGCACCACGCCATGGCCGACATTCCAGTAGATTTCACGGGTGGCTTCCATCAGCACTCCTTCTTCCTATCCAGCCTTTGCAGCTGGCGCCAGTGAGATTGACCCGACCTTAGCCCAACAGCAGCTTGGAGATGACCACCCGCTGCACCTCGTTGGTCCCCTCGTAGATTTCGGTGATCTTGGCGTCGCGGTACATGCGCTCCACCTCGTAGTCGCAGATGTAGCCGTAGCCGCCGTGGATCTGGATGGCTTCCTTGGTCACGTAGGTGGCCGTCTCGGACGCGTGCATCTTACACATGGCCGATTCCATGGTGTAGTTCTTGCCGGCATCCTTGAGACAGGCCGCCTTGTAGGTCAGCAGCTTGCTCGTCTCAATGCGCGTCTTCATGTCGGCCAGCTTGAACTGGATGGCCTGAAACTCGCAAATCGCCTGACCGAACTGCTTGCGTTCCTTGGAATAGGCCAGGGCCCGCTCGAAGGCGCCCTCGGCAATCCCCAGGGCCTGGGAGGCGATGCCGATGCGGCCGCCGTTGAGGGTATCCATGGCGACGTTGAACCCCTTGCCTTCCTGCCCCAGCAGGTTTTCGGCCGGGATGCGGACGTTGTCGAAGGCAAAAGCGGTCGTGTAACTGCCGCGGATGCCCATCTTGTTCTCGTTCTTGAGGATGGAGACCCCCGGTGTTTCGAGATCGATGATAAAGGCGCTGATCCCCTTGTGCTTGAGGCTGCGGTCATAGGAAGCGAGCAGAACGCCGGTGCCCAGATAGCCGCCGTTGGTGATGAAGGTCTTGCTGCCGTTGATGACGAATTCATCCCCCTCGCGCCGGTACATGGTGGCGGTGCCGCCGGCGTCGCTGCCGGCGTCTGGCTCGGTCAGCAGGAAACAGCCGATCTTTTCGCCCGTGTTGAGGGCCGGCAGCCACTTCTGCTTCTGCTCCTCGGTGCCGAAGGTGTAGATCGGCCCGGAGCAGAGAGAGGTGTGGGCCGAAATGAGCACGCCGCTGGAACCGCAGGCTTTGGAGACCTCTTCCACCACGATGGCGTAGGAGAGCATGTCCATGTCGGCGCCGCCGTACTCTTCCGGCAGGTAGCTGCCGAGCAGACCCATCTCGCCCATCTGTTTCACCAGGGCGTCGGGAATGGCGTGATCCTCGTCTATCTTCATGGCCAGCGGCTTGATCTCCTTGTTGACGAAATCCCGCACACTGTCCTGCAGCACCTTGTGATCCTGTGAAAGTTCAAAATTCATGACGTCCCTCCCTCACCTCAATAAAATGGCTTACTTCCCTTTGAAGGCCGATTTGCGCTTTTCGACGAAAGCCCCCATCCCCTCTTTCTGATCCTCCGTGGCGAAGAGCACGCCGAACAGCGAGGCCTCGTAGCGGAAGCCGTCCTCCTTGCCCATGTTAAGCCCGTTGACGATGGCGTTCTTGGCATAGGCGACGCCGAGGGTGCCGACGGCGGCGATGGCCGCGGCGGTTTCCATCGCCTTGGCCAGCAGCTCTTCGGGCGCGCAGACCTCGTTGACGATCCCCCAGTCACGGGCCTTGTGGGCCTCGATCATGCGGCCGGTAAAGATGAGCTCGCTGGCCCGGGCCGCCCCGATGCGGCGGGCCAGGTTCTGGGTGCCGCCGAAACCGGGGATAATGCCGAGGGTGACCTCGGGAAAGCCGAGGCGGGCTTTTTCCGAGGCATAGATGAAGTCGCAGGCCAGGGCCAGTTCGAGGCCGCCGCCGAGGGCGTAGCCGTTGACGGCGGCGATGACCGGCTTGCGCATCTTTTCCATCCGCAGCATGACCCGCTGACCCTGAAGGCCGAACTGCTGCCCTTCAAAGGCGTTCATGGCGGCCATTTCCTTGATGTCGGCGCCGGCCACGAAAGCCTTGTCGCCGGCGCCGGTAAGGACCACCACCTTGACCTCGTCGTCGCCATCAAGGGCGTCGAGAGCCCCCTCCAGCTCGCGCAAGACCCGGCTGTTGAGGGCGTTGAGGCTCTTGGGGCTGTTGATGGTCAGCCGGGCGATCCCATCCTTCATGTCGATAAGCAGCAGGCTCGTATCCATAAGGGTCTCCCTCTCTTTAGTAGGTATAGAATCCGCGTCCCGATTTGCGCCCCATGTAGCCGGCGTTGACCATCTTGACCAGGAGCGGACAGGGCCGGTACTTGGGATCCTTGAAGCCGTCATAGAGGACGTTGGCGATGGCCAGCACCGTGTCGAGGCCAATGAAGTCGGCCAGGGTGAGGGGCCCCATGGGCTGGTTGGTGCCCAGCTTCATCCCCTTGTCGATGTCCTCCACCGTGGCGATCCCCTCGTAAAGGGCGAAGACGGCTTCGTTGATCATGGGGATCAGCACCCGATTGACGATGAAGCCGGGGTAGTCCTGGGAGACGGCCATCTCCTTCTCCAGCTTCTGAACCAGGGCCGCCGTCACCTCGAAGGTCGCGTCGCTGGTGGCGTGGCCGCGAATGACCTCCACCAGCTTCATCACCGGCACCGGATTCATGAAATGCATGCCGATGACCTTCTCGGGCCGGCCGGTGACGGCCGCGATCTTGGTGATGGGGATGGACGAGGTGTTGGAAGCGAGAAAGGCTTCGGGCTTGACGATGCCGTCGAGCTTACGGAAGATCTCCAGCTTGAGGGGCTCGTTCTCGGTGACGGCCTCCACGGCGAAATCGACCGCCGCCAGGTCTTCCATCTTTTGCGTGGTCCGGATGCGGCCAAGGGATTCGGCCACCAGGCTGTCGGCGATGGCGCCTTTTTTCGCCTGGCGCTCCAGGTTCTGCCGTATGGTGGCCACCGCCTTGTCGAGCTGGGCCTGGGCGATGTCGTACAGCACCACCTCGTATCCGAACTGGGCAAAAACGTGGGCGATGCCGTTGCCCATCTGTCCCGCCCCCAGTACGCCAACCGTTTTAATCATGTGCGTGTTCCTCCCTAGGCGATGCGTTCAAAGATGACAGCCACGGCCTCGCCGCCGCCGATGCACAGAGTGGCCAGGCCATAGCGCTGCTGCCGCTTTTCGAGTTCCCGGATGACGGTGGTCGCCAGACGGGCGCCGCTGGCGCCGATGGGGTGCCCGATGGCGCAGGCGCCGCCATGGACGTTGACCTTATCGAGGGGAATGTTGTGGGCTTTGATGGCCAGCAGAGCCACGGATGCGAAGGCTTCGTTGATTTCGAAGAGATCGATATCGGCCACCGACAGTCCGGCCTTGGCGCAGACCTTGGCAATGGCGCCGATGGGGGCTTCGGGGAACTCGTCGGGATGGCGGCTCTCGGTAGCCTGGGCCACTATCCGGGCCCGCGGCTTCAACTGGTGCCGCTTAAGCGCCTCTTCACCGGCCAGCAGCAGCATGGCGGCGCCGTCGTTGATGGTGGAGGCGTTCCCGGCGGTGATGGTGCCGTCCTTTTTGAATACGGCCCGCAACCCGGTCAGGCGGTCGAAATCCACCTTGAAGGGTTCCTCGTCCTTCTCGATGACCGTTTCTCCCCCCCTGCCCTTTTTGACCACGGGCACGATCTCTTCGGCGAAGACCCCATCCTCGACAGCGGCCTGGGCCAGTCGGTAGGAGCGCAGCGCCAGTTCGTCCTGCTCCTGACGGCTCAGACCCTGGCGCTCCACGCTCGCTTCGCCGATCTCCCCCATGTGGCGACCGGTGTAGGGATCGGTAAGGCCGTCAAAGACCATCAGATCGACCAGCTCGCCGTTCCCCATGCGATACCCGGAGCGGGCTTTGCCGAGCACATAAGGGGCCAGGGACATGCTCTCCATGCCGCCGGCCACCACGACCTGCGACTCGCCGAGCCGGATAGAATCAGCCCCGAGCATGACCGCCTTCAGCCCGCTGCCGCAGACCTTGTTGATGGTCAGGGCGGCGGCCGTATCGGGGATACCCGCCCCGCGCATGGCCTGACGGGCCGGGGCCTGGCCGCAACCGCCACCGAGAACCTGGCCGACGATGACCTCGTCGACCGCCTCCGGCGCCAGGAACGCCGCCTGCAGCACGCCTTTAATGGCGGTCGTACCCAAAGACGCCGCCGGCACATCGGCCAGGGCCCCTCCGAAGGAGCCGAAAGGTGTTCTTTTGGCCTCGACCACATAAACATCAGCACTCATGGATGCCACCTCCTGAAAAAATTTACGGTGATCATAATTTGCATTTACGTGCATGTCAATTAAAAATAAAACTCTTTTTTATTTTATTTTTAAAACCAAAAAAACCGGGATGCCATGGGTGCGAGAAAACAGGAAAATTCGCGCCCACAGCAAGGCCCGGGTGTAAGCATCAGAAATCTACAGATACGTAATGCCATCAGGAATATCGGTAAGTTTCACTCCGCCGGCGGCGGTGGTGACGAAGGTGTTCTCTATGCCGACCACCCCCTTGCCCGGCATGACAAACTTCGGTTCTATTGCAATGACATGCCCCTCCTGCAGAGGAACCTTAAAGCCCTGGGCGATGACCGGAAACTCGTCGAGCTCCAGGCCGACCCCATGGCCGACGAAGCGGGCCTGCTCGCCGGGCATGCCCATGAAGCAGTCGCCCAGCCCCGCCCTTTCCGCCATCTCGGCCGCCTTCAGGAAAAGCTCCTCGCAGACGGCGCCCGGCTTGAGAGAACGCTGCAGAAAATCCTGAATGGCCAGAGACGTCGTAAAGGCGTGCTTGAGCTCGTCGTCGAGATCGCCGAGGACGAAGATACGCGTCATGTCGGTGATATAGCCTTCGAAGACGCCGGTATAGTCGAGCAGGATGGGAACATTTTTTTCAATGAGGTCGAGGGAGGCACCGTGGGGCGAGGCGTTGGACAACCCCCTGCCGGTGACGGCCCCGTCGAAAAAGCCGTAGCTGGGCCCACCGGCCGACACCGCCAGCCCCTGAAAGAGTTCCTGGTTGAAGGCGCGCATGCGCACGTAGCCTTCGTTGCCTGCCTTGCGCAGGCGGCATTCGAATTCGGCCGACAGGTCGAGCTCGCGCATCCCCGCCCGCAGGAACTCGGGCACCTGGGTGAAGACCGAACTGAGGCTGGCGCCGCTGCGCCGCAGCAGTTCGACCTCGAAGGGGGTCTTCACCGCCCGCACCTCGCGGTTGAGGGGCGAGATGTCGACGAACTCCCGCCCGGCCAGCAGCTTGGTGTAGAAGTTGAGCTGCTGCACGGGCAGAACGTCGTAGGTCAGCCCGAGCGTGACGGCTTCGGCCGGCAGCACGGCGGCAAAGTCGCGACTGGAGGGAAAGGGTCGGATATCAGGCAGGGGGCTTTCCTGGCGAGCCCGCGCCAGGCTCTTGCGTACCAGGAGCACCGGCGTTCCTTCCGCCGGCATCCACAGAGTGGCGTTCTGGCGGGTACCGCTGAAATAGTAGACGTCGATGGGGTAGATGAAGAGGGCGCCGTCGAGTTCTTTCTTTTTCAGCAACGCCTGCATGGCGGCGGTGCGCTGCTGCAATTCGGTCAGGTCGATCATGGTGGTATTCTCCTATCCGTTGGCAGGCCAGGTGTCGAAGTAGACGATATCCGTCAACGCCTTGCGCGGGCGCGGCTTCGGCTCCTGATCCGGCACCCCCAGGGGGGTAAAGCCGACCACGCGCAGGGGCTCGGGGATGGCCAGCGCCGCCTTGATTTTAGCCTCGTCGTACCACCCCATCCAGCAGGTGCCCAGGCCGAGGGCGTGGGCCGCCAGGCAGAGGTGTTCAAAGGCGATGGCCGCATCGGCCACGTAGTAGGGGATGCCGTTCTCCACGTCCGATTCGCGCGGGTCGGCACAGACCAGAATGGTCACTGGGGCGGCGGCCACCGCCTTCTTGCCGGGGTTGTCGTCGGGAATGGCCTCGAACAGGGCCGCCCGCCGGGCCGGATCCCGCAGGACCAGAAAGCGCCAGCACTGCATGTTCTTCCATGAAGGCGCCAGCCGGGCTGCGTCGAGGATCTGCTCGATCTGTTCCGGCGCGACGGGGATGTCCTTGTACTTGCGGATGCTGCGCCGGTCGCGGATAACCTCAAAAATGTCCATGCTGTTCTCCTTTTGGCAAAACGGTACTTTTTTTGGGGGCCGTAGCCCCCAAAGTATACCTACATATTGCGCCGGTAGCGCCCGCCGACCTCGAAGAGGGCCTGGGTGATCTGGCCGAGAGAAGCGACCTTGACCGTCTCCATCATCTCCTCGAAAATATTGCCACCGGCCACGGCCACGTCTTTCAGTCGCTCCAGGGCCGCCGGCGCCACGTCCTGGTGCTTCTTCTGGAAGGCACGCAGGTTGGCGATCTGCCGCTCCTTCTCCTCGGGGGTCGCCCGCGCCAGCTCACCGGGGATCTCGTAGCCCTCGGCGTCGGCGCGGGGACTGAGGAAGGTATTGACGCCGACAATGGGCAACTCGCCATTGTGCTTCTTGTGTTCATAGAGCATCGATTCGTCCTGAATCTTGCTGCGCTGATACTGGGTCTCCATGGCCCCGAGCACGCCGCCGCGATGATCGAGACGCTCGAACTCCAGCATGACCGCCTCTTCCACCAGGTCGGTCAGCTCCTCGATGATGAAGGAGCCCTGCACCGGGTTTTCGTTTTTGGTCAGACCGAACTCCTTGCTGATAATCATCTGGATGGCCATAGCCCGCCGCACCGACTCCTCCGTCGGTGTCGTCACCGCCTCGTCGTAGGCGTTGGTGTGCAGGGAGTTGCAGTTGTCGTAAATGGCGATGAGGGCCTGCAGGGTCGTGCGGATGTCGTTGAAGTCCATCTCCTGGGCGTGCAGGGAGCGCCCCGAGGTCTGAATGTGGTACTTCAGTTTCTGGCTGCGCTCGTTGGCCCCGTACTTCTCCCGCATGGTCACGGCCCAGATGCGCCGCGCCACCCGGCCGATGACCGAATACTCGGGATCGAGACCGTTGCTGAAGAAGAAAGAGAGGTTGGGGGCGAAGTCGTCGATGTGCATCCCCCGCGACAGGTAGTACTCGACATAGGTGAAGCCGTTGGACAGGGTCAGCGCCAGCTGGGTGATGGGGTTGGCCCCCGCCTCGGCGATGTGATAGCCGCTGATGGAGACGGAGTAGTAGTTGCGCACCTTCTGGTCGATGAAGTACTGCTGCATGTCCCCCATGATCTTGAGGGCGAAGTCGATGGAGAAGAGGCAGGTATTCTGGCCCTGGTCCTCCTTGAGGATGTCGGCCTGCACGGTGCCGCGCACGTTTTGCAAAGTGGCGTTTTTGATCTGGTCCATCTCGTCCGCATTCGGCTGCCGTCCCTGCTGTTCCACAAACGTGTCGACCTGCTGGTCGATGGCTACATTGAAGAACATGGCCAGCATGGCCGGGGCCGGGCCGTTGATGGTCATGGAGACGCTGGTGGACGGCGCACACAGGTCGAAGCCGGCGAAAAGCTTGCGCATGTCCTCGACGTTGCAGATGGAGACCCCACTCTCGCCCACCTTGCCGTAGATGTCCGGCGGTGTATCCGGGTCGGCCCCGTAGAGGGTGACGCTGTCGAAGGCGGTGGAGAGGCGCTTGGCCCCGTCGTCCTGACAGAGATAGTGGAAGCGCCGGTTGGTGCGCTCGGGGCTCCCCTCCCCGGCGAACTGGCGCTTGGGATCCTCTTCGGCCCGCTTGAAGGGGAAGACGCCGGCCGTGTAGGGAAAGTAGCCCGGCAGGTTCTCCAGCATGAGCCAGCGCAGGATATCGCCCTGGTCGGTGTAGCGCGGCAGGCTGACACGCGGGATGCGGGTGCCCGAGAGGCTGGTGCTGAAGAGCTCGGTGCGGATCTCCCGGTCGCGCACCCGGGTGACCAGGGCGTCCTGTCGGTAGGCCTGCTTCAGCTCGTCCCAGCAGTCGAGACATTGGCGGGGCTCCTCATGCAGCTTGGCTTCCGTCTTCTGGATCAGCTCAGCCACCTCGTCGGCCGCCGCCAACCCCTCCGGCAGTCGGGCCAGGGTTCCCTTGAGCTGGCCGAGAGTGCGGGCCACCTCGCTCTGCTGCGCGACGTTCTGGCGATAGCCCCGCACCGTCTGGACGATCTCCCCCAAGTAATGAATGCGGTCGGCGGGGATCACCGTCTTGCTCAGGCTGTCGCCGTCGGCGACCTGCAACCTCGACTGCCAGCCCAGCTGGCGCTTCTCGTTGAGCTTCTCCAGCAGGGCCAGGTAGAGGACGGATACGCCGGGATCGTTGAACTGGGAGGCGATGGTGCCATAGACAGGAATGGCCTCGTCCGGGACATCGAACTGATTGCGGTTGCGCCGCACCTGTTTTTTGACGTTGCGCAGGGCGTCTTCGGAACCTTTGCGTTCGAACTTGTTGATGGCGATCAGGTCGGCGAAATCGAGCATGTCAATCTTTTCCAGCTGGGTCGGCGCCCCGAACTCGGAAGTCATCACGTAGAGCGAGAGGTCGCAGATGGGCACCACGGAAGCGTCGCCCTGGCCGATACCGGAAGTCTCGACGATGACGAGGTCAAAGCCCGAGGAGCGCACCACGTCGAGGGCATCCTGGATGGCCAGGGACAGCTCCGAGCGCGAATCGCGTGTGGCCAGGGAACGCATGTAGACCCGCTTGCCGGCGATGGAGTTCATGCGGATGCGATCCCCCAGCAGCGCCCCTCCCGTCCGCTGCCGGGACGGATCGACGGCGAGGATGGCGACGCTCTTGTCGGGAAAATCCCGCAAAAAACGCAGCACCAGCTCATCGCACAGCGAACTCTTGCCGGCGCCGCCGGTGCCTGTCACCCCCACTACCGGCACCGCACGAACCCTGCTCTTGACCTGATCCCGCAACCGGGCATAACCGCCTTCACTGCCGGCATGGACCGAGTCTTCGGCCAGGGAAATAATGGTATTGATGGCCCGGATGTCTTGTTCGGCCAGCTTCTGCAATTCCTCGTCGGGATGGCGCTCCAGGCTGAAATCGCACTGCTGCAGCATGAAGTTGATCATCCCCTGCAGCCCGAGACGACGACCGTCTTCCGGCGAGAAGATCTTGGTCACCCCGTAGGCCTCGATTTCCTGCGCTTCCTCGGGGATGATGACGCCACCGCCGCCGCCAAAGACCTTGATGTGACCGGCGCCGCGCTCCCGCAGCAGATCCATGGTGTACTTGAAGAATTCGATATGCCCGCCCTGGTAGCTGCTGATATTGATGCCGTGGGCGTCCTCCTGGATGGCGGCCGTGACGATCTCGTCGACGGAACGGTTATGGCCCAGATGGATCACCTCGGCCCCGGAGGCCTGCAGCAGGCGACGGACGATATTGATGGAAACGTCGTGGCCGTCGAAGAGGCTGGTGGCGGTCACGAAACGCAGTTTATGCTGGCTCTTGTAGGGCTCTATCCGGTTGTGCATGGTCCCCTCCTTTTGGTCGCAAATCAAATCAGTCAGGTCAGTCCTGCAGGGTAAATTCCCAGGCGCACCAGAAATCCTCCGGATGCGGATCAGGCGGACAGGCGATGCACCGGGTGGTCAGGCGCGGATCGATGGTTTTGGCGAACTCCCCGTACTCGACCAGGCCCACCGACTTGCAGGGATGATCCGGCAGCCCCTTGCGCTTGCGGGCCGACTGCACGCGGCAGTCGAGCATGCGGAACACCACCCGGGTCTCCGTCTGTTCGATGCATTCCTGCAGGTTCAGGCGGGCGTAGAAGCGGTGTTTGAGACACTCCACCAAGGCGGGGATGCCGCCGCCCGGCTTCAGACCGAGTCGTTCCATGATGCGCCTGGCTTCAATGACGGTGAAATGGCGCCAGGCTTCGATATCGGCCTCCACCGCCACCTCCATGCCGTAGCGCCGTTCGATGGCCTGAAACCAGAGGCCGTCATGGGCCAGCCAGTTCTTGGCGTCATCGACAATGATTTTCACCAACTCTTCCTTGCTCAGGTTGTACAGCAGGCGGATACCCTCATCACCTGCCCGGGCCGCGCTTGACATAGGCTGTCTCCTTTTAGTTTTCAGGGATGCGTACCACCAGCACCGGGATCGTGCTTTCCTGCACCATCTTCTGGGCCGTGCTGCCAATCAGGGCCCGAAACAGACAGGTATGTCCGTGGGTCCCCATGACGATCAGGTCGCACTCCTCTTTTTTGGATTGGGCGATAATGGCCTCGACTGGCATGCCGGCGGTGACATGGATGCCGTCCACCAGCTTGGTATACAGGCACTCCTCCACATTCTCCTTTTTGCCGTAGAGCGTAAGCTGAGTCTTGATTTTCTCCGTCAGTTTATCCCTGGCTGTGGCAAAGTCGACGGAACGCATCTGAATGTTGCGGTTGTTGGTGAGTTTTTCATAGACATTGATGATCGATATTTTGGCTCCATGACTCAGCGCCAGGCTCACGGCATAGCCGAAGGCGTAGTTGGCGTTGGAAGAAAGATCGGTGGCATAGAGTATTTTTTTGATTTTCGGTGTCATCGACGGGCCCCTTTCGTTGTCCTGTACATTCCGGGTATTCAGCCAATAAGCGCGGGGAGGAACGTCACGATTGCGGGGAAGACGTACATGATGGCCATCCCCAGGATAAAGAGCCCCACCATCGGCCAGGCTCCCCCATAGACGTCGTCCAGGGTCAGTTCCGGCATCGCCCCCTTAAGGGCGAAGATCGTGTAGCCGAAGGGGGGGGTCAGGCTCCCCAGGGTCAGGTTGATGAGAAAGAGCATCCAGAACCAGACGGGATCGAAATTGTAGACCTGCAGCAGGGGGTCGTAGATCGGGATAGCCACCAGCATGACGGCGAAGAGATCGACGAACATGCAGAGGATAAAGGGGACCAGCATGAGCACGACAAAGGTTCCCACCAGGGGCAGGTCCAGTTCAGAAGCCATCCGAACCAGGCCGCTCGAAGCGCCCGTGAAGGACAGCAGCTGGCCGAAGAGCATGGAGCTGGCCATGATGACCAGAATCATGGTGCTCACCGAGCAGGTGCCCAGGACCGCGTCATAAAGCATTTTGAAAGAGAGCTTGCGAAAGACCGCCGCCGCCAGCATGGCGCCGAGCACCCCTGTTGCCGCCGATTCCGTCGGCGTCACGATCCCCATAAGGATGAGCCCCATGACCGAGAAGATGACGATGAGAAACGGCAGGGTGCGGGCCAGGGCGGTAAAGAACTCGCGGGGGCTCACCTTCTCGCGGACGCCACGATCACCGGCCGGTTCCAGATTCGGATTGCGCAGCAGGCGGATATAGACGTAGACGACCATGATGACCGCCATCATGATCCCCGGCACGATACCGGCGATGAGCAGCTTGGCGATGGAGACATCCACCATGGAGCCGACCATGATGACCAGAAGGCTCGGCGGGATGATGGGAGCCAGGCTGGCGCCGCCGAGGATCGCGCTGATGGACAGGCGGGTATCGTAGCCCCGCGCCTCCATAGTCGGCATCACCGAGCGTCCCAGCATGGCGGCCACCGCCACCGCCGAACCGCTCAGGGCGCCGAAGACCGTGGACAAAGAGGTGACGAGAACATAGTTGCGCCCGCGCACATTGCCGACCATCTTGTCGATGGAATCGATGAGAATCTCCACCGCATTGGAGCGAAAAAGGATTTCCCCCATGAGAATAAAAAGGGGAATGGCCATCAGCGATTCCTGGGTGATGGTCTGGTAGATGCTGTTGGCAAACATGCCGAAACCGCTGCTGCCGAACAGCAGGAAGACGCCGGCGACGTTCACCACCAGGAAGGCGACAAAGACCGGCATCCCGATGGCGAACAAGGTCAGCAGCACGACAATGGCAATCGATAAGGTGACGCCCCAATCCATGAGATCTCTCCTATACTTCGCCAGGGGGGTTCGGTTTGAAGCCCTCCCGCAGAAACTGGAACCCGCTCAACAGAAAACCCAGGGGGATGACCGAAGATATCCACCATTTGGGAATCGGGTTGACCCACATGGTCGCAATGCCGCGCTGAAACTGGCGAAAGGACTCCAGGCCGGCAATGATGAAAACGGCGATACACACCAGAAAACCGAGGAAAGCGATGCCGCGATAAATGAGCAGCTTCCGTTTCTGCGGCAGTTTTTCGATGACGATAGTGATGGCCACGTTGCCGTTGGCCCGGGTGATTTCGGGCAGCGCCAGCATGACGGTCAGGGCAAAGAGCCATTGGTTGACATCACTGGACCAGTTGGTCGGGGCGTTGAAGAAATAGCGCATGGAGACTTCGTAGAGGATCAGGGACACCATGCCGGTCAGGGCCAGCCCGCTCAGGACATAACTCGCCCGCGTCAACAGGTCGAGGGTACCGGCCATCCCTTTCAGGATGGCCGGCTGGGAATGGTTCAGACTCCCATTGTTCATCGCGTCATACCTTTTTCGATAGCCAGTTCACGGAACTTGGGCCCGGCGGCGGCAGAGGACTGTTTGGCCATGTCCCAGAGGCCATTATTCCAGTATATTTCGACCTGTTCCTTATCCTCAGGGTGCATGTTGGTTACTTTCATGCCCTGATTCTTCAAAAAGGCGATCTCTTCCTCGACCAGATTGTTGAAGAATTCCAGGCTGTCGAGTTCGGTCTTCTTGCCGGCCTCGTCGATCCAGCGCTGCTGTTCCGGCGGCAGCGAGTTGTACTTATCCAGGTTCATGGCGATCATCATGGAGATGGAACCGAAGGTCGGGCGCACCATGTAGTTGGCCACTTCCTGCCATTTGAAATCCTTGACCCCGACCAGGGTCCAGGCCGCGCCGTCGATGACGCCGCGCTGCAGGGAGGTGTAGACGTCACCACCGGCCATGGTCACCGGCGAGCCGCCCAGGGCCAGGATGGTGTTCTGCAGGCTCGGGTTGCTGCGCATCTTCAGGCCGGCCAGGCTCGGCTTGCTGCCGCTCAAGGGATTGCGCGTAATGAAATGGTAGGGGGCGACGGGCGTCAGCGCGACGAGTTTGACGCCGAGCTTGTTGTACTCCTTGTCCAGAAAGTCAAAGAGGCCCGACTCACGGCGCTTGGTCGGATCGGCCAGGGTGGCGTCCATGCCGACACCGACGCTGATGGTCCCGGCGTGGTAGGTGGCGTGGGTGAAGGATAGATCAAAGATGCCGGCCTGCAGGGGCTGGAACTGCTCGAAGGTCGGAATGACATCGGGACCGTGAAAGGCCACCTTCATTTTGCCCCCGGAAATCTCTTCAAGGTTCTTGATCATCTTGGCGGTAGCACCGACATTGAAGATGAAGTTTTCATGAAAAGCGGACAACATGCGCAGTTGGGCAGCAAACGCGCTGGACGAAAAAGCCAGAACCATAAAGACCACAGCGATCAATCCCACATACCTGTTTTTTTTCATCGTAACGACTCCATTCTTGGTTGGTGAATCCGCTTGACAAATCCCCATCCCCCTCGACCCGAGAGGGATGAGGTCCATTATTCAACCCAATAAGTACGCGTAGTTTTTCAGTGTTTGCCGGTCAAGGGGACGGCTCTCCTGCCAGCCGTACATCTCGCCCAGCTCGCGGGCGCAGCGGGAAAGCAGAGGAAGCAGCTCCCCGGTCAGACGCGCCTCGTTGAAGCGGCAGGCAGGCACCGCCACCACCAGGGCCGTCTGCCGCAATTCATGCTGGGGCGCAAAGACGGCAGAGAGCGTGGCCACATCGGCAATCAGCGTTTCCTCCGCGCCATAGATCCGGCAGAAGGAGGACTCTTCCCAAAGACGACCACGAGCCACAGGGAACGACGTCCCCAGACAGCTGATGGCCCGCACCACCTGCCGGGTTTCCACCACATCGATGAGCAGCGCCTCCGCCTCCTTCACCCGGGCCAGGTAAACCGCCTCGCCGGTGGCGGCCCCCAGGTCCTCCAGCACAGGGCGCAGCTTCGAGGTCTTGCCCTGGTCGGAGAGGATGCCCCGGGCCAGGCTGAACGCCGCCGGTCCCAGGTGATAGTCGCCGGCGCTGTTGCGGGCGACAAAGTCCTTGGTCTCCAGGGTGTGCAGCATGCGAAAGACCTTGTATTTGCTGGCGCTCGTCATTTTCTCCACAAAAGTCGTCAGCTTCTCGCCCGAAGGCGACACTGTCAGCAGATGGAGGATATCCAGCACGAACTGGACATTCTGCATCTCGTACTTATGAGTGAATTTTCCGGCGCCCGCTGCCATAGCCCTACTCCCAGCTGTCGATCTTCATGGTGCCCTTGGTAGCCAGCGCCTCCTGCATGCGGAAGGCCTTGAAGAGCATGTGGGGCTCGTGGCCGACGCCGCGGGCAAAGCAGTCCTTTTCGGCGCGCTCGTAGTATTCGGTCAGGATCGGCCGGTAATCGGGGTGAGCGCACTTGGCGATGATCTCCCGCGCCCGTTCGCGTGGGCAGAGGCCGCGCAGATCGGCCAGACCCTGCTCGGTGACGAGGATGTCGAGATCGTGTTCGGTGTGATCGACGTGAGTGGCGAAGGGAACGACGCAGGTAATCCCCGTCGGATCGGTCTTGGAGGGACGGGTCGACGGGGTGTGCATGATGGACAGCGCCGCGTTGCGCAGAAAGTCGCCGGAACCGCCGATGCCGTTGACCATGCGGGTGCCGCCCACCAGAGTCGAATTGGCGTGGCCGTAGATATCGAATTCCACCGGGGTGTTCATGGCGATCACCCCCAGACGGCGGATGGGCTCGGGATTGTTGCTCACCTGCATGGGGCGCAGAATGACCTTGCTGGCGTACTTGTCCCAGTTCTGGTAGAAGCGCTCAAAACCCGGCTCCGACAGGGAGAGTGAGGTGGACGAGGCGAAGTCGAGTTTGCCCGAATCGAAAAAGTCGAGCATGGTGTCCTGGATGACCTCGGTCCAGACCTTGAGATTGCTGAAGGGACCGTTCACCAGACCGCCGACCACGGCGTTGGCGATATTGCCGACCCCCGACTGCAGGGGGAGCAGGTTTTTCGGCAAGCGCCCCGCTTTCACCTCCGCCCCGAAGAAGTCGAGGATGTTGGCGGCGATGCGCTCGGAAATCTCGTCCGGTGGGCCCAACGGCCGCCCGCGGTCCGGTTTCTGCGACTCCACAATGGCGATGATCTTGTCGTGATCACAGGGGACATGCAGGGTGCCGATGCGATCATCGACGCGGCTGATCAGGTAGGGCTTGCGGTGGGGGGGCTTGTCGAGCATGACGATGTCGTGCAGCCCTTCGAAGGAGGGTATGGCCGTATTGATCTCGATGATGAGCTTGTCCGAGTGCTGAATGACCTCCGTGGCCGCGCCGATGGAACCGGCCAGGATGATGCTGCCGTCTTCGGCAATGCCCGAGGCTTCCACCAGACCGAGATCGAAACCGCCTCCCCTGCCCTTGGTGTAGTAGCCGTAACCGAGATCCTGGGCATAGAGTGACAGATGCTTGTCTCCCATGCGCACGGTGCCGTCGTTGACCTGCTTCTGGATTACCTTGCCCGTCTGGTAGGGCCAGCGCTTGTCCGTCATCTGCAGAGAAGCCCAGCGGTCCTCCACCTCCTGGCCGATGGACGCACCGATAAAGAGGTTGAAGCGCATCTTGCCCTGCAGGTTGTTCTGCTCGACGTAGTCGGCCAGCGCCAGAGGGACTACCTTCGGGTATCCCACCGGGGTAAACCCCGACCAGCCCAGATCCATGCCGTTCTTGAAAAACGGGATGGTGTCCTCCGGCTGCATGATTCTGGCGTGCAGGCTCTTCTTCCTGATTCGGCTGAGAAATTCCGACATACCCTCCTCCTTTTTGCATTTCCTTTGAATGACATGTCCCCGCCGGCACGGGGTACCCGACAGAAACGGCCAGAGCCGCCCCCTGTTGCCATTATTTGTATTTTGCATTTACGTGCATGTCAACGAATTTTTGAACGTTATTTTGTTTTACATTTTTCACAAATATTACCATTGTCCAATTACCTGTTTTTTGGTATTTTTTTTACATATAACGGTGTTCGTTTTTTTAAATATGACTAGGACGGTTAAAAATTTATATTCCATTTTATTTACGTCAATGTAATAATTTCGGCCAAAACAACCCACACACGAGGGGGCACCATGAGTGAGGACATTCCGACCACTGAGGAGATTGTTCCGATTGGGACGTTGTGTAAAGATCTGGGGATTTCGACGCGGACGCTACGCTACTGGGAGGAGGTCGGCATCATCGAGTCGGTAGAACGTCTCGACCGTGCCAACCGCGGCTATACGCCGTATATGGTAAGAAGAATCAAGTTCATCATCAGGCTGCGGGATCTGGGCCTGACCATCAAGGAGATGCAGCACCTGTACGAGGTGTACGGCAACGCCAAAAAGACGGATCGCCTTATCCCCGAATTGATCGGCATCTTCGACCAGCACATCCACACGATCGACGACAGGGTCGCCAAGCTGAACGCCCTGCGCACGGACATCGTCGAGTACCGCGAACGCATGCTGACCAAACTCAAGGAAGCCATGCAGCGAGAGGCCTCCGATTCCTGATCGCCTCAATCTGGCGTTCTGAAAAAGAAAAGGGTCATTGACATCCCCCGTCAATGACCCTTCTTTTTTAACTGCCGCACTCCCTACCGCACCCAGCCTCGCCGCCGACTCTCCCCTTCGCTGACCACGCGAATGGCGCTGGCTCCCTCCAGGGGACAGCGGGTCTCGCAGATGCCGCAGCCGATGCATAAATTCTCCACTACCCTGGGTATTTTGAGCCGACGGCTCTCGCCGGCAAAAAGAATCTCCTTTTCTTCAAAGACAATGGCTTTTTCGGGTGTCGGACAATGCTCCTCGCACACCAGGCATTCACTCCCACGGGCAAAGGGCAGGCAGCGATTCTGGTCGAAAACGGCCAGACCGATGACGGTGCGGCGCTTCTCTGCCAGGCCGAGGCGTTTAATGGCGCCGGTGGGACAGACCTGGCCGCACAGGGTGCAGTTGTATTCGCAATAGCCCAGGCGCGGCACGACCAGCGGCGTCCACAGGCCGGCCGGGCCCGCCTGCAAAAAGGCGGGGTGGAGCACGCCCCCGATACAGACCTTGAGACATTCACCACAGCGCACACAGCGACACAGGAACTCCTCCTCCGCCACGGCTCCGGGCGGTCGCACCAGAAAACCGTGCCGGCCCGGCTCGGGGCTCAGGCGAAACATCGGTGCGACCAGCAGGCCAGACGCCAACGCGGTCACCGTGCCGCGCCGGCTGAGGTCGACAGACGTCGACGGCCGGCGATAATCGAAACGCCAGCGTACGCGCTCCTGCGGGCAGAATCCGTCGCAGTCGAAACAGAGGACGCATTCTTCGGATCGCCTCCCCTCCTCCCCCACCGCCTTCATCCGGCAGGCCTGCAGACAGCGCCGGCAGTCGGGGCAGGCCGCTGACGGCGTGCGCTGCAGCAGCGCGTGGCGGGAGCAGAGGCCGAGCAGCGCCCCCAGCGGGCAGAGATTCTTGCACCAGAAACGCCGCTCCAGACGCTCGAGCGCCACGATCGCGACAAAAACGAGCAGGGTGAAAAGAGCCAGGGTAAAGGCCGGCGGATGGAAAGCCAGCAGATAGTCGCGAAAAAAGGACCAGAGGGCATCGGCCCCCTCGGACACCAGGGGCACCCGGTGTTCGTAAAGGGCGGTGAAACCCTTGTTCCAGAAGAGATTCCAGGCCGGATAGACCGCTAGGGTGAGGGTGCGTAGAAAGATCGCCAGGGGATCAAAGAGGCCGAACAGCTGCACCCCGAACAGACCGGCCGCAACGAGGGCGAGGAGGAGGTAGTATTTCACCCGCCGCCAGGCCGGAGACACCACGCGGCGGCCGCGACCGATACCGTAGCCGAGACCATCCAGGGTGGTGCCCAGCGGGCAGATCCAGCCACAGAAGAAGCGTCCCAGGACAAAGGTCAGCAGCAGCAGGACAAAGGCCGGCCACAACAGCCGCCAGTGAAAGGCCCCCGGCGCCAGGGCGTCGGCCAGCGCCGCCAGCGGATCGAGGCGAAAGAGGAGACTGACCGGCCAGGGGAGGTCGTCCACGC
Source organism: Desulfuromonadales bacterium (assembly GCA_033549025.1). Classification (GTDB taxonomy): domain Bacteria; phylum Desulfobacterota; class Desulfuromonadia; order Desulfuromonadales; family SZUA-540; genus SZUA-540. The sequence continues at coordinate 32,216 of JAWSUS010000027.1, forward strand.
CGCGGTATTCCGTCTGCAGAAACAGCCACAAAAAACCGAGCAGAGTCAGGATCTGGACGCTGCGACGGAGCCTAAGCCGGGGCAGGAATCCCATCAGACCCGCCTTATCCGGGCAAGATCGGCGATACCCAGCCCGCGTCGGCCGGCGGTCACCAGGGTCGGGATGTCGTCGGGCTGATGCCCCATCAGGGTCACGGCGACGCTGTCGGCGGCGACGATGTCGGCCGAAGCGACCAAGGTATCGAGCTGGCGCACGTCGTCCACCCTCCCCCCCTGCGGTCCATTGGCGACCAGGACCCGGGTGGCGTCGATGAGGGTCAGATCGGAAGGGACGATCAGGTTGATGTCGCAGAGGGCCTCGTCGATCTGCCGATGCAGGCGGCCGCGATTGCCGCCGATCACCCCCATGATGTTTTTCATGCCCAGGGTGACGGTGGAGAGCCCGTGATGCTTGGCGATGGGCAGATTGATGAAGCGGTCGGCCTCCAGCGCCGGCCGGTAGAACTCCCAGCGCCGCAGCTCCACCCCTTGGGCGATATCCAGCTCCTGCCAACCGCGCCGGTCCATGTGTTCCACCCTCACGCGATTGGATCGAATCGACTCCACCGCCTCCTGGATGCCGCTCTGCACATAACAGCGCCGCGGGTCGTTACAGGGTCGGTCGAACACCTGCACCTGCTTGGCCCCGGCCTCCAGACAGAGCTCCACTACCGTACGCACCACCTGCGGGTTGGTGTTGGCGGCAAGCTCCGGGGTCCGGTCCCAGCCGATATTGGGCTTCACCACCACCGTTTCGCCGCTTTTGACGAATTGGGACATGCCCCCCAAAGCATCGAGCGTCTGCCGCACCAGCAAGGGAATATCCTCCCCTTTGCGCACGGCGACGGTCGAACCGGCTGCAGCCAGGGTCGGCCGGGGCAGCCAGGAAAGAACCGGAACACTACCGACGGCAGCCGCCGCCAAGGCGGCCTGCAGCGTGTGACGGATGAACGCGCGTCTGTCCATGGCAACCTCCTCCGAAAGACAAGGCTTTTGTGGGGAGCAATACGCTTGGAAGAACAGAATGAAGGTCCTGAAGTACAAGTGTATAGTCTGGGGCGCCCGTGTAAAGGCAAGGCGTGGAGCCGCCGTCATGACGATCCCCCTAAAAAGAAATCCCCGCCAATATGACGGGGATTTCGTGTTTCGAGCGGAGCAGATTATCCCGAGAGGTCTTACCTCCAGGCCGCCTGGGCCTGGTGGACCGCCTGCAGGATGTTCTTCGAATGGGAAGGATGGACATGGACCGTCTTGCCAATCTGATCCAAGGTCAGGCCATTCTCTACCGCCAGGGTCATCTCGTGGATCATCTCGGTCGCCGACTCGCCGACAATGACCGCGCCGGCAAGCCGGGACGTTTCCTCCGAAACAAACAACTTCACAAAAGCCGGACTGACCTTGTCGACCACTGAGCGTCCGTTGGGAACCTGGGCCAGGGTGAACGCCCTGATCCCGGCGCCGGCATCCCTTACCCCGACCGCAGCCACCTCGGGATGCGAAAAAGCCACCCGCGGAACCGTCTCTTCCTTCATGGAATCGGACGTTCCCTGCACAAGGTTCGTTACCAGCAGCTGCGCCTGTTTTTCCGCGGCGTGCGACAGGGTCAGACCGCCGATCACGTCGCCCAGGGCATAGATGTGCGGGACGCTGGTCTGCAGCCGGGAATTGACGGCAATGGCGCCCTCTGTCGTCTTCACCCCGGCAGCTTCAAGATTCAGCCCCTCGGTGTTCGGGCGGCGACCGATGCCGACCAGGACCTTGTCAACGGTATCGGTAGCATCGCGGCCGACATAATGCACCCTAACTTTGCCGCCCGTAACCTCCAGTCGGTCGATCAGGGTGCCAGTTTTCACCTCAATCCCCTCTTTTTCAAAGGCGCTTTGCAATGCTTGGCCCGCCTCGCGATCCTCGCGAGGCAGCAAGGTTTCGAGGGCCTCAACCAGAACGACGCGGCTGCCAAAGGTGTTGTACAGGGTGGCAAATTCGCAACCGACCGCTCCGCCGCCAACGATCAGCAGACTTCCCGGCAGCTCGGTGTTTCGCAGCAGCTCGTCGCTGGAAAGGATATGCTCCCCGTCAAAAGGAGCCATTGGCATCTCAACGGGCCTTGAGCCAGTAGCGACAATGATGTGCTCTCCACGGATTGTTTCGGAACTGCCGTCCCTTTTGCGGATAGTCACTTCATGCGCAGACTGAAAAGAACCCATCCCTCGGAAGCTGACGATTTGCGCCTGCCCGATCATCCCCGCGACCATCCCGCCGAGCATGGCGATGTCCTGATCGGCCACGGCCCGCACTCGCTCCAGATTTACCGGTTCCACCACCATATCCAACCCATAGTTTTGGGCCTGCTTGGCATAGCGATAGGCCTTGGCGGCCTTGAGCATCGACTTGGTCGGCATGCAGCCGCGGTTCAGGCAGACACCCCCGAAACAGTCGTCTTCCTCCTGGATCATGGCCACCGATTTGCCGGCCTGCCTCAGCATGAAGCCGGTGTTCATACCGCCCGGGCCCCCGCCGATTATGACTACATCGAAACTTTGCATTTCTTTCTTCTCCTTTTATTTGTCTTCCTCCAGGCTCTCCAGGGCCTGCGTGGCCATGTCGAGTAACCTGTGGAAGGTCTGCAATTCAGCCGCCGACATGCCCCCCGTCATGCTGGCGATCACTTCGTCCCGCATTTTCTGCAGCGCCTCAACCGTCGGCCGGGTCTGTTCAGCCAGATAAATTCGTGACTGGCGCCTGTCACGCTCACTGGCTGCACGATAAATAAGACCGTCACGCTCCATGCGCCACAGGGTCTTGGCCATCGTCGGCTGTTCCACCTGAATCTTCCGGCAGAGTTCCGTCTGGGTCTGGCCTTCGTCGTCTTTCAGACAGCAAAGCACGGGCAACTGTCCCTGTGTCACCCCGTAGTCCCGAAGCTGTTGATTGACTTGCGACAACAGCAGGCGGCTTAAATAGTTCAGCTTGTAGCACAGGTCTTCGTTCATAAGCGGTCTCCTTTTCTTGCCCAAAAAGATAGCCGGCTATATGGATACATAGTCGGCTATCTTGTGTCAAGAGATAGTGATCACGTGCGAAAACGCCCTTAAAAAAATGGGGAAGCAAATCGGCAGCAGACCCACACCCCTGGTCACCCGTTGGCTTAGCTGTCGATATTTTTTACACTCACTTTAAATTAAGCAAAAAATCGTTCAAAAACGAAAGGTTAACAATTGGCCAAAATATTGCAAATACCCTGTGTTTTTGTAGAGTTATACGGCGCATCTCATAAACCATGGAATAGAAGGGAGGTGAGTCAACAGGGGTAAAACGGGAGGTAAAAATTGTCAGTCTGACTTGATATGTATTGAAGGAGTTAAATGATGAAGAATTTGATTTTATGGACCACTATTCTGTGTACTTTCATTTTCTGCCATAACGCATTGGCCTTTCATGACGGCGGTGTCGCCCACTGCGACGGCTGTCACTCCATGCACGGCGGCGCCGCTAGCGGCCCGGCCCTGCAGAAGGGCTCCGATGCCAGCTCCACCTGCCTCAACTGCCACAACGGCGCCGGCGGTTATCACATCAGCAGCGCCGACGGCAGCAACACCAACGAGGGCGGTGACTTCCACTGGGTCAAGGACAACGGATACTATTATTACTACAGGGGGATATATGTACCTCCTGACTACAGTAACCGTGGCCACAATACCATCGCCGCCGATTTCGGCATCGCTGCGGACGCCACCCTGACTACCGCTCCCGGCGGTTCCTACTTGGCCGCCAACCTTTCCTGCACTAGCTGCCATGACCCCCACGGCCAGGCCCAGGGTGGCACCCTCGGCGGCGCCGCGCCCATCTCCGTCTCTGGCTCCTATGGCGCTGTCCCTGAAGCCGGCACCATCGCCGGCAACTACCGCCTCCTTTACGACAGCAACAAGGTCGGCTTCTCAGAAGACGCTCCTATCGCCCGTGCCAACAGCTATGACGGCAAATCTACCCAGTACGGCAGCGGCATGTCCGGCTGGTGTGCCAACTGTCACGGCGCCTTCTACAGCCAGAGCGCTTCCAGCGGCATGCACCCAACCGATAAACCTGTTCCTCCCGTCTACAACAGCTATGTCGCTACCGGCAACTTCACCGGCACCGTCGCCACCGCCTACGATCCCCTGGTGCCCTTCGAGCGCGGTGTCACCACCGGTTCCTGGGATCTCCCCGATCCGACTGACGCGGAAACCGCCGGCGTTGGTGTCGACGGCAGCTCCAAGGTCATGTGTCTCTCCTGCCACCGCGCCCATGCCTCGGCTTTTGCCAACGCCCTGCGCTGGGACATGACCGAAGCCTTCATCGCTGAAACCTGGACTACCCTGACGGGTACTGGGGCCGTTCTGCCCACGGCAGCAGCCAAGGAATACTACAAGCACGGCGTCGAAGTGGACGTGGCTGTATTTGACCCGGCCGGCACCCCCTTCACCAACGGCTACGGTCACTATCAGCGTTCCCTGTGCAACAAGTGCCACGCACAGGACTAGCGTTACCATCCAAATAAAGAACCAGGCCAAAATGTTATTTGTCCTGAATCTGTCACAAAGAAAGCCTCCCTACCCAAAAGCCGGAAATGGCTTACAGGATGGAGGCTTCCCTTTACTTTCGTTACTCAAAGCCCATTCAGATAGCCCAGGTCGGTCAACGACATGACACCGGCTCCGCCTTCTCGTCACGCCTACATGGCCTACCCTGCCATTCTGACCCCCAATTCAAACGCCTTGCGGCAATCCTCCGGAAAGTTCTTTTCATACTTCTCACGGCGCTCCACAGGGTCGAAGTAGTTGAAGACGACCTTATCGTAGTCTTCAAACTGGAGGGTCTCGCAGGCGTAAAGCGTTTCGGCTTGGCCGAAGATGCGTTCAAGATAATTCTGATTCGCCCCCATATGAACGGGGTACTGAACAGTCCTCATCATTTCTTCCGAGATATTCATGGTGTAGAGCATGGCCGTCGGAATCTTGCGGCCGAAGAGTGACTGCGGCTGTTGGGAATAGACGAAATAGGGAAAGAGCAGCCGCTCCATGAAGGAGCGCATCTCCCCCGTCACCGTACCGAAGTAAATCGGCGAGCCAAGCACAAAGGCATCCGCCTTGGCCAGCTTTTCCAGTACCGGGGTCAACCCGTCGCGCATGGCGCACTTGCCGTAACTCTTACCGCCCTTGAGCTTGCAGGCAAAGCAACTGGTACACCCCCTGAAATCAAGATCGTAAAGATGGATCAGTTCCGTTTCTGCTCCCCGTGAAGCGGCGCCCTTCAGGACTTCCTGCAGAAGCTTCGCGGTATTCCAGGATTTTCTTGGACTGCCGTTGATCGCAAAAATATTCATGTAAAACCTCCGTTAAACGATATCAAAAACATCCAGTCAGGGTTGAGAATAACTCTCTAATTCAACAAAATAGCGAGGATCCGTTAAAACCCCATCTTTTCCAGTTGCTGAATAATCATATTAATTTCTTTATCGTCTGGAGAATACTGGCGGTAAATTTTAAAATGATACAGGGCATTTTTATATTGTTTTAATTTGTAGTAAGATATACCAAGATTGAGATTTTTGATTCTTTCGTTTGAAAAGTAGTGGCTGATATTAATGACATGATGCCATATTTTATTTTTGTCCAAGACATTTTTGGATAATGTCATTTTGCTATTTGATCTTTCGAAAAGTAATGCTTCATAGTCTTCTGCAAGTAAGAGCCATTCTTTATTACCATAAAGATAATGTATTATTGGAAAAACTTCTGAATTCCACAACATAGTCGGAATAACAATATACTTAATATTATTTTCATCAAGCAGGGTACTCCATTGGTTCCTCATAGTTATAATTTCATCATGTTCCCGCCATGATTTATCATAGTAGTAATGTCGGCCATCAATTGCCACAAGGTTCTTTCCATTCAAAACCCACCCTAGATACCCACCATAGGAATAATAATTGAAGATATTCCCTGTTCCATCCTTTTGCTTAAGCATGCGGGCAATCTTAATAGGAAACAAATGATCGACGATACCAAACCCCCACCCGCCGATAAAATATGTAAAATAAGTTACTAAGGAGGCAAGTAGCACAATAATAAATATAAACACTTTAAGTTTTATTACATTAAATTTCTCAAGATAAGTTTCAAAAAAGTTTGTATATCCTTTCACATTCGGTACATACATGACAATAACGAATAGGGCTATATTTCTTGTGTATTTGTAAGCCAATATTCCAAATACTGAAAACAAAATAAAATATACAATTTTCTTATTCCCTTTTATCAAAAATGAAAAAAAACTGATTACAAAGTAAATTGAAAAAAGGTATATATAGTCTGATTGCCAAAGAGGCATGAATTCTTCTGTAACCTTTAACACCTTGTTCTGCATTATGAAACTTATTGGCAAAAATAACTGTTCAAAACCATAGGGATTAGCACAAGAAGAAATAACAGACAAAAATATTATAAATAAAAAAATAAGTTTATTTTTTTTATCAGATTCATGTCTATTATCAATTAAAAATTGAATAAAATACGCCCCCATGATTCCAATCAAAAATATTGCTGATGGATGGATATTGTTTAAAAATAAAGTCAATAAAGGCAAATAAAAAAGGAATTTTCGATCATTTGTTGACCTGAATTTCTCCAGGAAAAAAATTTCCAATGACATTGCCAAAAAAAGAAAATTTTCTGGTCTGAAAATAAACCTGGTTTTTATAAAAAAAACAACAAGAAGAATAAATATTATTTTTAAATAATTTTTAAAATTACTTTTAGTATCTATAGATTGGTATAAAACAAAAAGGACAATTCCGCCAATAATAGCATTGACGATATTCAGGCCATGGATACCGAACCAATTATAAATAAGATAGTAAAACAGTCCGAATCCCCATTCATGAAATGAAGAACTCTGCCCAAGGAGTGAATAGATATAAAACTCTGAGGAAGGAATTGAGCCAGTATTGACAATTTCACGACCAATGACCATGTGATACCAGATATCATAATCATTGATTTTTATCAAAAAAGGCAGGGAAAAAACGATTATCAGAATTATGTTTTTGAATTTTATGTCTTTATGGATTTCTGAAACCATTGTTGTCGTGTTTCTCCTTTTTCCCTCTTAGTGTTCAAATTGCACACCGGCGGTACACCCGAAAGTCTACTCGAAAGGTCAATTCCTTGATTGAGACGATCCATTTAAAATTCCGTTACCTTGATTAGACTTGAGGGATGAGGGCAGCATCCTGTTGATTAAATACAACGGTCTATGTTTGGTTTCATTAAACATTCTTCCCAGATACTCACCGATCACCCCTAGGCTAATCAGCTGAACACCTCCGAGAAAAAGGACCACGACCATCAGGGATGGATAACCTTTTACAGACTCGCCAAAGACAAGGGTTTTGTAAATAACAAACGCCGCGTAGAGAAAAGCACCGAATGCGACCCCAAGCCCAAGATAAGTGGCCATTTTCAATGGGCCAATAGAGAAGGAAGTAATACCCTCCAGGGCAAAGTTCCACAGGCGCCAGTAATTCCATTTGGTATCCCCCGCAAAGCGTGGGTCACGGCGATAACTAACCGCAACCTGGGAATAGCCGATCCACGTAAAAAGGCCCTTCATAAATCGGTGCTGTTCACGCAACAGTTTTAACGCCTCAACGGCTCTGCGGCTTAGCAGGCGGAAATCTCCTGTGTCTGAGGGAATTTTCACAGGGCAGACGGACTGGATCACGCGATAGAACAGTTTAGCGGTTATCTTCTTCAGGACGGTTTCACCATCACGCGTCGTTCTGCGGGCATAAACGACATCAAACCCTTCCTTCCATTTGGATATCAATTCTGGAATCAGTTCAGGAGGGTCCTGAAGATCTGCATCGATCACCACCACCGCGTCACCACATGTATGGTCAAGCCCAGCCGTCATGGCGATCTCCTTGCCAAAATTCCGGCTAAGGTCAATAGCCGTCACTCGCGGCTCTTCAAGCCGGATCATTGTCTCCCAGGTTTTGTCGGTGCTACCATCATTGACATAAACAATTTCCCACTCGGCTCCCAAACTTGAAAGGGTGGATACCAGGCGCCGATGGAATTCGGGTAGCACGGCTGTTTCATTGTAAGCAGGGACAACAACCGACAGTGTAAACGAGTCCTTATCTGTCACGGGGCAATCTCCTTGAAGGTCCAAAAGCGGTTACAGAGGAAATTCCAAACCAGAACAAGCCCCGTTGCCAAAGCTTGGCTAAAAAGATAGTAAAGCCACATTGTTCCAATAGCCATGATCAACGTATTAAGACCCAGCCCCACAAGGGCAACGACCAAGAACTTCGTAAAGGTGGGACCGTGTGGCTTGTGGCTCCTGAAGGTGATAAGGTAGTTCAACCAATAATTTACAACCGCTCCTACAACAAAACCTGCCACCGATGCGGGCACAGGAGGTGTCCCTGCAAATTGAACCAAAAGGAACAACACCACAAAATGACTTGTTGTACCCACTGCACCAACAGCAGAGAAAACGAGGAATTGCCTGAAGATGATCGTCTTTTGATCCAATTCCATAAAGACACTAAGCGTGAGGCGCCTCATCCGAATTAAAATACGAGCCCGAAACAAAAAGAACACTGGAAACCAAAACAGTCAACAGGCCGATAACCCTGAGGTCGGTCCGCAATAGTGGACACCATGTTATGGTCAGGCAGCCCCTTGCCGCCTGATGAATTTCTTCCAGTATG
>JAWSUS010000028.1:0-31453 GCA_033549025.1 Desulfuromonadales bacterium
CATACTGGAAGAAATTCATCAGGCGGCAAGGGGCTGCCTGACCATAACATGGTGTCCACTATTGCGGACCGACCTCACAGTATGGTTTTACGAACAGGTAAAAAAGGGACAAATACAGGCAACAAATTTTGGGGTTGTTCAGCATATCCTAAATGCAGAATGGTGAAAAAAGTCACCTAACAAGCAAATAAACGCGGACGAAATTGAAGCACAAAAAGGGTCAGGCCTGACAAATGGGTTTATTCGCCCTGGCACTGGGGGCTATCCTGCAAAAAATCAAACAGAATATGAAATCGGGGAGGCGTGTCACCTTCCGCAGCGACATGTTGATAGACTCGATGGCGTTGGTCGTGTAGATCACCTTCCAGTCGGTGGCCACGGTCTTGGGCCTGGGGGAAACTAGGGACACTCCCCGGTTTTTTCTTGAGATGACCTGGCTTCCGTGTTTTCAAAAAAGTAAAAAGGAACAGGCCTGACAATTGGGGAAACATAGAAAAATACGACCAAAAAAGGAATAGGGCGATTTTTCGTCCGCCATCATCGAATTTTGTAGTCTGCGAGCATGAAGTAGTTAGAAAAACCAAACCCGCCCGTTAACGGCTAGCGCCGATGCCAGGCCTCATCTGGGGCAAGGCAGGCCTGAGCCTCCTCCAGAAATTCTCTGAAATCCCCCTCCAATTCATTCCGATGTTCTTCCAGATCGCGTATGGCCTGCGCCATAGGCAGCGGCCGTTTGAGGCGTTGGGATACCCTTTCGAGTACGCGGCCGATAACTGCGGGGTCTTGGTAGGATACCAGCCAGTTGCGCTCGATCATTCGCGGGGCAAGGCGCTGCAGGCCTTCGGCGAGCTGGTCGTGGTGGGTGCGAAGCAGCTGGTAGATGTGCGCGGTGAAGTCGGTGAGGGGGATGGGGGAGAAATCGCTCCAATGCTGGGCGAGGAAGTGGTCGTAGAAAATATCGACGAGGATGCCGCGGCAGTGGCCGTAGTCATGGTGCAGGCGGGCTTTGCTGCGGCGGAAGGCGGGGTGGTTGTGGGCGAAGCTGTCGAGCTGGCGGTGCTGGTGCAGACCGTGGCGGATGGCGGGGGGAAAGCGGTCGTCCAGGCGGCCCTTGACGAAGTCCCCCATGAGGTTGCCTAGCAGGCAGGGGGGCTCGGGGTCGGAGAGGTAGAGGTGAAAGAGATAGTTCACCGGCGGTTCCCGATGAAAGAAGGCTGCCCGCCTCAATCGGCGGCGGGCAGCTCTTTCAGATTGTCCTGGGCCAGTTGGCGGGATTCGGCGTCGTGGGACAGCTCGTCCAGGATGAGGTGATAAAAAGATCGGGCGCCCTCAAGGCATTGCTCCTGCAGCAGAAGAGCGCTGACTTCGGCGACGATCTTGGGGTTGTCCCCTTCGTGGGTGTGGAAGCCCCGGTACAGGTCGAGGGCTTCTGCCATTTCGCCTTGCAGAAAACGCAGCTTGGCCAGTCCGATCTGGGCGTATTTGTCGAAACCGTTCTTGAGAATGCCGAGGTAGGTCTTCTCGGCCTGGTCGAATTCGCCGAGGTTCCGGTAGGCATCCCCCAGGCGTGAGAGCATGTTGACCGTGCCCTGATGTTTTTCGAGGATGCGCTCCCAGGTGGCGATGGCCTTGCGGTATTCGCGTTTCCAGCGGTAATAGTTGCCGAGCCCGTAGAGGGCATAGGGGTTGTGACTGTCGATTTCGACGGCCTTGGCGTAGAAATCCTTGGCCTTTTCGAAATCGAAGCGTTTCCAGTAGAGGTTGCCGACCATGGTGAGGATGTTGATGAGATCGGGGCGGCGGGCCAGAACCTTTTCGTAGTATTCGATGGCCTTGGTCTCGTAGCCTTCCTTGTGGTAGAGGTCGGCGATGCCCATGAGGGTGTAGTGGTCGCGCGGGTTGAGCTTGAGGGCCTGCTCGTAGTGTCTTTCTGCCTCGCCGAAATGCCCCATCATCTTGAGACCGTCGGCGATGCGGGTGATGACGAAGATGTCGTTGGGACGCAGACGCAGGTAGGTCTGCCAGAGGCCCACGGCTTCCTTAAATTGCTTGAGTTCGCGCAGGGCATCCCCTAAACCCCGCAGGGCGAAGAGGTTTTTGCCGTCGGCCTTGAGTACCTTCTGGTAGTAGGGGATGGATTCTTCCATGGCGCCCAGGCTGCGGCAGGCGTCCCCCATGCCGGTGAGGGCATAGGCGTTTTCCGGCTCCATCTCAAGAGCCCGGGCGAAGGCCTCTTTGGCCTGGTGCCACTTGTGGGCCTTGGCCATCTGATGGCCGGTGCGGGTGAACTCAACGACCTTGCGGTGCTGATGGCCTTTATTGGTGGGGCGTGTCTGGTCGGTACCTTTATCCATCGGGTTTTTTTGCCTTTCTTCATTTTCCGACGCCTCGCGCCGGCCGTTCCCATTCAATTGATCATTTGTTCTTCATTTTAGTGCGGCAGAGGTTCTGCCGATTCGATTTCCACCCGCGTTCCCCACATGTGGAAGCCGATGGAAGCCGCTATTTTACGGGCCAGCCCCCGGATGCGCAAGCCGTCCTGCCTGACGGCCGCCGGCAGGTTGACGGGGTCGAGACGCTGGCCGTCGTCGGTGACGATGCCGAAGAATCCCCCTTCGAGGGGCACGTGGGTGACCGTCCCGGTGAAGGAAAAGGAGGGCTCCGGTGCTGTCGCCGGTTCGGCGGCTTTGAGGTTGGCCGTCTCATTCGTGCAGGCGGCGCCGAGAAGGAGCAGGGTGAGAATGATGAGGAGGGACCCCAGTCGCTGTGTCATGGCTCACATCATCCTGATCTTGCTCTTGAGGATGAGTACCTCAAAAGCCATGGCGGCTTTGATATTGAGTTGCTGCAATTCAAGAATCCATTTTTCATCCACTTCCCGCTCACTGGTGACAAAGAGGGCGCCGATAAGGCGGCCGTGGACGATGAGCGGGGCAAGGAGCACGGCAGAGGGGATGCGATTCCCCAGTTCTTTGAGCAGGAGCGAATTGAAGGGCGCGCGGGGGACGGGCCCAAGGTAGTAGCTGTGGCTCTGGTGGATGGTCTTAAGGATGGACGGCTCATCGAGGGGCACGCAGAGCGTATCGAAGCCGGCTACCGGCCGGCCGCCGACGCGGGCCTTCCATCCGTAGGCGTTGTCCTCACGCAGCAGAAAGAGGGCGCAGCAGTCGAACTCGCCGCCAAGATATTCCACGAGGATATCGGCGATCTCCTCGCGGTCGGCGCATTCGGCCAGCTGTTCGGCTACCGTACCCAACGTGTAGGGCTCGATCTCCTCCGGTTCGTCGTCGGGGGCAGCCTTGGGCTGGACGGGTTCGGCCGCCGGCGCCGGTTTTTCGGCCGGGGGCGCCGATTCGGCGGGGGAGGCCGGAATATCCCAGAGCGCGTCGTCGTCCGGGAGAGCGGGCTGGGCGGGGGCGACCGCTTTGCGTTGGTCGGCCAGGGAGCGGACGAAACGTTCTTTGGGTTCGATGCTGTAGTAGCGCTCCAGCGCCTTGACGATGTGCAGCTCGGGAGCGACGACAGGATGAACGATGTAGCCGGTGTTAAAAGCAATCTCGTCAATCGCCGTAAAGTTGGATGGGTCGGCCATGGCCAGCACCAGGCGGTTGTTCTCGAGACGTATGGGAATGACGCTGTATTTTTCGGCGATGCGGGCCGGGATGAGCTGGAGAGTGGTGAAGACGGCGTGATCCAGTTCATCAGGTTCTATATAGGGCACTCCGAGCTTTTTGCTGAGAACCCGGGCGATGTCCTCCTCTTTGAGAAAGCCGAGTTCCAGCAGGTTGGTACCGAGGCGGCCGCCGTAGAGGACCTGATTGCGCAGTCCTTCTTCCAATTGCGACGCGGTCAGCAGCTTTTCTTCGATCAGCAGTTCTCCGAGACGAATTTTCATAACATATCAAGCCATTCGGGTAAGGGGTAAATGCCTGCGGAAAAATCAGTTGTGTTCAGATTCTGCCGTTTCTGGCGGGGCTGCTGCCATTTTGGAGTTTGTGGAAATATCCTGATTCTGAAAAGAAGCCAGGTGCGGGGCGATGAGCGCCTGGAATTGAGGCATGTTCTGGGCGGCGACGGGCGCCGAGGCTGGCGCCTTGATGCGGGCCGGGTTGATGGGCGCGCCGTTCTTGCGCATGCGGAAGCACAGGTGGGGGCCGGTAGCAAGACCGGTGCTGCCAACGTAGCCGATGACCTGCCCTTGGCTCACGCGCAGGCCGTTGCGCATGCCGCGGGCGAAACCGTTCATATGCAGGTAGATGCTCTCGTAAGCGCCGTTGTGGCGGATTTTGACGTAATTGCCGTTGGCCCGGGTGTACCCCTTGGCGATGATGGTGCCGTCGCCGACGCTTTTGATGGGGGTTCCCACCGGCGCGGCATAGTCGATGGCCGGATGGGATTTCCAGGTTTTGGTGATGGGGTGAAAGCGCTTCATGGAAAAACCCGAGGAGATGCGGGAGAAGGACAGGGGCGCCTTGAGAAAGGCCTTGCGCACGCTTTTGCCCTCGGCGTCGTAGTAGGAGGGCCTCTGCTCGCCATCCTGAAAGAGGAAGGCCCGGAAGGGGTTCCCCTGGTTGGTGAACTGGGCCGCCAGCACACGGCCGTAGCCGGCGAAGCTCCCTTCGCGGAAGCGTTTTTCGAGGACGGCCTGAAAGCTGTCCCCCTCGCGGATATCGAGGATGAAGTCGATGTCCCAGGCGAAGATGTCGGCCAGGGTCATGGCCAGTTCCGGGCCTTCGCCAATTTCGGTGACGGCCTCGAAGAGGCTGGACGTGATGGTGCCGCTGACGCGTTCGGTGCGCACCGTGTATTCGATGGGGATGCGGGCGACGTCGAAGTTGTCCTCGGCCCGGCGCACCAGGAGCTGGTCGTCGGCGTTGATTTCGTATTCGAATGATTCGAAGGCCCCGTCGCGCAGGGTGAGTTTGTAGGGTTGTTCGACGCAGATCTTCGACAGGGGAAAGATGTCGCGGCAGCGGCTGTCGAGCTGAAGAATTTCGGCCGGCGAAAGATGTTCGCCCAGCAAGGTGGTGGCCGAATCGCCGGAGCGGACCGTTCCTTCGATCACTTCGGTGGAGATTTCGGGAAGGACCGGCGCACTCGGCGCCTGGTCGGGGCTCGTACGGGCCTCAAGGGGCGATACCGTGGGGCGGTTTACCAGCAGCAGAGGTGTCAGCACGAGACCCACCAGCAGGAGCGCCCAGAAAAGGCGGGAGCGTTTATTCGTGCGGCTGCGTTGATAACTTTTGGGGGGATTGAAGTCGCGGTTCACGCCCTGCCTCTACGGAATATGCCAGCGAAAGGGTTGGTCTCCTGCTTCACCGGTGTGTCTGTTTCATCATCTGTTTCAACGGTATTGCCTTGGGCAGGCAGTCGGGGGTATGCTACCAGCTTTATTCCGGTCTTGTCCAGTCTCAGGTTTTTGCCAGGAGGATACTTCATGATCGATCATCAACGGCTCGCTGACGAATTTTTCCGCCTGGCCTCCATCTCCAGCCCCTCTTTTCGCGAAGGGACGATTTCCCGCTATTTGAGCGAACGCCTGCGTCTGCTCGGGGCTGAGGTGGTTGACGATGGGGCCGGCCCGAAGATTGGCAGCGAAAGCGGCAACCTTGTCGCCTATTTTCCCGCCCGCGGCAAAGAGGCGCAACCGCTGATGCTGTCGGTGCACATGGATACGGTCGAGCCGGGCGATGGCGTGCAGCCTGTGCTGCGGGATGGCGTCTTTACCAGCGCCGGCGAGACGGTGCTGGGGGCGGACGACAAGGCGGGCATCGCCGAAATTCTCGAGGCCATCCAGGTGCTGCAGGAGAGGGATATCCCCTATGGCCCGCTGGAAGTGGTGATTACCGTTTGCGAGGAAGTGGGGCTGCTCGGCGCCAAAAACCTCGATTTTTCCCTGATCCGTTCCCGCCGGGGGCTGGCTCTCGATACCTCGGGAGTCGATCTGGCCATCCATCGCGCCCCCTGCGCCAACAAGATCCGCTTCGAGGTGCGCGGCCGCGAAGCCCATGCCGGCATCGCCCCGGAGATGGGACTCTCCGCCATCGCCGTGGCCGCCCGGGCCATCGATCGCATGCGCCTGGGCCGCATCGACGAAGAAACGACGGCCAACATGGGGACGATCCGTGGCGGGCAGGCCACCAATATTGTCCCTCGCAGCGTCGTGCTCGAAGGGGAGGCCCGCAGCCACAGCCGCCTGAAACTGGAGCAGCAGACGGCCCACATGATCGACTGTTTCAAGGAAGCGGCCCGGGAGCTGACGAGAGACATCGGCGGCAGCACGGTCTGCGCCGAGGTCGTCACGGAAGTGATGTCCGACTATCCGCTTATGGCGGTGCCACGGGATGCGGGCATCCTGCAGCTGGTGGAAGCCGCCAGCCAGGCTTTGGGGCGTTCCATCGAGGTGAAAGGCGCCGGCGGCGGCAGCGACGCCAACGTCTTCAACGGCCAGGGGATCGAAACGGTCATTCTCGGTACCGGCATGAGCAACGTGCATTCGGTCGACGAGTTCGTGCGGGTCGAAGATATGGTCCGCGTCAGCGAGCTGCTGGTCGAAATCATCCGCCAGGCTTAGGAGGCTGTGGTGAAATTGCCCCTCTCCCACCATATCCGGCAGGTTCACTTTCCGCCCATCTCCGAGGTCAAGAGCTGGATTGCCGGCCGCCACTTTCCCGCCGAGCGTCCCCTGGTCGACCTCTGCCAGGCCGTCCCCGATTATCCGCCGGCCCCGGAACTGACCGATTACCTGGCCGGGCGTCTGGACGATCCGCTGACTTCACGCTACACCCCCGATGAAGGGCTGCCCGAGGTACGGCAGGCGATCTGCGCCTGGTATGAGCGCCTGTACGGGGCGGCGCTGCAGCCGGACCAGCTCTGCTTGAGCATCGGCGCCAGCCAGGCCTTCTGGCTGGCCATGGTGACCCTCTGCCAAGCCGGCGACGAGGTCATCGTGCAGACGCCTTATTATTTCGATCACGCCATGGCCCTGGATATCCTTGGTCTGAAGGCGGTCTATACCCCTTTTGACGAAGCGGATGCGGGCCTGCCCGATGTGGACCGTATCGCCTCAATGATCACCCCGCGCACCAAGGCCATTGTGCTGGTAACGCCGAGCAATCCCACGGGGGCGGTGACGCCGCCGGCGACGCTGACCAGGCTGTTCGAGGTGGCACGCGAGCATGGCCTCGCCCTGGTGCTGGACGAAACCTACAACGCCTTTCTCCCCGGCGGCGCCCGTCCGCACGAGCTGTTCAGCCGCGTCGACTGGGACGAGAACCTGGTGCATATCGCTTCCTTCGGCAAAACCTTTGCCCTGACCGGCTATCGGGCCGGCATGCTGGTCGCTTCCCAAGAGTTCATCCATCACGCCCTCAAGGCGCAGGACACCATGGCGGTCTGCCAGCCCCGCCTGACCCAGCTGGCCGTAGGCTACGGCGTGGCTCATCTCGACGCCTGGGTGGCGGACAACCGCGACATGATGCAGCGTCGTCACGACCGTTTTCGGGCCGAATTTCTGCAGCCCGGCAACCCCTTCCGGCTGGTGGCCAGCGGCGGCTTTTTCGCCTGGGTGCGGCATCCCTGGCCGGGACAGAGCGGACGGCAGGTGGCCAGGCGCCTGGCCGACGAGGCCAATCTCATCTGTCTGCCGGGAGAGGTGTTCGGTCCCGGTCTGGAGAATTACCTGCGCCTGGCTTTCGGCAACATCCACGAAGACCACCTCGTCGAGGCGGTGCGCCGTTTCCGCGACTTTCCCGTCTGATGTCCACCTCCCTGCCTGTCGACAGCCTGCTGCCGGACCTGCGTCGGACCCTGCGTGACGCCGGGGCCGTGGTGCTGCAAGCCGCCCCCGGCGCCGGCAAGACCACCCGTGTGCCGCTGGCCCTGCTCGACGAACCCTGGCTGCAGGGGCGCCGCATCCTGATGCTCGAACCGCGGCGGCTGGCGGCAACCAACGCTGCTCGCTACATGGCTTCCCGTCTGGGGGAAGAGGTGGGGGAGACGGTGGGCTACACCATCCGCTTCGACCACAAGGTTTCCGCCTTGACCCGTATCGAGGTCGTCACCGAAGGCATTCTGACCCGCCGACTGCAGACCGATCCCCTGCTGGAGGGGGTGGGGCTGGTCATCTTTGACGAATTCCATGAACGCAACCTCCATTCCGATCTGGCGCTGGCGCTGTGCCGCGACGCCCAGACGGGCCTGCGCGAAGACCTGAAGCTGCTGGTCATGTCTGCCACCCTCGATGCCGGGCCGGTGGCCGAGCTCCTTGGCGGGGCGCCGCTGCTGAGCAGCGAGGGGCGCAGTTATCCGGTGGAGGTGCGTTATCTGCCCCAGGCGCCCCAGGGGGCCGTGGCCGATTACACGGCGGTGGCCGTGCGGCGGGTCCTGAGCGAAACGACAGGGGATATCCTCGTCTTTCTGCCCGGGGCCAGAGAGATCCGCCGTTGTCAGCAGCGCCTGGAGAGTGATGGGGGGCAGCCCGTCGAGGTTTGTCCCCTCTATGCCGGGCTGCCCTTTGCCGCCCAGGAAAAAGCCATTCTCCCCGGAAAGAAGCGACGGGTGGTGCTGGCCACCAACATCGCCGAGACCAGCCTGACCATCGAAGGTGTACGCGTGGTGGTGGACAGCGGTCTGGAGCGTCGTCCCCGTTTCGATGCCGCCGCCGGGGTCT
Source organism: Desulfuromonadales bacterium (assembly GCA_033549025.1). Taxonomy (GTDB): domain Bacteria; phylum Desulfobacterota; class Desulfuromonadia; order Desulfuromonadales; family SZUA-540; genus SZUA-540. The sequence continues at coordinate 8,672 of JAWSUS010000028.1, forward strand.
CCCGTCTCGAGACGGTGAACATCTCGGCGGCCAGCGCTACGCAGCGGGCAGGCCGGGCCGGGCGCCTGGCGCCGGGTGCCTGCTACCGGCTGTGGACCGAAGCCGCCCAGGGCAGTCTGCTGCCTTTCGCTCCTCCGGAGATCCGCGTGGCCGACCTTTTGGGGCTGGCCTTGGAGTTGGCCCTGTGGGGGGTGCCCGATCCCGGACAGCTGGCCTGGCTGGATCCGCCTCCCGCCGGGGCGCTCACGGCCGCCCGCGAGCTGCTGGCGGAGCTGGGGGCGCTGGATGACAAAGGACGGGTGACGGAGGAAGGTAAACGCCTGGCCCGCTTCCCCGTCGAGGTACGCCTGGCCCGGTTGCTGCTGACCGGTGAAAAGCTGGGTGTCTGGCCGCTGGCCTGCGATCTGGCCGCCTTGCTTTCCGAGCGCGACCTGCTGGCAGCGATTCCCGGCGCGGCCGTCGCCAGCGACAGCGATTTGATCGATCGGCTTGAGGTGCTGGCGCGCTGGCGGCGACATCCTCGTTCTGAGGTCATCGCTGACCGTGCCGGGGCCGCCGTCGAACGGACCGCCCGGCAGCTGCGGCGGTTGGGGCCGAAGAGTGGTGATGAGTCGCCGGATCTGGAGACGGTAGGGCGCTTGCTGGCCGCCGCTTTTCCCGACCGTATCGCCTGCGAACGGGAAGGGGGAGGCGGCCGTTACCTGCTGGCCAACGGCCAGGGCGCGCGCTTGTCGCCGCGCAGCCGCGTGCACGGACAACGCTGGCTGGTGGCCGTAGAGGTGAGGGCAGGGAATCAGGGGGAAGGAGAAATTCATCTGGCCAGTGCCCTGCCGGAAAGCATCGTCGAGGATGATTTTCGGGCGAAGCTTCCCTGGCAGCGGCGGGTGGCGTGGGACAGCCGCCAGCAGCGGGTGCAAGCCGTCGAGGAGCAACGCCTGGGCGCCCTGGTACTGGGCTCGCGGGCGATCAATCCTTCGGAAGAAGAATGGGGCGGGGCGGTACTGGACGGTGTCCGCCAGCTGGGGCTGGACTGCCTCTCCTGGTCGGCGGCCGACCGGCAGTTCGCGGCCCGGGTCCGTTTGCTGGCGAGGGTCTTTCCGGAAGAAGGCTGGCCCGCCATGGAAGAAGAGAAGCTGCTCGCCTCTCTGGAAACCTGGCTGGCTCCCTGGCTGGGAAAGGTTCGCACCCGGGCCGATCTGGCCCGGGTCGATGTGGGGGCGGCCTTGGCGGCCCGGCTCGATTGGCCTCGGCGGCAGCGTCTGGATCAGCTGGCGCCGACTCACCTGGAGGTGCCGAGCGGGTCGCGGCTGGCTATTGATTATGTCGGCGGTGACCAGCCCGTGCTCCCCGTCAAGCTGCAGGAACTCTTCGGGCTGGCCGAAACACCCCGCCTTGCCGGCGGGCGGGTGCCCCTGCTGCTGCACCTGCTGTCACCGGCCCGGCGGCCGATTCAGGTAACGACCGATTTGAAAAATTTCTGGGACAACGTCTATCCCGAGGTCAAAAAAGAGCTCAAGGGACGTTATCCCAAGCATCCCTGGCCCGACGATCCCTGGACGGCCGTTCCGACCCGCCATACGCGTCGACGCTGACCTGTCGGCTCAGACCCTCTCGATGGGGAAGGCGGCCTCGCCCAGCTCGGCGTTGGCCTTCTGCAGTTGCTCTTCCCAGGAAACCACCGCCACGGAACTACCCTGCCATCCCTGCTTCAGGTAGGTCTCGGCCACCCTTTGCAGGGCCTTTCGGTTGACGGCCAGCAGGCGCTGGCGAAAGGTCTGGCGCATGGCCAGGGTCAAACCCTGCATCTGGTGGTTGAATTCCCGTGACGCTTTGCCGCTGGGGGAGAGGGGGCGATCCAGGTCGCTGAAGGAGGCGAGGATGGCTTCCTTGATCTCCTCGTCGGCAAACTGTCCCGCTACGGCCCAGTCTACAGCCTGCTCGTACACCTTGAGCGTACGGGTTAGCTGCGGGTCGCGGTAGGAGAGCATGGAGAAAAGGCCGGCTTCCGGGTCGGCACCGGCCAGGCCGCCATAGGCGCCGCCTTTTTCACGGATCTCCCGGTGCAGAAAGTTGGCCCGCAGCAGCTTGGCCAGCACCATCAGCGGCGCGGCGTCGGCCTGCGTGTAGATTCCCGTGCGGAAAATCCGGGCCACATAGGAGACGGGGACGGCGGCCGCACAGCCTTTGCGTACGCTGGTGGGGCTGAAAGCGTCTCGGGTCGCGGGAGTCGCCGGGGCCTTGTTCAGGCTCTGCAGAAAAGCGGCGAGGGCCGGACGAACGGAGTCGAAAACATCCCCCTCAGCGGTCAGGGCGCAGCGCATCCCTTCATTTCCCAGAAGAAGCCCGGCCAGCGTCTGCATTTTTGCAGCCAGGTCGGACAGCTCTGACGGTTTCTTCGCGGCGATCTCCTTGATGAAGCGGATCTGGCTGATGCCGGTCCATTCTTCCCGCAACTTCCCGCCCGCAGTGAGCTGACTGGCGGCCAGGCGAGCGGCGTAGGTATGACCGGAGCCCGGGATGGAATTCTCCATGGAGGTCTTGATCTGGTTGATGACCGTGTGCAGTCGGGTCAGGTCGGAAAAATCCGGCGCGGTAAAGAGATCGGTGAGGATGGCGAACATCTTGTCCTGATTGCGTCGCAAGGCTTTGCCGCGCACAGTGACGATTGTACGAGGCGCATCCATGGCCTCCGGGCTCTCGAGAATGCTCGCGGAGGCACGAATTCCCCCCGTGGCCGCCGACATCCGTTCGGCCATCTCCAGATAGCTCAGGCCGGCCGCGCCGATCTGGGGCAGCAGGGCGCAGAAGAGGGGAACGAAAGTCCGCAGATCGGCAGGGATGTGGGCGGCCTCCGATTGGGCCGAAAAGTAGACGATCCCGTTGGTTGGCTGGTCGAACCAGCTGAGCGCCACCCTCTCGACCTTTTCCTCGCGTGAAGGAACGGGGCTCTCCTCGGCCGGAATGTCGCTGAGCTCCAGCGTCGGCAGGACGGAAAGATCTTCTTCCATCTCCTGCGCCTCTTGCAGTTCCTGGGCCTGCTCGACGATCTGCTGCTTCTGCTCGGGGGTAAGACGGGCGGCGAGAGCCTGGAGATTGTCGGCGACCTCCTTATCTTCCCGCACCTTGCGCTCCGGGTCGGGTTTCAGCGTCAGGGTGACCCGATGGGGGTTGTCGAGAAGATAGCGACGGATCAGATTCTGGAAAAACGGTCCGGCGGCTACCTCGGCCCGCAGGCGGTCGAGATCGCGGGTCAGCAGCAGCGGCGTGACCGGGTCGCCGCTATGGATCCAAGGGCCGAGCAGGCGCATGAGCAGCAGCAGGGCGTAGGGATACTGGTCTCCCGTCACCTCCCTATGGGCAAACTCCAGTTGATGGATGGCCGCCTCGATGCGCTCTGCCGGAAAACCCTTGTCGGCGGCCTCCTGTAAGGTTTCGAGGATGAGGGCTTCAATCTTGTCCGTGTGCTCCGGGTCTGTTCCCTGCAGGCCGACGGCGAAAAACGTCTCCCGGTTGTCGTCGTGATAGCCGGTGACGGGAGACAGATTCTGCCCCAGCTTCGATTCGATCAGCGCCTTGTACAGGGGGGCGGCCGGGTTGCCCAGCAGCAGGGTGGACAGTACCTGCAGGGCGACGCGGTTGAAGTTGTCGGCGGCTGGGCAGGTAAGCCAGGCCGTTTGCACCAGGGTGCGGTTTTCCAGGGGCTCGCCCGGGTCGGCCGGAAAGGTCTCGGTGAGCTTTTTGGGCTGCTCGAAGCGCACCTCATCCGGTACGGCGGTGTCAAGAGGCTTGGCCTCAAAGTGCCGCAGGGCGAGGTTTTCTATGGTCTCCAGATGCTTCTCCAGGGGGAGGTGCCCATAGGTGAAGAAATAGGCGTTGGCGGGATGATAGTAGGTGGCGTGGAATTCCCGCAGCTCTTCCCAGGTCAGATTGGGGATATCCGAGGGTTCGCCGCCGGAGTTCTTGCCGTAGGTGGTGGTCGGGTACAGGGCACCGCTCAAGCGTCGATGGCTGAGCGACGAGGGGTCGGCCATCGCCCCTTTCATCTCATTGTAGACCACGCCCTTGTATTCGAGGGGCGATTCGGGGTTGTCCATCTCCTGGAATTCCAGGCGATGCCCTTCCTGCCTGAAGTCCCGTTCGAGCAGCCGGGGAAAAAAGGCGGCATCGAGGTAGATGGCCATGAGGTTGTAGAAATCTTTCTCGTTCTGGCTGGCGAAGGGATAGAGGGTCCAGTCGCTGGAGGTCAGCGCGTTCATGAAGGTGTTCAGGCTGCGCTTGAGCATGCTGAAAAAGGGATCCCGCACCGGAAAGTTCTTGGACCCGCACAGCACCGTGTGCTCTAGAATGTGGGCGACACCTGTGGAGTCCATGGGGGTGGTGTGAAAGCCGACACCGAAAAGATTGTTATCGTCTTCGGTCTCCATGTGGACCATGCGGGCGCCGGTCCTGTCGTGGCGCAACTGGATGAGACGCGCGTTGAGTTCTGGCAGCGGCGTCATATCGAGCAGGGTGAAGCCGTGAAGTTTCTGCCCTGGCTGAAGGCTCTGTTCGGACATGATGTTACCTCCTGGAAAAAGCGTGAATCCTGAAAGTCTAGCGCAGCTTTGCTGGATGTCCTAGGAAAAATGCCGGCGGAAAATCGGGGTGAGGCGAGGCGGGGTCAAGCTGAATCGGCAAAAAAAAACTCCACGACGGATCGTGGAGTTTTTGGTTGTGTCAAAGTCTGGATTAGACCTTTACGACATTAGCTGCCTGGGGGCCCTTCTGGCCCTGAACAACTTCAAAGGTTACCCGGTCGCCTTCGGCCAGGGATTTGAACCCTTCGGACTGGATAGAAGAGAAGTGAACAAATACATCGGGTCCATTGTCCTGCTCGATGAAACCGAAACCCTTAGCGTCGTTGAACCATTTTACAGTACCTTCAGCCATTTCTTTTTGCTCCTTTGTTCCAGATCTGGGACCAGTTTTCGTGTGCCGGGTTGCGCTGACCGCCATCAAAAAAACCGCTCAGACCTTATGGTCTGTGCGGTTTTGGGAGAACAGCTGACAGCCAGAACGGACTCGAACACACTAGCTAAAAAATTTGCCTAAATCTATTATCATGCACCCTGACTAAAAGCAAGAAAAAATTTTGGGGAATCCTGAATGAAAGCCAATGGATAGAAGCCTAATCATTTGGCTCTGTGCTGTGGATGTTTTGGCGAGGGGTGTTTCTAATGTTGGGGCGGGGGATGGGTTTTTTGGATGCCTGGACGAAAAAAATTCAATAGGGTAAGGGTTTACAGGTCGGTCAGGGTATTAAAAATAAAAATAGAAAAATGTTTTAAAAGTGCTTGACGTGAACGTAAGGAGGCGGTATATGTCCAGATAAACGCAAGAAAAAACGTGGAAGAGTCCCTTCCTGGGTTTTGCATTAAATGAAAAATGATTTTTAGGAAAATCCTAAAGGTAGAATAATGTTCTAAATTCATTGATTTGTTAAGCGCTCTGACGTATAAAATGACCCTGTGTTGAGCTGGGTGTTTCTGCCACATCAAAGTTCTTCCCAACCTGCATTGAACGCTGTCCATGGTATCTGAAAGGAGAATGTATGAAGCATTTTATCCGTTGGTTTTTTGCTGTTTCCCTGGTTCTGGCCTTGGCCAGCCCCGCCTTCTCGGCCGGATTCGCCCTGATCGAACAGAGCGTCGGCGGTCTGGGTAACGCCTTCGCTGGCGCCGCCGCCACCGGTGAAGACGCCAGCACCATCTTTTTCAACCCGGCGGCTCTGACTCTGCTCGAAGGGCAGCAGGTAGTAGCCGGCGCGCATGTGATCGCGCCTTCCGCCAAGTTCAGCAAGGAAAGTGCTAGCAATGCTCTCGGGTTGCCTATTTCTGGTGGGAACAGTGGGGATGCGGGAGTGGTTGGCGTGGCACCGAACCTCTATTACGCCGCCAACCTGAACAATGGCTGGTCGGTTGGTCTAGGCATCTTCGCCCCCTTCGGACTGGCCACTGAGTACGATAAAGACTGGGTCGGTCGCTACCACGCAGTAGAGTCGGATGTGATGACGATCAATATTAACCCCACGGTGGCTTATCGGGTGAATGAGAACCTCAGCCTCGGTGCCGGGGTGAGCGCCCAGTATATTGATGTCACGCTCAGCCAGATGGTGGATTTCGGGTTGAGTGCTTATTCTCAACTTGCAACGGCTGCTCAACAAGCGGCAGCGCTTGGTGATGCGGCTACTGCCGCAACTCTGTTGGCACAGGCTAATGCCCTTTACGATAATGGTGTGATTTCCAACACAAATGCCGACATTTATGCTGATCTAACAGCTGATGACTGGGGTTATGGTTTCAATCTGGGTGCTCTTTATGAGTTCAATGAAAATACGCGGGTAGGTGTAGCTTACCGGTCTCGAATCAAGCATACCGTTAAAGGTGATGCTGTTTTCACCCAGCAAAATCCGACCTATCTGGCAGCTATTGGCTTGGATGCGGCAGCTACGGCTAGTTTCCCCAACCAGGGCGTGAAGGGGGATATCACCCTGCCGGCCAGTGCTTCTTTGAGTGCTTACCATCGTATCAATCCCCAATGGGCGGTCATGGCCGACATCATGTGGACGGAGTGGAGCACCTTTGACAAGTTGGTTATTGAGTTCGACGGGGCCCTTCCCGACTCGGTCACCACCGAAAATTGGGATGACAACTGGCGCTATTCCGTTGGCGCTAATTATACCCCCAATGATCGTCTTGTTCTGCGCGGTGGTCTGGCCTACGATGAGACGCCTATCCCCGATGCCAAACATCGCACCCCGCGTATCCCTGGTGAGGATCGCTTCTGGGTTGCATTCGGTGCAGGCTACAAGCTCACCAAACAGATGAATCTCGATTTCGGCTACGCCCACCTCTTCGTGCAGGATTCCAAGATCGATAAGGAAGCGGTTGGAGAGGATCAGCCCCGAGGAGAGCTGGTTGGCGAATACGAAAACTCCGTCGATATCATCAGCGCTCAGTTGAGCTACAGCTTCTAAAAATCAAACAGAAGATTGCCCAAAAGAAAGAGGCGGTTCCCACTTAAGGGGACCGCCTCTTTTGGTGTGAATCTATTTAACTGTCGACGTTAAGCGGGCAGGCCGAAGATGTCGGCGTAGTCGTCGCGGATGACTTCAAAGTGGTGGTGGGTCGAATTAGCATTTGCCAGGTAGATGGCCTTGACTTCCGGGTCGGTCATCTGTTCGGCCACTTCCCGCAGGTGCTTCTCCAGGGCTTCTTCTTCGTCGAGGGCCAGTTCCATCGCCTTACGCTCGTCGAAGTCGCCCATCATGATTTTCTGGAGGGCTTTCCACCAGGAGGACTCCGTGTCGGGGGGAGACTGAATGAACTCATCGAAAGAGGGGATGTCGCCGCCTTTGTAGATGTTGTAGAAAGAATGAGCGTGCTGGGCTTCTTCGCGGGCCAGCAGTTCAAAGGTCTTTTTGGCTTTTTCGTCGCTCATTTTTTCGGCGCCGTATTTGTAGAAGTCCATGGCATCCTTCTCGGTCTGCATGGCCTCCTTGATCGCTTTCTGCACGTTGATTTTCTGAGTCATGGCAATCCTCTCTCTGAAATGAATGGAAAGTGTCTTTAAAATCTAACACAAATTGAATGATGTGAAGGCTGTTGGGGCTTTCGCCGGCGGTATATTAACATTCTCTGTCGGGGCCTTGTCAAAGTTTTTTCGTCTTTTCCCGGCAAAAGGCGGGCTTTTTGTTCCCCCGTTCGGTGGCCAGGCGCTGCGTGCTTTTTCCACCCCCGTCGATTGGTCTTTAACGGCGTTTTTTTTTTGCATTTTTTTCAAACGACGTTTAGTATACTGCGTGCTGTATACCGGAGAGAGATCCTCGTCATGAGGAGTCCACTTGTTCTGGAGCCTTTGCGCTCGCTCATTTTTTTATTGAATCAGGAAGGGGTAAACACATGCAGATCTTTACCAAGTGGCGGGGGCCCCCAGGGCCGGAACAATTCGCAGGGTGCGAGAAACATCGGCATCTTCTTCTTCCCTTCGATGGGAGTGTCATTCATCCTTATTGCTCTTGAATATCTTTCCAAGGGAAAATAATTATGCAACTGCTAAATAGTTCTGTGGGTAGAAAGATCATAATGGCGGTAACTGGTCTGCTCCTGATCAGTTTCGTTGTTATACACCTGCTCGGAAACTCCTCGGTTTTCCTCGGGGCTGACGGGATCAACGCTTATGCCAAGCATCTTCACGATCTTGGTCCCCTGGTCTGGGTGTTCCGCCTGATCATGCTGACCCTGTTTGCGCTGCACATCTGGTTCGGGGTGCAACTCACCCTCGAAAACAGTGCCGCCAAACCGATCGGCTACGCTCAGAAAAAGCGTCTTCGTACGACTTTTGCCGCTGAAACCATGATCGTCAGCGGTGTGGCCATCCTGGCTTTTGTCATTTACCACCTGCTTCACTTCACCGTTCAGGTGACCAACCCTGAGATCTCAGCCGGAAACCTTCCTCTGGACGCCATGAACCGCCCTGACGTTTTCACCATGGTTGTTCTTAGCTTCCAGAAGGCCTTTATCGCCCTGGTTTACGCTGTGGCCATGCTCTTCCTCCTCTTCCACGTGAGCCACGGTTTCCAGAGCTTCTTCCAGACATTGGGATTGAACAGCAAGAAGTCTCTTCCTGTTCTCGGCAAAATCAGCAAAGGGCTGGCTCTGGTCCTCTTTGTCGGTTATTTGTCCATTCCTGTTCTGATTTTTGTCGGCTTAGTTAAAATTTAGGGGGTTCATCGTGATTCTAGATGGCAAATGTCCTACCGGACCAATTGAAACTTCGTGGGATAGACACCGCTTTAACATGAAGCTGGTCAATCCTGCCAACAAGCGTAAATTCAAGATCCTGATGGTCGGCACCGGCCTGGCCGGCGGCGCCGGCGCAGCCACCTTGGGTGAACTGGGCTACAACGTTCACGCTTTCTGCTACCAGGACAGCGCTCGTCGTGCTCACTCCATTGCCGCACAGGGCGGGATCAACGCCGCCAAGAACTACCCGAACGACGGCGACAGCATCTATCGCCTGTTCTATGACACCATCAAGGGCGGTGACTTCCGCGCTCGTGAGGCTGACGTCTGGCGTCTGGCCCAGGTGTCCAACAACATTATCGACCAGTGCGTCGCCCAGGGCGTGCCTTTCGCCCGCGACTATGCCGGTTACCTCGACAACCGCTCCTTCGGCGGTGCGCAGGTTTCCCGTACTTTCTACGCTCGCGGTCAGACCGGTCAGCAGCTGCTGCTGGGTGCCTACTCGGCCCTGTCCCGCCAGGTGAAAGCCGGTACGGTGGTCATGCACCCCCGCACCGAAATGCTCGACCTGGTCGTTGTCGATGGCGTGGCCCGCGGTATCACCGTGCGCAACCTCATTACCGGCGAAGTAGAATCCCACTGGGGTGACGCCGTGGTTCTGGCCACCGGCGGTTACGTCAACGTTTTCTATCTTTCGACCAACGCCATGGGCTGCAGCGTTACCGCTGCCTGGAAAGCCGCTAAAAAGGGCGCTTTCTTCGCCAATCCCTGCTACACCCAGATTCACCCGACCTGCATTCCGCAGCACGGCGAGCATCAGTCCAAACTGACCCTGATGTCCGAGTCTCTGCGTAACGACGGTCGCTGCTGGGTTCCGAAGAAGAAAGAAGATACGGACAAAAATCCCAACGACATCCCCGAAGAGGATCGCGACTACTACCTGGAGCGCAAGTACCCCTCTTTCGGCAACCTGGCTCCCCGCGACATCGCTTCCCGTGCCGCTAAAGAACAGTGCGATGATGATCGCGGCGTCGGACCCGGCAAGCGCGGTGTCTACCTCGACTACGCTTCGGCGATCGCCCGCGTCGGCGAGGACACGATCCGCGAGCGTTACGGCAACCTCTTCGAGATGTACGAGAAGATCACCGACGAGAACGCCTACAAAGTGCCCATGCGTATCTACCCGGCTCCCCACTACTCCATGGGTGGTCTGTGGGTCGACTACAACTGCATGAGCAACGTTCCCGGCCTGTTCGTGCTTGGTGAAGCCAACTTCTCCGTACACGGCGCCAACCGCCTGGGGGCTTCTGCTCTCATGCAGGGTCTGGCTGACGGTTACTTTGTTATTCCTTACACCATCGCCAATTACCTGGCCACCGTTACTCCCGGCCAGATCAAGGACGATCATCCCGAGTTCAAGAAATCCCGCGAGGATGTTACCAAGCAGGCGGAGAAACTGCTGTCCATCAACGGCAAGAAGACGGTCAGCGAAATGCACCGCGAGCTCGGCAAAATCATGTGGGAGAACGTCGGCATGGCGCGCAGCGAGCAGAGCCTCAAAGACGCTCTCAAGCGCATCCCGGCTCTTCGCGAAGAGTTCTGGAAGAACGTCAAGGTCACCGGTTCCGGCGCTGAATTCAACCAGCAGCTCGAGAACGCCGGCCGCCTGGCTGACTTCCTTGAATTCGCCGAGGTGATGACCCGCGACGCCCTGCACCGCAATGAATCCTGCGGTGGCCACTTCCGTACCGAGTACCAGACGGAGGATGGTGAGGCGATGCGTGACGACGAGAACTATGCCTACGTCGGCGCCTGGGAGTTCAAAGGGGTTGAGAAGGAGCCTGAGCTGCACAAGGAGCCCCTCAAATTCGAAAACGTCAAACTGGCTGTAAGGAGTTACAAATAATGAACCTGACTCTATACGTATGGCGCCAAAAGAGCCCGAAGGATAAGGGTAAAATGGAGCAATACGAAGCGAAGAACGTCAGCCCTGACCAGTCTTTTCTTGAAATGCTCGACGATGTCAATGAAGAGCTGATCAAAACCGGGCGCGATCCTATCGCTTTCGACCATGACTGCCGCGAGGGTATCTGCGGTATGTGCTCCCAGGTAATTAACGGCCAGCCCCACGGCCCCCAGGAGAAGACGACCGTCTGTCAGTTGCACATGCGTCAATTCAGCGACGGCGACAAGGTGTTCATCGAGCCCTGGCGTGCCCGTGCTTTCCCTCTCGTGCGTGACCTGGTGGTTGACCGCGCTGCCCTGGATGCCATTATCCAGGCCGGTGGCTACACCTCGGCTCACACCGGTGGCGTAGCAGACGGTAACGCGCTGCCTATCGGCAAAATTGCTGCTGACTATGCCATGGACGCCGCCGAGTGCATCGGCTGCGGGGCTTGCGTGGCTTCCTGCCCCAACAGCTCGGCCATGCTCTTCACCGGCGCCAAGGTTTCCCAGTTGGCTGTCCTGCCTCAGGGTGAAGTAGAAGCCGCCCGCCGCGTGCAGGATATGACGGCCGAAGCTCTGGCCAATGGGTTCGGCAACTGCACCAACCACTACGAGTGTGAAGCGGCCTGTCCCAAAGGGATCAGCGTCAGCTTCATCGCCAAGCTCAACCGGGAGTACATCAAGGCTCTGGCCAAATAAGGCCGGAGGAGATTATTCCTTCCATTGGATACAATGGGTTTTTATCGAGGCGGGTCCTATGACCCGCCTCTTTTTTTATTTGAGGCTAGATCACCTTTGTCAGAAAGAAAAAGATCAGGCGAGGAAATTAAGCAGGGAACCAGGGCTGGGCAGGGGAATGGGGTCGGTCTGGGGAGGGCCGTAGGTGCGCAAAACAGCCTGACGGGTGGCTGGAGTTTCTGCAGGACCTGAGTCCCGAAGGGAGGAAGAGTCCGAGGCAAAGGCGCTGTTTTGGGCCTGAATTTCGGCGCGGGCCTCAATGGCCATTCGGCTGGCATTGGCGGCGATGAGGCGATCTGCGGAGGATGGCTGGGCCGGGGCCAGCGCCGCCGCGCGGATGACCTGAGCTTTTTGCAGGGTTGCTTCGGGATCACCGGGTACAGGAGAGACATCAATGCTGACTTCCCCCCCGGTGGCATATTGGGTGCCATCAGGGCCACGGGTATAGCTGAAGGAGGGCGCTGCAGCATAGGGGCCACCCATGGCGGCGTGGGCTGCTTCATGGGAGCGGACTTCCCGGTCACGGCGAGCCAGTCTGGCGAGTTCCTGCGCTTCTTGGCTCAGGCTCACCTGGTCCTGCGGCGCTGAATCGCTGCCTGCGGAGGCAGGAGTACTGTGGCGACCGTCTGAGACTCCTGGCGATCGTCGCTCCTGAATTTTATCCTGGGAAGAGGGGACGGTGACGGGAACCAGGGGATATGTCAAGGCTGCTGCAATGTCGTCCATACCGAAGAAGTCCCATCGGAAGATTGGGGATTGCCTTGCTTCTAGCTGAGGGATGTCTTAATGAGTTCCCAGGGGGAATATAACGCAGGACTTCTCCAAGTGCAAGATTTATAGTCGTTTTTCTCTTCGGAGATGCCGGCAGCTCCCCGGTCGGGGGTTGCCTTCGCAGCAGGCGATGGTATCTTTGCAAGGTCAGTTTTTATCGGAAAGAGGAATTTCCCGTTCGTCATCGTTTGATTCACCTAGAGCATCAGCAGGAGGAAACATGCAGAGTTTTACATTCTGGAACCCGACGAAAATTGTTTTTGGTAAAGATACTGCCGGACAGGTGGGCAAGCAGGCAGCGAAGTTCGGTCAGAAAGTCTTGATGGTCTACGGGCAGTCGAGCATCAAAAAAACCGGTGTCTATGACTTGGTAAAAAAATCGCTGGAGGCGTCTTCATTGCAGGTTGTTGAATTCGCCGGCGTCAAATCCAACCCGGTGCTATCCCATGTGCGCGAAGGGGTCAAGCTCGCCAAGGAGCAGCAGGTCGATCTGATTGTCGCCGTAGGGGGCGGCAGCGTCATTGACGAGTCCAAAGCGATCGCGGCCGGCGCCAGAACGGACGGGGATGTCTGGGACTTTTTCATCGACAAGGAGACTGTCCGTGATGCCTTGCCCATCGTGACCGTGCTCACGCTGGCGGCGACCGCCTCTGAAATGAATTCGGGGGGCGTAGTCACCAACGAGGAGACCGGCCAGAAATTCAATATCGGCGCGCCCCTCCTCTTTCCCAAGGTCTCCATTCTGGACCCGACCCTGACCTACACGGTGCCGGCCAACTACACGGCCTATTCCGGGGTAGATGCCATCTGCCACCTGGTGGAGGGGTATTTTACCGCCGCCGACCCCAATACGCCCCTGCAGGACCGCCTGGTCGAGGCCCTGGTAAAGACCGTTATGGAAAGCACCGACCGTATTCTGGTCGATCCCCGCGATTATGAGGCGCGGGCGACCATGATGTGGTCGGCGACTCTGGCCCTCAACGGCTTGACCCCCGCGGGTATCGGTCCCTTCGGCTTCCCCAATCACATGATCGAACACTCCCTGAGTGCCCTCTACGACATCGCCCACGGCGCCGGCCTCTCTATTGTGCTGCCGGCCTGGATGGCCTACACCGCCCGCCGCGCGCCTGCGCGCTTCGCCCGCTTTGGACGGGAGGTTTTCGGGATCAGTGAAGCGGATGACCAGCAGGCGGCCGCCAAGGGAACGGCTGCCCTCAAGGCCTGGTTTGAGCGCATCGGCAGCCCGACGACGCTCGCGGCGGCTGACATCCCCGCGACAGACATCCCGAAGATTGCCGCCAATGCCGTCATGCTGGCGAAAAAATGGCGTCTGGATGATTATACCGAGGAGGTTATTGGCGAGATTTTGCAGTTGGCCCGCTAACTGAGTGCCGGGGTGGGGGAGGGCGGTTTCAGGCCTTTTGCGGCAGGATGACGCGGAAAAGGCTGCCTTCCCCTTCCCGGCTTTCCACTTCGATTTTCCCTCCCATGCTTTGTACGATACCGTAAGCGGTCGATAGTCCCAGCCCGGTGCCGTGTTTTTTACTGGTGAAGAACGGGTTGAAAATGGCATTGCGGATATTTTCGGAGATGCCCGGTCCGGTGTCCTGTACCGTCACTTCCACCGCGCCCTTCACCAGCCGAGTCCGCAGGGTCAGAACTCCCTGGCCACTCAGGGCCTGCAGGGCATTGATCAGCAGGTTGGTGAACACTTGGCGCAATCGCTCCTCGTCCGTCATCAGGGGCGGCAAATCTGGACCGAATTCACGAATGATCTCAACCGTTCCGACACTGACCTGATGACTGACCTGGGCGACGATATCGTCGAGCAGGCTGTTGACCTCGACGGGTTGGGGATGAATCGCCTGCTCGCGGGCGAAGGTGAGCATGTTCTGGGTGATGCGGGAAATCCGTTCGGTCTGTTTCAGAATTTCTTCCGCCTCTTCTCGCCCCTCGGCCCCGGGTGGCAGATCCATCAGCAGGATTTCGACATTGCCGCGAATGATGGCGGCCGGGTTGTTGATCTCATGAGCAACCCCGGCGGCCAGGGAGCCGACGGCGGCGAGTTTTTCGCTGCGCAGCAGCTCGTCCCGGGTGCGGACCAGTTCGTCGTTTCTCTCTTCGAGCTGGCGGGTTCGCTCGCGGACCTTCTCCTCCAGTTGCTGGTTCAGACTGTTCAGCTGTGTTTCTCGCTCATTAAGGGCTGCCGCCATGTGGTTGAAGGTCCGGGTAAGGTGGCCGATTTCGTCTTTTCCGGTTTCTGGCAGCTGCAGATGTTTTTCTCCCGCCGCCACCCGCTGCGCCATGGCGTCCAGAGCCAGCAGGGGACGGCTCAGGTGACGGGATATTTCGCGCGCCAACAGATAGCCGATGCCGCTGCCGAGCAGAAGAAGTCCGAACAGGATGCCACCCACCCGCGCCTTGAGGGCCATGAACGGTTTTTCCAGCAGGCCGACGTATAGGGCGCCAATAGGTTGACCGTCGATATCGAGTAGGGGCTCATAGGCGGTCAGGTACCACTCGTCGATTACCCGCGCCCGTCCCAGCCAGCTCTGCTTCTCTTCCAGTACCGCTTTGGCGACCTGCGGTGAAACCTGAGTCCCCAGGGCGCGGCTGCCGTCATCCAGGCGGATGGTGGTGGCGATGCGCCGATCACCCAGAAAGAGGGTGGCGCTGCCGCGTTCTATCCCGTCAAATTTCTCTTCGCCGTAAATAATCTTTTGGATTTCATCCACCAGGCTCAGGTGTTTGTTCAGCAATTTCCCGCCATAGAGAAATCCCAGGACATGGCCCGCCCTGTCTCTTATGGGGGCCACGCTGACCAGAAAAAGCCCCCTGGTTTCAAATGCTCCGGATGGTTTTTCGCCGTCGATGAGGGCGATACGGGCTTTTCTGGCCAGACCGGGGGACAGCTCCCGCATCTGTTCGGCGGTGAGCAGAGTTGTACCGGCAAAGCTCCCCTGATAAAGCGACCTTTCCATGAATGGTGAAAATGCCGTGATCTGCGCGTCCGAATGCAGCGGCTGACCCAAGGGGTCGCTGATGCCAAGGATGTCCAGCTGTTCGCGCCGTTCAATGGCCGCCAACTCATCGAGCAGCAGCGCCCCCTGACTCTGGCTCAGCGAACGGGAGGTGGCTTCGGAGTGGGCCGTGAAGCGGACAACATCGCGGATACGTTCGAGTTCACGCAGATAGACGGCCCGAGCCGAGTCCATCTCATTTTGGACGCGTTTCTGGGTGTCACCGACGATGTAGGCATTGATAAGATAAACGATGGCAACGGTGACCAGGATCAGCACGACGACCAAGGGCGCCAGCGCCGCCAGGGTCAGCTTGCCGCGAATGGAAAGGGGGCGGGGGAGGGGCAGGCTCATGGAGTGTCCGCCTCTTCGGGCGCCGGCGTGTCGAATTCCTTGATCTTGCGGTCGAGAGTCTTTCTGGTGATGCCCAACAGCAGGGCCGCCTGACTTTTATTGCCGCCGGTTTTCTTCATGGCCCGGTTGATCTGCCGCCGTTCCGCCTCCCGCAGGCTCAGGGGCATATCAGCGGTGTCGGCGACAGAGGCCGGCGCTGGGGCAGCGCTGAGACGGATTGGCAGCAGGTCGACCGTGATCTGATCGTCCAGCGCTAGAATGGCCGCCCGCTCGATGACGTTCTGCAACTCGCGAATGTTGCCGGGCCAGTGATAGCTCTGCAGGACTTCCAGCGCCTCGGGGGCGATGCCCTGGAGGTTTTTTTTCATTTTCTGAATCATTTTTTCAAGAAAGTGCTGGGCCAGAGGAACGATATCCTCCCGCCTCTCCCGCAGGGGAGGCAGGTTCAGGCAGATGACGTTGAGGCGGTAATAGAGGTCCTCCCGAAAACGGCCCTCGGCCACCTCCTTTTCCAGATCCTTGTTGGTGACGGCGATGAAGCGGACATCGACCTTTTTGGGGCGGGTGGCCCCGACGGGGATGAACTCGCCTTCCTGAATGACGCGTAGCAGCTTGGCCTGCAGGCCGGGGCTGATGTCACCCACTTCGTCCAGAAAGAGCGTGCCGCCGTCGGCCTCCTCCAGAAAGCCCTTCTGGGATTGCAGGGCGCCCGTGAAGGAACCCTTGACGTGGCCGAAGAGCTGGCTCTCCAGCAGGGTTTCCGACAGGGCCGCGCAGTTGATCGCGAGAAAGCGGTTGGCGGCGCGGGGGCTGGCGTAGTGGATGGTGCCGGCGATGAGTTCTTTGCCGGTACCGCTTTCGCCCAGCACCAGAATGTTGGCGTCGCTGGCGGCCACCCGCAAGGCCAGCTCGTAGACCTGGCGGAATTTATCGCTGACGAAGACGGGTTTGCCCGGTGTGTGGCGTTCCTGCAGTTCTTTTTTGAGGGACAGGTTTTCTTCCCGCAGCTTTTCCCGCTCCATGGCGTGAACGAGCAGGGACTGCAGCTTCTCGTGAGGAAAGGGCTTGCTCAGATAATCATAGGCGCCGATCTTCATGGCTTCGACCGCCGAGTCGATGGTGCCGTGGCCGGTCATCATGATGACGGGCAATTCGGGGCGGAGACTTCGAATGCGGGTCAGGGCTTCGATGCCGTCCATTTCCGGCATTTTCACGTCGAGCAGGACCAGGTCGCAGTCTGAATCGGTCTGTCCCAGAAATTTCAACATCAACAGAGGGTCAGCAAAGGTTTCCGCCTCGTAACCCCAGCCGGTGAGCATTTTGTTCAGGTAGCGGCGCATGCCTTCTTCGTCATCTACCACGATGATTCGTTTCGCCATGATTTCTCCCGGAAGGTGTTAAAGATTTTCATAATAAGCACAAATTATTCCAGATGGGAAGAGCCTAGGCCTGGGTCCGGTTCGGGCCCAATGCCCCAGGAGGTGGAGGGCCAGTGGTTGGGTCGATATGACCCGCCGGGAGAAAAAATGACCCATCCGTCTCTCCTGATTTTGCGGAGATCGAGGATGGCCCGATTCGGAGGGCGGGCAGCAACCATGCGGACTGCCGAGGGGGCGTCTGAGGAGTATGCCCCATTGGCACAAAGGTTGCCAATGGCAGGGGAGACTCAGGTGACCGCATCCGGTCGTTGTATACCATTCAAGGAGAGAGTGCATGGGTGTTACCAGAAGAAATTTTCTTAAAGGAAGCGGCTTGGCGGCAGCCGGGCTGGCCGTTTCGGGGAAGCCGGCTCGCGCTGGGGTGGACAGTCCCGAACTGCGTACAAAGGGATTGCAGACCTCGACTACGGTCTGTCCGTACTGCGCCGTCGGCTGCGGTATGATCGTCCACACCAAGAACGGCAAGATCGTCAACATCGAGGGGGATCCGGAGCATCCCATCAATCAAGGCTCGCTCTGTTCCAAAGGGAGCGCCCTGTTTCAGGTGGCCAACAACGAACGGCGGTTGACCAAGGTGCAGTACCGCGCTCCCGGCAGCGATCGCTGGGAGGAAAAATCCTGGGACTGGACCATGAATCGCATTGCCGAGTTGATGAAGGATTCCCGGGACCGTCACTTCGTCAAGACGGAGAAGCGGGCCGGCAAGGAATATGTCGTCAACCGCAATGAGGGCATGGCCTTTTTAGGCGCCGCGGCTCTCGACAACGAAGAGTGCTACCTCTGGGGCAAGTTCGCCCGCGCCATGGGGGTCAGTTACCTGGAACATCAGGCCCGAATATGACACAGCGCTACGGTTGCCGGTCTGGCAGCCTCCTTTGGCCGCGGTGCCATGACCAATCACTGGAACGATATTCAGCACGCAGACGTCATCCTCTGCATCGGCTCCAACCCGGCTGAAAATCATCCTATCTCTTTCAAGTACGTCGAAAAGGCGATGGATAGCGGCGCCACCCTGATCAGCGTCGATCCCCGCTATACCCGGACCTCCTCCAAGGCCGATATTTATGCCCAGCTTCGTCCCGGCACCGATATTGCTTTTATGGGGGGGCTTATCAACTACGTGCTGGAGAACGACCTCATCCAGAAGGATTACGTCGTCCAGTACACCAACGCTTCCTTCCTGGTCGATGACGCCTTCGATTTCAACGAAGGGATTTTCAGCGGCTACAACGCCGAAAAGTTCAGTTACGACAAGGACAGCTGGAAATACAAGACCGATAAAGACGGCAACGCCCTGCGCGACCATACCCTGCAGGACCCTCGTTGTGTCTATCAGTTGATGAAGAAACACTACAGCCGCTACACCCCGGCCATGGTCTGCGAGATTACCGGGACGGCCATTCAGGACTACATGGCGGTAGCCCGTACTTTCTGCGCCACCGGCCGACCCGACAAGGCGGCGACCATCATGTACGCCATGGGAACGACCCAGCACACCTACGGCACCCAGAACGTGCGCTCCTACGCCATGCTGCAGCTGCTGCTGGGCAATATCGGCATCGCCGGCGGGGGAATCAACGCTCTGCGCGGCGAATCCAATGTGCAGGGGTCGACGGACTACGCCATTCTCTACCATATCCTCCCCGGCTATCTGAAGGTGCCCGACTTCCATCATGTCGACTACGCCACTTATCTGGACCAGGTCACACCGAAAAGCAACGACCCCAACAGTGCCAACTGGTGGAGCAATACGCCCAAATACATGACCAGTCTGCTCAAGGCCTACTGGGGGGAGCACGCCACGGCGAAAAACGACTTCTGTTACGACTATCTGCCCAAGAAGAGCGACAACTACTCGTTCATCAAGCTCATGGACCGGCTGCAGGCCGGCGGGTTTAAAGGGCTCTTCTGCATGGGGACGAACCCTATCGTCGGCGGTCCTGACACCAACGGCATCGCCAGTGGTCTGGATCAGCTCAAGTGGCTGGTCGCGGCCGACCTCTGGGAGACGGAGACCTCCATCTTCTGGAAACGCCCCGGCGTCGATCCTAAGACCATCGACACCGAGGTCTTTCTGCTGCCGGCCGCGTCCAGCGTCGAGAAGCAGGGGAGCATCTCCAACTCGGGTCGTTGGGCCCAGTGGCGCTACAAGGCCGTCGATCCGCCCGGTGAGGCTGAAAGCGACGCCTTCATCGTCGACCAGATGTTCAAGCGCCTCAAGGCGCTTTACGAGAAAGGCGGGGTCTTTCCCGAACCCATCGTCAATCTGGCCTGGAACTACGGCGACGGCCACGAGCCGGACATCGATATGGTGGCTAGGGAGTGCAACGGCCAGTTCACCCGCGACGTGGAGATCAAGGGCAAGCTCTACAAAAAAGGCCAGCAGGTGCCCAGCTTCGCTTTCCTGCAGGATGACGGCTCCACCCTCAGTGGCAACTGGCTCTATTGCGGGTCTTTCACTGAAGCCGGCAACATGATGCAGCGCCGCGGGCTGGAGGATCCCACCGGCCTGGAGATGTATCACAGCTGGGCCTGGTGCTGGCCGGTCAACCGACGCATTCTCTACAATCGGGCCTCCGTTGACCTGGATGGCAGGCCTCTCAATCCGAAAAAAGCGGTTATCGCCTGGAACGCTCTCACCCGCAAGTGGGAAGGGGATGTCCCTGACGGTGGCTGGGCCCCCATGAACGAGGACGGTACCAAAAATCCGTTTATCATGATCCCGGAAGGCTACGGCCGTCTTTTCGCCGCCGGTCTGGCGGATGGCCCCCTGCCTGAGCACTATGAGCCCATGGAGAGCCCCGTTTCCAACATGATGAGCCCGCAGCAGTGCAATCCGGCCGTAGCGATTCCGGCCAAGCTCAGCAATGCCGACAAGTTCCCCTATGTCGGGACCACCTATCGGGTGTCGGAACACTGGCAGGCCGGGGCCATGACCCGCAACCTGCCCTGGTTGGTGGAACTGGTACCGGATATGTTCGTGGAAATCAGCGAGCAGCTGGCGGACTGGAAGGGGATCAGGAACGGCGATCTGGTGACTGTCTCCTCCGAGCGCGGCAGCATCCAAGCCAAGGCCCTGGTGACTTCGCGTATCAAGCCCTTGCGGGTCAGCGGCCGTCTCATCGAGCAGGTCGGTCTGCCCTGGCATTTCGGTTTTGGCGGCATGGCGCGGGGGGACAGCGCCAATGTACTGACGACGGCGGTGGGTTGCGCCAACACCACCATCCCCGAGTACAAGGCCTTTTTGTGCAATATTGAGAAAGGGGGGAGGGCCGCATGAGTTCGCGCACCGATTTTTCCCAGGATAAAGCTTTTTTGATCGATATGACCAAGTGCACCGGTTGCCGCGGCTGCCAGGTGGCCTGCAAACAGTGGAATCAGCTGGAGGCGGAAGAGACCTCCTTTTTCAGCGGGGAGGGCTATCAGAATCCGCCCGCCATGTCGGAAAAGACGCTGACCCGCATCAAGTTCCGCGATTACCAGAAGAACGGGCAGAATGAGTTCGCCTTCTACAAAGAGATGTGCATGCACTGCAACGAACCAGCCTGTGCCTCCGTCTGTCCGGTCGGTGCCTTCGTGAAGACGACGGAAGGACCCGTCGTTTACAAGGCCGATCGTTGCATCGGCTGCCGCTTCTGCATGATCGCCTGTCCCTTCGGCATCCCCAAATACGAATGGAGCAAGGCCTTTCCGCTGGTGAAAAAATGCACCGGCTGCTACAGCCGCGTTAAGGAGGGCTTGAAGCCAGCCTGCGCCACCGCCTGCCCGACAGCTATTACTTATGGCCCGCGCAAAGAGATGATCAAGGAGGCCGAACGGCGCCTCACCGAACATCCGCAGCGCTACATCCACAAGGTTTACGGCAAGGACGAGGCGGGGGGAACCAGCGTCATCTACCTGACGAGCCTGCCCTTTGACGAGCTCGGCTTCAAGCCCGTCACCATGCGTTCGCTGCCCGGCTATACCTGGCAGGCTCTGCGTCTGGTGCCTGCGGCATTTCTCACCGTGGGCGGCGGCTTGTCGGCTATTTCCTGGATCAACCACCGTAAAGAACGTCTGCGGAAGGAAAGAGAGGCCGCTGAGGCGGCTCCGACTTCTGCCGAGCGCAAGGAGGACTAAAGCGATGACTGCCGCCAGATATGTTGTCAATGAAATCAAGGGCTACCACCTGTTTGTCAAGTTCCTCATCGCCCTGGTGGTTATCGCCGCGCTCGCTTCGCTGGTCCGTTTTGTCTTCGGGCTGGGCGTCACCACCAACCTCGACGATACCTACCCCTGGGGACTGTGGATCAGCTTTGACGTCGTCACCGCCGTGCCCCTGGCCGCCGGCGCCTTCACTCTGGGCGCGATTGTCCACTGCTTCAATATCAAGAAGCTCGAGCCGCTAGTGCGTCCGGCCATCGTCACCGGCTTCCTCGGTTATTCGCTGGTCTGCGTCGGCCTGCTGCTCGATCTCGGTCAGCCCCACAAGGGCTGGCACGTGCTGCGCTACTGGAACCTGCACTCGCCCATGTTCGAAGTCTCCATGTGCGTTATGGCCTACACGACCGTGCTCTTTCTCGAATTTCTCTCCCCGGTCGCCGAGAAGTTCGGCTGGCATGTGCCCCTGCGGGTGCTGCGCTGGCTGGAGATGCCTCTGGTCATTCTGGCCGCGGCCATATCCACCCTGCACCAGAGCTCCCTCGGCACCTTCTTCCTCATCGCCGTCGACAAGCTGCACAATCTCTGGTACAACCCGCTGCTGCCACTGCTCTTCTGGGTCAGCGCCATCTGTACCGGCATGTGCATCATTATTCTCGAAGCCACGGCCAGCCACAAATGGATGGGGCAGCCCAACGAGGGGGTGCTGCTGCGCACCCTGGCGCAGATTCTCCCCTGGACTCTCGGGTTCTATATCGCCCTGCGTATCTACAGCCTGCTGGCACTGTCGGAAGGGCCTTTCTTCGATCGTCCCGGCCTTACCCTCTCCTTCGTTCTGGAGTTTGGTGTCGGCTTTATTCTGCCCTTCATCCTGCTGACGCTGAAGTCGGTCAGGGAAGATGACCGCAGTCGGGCCATCGCCGCCGGCCTGGTGATTTTCGGGCTGGTACTCAACCGCTTCAACGTGTCGATGATCGGCATGATGGATCCCAACAATATCTACCTGCCGTCCATCATCGAGACCCTGGTCACTTTAGGTATCATCGCGGCGCATATCCTGTTTTTCGTGCTCATCGCCAAATACTTCCCCATCTTTGAGCACCATCCGGAAACCGTCGACTACTCGCTGCCGGATACCTTTCGCCGCATCGATGGCGCCAAAACGGAGGTGTCTGGCAAAACCGTTTCCTCTTCCGGGCATTAATTAAGGCTTTTAGAGAACAATTTAACAACAGGGTCTGCGGCTCCGGCTGTAGGCCCTGTCTTTTTGAGGGGTTGACCGCTGGTCACCTCTTTTTTTGTCGTTGCTTTATTTTGTAGAATGGTGTTATTTTTCTTGAGCCTTTTTCTTGTTCCAGTTTTGTGTTAGCCATATATATTCTGTTTAACTTGCTGAAGAAACTGTTTTTATAGTGGTTTTTTCCGTTGCTTTTTCTGTCGAACAGGATTTCTTAAAGGAAGCGAAAAACCCGCATGGGAATTATTGTGATATCTTGGTTGTTGTTGCAGTGAACTGTAAGAAATTGACGCGTTGTTTACAGAATCCGATAATATCGAGGGGAGGATTTTGTAAACATGGTCATGCACAAA
>JAWSUS010000029.1:0-31419 GCA_033549025.1 Desulfuromonadales bacterium
TTTGTGCATGACCATGTTTACAAAATCCTCCCCTCGATATTATCGGATTCTGTAAACAACGCGTCAATTTCTTACACCCTGAGCCAGTATGACGTGGTCTATCTGGATCAGGGGTCCAACAGCGGGCTGCAGATCGGCAACCTGCTGAACATCACCCGCGAGCGCGAAGCCTCGGATCTTGCCATCCAGAGTAAAAAACTGACCCTTCCCGAAGTATTGCTGGGCGCGGCGGTGGTCATCGAAACCCGTCCCGAGTCGGCGTCTGCCCTGGTCCTCAAATCCGTGGCCCCCATGTATCGGGGCGACCGCGTCACGGCTCTTACCGAGTAAGTTGCCGCCAACTGCGGCGACAGCAGATAAGACCCCTCAAAAGGGCTGAAGTTCATTCTTCAGCCCTTTTGCTTTCCCCGGAAGGAGGCTTTTTTGACAACGGAAGAACTCGGCTGGCTCCGCCTGCATCTGACCCCCGGGCTGGGGCGCGTCGGCCTGTTTCGGCTGGTCGAGGCCTTCGGTTCGCTTGAAGCCATTCTGGAGGCCACCCCGACGGCCTGGGTCGCCAAAGCCCGGATTCGCGACAAAGTCGCCAAAAGCCGCCTGCCGGCCGACAGTCCCGCCCTGGCGGAAAGGGCCCGACAGCTGGACCGGCTCGGCGTGAGCATCCTGAGCCTGTGGAATGACGAGCGCTACCCCGCTCTGCTGAAAGCCATTCACGATCCTCCCGCCCTGCTCTATGTGCGGGGCCGACTCCCCGAACAGGACGGCTTCGCCATGGTCGGCTCGCGGCGGGCCACCGCCGCCTCCCTGCGCTTCACCGAGAACCTGGCCGCCGAACTGGCCGCGCGGGACATCACCATCGTCAGCGGTCTGGCCCGGGGCATCGACTCGGCCGCCCACAGCGGCGCCCTGCGGGGCGAAGGCCTGACCGTCGCCGTGCTCGGTTGCGGCATCGACCGCGTCTATCCCCCGGAGAACAGCCGCCTCTTTCAGGCCATCCTGGCGCAGGGGGCCGTCCTTACCGAACACGCCCCGGGCACGCCCCCGCTGGCCGGGCATTTCCCCGGCCGCAACCGCATCATCAGTGGCCTGTCCAGAGGCGTTCTGGTCGTGGAGGCCGCCGAAGGCAGCGGTTCGCTCATTACCGTCGAGTTCGCCCTCGAACAGGGGCGGGAGGTCTTTGCGGTGCCGGGCGCCGTCCATGCCCCCACCAGCGCCGGCACCAACCGCCTCATCAAGGAGGGCGCCCGGGTCGTCACGGAAGCGGTGGATATCCTTGAGGTATTGTGGCCCGGAACCCCGACCCGGCAGGCCCGCCAGCAGGACGATTCCTTCGCGGCCTCCCTCGATGAAACGGCCGGAAAAGTCTTCCGCCTGCTCGCGGCAGAACCGCTGCACATCGATGAATTATCACGGAAATGCGGCTTGACACTCATGGATCTTTCCGCTATTTTACTGCACCTGGAACTCCGGGGAGGTGTCACGCAGCTACCCGGGATGCGTTACATTCGCGCCGTCAGGGACTGAAACCGTCCCATCAGAACAGGAGATTGCTTGAGAGAACGCGTTCTGGCCATTGTCAGCATTATTGCCCAGTATGTTCTGGAGATGAGAGATCAGCTCTCAGACAACGATATCGTCGAAGAGCTTCTGGCCGAGGGGTTCGAGGTCGAAGAAATCGATGCCGCCTTCAGCTGGATGAACAAGACCTCTTTCGAGCAGGAAGGCCGCGGCCCCGCTTCTCTGACCCTGCCGACGCAGCGCATCTTCACCCCGGAAGAAAACCGCGCCCTCTCCTCTGAAGCCCGCGGCTACCTCATCAAGCTGCGCGGGCTGGGGCTCATCGGCGACGAAGCCCAGGAAGAGATCATCGAACGGGCCCTGCAGATGGCGGAAGACGAGGTGTCGCTCAAAGAGATCAAAACCATCACCGCTCTCACCCTCTTCACCCACTCCCAGGACGCCTGGCTGCGCGATGCCGACTTCATCATGGAAGACGACTGGGCGCAACTTTACCACTGATCCGACAGAGGCTGCGGGCGGAACCTGCAGCCTTTTTCATTTTACGAGGTATCATGTCAAGGTCTCTGGTGATCGTCGAATCACCCGCAAAAGCGAAAACGATCGAGAAGTTTCTCGGCCCGGGCTTTAAAGTGCTGGCCTCTTACGGACACGTACGCGCCCTGCCGAGTAAACAGGGCTCCGTCGATGTGGAACACGATTTCCAACCGCGCTACCAGGTGCTGCCCGAAAGCCGCAAGCAGATCGATCTGCTCAAGAAGGAAGTGGAAAAGAGCGACGAACTGATTCTGGCCACTGACTTGGACCGCGAGGGGGAAGCCATTGCCTGGCATCTGCTGAAGGCTCTGGACATCGACGAAGACTCCAGCGCCCCCAAGGTCAGGCGGGTGACCTTCCACGAGATCACCAAGGACGCCATCCAGAAGGCCATGGCCGAACCCCGCACCATCGCCAAGGATCTCGTCGATGCCCAGCAGGCCCGCTCCATTCTCGACTACCTGGTCGGCTTCAACCTCTCTCCTTTCCTGTGGAAAAAAATCCGCTACGGCCTTTCGGCCGGGCGCGTGCAGTCCGTCGCCCTGCGTCTGATCTGCGAACGGGAAAAGGAGATCGAGTCCTTCGAGGCGCGGGAATACTGGACCATCGAAGCCCGCCTCGAATCGACCGGCGGTCAGGCTTTCGCCGCGCGTCTTTTCTCCGTCGACGGCGAGAAACTGGATAAGTTCGCCATCGGCAATGAAGCACAGGCCAAGGAACTGGTCAGCGCTCTGGTCAAGGAGAATTGCCAGGTTGCCGACCTGGTGCAGAAACAGAAAAGGCGCAATCCGGCCCCGCCCTTCACCACCAGCACCCTGCAGCAGGAGGCCAGCCGCAAACTGGGCTTTTCGGCGCGCAAGACCATGTCCACGGCCCAGAAGCTGTATGAAGGCATCGATATCGGCGAGGGCTCCGTCGGCCTGATCACCTACATGCGTACGGACTCCGTCGCCCTGTCGGAAGTGGCGACGACCGAAGCCCGCGAGGTCATCACCCAGCTCTTCGGCCAGGAATACGCCTTGGCTACCCCGCGAACTTTCAAAAACAAGGCCAAGAATGCCCAGGAAGCCCACGAGGCCATTCGCCCGACCCTGGTCTCCAACACCCCCGACCAACTCAAGCGCTATCTCTCTTCGGACCAGTACCGCCTCTATCATCTGATCTGGACCCGGACCGTGGCCTCGCAGATGGCCGCCGCCATCCTTGACGCCACCACCGTGGATATCGCCGCCGGTCCGCGCTTTGTCCTGCGCGCCACCGGGCAGGTCATCCGCTTCCCCGGCTTCATGAAGCTCTACATCGAGGGCACTGACGACGCGGAAGAGGCCGAAGCCGGCTCCCTGCCGGCCCTGGCACTGGGCGAAGACGTGGTGCGCCGCGAAGTGACCCCCGAGCAGCACTTCACCCAGCCGCCGGCCCGCTTCACCGAGGCGAGCCTGGTCAAGACCCTGGAGGAGTACGGCATCGGCCGGCCCTCCACCTACGCCTCCATCATGAACACCCTGGTCACCCGCAAATACGTGCGCCTCGAAAAACGCACCTTCTTTGTCGAGGATGTCGGCCGGGTGGTCAACGATCTGCTGGTCAATCACTTTACCCAGTATGTCGACTACGACTTCACCGCCAAGCTGGAGGAGGACCTCGACGCCATCTCCCGCGGCGAGGAGAAATGGCGGCCGGTACTCAAGGACTTCTGGGAGCCCTTCATTGCCCTGCTGCGCCAGAAGGAGCAGGAGGTCAGCAAGGAGGACGTCACCACCGAAAAGACCGACCGAACCTGCCCCGAGTGCGGCAAGGAGTTGGTCATCAAGCTCGGTCGGGCCGGCAAATTCTACGCCTGCTCCGGCTTCCCCGACTGCCGGCACACCGAGCCCCTGTCGGCCGAAGAGCGCGAAGAACCGGTGATGTCGGAGGAGAAGTGCGACAAGTGCGGCGCCCCCATGCTCATCAAGGATGGCCGCTACGGCAAGTTTCTCGCCTGCAGCGCCTATCCCGAGTGCAAGAACATCCAGCCGCTGGTCAAACCCAAGGCCCTGGGCATTACCTGCCCCGACTGCAAGGAAGGGGAACTGATGGAGAAGAAGAGCCGCTACGGCAAGATCTTCTACTCCTGCAACCGTTACCCCAAGTGCAAATACGCCCTCTGGGATCAGCCCATCGACGAACCCTGCCCCAAATGCGGCTATCCGGTCATCGTCGAAAAGGTGACCAAACGCTACGGCACGTACCGCAAATGCCCCACGGAGAACTGCGACTACAAGCTGGTGCTGGTCGAGCCGGAGAAGAAGGAAAAGGCCGCCCCGGCGAAAAAAGCGGCCGCCAAGAAGCCCGCCGCCAAAAAGGCGCCGGCCAAGAAATCTCCGGCCAAAAAATCAGGCAAAGATTCCTGAGGCAGCAAAACCCGTTAGCTTGACAAGCCGGGCCTTCGGGTCCGGCTTTCCTGTTTGCACAGCACTGCCCGGCCGCGTACCGGCCAGAGGGAACCCATGGACGACATGAATCGCCTACATATCATCGGCGCTGGCCTGGCCGGCTGCGAAGCAGCCTGGCAGGCGGCTCAACAGGGCACGCCGGTCATCCTGTACGAAATGAAGCCGCAGCGCTTTTCTCCGGCCCACCAGTCCTCCAATCTGGCCGAACTGGTCTGTTCCAACAGCCTGCGCGGCACCGGTATGAACAACGCTGTCGGCTGTCTCAAAGAGGAGCTGCGCCGCTGCGGCACCCTGTTCATGGCGGCCGCCGACGCCACCGCCGTGCCCGCCGGCGGGGCGCTCGCCGTCGATCGCGAGGCTTTCTCCGCCACCATCACCGACCGGATCACGGCCCACCCCCTCATCGAACTGCGCCGGGAGGAGATCACCCGCCTCACCGAGACCGGCACCGTCATCGTCGCTTCCGGCCCTTTGACCTCCGAGGCGCTGTCGCAGGATATCGCCCGTCGCACCGGTGCTGACCATCTCTATTTCTACGACGCCATCGCCCCCATCATTGAGGCGGACTCCATCGATTTCAGCCAGGCTTGGCGCGCCTCGCGCTACGGCAAGGGGGGGGACGACTATGTCAACTGCCCCCTGGATGAAGCCCAGTACCGTGCCTTCGTCGCCGCCCTCAAGGAGGCGGACAAGGTGGCGGCCAGGGACTTCGAAAAGATGATTCATTTCGAAGGCTGCATGCCCATCGAGGAGATGGCGGAACGCGGCGAGATGACCCTGGCTTTTGGTCCCATGAAGCCCGTCGGCCTGCCCGATCCCCGCACCGGCCGGGAGCCCTTCGCCGTCATTCAGCTGCGACAGGATGATCGTCATGCCAGCCTCTACAACATCGTCGGCTTCCAGACCAAGCTGACCTATCCCGAACAGCGCCGTATCTTCCGCACCATCCCCGGCCTGGAGCAGGCCCGCTTCGCCCGTCTGGGCAGTGTCCACCGCAACACATTCATCAACGCACCGACCTGTCTCACCCGCACCCTGCAGCTTCGCCAGGAGCCAAGGATCTTCTTCGCCGGGCAGATCACCGGGGTGGAAGGATATGTCGAATCGGCCGCCATGGGTTTTCTCGCCGGCCTCTTCGCGCCGCGCTGGGCCCAGGGCGCCCCCCTGCCGCTGCCGCCGTCGACCACGGCCCTGGGTGCTCTCCTCTCCCATCTGGCCGACTCCAGCCCCGAAGACTTCCAGCCGATGAATGTCAACTATGGTCTCTTTCCTCCCCTGGAAGGGCGCAAAATGAAGCGCGCCGACCGCCGCCTGGCCATGGCGGAGAGGGCATTGCAGGATCTGGAGGCGTGGCGAGCCGGTTCCCTGCTCGCAGGTCAGGAAAACTCGCCTGCCTAGACGAACGGACATGGTGATAAGCCCCACTTGTCGGGCATATAAACACTTGCCCTGATGAGGCAAATCTAACGCTCTCTTTTGTCCTGCCTCTGGAAACCGCCCCAACCGTCGGCACCGACCACCGAACCGTCGCTACGGCCGCAAGGACTCCCCCAAAAAGAACCCCAGAATCAATCGGTTGCCTGCCCCTGTCGCGCATCTGACCACCCCCCCCTTTTTCGTTTTTCCGGCCAAGAAAAAAGTCGCAGGGTGCGGGAAAAGACAGGAACAGTATTTGCTTTGTCCTCCTGAACGTTGTATTTTAATACATCCCATCACCCAGAGAGGGCGGGCGCATTTATGGAGCGGCAAACAGGTCCAGGTTCGATAAACCTGCGGGACTTGCTGGATCATCTCAGCAGGAACCCCTTGCTGCGGAACTTTCGTCTGGCTCTTTACCGCCAGGGCGAATACCTGGAACCGACCCGCCGAACGGCCTTCGAGAGCTGCAGCCGTCAGACAGACCAGGATGTTTCACCCTGCGGCTCCTCCTGCCACCAGCTTAGAGAGAGCACCTTTCAGAGAGTGCTGGCCGCCGGCCGGCCCCTTGTCTTCCTGAGCCCCTGCGGCACCCCCAATCTCGCCATTCCTTTCACCATGCCAGAGACCTCGGCTTACTGTCTGCTGGCCGAAGCCTTTCCGCCGGCCACTCAGCCCGACGGACAGGGCAAAGAGCAGGACGGGCGCCCATCCGCACCCTTTATCGCCCCCGACCTGGCCAAAGCGAAAAGCATTGCCACCTGTATCCACCAGCAGATTCCTACCCTGCTGCGCCAGGACCTGCGACTTGTGAATCTGGAAAAAACCGCGTCTCGCCTGCGCACGCTGGTGGACATTTCCAGAGAGATGGATTTGCTGGCGACCGACGGCGAGATCGTCGACCTGCTCAAAGAGGCGCTGGTCATCCTGTTTGATCTCTCCAGCCTCACCATTTTAACGGGAGACCCGGCGGCGTCCGGCTTTATTCTTCAACAGTCCTCGAGTTGGCCGGAGACCGATGCTTCGCCTTCTGCCCGAAAAGTATCCGAGTTCCTCCGCCAGAACCCGTGCGGCAAACCTGTCTCCCTCGGCGAAGAGATCAACCTGCTTTTGCCCGGCAAAGCCTGCCGCGGGGCCCTGACTATCCCCCTGGTGGTCAGCGGGCAGCCCCTGGGTCTGGTCATCCTTCAGGAGACGACAGTGCCGGCCGGCGATCTCAGCCTGCTGGAGCTTCTCTGCGCCAAAGCCGCCAGCCGCCTGCATATTCTCAAGCTCGAGAGGGAGCGTCTGGAAGCCAGCGCCCTTTCCACCCGCATGGTCACCATGGTCAGCGCCCTGGCCCAGTTCAGACAGCAGGAAGAGGTCTATCGAAACATCGTGGAAATGTCGGCGGAGCTGCTCCACGCCACCTGCGGCTCTCTCATGCTGCTGGATGATAAAGGCGAGTTTCTCCGCATCGAATCGGCCAAGGGCATGAATCAGCCTCTGGCCAGGAGCCTGAGCATCAAACTCGGCACCGGCATCGCCGGCCGTGTGGCCAAAAACGGCTTTCCTCTGGTCGTCAACGATATTGAAAAGGATTGCCGTCTCGCCACCCCCAATCGGCCCCGTTTCAAAACCAAGTCCTTCATCAGTGTCCCCGTCAGGATCAAGGACCGCACCGTCGGGGTGCTCAACCTCTCCGATAAGGAGGACCAGGGGATATTCAACGAGAACGATCTGCAAATTCTCACGTCTTTCACCGCGCAGATTGCCATCGTGCTGGACCGGGCCGCCTCCATGGAGAGAGCCGACATTCTGGAAAAACTCGCCGCCACCGATGCTCTCACCGGCCTGTACAACCGCCGCTTTTTTGATGAACGCCTCGACAGCGAGCTGAGTCGAAGCATCCGTCACAGTCTGAGCTTTTCCATCATGCTGCTCGATCTGGACAACTTTAAAAATTACAACGACCTCTGCGGCCACATCGCCGGGGACAATGCCCTTAAGCAGGTGGCCTCCTTGTTCAAATCCTCGGGACGGGACATCGACGTGGTCGCCCGCTTCGGTGGAGAAGAATTTATCATTCTGCTGCCGGACACCACGAAAAAAGAGGCCATGCTGGTGGCGGAGCGCGTCCGCCGTGCCATTGAAAGCCACCCCTTCCCGCAGGAGGACCAGCTGCCGGGCGGCCAGTTGACCACCAGTATCGGCCTGGCGGCCTTTCCCGACGATGGCGAGTTTGCCCAGGCGCTGATCGAAGCGGCGGATACGGCCCTCTACCAGGCCAAGGAGAAAGGCCGGAACTGTACGGTGCCCTTCACCCGAAAACAAACGCACGACAATGTTGTCTTTCTCTAGCCTTCCCTGCTATCCTGCCTGACATTTTTGTACCCTTTTACGGCAGGAGGCTTATTACCATGCCCACCCTCGACTCTTCCCTGGCGCCCTTCGCTCCTGACGGCATCGTGCTGGCCTCGGCCTCGCCGCGCCGGCGCGAACTGCTCGCGTCTCTGTCCATTCCCTTTACGGCCATCCCCAGCACGGTGGATGAGCAGGAAGGCCCCGGCGAAACGCCGGAAGAGCATGTACTGCGCCTGGCCCGCGAAAAAGCGCTGGAGGTCGCCTCCCGCCCTGCCGTAAGCGGACGCTGGTTTCTCGGGAGCGACACCGTCGTCCTGCGGGACGATACCCTGCTCGGCAAGCCTGCGGATGCGAAGGAGGCGGCGGCCATGCTGCGCTCCCTCTCCGGCCGGAGCCACCGCGTCCTCTCCTCCTATGCCATTTATGACCGCCAGCAGCGCACGTTCGTCTCCGGCGTCGTCTCCACCCGCGTGAGGTTCAAGGAGTTGACAGAGCAGGAGATTGCGGGGTACATTGCGACTTCCGAACCCTTTGATAAAGCGGGAGCTTACGCCATCCAGGGGATTGGGGCCTTTATGATCCTGGGGATCGAGGGGAGCTATACCAATGTGGTCGGGTTGCCCCTGTGTGAAGTGGTTGAGGCGCTCGAACGCATCGGCGCCCTTCGCCTCTTCGCCGGTCTGCCCGAGACGGCAACGTCACCGTCCGCCTCCTGATTCCCTGCTGAGCCTGCCTCCCACGGCGAGGGACACCATGACGATCCAGAACAATATCCAGACTATCCGAACCCGTCTCGACGCGGCCTGTCGGCGCAGCGGCCGCAATCCGGATCAGGTCAGGTTGGTCGCCGTCTCCAAGACCAAGCCCGCCAGTCAGATCGAAGAGGCGGCCCGGGCCGGCCAGCAGCTCTTCGGCGAGAGCTACGTCCAGGAGTTCACGGACAAGCGCGAAGAAGTGCGGCACCCGGTCACCTGGCATTTTATCGGCCACCTGCAGTCGAACAAAGTCAAATACCTGCGGGGCAAGGTCAGCATGATCCACTCCGTCGACCGCCTGTCCCTCGCCGAAGAGATCAACCGCCAGTGGCAGAAAATCGGCGAGACGGTGGACATCCTTCTGCAGGTCAATCTGGCCGAGGAGGAATCCAAGTCCGGTGCCACCGCAGAGGCCGCCGAGGATCTGGCCCGCCGGCTGGCCGCCCTCCCCCATGTGCGCCTGCGCGGCCTGATGACCCTGCCCCCCTACTGCGAAGATCCCGAGGATGTGCGGCCCTACTTCACCCAGCTGCGCCAGCTGTCGGAGCGTATTGCCGCACTGAATCTGCCCAACGTCAGCCTGACGGAACTGTCCATGGGCATGAGCCATGATTTTGAAGTAGCCGTGGAAGAAGGCGCTACCCTGGTGCGCATAGGCACGGCAATTTTTGGAGAAAGAGAGTATCGCTAGAATGCCACACGCCAAAGCCCCCAGGGCCCAGTGGGCCAGCCGCCTGGGTTTTATTCTCGCCGCCGCCGGCAGCGCCGTCGGTCTCGGTAATATCTGGAAGTTCCCCTATATTGCCGGTGAAAACGGCGGGGGTGCCTTTGTCCTCGTTTACCTGGTGTGCATCGCCATGGTCGGCCTGCCCATCATGATGGCCGAGTTCATGATCGGCCGCCATACCCGCAAAGATGCCGTCGGCGCCTTCCGCCAACTGGAAGGGGCGCGCTCTTTCTGGCAGGTGGCGGGCTGGGTCAGCGTGGCGGCCGCCTTCATCATCTGCTCCTACTATTCGGTGGTGGCTGGCTGGACCCTGGATTACGTCTTCCGCGCCGTCATGGGAAGCTTTGCCGGCGTCTCGCCGGAAGAGATCGAAGGGATGTTCGGGGGGTTGCTCGCCAATGGGCCGCGCCAGATCCTCTGGCACTTTCTCTTCATGGCCATGTGCCTGGGCATCGTCATCGGCGGCGTCCAGAAAGGCATCGAGCGCTGGAGCAAGATTCTCATGCCCGTGCTGCTCTTTCTGCTTTTTCTGCTCTTCATGAACGGCATGTTCAGCCCCGGCGCCCGTGAAGGCCTGGCCTTCATGTTTGAGCCCGATTTCAGCAAGCTGACGGGGGCCTCCGTCCTCGAAGCCCTGGGCCACTCCTTCTTCACCCTCTCGCTGGGGATGGCGGCCATGATCACCTATGGCTCCTACATGGCCAAGAACGAAGATCTCTTCGCCTCCAGCCTGCGTATCGCCCTGCTCGACACCGGCATCGCCCTCATGGCGGGTCTGGCCATCTTTCCCATCGTCTTTGCCGTCGGCATGGCGCCGGCCGCCGGTCCCGGCCTCATCTTCAAGACGATTCCGGTGGTCTTCTCCCAGATCCCCGGCGGTTTTATCCTCGCGATCCTTTTCTTCCTGCTGCTGGCCTTTGCGGCACTGACCAGCAACATCTCCCTGCTCGAATCCCAGGTGG
The DNA here is from genome assembly GCA_033549025.1 of Desulfuromonadales bacterium. GTDB lineage: Bacteria > Desulfobacterota > Desulfuromonadia > Desulfuromonadales > SZUA-540 > SZUA-540. The sequence continues at coordinate 10,688 of JAWSUS010000029.1, forward strand.
CCTTTCTTATTGACGAGAAGGGCTGGGGGCGCAAGCGGGCCACCACGTTCCTGGCCGGTCTCGCTTTCGTCGTCGGTCTGCCGTCGGCCCTCTCCTATAATGCCTTGGGCGGCTGGACCCCTTTGGGCGACCTGGCCTTCTTCGATGCGGCCGACCTCATCGCCTCCAACTATCTGCTGCCCATCAGCGGCCTGCTCATCTCCGTCTACGTCGGCTGGTTCTGGAAAGGCAGCGAGGAGAAGGAAGAGCTGGTCGCCGGCGGCGCCGGCTGGGTCTATCCCCTCTGGCATTTCATGATCCGCTATGTGGCACCTTTGGCGGTGCTGGTCATCCTGCTGAACAAGGCGGGTCTTTTTGGCTGAGCTCACGACCTATCTTTTTGATCTGGACGGCACCCTGGTCGACTCCCTGCAAGATTTGACCACGGCCATCAACGGTCTGCGGGGCGATCTCGGCCTTGCCCCCCTGACGCCGGCCACGGTCAAAAGTTATGTCGGCGACGGCGCCACCATGCTGGTCCAAAGGGCACTGCCCGCCGCCACCTTTACCGGCAATCTCCTGCAGAATTTTCTCGACCGCTACCGCCGCCATCTCCTCGACCACACCCGTCCCTATGCCGGCATACCCGCCTTTCTGGACAGCCTGCAGGGGACGCCCATGGGCGTCGTCACCAACAAGCCCCTCGACATGGCCGAAGAAGTCCTGCGCGGCCTGGGTCTGCGCCCCTATTTCGGCACCGTCATCGGCGGCGACAGCTGTTCGCAGAAAAAGCCCCATCCAGCCCCGGTAAGACAGGCCCTGGCTGATCTGGGCTCCGAGGCGGCCACCGCGGTCATGATCGGCGATCATCGCACCGACCTTATCGCCGGCCAGAGCGCCGGCACCAGAACCTGCTTCTGCACCTGGGGGTTCGGCATCTCCGATGGCAACCCCTATGATTATCTGGCGGCAACCCCCACCGAACTTGGCCGCCTCTTCCCCCGGAGCGGGCCTTGACTCCTTCTCGCTCCCTGTCGCAGAAGGAAATCGCCCTCTTTTTCTTTCCCCTGCTCCTCAACGTGCAGTTGATGAGCGTGTCCCACTCCATCATCAATGGCGCCCTGGCCCGACTCGACGATTTCGTCACCGCCCTGGCCGCCTTTTCCGTGGCCATGGTGCTGCACCTCTTCGTCGCTTCCCCCTCTTACCAGAACCACACCATCACCATCGCCATGGTGCGGGGTCGAAAGTCGCTGCTCGGCACGACCCTCTTCGTGACCCTGGTGGCCTGCCTGGTCTCGGTGCTGCTGGCCCTGCTCGCCTTCACCCAAGTGGGCGACTTCCTGCTCAGCAGCGTCCTCGGCGTCAGCGGCAAGGTGGCCAGCGGCGCCCGCGACGTGCTGGCCATTCTCGTCTTTCTCCCCTTTTTTACCGGCTTTCGCGGCCTCTTCCAGGGGCTGGTCATCCGCGCCCGGCGCACCGCTCTGGTCTCCTTCGCCACCGGTGTGCGGGTGGTGGCCCTCTTCGCCCTGCTGACTCTCGGCGCCCCCTGGTTCAGCGGCCCGGAACTGGGGGCCGTGGCCCTGCTCGGCTGCATTGTGGTCGAAACGGCGTTCATGGGTTTTTTCGCCTGGCGCTGCCGGCTGCCCGCCACCGGGGAAGAGGAGAAGACACCGGCTGAGATTCTGCGCTACGCCTTTCCCCTGGCTTATTCCTCCTGCCTGCAGCAGACAATCCCCCTGCAGATCAACGCGATTATCGGCCGACTGCCCGATGGCGAACTGGCCCTGGCCTCCTTCGGCGTCATCCGCGGCTTTATTTTTCTGCTGGCCGGGCCCATGCGCAATCTGCAGCAGGCCTATCTGACCCTGGTGCGCGATCGCGACGATTATCAGAGCCTGGTCCGTTTTTTTCTCTGGACCGGTGGCGGCATGGGGCTGATCATGCTGCTGACCGCTTTCCCCCTCAACAGGGTCGTCCTCGGGCAGCTCATGGGCATCGAAGGGGGCATGCGCGCCTACATCAGCTGGCCCATGGCCGCCTGCACCGTCTTCCCGCTGCTGTATGGTGCCGCCAACCTGCTGCGCGGCTTTTTCGCCGGGGCTCACCGCACCGCGCTGCTCGGCCGCTCCACCATCTACAAAGCCCTTTTTCTGCTAGTCTGCTGGGGGCTGAGCCTGCGTGTCCATCTCCCCTGGCCGGGAGTGGCCCAAGCCATCGCCCTGCTCCTGCTGGCCGAAAGTCTGGAGGCCTGGTATCTGCTGCGTCAGCGGCGGCGCCTCTACCCGGATTTTGACCGCTTGCCAGGATCCGCCCTGCCCGGGTAAACTGTAGACAGAACCCGCCAAGGGAGACGTCATGGACAAAAAACACCCCTGCCCCGACTGCAAAATGTGCCAGTGGTGCTCCGACGACCGCTGCCGCCTCTGCCTGTGCGCCGGCGGCTGCCGCAAAAAGCTGAGCATGGCCGAGCAGATTGCCCTTTACGAGAAAATCAATCAAGAAGAGGCTGCCGCCAAAGGCGACAAATAGAGGATTGTCCTCTTCCATGCTATCCTTATATTTCGATGTCGTCGCCCTAACGCAGGCTTGACCTCTTATGCCAAGGACACCTTCTATTCCGATGCGGCACGCTCTCTTTCACCTGACGAGATCGCCCTCGATTGCCTGGCTGAAATTCCTCCTGCTCTGTGCCGGCGTTATCTGGCTGCTCCTTCACGGCGCCCGCAACCTCGGCTATCACTGGCAGTGGTATCGGGTACCGCGTTATCTTTTCACTTGGGAGGACGGCGTCTTTTCTTTTGGCCCGTTGCTCAAAGGTCTGGGCGTCACGTTTGAAATTGTCGGCATCAGTCTGGTGCTGGCTTTCGTGATCGCCCTGCTGACGGCCCTGGCCCGGATTTCCTCTTCCGCCGTGGCGGGACTGCTGGCCCGACTGTATCTGGAAACCATCCGCAACACGCCCCTGCTCATCCAGCTCTTTTTTGTCTATTTTGTGCTTTCCCCCATCCTGGACCTGGGCCGCGTCACCGCCGCCGTGCTGGCCCTGAGCGCCTTCGAGGGGGCTTACGCTTCGGAAATCATCCGGGCGGGGATCGTCTCTGTCCACCGGGGACAATGGGAGGCGGCTCACAGCCTGGGGCTGGGACGTCTCGACACCTACGGCAGCGTCATACTGCCCCAGGCCTTTCGCCGCATCCTCCCCCCCCTGACCAGTCAGGCCATCTCCCTGGTGAAGGATTCGGCCCTTGTCAGTACCATCGCCATTTACGATCTCACCATGCAGGGCCAGGCGATTGTCGCCGAAACCTTTTTGACCTTCGAGATCTGGTTCACCGTGGCGGCCATCTATCTCGGAGTCACCCTGTCCCTGTCGGCGGTGGTCAAAGGGCTGGAAACCCGCCTGAAGGAAAGAGCGGTATGAACGCAAAAACCCTGGGCCAGGATATGGTCGTCATTACCGACATCAGCAAGACCTTTCCCAACCGGGTGCAGGCCCTCAGCCGCTTTTCCCTGACCATCCGCGAACGGGAAGTCGTGGTCGTGGTCGGGCCGTCCGGCTCGGGCAAATCCACCCTGCTGCGCTGCCTTAACGGCCTGGAGGAAATTGACGGCGGCACCATCGTCATCGACGGTATTGCGCTGGACGAAAATCCCCGGAACCGGCTGAAGATCCGGCAGGAGGTCGGCATGGTCTTTCAGTCCTTCAACCTTTTTCCGCATCTGACCGTGCTGGAGAACATCAACCTGGCCCAGATGCGGGTGCGCAAAAAAAACCGCCGACAGGCCACGGCTCTGACCATGGAACTCCTCGGCAAAGTCAATCTGGGCGAGAAGGCGCAGGCCTACCCCTCCCAGCTCAGCGGCGGTCAGCAGCAGCGGGTCGCCATCGCCCGCGCCCTGGCCCTGCACCCGAAAGTCATGCTCTTTGATGAGGCCACCAGCGCCCTGGACCCCGAAATGATCGGCGAGGTCCTGGAAGTCATGCGTTCCTTGGCCCAGGAGGGGATGACCATGGTGGTCGTCACCCATGAAATGGGTTTTGCCCGGGAAATCGGCGACCGGGTCGTCCTGCTCGACCATGGCCGCTTGATTGAAGTGGCGCCGGCCGCCCGGTTTTTCTCCGCCCCCCGCGAAGAAAGAAGTCGCCACTTTCTGCAGCAGGTTCTCTGACCACAGTTTTTTTGACAGGAGGCCGTTATGTCCCGATTCAGACCCTTGTTCACGATCCTCGCCGTCCTGCTGACGGTATTGGCATTGGCCAGCGTTTCCGCAGCCGCCGACCTCCGCCAGGAACTGGTGGAAAAAAGTACGCTGGAGCAGGCTCTTCGCAAAGGCACACTGCGTGTCGGCATGTCGACCTTCGTCCCCTGGGCCATGAAGGACAAGACCGGCAACCTGATCGGCTTTGAAATCGACGTCGCCACCCGGCTGGCGAAGGACATGGGGGTCAAAGCGGAATTTGTGCCGACGAAATGGTCGGGCATCATTCCCGCCCTGCTCACCGGAAAATTCGACATCATCATCGGCGGCATGGGGATTCGGCCCGATCGCAGCGTCAAGGTGAATTTTTCCATCCCCTATGACTATTCCGGCATGTCGCTGGTCGCGCACCGAAAAAAAGCGGCGGGCTTCGACGCCCTCGCGGATTTCGACCAGGAAGATGTCGTCATCGTCGCCCGCATCGGCACGACCGCGGCGACGGCCACCAAGACCTTCATGCCCAAGGCGACCCTGCGCCTGTTTGACGATGAATCCCAGGCCATACAGGAGCTGCTGAACGGACGGGCCCACGCCTTTGTCACCTCCAAACCCACGCCGGCCTTTTTGGCTCTGAAGCACGCCGACAAACTGTTTCTCCCCCTATCCGGCACCTTCACCCGGGAGCCCATCGGCTTTGCCATCCGCAAAGGCGATGTGGATTTTCTCAACTACCTCGACAGCTGGATTCGCGTCGTCGAAGCCGAGGGGTGGCTGGAGCAGAAGCGGCAATACTGGTTCGAAAGCCGCGCGTGGGAGGCCCTGATTCAGTAGCATCACTCCTTTTTCCTGGCCGGGGACCGGCCTTTGAAGCGCCATCATCATGACCTACTTGCCGGGGCCGTCCCCCAGGATCAAGAGACTGGACATCGTCCTGCTGGTCGGGCTGGCGGCCCTCGCCGTCACCCTGATCTTCAGGATTCACAGCAGCCTCGACTATCGTTGGAACTGGGCCGTCATCCCCCAGTATCTGCTGCGATTTGACGAGGCCTCCCGGCAGTGGGTACCCGGTCTGCTGCTGGAAGGTCTCTTCACGACTCTCCGCCTGAGCGTCTGGTCCATGCTGCTGGCCTTGCTCTTCGGCCTGACCATGGGCCTGTTTCGAACCAGTCCCAGCCTGTTCAAGCGTCTGGTGGGGCAGACCTACGTCGGCCTGGTGCGCAATCTGCCGCCGCTGGTCATGATCTTTCTTTTCTACTTCTTTCTGAGCAGCCAGCTCACCCCGGCGTTCAGCGGCCTCCCGGCTTTTCTCGGCGAGCACCCTACGATCTCCCGCTGGGTCGGCATCCTGTTGGCTCCGCCCGAGTTTCTCGAGCAATTTCTGTCCGCCACCCTGACGCTGGCCCTCATCGAAGGCGCCTACATCACCGAAATTGTCCGTTCCGGCATCCAATCCATTGAAAAAGGGCAATGGGATGCGGCCCGGGCTCTCGGGCTCTCCTATCGCCAGCAGCTGCAGGATATCGTTCTCCCTCAGGCCTTTCAGCGAATGCTGCCACCTTTGGCCGGGCAGTTCATCTCCACGGTCAAGGACTCGGCTATCGTGTCCGTCATCTCCATCCAGGAACTGACTTTTCAGGGCACCGAACTGATGGCCACGACCTACCTGACCCTGGAGGTATGGATTACCATTACCCTCATGTACCTCCTGCTGACTCTCACCCTCTCCCTGGGAGCCCGGCAGCTTGAGCGTTACCTCAGGAACCGAACCTGAGACAAGCCCCCGTAACCAACCGAGCGTGAACCGGGATTCCCGTCTCCCGGCGCTCCTGCCGCGATCCGGATTGGTTCCATCTAAGTAAAATAACGGCACGTTCCGTGACATGGCGGACAGAGTCGATGTCACACAATCGCGTCCTCCGCGGCCCGTTCCACGTCATTTTTTTGACTTTATAAATTCACCCGCCCTGTCGTCATTCACCTTGGCCGGGCCCTGTCCTTATCCGCAGAAAAGTTGAAAGAATCAAAACAGGAGAACCGAGAAAAGCCCACCATATTGCGCCCCTATGGGGAAACCGGACCTCGTGCGGAGCTGGCCCCGCTCGTCCATCGTCAACAAACCATCCACCCTGCCCAGACGCCGGTGGCCCCGAAGAGGACGGAATGCGGGAAAAAACTTGTGCATCACAATAAAGGACTGTTTTTTGCATTCATTTCTCCCGGAAGAACAGATCTACGTTCAGAAAGACAGCTTATCGGCGCCCAACTTTCGCGTCGGCCCGATTAAACATCCTATGGATATTTAAAACTCAACAGGAGGCAAATTCACAATGGCAAAGATCTTGATCGCTGACGACAGCCCCACCGAACTCGCTTTTCTGCAGGAAACCCTCAAGGGGACCTCTCACGAAATCATCATTGCCAGAGACGGCAAGGAGGCGGAGGAAAAAGCCCGCACTCAACCCGTGGACCTGATCATTCTGGACGTCGTCATGCCGAACAAGAACGGCTTTCAGGTCTGCCGAGATCTTAAAAAAGATCCCAAGTTCAGCAGTATCCCCATCATTATCACCACGTCGAAATCAGGGGACAGTGATAAGTTCTGGGGCAAAAAGCAGGGCGCCGATGAATACATCACCAAGCCCTATGAGCCTGTCGACATTCTGCTGGCCATCAAAAAACATCTGGGAGGGACTAAGTGAATCTAGCGGCGATTTTGAGCAAGTTCCTGTCGGGGCGGGACACGGGCCAGCTGGTGGTGAAATTTGCCGGGGCGCAGCATCTGTGCAAAATATCCATCGACAGCGGGGCGGCCGTGTATATCTCCCTGGGAACGCTGGGGCCTGACGAAACGCTTGACTACATAGCAGACAAGCAGGCCCTGCAGGCCAACTTCATCGAGGGCGTGCCCGCCCGGAAAAAGCTCGATGAACCCTTGAACGAACGCCTTTTCGCTTTGGCCCAGGGCGGGGCCGCCACAGCGCCACAGGCGCCGGCGCCGGCCAGACCCGAGCCGAAACCGGCAGCAGGCGATGGCGAAAGCGGCCCCATCACCTCTCAGCAGGTACAGGCCACTATCGAAGATTTTATTGATCTGGTCGGCCCGCTGGGAACGGTCATGGCGGACAATGCCCTGGCGAGCGTTGGATACGTCAAAGGGTCAGGCATGAGCCTGAAGGCGTATGCCGATTTTCTGGCCGAGCTGGAAGACGAGATCCCTGAAGGACAGCGCAAGGCCTTTCTGTCTCGCCATCATAAGTAAGCAGAATCTTGTCACCAAATTCATTCGATGTTCTGGCCGGCCAGAATCGAAGGAGGTTTTCACATGTTCAGAAATCTGACCATCCGTAAAAGGATCATGGCCATTCTCGCCATAGTCTACGTCATCTCCCTGAGTCTGGCAGTCGGCGGCGGCTATTATGTGCTGCGGCAGGACACCATTCGGGAATCCCTGGAAAAAACCGAGATCTTCTCTGCCGCCATGAGCAGCTCGGCCGCCTACCTGGGCAGCTCCATCCGCCCCAAGGTACTCGAATATCTGCCCGAAACCTATTTCCCCGAGGCGACGGTCGGCATACTCATGCTCACAAACGTGGCCAAAACGGTTCAGGAACAGTATCCCGAATACATTTATCGCATCGCCTCCCCCAATCCTCTCAACCCTGAAAACCTTGCCGATCCTTTCGAAGAACAGCTCATCAAGACCTTCGAGTCGGGGGATACGGAATCCTGGCGCGGCTTCGTAGATCGCGACGGCAAAGAATTCTATGCCGTGGCTACCCCCATGTCCGCCGGGCAGAACTGCATCTGGTGTCACGACACCCCGGAAGCGGCGCATCCAAAAATGGTGGAACAATACGGCACCCGCTCCGGCTACGGCTACACCCTGGGCGATGTGGTCGGCGCCCGAATCGTGTACGTTCCCACTGACGTCGCCCTGGCCCAGGCCAAGAAAAAGCTGGCCTATTTCGCCGGCGGTTTCAGCCTCTTCTTCCTGCTGGCTCTGATCGCCGTTGACCGCATTATCGTCAGCAGCGTCGTGCGCCCCATCGAAAACATCGTGGCGGTCGCCGAAGACATCAGCCGCGGCAAAATGGACCGTGAGTTCGAGGTCAAGTCCAACGACGAGATCAAGGCGCTGGCCGATGCCTTTAAACGCATGAAGGTCTCTCTCGCCAAGGCGATGGACATTTTGAGAAAGTAATGACCGACACCTGTCCGGTCTCGCCAGATCAACTCCGGCGAGACCGGATGAGTCCTCTTCCAGAAAACGGTCCTCACCCCCTGCACGGGTGCAACGCGGCTTAGACCGCTATTTAACTCCGGGATTTACTATGAGCAATGAAGCCAAGCGCATTCTCGTCGTGGATGATTCTCCCACCGTAAGACGCCTTATCGAACTGATTCTGTCTCAGCAGGGCTACAAGATCTATACCGCTGAAGACGGAGACAAAGGGCTTGAAGTCGCCAGGGAAATTTCGCCGTCAGCCATTCTGGTCGATTTCGTCATGCCCCGCATGAACGGCCACATGTTCTGCAAAACGCTGCGTTCCGATCCCAAAATGAAGGATATTCCCATCATTTTGATCTCTTCCAAAGGGGAAGTGGTCGGCCAGGCTTTTGAGGAATCATTCGGTGTCCTGCATTATTTCACCAAACCCTTTGAGCCGGACGATCTTATCGCCAAACTCGAGCAGGTTCTGGCTGGCGAGCCGGAGAGCCCAGCGGAAGAAGCCCCCCCGGCCAGCAAGCCGGCGGAGGACAAGGCGCCGGCAGCGAAGGTTGCGGCCATCGCTCCCCAGGCCGCGCCCCCGGCACCGGCGACCAAACCGGCCAAAGGCGGAGCGGAAGCTCCTGCGGGTGCCACGGGCCAGTCCTTCGCCGTCGAAGTGCAAGACGCGCTGGACAAGCTGCTGCGCCAATACTTCCAGAAAGACTTCCCCCTGCTGATGAAGAACGTCATGGCCGACACCTTGCGGGAGACGGGACTGGTCAAGAGCGAAACGCTCGTTCTTTCCGGCGATCTGTCCCACCTCGCCCTGCCCGACGTGCTCAATTTCATTCACAACTCGCGCCTGTCGGGAAGACTGTCCATCTTTTCCCGGGATGTGTTCGGAGAAATATTTCTGGAAAACGGCCTGTTCGTCTTTTCGACCGTCAGCCGTAAAGGAACTCACAAGTTTCTCACCGACCTCATGTGCCGGGATGGGCGCATCAAATGCAGCAAGAAGGCCCTGCAGAGTGTTATCGATGAAGCCCGCTCCAAAAACCTCCCCGTCGGACGGGTGCTGGTCGAGCGCGGCCATATCACCAACGATGAATTGATGGAATACCTCAAGCGACATGCCCAGGAAGCGTTCAACGCCATTCTGGAGGTGACTTCGGGTAATTTCTTCCTGGAAAAAGATGCGCTGCCGGTCAACCTGCAGGACATCACCTTCCGGCTGCCCCTGATGAATGTCCTGATGGAAGGGCTGCGTCTGCTCGATGAAAAGCAGCTGGCCCAGACGGAGTTCAGGGACGAAAGCGTCGTCCTTGTCCGCCTCATCACCAACGAGGACGCGCTGGAGTCCATCAATCTGACGGAAAAGGAATTGACCTTCTTCTCGATCATCGACGGCAAAAAGACCTTGCGCCAGCTCATCGAACAGAGCGGTCTTACCCCCCTCGAAACGAAACGGATCTGCTACACGCTCACCAAGGTGGGCCTGCTGCAGAGGAAATATGCATAGGACTGGCATCTGATGGCAGATATGCGCAGTACACTCCTGCCCGTTTTCCTGGAAGAGGCCCAGGAGAATCTTGGCAACATAGAAATATGTCTTCAATCGCTCGGCAAGATCGGCGACAGCAGCCAGGATCTGCTCGAACCCGCCTTCCGCTCGGCCCACACCATCAAAGGGACGGCGGGGCTCGTCAAGCTGAAGGAAACCAGCACCATCGCCCGCCGTCTGGAAGAGGCCCTGGAGGCCCTCAACCTCTCCGGCAACATTCCCTCTTCGCCGGAGGTCAAAGCCCTGGGCGTCGCCTTCGGGGTGCTGCAGGAGCAGGTACGCCTGACCGGCAGCAATGAGCCGGAAAGAGCCGGCGCCGCGGCCGAGGTCGATCAGGCTCTGCGGGAAGCCGAAGCCGCCACCAAGCGCCCAAGCTTCTCTGTCGTTCCGGCAGAAACCGACGAGGAGGCCTCACCGCTGGTCAGACCCGTGGAGCATAACCTGCCGGTGGCAACAGATCTGCCCGAAGCCTCCGCGCCTGATCTCTGGCCGGAAGCTGCCGCTTATGACCCTCGTCCGGAGGACATGGAACTCAACCTGGACGATGAAAACTCCACGCGCGTCGCTCTGCGGGGATTCGCCTGCTGCCATTTTGCGGTGGCGGGCGTCGAATATTATCTGCCGATGGAAAACATGCTGGAGATCTCCCCCCTGCCACCCCTCACACGGCTGCCCCTCGCCCCCGACTATATCCAGGGATTGGCCAACCTGCGCGGGTCCGTCGTACCCGTTATCCATCTGGGACGCCTGCGCGGACACCGAAGCGCCGGATCTACGGATCGGCACCTGGTCATCGCCGTCTCGGGGACCGAGAAACTGGGGTTCATCGCCGAAAGCATGCCGAACCTCTCCATGGAAACGCAGGGTGAGGCGATCCATCCATCCACCTTCATTCAGAAATTCAAAATAGGAGCAGCCTGATGGCCAGCATTCAGGAAAGCGCTCTGCAGCTATTCTATGAAGAGGCGGAGGAGCATCTGGCCATCCTGGAGGAAGGCCTGCTGCAGATGGAAAAGAATCCGGCCGTCCATCCCGAGGATATCGACCGGCTCTTCCGCTCGGCCCATACGATCAAGGGATCGGCCGGTCTGATGAAGCTCAAGACCGTCAGCGCTGTTTCCCACCGTCTCGAGGATACCCTTGAGGGGATCCGTGACGGTCGCAGCGTCGCGACCAGGGCGAAAGCCGACGCGCTGCTTTTCGCTCTTGACCAGATCCGCGAACTCATCCGCCTGGCCGGCGAAGGGAACACCGAACCGACCGGCTTTCTGGAGGAAGTCGACCAGCAGCTTGAATTCGCCGAAAAACAGGCGGAGGAGCAGGCCCCGCCCGAAAGGGTACAGATTCAGGCCGTGCCGAAAGCTGCACCCGCCTCGACAGATCAAGGATCTACCTATTCCGGCACCGAGCGGCGCCTCGGCTCCCGGCGGGACGACGACTCGGGCGTGGTTTCAGGCGGCATCATCAAGGTAGCGGCGGAAAAGATCGAGTCCATGATGGAGATTCTCGGTGAGATCACCGTCTCCAAAACCCACATGATCAACGAACTCGGCGTTATCGAAAAAATCAGGGAAGAAGTCGAATTCGCCGGCTCTCGTCTGTTGCGTGAAGTCAGCAACTTTTCAGAACGTTTCGCCTACGCCCTGCCCGAACAGGCGAAGACAACCGATTCCATGCTGGCCGAGTTTCAGGAACTTGAATTCGACCGTTACGACGAACTCAATCTTTTCGCCCGCACCCTGCAGGAAATCACCAACGACATCAATGAAGCTTTGCGCACCATGGCCGATTTCTTCAGCGGCTTTACCACGGAAATCGACCAGCTTGACCGCATGACCGTCGACATGAAGGAGCGGATCTCGGAAGCCAGAACGATCCAGGCCTCCAACCTTTTCCAGCGCTTTACCCGCTCAGTGCGCGAGTTGTCCAAACAGACGGGCAAACCCCTGGAGCTGATCGTCTCAGGCGGCGATACCCTCATCGACCGCGCCGTTTACGACGGTCTTTACGACCCGCTGCTCCATATCGTGCGCAATGCCGTCGCCCACGGTTTCGAAGCGCCCGAAGATCGGCAAAAGCTGGGGAAACCCGCCGCCTGCACCATCTGGCTGTCGGCCAGGAGGCTTGGCAATACCGTCGAAATAGAAGTACGCGACGACGGCCGGGGCATCCAGTTCGACAAGGTCCGTCAACGGGCTGTTGAAAAGGGCTTTATCGCACCGGATCAGGAGGTGGCCGAGCAGGAATTGATCGACATGATCTTCCGGCCCGGTTTCAGCACCACGGAGACGACCGACTCAACCTCCGGCCGGGGGGTCGGCATGAACGTGGTCATGGACCGACTGGCCTCCCTCAACGGCACCATCGACATCGACACGATTCAGGGCCAGGGCACCACCATGCGCCTGACCCTGCCCTTGTCGCTGGTCATCGTCAACGTCATCCAGTTCCGGGTCGGCGAGCAGCGCTTCGTCATTCCATCGACCCTCGTCGCCGAAATTGTCGATTTGCCCGCCGGCGACGACATCCCCGAATACCTCGAAGTGCGCGGCAGCAAACTCCCACTGGTCGATCTGAACGGCTTTTTCAGCCTGCCGCGGACCGGCAGCACGGCCCCCCTGCGTTTCGCCATCGTCACTCAGGCCTCGGGGGTCAAAACCAGTCTACTGGTAGAGGAAATTATCAGCCAGGAAGACACCGTCATCAAGCCGTTCGATTCCATGCTCCGCGAGATGCCTTACTTTTCCGGCAGCAGCATCTCCGGTGACGGGACCCTGCGCCTGGTTATCAACCCCACCCGCCTGCTGGCTTCGGCGGAGCAGTCGTTCTTCCCTGAACAACCCGCTGTCTTTGAAGACGAAAACCAGGTGCCAAGAGTGCTGATCGTTGACGACTCCCTCAGCGTACGCAAATACGCCTCCATGCTGCTCGAAGCCCATGGCATCGAAGTTCTTACCGCCAATAACGGTATGGACGCCCTCAACGTTCTGGATGAGAACCAGGTCGACTTCATTATTACCGACCTTGAAATGCCCATCATGCACGGCTACGAACTGCTTGGGGAGCTGGGCCGCCGTGGTGTTCTCGAGACCATCCCCGTCGCCGTACTCACCTCCCGCGCCGGCAAACAGCATCAGGACAAGGCCTATTCACTTGGCGCCTCGGATTATCTGATCAAGCCCTTTGAAGAGGAGTCCCTGTTGGAAGTCGTGCGCCGCAATACGCAGCGCAACCGAACCTAATCCCTTTGCCTTTAAACGCCAGACGCAAAAAAGCCAGGTAGCTAACCTGGCTTTTTTGCGTTCACAGTGAAGACTTCGGTGGGAGCATCAGGCCATTTTGATGTCCAGCTCCGTATCGAATATTTCATCCTCCAGAGCCACCAGATCCTCTTCGATCTCATCTTCTGGTATCGTCTCGTCTTCCACCGAGGCGTCCCCGGAAAGATCAAAAGACACGCCCTGCTGCAGCAGGTCATCTTCCTCGCCGGGCAGAATGAACTGGGAAAGCGAACTCAGCAGGGTTTCGGACATGTCATGGAGACCATCGGAGATGCGGGAGGAGTCCTTCACCATGGACATGGCCTGCTGGGAGATCACCGAAACCTCCCGCATCGAAAGCACGGCCTCGTTGGTTAGATGCTGCTGTTTCTGGGACAGGTCAAAGATTTCGGTAACAACCTGCTTGGAGTCACCGATGGCCTTCTGAATTTCACTGAAGGCATCGCCCGTATCCTGGGCCAACTTGGTCTGCCCTTCAACCGTCCGGGTTTCTTCTTCCAGCGAGGCGGTGACTTCGCCCGCCTCGGTCTGAATCGCCTTGATGATGCCCGTGATCTGCTTGGTGGCCTCGGCCGACTTGTCAGCCAGGCGTTTGATTTCATCGGAAATAACCAGGAAGCCGCGACCCTGTTCCCCTGCACGAGCCGCTTCGATGGAGGCGTTCATGGCCAGAATCGTCGTCCGCGTGGCAACCTCGGAGATCAACTGGGAGATGGTGCCGATTTCCAGCAGCCTTTCGGACAGGGATTTCATCTTTTTGTTGATGACCTGCACGGTGACGCGAATCAGCTGCATCCCCTCAATGTTCTGCATAACCAGGTTGTTGCCCTGCTCGGTAACCTGGTCCACCAGAGCCGAGGTCTCCTGCGCCAGGGTGGCTTTATTCGAGATTTCCAGCGTCGTGGAAGAGGTTTCGTTAACGAAGTCCGTGGCTTCCTGAACCTGCGACGCCTGCTTTTCAGCGCCGGCTTCCATGGTCCGGAAAATCTCGAGCAGATGCTGGGATTCGCGACCAACCTCCTCTGCCTTTTGGCGCGTATCGGCCATCTGCTCCGCCAAGCTGTCCACCATCAGGTTGTAGGCGTCCGCGATAGAACCGAAGGCGTCGGCGGTAACCGGTGCCTTAACGGTGAGGTCGCCGTCGGCCGCCTCGCTAACGACCTCGAGAAAGCCGATAAGGTTGCTCTGCGTCTCTTCCCGCTCGCCTTCGGTAATGATCGAGTCCTGCAGCTTGTGCAGAGACTCGTTGAACAGCGTGGCCACCTCGGCCAGTTCGTCGTGGGTATCGACCTCGATTTCTTCAAAATTCCCTTCGGAAAGATTGGCGACGCCGGCCTTGAACTTGTCAAAGGAAGCCGCAATGCGTTTACCGACAACCGAAGCAGAGAAGAGCCCGATCAGCACCAGTACCAACGCCACGGCAGGGATCGCCCACATGGAAAGAGACCAGGCGCCGGATGTTTTCCCGCGGGCCACGTCCTTGAGCACAGCCTTTTTCACTACGGGCAGAATATTGGAGAACTCGCGCAGGTTCATGGCGAACGCCTTGATGGCCGGGTCAGCCTCTTCCAGAGTGGCGCCCTCGAACAAGGAGTCGGCCAGAATATCGAGATTGCTGATCAGGTCGGCCTGAATCGCTTCCAACTGGGATACGGATCGGCTGATCTCATTACTTCCCTCGGACAGTGCTTTGAGCTGCCCTAGCTGTCTGGGAACAGCTTCTACCTGGCTGTAAAGGGCATCGCTGTACTGTTCCATGGCGTTTTCGTCGCCGCGGGCCGCCGCCAGCAGAAAATCCTTCTCGCTGCCGCGCATCAGGGCCAGCTCATGGCTCAGCTGGTCAACGATACTGAGCTTCTCAACCTGCTCGTTGGCCACGCTCAACAGGGCGGTATGGGAGCGATAAAAGAAGTAGTAACTGGTGGCAATGGTTGCCAGGGAAACAACGGTGAAAAAGAGGGCGACGCGCAGAAGCTTGCGCCGGATGGTACGGACGTTTTTGGCTGGCTGAGCCATTTCTTGAGCCTCCCTGAAAATGAGTATGGCAAAAAAGCGTTCAGGCTTTTCGTAGCGACATGATCGGAGCAACCGGCACCGGGCCGATCAAAAACATAATTCTCCGGTGAAATAATGACAAAGTATCGACAGCAAAGGTCTGCCTCATTGGGGTATTAGCAAGGGGAGTGCCAAGTCAACCAACTCGCCGGCATGAGTTGGCGCAAAACCATCAGGCAGAGGCCAAAGACCCGATACGGATGTCACACGGTGCATCTTTTGCGCAAGAAGGACTGTCTTAAGGACTTGAGAGAACTTTCATCTTCAACTTCCGGACCCTGGCACAGTCTGACCGGCACACTAATGTTACTTCCCGTGTAAAATCGGCGGAGGTGCCTGAAAAGTCACCCCAAAAAGCCCGTCAGGCTACGGCTATTTGACTGCAAAGCCAGTCTTTTCACGCACAAGCCGCATCATTACTCCCTAAAAATCGGATTCATATATGGATATTTCACGGTGGCATGCAATATGCTTTATTGATTAAAA
This sequence comes from Desulfuromonadales bacterium, assembly GCA_033549025.1. Taxonomy (GTDB): domain Bacteria; phylum Desulfobacterota; class Desulfuromonadia; order Desulfuromonadales; family SZUA-540; genus SZUA-540. The sequence goes on from JAWSUS010000029.1 coordinate 26,463, forward strand.
AAAGAACAACACCAACGATGCCTAACCATATTTCTACCTAAGGAGGAACATCCATGAAAAAACTGTCCGTTTTCATCACCCTTCTGGTCGCCTTTTCGCTGGCGGCGCCCTCGGCCCATGCCGCCAACTGGCGAAAAGGCAAGGCGCTGTTCAAGGACAACTGCCTGAGCTGTCACGACGACGGCGGTGAAGGTAAAAAGCTTTCTCCTGGCGACAAGACCAAGGCCCAGTGGAACCGCTTCTTTGACCGCGACAAGCATGAAGCCAAGCCGGAAGTCTTCAAAGACCTTTCCAAGCGTGATATGGACAACCTGAAGAGTTATCTTGAGAAGTATTCGCTCGACTCGGCCAAGCCGGGCACCTGCGGCTAGTTCGCCGGTAAAGATTCCCGAACAACGAAGGGGCCGGTCTATTGACCGGCCCCTTCGTTATTGATCACTATTTTTTGCCCAGTTCCTGTGAGCGATGAGCGGCCGCCGCGACCGCATCCATGACCACCGACCGCATTCCGCCTTTTTCAAGTGCAGCCATGCCGGCGATGGTCGTGCCCCCCGGGGAGCAGACCCGATCCCGCAGCACGGCCGGATGGTCGGCACTCTCCTGCACCAGATGGGCGGCTCCCTGAACGGTCTGCACCGCCAGGGCGTGGGCCACGTCGCGGCTCAAGCCCTGCTGCACGCCGCCGGCAGTAAGGGCCTCGATAAATGTGAAGACGAAGGCCGGCCCCGAACCGGACAGGCCCGTCACCGCATCCATCTGCCCTTCACTGACCCACTGCACGATACCCACCGACTCAAACAACCGACTGGCCAGCGATCTATCCTGCGCCGTGGCATGGCGGCCGGCACACAAGGCGGAAGCCCCGAACCCGACCAGGGCGGGCGTATTGGGCATGGCCCGGATCACCCGAGGGCTGTGGTCGAGCCCCTGTTCAAGCGAGGTCGTGGAGATCCCGGCCAGGATGCTGACGAGAAGTTTATCCTGCGCAAAGGCGGGCCGGATTTCATCCAGAACTGCGCCAACGACCTGCGGCTTGACGGCCAGCAGGATCAGCTCGCATTGCTCCACCAGGGTGCGATTGTCTGCGGCCACCTGGACCTGATAACGCTCCTGGATCAGACGGCAGCGGTTGGGGTCGGGCTCGGAGATAACTATCCCGGCTGCGGGAAAACCACCGTTAAGCAATCCCTTGATAAACGCCTCGGCCATGTTGCCGGCCCCGACAAATCCAATCCTTTCCAAACCGACCATTTTGTATGTCCTTTCAGGATGTTTGGCAATAAACGGTAGTAAATCGGAAATCCCTGGCAAAGTCAATTGAGCCGCCTTAAAAACTGCAAAAAATGATGCGCCACACACAAAAGGGGCTAGGCAAAGGGGCCGATTTGCCATATTCTGTGCGGCTGTTAAATTTAATATCTGATTCAACTCTCACCTGAAGGAGCCGAAAGGCTGCTTCTTTCGTTTTGAAAGGATGGAACCCATGGACCTGTGGTACACGGAAAAGCACTCGGAAAACGTCGGCATCACCATGAAGGCAACCCAAACCCTCTTCTCCGGCAAGAGCGAATTTCAGCAGCTCGACATTATCGAAACCCTGGAATACGGCAAGATGATGCTTTTGGACGGTCTGGTCATGGTGACCGAGCGCGACGAATTCGTCTATCACGACATGATCACCCACCCCGCCCTCTTCACCCATCCGAACCCGAAAAAGGTGTTGGTTATCGGCGGCGGCGACGGCGGCACCATCCGGGAAATCATGAAGCATAAGGGGGTGGAGCAGGCAGTATTGTGCGAAATCGACGGTCTGGTTATCGACAAGTCCATCGAACTGCTACCCTCCATGGCCTGCGAAATCGACGGCAGCAACCCCCGCGTCAAGCTGCACGTGGATGACGGCCTTGCCTATATCCGCGACCATCAGAATGAATTCGACGTGATCATGGTCGACTCCACCGATCCCATCGGCCCGGCCGTCGGTCTCTTTGAAGAGGACTTCTATCGCCTGGTCTTCGGCGCCCTGAAAGAGGACGGCATCATGGTGGCCCAGAGCGAGTCCCCCTTCTACCACGCCGAAATTCAGAAGAATATGTATGCCAACCTGCGCAACGTCTTCCCCATCGTGGAGATGTACCAGGCTTTCATCCCCACCTATCCCAGCGGTTTCTGGAGCTTCGCCTTCGCCAGCAAGAAGTATCACCCGGTGAAGGATTTCAACCGCGAGCGCGCCGCCAAGCGGGGCTTCTATACCAAGTACTACAACGAAGACCTGCACCTGGGCGCCTTCATGCTGCCGACCTTTGCCCGCGAGAACATCGCCCCTTAGACCGGGTACATAGTTCACGGCAATAATGGCCGGGCCGCGGAGCACATAACCGTCTCCGCGGCTTTCGCCTTTGGGCTGAGCAGGCCGATTGTTATTTTAGGGGATTCCATCCTCCGGGAGCAGCCGACGATGAACCGAAAACTTGCGCAGAACTGGACTCTTGAGGCTTCCGCCGCCCTCTACGGCATCCGCGAATGGGGAGCTGGCCACTTCGATCTCGATGAGCAGGGGAATGTGGTGGTCAACGCCCGTTTCCAGGACAAAAAGGTCGCGGCCTCCCTCATGGATATCGTCGCCGGCATCGAAGAGCGAGGACACGCCATGCCCGTGCTGCTGCGCATCGAAAACCTGCTCGACGCCCGCATCGCCTTCCTCAACGAGACCTTTCGCGCCGCCATTGGTCGGACCGGCTACCGGGGCGAGTACCGGGGGGTCTTCCCCGTCAAGGTCAACCAGCAGTGTCAGGTGATCGAAGAGATCGTCCGCTTCGGCGCGCCCTACGGCCACGGCCTGGAGGCCGGGAGCAAGGCGGAGCTGGTGCTGGCGCTGGCTTCCCTGCGCGAGGGGGGGCTGCTGATCCTCAACGGCTACAAGGACCGTGAGTTTATCGACCTCGGTCTCTGGGCCGACAAGCTGGGCTACCGCTGCATATTTGTCATCGAATCCCCTTCCGAGCTCCCCCTGCTCATCGAACGCAGCAAGGCTCTCGGTATCCGCCCCTTTATCGGCGCTCGCGTGAAGGTTTCCGCCAAAGTCGGCGGCCTGTGGACGGAGACCAGCGGCGACCGCAGCAGCTTCGGGCTGAGCACGGCCCAGCTCCTCTCCGTGGTCGACACTCTCCGCCAGGAACAGATGCTCGACTGTCTGCAGCTGCTGCACTGCCATCTCGGCTCGCAGATCCCGCACCTGGCCGACATCCGCGCCGGCGTACTGGAAGCCTGCCGCTACTACAGCGACCTCGTGCGCGAAGGGGCGGCCATGGGCTACCTCGACCTCGGCGGTGGCCTGGCCGTGGATTACAGCGGCGTGCGCTCCGGTCATGTCCATTCCCGCGACTACACCCTCGACGACTACTGCGACACCCTGGTCGGCACCATCGGCGCGACTCTGGACGCGGAAGGCATCCCCCATCCGCATATCGTCACCGAATCGGGTCGGGCCACGGTGGCCTACGCCTCCATGCTCCTTTTCAACATCCTCGACGTCATGCATTTCGAGGCCGTCGCCCTGCCTGACGCCCTGCCGGCCGAGGCCCACCCCTTACTTCACCAGCTCTTCGCCCTGCGCCAAGAGGACAGGACAGCGGACCCGGTCAACCGCTACAACGAGGCACTCTCCTGTCGCGACCGCATCCGCGAGCTTTACAAGGATGGCCAGATCGGCCTGCGGGATCGCTCTCTGGGCGAGAATATCTTTCTGGCCATCGCTCAAAACATTCTCCGGCATATCATCGAGACCGGCAAAACGCCTTTAGGCCTGGAGGGCCTGCGTGAAAGTCTGGCGGATATCTACTACGGCAACTTCAGCGTCTTTCAATCCCTGCCCGACACCTGGGCCATCGGCCAGCTCTTCCCCATCATCCCCCTGCACCGCCACCTGGAGGCCCCCCGACGCGAGGCCATTATCTCGGACCTCACCTGCGATTGCGACGGCAAGCTCGACGCCTTCATCGTCGCCGGCGGCGAGAGCCGCATTCTGCCCGTACACCCGCTGAAAAAAGAAGAGGAATACTATCTCGGCGTCTTCCTCATGGGCGCCTATCAGGAGACCCTGGGAGACCTGCACAACCTCTTCGGGGACACCCACGTGGTGAGTGTGCGACTCAATGAGGACGGCAGTTTCGACGTGATGAAAGAGATTCCCGGCGACAGCATCGGCGACGTACTCAGTTATGTGGAATACAACCCGCAGCTCCTGTTTGAGCAGCTGCGCGGTACAGCCGAGGCCGCCGTGCGGCAGGGGCGGCTGACGGTAGCCGAGCGGCAGTTGTTGTTGGAGGAATTTCGGGGGAGTTTGGCGGGGTATACGTATTATGAGAGGTAGGGGGTAAAGGCAAGACCGGCGGTTGTGCCCCGTCGGGCGGCTTGATTTTTTGAGCCTGCTAACGGCAAGGCCGGCGGGTTGCGCCCCGCCAAACGCCTTACTTTTTGTCCAAGCCCACAAAAAGTAAGCAAAAAAGGGCTTTTTTATTACTTTTGCAGGATGGATCGCCTTTTTGTTGTTCTGTACCAACTAAGACCGACAGACCTTCGTTTTGACGAAGGGCGAAAGGCCCCGGCTCACTTCGTTCACACGGGTTAAATTGGGCCGGTTCTGCACCGATTGCTCTGAGCTGCCAACCACATCCGGCTTTAAAAAGCCTGATCCCCGCTGTGTCTTTCCACTAACAAACCGCGCAACCAAGTTAACCCATTTGAGAAACTCGTTTCTCAATGGGGCTTTTCGCTTTCAGGTGCAACAAGGCTCTCAACTGGTCGGTTTCTCAGCCGATACCACGCAGCTGCGAAATCAGGCAACAGAAATAAAAGCGTTTCTTTTGGTTCCTTTTCTTGATGGCCTCGCAAAAAACACATTAAACACAAGTGGCTGAAATTACATAAATAATAGCAAATTTTGACTTTTAATCTT
>JAWSUS010000030.1:0-30497 GCA_033549025.1 Desulfuromonadales bacterium
TTCGGTCATTTTCAACCTCCTTGGACATGGGAATATTATCCCAAATCAGTGTCCAAGAAAACTGGAGCCGCCCCACGTTATGTTAATTGTTTCCGCTTGAATAATGTGTTCTTAGCCATTTTTTCTGTGAGCCGAATCAATGAAAAGGAAGAATCATGACGCAATCCTTTAAACGAAAAAAATTGAATTTGCAGATCGAGCGGGAGTTTCAACTGTGGCTGCTGGTGCGCATTCTAGGTGTGATTTTGTTGTGTTCGTTCCTGGCAGCAGCCATATTGTTTTTTTACGCCCGTCACGAAACAGCAGCCACTTTTTACCAGGCCCACATCAAAATCCGTCGTGTGAGTGACCTGCTGATCCCGGTGATCGCCACGGGTTCCCTGGTAAGTCTGATGAGTGGTTTTCTTCTTGCCTTGTTCTTGCCCCAAAAAATAGCGGGACCGATTTATCGTATTGAAAAAGACCTGGAGCCTTTGAAGGATGGTGATCTGACCGTCAGTATTCGGTTGCGGCAAGGGGATACCTTGCAGGGTTTTTCTCAAAATCTCAATGAGACGGTCGCATCAATTCGCGAGCGTGTAGAAGCGATCAAAGAAGACCATGCCGTCTTGCAGAGGCTTGCTGCAGACCTTTCTGATCCGCGTTTTTCTGAAATGCTGAAAAAGCAGGATGAGAGACTAAGTCAATTAAAAACTAGATAGATTTTAACCTTCTGTCATGTTGTGGGAACTTCGGAGATTCCATAAAGGGTATCCGCCAGAGGGAATGAACGGCAAAACGAGCATGAGTTTTTCTGGTCTGTATACCTGTTGTGATTTGGCTGTGTAACATTCGTATGGGTTTTAGGCTCAAAAAACTTTCATAAATCTTGGGGAAAAACCCAGTATGGGGAAAAACCGTAATGCAAATAGGGGATTTACCCTAGTCGAATTTTAGTGTATAGTTTGAACATGAAAAAAAATTCATTTAAAAAACCTCTAACACCTTGATTTTTAGAAATAAAAAAATAGAATAAGAAATAGTTAACATTTTGGCGAATTTGGCATTGAACATGCTTAAGTTTTTGTTGAGTGATTAGATTGGTTTTTTCCAGTATGTATCTGTCTTGGTTCAATTCTTTTGACGGAGGATGGCTATGGGCGGTTTTGCTCAAGAAGAACATTCACGGGCCATACACCTGATGGCCGAGGCACGCAAGATTTTGTTTCACGAGTTGCACTGTCCTGGCGGGCTGTGTCGTGAACTCATTGAAGGTGTAGACAGGTTGGGCCTCTCCTTTGAGTTTGCGGAGAACCCCGACGAACCCATTGTTCTGTGTCCGCAGTGTGAATGCCTTTACTGGGAAGAGACCGCAGAAGGGAAGCGCAGGTGCCTCAGCTGCGACCACGAGTGGAGGGATACCTCCGGGTAGGTTTGGTGGAGAAATGAATATGCCGCACTCTGATGTTAAAAAAGCCCTTGACCTGCTCAAGGAGGCTTATGACATTCTTAAAAAAACCGAGAACCAAAACCTGAAAAAATCGGCTGATTATCTCAAGCAGTCCATTGAGTGGATCAAGCAGGTGTGAGCTGAAAAATCAGGGTGACATATGACTGGTAGGTTTTAATCGATAAAACGAAAAATTAAGATAGAACAATAAAGATATAGCCCTTCTCCTTTTTTCCGCCTCTTCCTTCTCTCGTCCATATCCAAAACGCTGAACCTGAAAAATGACTTCGACTTCCATGCTTTCAGCAGATGCGGGGCAACTGTTCGCCGGTCAGCATATCGACGGAGCGCAGTCCCCCGATCGTTGTCCGTAGCGTCACGCGCCCGGAAGGGCTGGGGTGAACCTCGCCAATGACGCAGGCCTGCTGGCCAAGAGGATGCTTCTGCATGGCCTCTAAAACGGCAGCGGTTTTCTCTTCAGCGACCACGCAAAGTACCTTGCCTTCATTGGCGACGTAAAGAGGATCCAGTCCGAGCAGTCGGCATATGCCGAGAACTTCCCGGCGGCAGGGCAGGTGTTTTTCATGGAGCGTTATTTCGACCTGCGATTGCAGAGCGATCTCCTTCAGCGTGGTGGCGACACCGCCTCGCGTCGGGTCGCGAAGCACATGGACAGCCTCTCCTCCGGCGGCAAGAATGTCGGCGACCAGGCCGTGCAGGGGAGCGCAGTCGCTGCAGATATCCGTCTCCATTTCGAGGCCTTCCCGGCGGGAAAGAATGGCCATGCCGTGATCTCCGATAGGGCCATTGATGAGAACTTTATCGCCAGTTCTGGCTTGGCTGCCGCCCAAGGTCAAGCCGTGCTCGACCATGCCGATGCCGGCGGTGTTGATGAAAAGGCGATCCGCCTTGCCTCGGGGCACGACTTTCGTATCACCCGTCACAATGGTTACCTCGGCGACTTCCGCCGCACTGCGCATGGACTGCAGGATGCGCTTCAGGTCGGCGAGGGGCAGGCCTTCTTCGAGAATAAGACCGACGCTGATGGCGAGGGGGCGGGCGCCGCTCATGGCCAAATCGTTCACCGTGCCGTTGATGGCCAGGTCACCGATGTTGCCGCCGGGGAAGAAGAGGGGATCGACCACATAGGAATCGGTGGTAAAGGCCAGCCGCCCTTCGCCTGGGGGGATAGCCAGAACCGCTGCGTCGTTCTGGTCTTTTAAGGCCGTGCCGGAAAGGGTGGGGATGATGAGGCCGTCAAGGAGTTGATGGCTGAGTTTGCCGCCGCTGCCATGGCCGAGGAGGATGATGTCGTTCTGCATGAAAGGCTCCGAGGTTGATGCTGGTCCTTTGGTCGGTCGATAATCCATCAGATCCCGAACCGGTAGGCGGCGGCGCAGGTTCCTTCACTGGAGACCATGCAGGCGCCGACCGGATTTTCCGGGGTGCAGGTTCGGGCGAACAGAGGGCAGTCGCCCGGCCGTATGAGGCCTTTCAGGATGTCGCCACAGCGGCAATCGGGGCTTTCCTGCGACGGGGGGATGGCCACAGGCCAGATTTTTTCGGCGTCAAAGGAAGCAAACTCTTCTCTGAGACGCAAGCCGCTGCCGGCGATGGTCCCCAGACCCCGCCATTCGGCGTCGCAGGGCTCTAAGACTTTGGCCAGCAAGGCTTGCGCCAGGCGATTGCCTGCCGGTGTAACGAAGCGCTGGTACTGAATGTCGACCCGTGGCCGCTCTTCGAGAATTTGCGCCAGCGCCATGTCGATGCCCTGGAGAATGTCGAGGGGTTCGAATCCGGTGATGACACAGGGGATGCGGCGCTCCTCGGCAAGGAACCGATAGGCGTCGGCGCCGATGATGGTGCTGACATGGGCGGGGCACAGATAGCCATCGACGGTGAGGTTGGCCTCGGCCGTCAAGGCGGCCATGGCGGCAGGCATGGTCTTGTGCGCGCAGAGGACGGAGAAATTGTCCATCCCTTCGTCTTGCGCCTTGACCAGCGTGGCGGCGACGGTCGGTGCGGTGGTCTCGAAGCCGATCCCGAGAAAGACGATGTGCTTCTGTGGATTTCGGCGTGCCAGGGCCAGAGCGTCAAGAGGCGAATAGACAATCTGGATGTGGGCGCCAAGGGCCTGTTCGCGCAGAAGGCTGCTGGCGGAGCCGGGCACCCGGACCATGTCGCCGAAGGTGGCGATGAGGATATCCTTTTGTTGTGCCAGGGCGATAGCGCGATCGAGGGTCGATACGGGGGTGACGCAGACGGGGCAGCCGGGGCCGGAGACGAGGCGCAGGCTTGGGGGGAGAAGGTCGCGGATGCCGTGCTGATAGATGGACATGGTGTGGGTGCCGCAGACCTCCATCAGGGTGATGGAGGTCGGGTAGGTGGCCAGGCGTTTTTGCAGCCGGTCCGCAAAGCCGCGGGCGATTTCGGGATTCTGGTAGTCGCCGTCCGGCATCAGGTCGGGCCTCCACCCTGATCGAGCACGGCCCGAAAAGCCGCCAGGGTCTCTTCGGCCTGGGCCGGGTCGAGGCGCGCGATGGCAAAGCCGGCGTGAATGAGGACGAAATCGCCGATGGCGACATCTTCGATCATCATCAGGCTGGCATCGCGCTGAACGCCATCCACTTCACAGCGGGCAACATCTCCGTCAATAGCGACAATCCGCATGGGCACGCCAAGGCACATGGTATTCCCTCCGGGCTAGGTGGCTTTCAGTCTTTTCTGATTGGACTGCTGAGTCAGCCAGGCAAACCACTCATCCAGGCCTTCACCCGTCAGGCAGGAAAGTTCGATGATGCGCATGTCGGGATTGATCTGGCGGGCGTAGCTCAGGCAGCGCTGCAGATCGAAGGGGAGATAGGGGAGGAGATCTGTTTTGTTGATGAGCATCAGGCTGGCGGCCCGGAACATGTGGGGATATTTGAGAGGCTTGTCTTCCCCCTCGGTCACCGACAGCACGACGACCTTGTGGTCTTCCCCAAGATCGAAGGGGGCCGGGCAGACCAGATTGCCGACGTTCTCGATCATCAGGATGTCCAACTGGTCGAGATGGAAATGGTCCAGCCCGTGGCCGACCATGTGGGCGTCAAGGTGGCAGCCGGTGCCGGTATTGATCTGATGAACGGGGACTCCCGTGGCGGCAATGCGATCGGCGTCGTTGGAGGTCTGCTGGTCTCCCTCCAGTACCGCAAAACGCAGCTCGCTTTTAAGTTGCTGCAGGGTGCGCTCCAGCAGGGTTGTTTTGCCCGAACCGGGCGAGCTGACCAGGTTCAGGGTGAAGATACCCTGTTGCGCCAATCTCTGCCGGTTGCCCTCGGCCAGACGATTGTTTTTGGCCAACAGGTCCTCTTCGATGCGGATGGTGCGCGACTCCGACTCATGATGATGCTCATGGCTATGGCTGTGCGGTGAAGACCCGCACCCACAATCGATGCACATGATTATTCTATCTCCATTTCCTGAATGCTTAGTTCGTCGCCGGCCAGGGTTTCGAGGGTGAGGCTGCCGCAGCGTGGACAGCTGACGGTCAGAATGTCCAGGGGGATATCCGCCCGGCATTGCAGACAGCGTCCTTGGCCCGGGATATGGTCAATGATCAGTCGCGAATGTTCGAGGAGGGTATTTTTACTGCAGGACTCAAAGCAGAATTCAACCGCATCGGGCATGACCCCCGAAAGAGCGCCGATGGCTACCCTGACCTGCAGCACCTTTTGCGCCCCCTGCTCTCGGGCATGGGCTTGGGCAATGTCGACGATGCTTTGGGTGATCCCGAGCTCATGCATGGCCACTCCCTGACAGGAAGGATGAAAAACGCTCTGTCATCGACTATAGGGGGTGTCCTGGCGAAAATCAAGAACCGGCCCGGATAAATGTCATGGCGGTGGATTTTTGGGATGGATAGCGTAGCGTTTTGCATTTTTTCTCTTGAAGTGGCGAGGCACTTGTGTTAGTAATCTGCCTCTTGTCGGGGTGTAGCGCAGCCTGGTAGCGCACCTGCCTTGGGAGCAGGGGGTCGGAGGTTCGAATCCTCTCGCCCCGACCAGTTTTGCGCCAGTAGCTCAGTTGGATAGAGCAACGGCCTTCTAAGCCGTGGGCCGGGGGTTCGAATCCTCCCTGGCGCGCCAATTTGAATCTGGCTGGGAATAGCGAAAGTTTCCCGTTGACAAGCTGATCGTCGTTTGGCTAGTATGTGCAGGTTTTCTGGTGGGTGTAGCTCAGTTGGTAGAGCACTGGATTGTGGCTCCAGTTGTCGAGGGTTCGATCCCCTTCACTCACCCCATTTATTATCTCTGGCCCGCCTTTAAGCTCAACCTGTCGAGTGCACTACTTCTGGCAGGTAGGCTGGAATAAAGGCCGGGCTTTTTCATTTGCTATCCGGGCGGGATGTTTTTATGCGCTCCGTCCTGCGGATCCACCGACCGAAAAGCTTGCTTCAACGCTTGTTCCGTCGCAGTTTTCCCCGGTGTATCCCCAAAGAATTGATGGCTCCTCTGTTTACGATTTATGCGAGAGTGGCGGAACTGGCAGACGCACTGGACTTAGGATCCAGCGGGCAACCGTGGGGGTTCGACTCCCCCCTCTCGCACCATCTTATTTCCCCTTTCGACACGTAATATTCACTGGTTCCTGCGGCACACGGACGAGATCATCCGTGTTCGTCGCCAAATTTCATTTCGGGCGAGGTAGACATGAATGCGAAAATAGAAGATATCAGCAGCGTCAAGAAAAAGATCTCTTTTGAGGTTCCCGCGGAAAAAGTTAACGAGGAAATCGAGAAGGCTTATAAGAAAATCGCCAAATCCGCCAAGATTAAAGGTTTCCGGGCCGGCAAGGTGCCCCAGGCTATTATTGAGAAGACCTACGCTCCCCAGATGGAGGAGCAGGTTCTCAATCGCCTCATCAATGACTCCTATTTCAAGGCGCTGGTTGAGCATCGCATTCCTGCCATCTCCGATCCTGAAATCGTGGACAGCAGCGCCATTGAAAAGGGGCAGCCTTTTACCTATGAAGCCCACGTAGAGGTAAAACCGGAGGTGGAAGTCAAAGATTACACTGGCCTCACCCTTCAGAAAGAGCGCCTGGAGGCAGGTGATGAGGTAATTGAAGAACGTCTTGAGGAAATGCGCGTCGGCCGGGCCGAAAAAGAGGTGACCAGCCGTAAAAAAGCCCGCACGGGCGATTTTGTGACCATTGACTTTGAAGGCTTTCTCAACGATGTTCCCTTTGCCGGTGGAAAAGGGGAGGATCACGAACTGGAGCTGGGGTCGGGAACCTTTATCCCCGGATTTGAAGAGCAGGTCGAGGGGATGAAGCGCGACGAGGAAAAAGAGATTTCCGTCACTTTCCCCGAGGAGTACGGCAACAAGGAACTCGCTGGTCAGCCGGTTGTGTTCAAGGTGTCCGTCAAGGAGATCAAAGAAAAAGTGTTGCCTGCTCTGGACGATGAATTCGCCAAGGGTTTTGGGCTGGAGTCGCTGGACGAGCTCAAGTCCAAGCTGAAAGAGGCCCACGTTTCGCAGGAGACCAATCGCATTGATGGTGACCTTCGCGAGCGCTTGATGACGGCCTTGATCGAGCGTAACCCCGTTGAAGTCCCCGAGGCCATGGTGCAGTCGCAGCTTCAGTACATGCTGAAAAATATCACCAACCGCCTCCAGTCCCAGGGCATGAGCCTTGAAATGATGGGAATGAACGAGTCCTCTTTCAACGCCATGTACCGTGAAACTGCCGTCAAGCAGGTGCAAGGCAGCCTTATCCTCGAAGGCGTCGCTCGTCAGGAGGATTTGAAGGTTGAAGAGGGTGAGATTGATGGTAAGCTCGAACAAATTGCCGCCATGTCCAACGCTCCCCTTGAGGCCGTCAAAAAGTATTATGCCGCCGACGAGGCGCGCCAGGGACTGATGGCCCAGATCGCCGAAGAAAAGGCCGTCGAGTTCCTGCTTGAGAAATCGACAGTTAATGAAGTGGACAAAGCCGAACTGGTTGGTCAGGATCAGGAAGCTGGCAAGGAGTAAACAGGATGAGCCTTATCCCCATGGTAGTTGAGCAGACGGGTCGGGGCGAACGCGCCTACGATATCTATTCCCGTCTGCTGAAGGATCGTATTATTTTTCTGGGTGGTCAGATCGAAGACCACATGGCTAATCTGATTATCGCCCAGCTGCTCTTCCTTGAATCCGAGGATCCGGAGAAAGAGATTTTTCTCTATATCAACTCTCCGGGTGGGGTGGTGACTGCTGGCATGGCCATCTATGATACCATGCAGTATCTCAAGGCGCCTGTTTCCACCATCTGTGTCGGTCAGGCAGCCAGTATGGGCGCGGTGCTTCTTGCCGCCGGGGAAAAGGGGAAGCGTTATGCTCTTCCCCACGCCCGTATCATGATTCATCAGCCTTTGGGCGGATTCCAGGGGCAAGCTACGGACATCCACATTCACGCCCAGGAAATTCTGCGCATGAAAGACACTCTCAATGAACTGCTGGTCCGGCACGCGGGACAGAAAATCGAGCGGGTAACCGCCGACACGGAGAGGGATTTCTTCATGGGTAGCGAAGCCGCTAAAGAGTATGGTATTATCGACGACATCGTTAAACGCAAAACCTGACTTTTTAGCGTGGAGGATTATTAGTGACTCACGAACATGGTGGAAATGGGCAGCTTAGCTGTTCGTTTTGCGGCAAGGCCCAGGATGAAGTCAAGAAGCTCATTGCCGGGCCAGCGGTATATATCTGTGATGAATGCATCGAGCTGTGCCGCGACATCATTGCCGAAGAAGCCAAACTGGACGAATCGACCAGCGGAACCGAGCGACTGCCCCGGCCCAGCGAGATCAAGGATATCCTGGACGACTACGTCATTGGCCAGGAGCGGGCCAAAAAGGTCCTGGCTGTGGCCGTTTACAACCACTACAAGCGTGTAGAGTGCTTCGGCAAGACCGGAGATGTCGAGGTCCAGAAAAGCAACATTCTGCTCCTCGGTCCTACTGGAAGCGGCAAGACGCTTCTGGCTCAGACGCTCGCCAAGGTTCTCAATGTCCCCTTTGCCATCGCCGATGCGACCAATCTCACGGAAGCGGGCTATGTCGGTGAGGATGTGGAAAACATCATTCTCAATCTTCTGCAGGCTGCCGACTACGATCTGGAAAAGGCACAGCGGGGCATCATCTATATCGACGAAATCGACAAGGTTGCGCGCAAATCCGATTCACCCTCCATCACGCGGGATGTCTCCGGTGAGGGAGTGCAGCAGGCCCTGCTCAAGATTATCGAAGGGACCATGGCCAGTGTACCTCCCAAGGGGGGGCGTAAGCATCCGCAGCAGGAATTTCTCAAGGTGGATACGACCAATATCCTCTTTATCTGTGGCGGCGCTTTCTCCGGTCTCGACTCGATTGTCGCCCAGCGGATAGGGGCCAAAACGATGGGGTTCGGTGCGCAGGTGCGTAACCGCAAAGAAGAAAACCTCGGTGAGCTGCTGGCCCAAATCGAGCCTAGCGACTTGCTGAAATTCGGTCTCATCCCTGAGTTCATTGGTCGACTCCCCGTGGTGGCCACCCTTAATGAGCTTGATGAAGAATCCCTGATTCAGATTCTCAAGGAGCCCAAAAACGCCCTGGTGAAGCAATATCAGAAGCTCTTTGAGATGGAAAAGGTCAATCTGAAGTTTACTGATGGGGCTCTGGTGGCTGTTGCCCGTGAAGCGATCAAGCGCAAAACGGGCGCCCGGGGATTGCGCTCCATTCTGGAAAACGCCATGCTTGATGTTATGTATGATATCCCGGCCCAGGACCGCGCCAAAGAAGTGGTCATCAACGAGGATGTCATCGAGAATAAAGCCAAGCCGATAATTCTTTATGAATGTGCCGAATCCGCCTGACAGGCGTTCGGACGATAATCATGATGAGCTACTATGACTGATTTTCATGAGCATCCCAGGGACATAGATGAAGCTTCCGAGCTTTATCCGCTGCTTCCTCTGCGGGATATCGTCATCTTTCCTCACATGGTCACGCCGCTCTTTGTCGGCCGGGCCCGTTCCATCCGCGCGCTTGAAGGCGCGATGGAAAAGGACAAGATGGTCTTTCTGGCGACCCAGAAAGACCCCAAGATCGACGAACCCGAAGAGGCAGACATCTATGCCGTGGGCACTCTCGGCCAGGTGGTTCAACTTCTTAAGCTTCCCGATGGCACGGTCAAGGTGCTCATCGAAGGTAAGCAAAGAGGGCGCATCACGCGTTTTGTTGAGCAGGAGGACTGCTTTTTTGTCGAGGCGGACATCCTCGCCGATCAGGAGGCCGACTCTCCCGAAGTTGAGGCTTTGCTGCGAAGCGTTAAAGACACCTTCGAGAACTATGTCAATCTGAGCAAGAAAGTTCCCCCCGAATTGGTGGCCTCCATCGCCGGACTGACCGAGGCGGGTCGTCTTGCCGATACGGTTATTGCGCACCTCAACGTGCGTATTATCGACAAACAGGATATCCTCTCGGTTGTTGATTCCCGTCAGCGTCTGGAAGCCCTTCTCGCCCTCATGGAGCGCGAAGTAGAAATTCTGCAGATTGAGAAAAAGATCCGCAGTCGCGTCAAAAGCCAGATGGAGCGGAGCCAGAAAGAATATTACCTCAACGAGCAGATGCGGGCCATTCAGAAGGAACTCGGCGAAAAAGACGAGTTCAAGCAGGAAAACCGCGAACTCGAAGAAAAGATTCATAAAAAGCGCATGTCCAAGGAAGCCACAGACAAAGCTCTGGCGGAATTGCGCAAGCTTAAAATGATGTCTCCCATGTCGGCCGAAGCCACCGTAGTGCGCAACTATATCGAGTGGCTGGTATCCTTGCCCTGGAAAAAAGGGACGAAGGACCGACTGGATCTGGGTTACGCCGAAGGTATCCTTGAGGCCGATCACTATGGGCTGGACAAGGTCAAGGAGAGGATCGTCGAATATCTGGCGGTTCAGGCTCTGGTCAAAAAGATCAAAGGGCCGATTCTTTGTCTGGTAGGGCCGCCGGGTGTGGGCAAAACGTCCCTGGGCCGCTCTGTCGCAAAGGCCCTGGGGCGAAAATTCGTGCGCATCTCTCTTGGCGGCCTGCGGGACGAAGCCGAAATCCGTGGACATCGCCGTACCTATATTGGCGCCATGCCCGGAAAAATCATCCAGGGATTACGCAAGGCGGGTGTGAAAAACCCTGTCTTTCTCCTGGATGAAATCGACAAGATGAGCGCCGATTTTCGTGGCGACCCCTCTTCTGCTCTCCTTGAGGTGCTTGACCCTGAGCAGAACAATACCTTTGGCGATCATTTTCTTGACGTGGATTATGACCTTTCCACCGTCCTCTTTATTGCCACCGCCAATACCCTGCACGCCATTCCGCGCCCCCTGCAGGACCGCATGGAGGTCATCCGGATTGAAGGCTACACGGAGGAAGAGAAGCTGCATATCGCGCGTCAGCACTTGCTGAGAAAGCAGCTGGAGTCTCACGGCCTTACCGAAGATCAGGTCAGCTTCTCAGATACGGCTCTCTATGAAATTATCCGACGCTATACCCGGGAAGCGGGTGTCCGGAACCTGGAAAGGGAAATTGCCAATATCTGTCGGAAGGTCGCCCGTGAGGTCGTTCGTTCTAAAGATAAAAAGAAGCGCTTCAATATAGGTGCGCAGCAGGTCAAAAAATACCTGGGTGTGCAGCGATTCAATTATGGCGTCAAAGAAGAGCGTGATGCCATTGGACTGGTTTCCGGCCTGGCCTGGACGGAAGTAGGTGGAGAACTTCTTACCATCGAAGTCAGTGTGATTCCCGGGCAGGGAAAACTGACCATTACCGGTAAGCTTGGCGACGTCATGCGCGAGTCGGCCCAGGCCGCCGTCAGTTACGTGCGCTCCCGTTGGAGAGAACTTGGGCTTGAAAAGGATTTTTATCCTAAAGTGGATATCCATATCCATGTGCCTGAGGGAGCGATTCCCAAAGATGGCCCTTCCGCCGGGATAACCATGGCTACAGCCCTGGCTTCGGCTCTTACTGGCCGTCCGGTAAACAGGAGCCTGGCCATGACCGGTGAAATTACTCTCCGTGGAAGAGTGTTGCCCATTGGGGGGCTAAAGGAAAAACTTCTGGCCGCAAAACGCGCCGGCATTGAGAAGGTACTTATCCCCAAAGATAACGAAAAAAACCTGGAAGAGGTACCGCCGACTATTCTGAAGTCATTGGAGGTCGTACCTGTTGCCCATATGGATGAAGTCGTTTCAGAAGCTCTTTCGGGGCTGCCCATCAAGGCCGAAGAAGGGGATGAAAACTACGTTTCAGCCCCTGAAGAACCGGTTCGGCACTAAGCCAAAATGCCCGAAATAATCTCTTGACACTGTTTTCCTAAGTCTGATATATATTACGCGATTTCAGCGGGGCTTTGTTAAAACTTAAACTTGGAGGTATGTTGTGACGAAAGCTGATCTTGTAAATGCGATGGCCGAAAAGGCAGGACTGAGCAAAGCTGATGCCGAAAAGGCACTTAAAGCCTTTACCGATGCAGTGACCGATGCCCTTAAGGCCGGAGAGAAAGTGGCCCTGGTCGGCTTTGGAACCTTCAGTGTTGGTGAGCGTGCCGCTCGTACGGGTCAAAACCCCCAGACTGGCGCAAAGATCCAGATCGCCGCTGCCAAAATGCCTAAATTCAAGGCTGGCAAGGCTCTTAAAGATTCCGTAAACTAAATTGGTTTGATACAAGACTAAGCAGCAAGTAGGAAACAAAAAATAGCGCTTCTAACGCCACTTTTCTCCTCACTGCCTATTTATTGTTTCCTATTTCTGTCTTTGCGGGGCTGTAGTAGAGTCGGTTACAACGCCGGCCTGTCACGCCGGAGGTCGCGGGTTCAAGTCCCGTCAGCCCCGCCATTTATACGGGCGAATAGCTCAGTTGGGAGAGCATCGGCCTTACAAGCCGAGGGTCACAGGTTCGAGCCCTGTTTCGCCCACCAGATTTAAAGACAAACATTGGGGCTGTAGTAGAGTCGGTTACAACGCCGGCCTGTCACGCCGGAGGTCGCGGGTTCAAGTCCCGTCAGCCCCGCCAGAATAAAAAAGACGCCTTTAAGGGGCGTCTTTTTTATTTTCTATGTTTGTGTAGTCCTTAAGGCAAATCCGGCTTGGCCACGTTGAGACGGTTACCACCTTGGTGTTTAGCGGAATACATGGCGAAGTCGGCTTGCGTAAATAGCAGGTCGATTATGTATTCAGCCTCCCTTCTTTTCTTGCTGTCCAACTCCTCTTCCTTTAACGAAACCAGCCCTAAACTGGCAGTCATGGAAAATGATTCCCCGTTGGCAGTAAAGGGAACCTCGGCAATGGTTTCCAGAAGGCGTCCAGCCAGGAGCTTTGCCCCTTCTTCATCTGTTTCAGGCAAAATAATGGCAAACTCTTCACCGCCAACCCTGGCAAGTAGATCCGTATCTCGCAACATTTGGTTGAGTTTCTTGCTGATGCCCTGCAGCACCTGATCCCCCACCTTGTGCCCATAACGGTCGTTTATGCTTTTAAAACGATCCAGATCCAGCAACATAAGGGAGAAGGGATGATGATAACGGATAGCCCGATTGAGGATATTTTTCCCTTCAAGGAAGAAAAAGCGACGATTGTAGAGCTCCGTTAGTTCGTCCACGAGAGAGAGCTTTTTATAGTGGGTTTTGAGTTCGGTTGTCTCGTCGAGAAGATTTTCCAACTCCTGCGTGCGCGCTTTTACCTGTTCGTTCATATTGTTGAGCAGGCGGTGCGTCGTGATGAGTTGGCCCACAAAGGAGGAAAATAGCGGCAATAAGCGAATGTGCCATTCGTTAAAGAAGTTAGCCTGAGGATGAGACAGAACGATTACCCCAAGCTTTTCTTGCCCAGAGAGGATCGGTGTACACAGCAATGAGAATTCCTGTGAGGATTCGACTTCTTTGGTCGTCGTATTCTCAATCTGGGCTGATTCCATGATACGTTTCAGTTGTTCCTGATCTAGAACTGGTTTTTGGACAGCAAGATCGATTTTCGCCGCGTGAGGCATTAGCTCAGACCAGGCACAAGAAGCCGCTTCTGTCAGTTCTCCCTGTTCAGCAAGGAAAATGGATCCGAAAGCAACGCCGAAGTGGTCGATGAGTGTCTCCAGGGCAGGTTTGAGCCATTGGTCTTGATCTACTACTTCCGGTCTTATTTGGCTGAGATCCTGTAACGTTGAAAGGGCGGCCAGCATTTGATCGAAGTGTGCTGCCATATTATTCAGCGCATACGCCAGAGAAGCTTGCTTCATTATTTACCCCCTGCCAGAAGTTCGGCCATTGCGGCAAGTTCATCCCGCTTTGACGAGAGAGCTGAGAGCTGTTTTTCAACGTCTTGTCGTTGCAATGGGAGTTTGCTCGGCAAACTGTCAGGCAACTCGAGCGTTTTTTCTGGGGAATAGAGATGCCCAGCCAGACGACAGCTCAGCCCGGTCAGTAACACCAGTTCCTGGTGGGGACCGTGGTAGAAGGGGTCGTCGTGGAAGGATATGGCTCTGACCAGGTTGTCGGGCAGGCCCCAGCGTCTAGCCAGCCAGCCGCCGACGATGAGGTGATCAATGCCAAGAAGTTCACGGGTTTTTGTTCGCAGCGAACCTTCCGTTTTGTCGGCAAAAATCTTCTCGAGCTGATCGGGGAATGTGTTGACCAGAGCGAGAATGCCAAAGTTATGCAGAAGCCCTGCCGTGTAGGCTATCCCGGCGCTGGGGCTGTGCACACCGGACAAATGCGGGGCCAGGCTTTGTGCAATGGAGGCACAGGCCGAGGATCTGAACCAGTGGCGCTTCTGGTCGAACCCGGGGCATGTCTTCTGAAATGTTTTACCAACCGCCATGGCGAGCATCAGACTTTTGGTCAGGGAAAGCCCAAGGACGCGGATGATCGCCTCTTTGGGTGTTTCGATGTGACGTCGGTGTCCGTAATAGACGGAGTTGGCATAGCGCAGAATGCGCATGGTGATTTCGGGACTTTTTTCTATGATTTCGACGACGCTGTCCAGTTCCACCTGGTCGTCGCTGGTAATGGCAAAAATCTCCGCTGCCAGCCCGGTCGGGGCGGGCATCTCCTGCAGGTAGAGGAGCCTTTCTTTGGCAATGGCAGAAAGATCGGATTGGTTGTTCTGATTCGTAAACAAGGTAGCCCCCTAATTATTCTCTGCCGAATGGACGGTGGTCGCAGGTGTGCCGAAATACTCGAGTATCGTTTGAGATATCCCCTTGGCATCGAGGCCGTAAAGGGCGCGTAATTCTGTCTGGCTGCCCTGTTCAATAAATTTGTCCGGCAGGCCCAGGCGAAGAACACGGGCGGTGATGCCTTCATCGGCCAGCAATTCGAGCACGGCGCTGCCAAATCCGCCTTGCAGGACGTTTTCTTCCAAGGTGACGACAAGACCGGTGCGAATGGCTTCACTGGTGAGTAATTCCCGGTCCAGGGGTTTGATGAATCGGGCATCAACGACCGCCAGGCTTATTTCGTGCGGCAGTAAGGCTTCAGCGGCCTTGAGGGCCTCTTCGACCATGACGCCGATGGCAAAAATGACGCCATCGGCTCCGTCGCACAATTTTTCACCTTGACCGATGGCCAGCGGTTCAACAGTCGCCGCTGGGTCCAGGCCCAGACCGTTGCCACGAGGGTAGCGGTAGGCGAACGGCCCTTCGTGCAAGAGGGCGGTTTTCATGACGCGGCGCAGTTCATTTTCGTCTCTAGGGGCGGCAAAGGTGAGATTGGGCAGATTGCGCAGAAAGGAAAGATCAAAAACGCCATGATGTGTCGGACCATCGGCGCCGACGAGACCGCCCCGGTCAAGGGCAAAGGTAACGGGCAGATTTTGCAGGCAGACGTCATGGAGGACGTTGTCGTAGGCCCTCTGGAGGAACGTTGAATAGAGCGCGACAACAGGGCGCAGCCCTTTACAGGCTTGCCCGGCGGCAAAAGTGACAGCGTGCTGTTCGGCTATACCGACATCATAGAAGCGTTCGGGAAAACGCTCGGCAAATTCTTTGAGCCCAGTTCCCTCGAGCATGGCTGCGGTAATGGCGGTGATGCGAGGATCGGTTTGGGCCAGTTCGGCAAGATACTGACCGAAAACGGCCGTGTAGCTCTTGGCGCCGGACTTTTCTGCCGCGACGGCTCCGGTTTCCCGATCAAAGGGCCCGACGCCGTGGAAGAGCGCGGGGTTCGTTTCGGCTGGTGGGTAGCCCTTGCCCTTACGGGTGAGAACATGCACCACGATCGGCCCCTTCATCCTGGAGACGTTCTGAAACGTTTCCAGAAGATCCTCGAATTGATGACCATCAATCGGCCCGAAGTAATCGAAGCCGAAGGCTTCAAAAAGCATCCCCGGGGTGAGAAAACCTTTGAGGGATTCTTCGGCGCGGCGGGCCAGGTTCAACAGATCCTTGCCGAATCGCGGCACATGATTCAGGGCATTTTCGGTCTCTTTCTTGAAACGGAGGAAAAACTCGGAAGTCATTTTCCGGCTGAGGAAAGAGGAGAGGGCGCCGACATTGGGCGATATGGACATCTCGTTGTCGTTGATCACCACGACGAGATTTTTCTTGAGGTGCCCAGCCTGATTCATCCCTTCAAACGCCAGTCCCGCAGTGAGCGAACCATCTCCGATGACGGCGACGACCTTTTCGTCGTCGTTTTTCAGATCGCGTGCGGCAGCCATGCCGAGTGCGGCCGAGATGGAGGTGCTCGAATGGCCGACATCGAAGCAGTCATGCGGACTTTCAGAACGCTTTGGGAAACCGCTGATGCCGTTTAGCTGACGCAAGGTCGTAAAACGATCAAGACGCCCGGTCAGCAGCTTGTGAGCGTAGGCCTGATGTCCCACGTCCCAGAGGATATTGTTGTCTGGCGTCGTAAAAACTCGCTGCAGGGCGATTGTCAGTTCGACGACCCCCAGGGAGCTGGCCAGATGCCCGCCAGTTTGAGAGACCGTGCCGATGATCTCTTCCCGGATTTCCTGGGCCAGGGTTGTTAACTCCGTAAGAGAGAGATCTTTTAATTCCGCGGGAGATTCCAGTCTTTCCAGAATGCGACTCATAGCTTTCCTCATCTATCGTTAGCTGGAGCGGTCCACAATGAAACGGGCAATTGCTCGCAGCGGCTCAGCGCGAAGATCGAACAGGTCAAGGGCTTCAATGGCCAGGTCTTTAAGTTCCTGGGCACGGCGCTGTGCTTCTTCCAGTCCCATAAGGGCAGGGTAGGTCGCTTTGCCGCGGGCCTGATCGCTGCCAACATCCTTGCCGAGAACTTCCTGATCGCCAATGACGTCGAGAATGTCATCGGCTACCTGAAAAGCCAGGCCGGCGGTTTCTCCATAGCGGCTGAGGGCGTCAAACTGGTCCTGACTGCCACCGCCCAGGAGGGCGCCGCACTGGAGGCTGGCGAGAATAAGAGCGCCGGTCTTGTGGGTATGGATATATTGCAGGGTGGGCAGGTCGATGTCGCGCCCCTCTGCTTCCATGTCCACCACCTGCCCGCCTACCATCCCCATGGAACCGGCACATCGCGCCATGATGTTGAGGACCTGCAACCGAATTTCGGCGGCGATGTTCTCGGCGCTTTCCGAGGCGGAGAGCAGATTGAAAGCTTCGGTCAGAAGGGCGTCCCCGGCCAGAATGGCTGTGGCGTCGCCAAAAACCTTGTGGTTGGTGGGCCGGCCGCGGCGAAAATCATCGTCGTCCATGGCGGGCAGATCGTCATGAATCAGGGAATAGGTGTGGATCATCTCCATGGCGCAGGCTGCCGGCAGGACAGCTTCGATATCGCCCCCTACCGCTTCACAGGCAGCGATCATCAGTATGGGGCGCACCCGTTTGCCGCCGGCAAAGACCGAGTAGCGCATCGCTTTATGAAGCTGCGCCGGCAAGGTTTCTTCGCCGGGAAGGTAGCGGGAAAGGGCCGCGTCAACCCTCTCCTGATGAGTTTTCAGATAGGCTTTGAGATCCATGCGGACTCCGGTCTATAAAGAATTATTCCGTTTTGTCGAATGGCTCGGTGGAAAAGTGTCCTTCCTTGTCCTTCATGAGGAGTTCGACTTTGGTTTCCACGTCCTTGAGATATTTTTGACACTGCTTGGCGCTGATCATGCCGGCCTCGAAACTTTCGAGGGCCTCTTCCAGGGCGAGATCACCGCTTTCCAGGCGTTCCACCGCCTTTTCCAGATTTTTCAGGGCTTTTTCAAAAGAATCCTTTTTGGCCATTTTCTCCCTCACAAATGGATAATTATCCCTGTGCTACCGGGATGAGTCAAGATTTTTCGGGCCTGTAACGTCCTTCAGATCGAGGGATCGATGCGTATATCCCATCCGGCTAAATTCCGGGGCGGATAAGGGGCGCACACGCGCAAGAGAGAGTCCCCGGCGGCCGGCGTTTGGAAGGTAATTCATCTAAAAAATATCACCGTGAAAAACGGGTCCATAGGGGAAGCCGGCCGGTAGTCTTCACGGGGAAACCTTTTTAACTTGAACGATCGCGCTCCCTTGACCAAAACGGATGTTCAGCTGGTCTCCAGCCGTCAGTTCTTCGGCTCGGCGCACGATGTCACCCGTATCTTCCCGAAAGGCGATGGCGTAGCCCCGGGTGAGGGTTTTAAGGGGGGAAAGCGTATCCAGGCGCGCGACCGTAGCGGCCAAATGACTTCCAGCCGTTTCCACTCTTCGGGCCATGGCCTTGGTCAGGCGCAGGCTGAGATTCTCCTGCTGCTGCTTCATCATCGCCAGGGACTGGGCCGGAGATCGCAAACGTCTGGCGAGTCCATCGAGACGCTCCTGCATGAGGTGAAGCCGACCGCTCATCTGACTGGCCAGCCGCAGAATGAGATGATCCACATGCCCTTCCAGTTCCTGCCGGTTCTTGACGACAAGCTCTGCCGCGGCGCTAGGAGTTGGAGCGCGCAGATCGGCGACAAAGTCGGCGATGGTTACGTCAACTTCGTGACCGACGGCGGAAATGACGGGAATTTTCGAGGTATGAATGGCTCGGGCCACTTTTTCCTCGTTAAAGGCCCAGAGATCTTCCAGTGAACCGCCTCCCCGGCCGACGATAAGGACATCGGCAGTTCCCTGACGGTTCAGGTCGGCGATGGCTTCGGCGATTTCTCCGGCGGCCTCTTCTCCCTGCACTCGGACGGGCCGGAGCAGAACGCACAAGCCAACGCTGCGGCGGCGCAAAACGGTGAGGATGTCATGGATGGCTGCCCCGGTGGCCGAAGTGACAATACCGATAGTCTGCGGGAAGGAGGGGAGGGGGCGTTTGCGTTGACTGTCGAAAAGCCCTTCAGCCATGAGTTTCTGCTTCAGCTGTTCGAAGGCCAGTTGGAGGCTGCCGAATCCTCTGGCTTCCATGGCTTCGACGATCAGCTGCAGGTCCCCTCGCTGAGTGTAGAGGGAGATTCGCCCGCAGCAGAGAACCCGACTGCCGTTTTCGGGTCGAAATATCAGCGCTCTGGCCTGGGCGCGGAACATGATGCAGCGGATCTGGGCGTTTTCGTCTTTAAGGGAAAAATACCAGTGTCCCGAGGAGGCCGGCGTAAAGTTGGATATTTCCCCTTCAACCCAGACCTGGACAAAATTGTCCTCAACAGTCTCTTTGAGCAGGGCGTTCAGGCGGCTGACAGTCAGGATCTTTTCCGGGTGGGGCAAAATGCTCATAACAATATCTTGGGGTTGGAAGTTGACAAGTTGCTGTTTATGCCCTATATGTAGGGCCTTAAAAACAGGAGATGAGCCGATTGACGAATCCACCCTACATTGTGACCGTATCCAGTGAAAAGGGAGGCGTGGGCAAAACCACCCTGGCCACCAATCTGGCGGTTTATCTCAAGGCCCTCAATGAGGATCTGCCCGTCACCCTTTTCAGTTTTGACAATCATTTTTCCGTCGATCAGATGTTTCGCATTGGCCGTACCCACGAGCTGGGGGAGGTGGCCGATCTCTTTACCGATCGCCCCCTGCGGGAAATTGTTGAACTTGGTGAGTATGGGGTCCAGTTTATCCCCTCCAGTCGTGATTTAAACCGACTGCGCAGTCGTTTGGACCGGGTCGATATCCTTGGCCGCATTCTGGGCCGTTCCGGTCTGCAGGGGATTGTCATCATCGACACCCGCCCCGATCTCGACGTGTTTACCCAGAATGCCCTGTTTGCCTCGGATCGCGTCATCGTGCCGGTAAAGGATGCGCCTTCCCTGGAGAACTGCCGCAATCTCTATGCCTTTTTCGACCGTTTGCAGTTGCCGCGGCGGGCGATTCGGGTTCTCCCCTGTCTGCTCGATTCGCGGGTGCACTACAGCGGCACCTTCAAAGATTCCTATCAACTTCTCAAGGGGTACGCCATCAATCGGGGCTACCGCTGTTTCGAAGGCTATATCGCCAAAAGTCCCAAGGTGGAATCGCTCAACACCAATCCGGAAGGTCGCGTCTATCCCATATTGACTCATGGCCGCAACACCGATGTTCACCTGCAGTTTGCTCATCTCGCCCGACAGGTGTATCTGGGTACCCGGGAGAATGAGGAGCGTCGGCTGGCGGAGATCATGACGGCCGCTCAGGATGAGTCCCTGCGCGACGAAGCGGCCTATCGGGAGCGTTGCTCGCGGGTTCAACCGACCTGCCTTGTGTGCGGAAAACCTCTGCTCACAGGCGGTGTTGTAAGCGAGGCCGGCTACTTTGCCGAAACCTCCGACGGTCGGGTTCTCGGTTTCATGGATGACGACTGCTTCAACCAACTGGCTTTGACCCACTTCCATGGAGTCGCGCCGACGGCGACCGCCGATGATACCCTGAAGGGGTTTTTTCGGGAGTCGGCGGCGCAGGCCTATTTCGTTCTTCACCGCAAGCCGGGAACGAGTGGCTTCTTCCGGCAGGAGCTGTCATTCTACCGTTTCGATCGGCAGGGGCTGGAAGTCTCCCACAAATCCATCACACTGGATTCTCTGCCGGAATCAGCCGATCTGCACCAGCTTCTCTCTAACACGATCGCTTCGGCGGATGGACGCCTCGGCGAAGAGTTTCTGCTGATCCGTAAAGTTCACAGCGATACCCCGGAAGAAATCCTGACCAGCGGCGAATATGCCGCTTTGCAGGCCGCCACTGAAAAAATTCGCCGTCAACTTCCCTGACATCCCCTCCACTGAATGTCCGCAGTCGCCCTAAGGCCTGAGCAGTTGTGAAACGGGCACCACGGTGACGCCGGATTCCTGAAAAATCCTGACCGATTGACGCAAGGCTTCCAGCGTTTCCGGGTGCGGATGGCAGATGCCGACGGCGGTGTCCTGTCTGTGCGCCAGAGCGACCAGCTTGCGGATTTCGGCCAGAATGCGTGATGTGTCCTGCACATTATCGAGAAAGACATCCCTTTCAATCGAAGGTATGCCCATCTTAACCGCTTCGGCATAAGCGACGGAGCGCGGCGTGGTGAGACTGTCCACAAAAAACAGGCTGTTCTTGTTCATTTGATCTAGAACGGTGCGCATGCCTTCGCGCTCTTCGGTAAACCGGGAGCCCATATGGTTGTTGCCGCCGGTGGCGTGGGGCACCCGCTGCAAATAGGTTGCGAACCGGCGCCTGATCTCGTCCTGATCGAGATTGACGAAAAGGGCCTGGGGCCCCGGATTTTTTTCGGGATATCCCTGGGGTTCCATGGGAATGTGAATAAGTATTTCGCGTCCCTGCTGATACAACAACTGGTCGACCTCAACAGCTTTGTGGCTGAAGGGGAGAATGGCCACGTTGAGAGGTAGGTCGATATCGAGGATTTTTCGTGCCGTGGCCAGGTCGCGGCCAACATCGTCGATGATAATGGCGACGCGGGGCCCCGCTGGGGCGTCCGGGAGAGCCGGTGGCTCCGGTGGGTACTCGATCGCGAAGAGAAGTCGTCCAGCCCACAGGATGACAATCGTTCTTTGGCCCGGATGATTCTGCACCTCGATATTGCCGGAGAGTCGCTTGAGCCGTTTTTGCAGCGTATCGAGTGCCGCCGTTTCGGGATAGGCTCCCTCTACCGTCAACGTGGCGCCTGGCGCCAGATCTTTTAGCGCCTGCGTTGGCAATTTGGCACCAGCGCGAAGCAAGGCGCTCTCGACTTCGATCCGGATGTCCTCCACCAGAACTTCGGTCAGGACAGAAGGGGCTTTGGTCACAGTGGGAGGTAGGGTTTTCTTCTCCAGAATCCGCGGCAGGAGGGTGAGAACCAGCAACAGGCAGACTACGGCCGCAAAAGCCGTCAGGGCCAGCCACGGCCAGTTGTTCTGCTGGCGTTTCTTTTGGCGTTTTGTTTTTTTTGAGGGCGTTTTTTTCTGTTTGGCCATAGACATAATGAAAAAGGGGGATGGCAACATCCCCCTCTGGTTCAATGGTTGATGTGGATCAGGCTGCCGGTTGGTGTAGTGTGCTGAAGACCTGCCAGCCACGCAGGAGGTCTAAAGCCCGCATGAGCTGGTAGTCTTTCGTGTCATCGGCGCTCAACGGGAACTTTTGTGTCCTGGACCCCTTTTTGCTGGCGGGTGTGGAATCGGTCGTCTCGAAATGATTTTTCAGATCCTTCTCGCTGAAGGCGTGAGAGGGCTGGACTTCTTTGACCTCCATTTCAGGCACCACAATATCCGGGGTGATGCCCAGGGCCTGAATGGATCGACCGCTGGGCGTGTAGTAATAGGCTGTGGTCAGCCGCAGACCCGAATCGTCGCTCAAGGGAATGATTGTCTGTACGGAGCCCTTGCCGAAGCTCTGGGTTCCCATGATGACGGCGCGGCCATGGTCCTGCAGGGCGCCGGCGACAATTTCCGAGGCGCTCGCACTGCCGTTATTGATGAGCACGACCGTCGGCGTATAGGGGATGGTGTTGTCGGCGTGGGCCTCGAATTTCATCTGGCTGTCGTTTTCGCGCCCCCCCGTGTAAACAATAAGACCGGATGACAGGAAGAGGTCAGAGACATTGACGGCCTGGTCGAGCAGTCCTCCCGGATTGTTGCGAAGGTCGATCACCAGCCCGTTAAGAGTGCCGCCGTTCTCCGCCATGAGATTCTCAAGGGCTTTGGTCAGGTCGGAATCTGTACGTTCCTGGAACTGGGAAATGCGCACATAGGCATAGCCGTCGACCAGAGTTCGCGACTTCACGCTTTTGGTCTTGATGATTTCCCGCTCCAGGGTGAACGCTTTCGGGTTCTCAAATCC
Organism: Desulfuromonadales bacterium; assembly: GCA_033549025.1. Taxonomy (GTDB): domain Bacteria; phylum Desulfobacterota; class Desulfuromonadia; order Desulfuromonadales; family SZUA-540; genus SZUA-540. The sequence goes on from JAWSUS010000030.1 coordinate 22,636, forward strand.
CTCGCGCATGATGGTAATGGTGATTTTGCTGCCCTTGGGGCCCCGCATCAGCTTGACCGCCTCCATGATGCTCAGGTCCTTGGTGAAGCGGTCCTCGATTTTGACGATCTGATCACCCGCCATCAAGCCGGCCCGGTGCGCGGGGGTGTCTTCAATCGGGGCCACGATGGTCAGCACACTGTCCCTGATCGCGATTTCAATGCCCAGGCCGCCAAATTCGCCCCGGGTATCGATCTTCATCTCCTTGTACATGTCCGGCGGCATGAAGGCGGAATGGGGGTCGAGAGAATTGAGCATGCCGTTGATGGCCCCGTAGATCAGTTCCTTGGTATCCGGTTCTTCCACGTAATTTTTGCGGATGATGGACAGCACATCCGTGAAAAGTTCCATGTTTTCATACTGCGCCCGAACTTCGGACTGGCTGGTGGGGGTCGACGCCCCGGTTGAAATCCATCCCAGCAGAACAAGGGCCATGACGAGGATGAGGATCGTTGACCGCCTGGCTTTGTGCATCGGTTTTCCTCCATCTGTGGTTGGCTAACGCCGAACGAGCCACTTTGTCGGGTCGAGGGGGGTGCGTCCCTCACGGACCTCGAAATAGAGATTTTCATTCCCCTCATAGCCCGAGAAGGCGATCTGTTCTCCCGCTGCGACTGTGTCTCCCACCTTTTTCAGCAGCCGGGAGGTTTGGGCATAAAGGGTATAGAAGCTGTCGCCATGGTCCAGAATGAGCAGATTGCCATATCCCTTGAACCAGCTGGCGAAGATGACCTTTCCGGCTGCGACGGCTGCAACCGGCTGATCCACCCCCACACGGATTTCCAGGCCATGACTGTCGTATTCGGTGCCGAGCTCGGGATGGCGGCCCACACCGAAGCCGGTACTGATTTTCCCTGCAGCCGGCCAGGGCAAGTGCCCCTTCTGGGCGGCGAAAAGGCCTGATTTCTGACTATACCCGCGCGGCTTTTCCGATTCAAGTTTTTTGACAAGATCGCTCAAACGCTGGGCTTTTTCTTTTAATTCAGCCAGTTCCAAGGCAAGGGATTCTCGATCACTGCGTGCCTGGCCCAGCAACCGGCTTTTGAGCTTGCGGGCCTGGGCGATGTTGGCTTCTTCGCCGCGCAAGGCGGTTAAGGCCTCTTTCTGCTCCTTCTGCAAGTTTTCCAGCTGGATTCTGGCCTGCTCCAGGTTAGCCAGGTTGCTACGGTAGTCATGAAGAAGCTGCCGATCCTTTTGCACGATGCGACCGAGAAAATCATATTCTTCGGCGATCTTCGCCGGAGGAATGCCGGCAAAAAGAACACGGATGAAGTTGGCGTCGGCGCCTTTGTACAGGGCGACCAGGCGCTTTTCAACCTGCCCTTCAAGGCGGTCGATGGAGACTTTCGTCCGCTGGATGTCTTCTTCCTTTTCGGCCACTTCCTTTTTTAGCTGCTCCAGCCGTTTGCTCAGACCTGCCTTGCGTCGATCAATTTTACGCAGTTCTTTTTCGACCGTCTCCAGGTCCCGGCGCAAAGAGGCTTCATCCGACTTTTTCCGATCCAGGTCCTTGGCCGTCTGCTGAATGCGCTGCTGGATGGCTTCGAGTGTCTGTCGGCTCTTTTCCAACTCTTCGCGCGGTGAGGCCAAGACGGTCGTCGCCAGAAACAGGCTGCCGACACAGCACAGAACCCTGAACAGGTGAAGCCATCTTGAAGAAGGGACATTAGTCATCAGATCCGGACGAGCTTTCGCAGCGAGAGCAGGCTCCCGAGAAAACCCAGGGTAATGCCGGCCAGAATTACGGCAAGGCCGTAGTGGGAAGGGAGAAAGGTAATGGTGTTGACGCCGGTGGTCAAAAGCAGGGAGGATAATCCCTCTTTGAGAAAAACAAGGTAGAGCATGTATGAACCGGCCAGGGCGAGGCAGCCGCCGATGGCGCCCTGAAAGGCCCCCTCCAGCAAAAAGGGCGTCTTGATGAAGAGGGGAGTGCCTCCCACCAGGGCCATCACCTCCAGTTCGTCACGGCGGGCGAAGAGGGTGAGGCGGATGGTGTTGGAGACGATAAAGAGGGCGGCAAAAAGGAGAAAGCCACCGAGAAAAGCTCCGGCCATCTTGAGCAAGGCGACGAAGGCTTCAAATTTTTCCAGCCACTCCTGGCCGTAGCGCAGGTCGGAAAAGCGGCTGTCCTGGCGCAGGTGCGAAATGACTTTGCCGATGCCGAGGCGATTTCGCTGATCTTCCTTCAGGCCGATTTCCAGCGAGGCCGGCAGGATGTCGGTCTCCAGTCCGTCCAACAGGCCGGCGTCCTGCCCCAGGCGGGTCTTGAAACGAGTGTAGGCTTCGGCGGAAGAGACATAGGTGACAACAGCGACCTCGGGCAGATTGCCGATCTCGGTCATCCAGGCCTTGAGCTGGCTCTGGTCGGGGGCCTGGTCCATGTAGGCCACAATCTGGACCTCTTTGCTCCAGTGGGAGGTCAGTTTCTGCACATTGAGCACCACGATGGCAAAAAAGGCCAGAATGGTCAGGGAGACGGCGACCGTGGCGATGGCGGCGGTAGACAAAAAAGGGCTTTGGCGCATGTTGCGCAGGGCCCGGATGGGAAAATAGAAAAGACGTTCAAACAAGGTACAACTCCCTGTGGTGTTTCCTGGTGGCCGGCAAAGCTGGTGAACATCGCCGGCCCCTCATCAAGGCTGGCGGTCCTCGACCACCCGTCCTTTGTCCAAAGAAATAACGCGGCGGGGGAACTGCCGGATCATCTCGCGGTCGTGTGTGGCAATCAAGACAGTGGAGCCGCGGGCGTTGGCCCCCTTGAAAAGCGTCATGATGTCCCGCGTGACTTCGGCATCGAGATTGCCTGTGGGCTCGTCAGCGATGAGAATGAGAGGATCGATGACCAGGGCGCGGGCAATGGCCACCCGCTGCTGTTCACCGCCGGAGAGTTCGAGCGGGCGCCGCTGGAGTTTGTGTTCAAGGCCCACATGCTGCAGGGCCTGATAGACCTTTTTGCCGACTTCAAAACGTTTCTTCCCCTGAACTTCCAGGGGAAAAGCCACGTTTTCAAAGATAGTGCGGGTGTTGAGAAGTTTGAAATCCTGAAAAACGATGCCGATACGCCGGCGCATGTAGGGGATCTTGGCCGCCCCCATGCGGGTGAAGTTCTGACCGTTCATCAGTATCTGCCCCCGAGACGGTTTTTCCGCCCCATAAAGGAGCTTGAGAAGGGTGGACTTGCCGGCCCCGGAGGGCCCGGTGATATAGACAAATTCGCCTTTGCCCACTTTGAAGTTGACGTCTTCGAGGGCGGCGGCATCTTTCTGGTAGGATTTGCTGATATTGAAAAGCTGAAGCATGGCAGGTAGATACCCTGTTGTTGAATCGGCTGAAAAGAAGGCTTGGTTTCGATCGTCAAACGCGGTGCAAGGGGTTCTAGGGATACCATATCCGGCCGCGAATTTGAATGAAAATTCACGAAAGCCCCGCAGGTGTGAAGCGGACCCGTGCGGAACAACCTTCATCATGGCCTATCGGGTAATCCTGTGATACAAGGGGGAGCGCGTCAAGATGACAGCAATTCAGGAAAAAGAGGAGTGGAGCCGTGAAGTTTAAACGAGGTCTCGATGAGAGGATGCCCGCTGGCGAGCTCATCTTGTATGGGCTGCAGTGGCTGGCTATTTCGTTGCCGGGGGTGGTCATCGTGGGCGGGATTGTCGGGCAACTGCAGTTTCCGGAGCCGACCGGTCAGATCATTTATCTGCAGAAGCTGTTCTTTGTCACGGCTGTCACGCTCATCATCCAGCTTCTGTTCGGTCACCGGCTTCCGCTGGTCCTTGGCCCGGCAGCGGTGCTCCTTGTCGGCGTGGTCGCCAGCCAGGGACACGACCTGTCGACCATCTACAGTTCTGTCATGATTGGCGGCACCGTGCTGGCCCTGCTCAGTTTTTTTGGCCTCTTTCCTGTGCTGCAGCGGCTCTTTACGCTGCGGGTGGTGGCTCTTGTTCTGCTGCTTATCGCCTTCACTCTGGCCGCGCCTATCATGAACCTGCTTACCGGCAGCCGGTCGGGTGGCTCTCCCCTGTCCAGTCTCGTTTTCGCCATGGCCTTGCTTCTGGGCATGTTTCTTTTGCACCGCTGGCTGCGCGGTCCGAAAAAAGCCGTGCTGATCGTGATCGCCATGGCCGTTGGGAGTCTGGCTTTTTACGCTCTTTTCCCCGACCTTTCCCCGGACGCTCAGGTCGCCTTGCCCTGGATAGGACATTTCGGCGTGAATATCACCACATCTTTGCATCTGGATCCGGGGGTGCTGGTCTCTTTTCTCTGCTGCTATCTGGCCCTTGCCATCAATGATCTGGGATCCATCCAATCCATCGGAGAAGTGGTCAGGGCACAAGGCATGGAGGGGAGGGTGCGCCGGGGGATTACGGTGACGGGCCTGGCCAACCTGTTGTCCGGCTGGCTTGGAGTAATTGGTCCCGTGAACTTCTCTCTCAGCCCCGGCGTGGTGATGGCAACGGGCTGTGCCTCGCGATATGCGCTGCTGCCGACGGGGCTGGTGCTGTTGGTGCTGGCTTTTTCGCCGGCGGCTCTGGTCTGGCTGGCGGCCATACCGGCTGTGGTGATGGGGTCTGTTTTGCTCTATATCCTGTGTGCTCAGGTGGCGGCAGGCATGTTGCTGGCTTTTGAGGCTCCGGGCGGTTTCATTTTTGAGGATGGCCTGATTCTCGGCCTCCCCCTGCTGCTGGGAACCATCATCTCTTTTCTGCCGGAAGCGGCCCTGCTTTCCATGCCTTCGGTGCTGCGGCCAATCCTTGGCAATGGCTTTGTGGTCGGAGTGACCGCCGTCATGCTGCTTGAGCACGTTATCCTGCCGGAAACCGCGCGTCGTTAGGTGGGGCGAAAGTCAGACGGAACTTTCTCGGCCGGGATGGCTGAGCGGCAAGGAGACAACCACCTCGGTCCCCTCTGCGTTGCTGTAGACATCGATGTCGCCATGATGTCGACGGGCAATACCGTAGCAGACCGTCAATCCCAGCCCGGTTCTCTTGCCCGAAGGCCAGGACGTGAAGAAGGGATCGAAAATCCGGCACAGGTTTTCCGTCGGGATGCCGCAGCCGTTATCGCCGATGGAAAGGCGAATCATCGGGTCATCGCTGCCAATATCTTTGATGACCCCGCTTCTTATGCGGATTTCCCCGGTGCCTTTATCGACGGCCAGGATGGCATTTCGCAACACGTTGGTCAGGAGGCGCTCAAGCTGCCAGGGGTCGGCGTCGATGCGTGGCAACTGGGGGTTGGGGGGGCTTGTGATCTGGATGCCCTTGGCCTCTATTTCCGGCTCAAGGGCATGAAGGGCGCGGTTCAGAATGTGGCCGATATCTGTTTTGAGAAAAACCATTTTTTCGTGGTCACAGAAGACGTTCAGGTCATCGACGATCTTGACGCATCGGGTAGCTGCTTTTTCAATAGCTTCAAGCCACTGGGCGGCCTGGATGGTTTCCCGGTCGTTAAGCAGTATCTGCTTGCTCTCTCTAAGAACCTGAACAGCACAAAGAATGCCACTGACAGGATTGTTCAATTCATGGGCCGTGCCATGCGCCATGCCGGTAATGGTCGCCATTTTTTCGGCTCGTATCAATTTGATCTGGGCGTCCTGCAGTTGCCGATCCTTTTCCGTGACCATGGACTCAAGCTGCCTGTTCAGGCTGACGATCTGCGCCTCTTCGGCCTTGCGCACCGTGATGTCCCGCCAGATCAGATGGATGCCTGTCAGTTTATCGTCTTCCTTCTGAAAGCTGATATTCCCTTCCACCGGAATTTTCCGCCCGTCCTTGGCAGTGAATATGGTCTCCACGAGTCCCGGCTTTTGCCTGGCGGACAGGCGGGCGACCGTTGCCATGAATCTTTCCCGGCGGGTCGGGTCGATAATGTCGGTGATGTGCAGGCTGGCAATTTCCCGGTTGTCGTAGCCCAGATGACCTTCCCAGGCCGGATTGCTGTAAAGAATGCGGCCGTCCGGCGAAATCATCTGGACCATGTCACTGACGTTTTCAAAAAGATCCCGGTAGCGCTTTTCGCTCTCCTCCAGTTTGAGTTTCGTCGCCTTCAGGTCGGAAATGTCCAGAAAACTTTCGATAAGATGCTTTTTGCCGCCAATACCGATGGTTGAAACGGTTTTTAGAATGGGGAGATTATCCCCCTTGATGGTAAGCAGGCTGCGCTCCGAACCGTCCAGAGCATGATCCTTGTCCGTGATGGGACATTCTCCTTCTTTGGCGGGACAGATGAAATTGTGGCAGATGTGCCCCAGGATTTTTTCACGATGGCCCCCGATCATTTCGAGCGCCTTCGGATTGGCATCGATGATGCGGTGGCTTTCGGCCTCAATGACCAGGATACCTACAGGGACACTGGAAAAAATCTTTTCCAGACGCTCCTGGTTCTCCTCCATGATCCGGTGGGCGTACTCCAATCCGGGATCATTGGCGAAGTTGTGAAGATAGGCGGTTTTCCCCGGCGCTCTCATCTCATCGGCTGAGTTTTTCATCATTCATTTCATCCCATCGTTACCAGCGATGTGCAAATCATAAAAAATCAGATGCTCAGGTTGTGAGCCTCATTGTGACACTCCTGACAGCGGTCAAATTGATTGTGAATCGTCATTGAGTGGGGCGTGCCGTGGCATCCGGTGCAATCCAAAATGCTGCCGTGCCTGGAGAGGTGGCAGGCCAGGCAATCCAGTTTGGTGTGGCGACTGGCGCTTTCGGCCAGACGAACAAGAACCTGGCCATGGCAGGCGCCGCAGTCCGAAGCAGATACGGCCAGCCTGTATTCCAGTCGCGTCGGGCTGTGCGCCTCATGACACCCTGTGCAGGACGACGACTTCATCGTTTCGCCATGGGGTTGGTGACACTCGGTGCAGGCCGGCGGTGTCGTGTGCGCCAAGTGACAGCCAGTGCAGCTGAGTTGGCTATGACCTGATGGATAAGTCTGCAAGGCGACTGACTCGCTTTCATGGCAGGTCAGACAGGGGGCTGTCGTCCTTTCCGGGAAGGTCGTCTCAAGAGGCCGATGGGGATTGGTGTGACAGGAAAGACATTGCTCCAGGGCGTAGTGAGGCTTGGATGTGTGACAGAGCTGGCAGGCCGGGATGATTTCCATCTGCAGAGGAGGGTGCCCCTGATGGCAGTCAAGGCAGCTAACCTGGGTCTGGTGCGCCCCACCGGCCTCGGCAATATCCAGAGGCGCCGTTTTATGACAAAGCTGGCAATGCTCCGCGTTTAAAGTCGCTAAGTCGGCGTTACCAGCCGCGCAGGCAGGCCCAAGGGCCTCCATGCCGAAAAACAAAAAGGCCAGCACCCAGAAGAGGTCGCGATGAGGAAAAGATGATGGCAATGGATTATCCTCTCTTTCAATGATGTTCTCACCTGGGGCGGCAGGCAGCGACCGCAGATAATACTCAGGCTTTTGCAGGGGCTGTGCCGTCTTGAGGCTTTATTTGTAACTTCTTAAAATTGCAAAAGTTCGCCGAGTTTATGGAAGAGGATAGGATCTTTTCGATGTGTGTGGGACAGGCGAAATGCCCCAAAAAACGTGCATATCCCCATCAGTCCTTTATTTAGAAAAGGGTTTTCACAAGGTGAGATGCATGGATAGTGGAAAATATCGACTGGACCATGGGATGAGTTAAAAAAAGAAGTGCCAATATGTATCAATAAATTGCGATATAGTAAAAAACAAAAATAAGGTTGTTTGAGATTAAAAATAAACGCTTATTATACTTGTGTGACGGTTATATATTTAGGTGTAAGAAATTGACGCGTTGTTTACAGAATCCGATAATATCGAGGGGAGGATTTTGTAAACATGGTCATGCACAA
>JAWSUS010000031.1:0-29116 GCA_033549025.1 Desulfuromonadales bacterium
AGCTGACATTTTTCTCTTCGATCATGCCGGCATAAGCAAGCAGATTGCCGACCAGAAGAATTCCCTGGCCCCCGAAGCCGGCCATAAACACATCGTATGTCATAGATACACCTGAAAGTTAAGCACCTGTCCGCCAGAGACGAGCAGGACAAATTAACGGTCTGATTCCTTAAAAACACCCAGAGGGAAATAGGGAATCATCTCTTCCCCCACCCTCTCGTTCGCTTTCAGGGCGTTCATACCCCAGTTGGTGGGGCAGGCGGAAAGCACTTCGACAAAGGAGAAACCGCGGTTCTCCACCTGGTAGCCGAACGCTTTCTTGATAGCCCGGCCCGCTTCCAGAATATTCTTGGGCGAGTTGACCGATACCCGCACCGAATAGGCCGTTCCTTCCAGATTGGCCAGCAGTTCGGCCATGCGGATCGGATAGCCGTCGCTGGCGACATCGCGCCCGTAAGGGGAGGTGACGGTCTTCTGGCCGGGCAGGGTCGTGGGAGCCATTTGGCCACCGGTCATGCCGTAGGTCGTGTTGTTGACAAAGATGACCGTCATGCCTTCACCCCGGTTGGCGGCGTGGATGATCTCGCTGGTGCCGATGGCAGCCAGGTCGCCGTCCCCCTGATAGGTGAAGACGATCTTGTCCTTGTGAACCCGCTTGACGCCGGTCGCTACGGCCGGAGCCCGCCCGTGGGGCGCTTCGACCACGTCGATGTCGAAATAACCGTACAAAAAGACGCTGCAACCGACGGACGCCACCCCGATGGTGCGGTTTTGCACATCGAAATGATCCATGGCTTCGGCCACCAGACGATGGATGGTGCCGTGGTGACAACCCGGACAAAAATGGGTCTGCACATCCTTGAGTGAAACAGGGCGATCAAAAACCTTCTTCAGTGCGGTGGTCATTATTTTTCCTCGTAGTATTTGCGAATCTGCTCAAGCAGCTCTTCCGGCGTCGGCAGCGATCCCGCCCCGGGAGGACGGCCGTAGAAGAAGACATCGGCATCGCGGGCCACGGACAGCCGCACATCTTCGACCATCTGCCCGGCATTGAGCTCAACGCAGAGCACGCGCTTGGTCGTGGCGGTCGCCTGCAGGAAGGCCTTTTCAGGGAAGGGGAACAGCGTGATGGGCCGCAGCAGACCGACCTTGAGCCCTTCGGCCCTGGCCATGCGGATAGCCGTCTTGGCAATCCGGGCGGCGGAACCGAAAGCGGTGACCAGCAGCTGGGCGTCTTCCCAGCCGTAGCCTTCATAACGCACCTCATTCTGTTTGAGCAGATCGTAGCGCTTGTGCAGGCGCCAGTTGTGGGCTTCGAGTTCACCATCGCCGAGATAAAGCGACTTGACGATGTTCTGCTTACCCCGTTCGCCCTTGCCGGCCACAGCCCAGTCCTTGGCGGGCAGATCGGCCGGCTGATAACGGTGAGGGATCAGCGCTTCTTTCATCTGCCCGATCACCGAGTCACCGAGGAGCATAGCCGGGATGCGATAGCGGTCGGACAGGTCGAAAGCCAGCATGCTCAGGTCGTACATTTCCTGCACCGAGTCGGGCGCCAGGACGAGGATATGGTAGCCACCGTGCCCTCCCCCCTTGACCGCCTGAAAATAGTCAGCCTGGGAAGCGTCGATGCCGCCGAGACCGGGTCCGGAGCGGCAGATGTTCACGATAAGGCCGGGAAGCTCGCTGCCGGCCATGTAGGAGATCCCTTCCTGCTTGAGGGAAATCCCCGGGCTCGACGACGAGGTCATGGCACGGGCGCCGCAGGCACTGGCCCCCAGGAGCATATTGATGGAAGCCACTTCGCTTTCCGCCTGGATGAATTCGCCGCCGAGTTTCGGCAGCTCACGGGACATGTATTCGGGAATGTCGCTCTGCGGCGTGATGGGATAGCCGAAATAATAGCGGCAACCCGCTTCCAGCGCCCCCATGGCGACGGCCTCGTTTCCTTTGACAAAAAGCCGGTTAGACAAAATCCGTTCCTCCAGAATCGGCTGGCCTCCCGACAGGTCTGTCAGGGGCGGCAAGCCGTTTAAATAAATCGTTCTAAGCCTTGGTGGCGTCGCCATCCGTTTTTACCTGCCGGTAAATCGTGATGGCCACATCGGGACACATCTGTGCGCACAGAGTGCAGGAAGTGCAGGCCTCAAGGGCCTCGGGAGTCATGACGGCGGGCTGAAAGCCCATCTTGTTCAACTTGTCGCTCAGGGTAATAAGTCCCCTGGCGCAGGCGATGGTGCAGAGGCCGCAGCCTTTGCAGCGCGATTCATCTATAACGACTTTGGGCACGATACCAATCCTTCTTTCGTATACGTTTATCAAAGGGGCGAACTTACCAAAAGCTCTCTTCCCCCGTCAATCAAAAAGTCACGGGAAAATGCCGGACATTTTAATCGCAAGTATTTGATACAGCTGCCATTTACAGATAGGAGCCGGCAGGATTAATTCCCGGCGGGCAACCTCGGTTCAGAACTTTTTTCCGCGGACGAGATGGTCCATAAGCTGATGCCCCTGACGGACAACAAGCCCACTGGCCTTGGCAGCCCTTTCGCCATACCCCTCAGCCTGGCCGGATGCCGAAAATTCCCCCTGGGACGAGTAGAGGATAAAGGGTACGGCGTCAGAGGTGTGGGTCATCCGGGCTACGGGCGTTGGGTGGTCGGAGAGCACGAGGACGCGGAAATCGCCCAAAGCCGGCAACCCGTCGAGGACGCGGCCGACCACCTCGCGGTCAAAGTCCTCGATGGCCTGAATCTTGTCCTTGAGGCTGCCAGCGTGGGCCGCCTCGTCGGGAGCCTCCACATGGAGGTAGACAAAATCGCGGGTCTTGAGTGCCTCCAGAGCGTATTCGGCCTTCCCCCGGTAATTGGTATCGATATAACCAGTGGCGCCGGGCACGTTAATGATGTCCAGACCGGCATAGATGCCGATCCCCTTGATGAGGTCCACCGCCGAGATGACGGCGCCGCTGATACCGAATTTTTCGCCCATGGTCGGCAGGGAGGGCGCCCGGCCATGACCCCAAAGCCAGATGGAGTTGGCCATGTCCTGGCCGTTGAGACCACGCTGCCGGTTGACCGGATGGTTTTTGAGCAGCAGCTGGGACGAGGTCATCAGGTAGATGAGTTTGTCGGCCCCTTCCCCTTCGGGCAGATAGTTCTCGATACTCTGGCCGCTGATATCGTGGGGCGGTGTAAATTTCAGCTTGTCCTTGCCGCCGCGCCATACCATAAGGTGCCGGTAGGATACGCCAGGATAAAACTGGAACTCCTCATCGCCCAGCTCTTCCTGCAGGGAGCGGATCAGTTCGGTGGCCTCCGGCGTGGTGATATGGCCGGCGGAGAAATCGCCCATGTAGATGCGGCCGGCATGAGGAGTCAGGGTGACCAGGTTGCAACGGAAGGCGACATCCTGCGGCCCTAGTTCCACGCCCATACTGGCGGCTTCAAGGGGCGAACGGCCGCTGTAGCAGCGGGACGGGTCATAGCCGAAGACGGACAGGTTGGCGACATCGCTGCCGGGGTGGAACCCCGGGGGAATCGTCTCCGCCAGACCGAGCTGGCCGGTCTTGGCGAGTGAATCCATTCGGGGGGTGTGGGCATGTTCCAGCGGGGTTTTGCCGCCAAGCTCTTCCAGGGGCTCGTCGGCCATACCGTCGCCGAGTAATACGACGTACTTCATAGACTCCTCTCAATCATATGAACTGAATAAACAGGAAAAAGCTCCGCATCGAGGTTCATCCCCGGGGATGGAACTGCTCGTGGATCTTCTTGATACGCTCCCGGGTGACATGGGTGTAGATCTGGGTGGTTGAAATATCGGCGTGACCGAGCATGGTCTGCACCGAACGCAGATCCGCGCCATTTTCCAGCAGATGGGTGGCGAAAGAGTGCCTGAGCGTGTGAGGCATGATATTTTTAGTAATTCCCGCCTCCAGCGCACGGCGCTTTATAATCTTCCAGAAGCCCTGACGTGTCAACCCCTTCCCGAACCGGTTGAGGAAAACAAAGGGGCTTTTTTCATCCTTGTCCAGAAAGGGGCGCCCCAGACTAAGATAGCGGCGCAGTTCGGCGATGGCGGTCTCTCCCAGAGGGACAATACGCTGCTTGCTGCGCTTGCCGAGGGTCATCAGGTACCCCACCTGCAGTTGAAGATCGCCCAGGGTCAAGCCGACCAGCTCGGATACCCGCAGACCGGTCGCGTAGAGGATTTCCAGCATGGCCCGGTCGCGCAGGGCCAGCGGTTCATCCCCGGCAGGTGCCGCCAGCAGCCGCTCGACTTCACGAGGGCTGAGGGTGTGGGGGAGCGACTGCAGGCTGCGGGGCGCCTCCACCTGAGAGGTGGGATTGAGGCTGGAGAGGCCTTCGGCCAGCAGGAATTTATGGAACATGCGCACCGAAACCAGACTGCGGGCGCGACTGCGGGCGGAAAGGCCCCCTTCTTTGAGGCGGGCCAGAAACCGCAGGACCATGGGCGGTGTCACGCTGTCTGCCGTGCGGACCCCTTCTTTTTCGAGAAAATCGACATAACGGGCCAGGTCGCGGCCGTAGGCCTCCAGCGTATTGGCGGCCAGGCCCCGTTCTACCGACAGGTAGCTGAGAAAAAGATCGACGTTCTGTTCCATGCTTTCACTGTCTGCCTGTTGCCGGGCGCCTCATTGCGGGGTCGTTTCCGACGGGTGCTCGCCGTCAAGACTCAAGAGAAGTTTCTGCCGGATTTCGGCCACCTTGTCTTCCTGCAATATTTTCTGACTGAAGATATCCTGCACATAAAAGGTGTCCCCCGCCTGATCGACCTTGGTGGAGATCTTGGCGACGCCGATATACAGCCCCAGTTCTTTCAGCGTTTTGGTGATGTCATACAGCAGACCGACCTTGTCATGGGTATAGATGTCGATGACCGTGTATTCCTGTGAAGCCCGGTTGTCGATTTCCACCCGGGTCGGGATACGGGGACGGGCCTTTTCCGTCAGGAAGCTGGGGCGCTGCATCTTCTTCACCAGGGTATCGACCTTCACCCGCCCTTCGAGCACCGCAGCCAGGTCCTCCTCGACATGGCGCCACTTGGCCTCATCGGCGATAATGGTGCCGGCCGAACTCCGTACCTGCAGAATGTCGAGAACAATGCCGTTGCTGCGGGTGTTGATCTGGGCGCCGAGAATATTGATATTGTTGGCGGCCATGACCCCGGTAATCTTGGAAAAAAGGCCGGGAACGTCGAGGGTGGCGATGGTCACCTGGCTGTATTCCTGCTCAAGAACATGCTCCACCTGCAAGGCCAGCGCCTTGTTCTGACGGCTGAAGGAGAGGCGCAGATGCCCCGCGATCTCGGCTGAGCGGTAAGACAGCAGGTAGCGGGTGCTCATGGTTTTCAGCGCATCCCGTATGGCCTTGGGATCGTAATCGTCCTGGAGCAGGGCGAGCACTTTGCGTTTGCGGTTTCGCACCTTTTCGGAGCGCTTTTCCAGCTGAAAGTCGCCCCTTTCCAGAACCATATAGGCTTTTTCGTACAATTCCTGCAGCAGGAACCCTTTCCATTCGGACCAGACATCCGGTCCGACCGCCTTGATATCGGCAAAGGTCAACAGGTAGAGCATACGCAGGTTTTCGCTCATCCCCATGCTGCGGGCAAAATCGAGGATGAGACGGTCGTCATGCAGGTCGCGCCGCTGCGAGATATGGGCCATCTTCAAGTGATTGCGCACCAGAAATTCAAGACGGCGGCTGTCCTCACGGTTCAGCCCGAGGCGCCGGGCGATGGTGGGAATCATATCGGCGCCCTTGTTGCAATGATCCTTACCCTCCCCTTTGCCGATATCGTGAAAGAGCACGGCCAGAAGCAATAGCTCGCGTTTTTCGATATCGTTGGCGACCTGGGTGAGAACCGGTTTCTTCTCGCGGTACACCCCCTGCCAGACCTTGGTCACCTCTTCAACGGCAAAGAGCGTATGAATATCGACGGTATAGATGTGGTAGGCATCGTGCTGAACCTTGCAGTAGATGCGACCGAACTCGGGGATAAAGCGGTTGAGAAACTGTAGATGGTGCATATCCCGCAGCGTTTCCGCCACCCCTTTGGGAGTGCGGAGAATCTCCAGAAACATCTCATTGATAGCCCGGGATCGCCGCACCTTGTCGTTGAGCCGCCGGAGATTGTCGCGGATCAGCCCTTTGACGGAGATGTTGAGCGGAACCCCGTGCCGCTGGGATAGCAGAAAAGCCTTCATCATGGCGGCGGGATCCCGTTCGAAAAGGGCTTCGTCGCTCAGCCGCAATTCACCGCGAAGGATGTAGAATCCCTCATCGACCACGCGACGGGTCAGATAGCCCAGAATCCGCGAACCGGGATCATCCTGCTGCGTCGCCTTGGCGATAAGAGAGGAGGCAATGTGCTCCACGCGGGTAGCATGAGAATAATAGTCCTGCATGAACTGCTCGACGGCCAGGCCGTGCCGGCTGTCGCGGTAGCCAAAGAACTGGGCGAGCATTTCCTGCTTGTCGAACTGCATCTGTTCGTTTTTACGGCGGGAGAGGTAATGGAGATGGTTGCGCAGGCGCCAGAGATAGTCGAGAGCGGCTTCGTATTCTTCCCCTTCCCGCTCGGTCAATACCCCCTTGATGATGAGTTCCCGCAGATTGCGGGCCTTGAATTTAACGCGGGCGATCCATAAAGCGGCGTGGAGATCCCGCAGACCGCCCTCCCCCTCCTTGATATTCGGCTCCAACAAATAGACGGAAGACCCGTACTTTTTGAGACGGCGGGCGTTCTCGTCCAGTTTCTGCCGGATAAAATCCCCCGTATTGCGACTGAGAACGACGGCGAGCACCTTTCGCATATAGTCCTGGTAGAGATCCTCATCCCCGACGAGGTAGCGAGAGTCCAGCAGGGCCGTGCGGGCGGTGATATCCTTGTCGGCCATCTCCAGACAGTCGGTGTCGGTCCGTACGCTGTAGCCGACGTCCAGGCCGAGGTCCCAGAGCAGATAGAGCATTCTTTCGGAAATCTTTTCGGCAAAATCCTTGTCCTTGCCGGTATAAAAGAACATCAGGTCGATATCCGAGCGCGGATTGAGCTCGCCCCGGCCATAGCCGCCCAGGGCCACCAGGGCGCAGGCCCCGAAGAGGTTTTCGGGCACATCCGCTGAAACACTGCGATAAAGATTGCGGATGAGGGTGTCGATCATGGAAGTCAGACTGCCGACCACTGAGGCGCCGGAAGATCCCGCATCGTGTTTGGCCCGAATTCTGGTTTGATGATGATCGAGATACCGACGCGACGCCTCCAGCAGAAGGTTCCGCCGCTTTTCATAAGGGATGGATGGGTCGGTCAGCATTTCAGGCGTAAAGAAATGATCGGTTATCACAATATGCCCTGTCAGTTCGAGGCCATCATTTTAAGAGAGCGGGTATAGTTGCGAACCCCCTGGGAGATGGCGGCCACCGTACGATCCCGGTATTTGTCACTGAGAAGGCGGGACTCTTCCATCTTGTTGCTGATAAAGGCGGTTTCCACCAGAACCGAAGGCATGGTGGCCCCCAGCAGAACATAAAAAGGGCCCTGTCTGACGCCGAGGTCTTTAACCTTGCTGTAGTTTTTGGAGAGTACGTTCACAAGAGAATTCTGGATCTCCGCCGCCAGGCGGCTCGACTCATTGATTTTGGCGTTGGCCATCAGATCAAAAAGGATCAGCTCCAGATCGCCGACCTCTTTTAGAGAGGTGCCATTTTCCCGCGCGGCCAGAGCAGCAGCCTTATCGTTTTTGGAAAAGTTGAGATAATAGGTCTCTATCCCATAGGCCTTTCGACTCGGACTGGCATTGGCATGCAGGGAGATGAACAGATCGGCGCCAACCTTGTTCGCAAAAGCCGTGCGCTCTTCAAGGGGGATGAAAATATCGCGGTCACGGGTCAGCAGCACTTCGACACCGAGATCCTTTTCGAGGCGTGGTTTCAAGGCTTTGGCCAGTTTAAGGACGATATCTTTTTCAAAAACACCGGAGGGACCGATGGCGCCCGGATCCTTGCCGCCATGCCCCGGGTCAATCACGATACGCCGCATCACATTCCCAGAAGAGGCTTGGGGAATGTGAACCTGCAGGGGCCGCTCCTCGGGTGTTCGCTCCAGAATGCCGGCGATGCCATCCTGAGCGGAAGGCGGCAGGGCGGAGACCACCGGCTTGCTGGCCGTAATTTCCGTCTGGCGGTCGGCCTCAACATCGATCACGATCCGATAGGGTTCGTCCAGGGAAAAAACTTTGTAATCTTTCAGACTGGTGAGATCAAGAACGACGCGAACCGTACCCTGGGCTGGGACGCCGGTACGGATCTGCCGCAACAGGCCGTCATTGACGTCCATCGTGTCGCTCAGGGTCAGTGAGGGACTGGCACCCAGGATATCGATATAGATGCGCGGCCCGGTCTGTTTTTTCGGGTCGCCGTGAAGCTGGTTGACCACATAATTAGCCGACCCTTCCAGATCGAGGACGATACGGGTCGTGTCGGGATTGGACCAGAAGCGGATGCCGGTCAGCTGGCGGGATCCCGTATCGGACGTCGCCGGCTTGGATGAGGGCGGCGGCGAACTGGTGGCATAGCGGGCCAGCTCCCGGACCCTGGGGCGGGCCTTGGCCACCATATCCCCCTGGGGATAGCGCTCGATGAGCCGGGCAAAACGAAGGTAGGCTTGAGCGCCTTCCGCCAGAGTTTTTTCGAGAATCGTTCCGGACAGATACAGGCCGTCGTCGGCGAGGTTGCTTTCCGGATAAAGGGTCGCCAGATCATCGTAAAAGGCAACGGCCTCTCTGGCATCGGCAGCCACCAAAGATACACGGTAAAGCCCTTCTGACGTCTTGCCGGCCATGTAGAGGCTGTCGGCGGCGCGGGGATGGCGCGGGTACTTCTCCTTGACCGCCACGAACTGATTACGAACCCGAAGCCAGTTTTCACGATAGAGCTGTTTCTGGCGGGAATCGAGCAGCTTCTGATAGCTGGCTTTGGCCTGGCGGTAGTCCTTTTCGGCATCCTGCGCCAAAACGGGCTGGACGGCCAGCAGGCAGAAAAAGGCGATAAGAACTCCTCGAACAAGAAACATGTCACACCACCTTCTGTTTCAACTCGGCCAGAATATTCAAGGCTTGCAAGGGCGTCAGCGTGGAGATATCGAGATCCTCCAGGCATTGGCGGATTTCGTCGGTGCCCGGGTTGAAGAGAGACAACTGATCAGGGCTGCTTTTGGCGCGCACTCCCTGCTTGCCCTTGGCCAGTCGCGGGACACCCTCCTGTTCGAATTCCCCCGACTCAAGATTTTTAAGGACTTCTCGGGCACGCTGGATCACAGCGACCGGCAGACCGGCGAGCCGGGCGACCTGGATGCCGTAGGAGTGGCTGGCGCCGCCGGCGACGATCTTGCGCAAAAAGATGATCTGGTCATTCCACTCCCGCACGGCGATGTTGAAGTTTTTGACCCGCTCCCGGGTCAGGGCCAGGTCGGTCAGTTCATGATAGTGGGTGGCGAAAAGCGTACGGGCCGCCACCTGCGGATTGTCATGCAGGTATTCGGCCACGGCCCAGGCAATGCTGACGCCATCGAAGGTAGAGGTCCCCCGGCCGATTTCATCGAGGATGATCAGGCTGCGGCGGCTGGCATGGTTGAGAATATTGGCTGTCTCCGTCATTTCGACCATGAAGGTCGATTGCCCGCGCGCCAGGTTGTCGCTGGCGCCGACCCGCGTAAAGATGCGGTCGGCTACGCCGATGCAAGCGGAACTGGCCGGCACCAGGCTGCCCATCTGGGCCAGCAGAGTAATGAGGGCGACCTGGCGCATGAAGGTGGATTTGCCCGCCATGTTGGGGCCGGTGATGATGAGCAGCTGGTTGTCGTCGCCATTCATTTCCACATCGTTGGGCACGAAACCCTCATTGAGGTTCATGGACTCGATGACGGGATGACGCCCTTCGATGATGGTCAGCTCCAGGCTCTCTTCGATCTGGGGTGCGACGTAACGGCGGTCGTGGGCCAAATCCGCCAGAGAGCAGAGAACATCCAGGGTTGCCAGGGCATCCGCCGTCTGCTGAATGCGCCTTCCCTGCGAAGCGACCTGCTGGCGCACCTGCTGGAAGATATCGTATTCCAGCTCCACGATCCTGTCCTCGGCGCCGAGGACTTTGTCCTCATATTCCTTCAGGGCCGGCGTGATATAGCGCTCGGCGTTGGCCAGAGTCTGCTTGCGCTGGTAGTCCTCCGGCACCCGGCTGATCTGGCCCTTGGAAACCTCGATATAGTAGCCGAAGACTTTATTGAACCGTACCTTGAGGGTGGAGATGCCGGTGCGCTCCTTCTCCTGGGCCTCCAGCCGCGCGATCCAGCCTTTGCCTTCCTTGCTGATATGGCGCAGCTCATCCAGGGATTGGTTGAATCCATCCCGAATCAGGCCGCCTTCGCGCAGGACGAAGGGAGGATCGTCGGCGATGGCGCGGCCGATGATCTCCTGAACGTCGTCCAGAGGGTCGATTTGGTCGCAAAGGTCGCTCAGAAAAGGACTTTCCAACCCTGTGAGCCCGTCGATGAGGACCGGGAGACGGCCGAGAGAACCGCAAAGGGCCACCAGGTCCTTGGCATTGGCGTTGCCCATGGCGATCTTGCCGTTCAGGCGCTCCAGGTCATAGACACCATCGAGCGCGCCCCGCAAATCGTTGCGCGGCAGACTCTGCTCGACGAGTTCGGCCACCGCCTGCTGGCGCCGGCGAATCCGCTCCACATCCACCAGGGGATGATGGATCCATTGGCGCAGCAGCCGGCCGCCCATGGCCGTCATGGTGCGGTCGAGCACACCAAGGAGGGAGCCCTTCCTGCCGCCCTGCAAGGTGGCGGTCAGCTCAAGGTTGCGACGGGTGGCGTCGTCAAGGACCATATAATCGCGGGTATGATAGGTGGTCAGGGCCCGGATATGATCAAGAGCCCCCTTCTGGGTCTCCTCCAGGTAGGTGAGGATGGCGCCGGCCGCCCTGATGGCACCGGGCAGATCGGCACAGCCAAACGAATCGAGGGAGCCACTGGCAAAGAACTGCAGGATGAGTTTTTGGGCCCGATCACCGGCCAGGGCCCAGTCGGGCAACGTATTGACCATGCGATCCTGCAGAGAAGTGGCCAGCAACTGGCGGAGCTCTTCGCCGGCTGCGCCTTCGGGAAGAAGCACTTCACGCGGATTGACGGAAGCCAGTTCGCTGCGGACACTTTCCAGGGATTCGACCTGCGTGACCCGAAACTCCCCCGTCGTGATGTCGATGATGCCGATTCCCCAACGATCCTCCTCATCGGGAATCAAAGCCATCAGGTAGTTGTTTTCCTTCGGCTGCAGGGTATCGGTATCGACAATCAATCCCGGCGTGACCACCCGCACGACCTCGCGCTTGACGATCCCCTTGGCAGCGCGCGGGTCTTCCACCTGTTCGCACACCGCCACCTTGTAGCCGTTTTCCACCAGACGGGCGATGTAGGGCTGGCTGCTGTGGTAAGGAATGCCGCACAGGGGCACCTCTTCGGCTGCCCCCTTGTTGCGGGAGGTCAGGGTGATGTCCAGAACGCGGGAAGCCGTGACGGCATCCTCCATGAACATCTCGTAAAAATCACCCAGACGAAAGAAGAGGATGGCGTCGGGATACTGGGATTTGATCTCCAGATACTGGCGCATCATGGGAGTAGTACTGGACATGAACGACAAAAACCTCAAGTAGGATAGAATGATCTGGCAACCTATAGCCCTTGGGCCGGCGACGGAACGGCTTTGAAAGCACCGGGCAAAAGCGGAGTTATGTTAACAAACCGCCCTTTTCATGTAAATAGCAATCCCAGCGCACTTCGGAGCGAGAAGGTCAAAAACCTTGACCTCATCCGGTCGCAGTGATAGATAATCCGGCAGCCAAGGAGATTATCAATGAGCCAAGCAGACCTCTCGGCCGCGGCCGATCAACTTTTCGCCTCCGAAAATTTCGACGTCAAAAGCCTGCAGGATGAAATACGCCTGAGCGATCTCGTCGATCAGCTCCTCAAACTTTTTTACCTCGATCTGGTCGAGGAGCAGGCCCATAGTCCTGAGACGGCCAGCGAAAAAGCCTACGCAGCCTCTTACTTCCTCAAAGACTTCGTCATCGACCAATGTCGGGAGAATATCTTCCACCTACGTCCGCACCGCGTACGTCAATTTGCCGGCAACTGGTACATCGTCCGCAATCTGGAACCCAACATGGTAGAACTCGCCTCTCTTCTGCAGGGAATTCGGGCCTTCTATCGTTACCTGGCCGGCGCGGGCCGAATCAGTGCCGAGCTGGCGGCCGCCATCGACAAAGACTGCGAAAATCTGGACTACTACCGTCAGCGTATCGAAAGCTTCTGGGCCATCGAGAAAGACGGCTACCTCCCCTGGGAGGCGGCCTGCTCTCTGAAAGACACCCCCTGACCCAGCGAGTTTCGCCATGTCTTCTGCAAAAGCTAAAGTCACCGCGGCCCGCATTTCCATCGCCATGGCCAGCGGTCTGGCCGTACTGAAGCTGGCCACCGGCCTGGCCACGGGTTCGATGGCCGTTCTCTCCTCGGCCATCGATTCTCTTCTCGACATTTTAATGTCGGGCGTCAACCTCTTCGCCATCAGCCGCGCCGTCCAACCGGCAGATAAATGCCATCCCTTCGGCCACGGCAAATACGAAACCCTCGCCACGATCATTCAATCCGTGGTTATCGCCGCCTCCGGCGGCTGGATCATCTATGAATCGGTCCACCGTCTTATAGAGGGGGCTGAACTCGTCCATCTGAACCAGGGGATCATTGTCCTGGTCATCAGCGCCATCGCCTCCTGGTGGATCAGCCGCTACCTGCGGCGGGTGGCCAGGGAGACGGACTCATCGGCTCTTGAAGCGGATTCGCTGCATTTCAGCATGGATGTCTACACCAACAGTGCCCTGATCGTGGGTCTGGTAGTAATCTCCTTCGTGAACATCCCCTGGCTTGACCCGGTACTGTCCATTCTGGTGGCCCTGTATATCCTCTTTGAAGCGGTACGTCTCGTTCGCCACGGCCTGCGGGATGTCCTCGATGAAGAACTGCCTGAGCCCATTCGACGGGAGATAACCGATCTCATCGACGCCCACCGAAAAATTCTGCTCGACTACCACAATCTGCGCACGCGCCGGGCCGGTTCGCAGAAAATCATCGACTTCCATCTGACGGTCTGCAAGCATCTCTCCGTGGAAGAGGCCCATGCCATTGCCGATCACCTGGAGAAGCGTATTCAGGAAGACATTCCCGGCGCGGACGTCATCATCCACATCGATCCCTGCCAGCAGGAAAACTGCCCGGGGATGGAAGCCTGCCCCGCCGACAAAACCCGCCTGGAAGACCATATCCTCGAAGAGACCCAAAAGCAAAAAGAGACCCCCTGAGGAGGTCTCTTTTTGGTGTTTCAGACAATTTTTTGAACCCGATCTCAGTCGGCCGAACTGCCGATGCGGCGGAGACGTTCCAGGCTTTCGATAACCTCGCGGCTCCCTTTCTGGCGCTCCTCGATAGCGGAAAAAATGCGTCCGGCGATATTGCTGACGGAGCCGACGGCCGTTTCAATCTCCCGGGTATGCGCTTTCTGGCGATCGGTCGCTTCCGCCATTTCATCGGCCATCGTTTTGATTTCTTCAATGGACTGGGCGATGCTGCGCGTTCCCTGCGACTGTTCTTTGGAGGCCTGGGATATGTGGGCCGCCATCTCGCCGAGCCGCTCAATGGATCCGGTCACGAAATCGGCACTTTTGGAGACCTCTTCCGTGGCCTTGCGAATCTCCCGGCTCATGTCCATGGCGAGGGAAGCGCTGTCGAGAATCTGATTAAGCGCCTCTTCGACATGCTCGCCCTGGGCAATGCCATCCTGTACGAGCTGCCGGGTGGTCTCGGCCTGCCGTCCCGTTTCCTGCGAATACTTCTGAATTTCCTCGATAATATACGAAATGACCCCGGTCGACTGGGAGGTCTCCTGGGAAAGCTTACGCACCTCTTCAGCTACAACGGCGAAGGAATGGCCATGCTCACCGGCCTGGGCGGCGATAATCGAGGCATTGAGGGCAAGAAGGTTGGTCTTCTGGGAAATTTCAGTGATGACCTCGTTGATGCTGCCGACCTCCTCCCCCTTCTGGCAGAGGCGCTGGATGCTTTCCACGGTACTTTCGACCGCCTCGGAAATACCGTGCAGGCCGTACTGGGCGTTGGCCACGGCCTCGGCTCCTTTTTCCGCCTGCTCCCTGACCGTCTGCGACATTTCGTGAGAACGGACGCCGTTTTCCTGCACTGAGCGGATGGTGGAGGAGATCTCGGTCATCGTCGATATGGATTTATCCATAAAATCGGTGAGTTGCGAGATATTCTGGACAACCTCGTCAATGGAGACGGCAATTTCATTGGCGGCCGAGCGGGTAGTCGTCACGGCGCCCTGCACGACATCGGCGCCATGGGAAATTTCGACCGTAGCCTCCGCATTGGACTCCGCCGCCCGCCGCAGAGCGAAATCGAGCCGGCCGTATTCCTGCCGATACTTGAGCAATTCCTGAAAGGTGGTCTCGAGCTCGCCGGTCAGGGTGTCGACCGCCTCGAGCAGGTCGATCTTGGTGATGGTGGAGGCCACCTGATCGGCGAAGAGTTTCACCGTATCGACATCCGTATCGTCGATGTGCTTGCGGTTTATCTTGTTGTCGACGGCAAAAAGTCCGACCACCTGGTCGCGCACCACAATGGGACAGAGGATGAATCGACGCGAGCGAAGCTGCTCGATCTGGTCGTATGGCGGCTGCAGGTGATAGTCCTTCCCCAACTGGGTAATATCGTCAACCAGAAGCAGACGGTTCTCGCTGACGACCTTGTACAAGGCACCGGCCCGCGCATCGATTGCCAGTGTGATACCGGAGACATCGTCGTCCCCGCAGCCGCGGCTGGCAATGAATTCAAGCACCTGCTGCTGCCGGTTGACCATGAGAATGTTGACGCGGTCATAACCGAGGATGTCGTGCAGGCCGTCGGCAGCCAACTTCAGAACCTCGCGGACATCGAGGGATTTCTGAATGTGGTTGCTGATCGAATGAAAGTTTTTAATGCTGTGGTTCAGCTCGCGAAATCGCCGTTCGAACTCTTCTTTCTGCCGGGCGATGGCTGTATTGAGCTCGTCCAGATGCAGAGCTCTTTCGTGAATTTTCTGGGAAGTCTTGCCCAGGTAGAAACCGAAGGCCCCCAGCACAAGGGCCGTGCCAAGGCCCATATAGGCATACAGCAACCGGCCTTCTTCAGAGCCGATAAAAGGTCCGACAATCTGCTGCCATAAAGTCTGTTCGGGATCCCAGAACAGGATGAGTCTCAGAAGTATCCAGCCCAGAGGCGCCAGAATTCCCAGGGCAAATCCCCCGGTGGCGTAAACCCTGCTGCGGTTGAGCTCTTTTTCTGCCGGTACTGCCGTCGCTGTCAATGCGGCCCCCTTTGTTCCCAAGTGTGTCGCTGTACGCTGTGGTTGATAAGGTAGCGATTTCACGAGGCTACGGTCAAGAACTATCTATCGCCCCAGCATGACGCCAAGGTCTTCGGCGGCCTTGACGAGATCGCCTTCGGGATCGACCAGGTTCAGGGCGCCGACCGCCTTCTCGATTTCCACGGCGACAACCTCCCGACCTCGCAACGCCACCATATTGCCGAATCTCCCCTGTTCGATAAGCTCCACGGCCTTAACGCCAAAGCGCGAGCTCAAAATGCGGTCAAAGGAGGAGGGTGTGCCGCCGCGCTGTACGTGGCCCAGAACAACCGTACGCACCTCCATGTCGAGGCATTGACGAATATGATGACTCACAAACTGGCCGATGCCTCCCAGGCGTTCAACGCCAAGGTTCTGCTCTGCGCTGAGTTGGGTGACCTTGTCCCCCCCAGCGGGAAAGGCGCCTTCAGCCACCACGACAATGGAAAAGCGGCTGCCCGCCGCGCTGCGCTTCCGGATGGACTGGCAGACCTTGTCGAGGTCAAAAGGGATTTCAGGGATGAGAATCACATCGGCGCTGCCGGCAAGTCCGGATTCAAGCGCGATCCAACCGGCATCGCGCCCCATGACCTCGACCACCATGACGCGCTGATGGCTCTCCGCCGTCGTGTGTAGACGATCGAGCGCCTCCGTCACGATTCCCACGGCCGTATTGTAGCCGAAGGTGACATCGGTCCCCCTCAGGTCGTTATCAATCGTCTTGGGAACGCCGACGACCGGGATCCCTCTTTCATTGAGCGCACGGGCGATTTTGAGGGTACCATCCCCCCCCACGGCGATGAGCGCGTCTGCCCCGATGGCTTTGAAATTCTGCACGACTTCAGCGGACACATCGACCAGAGCCGACTTGCCGTCGATTTCGCGCGGGTACTGAAAAGGGTTCCCCCGGTTGCTCGTCCCAAGGATGGTCCCGCCCCGGGGGAGAATGCCGCGCACGGAAGCAAGATCGAGGGTGCGAAATCGTGGTTGTCCCACCAACCCGTCAAATCCGTCCTCGATGCCCAGCACCCTCCAGCCGCGCTGAAGGATCGCCGAACGCACGACGCCGCGAATAACCGCATTGAGACCCGGGCAATCGCCGCCGCCAGTCAGAATGGCTATGGTTTTACTCATAAGTGCTCTCCTTGCTTGAGATCAGGACGGTCCAACTCCTAGAGGATTCAGGGGAAGTCGGGCTGGCCGGAATGGAGCAGACGGTCCCAGGCCAGCCGCGCCGCACCGATCATCCCGGCCCGGTCTTTCAGCTTTCCCTGGACGATCTTCAAACGTCGCACCGGAATGGCAAAGCCGCGTATTTTCAGCTCGGCGTCTAAAGAGGGCCGCATCAGATCAAGACTGTCGCTGGCCCCCCCGGTGATGATTACCCCGTCGATATTGAGCAGATTGGCGACAGCGGCCAAGGCCTGCCCGAGGCGGCGCCCCCCTTCGGCGAGAGCGGCCAAAGCGGCAGTGTCCCCCTGGCGGGCGGCCGCGGCGACCTGTTCGCTGGTCAGCCGAGAAGGCTCGATAGAGGACAGGCGGCTCGGAACCCCAAGGTCGATGGCCTCTAGAACGTTGCGCACGAGGCCACGGGCCGAGCTGTACTGTTCAAGGCACCCCCGACTGCCGCAACCACAGGGTCTCCCTTCCGGCTCAACCATAATATGGCCGATTTCCCCGGCGGCACCATCAGCCCCTTCCCAAAGACGGCCGTTCAGGACAAGCCCCCCACCTACCCCGGTGCCAAGAGTCACCGTCAGGCTGGAGCTGAACTGGCGGCCGGCGCCCAGTCGGGCTTCCCCCACAGCGATGGCATTGGCGTCATTCATGACAAGAACAGGAAGGCGCAGGGCGGTCTGCATGTGCCCGGCGAAGGCAAGTCCATTGAGATGAGGAAGATTGGGGGATATTTCGACCAGGCCCCCCGCCGAGATAACGCCGGGGGTCCCGATGCCGACGGCGGCAACCGGCCGGCCCATATCCCCCGCGCGGCGAATCATCTCATGGCAGAGCCCTTCCAGCCGCTGCAAAAAAGCGTCTCGGCCTGAAGAAGCGTCCGTCGACGTGCGTTCGGTGTGTAACGTTTTGCCGTCCGGCTCTACCAGCGCCATGCGGCAATTGGTCCCACCGAGATCCACGCCCAGCAGAAGAGGATCAGCCCCCATCACCGTTCGGCACTTTCTGTGGCGATAGCCAGCTTTTTAAAGCCCGCCAGGCGCGCCTCATCCATCAGCTCGACGACCCGGCCATGAAAAGCCTCCTTGTCCGCCAGGAGCACAAAAGTGGTGTCGGCCGCTTTTTCGCCAAAGGCCTGCAGGCGCTCCCGGAACTGGGCCAGGCTCACCTTCTGGTCGCCGATGGCAATCGCCCCGTCCCGGGCGACATACACCTTGATCTCTTCCGGTTCCTTCATTTCGGCCTGAGAGGACGACTCGGGGAGATCGACGGTCAGCCCCGGCGTCTCCACGAAAGTGGTCGAAATCATGAAGAAGATAAGAAGCAGAAAGACCACGTCGACCATCGGTGTCAGGTCCACCCGAGGGTCTTCCCTCTTTTTGCGCAAAAAAGCCATCTGGTTATTCCCCCAGAAGGTCGACAAGGTGCAGTGAATGCATCTCCATTTCCAGCGCCAGACGATCGGCCTTGCCCGTCAGATACTTGTGAAAGAGGATGACGGGGATGGCTACGGTCAGACCGGCCGCGGTGGTGATCAAGGCTTCCGAAATGCCGCCGCCGAGGGTGGCCGGGGTGCCGACGCCCTGCACGGCGATGACCGTAAAGGCGCGGATCATCCCTAAAACCGTTCCCAACAGGCCAAGGAGCGGTGAAATGGTGGCGATAGTCCCGAGCAGGCCCAGATAGCGTTCAAAAGGAGCGGTCTCCCGGGCGCCGACCTCCACCACCACGGTCTTTATATGTTCGCGCGGCCGACCGGCCGCTCTTAACGCTGCAATAAAGATGCGGGACAGAGGCGTGCCCGCTTTCTGGCAGACGACCAGGGCTTCATCGATACGTCTGTTGCGAGCCAGTTCTTCGATATCCTTTACCAGGGGCTCGGTGCCGCGTTGTACCTGCAAAAAATACCAGAGTTTCATCAGAAAAATGGCGAGAGCCAGCACCGAGCCGAGCAGGATGGGATACATCAGCGGCCCACCCTTTTGGAATATTTCCAACATGAATCCTACAGTCCTTTCTTCTTCAGCAGATCTTCGACAAGGCAGCATCACCGCGCCCAGAGCGCATTATGGGCAATTCAAAAGCAAAAATCAATTTACCTCAGCCGACGGGGCCGAAGGAGGCTCGGGCTCTGACGGCTTGCCCCCCGCCTGCGCGGTAACGAGCGCTTTACGGGCCTGGGCTGCTTCCCGCCGCAGGCGGATCATCTCCAAGGAGGCCACCAGCAGCCCCAGCAGAAAGCCCAGGGCGAAAATGAAGAGCACGATGAGAAACAAGGGGATTTCGGGGGTTTCAAAACCAATAAAGGCCACCTTGACCATCTGGGTGTTATTCAGGCTGAAAACGAAAAGGGCAACCAGAACCACAATCAGCAGAAAGATCTTGAAAGACTTCACTACGCCCTCCTGTCAAAATGAACAGCCAGTTTCTCATAGGTCGCCTGGATGTGCTGGGGGATGACACGGACATCGGCAAAAACCGGCATGAAATTGGTATCGCCGCTCCAACGCGGCACGATATGCATATGAAGGTGATCGGCAATACCGGCGCCGGCGATCTGGCCGAGGTTCATGCCGATATTAAACCCCTGCGGGCTGAAGCATTCGAGCAGCACGCCCCGGGCCATGACGACCAGCTGATGCATTTCGAGCGCCTCGGCATCGGTGAGATTTTCGAGACAACAGGTGTGGCGAAAAGGCGAAACCATCAGATGGCCATTGGTGTAAGGGAACTTGTTCATCATGATGAAGCAGTGTTCCCCCCGGTGCAGAACCAGGCGCTGTCGATCATTGGCGCGGTCCTCGTCCAGACAGAGAACACACCCCTGAGGTGTCTCGCCGTAAATATATTCCATACGCCAGGGTGCCCACAGCTTTTCCATACGTTCCTCCCTTCAAGCCTTAGGTGATCGGCAGGATATGACCTTGAATGTTCTGCCCGAGTTCCAGAATGCCAACCGAGTGAAAAGGGGCTCGGCGACGATCAGTCGGGCTGCCGGGGTTAAACAGGAGCAGGCCGTCTCTACGGTGATTGGCCCAGTGGTGACTGTGGCCGTAAACCAGGCAATCGAGGGTTTCTCCCGCAAATTCGGCCATCACCCGCTCTTCGAGGCCGTCGGGCGGCCCCCAGCCGTGGACGAGTCCGATGCGAAAGCCTCCTGCGGCGACGATCCTTTTAATCGGCACCCGGGCTTGCGGGGGGTCCATATTCCCTTGCACAAGATACAGGGGGATGCCGTCAAAGGCAATCAACGAATCGGGATGAACCACATCGCCGGCATGAAGAATCAGATCGACCTCTCTGAACTCTCTGCCCTGCAACCGTTCCAAAAGGCTCATCCCGTCCTGGGGGCTGGTAAAATGGGTGTCAGACAAGACGCCAATTCGAAGCATAAAACCTGTTCCCTGGAAAATTTGGTAATGAAATCTACATCTTTAGACACAAACCTGTCAGTCATTCTTACCTCTGCTCAACACAGCCTGTCAATTATATCGTATCCCCGGGCGGCTACAGGGTCTTCATGCGGACAACTGGCCAAAAACAGCCAGGCAGGTTGTTTTTTGACGATACCGGCGGCGATGGCAAAAAACAAACAACCATTCAACATTCCTTGACCCGGGCGTTTCGAGGTGTATTTTTGGTAGATGATCCGGTTGAAAACAATTTGGCACTGCCATTGCTTAAAGACTGCACACCATTTTTTTAAACACGGTTATTGTATAGGGCGGCAAGAGGCAGATTGCGCTTGACAAGCCCGCAGTGGCTGGCTATGGTTCGTTTTAATCTTACTAAAGGCTTCAGCCATAAAATCCATGTGTTTTATTTAAGGATTTCAAGCAGGTAAGATAAGGGAAGCAATTCCACAAAAGGTATTTTTTAGCTAAACTAAAAAACCATTTTACAGGAAGGAAAAAACCATGTCCAAACGGCAAGACGCGCTGGATTACCACAGCACCGGCCGCAAAGGCAAGATCGAGGTCATCACCACGAAACCCTGCGCCACCAGTCGCGACCTTTCCCTCGCCTACAGCCCCGGGGTGGCAGAACCCTGCCTGGAGATTGAAAAAAACCCCAACGACGCCTACAAGTATACGGCCAAGGGGAACCTGGTCGCCGTCGTATCCAACGGAACGGCGGTTCTTGGTCTGGGAGACATCGGTGCCCTGGCCGGCAAGCCTGTCATGGAGGGGAAAGGCGTTCTCTTCAAGCGTTTTGCCGATGTTGACGTCTTCGACATCGAACTGGACACCAAAGATCCCGATGAAATCATTCGTACCGTCAAGCTGCTGGAACCGACCTTCGGGGGCATCAACCTGGAGGACATCAAGGGACCTGAATGCTTCTATATCGAAGAAGAACTTCAGAAAATCATGAACATCCCGGTCTTTCACGATGACCAGCACGGCACCGCCATCATCGCCAACGCCGGCCTGCTCAATGCCCTGGAAGTGATCGGCAAGAAAATCGAGGATGTGCGCATCGTGGTCAACGGCGCTGGCGCCGCCGGCATCGCCTGCGCCAACATGGCCCTTACCCTGGGTGCCACGAAAGAAAACTTGTACCTCTGTGACAGCAAGGGCGTCATCTACAAGGGACGCACCAGCGGCATGAATGAATACAAGGAGCGCCTCGCCAACGATACCGAGATGCGCACCCTGGAAGAAGCCATGAATGGCGCCGACGTCTTTTTCGGTGTTTCCGTCAAAGGCGCCGTCACCAGCGAAATGGTGGCCTCTATGGCCAAGGATCCCATTATTTTCGCCATGGCCAACCCGGATCCTGAGATTACCCCGGATGAAGCCAAGGCGGTGCGTGACGACGTCATCATCGGCACCGGGCGCAGCGACTACAACAACCAGGTCAACAACGTCCTCTGCTTCCCCTTCCTCTTTCGCGGGGCTCTGGACACCCATGCCAGCGCCATCAACGCCGAGATGAAAATGGCGGCCGTCAAGGCGCTGGCCGGCCTGGCCAAACAGGACGTTCCTGATTCGGTGCGCAAAGCCTACGGCAACGTCGAAATCAAATTCGGCCGCGAGTACCTCATCCCCAAACCTTTCGATCCCCGCGTGCTGCTGCATGTGGCGCCCGCCGTCGCCAAGGCGGCCATGGACAGCGGCGTCGCCCGTCGCCCCATTGAAAGCATGGAGCGCTATCGCGAATCCCTTGAGGCCCTGCAGGGACGCTCCAAGGAAATCATGCGTGCGCTCATCAACAAAGCCAAAGCCAATCCGAAGCGCATCGTCTTTCCCGAAGGCGAAGACGAAAAAGTGCTGCGTGCCGCCCAGATCCTTCTGGATGAGTGCATCGCCATCCCTATCCTGCTCGGCTTCAAGGATGAGATCGACGCCAAAATCAAGGAACTCGGACTCGATCTCGGCAACATTGAAATCATCAACACCATGCGTTCGGAAAAGTCGGACGAATACACCGAAATGCTCTTCCAGGATCGCCAGCGCAAAGGGGTCACCCTGGCGGAGGCTTCGCGCCTGATCAAGAAAAACCGCAACTACTATGGCGCCATGATGGTCAAAAATGGTGACGCGGACGCTCTTCTTTCCGGCGTCAGCCATCACTACCCCGATGTCATCCGCCCCGCCCTGGAAGTGATCGGCAAGCAAGATGGCCTATCGAAGGTTCATGGCCTCTACATGATGGTTTTCAAAAAAGACGTTGTCTTCTGCGCCGACACCACGGTCACCATCGAACCGACCGCCGAGGAACTGGCGGAAACGGCCATTTTGACGGCGCACAAGGCCCGCTACTTTGAAGTCGAGCCGCGCATCGCCATGCTTTCTTTCTCCAACTTCGGCAGCACCGAACATCCCCTTTCCCTCAAAGTGAAACGGGCCACCGCTCTGGTGCAGGAATGGGCTCCGGACCTGGTCATTGACGGGGAAATCCAGGCAAACGTCGCGCTCGATCCCGACCTCGTGGCCCGCCAGTATCCTTTCTCCAAGCTCAAGGGCAATGCCAACGTCATGATCTTCCCCGATCTGCAGTCCGGCAATATCGCCTACAAGCTGTTGGCCAAACTCGGTGGCGCCGAAGCAGTCGGCCCCATCCTCATGGGCATGAAAAAGCCCGTGCACGTCCTGCAGCGCGGTGATGATGTAGCGGATATCGTCAACATGGCTGCCGTCGCCGTGGTTGACGCCCAGGAAGCTTCGGCCTCCTGACCCAGGCAACACCATCGGTAAAGCACAGAAGGAGGGGCGGATTGCCCCTCCTTTTTTCTTCTTCTCTTCCCTCCGACCATTGATCCTGCTAAGATACTCCGACTTTTTTTAAACGGAGAGATGAAACATGCGCTACCTGAGCACCCGCGGCAAAGTCCGCAACCTGACGTTCAAAGATGCCGTCATGATGGGGCTGGCTGACGACGGCGGCCTTCTGCTGCCTGAATCGATCCCGGCGCTGACCCCGGGAGATATCGCCGCTTTTTCCAAACTGGCCTATCCTGAACTCGCTTTTCAGATTTTGTCCCGCTTCGTCGGTGACATTCCGGCCGCTGACCTCAAGGATCTTATCGACCGCTCGTACCAGAGCTTCACCCACCCGGAGGTGACGCCCGTCGTTCACAAGGACGGCGTCTATATCCTCGAACTCTTCCATGGGCCGACCCTGGCCTTTAAGGATGTCGCCTTGCAGTTTCTCGGCAATCTGTTCGAGTACCTGCTCAAAGAGCGTGGCCAGAAGATGAACATCCTGGGAGCGACCTCCGGCGACACGGGCAGCGCCGCCATTTACGGTGTGCGCGGCAAAGAGAACATCAACATCTTCATCCTGCACCCTCACGGCAAGGTTTCCCCCATCCAGGAACTGCAGATGACCACGGTGGTCGATCCCAACGTCTTCAACCTGGCCATTCGCGGCACCTTCGACGATGGTCAGCGTATCGTCAAGGAAGCCTTCGGCGATCTGGCCTTTAAGGAAAAGTATTCCCTCGGTGCGGTAAACTCCATCAACTGGGCGCGCGTGCTGGCGCAGGTCGTCTACTATTTCTACGCCTGGGGCCGCGTTTCGGCGGAGACAGGGTGCCAGGAGATCTACTTCAGCGTGCCCACCGGCAATTTCGGGGATATCTTCGCCGGCTACATCGCCCGTCGCATGGGTCTTCCCATCCGGCGCCTGATTCTGGCCACCAACGAAAACAATATCCTCTGCCGTTTCGTCCGCGACGGCGACTACAGCGTTGGAGCGGTCGCCCAGACCTATTCCCCCTCCATGGACATCCAATTGGCCAGCAATTTCGAGCGCTACCTTTTCTACCTCTACGAGCAGGACAGCAGCCGCGTGGCTGAGGCCATGGAAACCTTGCAAAAGACCGGCCGCCTGGCCTTCAGTGACGCCGAGCGTGAGCAGGTGTCCAACGATTTTCTGGCCTTGACGGTGGATGGCGACGACACCCTGGGCACGATTCGCGACTTCCATCGGGCCACGGGCTACACTCTCGACCCGCACACCGCCGTCGGAGTGAAGGCCGGACGGGAACTGGCCGGAGGAGACTATCCCGTCGTCTGCCTGGCCACGGCTCACCCGGCCAAGTTTGGCGAGGCCGTACAAAAAAGCATCGGCAGCGACCCTGATCGGCCGGCCTCACTGGAAGGGATCGAATCCCGCGAGAAGCGCTGCGTCGTCCTTGATGCGGACGCCAAAGCCGTCAAGGATTTTCTGCAGGAGCACGCCATCTAAAGGGCATCGCCCTTTTCTTCAACTGCCTGAACGCAACAACGCCCCTGGCCAATCATGACCAGGGGCGTTACTGTTTTCAATCTAACCGTTCGACCTTAGCAGTCGTAATAGAGGGCGAACTCGAGAGGCACAGGTCGCATGCGAACCGGGTTGACCTCTGCCTCGGTTTTGTACTCGATCCACTTTTCGATGACATCCTCGGTGAAGACGTCCCCTTTCAGCAGGAAGGCATGATCCTCTCTGAGGCAACGCAATGCCTCTTCGAGGGTGCCGGCGACATTGGGGATATCCTTGAGCTCTTCCGGTGAAAGGCCGTAGATATCCTTGTCAAGAGGATCGCCCGGGTCGATCTTGTTTTCGATACCGTCGAGACCGGCCATCAGCATGGCCGAAAAGGCCAGGTAGCCATTGCAGGACGGGTCGGGGGTACGATACTCGATGCGCTTCGACTTGGGATTGCTGGTTACAGGAATCCGCAGTGAAGCCGAACGGTTGCGGTTGGAGTAAGCCAGATTGACCGGCGCCTCGTAACCCGGAACCAGACGTTTGTAGGAGTTGGTGCTGGGGTTGGTGAAAGCGCACAGGGCCTTGGCATGTTTCATAATGCCGCCGAGGTAATACATGGCCATTTTGGAGAGGCCACCGTAGCCGTCGCCGGCAAAGAGATTGACGCCATCTTTCCACAGGGACTGATGGCAGTGCATTCCCGAACCGTTGTCGCCAAAAATCGGCTTGGGCATGAAGGTGACGGTCTTGCCGTTGCGGTAGGCGACGTTCTTGATGATGTACTTGAACCACTGCAGGGTGTCGCCCATGTGCAGCAGGGAGTCGAAACGCATATCGATTTCGCACTGTCCGCCGGAAGCCACTTCGTGGTGGGAGGCCTCGATGCGCATGCCGACGCGCTGCAGAACCTGCACCATTTCGTTGCGCAGATCGATGAGGGAGTCGGTAGGCGCTACCGGGAAATAACCGCCTTTGTGGGCAGGCTTGTAGCCCAGGTTAGGATACTCTTCACGGCCCGTGTTCCAGGCGCCCTCGATGGAATCGACACAATAGAAGGCCTGGTTCGCGGTGGAAGAGAAACGCACATCGTCAAAAACGAAGAACTCGGGCTCGGGGCCGAAATAGGCCGTGTCGGCAATCCCCGTCGACTTCAGGTAAGCTTCCGCTTTGCGGGCGATGAAACGGGGATCGCGGGAGTAACCTTCTTTGGTGATGGGGTCATAGATGTTGCAGATGATGCTCAGCGTCGGGATTTCGGGAAACGGGTCGATCTTGGCTGTGGTCGGATCGGGGATCAGGGTCATGTCACTGTTATGGATCGGCTGCCAGCCACGAATCGACGACCCGTCAAAACCAAGACCTTCTTCGAAAACATCCTCGCTGAACTCGCTGATCGGGGTCGTGAAGTGCTGCCAGATCCCCACGAAATCGAGGAATTTGTAATCGACCATTTCAACTTTGTTCTCTGTCGCGAACGCGACAACTTCTCTCGGCGTCATCCTAAATCTCCTTTGACGGGTGTTTTGCGTTCAACCAGCAAATAATAGGGTTCGTGGAACCGGAAAAATAATCTAGAGAGCCTCGTCGCCGCGCTCACCGGTACGGATGCGCACGACCTCGTCGACGGGTGTGACAAAAATCTTGCCGTCGCCGATGCGGCCGGTTCTGGCCGCCTCCGCGATGACATCAACAACCTGAGCGACCATGTCATCCTTCACAATGATTTCCATTTTGATCTTGGGAATAAAATCGACCACATACTCGGCGCCGCGGTAAAGCTCGGTATGGCCCTTCTGACGGCCGAAGCCTTTGACTTCGCTGACCGTAATCCCCTGAATGCCGATTTCGTTGAGCGCTTCTTTGACTTCATCGAGTTTAAAAGGCTTGATAATCGCCTCGACTTTCCTCATCGCAGTAACCTCCCAGGATTATGTGGCCCGGCCGGGCCAGTAAGTCACGGCTGCCGGTATCAGCACAACCGGCTTGCCTCAAAACAATAGCAAATTGCCTGCCTAATTCCATCAGAACCAAATAAATTTTCAACACATTGAAATATCTTGGTTTTTTCTACCTGGACAAAACGGGGTCGCCAGACTGCCTTCGGGTGCTGGCAATCTTTTAATCATCCCCTGCTACCAACTGCTCAATTATTGCACAACTCATTCAGCAGATCCGGAAAACTGTCGCCGGCGCAAAAAGCGATGGGGCGATCCAGGTCGATGGGCCGGCGTCGCAGCCAGTCCTTGAACAAGGCCCATTCCTCTTCGAAATTGGGGGTGAAAATCCCCTGGCCCAAGGCCACCTCGATTTCGGCGGGAGACCAGAAACGCACCTCTTCGATCTCGTCCGGGGGGAAAGTCAGGTCGCCATCGTAGCGGGCCAGATAGGTCGCCACGTTTTCCGATTCGATGTCGTTGCGAATTTTCGAGGGATAGAGATACGTCAAGGGGATACTCGTAATACCGAGCTCCTCGGCCATTTCACGGCGGGCGGCTTCATGGTAACTCTCGCCGGGGTCGAGATGACCACCGACACTGGTGTCCCACTTGCCGGGCTGAATATCCTTGGTTTGGGCTCTTTTCTGCAACAGCAGACAGCCATCGCGGTTGAACACGAGCACATGGGCGACCCGGTGGACCAAGCTCGGGTCGCCATGGCAGAGTGAACGCGGCGCCTGACCGATCACCTGATCGTTCTCGTCCACAATATCGAATATTTCGCTCTTTTTTTCAGCCACAAGCCCTCCCCTGCCCCTTACTTGCGGTCAAAGAAAGGACTCTTGCCGGAAACGGACAGGGGAATGCCGTAAGCGATGGCGACTTCAGGCCCCAGAAGCTTCATCTCGACCGCCGCCTTGCCGGCCGAATACATGATGCGGTTGTCGATGCGCATATCGGCCGCCCGGCTTACGGCTGAACCGACGGCAATACCGAGGTCACCGCTGTTGAAGGAGCAGGTTCCGCCCGCCTTGACCATGGTGGCACAGTCGGCAAAACCACAAAAACCGCAATGCGGCAGGCCCATAGCCTCCTTGCGGGTGCCCAGCAGGACCAGCACGGGGGACTGTTCGAGATTGCCCGCATCTCGCGCGAAAAACGAGATGGAATCGCGTTCGGCTATCTCGACCATTTTGCGCTGCAGGGCATCCTTTTCCTCTCCCGTGAGAATCGCCGAGACCAGCAGATCCTTGCCCCTTCCCTTGGGTGCCGTCCGGGCGGCGATGCAGATCATCCGGGCCGCCTCCAAAATCCCCTTCTCTTCCGCTTCTTTGTTCATCATCAACATGGTGATTCTCCTGTTCGCATGGTCTTGGTCAGAATGCGCCCCGTTCCATGGCGCTCATCAGTGCTGGCGGCACCTGCGGCCGACTCCAGAAACTGGGACACCTTCTTGATCTTGACTTTCTCCAGCGCCTGCATGAGGGAAAAAGGCACCTGCCCGAGCCCGCAACGGCCACGAACCTCCTCGGTCATCCCCAACCAGAGATGGGCGGTCATCTCGGCGTCCGCGAGGGCGCAATGGAAATTTCCCTTAACGGGCAAGTTTCGATAATGAACCAGGGTGGCCAGTTTGTGATTGGGAGCTTCGGGATAGAGCCGACGCGCGACCAGCAGAGAACAGGCATATTCGGCCGGCAGGGGCAGTGCGGCCCGCCTGAATTCACTCTCCAGAAAACGCCGGTCAAAAGAGGCATTATGCGCCACCAGCGGACTGTTTGCCAAAAAACGCTGGAACTGGCGCATGACCAGGGCAGGCTCGGGGGCATCCAGCAGCATGGCGTTGGTGATACCGGTGTAGTCCTCAATAAAAGGACTGACCCGCTGGCCCGGGGACATGAGACTTTGGAACCGATCGACTATGCGGTCACCCTCAATCCGCACGGCGCCGATTTCGATGGCCCGGTCTCCACGATCCGGCGCCATACCCGTTGTTTCAAAATCGAGTACCACCACCGAAGGATTTTCAAAAAATACGCTCATCGTTTCTTCCTATTTCGCTTCCAGAAAGCACCAACCCAAACAAATGCCTCCGTTAGGTTTTACCTGATTGGGCGCCAAGATTCCACCCCTGACTCCCAACGCCGCTATTTTTATCACTCAACGGGGCAAGTGACCTTTTTTGCCCACGACTGTATCCAATAGATACACAAAAATCCGCTCAAAAAGGGGGTTTAGGCCAACTGTTCCCATTGGATACACATAGATCTATGAAAGACTGCCCCTTCAGGGCACACAATCCAGCATCCTCAAAACTCAACACGAAATAGACGTTTGTTTTCAAGCATTTAAAAAAGTGGCACGTTATCTGCTCTAGGGTAACGCCAAGGGCCGGGAACATCAAGACCCACGCAATTAATGAACCAAGGACACCGCACTTGCCAATGAAACCCCGATTCCCTTGCACCATGCTTTTCATCGGAGATGGGCTCCGAGACCATAGGCAACACCACATCAAAGAAGGAGGGTACATCATGCGGGAACTCGTGAAGAATTTCTGGAAAGATGAAGAAGGCGCCACGGCTGTTGAGTATGGCGTGCTGGTCGCGTTGATTATCGCGGTAGCTATTGCTGCTGTAGTTATTTTAGGCGGCAAAGTTAATAATGCATTTACTGGAGTAAATGATGCCATGACGGTGAGGTCGGTCCGCAATAGTGGACACCATGTTATGGTCAGGCAGCCCCTTGCCGCCTGATGAATTTCTTCCAGTAT
>JAWSUS010000032.1:0-28178 GCA_033549025.1 Desulfuromonadales bacterium
TGTGCATGACCATGTTTACAAAATCCTCCCCTCGATATTATCGGATTCTGTAAACAACGCGTCAATTTCTTACACTTAAGACGTTGAGGGCCGGAGAAAGATCCTTCCATATCGGGGTAGCCGGGATGAACCATCAGTTCCCAGGTTCCGTCCGGAAGTTGTTGAAGAACGCGGCATAGAGACTCTTTC
Source organism: Desulfuromonadales bacterium (assembly GCA_033549025.1). Taxonomy (GTDB): domain Bacteria; phylum Desulfobacterota; class Desulfuromonadia; order Desulfuromonadales; family SZUA-540; genus SZUA-540. The sequence goes on from JAWSUS010000032.1 coordinate 190, forward strand.
GTCAGGTCATGCAGCAGGCTCATCCCCAAAAGGCCTTCGGGGGCAAAAAGCCCGCTTTTTTGAATCTTGGTGGCGGCAGCAGGAGCAAGCCGCCGATAGAGGGACATCTCTCTCGCCAGAAGCGGCGGTACCGGGCCAACGACCTCTTCCGCCGGCAACGGCAGGCGAAGGGCGGGAATTCCGTGTTCCCGGGCGACTGCGATGACCATGTCTGTCAGCTCGGGAAAGAGGAAGAAGTGCTGATGGGTGTCGAGATGGTCAGGTTGGAGGCCGGCTTCTATTACTCGACTCACCTGAGCGGATAATTCGTCGAAAATATCCCGGGCATTGCGCAGCGGCCTGTCCAGCAGGGACCTGAGCCGGTATTTGCCCGGCAAAGAGCCTCGGTTGTCCGTGATGCCCGGCAAGGCGCCGGTGAGAGGCCGACCCTCGGAAAGATTGAGGTGCACGCCAATGGGCAGGCCGTGGTGAAGGGCCCGTTGGGCCGCCTCCTGAAACGTCGGCCCATTGGCCAGGATGGAAGCGCTGGAAATCAGGCCCTCCTGAAAGGCCCACAGAATCCCTTTATCTCTGCCCGGTCCGCTGCCGAGGTCATCTGCATTGATAATCAGTCGAATCATGTCGACATGATAGCACAGTCATTGCGCAAGGTTGAGAGGGATGAAAAGAAAAAAAGCCCCTTCGGTAGTCCGAAGGGGCTCGTATGGCACATATCAGAATTGTTGCAGATTATTCGCAGAGATCCACTTTGATGTCCCAGTTCTTGATCTTCATGGTGCCATTCTCAGCCAGGTTCAGCTGCATTTTGAAGGCACGGTCGAAGAGCTGAGGCTCGTGGCCGATCCCTTTGGCCAGAGTCTCTTTCTTGGCCATTTCGAAGTAATCGGTGAGGATCGGCTTGTAGTCGGGGTGAGCGCACTTCTCGATGATAACCTTGGCGCGATCTTTCGGTGCCAGGCCGCGCAGATCGGCCAGACCCTGCTCGGTGACCAGTACGTCGAGGTCGTGCTCGGTGTGGTCGATGTGCGGAGCCTTGGGGACCACGCAAGTGATGCCCGTCGGATCGGTCTTTGAGGGACGTACCGAAGGCGAGTGCATGATCTTGAGGAAGCCGTTACGCAGGAAGTCACCCGAACCGCCAAGACCGTTGATCATGCGGGTACCGCCGACCAGGGTCGAGTTGGCGTGAGCGTAGATGTCAAACTCAACCGGCGTGTTCATGGCGATGACGCCAAGACGGCGGATCGGCTCTGGTGCGTTGGAGATGGACAGGGGCCGCAGAACGCATTTGCCGAAGTATTTGTCCCAGTTGTCAAAGAAGCGGGGGAAGCCGGGGCTTTCCGACAGAGACAGGGAGCAGGCGGAGGCATAGTTCAGCTTGCCGGAGTCAAAGAAGTCGAGCATGGTGTCCTGCAGAACTTCCGTGTAGACCGACAAGTTGCCGAAAGGACCTTTGGCCAGACCGCCGACGACGGCATTGGCGATGGAGCCGACACCCGACTGCAGGGGTAGCAGGTTCTCGGGCAGACGACCTCTCTTCACTTCATGGGAGAAGAACTCCATGATGTGGCCGGCAATGGCTTCGGAGGTGTCATCCATCTCGGCGAAGGCACGGCCTTTGTCGCGCCGCTTGGACTCGACAACGGCGATGATCTTTTCAGGGTCGCAAGGCACATAGGGGGTGCCCATGCGGGTGTGCGCTTCGGTGATGAGGAAGGGCTGCCGGCGAGGCGGCTTGTTTTGCATGAGAATGTCATGGATGCCTTCGAAGGAGGGCTGTCCGGTGTTGACTTCGATGATGATCTTGTCGCAGAGGTGAAGGGCTTCGGCCACGATACCGCAGGAGGTGGTCAGGGCCAGGCCGCAGTCCTCGGTGATGGCGGAGACTTCGACGATACCGATGTCGTAGCGGCCGTTTTCGGTGTAGAAGCCGTAGCCGGCGTCCTGGGCGAAGAGGCCGAGGTGTTTGTCACCCATGCGGATGCGACCGGCGTTGATGCCAGCAGCAATGTTTTTGCCGGTCTGATAGGGCCAGCGGCGGTCGATCATGTCGAGGGTAGCCCAGCGGTCTTCCGTCTCGGCTCCGACAGAGGCGCCGATGAAGAGGTTGAACTTCATCTTGCCCTGCAGATTGTTCTTCTCAACGTAGTCGGCCAGGGCAATAGGTACTTCTTTAGGGTAGCCAGCCGGAGTGAAGCCGGACCACAGCAGGTTCTGGCCGGCCTTGAAGTGCTGAATGGTGTCTTCAGCCTTGCAGACCTTGCTCAAGAGCGATTTGCGTCGAACGCGACTTTCCAGTGTGCCAAATTCGGACATTCTCTCTCCTCCTCTGTAATTTTTCGGTAGCGCCCTTAATGGTGCGTTCCGAAGGGGCATTGTGACTTGCGATTAAAACAGCGTGAAGCCAAGTCCAGATAGGTTCTTAGTTGTCAAAAAAATCACAAAATCAATTGCTTGGGGATTTGTGGAACATGGAAGCCGGGCAGGCTGCTTGGCTTTCAATTTCTAACAATAAAATTATGTTATAGCAATGGGGGTTTTTATAATATGCCGTAAAGGTCAAGTCAAGGGAAAACGTTCCTGCGCCCATTTCGGTTTCGCGGCATAAATATCCGTCTTTGAGCCGCTAAAGCCTGTCTTTTCCGGTTGAGGATAGGGCCGGGTACAGGAGAAAACCTCTTGATACTGTATACAGTATCAAGAGGTTTTAGGTCAAATGTAAAATAGGAATTACCATGTAGAGTAGGGACGTCTTTACCGGTACGCATTCTGGCCGGTGAACGAGACGTCCCTGCAGGGGAATCGGTCGGTAAAAAGGTGGGCTATTTAGAGTTCTTCAAGGTCTTCCCGAGCTTCTTCGGCGTAGGTACTCTGGGGGAATTGCTGGATGAGGGATTGAAAGGCGTCTCTGGCTTCGGCGGTTCGATCTGCTTTCAATAACGCCCTACCCAAGAGGAGGGTGGCGCGGTCTCGCTGGTAGTAATGGTCAGGGTAGAGCTCGGAAACCCCCTGCAGACGTCGGATGGCGGCATCGTATTTCTTTGTCTTCAGGTAGAAGGCGCCCACATAGATCTCGTGGGCCACAAGATCATCCAGGCATTGCAAACGATAGGCCTTTATGTCGGCGGCTTGGGGGAAGTCGGGGTAGGATTCGAGCAGGGCGTTGAAGGTGACCAGGGCGTTACGGGTCGCTGTCTGGTCCCGGTCGATGGACAGCTTCTGCTTGTAATAGGACATGCCCAGCTGATAGAGCACCTGATCCATCTGGGGATAGGCCGGGTGCTGCTTGAGGAATTCCTCGTAGGCCACTGCCGCTTCCATGTACTGCTTGGAAAGGAAATGGGCCTCGGCGATCTTCAACTCGGCCAGCATGTTCATTTCCGGCGAATAGAAGATTTCTCTTACTTTTTCGTAGGATTCGATGGCCTCGGGATAGCGCCGGCTTTCAAACAGGACTTCCGCTTCCTGAAAATAGTCGGCTGCCGTTTTTTCCTTGGGGGGAGTGGGGGCGCACGCGGCGACCAATAAAAAAGCCAGAGACAGCCAGAGAGTTGATTTCATAGGGTATCCTTGATGGGCTAACGCCTCGATTGTCCGGTTCACGAAAGATCCACACGTTAAGGGATGCCTTGTTATTTGTCAATCGTCATGGTGGGCTCTCCGTCATTCCGACTCTGTCAAGAGCGGTTTGATCTTGTTAAGCGCGTTTTTTTCCAACTGGCGCACCCTTTCACGACTGATGCCGTACTCGTCGGCCAGATCCTGCAGGGTTTTCGGAGAGTCGGTCAGAATCCGTGCTTCGATAATCCGTTTTTCCCGTTCGTTAAGAGAGGCAAGAGCCCGCTGGGTTTGGTACGAGAGTTGGCTCTGCTCTTCTTTCTGCAGGAGAAGTTCTTCCTGGGAGGCCCGTTCGTCGGCCAGGCTGTCCATGAGGGTGTAATCATCCCCTTCCACCAGTTCCAGGTCGAGGGAAGTGTCGCGGGCGGACATCCGCAAGGCCATCTCTTCCACATCGGCATCCCGCACGGCCAGTTCCCGGGCGATTTCCCGCGTTTTCTCGCGCCCGGCCAGTTTGTGCAAGGCCGCACGGGTCTGGTTGAGTTTGAAAAAAAGTTTTTTCTGGGCCTGTGTGGTGCCTATTTTAACCAGGGACCAGCTCTTGATAATGTAGTTGTGGATGTAGGCGCGAATCCACCAGACAGCATAGGTGATGAGGCGAAGGCCCCGTTCGGGGTCGAATTTCTTGACGGCCATCATCAGGCCGATATTGCCCTCCTGAACCAGGTCAGCCATCTTGATGCCATAACCCCGGTATTCGTTGGCGATTTTGACGACAAAGCGCAGGTTGGCGCAAATAAGTTTGTGAGCTGACTCGATGTCCTCTTCCCGGCGATAGCGGTTGGCCAGTTCGACCTCCTGCTCGCGATCGAGAACGTCAAAAGCGTTGATCTGTGCCATGTAGTGGTCAAAGGAATCCGTCGGTACGGGCAGATTCATGACGCTCATGGATGACCTCCTGAAAGATAACGTGATTTTAGTGTGTTGGCACTCGAGTGCCTAGAGTGCTAAACATATATCAAAATGAATGATATTGTGCAAGCGGCATCCTGGCAGTGGTATTTGTGCAAAAACACAGTCATTTCCAAAGACGATTGCCGGTTGACAGGGGTCGGTGTGAAACCGATAATGCCTCATTCATGTTCGTGAGGGAGGCTATGGGGGCAGGCAGTATGCAGATTCTTTATATCGGTATTTTGGGAGGACTGGGCTGTCTGGCCCGCTATTTTGTTTCCGGTTTGACCTACCAGCTTTGCGGACGCGGTCTTCCCTATGGAACTCTGGCGGTTAACGTGATCGGCTCCTTCCTGCTCGGGTTGATCATGGAAGGGAGCCTGCGCAGCACCCTTCTTTCGCCTGAATTGCGTATGGGTCTTACTGTCGGCTTTATGGGGGGATTTACCACTTTTTCCACTTTTTCCTATGAAACCCTCCGCCTGCTCGAAGAGGGGAGTTTTTTGCAGGCCGGCGCCAATATTCTGCTTAACGTTGTTGTGTGTCTGGTCTTTGCCGCTTTCGGCTTTTTTCTGGCTCGTCAGTTATAGGAGGACATATGACGCGACTCGATGGGGAACAGACGCTCATGCGCATATTCATCGGTGAAAGCGATCGCTGGAAACGGCGGCCCCTTTACGAGGCTCTGGTCGAGTTTTTGCGTGAGGAAGGATTTGCCGGCGCTACCGTTCTTAAAGGTATCACGGGCTTCGGCGCCAACAGCGTCACCCACACCGACCGACTGCTGCGCCTGTCCGCCGACCTGCCGGTCATCATCGAAGTGGTGGACTCCCAGGAAAAAATCGACCGTGTTCTGCCTCAACTGGATACCATGATCAAGGGCGGCATGATCACCCTCGAACGCGCCCGAGTCATCCGCTATTGCGACAACCTGACCGAAAAGGGATCTTAGCATGATCAGTAAGATATTGGGCTTTTTAGCAGGATCTGAAGCTGGCGGGTCATCACCCCAAGGTGCCGAACGCATCCAGGTGGCCACCTGCGCTCTCCTGCTTGAGCTGGCTCACGCCGATAGTCAGTTTCAGGCGATCGAGGAGGAACTGGTCAGGGATCTGGTTCAGGAAAAATTCTCCCTCTCAGCCGCGGCGACGGAAGAATTGCTGGAGCTCGCTCAGGATGCCCGGGCCGAGAGCCTGGATCTTTTTCAGTTTGCCCGGCAACTCAATGAGCATTTCAGCCGGGAGGAGAAGCTGGAAGTCGTCGAGGTGGCCTGGCGCATTGTCTATGCCGACGGTGTCCTCGACCGTTTCGAGGACGCGCTCATGCGGCAGTTGACCACCCTGCTGCGTCTTTCTCCCAAAGAAGTCATCGCCGCCAAACTCAAGGTTCTTGAAGACGTCCGTTCCGCCGAAGGCTGACGCGGCATGGTTTGCCAACTCCCCCACATGCCGTCCTGGGCCCATCAGTTTGTCGGTGAAGTCCTGGCCGAAGGCGACCTCGCCGTCGATCTTACGGCCGGCCGGGGCAAAGATACTCTCTTCCTCTCTCGCTGCGTCGGTCCCTCAGGGCAGGTTCTGGCCTTCGACATTCAGCGGCAGGCCCTGCAAACCAGCCAGCAGGCTCTGCTGGAAGCCGGTATCACCGCGCCTGTTCTTGAGGCCGGTGCCGTTCTGCCGGTTTCGCAGCCCGGGGTCTGTCTGATCCACGACAGTCACGCCCACGTGGGCCGCTATCTGGCCCAGTTCTCCCGTCCGCCCCGCGCCTTCATGGCAAACCTCGGCTATCTGCCTGGCGGCGATGCCGCCGTAACCACGCAGGGGGATTCCACCCTGGCCGCGGTCGAGGCCGCTCTTGCCGCCCTGGCCGTGGGCGGACGTCTTGCACTGGTTCTCTATATCGGTCACCCCGAAGGCCGAAAGGAGGCAACCTTGCTCAGCCAGCGCTTCTCGCAGCTCAGTGCAAGGCAGTGGTACGTCCTCAAGGTGGAGACCAGTAACCGCCAGGAGGCCCCTTTTTTGTTGGTGGCCGAAAAGAGGCGTTAACCCGCTCAAGCGATATGGTCTCGTGATAGAAAAGCAAAGGGCCCGGAGAAAATCCGGGCCCTTTGTCTTTTCAGGAAGATGCTGCTTTAACTATTCCGGAACCACGGCGCAGCAGGTGATGTCAACGCGGCGGTTCTGCTGGCGCCCTTCGGCCGTGGCGTTGTCCGCCACCGGCTGCTCTTCACCCAGACCGCGGGCCGTGAGTTTGTCGGCGCTGAGGCCGAAGTTGTCGATCAGGTACTGGCGAACGCTTTCGGCTCTTCGCTGGGAGAGCTGCTTGTTGTAGTCAGCACTGCCGGTGCTGTCGGTGTGACCGACCACCAGGAACTGCTGCGACGGATACTGGTTGATGAACTCGACCGCTTCGGCGAGCTTGCTGTGATACTCGGGACGAACATTGGCCTGATTCACATCGAATTCGATCTGCAGGGTGAAGGTCAGCTCACAGCCTTTTTCATCAACGGCGAGACCCTTGGCGGTGTTGGGGCACTTGTCGAGATAGTCGAAAACGCCATCGCCATCAGTGTCTTTCGGGCAGCCCTTGGCATCGACCGGGGCTCCCTTGGGAGTGTCGGGGCATTGATCCAGATAGTCGGGCACGCCGTCCTGATCGGCATCCTCAGGGCAGCCCTGGTCGTTGACCTTTACATTGGCCGGTGTGTTAGGGCATTTGTCCAGATAGTCGGCAACGCCGTCGCCATCACTGTCCTTGGGACAGCCGACAGCGTCGACGATGACATTGGCCGGGGTGTTGGGGCAGCGGTCCTGGGCATCGATCACGCCGTCGCCGTCACTGTCTTTGGGAGCCGGCAGCACTACCGGGGCCGGGGCGGCTTCCTCTTCGCCGCCGATCTGGAAGAGCAGGCCAGCCGTATAGATCAGGTTGCTGTTGGGCTCTTCCGTCGCGAAGACGTGGCGAACATCGCCGCGAAGAGCAATGGCTTCCGAGAGGAACCACTTGAGGCCGGCGCCGTAATTGAGGGCGAAATCATCTTCACCCTCGCCTGGCGACGGGTCAAGGGTGATGACGCCCATGCCGGCGGCCAGATAGGGCACCAGGCTGCTGTCCGGTCTGAAGTGATAGAGTCCGTCCAGGCGGGACAGGTAGCCGTCTACATCGATGGCGGGCCCTTCGTCCGTTTCCGCGTCAATGTAGTTGACCATCAGTTCCATGCCCCAGTTTTTGGTCAGGTTGTAGCCGAGGCCCAGACCGTAGGTGAGGGAGTCGTCGAGATCCTGATTGCCTTCAAACATGTAACCGCCGACCATCGGGGACAGGGTCAGGGCCTTGGCCTTGTTCTCCGCCATGGCTGTTCCGGTCACCAACAGGAGCAGGATGCTGGTCGCTAGAGTCCTCCAAAGCCATTTTTTCATTTCGTGCCTCCTATGTAGGATGTTGAGAAGAGGTCGGACCGGCTGCGTGCCGGCCCGAAAATATTTTAAGAAGAATAGCACCTTGTGAAAGGTTCACAAGTTTTCAGCCGTAAAAAGGGGAGATGTTGGTGGTGAAGCGAGGGAGAAAGGGAAAACCCTTCTATTCAGGCATTTTTCCCATACAGTCTTCTGGCCAAGGCTTCGTTGAGGAAAAGAGCGCCGAGGATAAGAGCGCCGCCGAGAAGTAATCGTTGCAGGTCGACCGTCTCGTGAAAGAAGAGGGCGGAACAGGCGACGGCGAGGGGGACCTTGAGGTTGTTGAGGATGGCAAGGGCGCCGGCGTCCACCTGTTTGGCGCCGTAATTCCAGAGGAAGAAGCAGATGCCTGAGGCCAGGATGCCCAGGTGCAGCAGGGTGAGAACGTGGGTGGCGGAAAGGGTCGGCAGGTTCCAGCCGGTGGAATAGCCGGCGGCCAGCAGGGTGACCAGGGTGGCGCCCAGGTAGAGTAGACCGAAAATCTGGTGGTCTTTGAGCGCGGGATTCTTTCGCAACAGGCGGCGGTAATAGGTCTGGCCGAAGGCAAAGCAGATATTGGAGAACTGCAGAAGGAAGAAGCCCAGCCGCAGGTCGCTCTGATCCAGCTCTCGGTAGACGATGATCCCCGTGCCGACGATAGCCAGGCTGGCGGTCAGCAGAAAAAATCCGTGCAGGCGGCGGGTGAGAAGATCATGGATCAGCGTGACATACAGGGGGGTAAAGATGGTGAACAGGGCCACCTGGTAGGCATGGAGGTACTGAAAAGAGTAAATGTAGGCCAGATACATCAGGCCGTACTGAACGGCACCGATGGCCATGAGCTGCAGGGCGAGCGGGGTGCGCAGGCCGGTGCGGCGAAAAAAGGGGGCGAAGACCGCCAAGGAAAGCGCCATGCGGGCAAAGGATACGAAATTGGAGTCGAGTCCCGTCAGGTTTCCTTTGATGAGGCCGAAAGAAAAGGCCCAGATAAAGGAGACGAGCAAAAGATAGATCATGGGATGCCTGAATTCCGTTGTTGGGATGCAAGAGACGTCGTCTTATAGCATGGATGTGTCACGGATTCAATCGGGCTGGCTTGGCGCAAAGGCCGATTCAGCGCAGATAAGCCGGCTGCAGATAGCGGGAATCCATCGAGGCGGCGGCCTGTAAAGCAACACGGATGGCGCCATCGACGGCGGCCTGTTTCTGCGACTCCACCACCGCTTCACTGCTGGTGCGGTCGGCAAGCACCCCGCAGATGCAGGCGGCAGCGAAGCCGTAGACCCCCGCCATCTTGAACAGGGTGCCTGCTTCCATCTCGTAGTTGAGAATGTTGAGATGACGGTATTCTTCCGTAACGCCCTGCAGGTGGCGCAGGAGATGCTTGTTGGCCGAGGAGGCGGTGCGCTCCTGCCCTTCATAAAAGGTATCGACGCTGGCGGTAACGCCGAGGTGCCAGGGGAGGGCCAGCTGCTCGGCGGCCTCCACCAGGGCCAGGGTGAGAAAGGGATTGGCGGCGGCCGGATACTCCACGGGAGCGATATCCTGGGCCGCGCCCTGCCGGCACAGAGCCGCCCGGGAGATGACCAGGCTACCGACCTTGACATCCTCCTGTATGGCGCCGCAGGTGCCGACGCGGATGATCTGACGGATGCCCAGATCGACCAGCTCATTCACCACAATGCTCAGTGACGGCGCCCCCATGCCGCTGGTCGCCGCGATCAGGCGCTTGCCGCCGTCCAGCGAGATGAGATAGCTGTTCAGTCCCCTGCGGGTCGAAAGTGCTCGTTCGCAGCGGACACCCGCCGCCTCCATGGCGATGGCACGTGTCCGTTCCGGGTCCCCGCAGAGCAGGGCCAGGGTCGGTGGTTCCTCGCCGAGGTGGCTGGGGCCGAAGCCGAGATGATATTTGATGTCGGTGGCGCTCATGGCGTCTCTTCTCCCGGTAAGTCGTCAGCGGCGAAGGCGGCTGGCAGCAAGGAATTCAGGCTGGCCTCCAGATGCTGCTCCCCGTCGCAGCAACAGAAGACGGTGGCGTCACGGGCAAATTCGGCCAGCACCTGGCGGCAGGCGCCGCAGGGAGCCGTCGGACGGGGCGTGGGCGTGTAAATGGCGACGGCCAGGATGTCTCGCTCCCCCTGGCCGACGGCGCTGGCCACGGCGTTTCTTTCCGCGCACTGGGTCAGGCCAAGGGAGGCGTTTTCGACGTTGCAGCCGGTATAGATAGCGCCGCTACCGGTCAGCACCGCCGCCCCCACCGGAAAACGGCTGTAAGGGCTGTAGCTGTGCCGATGGGCCTGGCGGGCGGCCTCTTCCAGTCGTCTTTTTTGTTCGGCAGAAAGGTTCATGCCAAAGCTCTCCTTCAGGTCCGGCCCCTTGGGCCCCTCTTCAACGTTTGGCCAGATACTGCTGGTGGTATTCTTCGGCCCGGTAAAAGGTACCGGCTGGTTCGATAGCCGTGACGATCGGTTTATGACGAAAAATCCAGGATTCCTGCTGTGCCTGTCGCGATGCCTGAGCCTCTTCCTGCTGTGAGGGACTGTGATAGAAGATCACCGAGCGGTACTGGGAGCCGATGTCGGGGCCCTGGCGGTTCAGCGTGGTCGGATCGTGTATCTGCCAGAAGACCTCCAGCAGTTCCCGGTAAGAAATCACGGCGGGGTCAAAGAGGACTTCCACGACTTCGGCATGACCGGTCTGCCCGCTGCAGACCTCCTCGTAGGTCGGGTCAGTCGTGTGCCCGCCCATGTAGCCGACGGTCGTGGCGAGGACGCCTTTGACGCGGTTGAAAGCCGCTTCGATGCCCCAGAAGCAGCCGGCCCCAAATGTCGCCTTTTCAGCAGGCCGATTCATGTCATTCCTTTCCGGCGGCCAGCCCCGCCGCCTGACGGGCTGCCCGGCTCAGGGTCTGTACGACCCGATCGTAAGATTCGTCCACCATGGCCAGAATTTCCTCGTCCGGCATGGTGCCGTCCAAAATGAGCGTGTTCCAGTGGCGTTTGTTCATGTGATAGCCGGGGCGCACCGCCGAATAGAAGATCCTCTGCGCCTCGGCTTTGTCCGGGTCGCATTTGAGATTCAGCCAGAGTGGCGTTTCATGCAGGGCGATCAGGGCAAACATCTTGCCGCCGACTTTGCAGACCAGGGTCTCCGGACCGAAGGGGAAATCCTCGACGGCTCCCTTTTTGTCCAGCAGGTAGTGGCGCAGCATCTCAAGGTTCACGGTGCCATGGCTCCCGGTCTGCCGGTCGGATTTTTCTATTTGCGGCAGCAGAAATGCAGGTTGAAAGGATCGCGGGGGATCGCTTCCACCGCGATCTGTTTAAAGCCCGCCTGACGCAGCAGTTCGACGGCCAACTCCTGGCCCCACATCATTCCCAGACCGGCGCCACCGTCATTGAGGCCGACGGGCAGGCAGTGCATGAGACTGACGGTATAGAGGAAAGGGCCCAAAGGATGAGAGCGGTTATCCTGATGGTCCGTATGGGCGGCGATGTCGATCATGCTGAAAAGTCCGTCAGGCGCCAGCATGTGATAGACGCTTTGCAGGGCCTGCAGAGGGGCGCTCTGATCGTGGATGGCGTCGAAGGCCAGGATGTAGTCGAAGGTCTGGGCTCGGTCAGAATCCTGGTGCAGGGTAGCCGCATCGAGACAGAGGAATTCGGTATTATCGAGCCCGAGCCTTTTGGCTTCCGCCTGCCCGGCGGCCACCGCCTGGGCGTCGATATCGATGGCGGTAAAGCGGCTGCGGGGGTAGGCCTGCGCCATCAGCAGCAGGGCCGTTCCTTCGCCGCAGCCGAAATCGCAGACCCGGAGGCCTTGTTGCAGACGTTCGAGCAGCCGCCCTTCGTCCACGGAAGGCAGAAAGGTTTCCAACAGGACCTGGCGATGCTTGGCGTTGGCCAGTTCGGTCATGAATGCCTGAAAACGGGGGTAGTGACGATAGGGAATGCCGGTCCCCTGGGGGAAGGCTTCGATGACCTGCTCCAGGGCGCAGAGGGTGAGCAGGGGAATTTCCTGGGTGTAGACGGCCAGGTTGGTATTGCCGCCATCCCGGGTGAGAAAGGCGGCATGTTCGGGAGGAAGGCGATAGCCGTTGCCGGCCTGCAGGCGCTCCAGTTCCACGATATCGGCCGTGACCATGATCCCCAGCCATTCCCGCACGTAGCGCGGATGCAGTCCGGCCTGTTCGGCGATCACTTCTATCGGCTGGGACGTGGTGAAAGTCGCCATGGCTTCAAAGAGACCGGTGCGGTAGCCGATGGCCATGGCCAGGTTCAGGGCGCCGCCGTTGAGGATATCGCTCATCCGGAGGCCAAAGGCTTCCTGCTTCGCTTGATCCACGATAAAGCCCCCTCAGCGTTTGTGGTCCTGCCCCTGCAAATAGTCCCCGAGAAGCGAGCGGCTGTGCTCGTCGTCGTGACAGTAGACGCAGAGATTTTCCCAATTGCTGCCGTCAGCAGGATTGTTCTGGTGGTTGCCGTCCTTGTGATGCACCGTTAGCAGATGCAGGGTTGCCAGGTCGAACTCGCGGCCGCATTTGGCGCAGATCCAGCCGTGCTGTTTCAGGGAACGTTCACGGTAGTTGCTCGCCTCGGCCTGTTCTGCCTTGAGGCGGCGCACCATCTCGTCAATTTCGGCCTGGGTTTTGACCGGGGCGGGTTTTTTGCCGTGGGGGCGAAACGAACGGGCCATGCAGACTCCTATGGGGCGGGTCATTCCCCGCCTGCCGGTGACGACAGGCGGGGCAGCCGCTGGTCAGGCCTTGGCCAGTTCCGACGTGCAGTTGGGGCAGCGGCTGGCCTTGATGGGGATGCTGCTCATACAGAATGGGCATTCTTTGGTGGTCGGTTCCGCCGGTGGGGCTTCTTCTTCGCGGCGCATGCGGTTGATGCCGCGGATCAGCAGGAAGATGGCGAAGGCGACGATGATGAAACTGATGACGGTGTTGATAAAGACGCCGTAGTTGATTGTCACGGCACCGGCGGCCTGCGCTTCCGCCAGGGCCGCATAAGGTCCGGCGGTGGTTCCCTGTTTCAGCACGACGAAAAAGTTGGAGAAATCGACGCCCCCCAATAGCAGGCCGAGGGGCGGCATGAGAACGTCGGCGACCAGGCTCTTGACGATGGTGCCGAATGCCCCGCCGATGATGATGCCGACCGCCATGTCCACGACATTGCCCCGCATGGCAAACTCCTTGAACTCTTTGAACATTGTTCCCTCCTTCAGGATGGTTGAGGAGACGGTTCGGCAGTCATGTGTCCGGCTAGTCCGAGGCACCGTGGCTGCGGCCGCTCGAATGAATCGAGAAGATACCGCGCTGGCCCGTCTGCTAGCCTGTTATGGCGAGAGGACGGAACCTAAAGAAAGAATGCCAAAAATTATCAGAAAGCCAAGGGTCAAAATGTAGCCGTAATAGGCGGCACCCACCCGGCCCAGGCGTTCCCGGCTCAGGTTTTTGTAGGTCTTGAGGTGTTTGAGGATCTGCGTACGCAGATCGAAGTAGCTGATGGCGATGTCCGCGCGGGTGAGTTCTCGCAGAATAACGACGGTGCAGCCGAAATTGGCCAGGGCGGCGGCGAGAAAAAGAGCGAAGTAGAGGCGGGTCAAGGGTCACTCCGGAAGAAAAGCCGTTAAGGCTGGTTTACAGATCAGGTCGACAGGTCAGGGTTTTTCCCGCCCGCAGTTCCAGCATTGGCCGAAATGTCCCTCCAGCACCTCGCCGCAGTCCGGGCAGGTCCAGGCTTCAGCCAAGGTTTCTTCGGTGGCGGCGACGCTGGCCAGCAAAGCCGCGGCCCGTTCCATCTGGTCGTCCTCGAAAATCCATAATTCGGGGAAACATTCGACAAAAGGGACCTCCCCCATGGCGGTGAAGAGCCGCTCGTTTTTGATGAAGCAGGCGATGCCGTTGGCTTCGAGCAGGCCTTTCATCATGCCTGCCTGGGGGCCTTCGGCAAAGCTGAAGGTTCTGAGTCTTTGCATGGGCGATATCCTTTGGGAGCGGATCAGCCGCCGGAGCGTTTGACCGTCCAGCCGCGATCTTTCAGTTCCGCCAGCAGCAGGTCGAGGTGATCCCCCTGAATCTCGATGACGCCGTCCTTGACGGTGCCGCCGGTGGCGCATTTTTTTTTCAGTTGCTGGCCGAGTTCCTTGAGCTCGGCAGGGGCGAGGGGGACCCCGGTAATCACCGTCATGGCCTTGCCGCCGCGCCCCTTGGTTTCGCGGCGCAGGCGCACCACACCGTCGGTCGGGGGAGCGGCCTGGGCCTGGCGGCAGCGGCAGCGGTCGGCGGGCTGGCCGCAGGTGGGACACATGCGGCCGAACTCGCTGGAATAGACAAGACCGCCGGTTCTCTCTTTTGCCCTGGACATGTTTCACTCTCCTGATTGCGGATTCAGCCCCAGTCGTTCCAGTAGTTGCTTTGGGTCCGGGGCGGCGGTCACGAGCCTTTCCTTCTCCGCCTTGGCGAGCTTCTTGATCTTCGCCTCCACCCGCAGAGCCAGGCTTCTGGGACCGACCTCGCAGTGATAGACCAACTCCAGTGTCTGGCAGGCCCGCGTGAAGCGGGCGGCTTTGCCTCGCTTGTTCCGGTGCTGCTGCAAGCGCCTGTGTACATCGCTGCTGGCCCCGGTGTACAGGGCGTTGCGTTCATTGCGCAGCAGGTAGACCGACCAGGCGGGCATGGGCTAGTCCGTCACCTTGCCGCGCAGCGATTTGATCTGGCCGCGTTTGGTTTTGGTGTCCAGACGCTTCGTTTTCGAACTCTTGGTCGGCCGGGTGGCCTTGCGGTTTTTGGGGACGACCCCGGCGCTGCGGATGAGAGCCGCCAATCGGGCCAAGGCGTCTTCGCGGTTCATTTCCTGGCTGCGGTGCTGCTGTGCTTTGAGGACGATGACCCCCTCCTTGGTGATGCGGCTGTCCGACAGGGCCAGCAGTCTCTCCTTGTAAAAGTCAGGGAGGGAGGATTTGCGGATGTCGAAAAAGAGGGTAATGGCCGTCGACACCTTGTTGACGTTCTGGCCCCCGGCCCCCTGGGCGCGGACGGCTTTGAACTCGACTTCCTGCTCGGATAAAAAGACCTGGCTGGATATGCGGATCATGACGGCGCTACTTCTTCATCGTCCGCCTCTTTTTCAGGGGGAGAATCCTGGGTGACATGCAGCTGGCAGTGGACGCAGCGGCGCAGATACACGGGGATGAAGCCGTTCATGTGAAAGGTGTTGCCGCAGCGGGGGCACAGGGCAAAAGCGGCCCGGACGACAGCCACGCACACCAGCAGCAACCACAGGGCAAAGACGACGCCGGTGGCGCGATCGGAACCGGTGATCCGGAGGGAAAGCCAGATGGCTGGCACGTAGATTAAAATAATCCCCCAGAGAAACCAGCGGCGATGGCGCAGGCGCTTCATGGCCTGGGCGTAGGAATAGTCGGTTTTCGGTTCGCTCATGGTCTTGGCTCCGGATGGTTCATTTTTAGAAAATACCATAGCCCTGAAGGCATGCCCAGCGCTTATTGGTCTCCGCGTTTCGCCCGGCAGTAAAGGGTGCCGCCGGGGCAGACGATTTGACTTCGCCTCGCGAGATGTTTAGATGAACGGCAAGGGATGCTTTGACAAAAAGGAGGAAAAGAATGAAAAAGTTGCGTTTGGTGGGGATGCTGGTGGCCCTGTGTTTGGGTGTGTGTTCGGTTCCTGTGGCGCAAGCGGAGGACGAACAGACCCGGAAGGTCGAACAGGCGGCCGAGATCATGCGGCAGATCATGGCCATACCCGAGCAGGCCATACCGCCCCAACTGCTCGAAAACAGTTATGGTCTCGCCATCATTCCGTCGGTCATCAAGGTGGGGTTCGTCTTTGGCGGACGCTACGGCAAGGGGGTGGTCCTGGTTCGGCAGGAAGATGGCGCCTGGAGTAATCCCTGCTTTATCTCCCTGGCCGGCGGCAGTTTTGGCTGGCAGATCGGCGCCCAGTCGACGGACGTCATCCTGGTGTTCAAAAGCCGCCGTAGCGTCGATGGCATGCTCAAAAGTAAATTTACCCTGGGCGGGGACGCATCCGTCGCGGCAGGGCCGGTGGGCCGGCACGTAGAGGGCGCCACCGATGTCGAACTCAAGGCGGAAATCTATTCCTATTCACGCAGCCGCGGACTCTTCGCCGGTGTCTCCCTCGAAGGCTCGGCCATTACGATCGACGGCGAGTCGAATGCGGCTTTTTACGGCCAGACCCCGATTCTACCCCGCGACATTCTGGAGAAGCGCATCAAAGCACCCGCGGCGGCTACCCAGTTGCGGGAGATTGTGGCCCGCTATGCCCATTGATGGATAGGGGCGGCAGAGGCAAAAAGTCCGGGAGCAGATGCTTCCGGACTTTTTGAACTCTGAAGGTCAGTCCTGCAGGAGGACGGCCGGGTCGAGGCCGACGCGCATGCCGCCCCAGTGCTTGCCGTCGATATAAATCGGCAGGGACAGGTCGCTGATGACCTGGCCGGTGTCACGCGAATAGGTCTGCAGCAGGAAGGGCATCTCGTTGCGGGCGCAGCGAATACCCGTATTGTCATTGAACAGGCGTTTGTCCCGGCTGTTGACCAGGTCCCGCTCATAGTCGCCGGTCAGGGGGCGCGAGTAGTTGCTGGTGTGGGTCGGCGCATAGCCGTTGGTGTCGACGCACAGGGCGTAAATACTACCGCCCAGCCCCCGAGTGAGTTCGTCGTAAAGGGGCTGCAGTCTTTTTTCGAAGACGGAGTCGTAGTTGGTTTTGTACTTCGGCGGGTTGGTGCCGGCGATGGGCACGTAATTGCGATCGAAAACGTTGCGCCCCTCGCGCTGGATGGCGCTGATCAGCTCCTGCATGCGGTCGCGGAAGCGACGAGTCTCCAGCAGGGTGCGTTCAAAGTTGCCCTGTCCCACCTTAAAGCGCGACACCCGCTCCTGCATGAGTTCCGTGGCCTGGGACAGCCCGGTGGCGGCGCTCTCCGACTCTTTCATGCTGCCGGTCACCTGCTGACTGAGATCGTTGATGTCCGTTACATTCTGATGGATGAGGCCGTTGGTGGCGCTGAGCTGTTCGACGGAAGCGCTGATGCGCTGCAGCTGGCTGTTGACCTGTTCGAAGTCGTTGACCATGGTCTGGTACTGCTGACAGGAACGCTCCACGGCCTGCCGGGTGCGGTGCATGGATTGGCTGATTTCCTGGGTCTCTCCCTGGGTCGTCTCCACGCTGGTCAGCATGTCGTTGATGTTATCCGAAATGCGGTCGGTGGCGACCCGCACGCGCGAAGCCAGATCCTTGACCTCTTCGGCGACCACGGCAAAGCCTTTGCCAGCCTGCCCGGCCCGGGCGGCCTCGACGGCGGCGTTAAGGGCGAGCAGGCCTGTTTGTCGCGAAATCGTCTGGATCAGCTGGACGATTTCCCGGATGCCGCGGGATTTTTCGCTCAGTTCACCCACGGTATGATTGAACCCGGCCAGCTTCTGGTCGATGGTGCCGATGTCGGCGCTGACTTCCACCAGCTCCTTGTAGGACGTCCGGGCGTTTTCCACATGGCCCGAGGTGGAGGCCGAAATCATGGTGGTGCTCTCGGTAATGTCGGTGATGGCGATGGTCGCCTGGTTGCTGCTGGTGAAGATGGCGCTGGCCAGTTCTCCCTGCTTTTCGGTGCTGGCGGCAGAGGTCTGCACCTTTTTGCCCAGCGAGGCCGATGCCACGGCGATGTTCACTCCCGATTTGCGCACCGAATCGACGATTTCCCGCAGCTTGGCCATAAACAGGTTGTAATTGATGGACAGGTCGCGCAGTTCGTCGTGGGTCACCAGGGGGATGTCGCGGGAAAGGTCACCCTCGCCGCTGCCGATTTCATGGAAGATGGCGCTGATCTGACGGATGGGGCGCACCAGCATGAAGCGCAAAAAGAAGATGATGCCCAGGCCGACGGCGAAGGATACGACCAGAATCAGGATGCCGGTGCGGGTGGTTGCTTGCGCAATCTCGGTGACGGCCCCGATGGTTTCGGCGCTGGCCCCCTGCGTGGTGAGAACTTGCAGGACATTCTGCTGACTGGTGTGGCCCGCCAGAAAAATCAGCAGCGGCGCCACGAAAAGAATGAGCAGGTTGCCCACCAGCTTTTTGGTCAGCGTGTTGAAAAGGGCCTTTTCCAGGCCGACGTAGATGCTCTTGAAAACGTCCATGGTATCCTCGTTTTCCTGTGGGTTTTATTGGGGGCTATTTCCCGCAATAAAACATGTTTTATTTTTTAAAGACATCGTTAAACAATAAACGAATGTTCATTTTTGTTTTTTAAAACAGATATTTGATTGGCGGGGTCTTTGGATTGTTCATTTGGATGGAAATGTTTCTTAGGTCTACTATCTATATTATAAAACCCAGTTTGTCATTAAAAAAATGACGAACGGCGCACTTTGTCTGAAAAATAAGGAGGCAGGGCCGAGGGGATTTGGTCAGGCTGAACGGGTGGCTGGGCAGGCGGTGCGCATGAACGCCTGCACGACCTCGGGGTCGAATTGTTGCCCCGATCTTTCCTGCAGGTGGGCCATGACCACGTTGTGGGGCCAGCCCCGGCGGTAGGGGCGGTCGGAAATGAGAGCGTCGTAGACATCGGCCACGGCCAGGATGCGCGCTCCCGGCGCAATCTCTTCGCCCTTGAGACCGCGGGGATAGCCCTGGCCGTTGAACCATTCATGGTGCTGTTCGACAATCGGCAGCACGTCACGATAGGCCTGAATGGGTTCGAGGATGCGCACCCCCTTTTCCGGGTGGGTGTTGATGATGGAATATTCCACCGAATTTAAAGGGACGGGTTTCTCCAAAATGGCATTGGGAACCCCGATCTTGCCGATGTCGTGCAGCAGGCTGGCGCGATGCAACAGATCCAGATCGGCCACGGACAGGCCGAGGGTGCGACCGATGGACAGGGCCAGGTTGGTGACCCGTTCCGAATGTCCCGCCGTCCAGGACGATTTGGCGTCAACCGTGCGCGCCAGGGCGGTCAGCGTGCCGTAGTTGAGGTCGGCCAGTTCCTCGATGAGCCGGATGTTGGCCAGGGCGACGGTAATCTGATCGGCTATGGCCCGCGATCGCACGCGATCCTCCCTGCTCAGGTGCGGCGCTGTCCAGTAGCCGAGCAGCAGGGCGCCCTGGATACTGCCGTTGTGGTGAATGGGCAGGACAAAGAAGGAGTTGGCTCCCTTGCGGGCCAGGGGGGAAAGAAGGTTGGGCAACAGGTCCACGGCCTCGGTAAAAAAGGCGTCCTCGATTTGACGCAGGGTCTGGATTTCCGTCGCCTCGAGCCGGCAGGCGTGTGTTTCTTTTGGCGCCGTCTTTTCCCCGGCCGGGGCGGCGAGAGAGGTGCTGAACCGGCCCTCTTGGCCCTCCGCCAGGGTCAGTCCCACCCAGTCACAGCGCACGATATGGGGGAGGCGAGTCAGAACGGCCTGGATCAATTTCTCGCGGTCCAGCGCGACCAGAATGGCCCGGATGGTTTGTCCCATTTCGTTCAGGGTGTAAAACTGACTGTCGAGTTCTGTGGCCATGGCGTTGAAGGACTGGGCCAGTTCGGCGAACTCGTCCGTACTGTCGACCTCCACGGTCTGGCTGAAGTCGCCCTGACCCAGCCGACGGGTACCTTCCTTGAGCCTCTGCAGGGGCACCAGGCTGCGGCGGATAAAAATCGCACTGACCAGCAGGACGCTCCACAGAGAAACGGCCGCGACCAGATAGAAGGTTCGGCGAAAACTGTAGAGGGAAACCAGCGAGACCTCGCGGGGTTCATGCAGGGTAAGAATCCAGTCCTCTTCGGTAAAATAATCGCCCGGAGACACGGTGACCTGGTCGACCAGGCAGCCGCGGTCTTCGCACCGGCTCGCGAGCGGATTCGGCGGGAGTGAATACGGGGGGGTATAGAGCCGCTGCCCTGCGCTGGTGGCGACGAACAGGTTGGTGTGAGGGGGCAGGGCCTGGGCGGCTTTTTCAATAAGCGTCCGGGGTGAAATCTGGGCCCACAGGAGTCCGGCTGCGGAGGTGGCCGGGTCGAGTCGCACGGCCAGATAGACGAAGAGATTTTCTTCTCCCGTTGCCGGGACCCAGAGGATGGCCTGGTTTTTCCCCTTCCCGGTGAGTTCGCGGGGGGGAGGCTGCCAGTTGGGGCTCTGCTCCCCCGACAAAAGCACCGGTCCAGCCCCCTCGGTGAAGAGGGCGAGGCTTTCCAGAGGCAGGCTCAGGTCAAAAGCATAGGAGCTGAAGCGGGCGGAGAAGGTGGCCGGATCGGCCTGATAGGAGTGCGCCAGCAGATGAAGTTCCTGGTGCAGAACCATAAGTTGTTCGTGAAGGAGCAGGCCGACGTTCTGACCCGTCTGGCGCAGACGCTGACGGGCCTGGTTTTCCAGCTGGTCGGCCACACGCTGGTAGGAAATCAAGGCCAGGGTGGTGACCGGCAGAATGGTACAGACCAGAAAGACCAGAAAGATTCGGCGTCCCACCCGGCTATGGAAGTAGGTCTTCAGTCGCTTCATCATGGCAAATGGCCACTGTCCAAAAACCGCTTATGGAGAACTGTCATCACAAAAAAATCCCGTCTTGCAGCCGAAGACGGGACCGATTCAGGGAATATGAAGGTCTGAATCCCATTACTGTGCTTCGGCAGCCCGGCGGTCCTGGCCTCAAGAGGATGAAAAGGATCCGTGGCTTTGCGTCACCAGATTGCTCGGGTTTTGCGTTTTCGGCGAAATGTTTTTTAATCCGCATCGGCGATATTGACCAGTTTTTACCCCATGGTCAAGGACTTTTACGCCCAATGATTCTAACCCTTTAAAAAAGCTCAAGGTATCCTGGTCTTAAAATCCGGCCCTTTGCCGATAAAGGAGCCGATGAAAACTTGACCAAAGCGGTTCGCTGCTTTACAGTGTCTGGCCCGAAACGAGTTGATTAATCAAGGAGTTCAGCCCCATGGAAAATATCGAACTGCCCGGCCGCAAGAAAGTCGGCCATCTGACCCTGCACCGCGATGCGCGCACGATCACTCCCAAGGAGTTCAATCTGCTCAGCCAGGCCGAGCGCCTGGAGATTGTGCGGCTGGCCTCCGGCAGCCATAAATACAACCTGATCATCGAAGCCAAGGATCCCGCCGCGCTGGTACGCAAGCTGCCGAGCCAGGAAGTCTACCTGCTGCTCCGGGAGAGAGGGCTGGAAGAGTCGACGGAGCTTATCGAATTGCTCACCCCCGCCCAGATCGGCACCTTTATCGACCTCGACTGCTGGCAGGGCGATCAGATGAAACCCGAGGCCGTGCTCAACTGGCTGGTTCTCCTGCTCGAAACCAAGAACGAGCAGCAGGTTCTGAAGCTGGCCCAGAGCATGGAGTTCGAGCTGCTGGTGATGATGCTCAAAAGGTTCGTTACCGTGACCCAGGGCCTGGAGGCCTTTGAAGACGACGACGCCCTGCAGGAAGCCATGTTCCGCGACGGCGGCTACGAACTGGAGTTTGCCGATTCGGAGAGCGCCAAGATCGTCGGCGCCTTTCTCGACACCCTGCGCCGGCTGGTCCCCGAATTCTACCCCCGTCTCATGGAGGCGGTGCGCTGGGAATCAGACTCCATGCTGGAGGAAGAAACCTACCAGAACCGCTGCAGCCGCCTGCAGGATCTGGGCATCCCCGATCCCTTTGAGGCATTGAAGGTCTACGCTTATCTTGACCCCGAGCAATTCGCGGGGATCGCCGTCGCCAAAAAGGACGTTGTGGCGGGGCAAGCCGACGTGGTGCCTCCCGGCTTCATTCTGACGGTGAGCGAGCCCGGCGATCTGCTGGCCGAGGTTCTCGCCGACGGCCTGGACGAGCCGACCTGTTGGGAGCTGACCTATCTGCTCAACAAGGTGATGAGCGCCGATCGCGTCGATGTGGGGGAGACGGAGCAGATCAAGGGGGAAATGGCCGAGATCTTCCACTACCTCAACCTGGCCCTGCAGCACCTGGCCGGCGACGATGTGGAGACGGCGACGCAGCACTTCAAGGAAAACTATCTGGAAAACCTTTTCCGTCTCGGCTTCAGCCTCACCCTGCAGTTGCAGCGCCGCGCCAAAGCCCTGCTGGCTTCGCCTCTGACCCCGTATCTGGACGGACCCTTCCGCGCCCTGACCGACGCCCTCTGCCAGCGCAAACCGCGCTTTTTCGAAGGCCTGCTCGAATTCAATCGCGGCGGGCAGCGCCCCTTCGCCAACCTGAGTGAAGTGAAACTGGCCGGCGAGTGGCTCGACCGGCTGGAAGTGCAGCGTCACCTTTTCACCGAGCAGTTCCCCTTTGCCCTGCCCGAACCGGCGGCGCTGGACCTGTCCGGCTGCATGCCCGACGATGCCGACGATCTGGCCCTGTCGGACTTTTTCCTCACCGCCCTGGCCAACCGGCTTCTGGGCCGCGCCTTCGTGCCCGAACCGATCGCCGCCGACGAACTGCCCGGCCTGCACGCCCTCGTGAGCGAAGGGGGGCAGCTGCGCCCGGCCCTGCGTCAGGAGACGGCCCAGTGGCTGGAGAGCCTGGTGCCTGGCGGCGGCGCCTTTGCCGATTATTGTCTCGATCTCTGGCAGGAGGAATTCTGCACCCTTAAGCCCGAGGACATCGACCCCCGCTATGTGGGCGGGCTGATCGTGCGCCTCGGCTGAGGCGATTTTTCAGGACGACAGGGGAATCTCCCGCACTTCCAGCCCCTGGCCGGTGCGGGTGAGGTAGAGATAGAGCAGAATGGTTCGGGCGGGAACATCGTGCAGGTGGTCAAAGGCGGCGGCAAAGTGCTGCACCTTGACCCCCTGACCCTTGACGGCGGCGGTCTCGGCCTGCACCCGCTCGCGGACGCGGGCGCTCTCCGCTGCTGTCAGCGCCGTGTCGAAAAAGGCCGGCGCCTTCTCCGGCACCACCCGTTCGGTCAGGGCGAAATCCCGTGCCAGCTCTTCCCGCAGACGGTCTTGCAGGGGCCCTTCAAACGTTTCGGCCACAAACTCCCCCATTCTTTCGAACAGACCCCGCTGTGACAGCGGATGCCTGAACAGTTCCCGCGCCTGCCAGTAAGCCTCAATCCTTTCCAGCCCGGCCGAAAGGCTGCCGCAGGCCTCTTGCAGACATTCCAGAAAATGCCGGAAGCGGCCGCTGTTGGCCGTCAGATCGAGCAGCCGGCTGATGCCTCGCAGGGTTTCCAGCTGCTGGAAGCTCAGCTCGGGGGTGCGCAGTACCGTGTAGGGCGGATGGGGATCGAAGGCGATGCCTCGGGCGGCCGCCTGCCTTCGCAGGGGCGCGCCGGGCAGCAGCTTGACCAGCTCGACCTGCAGCTCGTGGGGGTGCAGGTCGAGCACCCGGTCGATGGAGTGCAGAAAGTCGTCATAGCCTTCACCGGGCAGGCCGGCGATGAGATCCAGATGCAGGTCGACCTGGGTGTGGCGGCGCAGGACGCGCACGTTCTCTTCGAGCTTCTGCAGGGAGACCTGGCGACCGATAGCCGACAGGGTCTGGGGCAGGGTCGATTGCACGCCGATTTCGAACTGGAACACGCCCGGCGGCACCTGGGCGAGCAGCTCCAGCGTTGCCTCATCGAGGAGATGGGCGCCGATCTCGAAGTGAAAATGGCTGCCGCGATTGTGCTCCAGAATGAAGCGGAAGATCTCACGGCTGCGGGCGGCGTCGTAGTTGAAGGTGCGGTCGACCAGCTTGATGCGCGGCACCTCGCGGGCCATGAGCCAGCCCAGATCGGCGCGGATGCGCGCCATGGAGTAGGAGCGCACTTTCTCGTCGAGGGCGCTCATGCAGAAGGCGCAGCTATAAGGGCAGCCTCGGCTCGTTTCCGTGTAGACAAAGCCGCGGGAGATATCGACGAGGCCACGTTCGAAAGGGGAGGGGATGTCGTCGAGATTGTCGAGCACCGGCCCGTCCGCCTCGTTGACGAAGGGCTCCCCGTCGCGCCAGAGCAGGCGGGCGATCCCCCGGGGGGACTCCCCTTGGTGCCAGGTCCGCAGCAGGGCCCGCAGGGGGATTTCCCCCTCGCCGCGCACCACGGCCGCCACGCCGGGGTGGAGGCGCAGAAAGTTTTCGTCCTCAAAAGAGACTTCCGGGCCGCCCAGCACAAGGCGCAGCTCGGGACGCGCCGCCGCCAATGCCGCCACCAGCTCCAGGGTGGCCTGCCGGTTCCACAGGTAGACGGAAAAAGCCACCACGTCGGGCTCTTCCCGCAGCAGAGCGGCCAGGATATTCTCCTTCGGCTCGTGCAGGGTGAACTCGCGGATGAGGATTTCACCGCAGTCTTCGCCGCAATAGGCGGCGAGACAGGGCAGGGCCAGGCTGGGGTGGATGAATTTGCTGTGCAGGGTGGTCAACAGGGTTCGCATGCCGGCCAGAATAGCCGAGGGCGCTCTCCTTGAAAAGGGGAAATTGCCGCTGCCGGCGCAATTGTGCTATGTTCCCAGACGTTCCCGCCGCGCACCAGGGTGAGGGAGCGATTCTCAAAACACAGGTCCGCCGCCACAGGCCGCTGCGGACAGAAAAGGATAGAACGATGGCGAGAAAAAAGACCCTGCTGGCCGTGGTCGCCGACGAAAGCGGCGAGGTTTTCGAACACCCCGATCTGCTCATGGCGGGCATGAACGGTATGACCCCCCGCCTGCCACGTGAGGACGAGCTTATCCCCCTGCCCGAAGGCAGCCGGCTTTTCACCATTCCCGGAACCCCGCCCATGGGCTTCGACCGCAAATCAGGCCAGCTGCGCACCGTCGATGCCCTGCCGCGCAGTTGGGGCGGCGGCCCCATGCAGGCCGTCTCCGCCTTTATGACTCCCGCCTTCACCCGCACCTTGCTGCCCGCCGCCGATTACCAGCGCAAGGCGGTGCAACTGCCGCTGTGGGCTTACACGGCGGTGGGCTGGTGTGTCGAGGAAGAACGCTTTTACGTGGCGGCCGTGCGCGTCGATCACAACAACCAGTGGGATCCCCAGCACTTCGACGACCGCAAGCTCGACCCCCTCGTGCGGGCCACCCTGCGCCAGTACCCCGACAACCGCCTCTACGAGCAGCTCTCGCGCTGCGCCGTCGATTACCACTGCTTCGCCGCCAAAAACCTCTTCTTCGCCCGCTGGGAAGCCCCCCTGCCGACCTCGCCCACCTGCAACTCCCGCTGCCTCGGCTGCATCTCCCTGCAAGAGGCCCCCGAGTGCTGCCCCTCCAGCCAGGAGCGCCTCACCTTCGTCCCCACGGTGCAGGAACTCTGCGAGGTCGCCGTCCCCCATCTGCAGCAGGCCGAAAACGCCATCGTCTCCTTCGGCCAGGGCTGCGAGGGTGATCCCATCCTGCAGGCCGACACCATCTGCGACGCCGTACGCGAGATGCGCCGCCAGACCCCACGCGGCACCATCAACTTCAACTCCAACGCCTCCATCCCCGCCGCCATCGACCGCCTGGCCGCAGCCGGCGTCGACTCGGTGCGCATTTCCCTCAATTCCGTACAGGAACCCTTCTACAACGCCTACTACCGCCCCCGCGGCTACCGCTTTGCCGACGTCATCGACTCGGTGCACCGCGCCAAACAAGCCGGCATGTTCACCATGCTCAACTACCTCGTCTACCCCGGCCTCACCGACCGCCCCGACGAAGTCGAAGCCCTGCTCGCCCTCATCGAGTCCGCCGGCGTCGACCTCATCCAGATGCGCAATCTCAGCATCGACCCCACCATGTACTGGGACGCCATGGGCGTTTCGGGCGAAGGCATGGGGATGAAAAAGATGCTCGACACGGTCAAAACAAAAGTCCCACGCATTCAGTACGGCTACTTCAACCGCACCCGCGAGATGTTTTACCCAACTGGATACGAGACCGACTGGCCGTTGCCTGCTTGAGGGAGGGCGTCAAGGTTAGCGGTAAAGATGGCGACACCTCAGGAATTTCCTGACTTTTCTTTATTTTTGATTGCGGTAGGATAGGTGAGATTAAAAAGCGTAGGGATGAAAGTCTTCTTTTATCGAGCTTGAGTTTGGCAGTAATTGCCTAATTCTTGTTATGCGAAAAAGTGAAGTGGTCTACTGATGGCGAATAATTGGAATATCCCGGCTTGGCTAGAAAAGGAAGTCCGAGAAAGAGACAAAGCCTGTGTGTACTGCGGGAATGAATTTGTGTCCCCTAAAGTGTCGGCCAAGTCATCAGCCAGCTGGGAACACATAATAAATGATGCAAAAATAATAACCCGAGAAAATATCGCCCTATGCTGTCGTGGGTGTAATGCTAGCAAGGGACAAAAAGCAGTATCTGTATGGCTGGCGACAAAATATTGCCAGGAGCGTGGTATTAATGGACAAACTGTAGCGCCACTAATCAAACAGGCGATTTCCAATGGACAATAGCGTCCCATATAACAAGGCGCGTGTTCGGATGAAAACTATGCTATTGCATTCAATAAGAAAATGGGGGAGTGTCCCAAGTTTTTCCTTCACCGGTCTGCCAAAGCTGCCAGACCTTCTGCCGATCATGAGGCGTTAACCGAATGTTTTTGTGCATGACCATGTTTACAAAATCCTCCCCTCGATATTATCGGATTCTGTAAACAACGCGTCAATTTCTTACACGTTAGGCAAAAAACAAGGGCGTATAAATGCAATTAAATAAAAGTCTGCTTCAGGATTTCTACGAATACAAGGCTGAGACAAATGAGTTAAAGAGTTGTTGGAATGCCCTTGGTTTATATAATTCAATGCAATTTGTCTTGAGGCTTCGCCCAGACATTCATAGGCTTATAGATGGCCTACCCAATGGCATTGTCACTTCAGGTGAAATAGATTTTGAATCAATTCAAGCATACTCTACCTTTCTCCACGAGACGATACACTGGTGGCAGCACTCTGGCTCAACAATAGGCTTACTGTCAAGTCTTACATATCCAGTACAGACACATAAAATTTCAGAAAACCTGAAGAAATATTTAGAAATTACTGGCCCCAAAAAACCGATAACAAATTACAACTTTAACAACGCAAAAGATTTTCTTCCTGCTGACCAGGAATTTAAGGAAATAAATCAAATTTTAAATGATTTTTTCGATATCGAATTTTTCAAAGAAATCATAACATTTCCTAAAAGTACAAAAGAAATCGCAGACAATCCTCTTTTCGAGTGCATTGGGCACTCTTGCCACATAACTTATGCTTCAATTCTAAGAGAACTTTCGGCAATCTTCGATGAAGAACTTGAATTTCTTCCTGATGTCACTAGGTGGAATTCCGGCTTTAAAAAACTAACTGACGACAAGGCTATAGGGTATCATCATGGCTCGCCTATTTATTTGCCACCTGTGGGCACGAGAGAAATCTTTGAAGGTCAAGCAAGATTTAATCAAATCCAATTTTTATACTTTTCCTCTGGAAAATCCTTAGAATGGGGTGATTTTGAAGATCTTGGAATGCTTAACGGTGTTTACGTAGAAGCCTTTAATGTTTTTTTAAAAACCATAAAAAAAGACCGACCTCCCACAATCGAAGACCCTATAGTGGGTCTTTTTTTGATAATTTGTGATATTTCAATAAATCCAACTGATGGATTTCCTTTTGATATTTTCCACTTTGATTCGTTTGTTATGTCTGTTGATCCAGGAACTAGATTTTATATGATGTGTGAACTTATAAGAGACAAGTTCCAGGATTTAACGGTCGCCGTCCAGGAATATTTAGCTTCCGAATACTATTATATTACTAAATTGCTATGCGATGAACTTGTATGCCACACGCCTCTAGAGGCCGCAAGTCTCTTAGTCAAATGGTCAGAAAAATCAGAAAAATTACAACAACTAATGCAGGAAGATGAAACATTCAAGTTTTCTGATGTCAACCTCCCTATACGCGTACTGATTTCTCGATTTATTAAGTTTAATATAGACAAATTGAAGCGCCCCGAATTTTTTTGCTGGCCCGGTGTTTGGTCGACTGGCGATCGATGTTCTAGTGATATTAGAGCCGGCTCCAGAAATTTGAACAGCGGTATAAGTGGATAAGCCTTCCTACTTCAGGCATAGTGATGCCAGAAAA
>JAWSUS010000033.1:0-28146 GCA_033549025.1 Desulfuromonadales bacterium
CAAAATCCGATAATTAATCCGTTGAGTCTACGATGTCCTGGCACAAAAAAGTGTCTACGATCTCGTGGCACTCAACAACTAGTCTTTAAGGGGGCCGCGCCAGTCCTCGACCATGATGACGAATGTCCGTACAAACATCATAAAGCCGATGACGGGCAGCACGGCATAAAAATACCACTCGGGTATCTGCAGGGTCGCCGTGCGGGCGTATTCATCCAGATAGACCTGCTTGGTGAGCTGAAAGCCGAGCCACATCATAATGGCGCCGAAGAGCAGAACCACCAGGTGGCTGAACAGGGTCAGGGGCTTGCGCAGTACGGGCATGAGCTGAGGCAGAGCATCGATGCGGATGAGGGAGCGGCGCCGGATGGCGGCACTGCAGCCGACATAGGTGGAAAAGAAAATAACCTTGCGCACCACCTCGTCGGACCAATAGAGGTTGATGCTGGTGGTCTTGCGCAGGATGACGTTGGCCATGGCGGCGGTCAGGGCGATTGCCACCGTCAGAAAAAGGGACCAGTCTTCCACGAAGGCGAAGGTCCGATCGATGACCCGGAAGGTTTTTTTGATCATGGCTCACATTTCAGGGGAAAAGAGCCCGGTTCGTGGTCTCGGCTGTCCGTCATGCATGGCGGGCGATTCTGGCCGGGCCGATGTTTCGGGCGGTAAAAAGCAGTAAACGGGGGCAGGATAGCGGAGGAAGGGGGCAAAATCAAGGAATTTGCAGGGCCCTGACCGGTGTCAGGGCCCTGCCGTGAGCCGATCAGGGTCCAAGAGTAGAGCGTACTTTTTGCAGGTAGTCGGGGCCAATTTTTGCTCCCCAGGACTGATAGACAGGCGCAGCCATCTCGACCAGGCGGGCCCGGTCTTCGGCCGACAGGGCGAAAAACTCAACACCCTTGGCCTTGGCGTCGGCCACCTGCTCGTCATGCTGGATTCTGGTGCGGTCGCGCGAGGCGGCGCTCTCCTCTTCGATGACTTCGATGAGAACGGTCTGCAGATCCTTCGGCAGTTTGTCGAACCAGCGTTTGTTCATCAGGTGCACGAAAAGCCCTTGGGCGTAGTCGACCTGGGTAAAGTATTTGGCGACGTCGAACTTCTTGGTGATGTTGCACACCGTCGGGGTGTGGTCCAGACCGTTGATGACGCCGGTCTGCAGCGCCTGCGGGACGTCCGGCCAGGGCATGACGGTAAATTTGAGACCCCAGCTCTTGTAGATATCGGTATTTACCGGCGCCTGGGCAATGCGGAAATTGACTTTTTTGGCATCTTCGAGGGTGCGCACCGGAGTGGTGGTGGCCCAGCCGTAGGTGCCGTAGCCGGTGATGTCCACGACCATGATGCCGCTGCCCAGTGCGCTCTGCTTGAACTCGCCGAAGAGTTCTTCGGACTGGCGGAAACGGTCGAGCTTGTCGAAGCTGTCGACGACGTAGGGCAGGTTGACGATGCCCAGCTTGTCGGCGACGTTGGCGGCGGCCACGGACGAGGAGAGCATCCCCTGGACGGCGCCCATTTTCAGTTTGCTGATGACATCCTTCTCGCCGCCAAGCTGGGAGAGGGGGCGAAAGTCCACATAAAGGCGGCCGCCGCTGCGCTCCCAGACCTTGTCGCGAATGCGGTAGCCAACCCCGACTCCTTCGATGGCGGGGTGCGACACATTGGAGAGGATGTAGGTATATTCGGCCCCTTTTGGGTCAAAAGCGGGCTTCCAGGCGGCCAGGGGGTCTTTGGAATCTGCGGCCAGGGCAGCTCCCCCCCAGGTCAGGGCGACGAGGGTCAATAAAGCCGTAATGAACGTTTTCATAAAAACTCCTGTGGCAGAAAAAGGGACAAGCATGAGCCTGAAATGAAAAATCATGCTATTACAAACCCTGTTTTAAGGCAAAGAAATTTTAGAAGAAAAGTTCGTAAAAACAGCAGTTTTGGGGGTATGGAAATTTTTTTGGGGAGGTGAAACGAAAAAACCCCGGATGGCAAAAAGTCTTTCTGCCATCCGGGGTTTCGTTATTGGCGATAGGTGCGAGCTATTGGCCCAGCGTCTCGCGCACTTTTTTCAGATAATCGGCGCCGATCCTTTCGCCCCATTTCTGGTAAACGGGTTCGCTCTGTTTAATGAGCTGCTGGCGGTCGGCTTGGGACAGGGTAATAAATTCGACGCCCTGTCCCTTGGCGGCCTCGATCTGCTCCTCCTGCTGTTTCATGGTCAGCGCACGGGCCTTGGCGCTCTCTTCGGCAATGACCTCCAGCATGATCGTTTGCAGATCGGCGGGAAGGGCCTCGAACCATTTCTTGTTCATGAGGTGGATGTACAGCCCCTGGGCATAGTCGAGACGGGTGAAGTATTTGGCCACATCGAATTTATTGGTGATGCTGCAGACGATAGGGGTGTGGTCGAGGCCATTGATGACGCCGGTCGCCAGGGCCTGGGGTACATCGGGCCAGGGCATGACGGTAAATTTAAGGCTCCAGGCTTTGTAGATGTCGGCATTGACCGGGGCTTGGGCCACCCGGAAATTGGTGTTTTTGGCGTCCGTCAGGGTGCGGACCGGCGTGGTGGTGGCCCAGCCGTAGGTACCATAGCCGGTGAAATCAACCACCTTGACCCCCTGGGCCTCGGCGCTCTGGCTGAATGGGCCGAAGAGTTCGGGTTCGTTGCGGAAGCGCTCCAGTTTATCGAAACTGTCGATGACGAAGGGAAGATTCACGATGCCG
Organism: Desulfuromonadales bacterium; assembly: GCA_033549025.1. GTDB lineage: Bacteria > Desulfobacterota > Desulfuromonadia > Desulfuromonadales > SZUA-540 > SZUA-540. The sequence goes on from JAWSUS010000033.1 coordinate 2,713, forward strand.
AGGGTGCTGGCGACATTGACCGCGGCCACCGAAGAACAGAGCATCCCCTGCACGGCCCCCATTTTCAGTTTGCTGATGACATCCTTTTCGCCGCCCATTTGGGCGAAGGGGCGAAAATCCACGTAGATCTGACCGTTGCTGCGTTCCCAGAGGCGATCCCGAATATGATAGCCGACGGCAATACCCTCGATGGCAGGATGGTCCACGTTGGAGAGGATATAGGTGTATTTGGCCCCGCTGGGATCGAACTTCGGCTTCCACTGGTCCAGCAGCTCCTGCTGACTGGCGGCCGCAGCCAGGGACCCGGTCAGGCAGAGAAAGAGTAGAGTAAGAGGCAGGATCAGTCGCACATGGTTTTTCATAGAAACCCCCTTTTCATGGTCGGACACTGCAGCAACAAATCGTCATGACCAAGAAGACTAAAGCCTAACCTCAGGGTGGTCAAGAAAAAAACAGTTAGCCCAGGGGGAGATAGCCCGCTTGAAGTAAGCAGAAAGTTGGATACTTTTAAAGGCAGAGGATTCATGAGAGACGGGCCTTGACGAATAATTGCAAAATGGATATATATTTCTTTTAGAATATATGAAAGGTGATCCTGATGCGCGTAGTGATTTCCCTGTTTCTGTTGTTATGGCCCGCCGCCCTCTGGGCGGAAACCCTCGATTTTCCCACGGCTCTGCAGGAGGCCATCGAGAAAAGGCCCTTCGCCGAGGCGGCCCGCAAGGACGCCGAAGCGGCGGCAGGGGCGGCCGGCGAGGTGCGCAGCCGTTATCTTCCCCGCCTGACCTTTTCCGAGCGGTTTACCTGGACCAATGAGCCCGGCAGCAGCCTCTTTATCAGCCTGAACCAGGAGGACCTCGTCATTCGGGAGGCCGATTACTACAACAACCCTGACGACCGCAAGGATTTCGAAACGCGGTTCGACCTGAATCAGGTGCTTTATGACCCGGATGTCTCCTATGGCTACCGGCGTGCCCAGAAAGGCGCCGCCGCCGCCAATGAGCAGGCGCGCTGGGCCGAAGAGGAGGCCGGCTTCGACCTCTTCCGCGCCTATCTGGGCCTGCAGCAGGCCATGGGGGCGCAGGACTGGGCCGCAAGCGCGCGCCGTCAGGCCGAGGAGGTGCATCGCCTGGCGCAGGAGCGTCAGGCGGAAGGGCTCGGGTTGAAGGCGGATACTTTGCAGGCGGCGGTCTTTCTGGCCGACGCGCGGCGCCGGGAGCGAAGCGCCGCCAACGACGTCGCCCAGGCCCAACAGGCCCTGGCTCTGGCCCTGGGGCGTGATGGAAGGGAGGTCCGCCTTGGCCGTCCCCTGCAGCCGGAAGATTTCGACACTCCCGCCTCGGTGGGGGCCCCGGACCGCAGCGACCTCAGGGCTTTGTCTCTGCGCGAAGAAGAAGCCAGGCTGGCGGTGAAGCAAAGCCGGGCCGCCTATTTTCCCAAGGTAGGGCTTGGCGCTTCCTATGTTTTCCACGACGGGTCGACTCCCCTGGGCACGGAAGCGGAGAGCTGGATGCTGCACGCCGGCCTGACCTGGGAGCTTTTTGACGGTTTCCGGCGCTCGCAGGGACGGAGCCGGGCCGAAGCCACCCGGGAGGCTATCCAATGGCGGCGGCAGGAGGCCGTCCGGCAGGCGATTCTGCAGAGGGACGAAGCCGGGCGCCGCATCGAGGAAGCCCGCCTCAACCTGGAGACGGCCCGCCAGAGTGAAAAACAGGGGGCCGAGAGCCTGAGGCTTCTTCAAGAGCGTTACACGGTCGGATTGACGGATATGGCCGACCTGCTGGCGGCCCAGACGGCCGTGGAGCGCACCCGCCTCGAAACCATCCGGGCCGAGGCTCAGCTCATTTTTTCCCTGGCCAGCCGCCATTTTCAACAGGGCACCTTTTTGCAAACGTTTCTGTCCTCCGAGGAGATGAACCAGTGAAAAAACTGATGACCTATTGCAGCGCGTTGACCCTTCTTTTTCTGGCGGCCTGCGGCGGGGAGATTCCTCCCGGGCAGACGGATATGGAAAAGACCATCCTGAAGGGCCTGCCCTTTCACGAGGTGACGGTCTCGACATCGGCGGATTCGGGGGCGCTGGTGGCGACGGTGGAGAGTTCGGAGCGGGCTCTGCTGACCGCGCGTACCGACGGGCATCTTTTGCGACTGGCCGCCAGGGAGGGGAGTCTGGTGAAAAAGGGCGAGCTGCTGGCGACCATCGGGGACAACGCGGCCGGTAGAAAGCTGCAGGAAGCCGAAGGCGCCTTGGGCATGGCGACGGCCCGTTTGGAGCTGGCGGAAAAGACCTTTGACCGTTATCAGAAACTCTCGGCAAAAGAAGCGGTCACTCCCCAGGAGTTGGATCAGATCGCTGCCGACCTGCGTGTGGCCCAAGACGGAAGGGCTGCGGCAGCTGCCGCTGTCGAGGCCGCCCGAATCGCCGCGGCCCACACCCGTATTGCGGCCCCCTATGACGGCAGGGTTTTGAGACACCTGGTCGAGGAAGGGAGCACGATTCTGCCCGGCACCCCTCTTCTCGAACTCGAGGGCCTCGGCGCCTGGCGGGTCAGGGTCGAAGTGCCCGAGTCCTACCGGGGCCGATTTGTCCCCGGTACGCCGGTGCGGGTAGAGATCCCTTCCCTGTCCAGACAACTGGAAGGAACGGTGACCGAAGTGCTGGCGGCGGCCGATCCACAGAGTCGCACCTTTCAGGTCAAAGCGGCACTCGGCGCCGGGGAGGGACTGACCAGCGGGATGTTCGCGCGGGTTTTCGTGCCGGGGGCGGAACGTACGAGCCTGTTCATCCCCCGCTCGGCCCTGCTGCAACGGGGACAACTGGCCGGGGTCTATGTACTGGAAGACGGCATTTTGCACTATCGCCTGGTAAAAACGGGCCGTCAGGTCGCGGATAGGGTGGAGATTCTCTCAGGCCTCCGCGCCGGCGAACGCATCCTGGCCGATAAGGTGGATAAAGCCAGCCATGGGGACCGGGTGGAGGAGGAGCGATGACGGCGAAAAAGCACTCCCTGCCGACCCGGATTGTCGACAAGTTTCTGGACGGCAATCTGTCGGTCATTCTCATCCTGCTGTCCGTTATTGCCGGTATCGCCGCCCTCATGCTCACCCCTCGGGAGGAAGAGCCGCAGATCGTGGTGCCTCTGGCCGATGTCTACGTGCACATGCCGGGGGCCAGCGCCGAGGAAGTGGAAAAGCAGGTGTCCACCCGCCTGGAGAAGCTGCTGCTGCAGGTCGACGGGGTCGAATACGTCTATTCCATGTCCCGGCCGGATCTGGCGATCGTCACTGTACGGTTCTATGTCGGCGAGGATCGTATCGACTCGCTGGTCAAGCTGCATAACAAGATCATCACCCACATCGACATTGTGCCGCCGGGCGTCAGCGGCTGGGTCATCAAGCCGGTGGAGGTGGATGATGTCCCCATCGTCAACCTGACCCTTTATGCGGAGACCCTCTCCGATCATGATCTGCGCCGCGTCTCCGAAGAAGTGGTGGACCGTCTGCAGTCGGTGAAGAACAGCTCGGTGACGTCGGTGATCGGCGGCCGATCCCGGCAGGTACAGGTCGCGGTGGATGCGGGCGCCCTGGCTGCCCGGGGACTTGACCTGCTGGACCTGAAAAGAGCCCTGCAAGCCGCCAACCTCGATCTGCCGGCGGGCTCCTTTCAACAAAACAATGAAGAAATTCTTGTGCGTGGCGGCACCTTCCTGAACTCCGCGGCCGCAATGGAAGATCTCGTTATCGGCGTCCAGAACGGCAAGCCGGTCTTTCTGCGGGATGTGGCGACTGTTCACGATGGCATGGAGGAAGTCAAAAGCTATACCCGCCTGCGCTTTGGCCCGGCCGAGCCGGACGCCGATCGCGGCAAGGAATATCAGGCCGTGCACATCGCCGTGTCGAAGCAGAAGGGAACCAATGCGGTTCGGGTGGCCGCGGAGGCCATCGAGGCGGTGGAATCCATGCGGGGAACGATCATTCCGGCCGAGATTGAGCTGCGGGTCACGCGCAACTACGGGGAGACGGCCAACCACAAGGTCAATGAGCTCATGAAGCACCTGGTGATTGCTATCGTCACCGTGCTGGCACTGATCTTCATCGCCCTTGGCTGGCGGGAGGCGCTGATTGTCGCGGTCTCCATCCCCATCATCTATTCGCTGACCCTGCTGGTCAACTACTGGTTCGGCTACACCATCAACCGGGTGACCCTCTTTGCCCTGGTTTTGGCCCTCGGCCTGCTGGTCGACGATCCCATCGTCGATGTGGAGAATATCTACCGCCACTTCAAGATGAAAAAGGAACCCCCCCGCGAGGCGGTGCTGACCGCCGTGGATGAGGTGCGCCCGCCGGTGATTCTGGCCACCCTGGCCGTCATCGTCTCTTTTCTGCCCATGCTTTTTATCACCGGCATGATGGGGCCGTATATGCGGCCCATGGCCGTGAACGTGCCCCTGACTATGGTCATGTCCCTGCTGGTGGCTTTTACGGTGACGCCCTGGATGACCTACCATGTCCTCAAGGGGGAGTATGGCAAGCAGGAAAAAGAGTATGTGCTGGAAGAAAGCCGCATCTACAAGGTCTATCGCCGGCTTATGCTCCCTTTTCTGGAGTCTCGCGGTCGTGCCTGGCTGCTGGTTGGCATGGTGGTATTGCTCTTCCTGGGCTCGGTAGCCATGCCCGCTTTCAACCTGGTGCCGCTGAAGATGCTCCCCTTCGACAACAAGAACGAGTTTCAGCTGGTGGTCGATCTGCCGGAAGGGGCCACGCTGGAAGAGACGGACCGGGCGGTGCGGGCGCTGGAGGACTATCTGGCAACGGTCAACGAGGTCACCGACTTCCAGTCCTATGTCGGGACGGCCAGCGCCATGGACTTCAACGGCATGGTGCGCCACTATTACCTGCGCCAAGCGCCCAACCTGGCCGACATCCGCGTCAATCTGGCCCACAAGGAGCAACGGGATCAGCAGAGCCATGCCATCACGCTGCGGCTGCGGGACGATCTGACCCAAATCGCCATGAAACACGGGGCCCTGCTCAAGGTCGTCGAGGTGCCGCCAGGACCGCCGGTCATCAGCACCTTGGCGGCCGAGGTGTATGCGGAGCCTGGCCTGTCTTATGCTGAACAGATCGCCGCCGCCCGCCTGGTCAAGGAACGGATGGCTACGGAGGATAAGGTCGTCGATGTGGACGATTCCGTCGAGGCCCCGCAACGGCGCTTTCAGTTCGTGCCTGACCGGACCCGTGCGTCCCTGTCGGGGGTGAGCGATGCCCAGATCGCACAGACGCTGGCCCTGGCGCTGGCCGGCGAAAAGGTCGGCGCGGTGCATCTGCCCAGCGAGCGGCACCCACTGCACATCATGCTGCGTCTCCCCCTGTCGGAACGCTCCTCGCTGGTGGCCCTCGAGGGCCTGCAGGTACGGACCCCCTCAGGGAAGATGGTGCGGCTGTCCGAACTCGGTCATTTTGAAGAGGAAGTGCTGGAGCCGACCATCTATCATAAAAACCTGGATCGGGTCGTCTATGTCTTTGGCGAAATGGCCGGCAAGAGTCCGGTCAATGCGATCCTGAATCTTTCCTCGCACTTCAAAGACAACCCCCTGCCCGAAGGGGCCAAAGTGGTCTGGGGCGGTGAGGGAGAATGGAAGATCACCGTGGACGCCTTCCGCGATCTGGGTATCGCCTTTGGCGCCGCCCTCATCCTCATCTTCATCCTGCTGCTGATCGAGACGGGTTCGTACGTGCTGCCGCTGATAATCATGGGCGCTATCCCCCTGACCATGATCGGCATCATGCCGGGCTTCTGGCTGCTGAATCTCATTATGGACCGCCCTGTCGGGGGCTACGATAACCCGGTCTTCTTCACGGCGACCGCCATGATTGGCATGATCGCCCTGGCCGGTATCGTGGTGCGTAACTCCATCATTCTCATCGACTTCATCCACCATGCCCTCAAGCGAGGCGCTTCCCTCAAAGAAGCGATCATCGAGAGCGGGGCCGTGCGCCTGCGTCCCATTCTGCTGACGGCCGGCGCCGCCCTGCTGGGGAACTGGATCATCACCCTCGACCCGATCTTTTCCGGCCTGGCCTGGTCGATCATCTTCGGGGTCTTTGCTTCGACCGCCTTCACCCTGGTGGTGATCCCGGTGGTGTACTGGCTGGTTTACGGAAAAAACGCGGAACAACATGAGAGGAGATACAGACCATGACAGTAGACAGATATTTGCGGATGGCGGCGGGGTTTTTTATCTTGCTGAGCCTGGTGCTGTCGCAGGTGCATTCCCCCCACTGGCTGTGGTTTACGGCCTTTGTCGGGCTGAACCTGCTGCAGAGCGCGTTCACCAACTGGTGCCCGTTGATGTCCATCCTGCGCCAGCTGGGTGTTCCTGACAAGTAAAGCCGCCGGCAAACAAAAAAACCGGAGATGTCCGCAAGGGACTCTCCGGTTTTTTTTATATGGCCGGTTTGCCTTCTAGCCTTCGGTATCCCTCCGGTAGGCATCGGCCAGCTGGCGCAGGTTGCGAACCAGGGCCTCCAGGCTGTGGATCTCCTTGGAGAGCTCGGCGCCTTTGTCGGCGTTCCCCCGTAGCCGTTGTTCGGAGCGGGCGAAATGAGCGAAAACCCGCGTGGAGGTTTCCCGCAGAAAACGCGCGGCCTCGTTGATGGCCAGAAACTGCTGTTCGCGTTCGGCCAGGCTGCGGTCAAACTCGCGGTTGGCCTTGACCTGTTCTTCCATGCCCCGGCGGATCTGCAGGGCGGCGGCATTCATCTGGTTGACCCCCTCCATGATGCGGCTGATGGCGATCTGCTGCTCATTCTGGGCGCGGGCGATGGCTCGGACGGAACGCAGGCTGGAGCCCGCTTCATGAATAAGGGCCTTAGCCCGTTCCCCCTGGCGAGCCGTTAGGTTGGCGATTTCGTCGGAACTGTCGGCCGCCTGGCTGGAGCTTTTAAGAATCTTGTTCAGGGCCTCCCCGGTGGACAGGGACAGCTCCTTCCCGCGCGAAATCCGCTTGCTGGTCGTTTCCACCGCCTCCGTCATCTCTTTGGTGTCGCCCTGAATGGCCTTGACGATGTGATGGATATCCGTGGCGCTGGAGGTCGTCCGATCGGCCAGGTCGCGGATCTCTTCGGCCACGACGGAAAAGCCCTTGCCTTCTTCGCCGGCCTTGGCGGCAATGATGGCGGCATTGAAGGCGAGCAGTTCCGTATCCGAAACCAGTTCCTTGATGACTTCGATAATTTTGACGACGTCGGCGGTCTGCCGGGAAAGACGGACCATGGCTTCCCGGGTTTTCTGGCTTTCGCGGTCGATGCGCTCCATCTCCTCAATGGCGTTGCGCACGACCCGCAGGCCGTCCTCCGCATCGTTCCGGACCGTATTGGCGGCCTGGGCGCTGGCCAGGGATCCGGTGTGGATTTTGGCCAGAGAGTCACCGATGGAGTCGAGGTCGTGGGAGGTTTCTTCCACGGCCCGGGCGATTTCTTCGGCCTGCCCGGCGACTTCCTTGACGCTGGCCGCCATTTCCTCCACGCTGGTCGTCGTCTCCATGAACTGGGCGGTGGAGTGGTCGATGGCGGTGGACATCTGCTCGAGAGAGGCGAAAAGCTGGCGGGACAGGGCGGATTCGTCCTGGGTGCGATGGGAAAGGATTTCCATCTGCTCGGTGATCTGCTGCTGCTTGTCGTCCATGGACTGCACGTCCCGGTGCGTATCGATGGCGGCGGCCAGTCCCTCCCGGGCTCTTTCGGAGAGATAGTGACTCGACTCGGCCATGGAGCGGTACAGCGAGTTAATCTCGTCGACGGAGGAGAGCAGATTGTCGACCAGTTTTTCGGCTTTGCTGACGGCCTTTTCGACGGCTCCATTCAGGGCTTCCACCGTGTCGCCCTCGACATGAAGATTGCCGCCGGCCAGGGGATGAAGCCGACTGAGCAGCTGGCGGAAAATCTTCTGCAGGGTGAGGCGGATGAACAGGTAGATCAGGGCGCCAAGGGTCACCCCCATGCACAGGCAGGCGGCGATAAAAGGCAGGCTGACGGCCTGCCGCCCGATGATCAAAGCGGCAAAGAGCGGGAAAACGGCCCCGGCCACCAGGCCGGCGGACAGGGTGATGAGAAACACTTTTTTCAGGGTGGAAAACTGCGGGGTTCCCAAGGGGCCCATGGAGGATCCTTTCGCAGGAAAAATGACGTTAATGGCGCAATTTCAGTCTGTTAGACCTAGCATAGAAAGGCGCATGTGGCAAGTGGGAAAACAAAGGAATCTTTCGCCTGGCCCCCCGTTATGGTAGCATCTGGCGTCATGAGCAAACCGGTGTATTTCGACACCCATATCCATCTCGATGCCCTCGGCGACGAACCGATGATTCAGCGTGAGGTGCGTCTGGCCCGTGCGGCCGGCGTGGGCGCCTTTCTGGTGCCCGGCGTGCATCCCCGGGACTGGCCGCGATTGCTGCAAACCGTCGGCCATGTTCCCGAGGCCCTGGCGGCGCCGGGTGTTCATCCGCTGGCGGCCGCCGACTGGAATACCGGGGTGGCCGACAAGTTGACCGCCCTGTTGGCGACTCCCGCCGTCGTAGCCGTCGGCGAGGTCGGGCTGGACGGCGTGATTCAGGGGGTGTCGCCGGCACAGCAGGAAAAAGCGTTCCGGCACCAGATTCGCCTGGCTGTCGAGGCGGGCTTGCCCCTGCTCATCCACTGCCGCAAAGCCACCGCGCGTCTGCTGGACATTCTGCACCAGGAAGAGGCCCAAAAGGTCGGCGGGATCTTTCACGGCTTTTCCGGTAGCCGGGAAACGGCTCTGCAGGCGGTAAAGCTCCATTTCGCCATCGGTTTCGGCGGTCCCCTGACCTACCCGGAAGCCCGGCGGGGGCCCGAAGTGCTGTCGGCGCTGCCGGAAGAGTGGATTGTGCTGGAGACGGATGCGCCGGATCTCTCCCCCCATCCTCACCGACAGGAGGAAAACCGCCCCTCCTACCTTCCCCTCATTGCGGAGCGGGTGGCCCAACTCAGGGGGTGGACCCTGGCGCAGACCGCGGCTATCACCACGGCCAATGCCAAGCGCATTCTGAATCTGGTGCAGGAGGAAGAGGGGAAGCCGTATTTTCGCAGGAAAGGATGGACCTAAAACAATGGAAGAGCACCGTTTCAGTCGGCTGGAACTTCTCGTAGGATCAACAGGTTTGCAGAGGCTGGCCCAGGCCTCGGTGGCCGTGTTCGGTGTCGGCGGCGTGGGCAGTTACGCCGTGGAGGCGCTGGCCCGCAGCGGTGTCGGCCGCCTGACCCTGGTCGATTTCGACGTCATCAATCCCAGCAATATCAATCGGCAGATTCATGCCCTGGAGGGCACGCTGGGTCAGGCCAAGGTGACCGTGATGGCCAGGCGCTGCGAGGCCATCAATCCGGCCATGCAGGTGGAACCGCTGAAGGTATTTTACGACAGCACTACGGCAGAAGAACTTCTCAGCCGGGGCTACGACTACGTGCTCGACTGTATCGACACGATCACGTCCAAGCTGCACCTGCTGCAAAGCTGCCGCCAGCGGGAACTGCCGGTCATCTCGGCCATGGGGGCGGGCAACAAGCTCGATCCGTCCAAAATCAGCGTCGGCGACCTCTTTCATACGCAGAAATGCCGGCTGGCTCGGGTCATTCGCAAAGAGCTTCGGCGTCGCGGCATCACCTCCGGCATCAAAGTCGTCTATTCGACCGAAGAATATGAGCCGCCGCCGGGCCAGCTGCCGGCCATCGGCGGCCGGGGCGATGGCCGCGGCACGCCGGATTTCACCAAGCTTCTGCTGGGGAGCTCTTCCTATCTGCCGCCTATTTTCGGCATGACCATGGCCGGCGAAGTCATCCGCGCCCTGCTGTCGGCAGAGCCCTGAACCCGTCGGACCGCCTCCTATTTCAGTTCAAAGGCGACTTTCAGGACGACCTGATATTCGCTGACCTGCCCGTCGGGCCCGACATGACCGCGAATATCCTGCACTTCGAACCAGGAGAGACCTTCCAGCGTCTTGTGGGCGCGGCCGACTGCCGCCTGAATGGCCGCCTCGATACCCTGGCCGGAAACCCCGATCACTTCCACCTTTTTGTAGGTCCGTTCTGCGCCGTAAGTCATGATGCCCTCCTTCTGGTCGGATTTTAGGGCAATAGTATCAGCTGCCGGACTAATGTAAAGGGTGCGCCGGGGCCTGGGCAGCCGCCTCGCCAGCGGGGTCGTAAAAGAGAATCTGGTCGTTCGCTTTCTCCTTGGCCTGATACATGGCCTGGTCGGCCACGCGCAGCAAGGAGCCGGCGTTGGCGCCGTGATCAGGGAAGATGGCGGCGCCGATGCTCGGCCTGGCCGAAAGGTTGAGGCCGTCGAGGGAAATAGGGCGGGAGAGGCTGTCGACAATCTTGGCGCCGATCTCCCGGACGACTTCGATGTCCTGGATGCCGGCAATCACCACGACAAACTCATCGCCGCCGAGGCGCCCGACCGTATCCGTGGCGCGAACGCAGCTTTTCAGCCGTCTGGACACTTCCTTGAGCACCATGTCCCCCTTTTCGTGGCCGAGGGTGTCGTTGATGGCCTTGAAACCGTTCAGATCGAGAAAGAGGACGCCCACCTTGAGTTCGTCCCGTCGGGCCCGGCCCAACGCCTGGCTTAGACGGTCCAGCAGCAGCAGCCGGTTGGGCAGGCCGGTGAGGGAATCGAAATAGGCCAGCTGCTTGACCCTCAGCTCGGCGTTTTTGCGCTGGGTGATGTCTTTTTTCACATGCACCACATGAACGATCTTCCCTTCCTTGTCCCTGACGGGCGAGGCGGAGATTTCGGCATAGCGAAGATGCCCCTGCCGATCCTGGTAGGCATGTTCGATCTGGCAGTGTTCGCCGGTCTCCAGCACCAGGCGCAGAGGACAAGGTTTGTCGGCCGCGTCGCAGGGGGCTGAACCCTGGCAGGTGAATTCAGCACATTTTCTGCCGATAATTTCATGCTCTTCTTTGCCCAGGCTATGGAGAAGCACGTTGTTGGCGCCCAGCAGGATCCGGTCTTCCACATCGATGATGGCAATGGCATCGTTCATGCTGTTGAGGATGGTGCGGGTAAAGGCGAGAGAGCGTGAGAGCGACTCCTCGCTTTCGAGAAGGGCCGTTTCGATCTGATGGCGGCTGGTGACGTCCCGGAAGATGCCGCGGGACGAAACCGCCCGCCCGTTTTCGAAGCGAAAGTTGCAGTTGCCTTCGACCCTGACGGCGCGCCCGTCCTTGCTGATGAACTGAAATTCGCCGCACTCCTCGCTTTGTCCCTCCTGCAGGCGCTTAAAAATGCCGAGGCAGTGGCTGCGGCTGTCCGGGTGAATAAAGTCGAGCATGTTCAGCTGGCGGAGTTCTTCCTCCTCGTAGCCCAGGGCCTGCCGCCAGGCGCGGTTGGCATAGAGGATGCGGCCGTCGGCGCTCACGCACTGGATGAGGTCGTTGGCGTTCTCGAAGAGATCGCGGTAGCGTTCTTCGCTTTCACGCAGGGAGTCCAGGGTGCGGCCTGCCTGCTGGACTCGCCTGCCGGTCCACGCCCCGATCAGGCCGCCGGCCAGGCCGGAAATCCACAGATGGCTGAACAGGATAGGTTCAGGATGCAGGAAATATTCATGGGCCAGGGTCAGCAGGCAGAGCAGCAGCGCGCCCCCCAGCGTAAAGAATACGTATGTATATTGTTTACTATTTATTTGCATAAAGCGATCAAGGGATGACATCGATCTATCCTTTGGGACGGGCTGAAAGAAGGTGTATACCCTAGTGTTTTTGTGGTCAATGGCGGATACTGCCACAAGTCCTCAGTAAATAAAAGAAAAATCGTAGGTCTGTTCTTCGCCTTGCTGGGGCCGGTGGGGCTGTTAGAATGCAGGAGAGGTAAAGGACGGTAAATCTCAACACAGCAGACGGGAATCATGGAAAAATATCTGTGCATACACGGCCATTTTTATCAGCCGCCCCGGGAAAACCCCTGGCTCGATCACATTGAGCAACAGGACAGTGCCCAGCCCTACCACGACTGGAACGAGCGCATCACCGAACAGTGCTACGAGCCGAATTCGGCGGCCCGCATTCTCGACAGGGAAGGCTACATCCAGGACATCGTCAACAACTATACCCGCATCAGCTTCAATTTCGGGCCGACCCTGCTGCGCTGGTTTCAGCGGTGTCGGCCGGAAACCTATGCGGCCATTCTGGAGGCGGACCGGCTGAGCCAACAGCGTTTTTCAGGCCACGGGGCGGCCCTGGCGCAGGCTTACAGTCACCTGATCATGCCGCTGGCCAATCGTCGTGACAAACAGACCCAGGTCCTGTGGGGGATCGGTGATTTCCGTCATCGTTTCGGGCGGGACCCGGAGGGGATGTGGCTGCCCGAAACGGCTGTTGACCTGGAAACCCTGCAGCTGCTGGCCACGCACGGCATCCGCTTTACTTTGCTCGCCCCCCGTCAGGCGGCCAGGGTGAAGGGGCTCACGGAAAAGCGCTGGCAGGATGTACGCGGCGGCGGGATCGATCCGCGCTGCCCCTATCTCTGCCGCCTGCCGGACGGGCAAAGCATCACGATCTTCTTCTATGACGGCGCGATCGCCCAGGAAGTCGCTTTTTCCGATCTGCTCAAGCGCGGGGAGTCCCTGGCCGATCGCCTGACGGGCACCCTGGCGCCGTCGGCTGAGCCCCAGCTGGCCCATATCGCCACCGATGGCGAAACCTATGGGCACCATCATCTTTTTGGCGAGATGGCCCTGGCCTATGCCTTGCGTCACGTCGATAGCTCCGGGTCCGCCCGGGTGACGATCTATGGGGAATACCTGGAAAAACATCCGCCGACGCACGAGGTGGAAATCGAGGAAAACTCGTCCTGGAGCTGCAGCCACGGCGTCGAGCGCTGGCGGGCGGATTGCGGCTGCCACACGGGGGGAAAGCCGGGCTGGAACCAGCAGTGGCGGCGGCCGCTGCGCGAGGCGCTGGACTGGCTGCGGGATGAGCTGGCTGTTGTTTTTGAGCAGGAAGGGAAAGCGCTTCTGCGTGATCCCTGGCAGAGCCGGGACGACTACATCGACTTGCTGCTCGATCCGGCGGAAGACCGGATCGATTTATGGTTGGACGCCCAGGCCGCGCACCGGCTGAGTGCGGCGGAGCGCTCCAAGGTCCTGGCGCTGCTGGAAATGCAGCGTCACGCTATGCTGATGTTCACCAGCTGCGGCTGGTTCTTCAACGATATCTCGGGCATAGAGACGGTGCAGGTTCTGGCCTACGCCAGTCGCGCCCTGCAGCTGGCCGAGGATATCGGTGCCCGGCCTTTGGAGGAGGCCTTTGTCCAGCGGCTCGGCGCGGCGCGGAGCAATGTAGCGGCCTGGCAGGACGGCGGCACCATCTACCGTCGGGCGGTCAAACCCATGCGGGTGGACCTGGCCCGGGTGGCGGGCCGCCACGCCATGCTTTCCCTCTTCAAGGCCGGTACCGACGGGCAAGGGTACGGATATTCGACGCATAGACGGCAATATGACGAGTATCGGGCCGGCAAGATGAAGCTGGCTTGCGGCCGCGTCGTCATCCGCTCGCGGGCGACCCGCAAGGAGGGCGATTTTATCTTCTATGCCCTTTACCTGGGCGGGCACAATCTGGTGGCCGGAGTAAGAAGCGCAGCCGAAGCGGGAGAAACAGCTGTCACGGCAGACGAGGTAATCGAGGCGTTTCGGCAAGGGGACATCCCTCGGGTTCTCCGTCTGCTGGACCACCACTTTGCGCAAGGGACCTTTGGTCTGGAGCATCTCTTTCGGGACGATCAGCGCCTGGTCATGGACAAGATTCTGCGCGAGACGCTGCGGGAAATCGAGACGTCCTTTCAGGAGGTCCATGACGAACACTACGTCCTCATGCGCTTTCTGCATGGCATCGACATGCCGGCGCCGTCCCAGCTGGCCCTGCCTGTCGGTTTTGTGCTGAACAGGCAATTACGGACGATGCTCGATGAAGAACCCTTTGAGGCGACCCCATTCCGGCAGACCCTGGCAGAAATCGAGCTGCTGGGGTTGGCTCTGGAACAGCCCCTGCTCGATTACCGGGCCGAGCGTCGACTGACCGCCGAGCTCGAACGGTTGCCGGGCGAAGGGGAAGACCCGGACCATCTGGAGACGGCCGTCGAACTGGCGGCCTGCATGACCCGGCCCCCGCTCCAGGTCGACCTGTGGAAGGCGCAGAACATCTGTTTCGGCCTGCACAAGACCCTGGCGGCGGAGATGGAAAGGCGGGCGGCGGCTGGCGACGAGAAAGCGCGGCGCTGGCTGGCCACTTTTGAAGAGCTGGCCGGACTCCTCAAGGTGAAGCTTCAGCGAGGAGGGACGGCGGCTTAAGCCGCCTACCAGAAGAGGTTCCAGTTCAGGCCGGCATCGGTCAGGTAGCGTCCATGGACCTTCTGCCTGGATAGAGTCAGGGTCAGGCTGCTGGATCTTCCCGTCACCAGGGTCTGGTCCAGCCGGGCCTCGCCGCTGCGGTGAGGCCCGCCCGCTTCGTGCCAGATGTGCCGGGCCGCGGCATGGATTTTCCAGCGGTCGGCCAGGTTGACCAGCACCCCCAGAGAACCACCGCCCCCCAGAGCGAAGCTGTCGCGAAAGTGTCCTGAAACCAGCAGCTCCGTTTCCACCATGCCGTATCCCAGCACGGCGTCGTTGCCATAGCTGAATCCCCCCCCAGGCGACAGCTCGTAGACCAGGTGGTCGCCGCCGTCATCAGCTGGCCACTGAATGAGGCCGGTCTTCACTTTCCAGGAAATCGGTTTGAAAAAACGGCTGCGAGGTGACAGGGAGACAATCTCGATGAGATTGAGGTTATGGAGTCTGAGCCTGTTCTCCTCGGGATAGTAGCGCAGCACCAGGTCGGCGAAGTCAATCTGCGAGCCGGCGATGTAACCGGCGTCGGCATCGAGCAGGTTGTGGTAGGCCGGACGGATTTTGGCCTGCAGATAATAGTCGTCGGCGCGAAAGCCGGTGCCCAGGCTGAAGCGGTTGGAACCATGCCCCCGATCGGGGCGCAGGGGCTCCTGCCAGTCGGGCTCGGCGCTGGCCGCTCCCAGCTTGCTGCGGGCGGTAAGCAGCGAGATATAGCGGGTGCGGTATTCATCCTGGCCGAGCTGTTTCTTGAAGTAGCTGAATTCGACCGATTCCGTGGCCAGATCCAGCGCCCGGATCTGAGCCGCCTGGTTCAGCCCGGCCTCCTCCAGTTCCGTCGGACCAATGCTGCCGTCGAGCAGGCGCAGGGTGGTCTTTTGCTCCTCGTCGTTCATCTGCGCGGCGATGCGCGCGATACGGGTGGCTTTGGAGGGGCGGTAAAGGCTCGACTCGATCAGTCCCTGCTGGCCAACGATCCGCACCGTGTCGATAGGGATGACCCAGGGACGGGTGTGATCGGTGAGCCGCAGGCCGGGACGGGCCGCCTCCAGCAGGAAGAGGAGCTGGTAGGCGCAGTTTTCATCGAAAAAGAAGTAATCCGAATAGATGTCCTTCAGTTCCCAGGTGTGCAGAAACATGCGTCGCGTTTCGTCCGCGTCGAGGTTGAGCGGATATTCCCAGACGTCCCGCCGTTCCAGATCCCGATATTCCCGCAGCTTCTGATAGTAGGGAAGGACCGAGAAGTAGCCGCGATACAGGCCGAAAATCCCCTTGACCGCATAGGCGAAGCCGTTGGTTTCATCCGTAAAGGCGGAATAGTTGACGGCGTAGGAGAGCAGCCGGCTCTTGTAGGGGCCTTCGATAATGATCAGGGTGTGCCCGAACATGGAGGCGGGGCTGTTGTTGTGGGTGCCGGGAAAGATGAGGACGGCCGAGCGGGGATCAACCTGGTCAAGGGCCTCGTCGAGTTCACTGCAGGTGACGGCCGGAAAATCGTCGTCCTCGGCTCCTAACTGCTCCTTCAGCCATTCATAGCGGGCGGGAAAACGGCAGCGGGCCGGAAGCTGGTCGGAAGAGGATGGTTCAAAGAAAGCCTGCAGGGTGGCGTCCAGTTCCGCCTGGGCATCCCATTTGCCGTTGTCGGCCACAAAGAAGGCGGGGTCATCGATCAGACTGCCAAGCCCCCGCAGAGAGGGGCGATAGTGCAGCAGGGTGAGCCAGTAGGGATCCTGGTGAAGCTGCTGCTGACGGGCGCGTTCGCGCAGACCTTCAGCGCTGTTGTCGGCGGCCCGGGCGGCCGAGCCGACAAAAAACAGGCACAGAAAAAGGGCAAGGCCCGGGAGAATGAAAATCCCGAGCCCGCCCTTTTCAGGTGCCTGTACGGTGTCGTAAAAAACGAAACGCATTAACCAGCGATGGTGATGATGCTGTCGATCACGTCGGCGCTGCTTTCCTGACCGGTGACGAAAATCTGGTCGAAATTGGACTGCAGGCGGCTGTAGAGGTTGGCGCGCTCAGCGGCAGGAACTTCCAGCAGCTCGGCGAGAGTCTCGAGGGTTTCGCCGCCGCCGGCAGCGATGTCACGAGCCAGGGGGTCGAGATTGTCGCGGGTGAAAGCGAGGGCGCGGTCATTCTTGATGATGTTGGCCGGCTGCTCGCAGCCGAGGGTACCGGAGGTGATGCCGAAAGTCTGGTTGCCGAAGATGCCGTTGGTGGTCGCCTGCAGGGACTGGGAGATAACGGAGCCGTCCGCCTTGCCTTCCCACAGCAGGGAACCGAGGCCGCAGCCCGTGTTTCGGTCGGCCTGACCGGCAGCAAAAGCCGTGGTGGCCAGAAGGGAAAGAGCCAGAGTTGCTACGAGAACTTTTTTCATGTGTAAACCTCCTTTTTGATGAAATGGGCGGTGAAAAGGTACCTGACTAATTAAACCTGCTTTAGGCGCAAAGTCAAGTGCCTGTTTTCCCTTGCCCGTTGTGCCATGGGGCTTTTGTTCCCGGGGCGCGGCAACGGCTGGCGCCCGAAAATGATAGAAATTTAATAGAAAAGTCAGGGGTTTTGGAATGCCTCAGCAAAGTTTTATGGCATAGTTTATTGGGCGCCCTGAAATGGAATAATGGATTTTTCAGGCAGTCATCGGTCCGGCGCCAGGATAAGCCGTGAACTCTTCCACGGATCTCCGTAATTGCACGACTTGTCCGCACAGAGACCGCCCCATCGTGATCGTGGGAGAGCGTCGTTTCTGCATGGACATCCTCACGCACTTCATCGCGACACAGACCCCGGCTCGTTGGAGTCTGGTCCCCTGCCTTCGTGACCTCTCTGCCTTGGGCGGCACCGAGTCCCCTGTACTCCCCCGGCTCATTTTTGTCGATGCCTTTGGTTTTTCGGGGTCCGACATCTGTGGTTTGCTCAAGCGAGAAGCCCTGCCCTTTCTCGAGAACGAAACCCTTGCGCTCTTCAATCTGGTGCGAAGTCTGACCCCCCTCCTCGATTTAATGGAGCTGGGCGTGCGCGGATTTTTTTTCGAAGACGACCGGGCCGAGAGTATCCTCAAGGGGATCTGCGCCCTGAAAGCCGGGGAGCTCTGGGTTTCCCGCGAGGTGATGATGGAATACGTCACCCGCCAGACCAGAACACCCCATGGCGAGGATAAAGCTCATCCCCAGGAGCGGGCGGCGGCCCTGCTGACCCGCCGGGAACGGGATGTCCTCGCCCTGATCGCCGCCGGCGCCGACAATGAGACCATCTGCTCCCGTCTTTATATCAGTCCTCACACGGTAAAAACCCACCTATACAACATCTTCAAAAAGATCGGTGCCCGCAACCGCCTGCAGGCGGCCCTGTGGGCGGCCCACCATTTGAAATAAATCCTGTCTTTCTCGGGTTCTCATCGCCTCTTCCTCAGGCGGCTGTTCTCGCGTCTAAGAAAAAAGGCTGAGGCCGGATGAGAACCCCGCCCCCTGTTTCATCTCTGCGCCTGAGCCAGTGCCCATTAAAAAACGATAAATAAACCAGCCTCACGCCCGATGGTGTTCCCGCCAGAGTCCGCTAAACCTATCTACATGCAGCAAAAGAGCCATCTGAACAGAAGCAGGAGTGATCTGCCCATGCCAGCTCCCGAACAAAGAGCTTCTGAGCGCTATCCAACCCAGATGCCCGCTCTTTTGACCTGTCGGGAAGCCGATGACCGCCACAGGCACATGCTCTTACTGACCCGGGATGTCTCCAGTACCGGTGCCTATTTCCACACCCGGGAACCCTTTTTTGAAGAAGAGGACGTTCAGGTGGAGATGCTCATCCGGATAGAGTCGGCAGCGGACAATGTTCATCACATGTATCTGGAAACCACGGGTGAAATTACCCGGCGGGATCCCTCCGGCCTGGCCGTTCGTTTTAAGGGGCCCTACCGGCTGACGCCTTTTGTCTGAGGATTCAGCTATGGGCATTTCGGCAAAGGGGACGAGAAGATCAGACACTCCGGCGTGTTTATGCGCTTCCGTTTAACCGAAGGACAGCAATGGAATGAAAGGAGGTACTGACAATGAAGAGGTGTTTATCGTTGGCAATAGGGGGCGTCCTGCTTCTGGCGTCCGTTATCTCGACGGCCTACGGCAGCGAGGTCCCTCACAAAGGGCCCGGGTTGGTCGAGGCACCCTTGATTACCCAGACTCTGCAGCAGGTCGGCCTGGTCAGTGTCTGGAACGACGGCGATGAGTTTCATGTCGAAATTGACGGGGCTGGTTCATGGCAGGTCGTTGATGCTTATATCTTCGTCGGCACCGACCCCGTGCCTGCCACCCAGAAGGGCAGCCTGGTCCCCGGGCTGTTCAACTACAAGAAAGAAGGAATTCTCGCCCCAAGTTATGATCTGGAGTTGAGTCTCAAGGAAGACCTCGGTTTTAGCTGGGGAATCCCCTACAATCCTCTGAGAATCCAGAATATCGCCGTGCAGGTCTACATGATGGGTGTGGACGCAAAAGGCAAAAAGATCTATGAAGGCGCCTGGGCCTATCCCGGTGAAAGCACAGATTATGTCGATTTCGAGGGGGTCGGCGCCGGCTGGTGGTTCACCTACATGCTGTCGCACCCGAAACGCGGCCATTTCCACGATGCTCCGGTAGGTGGTTTGTTGTTCGTCGGGGAGACTTTTTCCGGCAAGACCGACCCGACAGGCGGCTTCGACATCTTCCCTGACGAGACCGTCAGTTTTTACCTCGGCAGCTATCTGCTCGGTACGACAACCGCCGCCCAGCGGGTCACACCGATCGACCTCATCGAACAGGGCGACATCGATAACCCCGCAGTCATCAATATGGCCAGGCTGCTGCAGAGCCTCGACGACGATGGCGATCTGACCAAGGGGATCCAGATCACCTCGCAGGTCATCGGCCTGCTGGAAACCGTCATGGCCGCCAACGGCTTTGACGCCTTCGACTTTTATAACGACGCGCAGATCGAGACGATCATCACGGAAGTCGTTGCCCTCGGTGTGGATGACGGGCTGACCATGGTGGCGGTGACGGCCGACGAGGCTCGGGATCACCTCGACAAGCATCTGTCGTCCTCCTACAACCGCAAGAATGTCTCCCAAACGCCCGATTTGGGCACCAGCAAGGCGAAACTCGATCTGATGCCGGTGCTGGTTCCGGCCACCCGGGCTAACAACGAAGCGACCGGTAGCCTCGACTACTACGACGAAAACGGCAACTTCCTCTACTCCCGCGATAAGGTCAAGCCGCTGGTGGCCGTCTATGCCGACCAGATTGAAACGGGGGCTTCGGACGTGTTCGGCGCCATTTCCAGAGACGACGGCAACACCTGGAAACGCACGAACCTGTCACGCTCCGCCGACCTCAGCTCCATCATCCTGCCGGTGACCGGCGAAGAGGCTCTGGGCGATGTGCGCAAGCCGAATATCGTGGTCCGCGGCAACCATATCCTGACTGCCTGGACCAGCCATTTCTGCCAGGGCGGCAAGCCGCTCTACTCCAGAGAGGCCCTGACCGACGACGGCACCTCGTATCCCTATTACGAGGATGACATCTGGGGGGTGGGTGGACCGCAGCTTTCCCACTGGTACGAGGAGGAAGGCTATCCCGAGGTGGAGCTGCCTTACAGCTGCGTCTGGGCGGCCCGCGGCACCATCGACCCCGACACCGCCGAGATCACCTGGTTCAAGCCCGAACGGCTGACCTCCGGCCGGCGCGATGCCTACCAGATCTCCATCACCGGCGCGAAAAATGTCGGTTTCGCCATCATCTGGCAGGAAGACCCGGACGGGCTGCGGCCCGGCTCGGCGGCTGGCCCCGGTCACGGCTGGAGCGGCGCTACCACCAGCCACAAGACCGACATCTGGTACAGCTCGGTCAAGTGGAGCGATTTCGACAAGATCGACACCCAGTTCTACCCGAACGGCGACCCGGAGCAGGCCATCGACGATCCGGAATGGACCACCAACCGGCCGATGCCGCTGGTGCCTTTCAAGCTGCCGATGCGCATCTCCGACAACGACATGTGCAACGCCGACACCATGAAGGTCCAACTTGACGAAAACGGTCTTCCGGTTCTGGATGAAAACGGCGATTACATTCCGTTGATGGACGAGGAAGGCAAGCACGCCGGGACCCACCGCTACTGCTACGAAGTTCCCGATCTCTGCACCGGTTTCTATACCTTCGATAATAACCAGGAAGCCGAGAAAAACGTCTGTATCGCCGCCGATACCGCCACGGACAGGCGCCTGCTTGACGGCGACACCGGTGCTTCGCGGCCCAACATCAATTTCATGCCCTACACCAAAAAAGACGGTACCCAGAGTGCCTGGGTCGTCGTCGCTTACGAAGAGACCAAGGGGGTCGGTGGTGGCGTGCCGGTGTGGGACGACAGCGACGACACCACCCATCTGGAGGAGAAGGACAAGCCGGACCTCGGCAAGAATGTCATCTACCACAGCTTTGAATTCATGAGCCCGGACAAGGTCAGTGACGGGACCATCGTCAACCTGCCCGAACAGGACGCTGCCGGCAATCCGCTCTATCTGGTCGACGTCGATGGCAACCAGGTCCTTGACTGGGAAGGACAGCCGCAACTGGCCTACGAGAACGCCCGCCGACCGCGCATGCTGCCCCAGCCCGCCGGCCAGGCCGGACCGTCCAATACCGTGCTGGCGCTGATTTACAAGCAGGGCGAAGAAGGCAAAGGGCGCCCCTCCGACATCTTCATGCGGCGCATCGTCAACCCCAAGGATGGCCAGAACCCCTATGCTGCCAAGAATCTCGCCACGGGACACCAGAACGTCAGCACCGTGACCCCCACCGAAACCTGGATCAATCCGGACTCGGAGCCTGATGCCAATGGGGATGGCACCAAGGTGGTCAAGTGGGTACAGACCGAGGCGAACCTCAGCGATGACAGTTCGACCAACCCCTACGAAGACGCCCGCGCCCACCGCGGGATCCTCAAAGGCGACCAGCTGTTCATCGCCTACACCTACACGCCCAACTGGGCGGCCTCACGCAACGCTCACGACAAGTATGACCTGTACATTCGTCGCTCCTTCAACGGCGGCCAGAAATGGGGAACCGACCCGAACGGCACAGGTCCGATCTGCCACACCGACACGTTCAAGGACTACACCGGGGTAGTCGCCGAAGATGACGAGGAGGCCGGCGACAAGATCCCGTCCTATGACGTGGAAACCTGCTTCGAACCAGGCGTCTTCGAGCCCGGCCGCAACATGTCCCGCTTGAAGAACAACAAGGAGAGCACCATCGAACCGCGCCTGGTGGGCCCGCCCAGCACCTTGGCCACGTCCCCCTACCCCGAGGACAAACAGAATACCGATGTCTTCTACGTGAGCTTCGGAACCGAGAGCAATGTGCCCAAGGCGCACGGCGAATTCGATGAGGGGAATGAGGGGGCGGATGCCATCCCCGGCGACCTCTTCTACACCCTGACCCGTGATCGCGGCCAGACCTTCTTTATGGAAGAGTGGGAAGTGAACCCGGACAGCGACGGCAACTTCGCCGGTACCATCGTCGAGCGTTTCCCGTATCTGGCCAAGGGCGATGCGGCCCAGGGTGAGGCGCAGCTGCGCATCTCCCCGGACGGCTCCAAGTTCTACGCCATCTGGAACGAGAATGGCGTCGATGGCAACGACAGCATGTTCCGGCGCATCATGAGCCCGGCCTTTCCGCAGAACCGGGCCGGTCAATAACCTACAGGACCAGGCGTAGCGGGGCGGCGGCCACACCGGCAGCCGCCGCCCCCACGGATGAGATTTCCCCAACAGCCGGTAAAAGGGGGTCACATGAAGACGTATTTATCGCGATTGCTTCTAGGCATGGGGGTGCTCATGCTGCTGGCAGGCGGGGCTTGGGGCGATGACGGGCCCATGTTCCGAAGGAATATTTCGAATACGCCAGCGGACGACACAGAGTTCGTGTCATTACGTATGCTGCCGCTTTATGTACCAGCCCAGAGTTCGGACGGCACCCTGCTTACGGATGGCATCGACTATTTAACGGCCGATGGTACGGTGGCGGAAACCCGAGACTACGCCCGGCCCCTGATCGCCACCTATCAGGACGGGCCCGTTGAATTTATCGAAGAGTACGAAGCCTTTCCCGGCCATGGCGCCCGTGACAGCTATGCCGCGGTGAGCCTTGACGACGGAGCCACCTGGAAACGAACCAACCTGTCCAATTCAGCCGACCGTTCGTCCATCACCTTGAAGGACGGCCGCCAGAAAGTTCGTTATCCGGGCGATACCCTGCGCAACTTCCTGGCTTCGGATGGCAACAAGGCCCTCTTTGTCTGGGTAAGCAAATACTGCGACAGCGGCAGTCCGACCTATGCCATGTCGGACACCGAGAAAGAAGCGGTCTCCACCTATCTCGGCACAACGGGGTGCACCGATGGTGATGCCGCGACGCCCTGCCTCTATCTCGACGACCTCTTCGGGGTGGCGGGACAGCAGGGGGTGCAGAGCGCCGAGGATTTGGCCGAAGAGGGCTATCCCCTGGTGGGCGACTATCCCTATTCCTGTCTGTGGGTCGCTCGCGGGGTTTTGTTGCCCCCGGCGGCTGAAGGGGAACAGAGCACCTTTGTCTGGTACAAGGCCGAGCGTTTGACTTCGGGTGTACGCAGCGCCGAAAGGGCTGAAGTGGTCTGCGTGAAGGGAGCGGGCTGCACGGTGACCTGGCAGGAAGATCCGGAGGGGGTTCGACCGGGTCACGGGGACGGCCCCGGTGAAGGATGGAGTGGCGCCATCGCCCACCACCAGACGGACACCTGGTACAGCTACATCGACTGGGATGACTTCGACCTGGTCAGCGCGGATGGAACCTACGGCACTTTTTACAACACGACGGGCAGTCTGGCCGAGTGGGTTGTCGCCAACCCGACGGGAAGCCCCCAGGCCGCCGTGCCCATGTCCATTCCCGTACGCGCAACGGACAACGCCATGTGTGCCGATGCGGACGGCAACCTCGACACTCTTGAGGATGATCCTTACTGCTACATGGATTTCAACGGCAACGGGACCCCCGACTTCTGCGCCTCCACAGTGGCGGTTACCATTGAAACGCCCGAAGGTCCCACCCAGACCGTCAATATGTGTGTCAGCGAAGACGGTCGCCTGATGCGTGGCAATACCGCCTCCACCCGGGCCCGCCTCAGCCTGCATGGTTATTCGACGCTGGGAGATTACCGCCTTGATCCCGCTGCCTACCCCATCGACAGTGCCTGGGTCTCCTTTACCTACGAAGAGAACAAGGGGCTGGGCGATATCTGCGACGACGGCGACTGCCTCGAACTCACCGATGCCGACAAGCGGGATATGGGCAAGAACGTCTGGTACCACACCTTTGATATGTTCCAACCCGAGCTCGTCTCTCAGGGTCTGATGCTCAACCAGCCCGCCGTCTATCCGACCGACTGGTCAGATCCGACCAATCTGTTGGATCCCTTACCCCAGTACGGCTACAACTTCTGGGCCTTCACGGCTGATCCTGTCTATCAAACCCTGGCGGGTCTGGAGACGACCACACTCTACCAGAGCGAGATCTCTCGCCGTCCCAGTCATATCACGCAGGACTGGTACGACGCCGGGCCGAGCGGGACGGTAGCCTTCAACCTGTGGAAGCAGGGAATTATCCGCCGCGGCGGACCAGCCGATATCATGGCCCGTCGATTCATCATCCCGGAAGAGTTTGACCCAGCCGTGGATAACCCCTACGACTATGCCAATATGGCTTGTGAAAACGCTGATGGCTCCGCCGCCTGGCTTTACCGCACCGATCTGTCGCAACCGGCCAATCCTCGATATGTCAAAGGATTGTGCGCCGCTCCGGCGATCAACCTGTCGGGCAATACGGTGCTGACCGGAGAGTCCTGTGATGGTGCCCTCACCTGTCTGGAGGCTTTCCCCTTCAATAGTTATTTTGATGATCTCGCCGGGGGCACAGGGATCTCCAAGATCTACACCTGGCAGCAGTTTGGCCCCGGCTACGGCGAAGTTCCCGATTTGACCACCAGCAACCTCGATGACCCGAGTTGGGCCAATCCTTATGATATGGCCAAGGGCCATCGTGGTTTCCTGGCCGGAGACATGGTCATGGCCATGTACGCCTGGACCCCCAACTGGCATGCTCTGACCGAAGCCAACGACATCGTCAATCTTTATGCGCGGCGATCTTTCGATGGCGGCCAAACCTGGAGCACTCTGCCGGCGAGCTTTGTCCACACTAACGGCCTGACCTACAGTGGCGATGGCACGACGACTTGTGAATGGATGGGGCCGATTTCGGAGAAAGCGCCCCTATGTACGACCTATGGGGCCGGGGCGTTTGAGCAGGCTCGTAATCTTTCCCAGCTTCTCGGCTCAACGGTGACGGTTCTTGATCCCCGGTTTGCGCCAACCTCCCGCGGTATCACGACGGGGTCGGTCAGCACCTCTTCCCTGCCCGCCGGCTTCTTTGCTCCTCTCTATCTGGACGATACGCGCGATCCCTCCCGCTATCACATGATATTTGAGACGGGCATCACCAGCGCCTACGATGAAGGTGAAGCTGAGCCTCTGGATCTTTCCTACAGCCGAGCCGTGGATTGGGGAGACGACTATCTGGTTTTCCAGGACGAGGCCGATTCGGGGACATGCCTGCCTTCAGCCGATAATGAGGACATTTATGACCTCAGCGGGTTCTGTAACGAATTTGACGCCCTCGAAGGGAGCCGATTCTCAACCGCCTCCGAGGCGGCCGTGGCCAGCAGCCCTGGCGGACAATTCATGTATGCCGATTGGTATCAGCATGAATTGGATAGTGGCGGGGTCGATGCCTGGTTCCGGCGGGTCATGTACCTGGATGACTACGTCCCCACCGCCGAAGAGCCGGAGCCTGTGCCAGTGAAACCAGGCAAGCCGAAAAAAGTGAAATAAGGTTTATGCGGTAACAAAAAAAGATGGCCTCGCAAAAAACACATTAAACACAAGTGGCTGAAATTACATAAATAATAGCAAATTTTGACTTTTAAT
>JAWSUS010000034.1:0-27817 GCA_033549025.1 Desulfuromonadales bacterium
ATCTAACGCCATACGAAAAGTTGCTGGATCATTTCTATGGCTTAAAAGTGTAAACAACGCGTTCAGATCTAACAACTTACTATACTCAATCCCTTGACGCTTTGCAAAGGTGTATGTTGCCAACGCCCTTGTTTTATAGGGCTAATTCCTTGACTGCCCCGACCCTTTGCATAATAATGGCCGTTTTAAAAGACTCCATCGGAAAGGGGCTGTCCCCATGGAAAAAAACGTCGCGGCCGTCATTTTGGCAGCGGGTCAGGGAACCCGCATGAAATCGAATAAACCCAAGGTGTTGCACCCTGTTGCCGGGCAGCCCATGGTTTCCTATCCCGTCAATCTGGCGGCAGGCCTTGGCTGCCGACCGACCGTGCTGGTCGTGGGCCATGGTGCGGAGCAGGTTCAGGCGGAACTGGCCGACAGCGAGGTTGTGTTTGCTCGCCAGGAGGAACAGCTGGGGACGGGGCATGCTCTGCTCTGCGCCCGCGAGGCCCTGCGCGATTTCGAAGGGACCCTGCTTCTGCTCTGCGGCGATGTCCCCCTTCTGCGGGCCGAGACTCTCGAGCAGCTTCTCTCCTGGCACCATGCCCAGCAGGCGGCGGTTACCGTGCTTACGGCCAATCTGGACGAGCCCCACGGCTACGGGCGCATTGTGCGGGAAGGAGAGCAGGTGCTGCGCATCGTCGAGGAGAAGGATGCCACCGCCAGAGAAAAGGCCATCCACGAAATCAATACGGGCATTTATGCCATGGAAGTCCCCTGGGCTTTCGAGGCGCTACGCACGGTCGGCCGGGACAACGCCCAGGGGGAATATTACCTGACGGACATCATCGCGGTCGCTCACCAGCAGGGGCTGGCCGTGAGCGCGCTACCGGTAGCGGATGCGACCGAAACCCTGGGCATCAACGATCGGGTGCAGCTGGCGACGGCCGATGCGCTCATGCGTCAGCGCCTCAATGAAAAACTGATGCGCGCCGGGGTGAGCTTCATCGACCCGGCGACCACCTACGTCGATGCCCGCACCGAGATCGGGCCGGATACGGTGGTCTATCCCGGGGTGCATCTGCGCGGCGCCAACCGCATCGGGCGCGACTGCATTCTGGAGCCGGGAGTAATCATCACCGATTGCGTTCTCGGGGATGGCGTCCATGTCAAGGCGGGCTCGGTTCTGCAGGACAGCCGTGTGGGGGATGGTACCGATATTGGCCCCATGGCCCATCTGCGGCCGGGTACGGAGCTGGCCGGCCGGAACAAGATCGGCAACTTCGTCGAAACCAAGAAGGCCGTCATCGGCCTGGGGTCCAAGGCCAGCCACCTGACCTATATCGGCGACGCCGAGGTCGGCGCCGAGGTCAACATTGGCTGCGGCACCATTACCTGCAACTATGACGGTGTCAACAAGCACAAGACCATCATCGAGGACGGCGTTTTTGTCGGCAGCGACACCCAGTTCGTGGCCCCGGTACGCATCGGGCGCAACAGCCTCATCGGGGCCGGCTCGACCATTACCAAAGATGTCCCCGCCGATGCCCTGGCGCTGTCGCGGAGCGAGCAGAAGGTGATTGAAGGCTGGGTACTGCGTCAGCGCAAGAAAAGTCGCAAGGATTAAACCCTGAGGCGGGAGGGGCTCTCCCTCGCTCCTTTTTACAATCTCAACTGGAGTTTACATAGATTATGTGTGGAATTGTCGGTTACATCGGTTTTCAGGAAGCCACCCCCATCATCCTTGACGGCCTGCGCCGCCTCGAATATCGCGGTTATGACTCGGCCGGCATCGCCACCCTGGATGGTGGCAAGATAGAGATACGTCGCGCCCGCGGCAAGCTGGTGAATCTCGAAAAAATCTTGCAGGAACGCCCCCTGGCCGGCGCCTGCGGCATTGGCCATACCCGCTGGGCCACTCACGGCCGCCCTTCGGAAATCAACGCCCACCCCCATTACGCCGGCGGCATCGTCGTTGTCCATAACGGGATCATCGAAAACTATCTTCCCCTGAAAGAGAGGCTGCGCGCCCAGGGGCACAACTTCAGTTCGGAAACGGACACGGAGGTCATTGCCCACCTGGTGCATCAGCACTATGCCGAGTGCGCCGACTTCGAGACCGCCGTGCGGCGGGCGCTGGCCGAAGTACGCGGGGCCTACGCCGTCGCCATCCTGTGCGAGCAGGAGCCCGGCAAGCTCATTGCTGCCAAGCTCGGCTCGCCGCTGGTGCTGGGGCAGGGGCAGGGCGAGTTCTTCGTGGCCTCCGACATCCCGGCCATGCTCTCCCATACCCGGGAGATGATCTTTCTGGAGGATGGGGAATTGGCGGTCTTCGCCGACGGGCGTATGCAGGTGACAACTCTGGCCGGCGACATTCTGCAGAAGACGGTCAAGACCATTACCTGGAGCCCCCTGATGGCGGAAAAAGGGGGGTACAAGCACTTCATGCTCAAGGAGATTTTCGAGCAGCCCCGGGCTATCGCCGATACGCTGGCCGGCCGTTTGCGCGACGAGGCGGGGGATGTCTATCTCGAAGACCTCCAGCTGGGCGATGAGGAGCTGCGGCAGATCGACAAGCTGACCATCGTCGCCTGCGGCACCTCCTGGCATGCCGGACTGGTGGGCAAATTTCTCATCGAAAAGCTGGCACGGCTGCCGGTGGAAGTCGATATCGCCAGTGAATTCCGCTATCGCGACCCCATCGTCAACGAGCGCATTCTGACCATTCTCATCAGCCAGAGCGGAGAAACGGCCGACACCCTGGCGGCCCTGCGGGAAGCCAAGAGCAAGGGCGGCAAAGTCGTGGCCGTCTGCAATGTGGTCGAATCGTCCATCGCTCGCGAGAGCGACGGCGTGATCTACACCCACGCCGGGCCCGAGATCGGCGTCGCTTCCACCAAGGCCTTCACCACCCAGCTGGTGGCGCTGAACCTGCTGGCTATCCGCCTCGGACGGGCGTTGGGAACCCTGGAGGCCGAGGCGGCCCGTTCTCTCATCGCCGCTTTGACCACGCTGCCGCGCAAAGTCGAGGATACCCTCGAATTGGACAAGGAGCTGCAGGCGGTCGCCCAGAATTTCATGAATGCCCGCGATTTCCTTTACCTCGGCCGGGGCAACCAGTATCCCGTCGCCCTGGAAGGCGCCCTCAAGCTCAAGGAAATCTCCTATATCCATGCCGAAGGCTATCCCGCCGGCGAAATGAAGCACGGTCCCATCGCCCTTATCGACGAAAATCTGCCGGTGGTGGTCGTCGCCCCCCACAATGAGACCTTCGAAAAAGTCGTCTCCAATATGGAGGAGGTCCGGGCCCGTTCCGGGCGCATCATTGCCATCGGCACGGCGGGCGGACCCGATCTTTCCGGGGTGGCCGATGTGGTGCTTTCTGTGCCGGAGATAGCCGATGAACTCTTGCCCATCCTGACCTCCGTGCCTTTGCAGCTGCTGGCCTACCATGTGGCTGTCTCGAAAGGAACGGACGTCGATCAGCCCCGCAACCTGGCCAAAAGCGTTACCGTGGAGTAAGAATCTTGCGTATTCGAAAGAGATGGCTCTTTGCCTGGCTGCGCCGCCGCAGCACCGCTTTTCTCAGCCACTTCCGCATCAGCGAAAACACCTTCATGGCCACCCTGGCGGTGGTCATCGGCCTGCTCTCGGGGCTTGGCAACTACGCCTTCCGCAAGACCATCGATTTTTTTCACTGGCTGATCTTCGAGCACGGCGGCGCCCTGTTGGGCATCTCGATGACGGAGTGGAGCTGGAGCCGGTTGCTGCTGGTCTTTTTTCCGGTCATCGGCGGGCTGCTGCTGATTCCTTTCGGGCTCTTTTTCGCCCGGGACATGCGTTATGGTTTTCCCGCCTTTCTGGAGCAAGTCAATCTGCGCGGCGCCAAGATTCCCGGTCGTACTATTTTTACCCGCGGACTGGCCAGCGCCATCACCATAGGCACCGGTGGCTCGGCCGGACAGGAAGGGCCCATCGCCCAGATCGGCGGGGCCATCGGCAGCCAGTTCGGCCAGGCCTTTAAAATGAGCGGTGACCGTCTCAAGGTGCTGGTGGCCTGCGGGGTGTCGGGCGGCGTGGCCGCCACCTTCAATGCCC
This sequence comes from Desulfuromonadales bacterium, assembly GCA_033549025.1. GTDB lineage: Bacteria > Desulfobacterota > Desulfuromonadia > Desulfuromonadales > SZUA-540 > SZUA-540. Next base: position 4,078 of record JAWSUS010000034.1, read on the forward strand.
CCATCGCCGGCGTTTTTTTCGCCCAGGAAATCGTCCTGCTTTCCTCTTTCGAGCTCTCCAGCTTCACCTCCATCGTCATTGCCAGCGGCATGAGTACCGTCGTTTCCCGCGCCCTGCTCGGCAACGTGCCGGCCTTCGCCGTACCCCCCTATGTCATGGGCAGCGCCTGGGAAATAGCCCTCTATGTTTTGCTGGGCATGATTATCGGTGTGCTGGCGGCCGGTTTTATCGATGTTCATTTCCGCGTCAAGGAAGTCTTTGACAAGCTGCGTCTGCCCCCCCTGGCCAAGCCGATTTTTGGCGGTCTGCTCGTTGGTGTCATCGGCGTTTTTTTTCCGGCGGTGTTCGGCAACGGCTACGAATTCATGGAAGCGGTCATGCACGGCGAAGGGCTGTGGTACCTGCTGGCCGCGCTCATCCTGATGAAGGCGCTGGCCACGTCCATCACTCTGGGCAGCGGTTTGCCCGGCGGCCTCTTTGCCCCTTCCCTCTATATCGGCGCCGTCACAGGCGGCGCGTTCGGCAAGCTGGCCCAGATTATTTTCCCGTCGGTGGCCGCTTCGCCGGGCGCCTACGCGCTGGTGGGCATGGGGGCTTTCCTGTCGGCGGCCACCCATGCGCCCATGACCGCCATCTTCCTGCTCTTCGAGATGACCGCTTCCTACGAGGTCATCATCCCCATCATGCTCTCCTGCGTCATCGGCACCGCCATCAGCCGCCACTTCAAGAAGGACAGCCTGGACACGGTGGAACTGTCCCGGGCCGGCATCAATCTGGAGGCGGGCAAGGAACGCAACATCATGAAGTCGATCAAGGTGCGCGAGGTCATGAGCGGTGCCCCCGAATCGATTCCGGAGAACATGACCCTGGGGCAGTTCGCCAATTTCACCGCCACCACCCGCCACACCAATTTTCCCCTGGTAAACGGCGCGGGGGAGCTGACCGGGATCATTTCCGTGCAGGATTTCATGGGGGTCGTCTTCGAGCGTGACCTGCGGGATCTTATTGTGGTGAAAGAGCTGGCGACTCTCGACGTCATCACCGTCACCGAGGATGAAGATCTCGATCAGGCCATGCGCAAGATCGGCTACCGCAACATCGAACAGTTGCCGGTGGTGGACCGGGAGGGGAGCAACAGGCTGGTGGGGATCATCTCCCGGCGGGACATGGTCGCCGCTTACAATCGGGCCCTGATGACCCGTACCCTGGAGGACACTGATGATTGATCTGCTGGCCGGGCTCAACGCCCCGCAGCGGCAGGCGGTGGAACAGACCGAGGGTCCTCTGCTCATTCTGGCCGGAGCCGGCTCGGGCAAGACGCGCACCCTCATCCATCGCATCGCCTACCTGCTACACGAAAAGAAGGTCGCTCCCTGGGAAATTCTCGCCGTCACCTTCACCAACAAGGCCGCCGCCGAAATGAAGGAGCGCCTGGAACGCCTGCTCGGGCAGGAGGAACTCCCCTGGGTCGCTACCTTTCATGCTACCTGCGTGCGCATCCTGCGCCGTGAAATCGGTGCCCTGGGGTTCACCACCAACTTCACGATCTACGATGACCAGGATCAGCTGCGCCTGCTCAAGGATATCCTCAAGGAGCTGCACATCCCCGAAAAGGTGGCCAAGGAGCGCGCCGCCGCCACCTTCATCGACCAGTGCAAGAATCGGGGGCTTTTTCCGGCTGAACTGGAGGGGCAGGATTCCCGGGACGAGACCCTGATCCGGGTCTATGAGCTGTACCAGAGGAAGATGAAGCAGGCCAACGCCCTGGACTTCGGCGACCTCATCCTCTACACCATCGCCCTTTTCGAAAAGCATCCCGAGGTGCTCGACCGCTACCGTCGCCGTTTCCGCTACATCCTGGTGGATGAGTTCCAGGACACCAATCAGGTGCAGTACCGGCTGGTGAAGCTGCTGGCTTCGGGCTATGGCAATCTGTGCGTGGTCGGCGACGACGACCAGTCCATTTATGCCTGGCGGGGGGCCGAGATCAGCAATATCCTCGGTTTCGACCGGGACTTTCCCGGCACCCAGGTCATCCGTCTGGAGCAGAACTACCGCTCCACCACCACCGTCCTGGAGGCGGCCGGCCATGTGGTTGCTCGCAACGCCGGCCGCAAAGGCAAGACTCTGTGGACGGAAAATCCGGAGGGCGAAAAGATCACCCTGGAAGCCCTGGCCGATGACCTGGAAGAAGCCCGCTATGTCGCCGGCGAAATCGCCCGCCTGAAGAAGTCTGGCCGCCCCCTGCGGGACGTCGCTGTCTTCTATCGCACCAATGTGCAGTCCCGCGTTCTGGAAGAAGCCCTGCGCAGCCAGGGGCTGCCCTACGTCATGTTTGGTGGCCTGAAATTCTACAGCCGCATGGAGATTAAAGACGTCCTGGCCTATTTGCGAGTGCTCGTCAATCCGGCCGACTCGGTCTCGGCCCGGCGCATTATCAACGTGCCGACGCGGGGCATCGGCGCCGCCACCGTTGAGCGGATCGGTCAGTACGAGGAAGAGGCCGGCGGCTTTCTGCCCGCTTGCCGAGCGGCTTTGGATCATGGCGCAATCCGGGGCGCCGCTGCCAAGAGGGTCGGCGAGTTCGTGGCCCTCATGGACGATTACCGCGCCCGCCTGGAGCACATGCCTTACCCCGCCCTGACGGCAGCGCTCATCGATGACAGTGGCTACGGGCCGATGCTGCGGGACGAGCGCACGGAAGAGGCGCGGGGCAGGCTGGAAAACCTGGAGCAGTTGCTGGCCGGCATGGAGGAACATTACGGCTCGGAAGGGACTCTGCAGGAATATCTGGAGCAGGTTTCTCTCATCACCGATCTCGACTCCTACGATCCCAGCCTTGACCGCGTCACCCTCATGACCCTGCACGCCGCCAAAGGGTTGGAGTTTCCCGTCGTCTTCATGACCGGCATGGAAGAGGGGCTCTTCCCCCATGCCCGTATGGGCGCCGATGACGGCGACGTTGAGGAGGAACGCCGTCTCTGCTATGTGGGGATGACCCGGGCCATGGAGAAGCTCTACCTCACTCAGGCCCGCCGACGCCGGGTTTACGGCAGTTTTCAGTTCAATCCCCCCAGCCGTTTTCTAGAAGAAATTCCCCCTTCGCTGCTGGCCGGCAGCGAGTCGCCGTCCCTGAAAAAGCCGGCGCAGCACAACCTGGCCTCCATCTTTGAACAGATGGAGCCGGCGCCCTTTGCCGATGAGGAAGAGGATTTTTTCGAAGAGGAGGTGCGTGTCGTTCCCGAGGCCGAAGAGGGCTTGCGTATCGGCACCCGCGTCCGTCACGTCAAATTCGGCGTCGGCACGGTGCGGCGCCTGGAAGGGAGCGGCGACAACCAGAAGGTCATCGTCTACTTCAATACGGTGGGCCCCAAAAAGCTCCTGCTCAAGTTCGCCGGGCTGGAGCCGGCCTAAAGTCAGGGCAGTCTACTCACCAGACGGGTCGAGGCTTCGCGCACGACCTGCCGAAAAGTGATGGGTTTTTCCTGAAAGGTGTCGTAGGCGAAATTCACCTCGTCCATCCCTTCCCAGACGATGCTGCCGTCCCAGCTGTCCCAGACGGAGAGAAAAAGGCGGATATTGCCCGACTTGGTCTGGAAGAGCCGCAGGCCGAAGAAGCTGAGCCGGCTCTGGCTGCTCTGGGAGAAATTGGCCAGTTTGAGCTGGGCCAGATAACGGTGTCCGGTCATCTTCCCCACTTTCATCAGCGCGTCCTGCTTGAATATCCCGGTAAAGTGATACTCTTCGAACATGCTGCGGTATTCCGTCGCCATGCCATTGCGATTGATGTGGCCGATGGTTTCCGACAGGGTGGACAGGGGGATGTCGGGGCGATGTTTCTCCAAGGCCAGGGCAAAGATCAGGGCCACGCTCTGCCGGTCCTCTTCCTGGCCGGTGACGGAGGTGGGAGTGATGACGGCGAGGCCATAGGTTTCCAGTTGTTTTGCTTCGAGGGATACGTTGTGGGTCTGCGCCGTGCCGTCAATCTGTTTGAGGCAGCCGCTGAATGAGAGGGCGGCCAGAACACTCAACAGAAGAGTCAGGGCGCGCGTAAGCTTCAGAGGGCGGGTGAGTCTGCTGGCGTATCGCATAGTAGCCTCCCTGGCACGAAGGGCAGCGAATCTCTTGCCATTAATTATACACCCTTCTGGCCGTCTCACCGGCTCCGGCGGTAACAGACCTTGAAAAAAACGCCCCGCAGGAAAGACGATTCCTGCGGGGCGTTGTGATGTCGCGGACTATTTTCAGCTGCGGGCGTCAGGCAGAAGCTCCTCCAGCAGGGTGAACAATTCCTCCAGGTCGGCCGGGGTGAAGTCGGCCATGTGCGGAATGCGGAAGGTCTTGTTCTTGATTTTGCCGTAGCCGTTGTCAATGGCGTAGCCCCGCTCGCTGGCCAGCTTTTTCAGCTTCTCGAGGTCGGTGCGCTGGTCGTTTTGCCCGGCGGTCAGGGTCAGGGAGCGGTAGCCCTCGGCGGCGAAGAGACCGAATCCCTGCGCCTGGATCCACTGGCGGGTCATCTCGGCCATCTGCCGGTGGCGGGCGTAACGGTTGTCGAGCCCTTCTGTCATCATTTTGGCGAGCTGGTGGTCAAGGGCGTAGATGAGGCTGATGCAGGGAGTGCTGGGGGTGTTGTCCTTGAGGTCGTTCTGCTCGAACTCTTCGAAGTCGAAGTAGTAGCCGCGATTGGGCGTTGTCTTGGCCTTGTCGAGAGCCCGGCGCGATACGGCGAAGACGGCCAGCCCCGGTGGCAGACCGAAAGCCTTCTGCACGCCGGCCAGGCAGACGTCGGTCTGCAGGGCGGCCAGGTCGATCGGGACGGCGCTCATGGAGGAGACGGTGTCGACGATAAAGGAGACCTCAGGATATTTCTTCATGACGTCGGCAATCTCGGCCAGAGGGGACATGACGCCGGTGGAAGTCTCGTTGTGAACGACGGTCATGGCGTCGTACTTGCCGCTGGCCAGGGCGCTGTCGACCATTTCCGGCGTAATGGGCTGCCCCCATTCGGCGCTGAACAGATCAGCTTCGAGCCCGCAGCGGCGGGTGACGTCGTGCCATTTGGCGCTGAAGGCGCCGTTGGCGAAGTTGGCGCAGCGCTTCTGCACCAGATTGCGCACAGCCCCTTCCATGACCCCGAAGGCGCTGGAGGTGCTGAGAAAAACGGGATCGCTGGTATTGAGAAGCGTCTTGAGGGCCCGGGTCACCCGCTGATGCAGGACAGCGTATTCTTTCATGCGGTGCCCGATCATGGGAGCGCACATGGCCTCCATGACGTCGCGACTGACTTCTACCGGTCCGGGGATGTAAAGTTTCTTGCCCATCGTCGAGGTCTCCTTACTCGTAGGGACAAAATAAAAAACGCCTGGCTCCAGTGATGATGGGGAGCCCAGGCGAACGGCTGACCGGGCCTTGATATCCTGCTCCCCGGTGGTGTCCCACCTTTCGCCAGTCACAGGAGGCCCTTGAATTGTTCGGTTAATCTGGCGACTCATTAGCATATCCGCCGGGGCGCTGTCAAGCCGTTCGCGCCGACTGTCGCCCCGTTTCAGGCAAATGGCGGGGATGGGTCGGACGGTTGAGAATTTTCTGGAGAAACCCCTTGACATTCTATCTGAGCTGATTATATTTAGCGCTGTTGTTAGCACTCCCTGTGAATGAGTGCTAACAACAGCGCTGGCGAAAGGCCTTGGGAATCTATCCCTGATTTCATTTTAGAGTGAGAAGAAAGGAGCAGAAACATGAACATCAGACCGCTGCACGACCGTATCATTGTAGAAAGACTGGAAGAAGAGACCATGACCGCCGGGGGGCTCATCATCCCCGACTCCGCCAAAGAAAAGCCCCAGCAGGGCGTTGTCGTTGCCGCTGGCAAAGGCAAGGTGACTGAGGACGGCAAGGTGCTTGGCATGGACGTCAAGGTGGGCGACAAGGTGCTGTTCGGCAAGTACGCCGGTACCGAAATCAAGATTGAAGGCAAAGAATTTTTGATGATGCGCGAGGATGACATTCTCGGCGTCGTTGAAAAGTAATCCGCATATCAAATCTGACAAGGAGGATATAGATTATGGCAGCTAAGGAAATCAAATTCGGGCAGGACGCCCGTGCAAAAATTCTCAAGGGCGTCAACGCCCTGGCTGATGCCGTCAAGGTAACCCTGGGCCCCAAGGGTCGCAACGTGGTTATCGAGAAGTCTTTCGGTGCGCCTCTGATCACCAAGGATGGCGTTACCGTCGCCAAGGAAATCGAACTGGATGACAAGTTCGAAAACATGGGCGCCCAGCTCGTCAAGGAAGTCGCTTCCAAGACCTCCGATGTGGCTGGTGACGGTACCACCACCGCGACCGTCCTGGCTCAGGCTATCTACCGCGAAGGTGTCAAGCTGGTGACCGCTGGTCACAACCCCATGGAAATCAAGCGTGGCATCGACAAGGCTGTTGAAGTCTGCGTCTCTTCGCTCAAAGAGCTCTCCAAGCCCATCAAGGATCACAAGGAAATCGCCCAGGTCGGCACCATCTCCGCCAACAGCGACAAGACCATCGGCGACATCCTGGCCGAGGCTATGGAGAAAGTCGGCAAGGAAGGGGTTATCACCGTCGAGGAAGCCAAGTCGATGGAGACCACTCTGGAGACCGTCGAGGGGATGCAGTTCGACCGCGGCTATCTCTCCCCCTATTTCGTTTCCGATGCCGAGCGCATGGAAGCCGTGCTCGAAGACGCTCTGATCCTCATCCACGACAAGAAGATCAGTAACATGCGCGATCTGCTGCCCATCCTCGAGCCGGTGGCCAAGCAGGGTCGCCCCCTCATGATCATCGCCGAGGACGTAGAAGGCGAAGCGCTGGCCACCCTGGTGGTCAATAAGCTGCGCGGCACCCTGAACGTCGCTGCCGTCAAGGCTCCCGGCTTCGGTGACCGCCGCAAGGCCATGCTCGAAGACATCGCCATCCTCACCGGTGGCAAGGTGATCTCCGAAGATATCGGCTTCAAGCTTGAAACCGCTACTCTCGACATGCTCGGCCGCGCCAAGCGCATCGTCATCGACAAGGACAACACCACCATTATCGACGGCGCCGGTGCCGAAGCCGATATCCAGGCTCGCGTCAAGACCATTCGCGCCCAGATGGAAGAGACCGCCAGCGACTACGATCGTGAGAAGCTGCAGGAGCGCCTGGCCAAGCTCGTCGGCGGCGTGGCCGTGGTCAAGGTCGGTGCGGCCACCGAAACCGAGATGAAAGAGAAGAAGGCCCGCGTTGAGGACGCTCTGCACGCCACTCGCGCCGCCGTTGAAGAAGGGATCGTCCCCGGAGGCGGTGTCGCCCTTCTGCGCTGCGTTGCCGGTCTGAACTCCCTCAAGCTGGCCGGCGAAGAGCAGTTCGGCGTCAATATCGTCAAGCGCGCTCTCGAAGAGCCTCTGCGTCAGATCGCTGCCAACGCCGGCATGGAAGGCTCCATCGTCATCGACAAGGTACTCAGCAAGAAGGGCTCCTTCGGTTTCGATGCTTCCGCCGACGTCTATGGCGACATGATCGAAAAAGGCATCATCGACCCGACCAAGGTGTCCCGCAGTGCCCTGCAGAACGCCGCTTCCGTGGCCGGTCTGATGCTGACCACCGAGGCCGTTATCGCCGAACTGCCCAAGGACGACGCGATGCCCGCCATGCCCGGCGGCATGGGCGGCATGGGCGGCATGGGCGGCATGATGTAACAACCGCCGCTCTTTGAGCTGCACTGGAACAACCAAAAAATCCCCCGGAAGCAATTCCGGGGGATTTTTTATTTGAGCTGATAAGAAAGGGCTGGCGGATCAGAGAATGTAATCGGCGACCCGCTCCCGGGGCATGGGCGACACTTCGACCGTCCAGCTCTGCTCCCCCTGCCGCAATAGCACCTCCAAGTGCGGTTCGTCCTTGCCCTTGCCATAGGACGCCAGAATGGCCGCGGCGGTAGTCAGATCGGCGGGAGTGGCGTCGCCGGTGACGACACCGAGGGGGCCAGAAAAGTTGAGCGTGCGCAGAAGGATGTCCTCCGGACGCAAGAGGCTTTTCAAAGCCTCATTGCTGACCTTGTCGCGGCCGAGGGTCAGTTTGGCGCGGTCCGACAATCGGTACTGGCGCCCGAGTTTGAGGTATTCAACGTCGATGACGCTGGCTTGCGGGTGGTGTTCGAAGAGATCTCTCAAGCGGCCGGCAAAGGATTTTTCCGTCAGCAGACACCCCCCGCCCGAACCGGGGTATTCTACCAGTTTCCATTCGCGGGCCAGTTCTTCCTGTCGGCGTCGGGTGCGTCCCTGAATATCCAGCAGGCGTTCGCGATCAACTAGACCCTGTTCCTCCATGGGGGTGATGGGCAGCAGTTTGGCGCTCAAGGGCCGCAGGATGCGATTGGGGAAGTCCGAATAGTTAGCCACTGCTTTGAGAGCGCTGAGATTCTGGCTCATGGGGCGCTGCCCTAGCACTTCACCGGAAAAGAGGAAGTCATAACCTTCATCGTTCATGATGCGCCCCGCCAGCCGGAACATCATGGCATGGCAGTCGATGCAGGGGTTCATGTTGCGCCCATAGCCGTATTTAGGATTTTTCAGCATCTCCAGGTGGATGTCGCCGATATCCCGGATCAGCAGGGGGATGCCGATCTGGGCGGCGGCTTTTTCGGCTTTTTCCGAACCGAAAAACGGGGTGACAAAAACGATGCCCGTGACATCGACGCCCTGCCGTTTCAGGACCATGGCGGCCAGAATGCTGTCGAGACCGCCGGAAATCAGGCCGAGGCCTTTGCTCATAACGTGACTCCTTGCATCGTACTGTGTTCGCTCGGTCCGCCTGCGGGACTGAGGTGAGAGGGGAGCACCCGGATTATAGGGCCGGATGCCGGAAACAAAAAAAGAGGCCCGTTGCCGGGCCTCCGGGACGTGGGTCTGGCAAAAAGTCTACTTTTTGTGACACCTGGCGCAGTTGCCTTTAGCGTCGAAGGCCAGTTGGCCGTTGTGACAGATGCCGCACTGTTTGCCGGCGTAGATTTCGTCCATGGTGATGGTCACGGTTCCCTTTTTCATGGCCGGAAAGGTGTCCTTGTTGTGGCACTGGGCGCAGTTTTTAGCGGCATCGTTATGCAGCTTGCCGTCAAAAATCACTTTTCCCATGGGGCTCTTGTCGAACTCAAGGGTTCTGCCGGGGGGGACGGCAAGAGCGGCGGTGGCGCAAAACGCCGAAAGAACCAGGACGAAAGCCAGTTTTTTCATGGTGAACCTCCTTCACATAGGTATGGGATGTCTGAAATCACTGTCTAATTATGCCCTTTGCCTGAGAAAGTGCAACCAGCCTCGTCAGGAGGCCTGACTGTCGGGATAGAGGCTGAGAGCCTCATCGACCAGTTCCAGCAGATGGACAGCCTTCTGATTCTGGCCGGCATGGTTGAGACTGTCCTGCAGCTGCATGATGCAGCCGGGGCAGTCGGTGGCGACCAGTTCGGCGCCGCTGGCCTCGATGTTGGCCGCTTTTTTGGCCCCGATTTTTTTGCTGGTGTCGTAGTGATAGACCGAATAGGTGCCGCCCAGGCCGCAACAGGTTCCGGATCCGGTCATTTCGACAAAATCCACCTGGGGCAGGGCCTTGAGGATGAGGCGCGGTTCCTTGGTGATGCCGCGGGTGCGCAGATGACAGGGGTCGTGATAGGTGACCCGGGTGCGCTGGGCCGCTTTGGGCAGGGCGGCCAGCTTTTCGGGGAAGCCCTGCTCGACCAGAAAGACGAAAATGTCCTTGGTCTTGGCCGCCAGTTTCTCGAAATCGCCTCCCATCTCGCCATAGATTTTGCCGAGACCGGCGTTGCAGGTGGCGCAGGCTGTGACCACGTAGTCGACGGGGTGGCGATTGAGGGCGGCCAGGTTCTGCTCGGCCAGTTGTTCGACCACCTCGCCGGCGCCGGCGCTGACGGCGGGCAAGCCGCAGCAGGCCTGATCCTTGGGGATGACGATGGTCACACCGAGAAATTTCAAGGTTTTGAGAAAGACTTCACCGATCTGGGGATACATGTAGTTGATGCCGCAGCCGGTGAAGAAGGCGACGGTGGGCGCCCCTTCTTTGCCAGGGATGATTTCGGGGTGCTGCTCCCGGAAGGGCTTGGCGGCGATAGGCGGCAACGTGCGGTCCCGGTCGAGATACGGGGCAGGAAAGCGCAGGCGCAGACCACTGTTTTCCGGCAGTTTCTTGAAGAGTAGGGAAGAGAGCGCCCCACCCGTCTTGGCCAGCGTGTTCATGAGTTTGGGACGGCCCAGAACGGCAGCGACGCCCTTGCCGAAACTGCTCAGGCCACGTTCCTCGGCGATGCGACGGCGAGCGGCCGCGACAATGTCGTCAGTGGGGACCTTGTTCGGGCACTGGGCGCAGCAGCTGCCACAGAGCAGGCACTGGCTCATGTCCTCGAGCACCTTGGCCTCCAGGTCGATCTGCCCTTCCAGCAGGGAGTGGGCCAGGGCTACCTTGCCCCGGGCCACGCGCCCTTCGTGCTTCTCGGCGCCGAAGACGGGACAGTGGGCGCGGCAGGCGCCGCATTTGACGCATTGCTCTATCTCTTCTCTGAAATCTTCGAGTTTCTTCAGTTTGCTCATAAAAAAACCAATATGACGTGCTGGAGTAGTGGGGACGGTGTGCTCCGACAGTTCACACCGCTCACCCTGGGTTCAATCCAGAAAAATTTTGCCGGGATTGAGGATGTTGTTGGGGTCAAGGGCCTTTTTGACCGCCTTCATGTAGGCTGCCGTCTGCTCGCTGAGTTCGAGGGGAATAAAGGCAGCCTTGGCGATGCCGACCCCGTGCTCGCCGCTCATGGTGCCGCCGAGGGCGAGGGCGCCGCGAAAGACCTCTTCAATGGCCTTTTCGGCGATCTCCATCTGGCCGGGAATTTTCTTGTCGATCATGACGTTGACGTGGATGTTGCCGTCGCCGGCGTGACCGAAGTTGACGATGGGGATCTGGTATTTCTCTGAAATAGCATCGACTTTGCGAATCATCTCCGGCACTTTGCTGCGCGGCACGCAGATATCCTCGTTGAACTTGTCGGGATTCACTTTGCGCAGCGACGGGGAAACGGCGCGGCGGATCTGCCACAGGGCCTCACTCTCTTCCGGGGTGGTGGCGATGCGCGTCTCCACGACGCCCAGGGGCTGGATGATGTCGCTGATGCGGCCCACCTGCTTGTCGAGAAACTCGCGGTCGCCATCGACCTCGATAATGAGCACGGCCCGGGCGTTTTCGGGCACCTGCAGGCCGGTGGCCTGGCGCACGCAGTCGATGGTGCGGCCATCCATGAATTCGAGGGTCGTTGGGATGATCTTGCCGCGAATGATGGCCGAGACGGCCTGGGCGGCGCCGTCGATGGAATCGAAGAGCACCAGCATGGTCTTTTTGGCTTCGGGCAAAGGCAACAGCTTGATGACGATGCGGGTGATGATGCCGAGGGTTCCCTCCGAGCCGCACATGAGTTTGGTCAGGTCGTAGCCGACCACGCCCTTCATGGTCGGTCCCCCCGTGGTGATGATGTCGCCGGTGGGGGTGACGACTTCAAGGCCGAGGATGTAATCCTTGGTCACGCCGTACTTGACGCAGCGGGGGCCGCCGGCGCACTCGGCCACGTTGCCCCCCAGGGTGGAGAACTTGAGGGAAGCCGGGTCGGGGGGATAGAAGAGCCCCACCTTTTCGACGGCCTGCTGAAACTGTTCGGTCACCACGCCGGGTTCGACGACGGCGACGAGATTTTCCTCGTCGATCTCGAGGATGCGGTCAAGTCGCTCGGTGCAGAGGACGATCCCGCCCTTGGTGGGCAGGCTGCCGCCGGAAAATCCGCTGCCGGCGCCGCGGGGAAAGACGGGGATCTTCTCGGCGTTGGCCATCTTCATGACCAGGCTGATCTCTTGGGCGTCGGCGGGAAAGACCACGGCCTCAGGCAGATACTGCTGCTGGGTGGCGTCATAGGAATAGCAGATCAGATCGGCCTTTTGGGTGGAGACGTTCTCTTTGCCGACGATATCCTGCAGGATTTTTACAAGTCGTGATTCGAGCATGTTTTTATACCTTTTCTGGGCCGCCGGGGCGGCGGGTAACGCGGATCAGACGAGGACGGGCAGTACGCTGCCGCCATCGGGGATGACCACCGTCCTGGGGTTTTTGTTCAGCCCCTTGTACGCCATCCGCAGGGCTTCGTCAAGATCGGCGGCCTTTTCCATGCCCATCTGGCGGGTTTCTTCGGCACCGAGTTCGCTGACCAGAATCAGCCGGTATTTTATCGCCTTGAGCAGGGTGGCATAGGCCGTCTGTCCGTTGATTTCATAGTGCTGACGCAACTGCGCCTCAAACTCCTGCAGATCCTGATAGCGAAACCAGTTGAAAAAGGTGCTGTTGCCGAAGCCATCCGCGCAGGCGGCGAGCAGAATGAGGGTGCCCCCCGGCTTGAGGGCGCCAACCCCATAATCGAGGGCCTTGTGGGCTTGGATGAAATTGATGTCTTTAGGGTAGCCGCCGCAGGAGACCACGGCCAGGTCGAAAGGCGCCTCCAGGGGGATGGCGTAGAGATCGTTCACCTTCCGGCAGGCAGCCAGGTGGGCCTGTTCCAGTTCGCCGCAGGTCACGCCAAGGATCTCCTTGCGGGGAGACAGAACCGTGTTGAGCACGAAGTCGGGGCCAATCATACGGGCGGCTTCCAGCAGGGCAGCATGGACGGGATTGCCTTCGAGGACACCCGTTACCGCGCGGGGGTGCTTGCCGCCTATTTCAGGGGGATTGAAAACGGCGAAATGGGTGGCCATACAGGTTTCACGGCTGGCGACGCCGGGGACCAACCCCTTGCGGCCGCCGCCGAAACCGGCGAAGTAGTGAAAGCCCGCGGTGCCGGTGACGATGACCCGATCTGCTTCGGTGACCTTGCGGTTGACCGTAACGGGAATGCCGCCGGCCGTGCGTCCCAGCGTCACGAGGTCGGCGGGATTATCGCAGTTGTGATCGCTGACGCGGATGCGGCCGTAAAGGGGGCCGAGAATCTTGCGGTGCTCCTGTTCCGTTTGGGGGCGGTGAATGCCGAGGGCGATCAGAATCTCCATGTCCCCGTCAGCAATGCCGCAGTCGTTGAGATGATCTACCAGGATGGGCAGGTAGACCTCGCTGCCGGTGTAGCGGGTGATGTCCGAGGTGACAATGACGACGCGCTCGCCGGGATGCACGATATCGGCCAGACAGGGACTGCCCAAAGGTGCGGTGAGGCTCTGACGCACCAGGTCCTCGGCGGACAGGGGCGGAGTCAGGCTGCGGGGACTCAAAACCTGGCCCTCGGGGAGGGTGCAGTTAAGGGTGCGCTCGCCGTATTTCAGTTCGATAACCGACAATTGATGACCTCCAGAGTAGCCTTTGTATTCTACGGATTTTACGTGGAAAGTGCAAGAAGAGAGGTGTTTTTAGGGCGGGGACTTTCTTCGGCTTTGATGCTGCCCGAGCGCCAGGGCGAAAAAGGCGGCCGCCAGTCCCAGGTAAAGAGGGGGGATGCTGGTCTGTACAAAGCCGGCGACCAGGACGACAGTAGGGCCGAGGTAAATAGCCAGCGCGCCGCCTCTGGGTGAGAGGTGCTCTCGCAGGAAGAGAGCGGCCAGCAGGGGCAGGCACAGGGTGGCGCCGCGCAAGCCCATGGAGAGAAAGCTCCAGGCCATGACCGTGGAGCCGAGGTTGACGAGGAGGAGCAGCAAGGCAAGGAGGAGGGCGGTCAGGGTGGTCAGGCGCAGGGCGGTCAATTCGTGTTTTCTGGCCCAGGCAAAACGCGAGAAGACATCGACCTGCAGGGTCGTGCCCACCCCGAGGGTCAGCCCCGCCGCAGTTCCGAGCGCGGCAATCAGCAAAGCGGCAAAGGCGATGCCGGCGAAGGCCGGCGGCAGCTGCTCGAAGAGAAAGGTCGGCAGGGCCAGGGCGCTGTCGAGGCCGGGCTGGCTCTGCCGCATGAACAGGCCGACGGCGACACCGAAGAGGCCCAAGGGGGGGATGAGGACGGCGCTCAACAGCGCTCCCTGGCGCGCGGCCTTTTCGTCGCGGGCCGAAAAGATGGCCTGCAGGTAGGTCTGGGTGGAGACGACACCCACCAGCATGGACAGCAGGTCGTTGAGGCCGGCGCCGAGGCCGTAGCCGAAGAGACTGAACCAGGGGACGGGGCTAAATGAACGGGTAAGGCCCGGCCATCCGCCGCTGAGGCTGAAGGCGATAAGGCCGGCGCTGACCATGGTGAGATAGAGGAGCAGCAGTTTGACCAGGCCGATTTTGCCGGCGCCGAGCATTCCCTGCTGCAGGGAAAGGACGGCGACCAGCCCGGCCGACAGCAGCGCCCCCTGAAAGAGGCTGAGGCCGAAGAGACTGGTCAAAATGGCGCCACAGGCCAGCAGCTGGGCAACGATGTGCACGAACATGCCGGTTGCGGAAAAGAGGCTGGCGGCCAGGCGAGGGCGGGGGCCGTAGAAGCGGCTGATGAACTGGGGGATGGTTTCGACCTCGCCCTGGCGCAAGGGGGAGGCCATGAACAGACCGAGAACGAGGCAGGCCAGACCTGCTCCCAGGGTGAACCACCAGGCGGAGAGACCATAGAGAAAGGCCAATTGCACCGTACCGATGGTGGAGGCGCCTCCGACCAGGGTGCCCATGATGGCGCCGGCGACGCTCCAGCGGCCGGCCTGCCGCCCCGCCACCGAAAAGTCCCGGGCAGTGCGGGCCGTTCGTCGACCGCCGGTCGAAAACAGCACCATGGCGACAAGGGTGGCGGCAAAAGCGGCGAGAAAGGGGAGATTGGGGGCCATGGCAGGGTGAATTCCGGGTGTATGGTACGCCTGCGCCTTCAAACCAGGCACCCCATGATAGCGGTCGCCGACGACCTGATCAATGCCAAATGTGGTCTTGCCCGACCATTCAATTGACTCGGCCTTAACTTCGACTTAGAATCGCACCTTCCGGAAAGGGGCGCCATGAAAACAAAAACGCTATTTACCTGTCAGCAGTGCGGTTATCAGAGTCCGAAGTGGCTGGGGAAATGTCCCGATTGCCAGGCCTGGAATACGCTGGCCGAAGAGGTCGTGGAGGTGGCGGGCAAAGGCAAGTCCCTGGTGGTGACCGATAACCGGCCCGTCCGTTTCGCCGAAGTGTCGGGTACCGAAGAGGATCGCCTGCGATGCGGCATCGCCGAACTCGACCGGGTGCTCGGCGGCGGCGTGGTGCCGGGCTCTTTTACCCTGATCGGTGGCGACCCCGGCATCGGCAAATCGACCCTCTTGTTGCAGGCCGTTGACCGCCTGGCCCGCTGCGGCAAGGCTCTCTATGTAACGGCTGAGGAATCCACCCGTCAGGTCAAGATGCGGGGGGAGCGCCTCGGCGCTGCCGCCTCGTCCCTCTATCTGCTGGCCGAAACATCGCTGGAGTCCATCTTCGCCCAGGTCAAGGAGCTCAAGCCTGATTTTCTGGTGGTCGATTCCATTCAGACCATTTTCACCCAGGCCCTGGAGTCGGCCCCCGGCAGTGTCAGTCAGGTGCGCGAATGTGCCGGGCGCCTCATGCAGTTGGCCAAAGGGCAGGGGATCCCCACCTTTATCGTCGGCCACGTTACCAAGGACGGCTCCATTGCCGGTCCGCGCATGCTGGAACACATGGTCGACACCGTCCTCTACTTCGAAGGCGACCCCGGCCATCCCTACCGCATCATGCGGGCGGTGAAAAACCGCTTTGGCTCCACCAACGAAATCGGTGTTTTCGAGATGAAGGAAAGTGGTTTGGCCGAGGTGACCAACCCTTCCGAGCTCTTTCTAGCCGAGCGTCCCCTGGATGCGCCCGGCAGCGTGGTGGTGCCTTCGCTGGAAGGAAGCCGTCCCATCCTCGTCGAGCTGCAGGCCCTGGTTTCCGGCTCTTCCTTCGGTACGCCCAGGCGCACAGCCATGGGAATTGACCATAACCGGGTGTCTCTTTTGGTCGCTGTTCTGGAAAAAAAGGTGGGATTGTCTCTTCTTTCACAGGATATTTTTCTTAATGTCGCCGGCGGTGTGCGCCTCGATGAACCTGCCGTCGACCTCGGCGTGATGGCGGCTCTGGCTTCGAGCCATCTCAATCGGGCCGTACAGGCCCGGACCATTCTGTTCGGTGAGGTCGGCCTGGCCGGCGAGGTGCGAGCCGTTTCCCGACCCGAACTGCGGGTCAAAGAGGCTGCCCGCCTTGGCTTCAATCGCTGCATTCTGCCCCAGGGCAACCTGAAAAACCTCGAATCACCCGTGGGGATGGAGTTGGTCGGAGTCCGGTCAGCAGAAGAAGCCCTGGAGGGGATCTTTGACTAGATGGCCCGAGTCTTGCTTGTTGTCTGAGCGGCGAGCCAGAAGAGGCCGGCAGGATTGCAACGCTTTCCTGTTGGGCTATAATGACCATCGCCTTACTTTCTAGCCAGGGAAGGAATCCCGTGACTGCCCAACAGATCTTTGTCATACGACGTACATTTCTCATCCCACTAGGAATACTGCTGGCCCTTTCGGTGCTGCTCTTCGCCGTAATCCTGATCAAGGGGGAGCCACTGGCCAAGGTGGTGATACTCGGCGTTATCATTCTTCCCGTGGCCGGATTTTTCGCCGAAAGCGCCGTGCGCCGCTTCCGGGTTTCGGCGGAAGAGGTTCGGGTGGACAAGCTCTTCCGGCAGAAACGTCTCTCGATTGAACAGATTACGGCCGTGGATACGGTTTTGGTCAAAAAAAGGGCTTTTCTGACCATCAGCACGGAGGAAGATTTTATCATTCTTTCCAACGCCTACGCGAATTTCCCGGTTCTGGTACACACGCTGTTGCAACGGGTTCCCCCAGCGGCCATCAGTGAAGAGACCCGGCAGATGGCGGTTTCGCCCCCGTCCAAAAGCACCGATATTATTTCTTGCTGGCTGGCCGTCATCCTGCTGGCATTTATTCTCTATATTCAACTCATGGCGGGGCGATGAGGCCGGGCCGGGGCGATCTGTATTGACTTTAACGCTGTTTTAAATTAGATTTGCGCAATTACACAGAGTAAAGGGAGTTACCGAATGGAGCAGGAAAAACTCAAAGAATTCCGTCAGATTCTGCAAAATCAGCTCGACGATCTGTTGCGGGAGGCTGGCAAGACCGTCTCTGAGATGACCGACGAAAAGACCAATTTTCCCGATCCTACCGACCGTGCGTCCCTCGAATCCGACCGCAACTTCGAATTGCGCATCCGTGACCGGGAACGCAAGCTGATCCTGAAAATCCGCGAGGCGATTGAGCGCATCGAAGACGGCACTTTCGGCGTCTGTGAAAACTGTGAAGAAGAAATCGGGGAAGCCCGCCTTCGCGCCCGCCCGGTCACCACGTTGTGCATCGATTGCAAGACGGAGCAGGAACGCCAGGAAAAAATAGGCTGATCCTGAAGGAGCAAGGATCACCTTTCTTCGGAAGTGGTGCCGATGATGCGTGACTCCTTTGATGTGCTACGCCATGTGGTCCGCCTTGCTAATTGCGGGGCGGCCAATCACCTCACCTGTTTTCATGGTATTCTCGACTACCTCGTTCACTCCCTGGGGCTGGTCGAGGCGTCCCTCTATTTTCTGGATGACGAGGGCGACGGTTTCTCCCGGGTTCTGCACGCGACCGGCCCACCCCTTTTCCGCGATTGTCACATTCCCCTCGGAGAGTCTCTCCAGGGGGAAGTCCTGCTTTCCCGCCAGCCCAAAGCGGAGGGAACGCAGGTAGCTTTTGCCGTTGTCACCCGTTTTCGGGAACACGGCGTCCTCTCTCTGCATCTGGTCCCAGATAGCCGATTGTCCCCCGCCGACTTCTCCCTGCTGGAAGCCGTGTCTGAAGAACTTGCCTCCCTGGCCCAGCTTCAGCACGATGTGGAAACTGAAAAAGAGCGCACCTTTGTTCTTGGCCAACTGCAAGCCCTTTCTGCGGAGAATGATCGCAAATATCGCGAGATTTCCTTGCTCTACCGCATCTCCCGGGCGATGCACAGTACCTTGCGGCTCAATGAGCTGGTGCATCTCATCCTGTCGGCGGCGACGGTCAAAGAGGGGGGTGGCTTCGAGCGCGCCATGCTCTTTACGGTCAATGAACGCAGCGGTGTCCTGCAGGGGATGCTCGGGGTGACGCGCAAGGCAGCCCGAATGGTTCTGCCTAAAGCCGACGGTCTGGACAGCTGGGTGAATCCCCGCATGGGGGTTGACGTGCAGGAGGCGCAGAGAAGGACGGTCTTTTGCCGACAGGTTCTGAAGCAGCGGCTGCCTCTGGACCCTGGAGACAACGCCCTGGCCCGGTCGGTGGCTGATGCTGAGGTCGTCCTGGTCCGGGGACCCGCCTCGGGGCAAGATTCCAACCAGACCTTTGCCGCGGCCCTGGGACTCAATGCCTATGCCTGCGCCCCCCTCCTCGGCAAAGATCGCGTCCTCGGCGTCCTCGTTGTCGATAATCCCAACAGTGATGACGATATCCAGCCAGGACGCCTGCGTTTTCTCGAACTCTTTGCCAATCAGGCCGCTGCTGCCATGGAAAACTCCATGCTGCTGCACCGACTGGAGAGCGCCCATCAGGATTTGAGGGAAACGCAGGAACGTTTGATTCAGGGGGAAAAACTGGCCGTGCTCGGCGAGATGGCGGCTTCCGTGGCCCATGAACTGCGCAATCCCCTGGTTTCCATTGGTGGATTCGCTCAACGTCTGTGCCGGCACGCCCCCGAGGGCAGTCGGGATCGGGAATATGCCGGGATTATCGCCCGGGAAGTGCGGCGGATGGAGGAGATGCTTACCAATATCCTCGCCTTTTCCAAAAAGCAGATGCTCTGTTTTGTCGAATGCGACCTGGTCCGGATCCTCGAGGAAGTTATCGACCTGGAAAACAACGCCATCCTGGCGGCGGGCATTGACCTTAAAGTCGAGGTGACCGCCGACCTGGCCAAAGTCCAGGGAGACGCCCAGAAGCTCAGACAAGTGCTGCTCAATATGGTGGCCAACGCCCGGCAGGTGATGCCCCAGGGGGGCGTCCTGACTATTCGCGCCTATCCGACCAGCCTGCGAGGCGAAGCTGCGGTGGCCGTCGAGGTGGAGGATACCGGCGGCGGCATCTCCGATGAAGTCATGCGCAATATCTTCAATCCCTTTTTTACCACCAAGGGCGAAGGGACCGGGCTGGGCCTGTCCATATCCCACCGGATCGTCGAACTGCACCGGGGGGAAATCGAAGTCATGAATCGCCAAAAAGGCGCCCTCTTTATTCTGCGCATCCCCTGCCGCGAGCGCCGTGAGACGCGGCGCTGATCCGTCAGGGGGCGGCAGGGATCATTCACATCATGGGGCTGTAGCTCAGCTGGGAGAGCGACGCGTTCGCAATGCGTAGGTCGTGAGTTCGATCCTCATCAGCTCCACCATTTTAGCCCTTGGGGCCAGGCGACCTGCCTGTTCCCAAGGGTTTTGCCGTTTATCTCAAAGAAAGGATAGTCTTTCTGTCAGAGACCCGATCTTTCAGGTTGGCTTCTGTTTGAGTATTCTCTCATGGAATAGTGAGAAATGCGCTTGACGGTCCAAGGCGAAAGTGATAACAAGAACGGCAGTTTTTAACGAGCGCCTGTTGGCGGCGCGACGACAGGTTGGGGTCTCACGGGGAATGACCTATCCCGCTGAGGCTTTTTTATGCACAAACGGCAAAAAACAGTATGCAAGAAAAGGGAGGATCAACAACGATGAAACAATCAGATAGTGCCTGCAGCAGTTGTGCGGATAAATCGGGGTGCTCCGAAAAGGGCTGCCCGTCGACGGGCTCCCGCCCCGGTGAATCGGCCGAACAGTATGAGCGTCGGATGCTCATGCAGCAGCGCCTTGGTCATATCCGCAACAAGATTCTGGTCATGTCCGGCAAGGGTGGCGTCGGCAAGAGTTCCACGGCGGTCAACCTGGCCATGGCCCTTGCCCAGCAAGGGCACGCGGTCGGCTTGGTCGATGTGGATATCCATGGGCCCAGCGTCCCCAAGATGCTGGGGCTCGAAGGGGTGCGGCCGAAGATCACCGAGGCCGAGGATGCCATGCTTCCCGTCAACTACGAGGGGCTCAAGGTCATGTCCATCGGCTTCATGCTGGAGAAAGACACGGACGCAGTCATCTGGCGCGGCGCCATGAAAGCCGGTGTCATCCAGCAGTTTCTCGCCGATGTCGAGTGGGGCTATCTGGACTATCTGGTGGTCGACTGCCCGCCGGGAACCGGAGATGAACCCCTGTCCGTCGCCCAGTTTCTTGGCGCCGACGCGCAGGCCGTCATCGTCACCACCCCCCAGGAAGTGGCTCTTAATGATGTACGCAAATCCATCACGTTCTGCCATCAGTTGAAGATGAATCTGCTGGGCGTGGTGGAAAACATGAGTGGTTTCGTCTGCCCCCACTGCAATGAGGTGATCGACCTCTTTAAAAAAGGGGGCGGCCGGCAGATGGCCGAGGCCATGGGGGCACCCTTTCTGGGCGCGGTTCCTGTCGACCCGGATATGGTCAACGCCGGCGACAGCGGCAAGCCGGTGGTGCTGGCTCATCCCGAGTCGGAAGTCAGCAAGGCGCTGCAGCAGATCGCCCAGGAACTGGTGGACAAGACGGCCTGAGGCCTTTTTCGTCCCGCGGTGACAGAACCCAAAAAATCAGCCCCCGGTCCTCATTGGCCCGGGGGCTTTCTTTTGAAGGGCGGTCGCGTCAGTGGGGTTGTCGGCAGAAGGACTCCAGGTCGGCGCGGAAAGACTGCAGGCAATCCGGGGTCAGGATGGTTTCCATGCCGCAGGAAGGGCAAAGTCGTCGCGTGCCGGGAGCATAGTCGATGAGGTTCTGGGCAAACCTCTTGCAGCATTGGGGGCATTCGAAGGCAATTTCCAGCTTCATGGGGTGTTCTCCTCAACGTTTTTCGCCTGAAGTGACATTTTGCCATTCTTCCCCGGTTTGGCAAGTCATGAATGAAAATCATCAGCAATTAGAAAAAATGCCTCAGCCCCCTGGTGAAAGGATCTTCTTCCGTTAGGATTAAACAAAGTCCTTACCGTTTCTTCTCGCGCCGGGAGTTGACGATGTCCGATGTTTTTGATCTTAACGCATACGAACAGGCCATAGAGTGGCGAGCCCGCGATCTTTTAGACGGCGCGACGGATGTGGATGATTGCCGGCACGGCGTAAGTCAGATCTATGCGCTGGCGGAAGAGACCCTGGCCAGACACAGGGACCCTGTGGAACAGCAGCATATCGCCTGCGCCGCCGGTTGCGGAACCTGCTGTGCCGTCAATGTCGCCGTCCTGCTGCCGGAGGCCGCCGCGATCGTGGCCTATTTGCAGCAGACGATGCCAGCGGAGGAAGCCGCCGCAATCGCCGCCCGCCTCGATGACCTCTACCCGCGCATTCTCTGGCTCGATGATGATGACCGTGTCTTGCTGCGGCAATCCTGTGCCTTTCTGAACGAGCAGGGGGCCTGCGCCATTTATCCGGTGCGGCCGCTGATTTGCCGTTCCATCACCTCGACCAATGCGGACGATTGCCGGGAGGCCCTTGCTTTCAAGGCCCTGGGCGAAGAGAGAACCGTTCTGATCAACCTTTTCCAGAAGACCCTCATGGATGCCACCTTCCGCGGTCTGGGGGCCGCCCTCGCTGGTTTGAATCTGGACAGCCGCAGCGTGAAATTGACCGTGGCTGTCAGGACTCTTCTCCACGAACCCGGTCGTCTGGCCGCTTTTATGCAGGGGGAGCCGGTGCCCTGCGGTTGATTGGCCTACGGGGTGGTGGAGGGTTCGTCCTAAAAGGTGATGATTTGGTATCCCTTGGAGACGTATGAGGCCAGGCTGGGGTGACCGGCCATGTCCGAGCGGACCGGCATTTTTTGCGCCTCGGCAATGGACAGGGTATTCATCTTGGCCGCGCAGGCCTTGCATACGCAGTCGATAAGGCCTTCCTGGATGGTCTTCGCATAGAGCGCCGCGAGGGGATGATCGGGGCTGGCCAATTCCCGGATCAGGCGTGTGGCGCTTCCTTCGATGACCACCTTGACCTCAAAGCCTTTCTGATGAAAATCGAGGGCATTCAAGAGTACGTGCACGAAGCAGGTCGAATCGCCGTTAAAGGCGATCAGGGCGACTTTCTCATTCATTCAGACCTCCTGTTATGGTCCTGTGTCCGGTTTTTACAAATCCACCCACAGGCCGAATATCCCTAGGGTTTGCGTTCTGTCGAAAAACTCACTTAGCGTGGGGCGCCCCCGGTAAAAAGTGGCGCCCAGCCGCCAGGCCCGGGTCGGTGAGCGGCTGATGAGTCCTGCCTGCAGGGCCGTGTCCACCTTCCAACTCCTTTCCTCCATGGCAGAAAGGTCAGCGGCAAGATACCAGCCAGCCCGCCCGGCCCCTAGGGGGCGGGTCTTTTCCCATTCTACTCCCGTCTGCAGCCGTCCCGGTTTTTCCTGATGACTATCCCCACGAGCATAACTGTAGCCGCCTTCGAAATAGATCCGGATCCTTTCTCCTAACCGTTGGTCGACGGCAAGCAGGATCTCTTCGCGAAGATAGCCGATGCGGGTGCGTCCGGTACGCTGCATATATTCGTCTCCCAGATGGCTGGACGTATGCACCGTGCCGAACTTGAGGTTCGTCCCCGGTTTGACGGTCGTGGTGACCACCAGACCGTAATTGCCGTCCCAGCCGATATTGTCCAGGGAATGCTCGATGTCGAACTGGGCGTCAAGCCCTCCTTCAAAGCTGAGCTGCCAGGGCCGGTGAGGGTCTTCGGCCGGTACGAAACGTACCAAGCCAAAGCGACCGCCGGCTTGCAGGTTGAATCGCCGGGAGCCGGTGTCCGGAATGCCCGTCTCGGCCAGGGCCAGGTAGTGCATGCCTGTGCCGGCGCTGTGAAGATCGGCGAGATAGGAGGCATAGGGATCCCCTTCGGGCCCGAGGATAAGCTGGGCACCAGACTCGAGCCGGATCGCCGGCGCTCCCAGCGCGTGACTTTCCGCCGTCGCCCCGGCGGGCAGCGCCAGGAGCAGCGGCACGGTCAGCACCACTGGCAAAACCAGCGGTAAAAGTCTTCGTGCGGTGCGCCCGGCACGAAGCCAGGCCAAAGTCGGATGTCGAGTCACGGAAAAGTTATCCCTTCTCAGCGATTGCTTAAAGAAAGCCTAACAGATTTTTACCGCACAGAAAGGGACGGCCACGATCACTGGAGTCGGATGGGCAGAATATATGGTGGGGATTGGAGTTAAACCGGTGCGAGAGGGTGCTGCTAGTGATCTATGTCGTTGGGATAAGGCTGTTCGCAATTGGGGCAGGTGGCCGGGGCTGCCTGATTTTTTCCATAGAGGAACTTGGTTCCGCAAGATGGGCAGCGAATCAGTTCGGGTTGGGGACGTTCATCCGTGCCCGGTTCACAGGCGCGGCCGGTACCGATAGATTCATGAACCGGGCTTTTGTCAGCCGGAAGGTTCTGTCGGCGGCGGCGATGGGCCATGACGACAAATATCCCAGCGCCCAGGACGACAAGGAGCAGGGCGATCATGGGAAACCAAAACGGGACCAGAGTCGAATTCAAGGGGGACACCTTTCTGAATATTTTTCACGCCTCTGCCCCCTACTTTCTCAAGAGTCGTGCCAGCCTTTGTTTATTCATTAAAATGTAAGAAATTGACGCGTTGTTTACAGAATCCGATAATATCGAGGGGAGGATTTTGTAAACATGGTCATGCACAAAA
>JAWSUS010000035.1:0-25057 GCA_033549025.1 Desulfuromonadales bacterium
TTTGTGCATGACCATGTTTACAAAATCCTCCCCTCGATATTATCGGATTCTGTAAACAACGCGTCAATTTCTTACAAGTAAGTTTTTCAAGGAAAGGCTGTCATGAAAGAAAGAAACGCCATCTCTCTGGCCCTGGTCGAAATGGAGCAGGATCTCAAGGATCTCCAGATCCGCTACGAACAGTATTTTGCCGGGGTCGAGAAGCGCGAACCCATCCGGGAGCGGGAGGAACTTTCTCGCCGGCTGCGCCTTCTCAGCAACCGGCGCATTATCCAGACCGATCTACGCTTCCGCCACCAGTCCCTGCTGGCCCGCTTCCACAGCTACGCCAGTCACTGGGACCGCATACTGCGCCTCATCGACGAAGGCAAGTACGAGCGGCATCTGGCCAAGCTCAAGCGCCCCCAGTCCGACGGAGCACCCCAGACACGGCAAGAGGGCGACGCCGCACCGGACGCGACCGTCGACCGGCTCTACCAGGATCTGGTGACGGCCCGTCAGACCTGCAACCTGGCCGGAACCGCCCCCGACCGGCAGCAGGTGGCCGAGTTCTTATCCCGCCAGCGGGAAAAAATTCGTGAAAAATTCGGGGATAGGGAAGTCGATTTCGTCGTCGTCACGGAAGACGGCAAACCCAAGATTAAAGTCCGCGCCAAGAAATAGGTGACTATGGCCGGTGCCTCCCACAAGACCGCTCTCGTCCTCGCCGGTGGCGGGATCATGGGAGCCGCCTACGAAATCGGTTGCCTGACCGCTGTCGATCGTCTCTTTTTGCCCGGCTTTTCCAGCCGCCGCTTCGATATGTATATTGGCGTCAGCGCCGGTTCGGTCATCGCCACCCTCATGGCCAACCGCATCGCCCCCGAGACTCTTTTCAGCGCTATTGCCAGCAACGACTCGACGGTCTTCAACTGGCGCCGCGGGGACATCTACCGCATGGACAAGGGGGCTATCCTCAAGTCCCTCTGGCAGGTCTCCCGCAACCTTTTCGGCATTTTCCGCCACCATCGCCGCAAGGGCTGGGACTTCACTTTTTCGGATATGGTGAAAATTGTGCAGGAGCAGTTTCCTGCCGGTCTCTTCTCCCTGGAACCGATGCAGCGCTACCTGCGCGAAGCCTTCGAGCAGGAGAATATCGCCGATGCGTTTGATCGGCTCAAGGCCGAACTGTACATCCCGGCCTACGACCTCGATGGCGGGACCCGGGTCATTTTCGGCACGGAAGACTACCGGGACATGGCGATCTGTCAGGCCATTACCGCCTCCTGCGCCATCCCCTTCTTCTTCAGCCCGCTGCAGATCGGCGACCGTTTCTATCTCGACGGCTCCGTGGGCCGCGTTTCGCATATCGATATCGCCATCGAACGGGGCGCCAAACTCATCCTGGTCGTCAACCCCCGGGTGCCGATGAACAATGACCGGGAGCACATCTGCCTGCCATCCCTGTCTTTCGGCCGATGTTCCAGCATTGCCCACCTGGGCCTCAGCTCCGCCTGGGAACAGGCCCGCCGCATCGAGAACAAGGAAAAGCTCGATCTGGCGCTGGAGACCTACGGGCGCTGCCACCCCGAGGTGGACATCCTGCTGATCGAACCGGGTCGCGAAGAGTCCATGCTCTTTTTCCAGAACCCCATGAGCAACGCCGCCCGCCACCACATCATGAATTACGGCTATCATCTTACCCTGAGCCAGTTGCAGAAGGAGTTCGATCACTTTCACGCCAGTTTTGCCAAGCATGGCATCAAAACCACGGCGAAACGACTGCACAGTGCACCACCGGCGGAAATCGTCGACTGAAGAACCGGCCTGAAGCCGGTCAGCCCCCTGGAGAGGGATCATGACCATCGTCCTGCCCACACTGCACGTCCGCCGGTCCGCCCAAGCGGTGCCGCTGGCCGCCGCCTGCCTGGCGGCCGCGCTGCCCGCCTCCCTGCGGTCGACAACCCACCTGCCTGATTTTTTCCCCGACCAGAGCGACGAAGACATCCTCGCCGGCATCCTGGCCTTCGCGCCCGACCTGGTGGCCTTCCCCATCTACGTGTGGAACCGCCGCCGCCTGACCCAGTTGGCCCGGCAGCTCAAACAACGGTGTCCCGCCCTGCGTCTGGTGGCCGGAGGGCCCGAAGCCACGGCCGATTCCGCCGCCATTCTATCCGAAGGGACTTTTGACGCGCTCGTCTGCGGGGAGGGGGAAATCCCTTTCGCTCACCTGCTGGCCGCCTGGCAGGATTCCGACGCGGCCGCCCAAACGGCTGGAATTCTCTTTAAAAACCAGCAGGCCACCGCAAGCTGCGAAACCAATGCCGGGCCCGAGAGTCTTGAGGAACTGCCCTCCCCTTGGCTGACCGGCACCTTGGTTCCCGAGTCAGGTCAGGGCGTTTTATGGGAAATTTCCCGCGGCTGCCCTTTCGGCTGCGATTTCTGTTTCGACGCACGGGGTCATCACGGCGTGCGTCCTGTCTCCTTTGAACGCCTCCGCGCCGAACTCGACCTCTTTGTCCGTCAGGGCGTCTCTCAGGTCTGGGTACTGGATTCCACCTTCAATTATCCCCCCGAGCGGGGCAAAATGCTGCTGCGCCTGTTGGCCGACCGGGCGCCCCACCTCCATTTTCACCTCGAAGCCAAAGCGGACTTCCTCGATCGGGAAACGGCCCGCCTGCTGGCCCGCCTGTCCTGTTCGGTGCAGATCGGCCTGCAGTCCGCCAACCCCAAGGTGCTGCGCCAGGTTCACCGCTCCCTCGACCTCGAGCTCTTCGCGCGCAAGGTCCGCCTGCTCGCCGCCGAAGGGGTCACTTTCGGCCTCGACCTCATCTACGGCCTGCCCACGGACGACTACGCCGGCTTTACCCACAGCCTGAATACGGCCCTGAGTTTCACCCCCAATCATCTGGACATTTTTCCTCTTGCCGTCCTGCCCGGAACCCCTCTGCATCGAAACCGGGACAAGTTCGCCCTCAACGCCCAGACCGCGCCGCCCTACGAAATCCTTTCCACGGCGACTTTAAGCGCCGACGACATGGAACGCTGCCGCGACCTGGCCGCAGCCACGGATCTCTTCTACAACCTGGGGCGGGCCGTAGGCTTCTTCCGGGCTCTGCTCACCGCCATGCAGGAGGAAGCGGTCCCCTTTCTGGAAAACTTCGCCGTCTGGGCGATGACCAAGGCTTCGGTCAGCCGTGAAGAGTTCCGCGACTCTTCCCGCTGGACGACGGCGCGGATTCTCGATCTGCAGGAGGGCTACATCCGCCAGCGTCTTAAGACCCTGGGCCGAACAGATCTGCTGCCAGCGGCGCTCGACATGGTGCGTTATCACTTTCATTACGCCGAAACCCTGCTGGGCGAGGAAACCCGGCCAGCCGACCCGGAACAGCTTCGCAACCGGGATAGCTGGAACACGCCCTGGCAGCGCTCAGCCACCGCCCGGCTGGTACCCTTCAGTTACGAAATACTGGATCTGCTCGAAATGGGAGAGATGGATCTTGAACGCATTGCCAGCCTCTTCCGCCCGGTCGGGTCGGTCGCCCTCTTTGCCCGCCGGGGCCCCGAGGTTCTTTGCGAATCGCTGGAGGAGGGTTTTCTGAAATTGCTGCAGGGATCGGATGGCCAGAAAACTCCCCGGGAAATTTTCGCGGGGAGTATCTCGCGCAACGAAGGAGAGGAAATTCTTGAATTCGCCCTAAGCGAAGGGTTTCTTGTCCCCACCAGGGATATTACGCGAAGCGGAAATACAGGAAAGAAGCCTTACCCAAAAAGCTCTCAAAAAGGGAAGGGCTGAACGGAAGCGTTCCTCAGGCCACCTTCCGAAGGCGCTGCCGGAATCTCGGCCGCTCAACCAGAATCTTGACAATCTCGTCGACCTCGGGCACCCGCCCGGACACCCGCACGTTGTCATCCACCAACAGAGCGGGCGATACGTGCACACGGCTGTCGATCATTTTGCGACGATCCTTGAAAAGATGAACCTCCGCCTCCAACTCCAAGAGTGACAGCGCCTGCCGGACATTCTCAAGGGCCCGCTCACCTTTGCCGGAGCTTTCGGGTTTGCACAAAATATCGATACGCATGATGCCCTCTCTTTCTGCCGTTCTACCAGACCGACGCCAGAATTGATGACCTTTTTGGTTAATTATACACATTCCTCCTGTTTCTTCAAGGTATTCGATTAAAAATAGGCCATTATCGGCAGGGCATTCAGGCAGCCGAACCGTAGGTCAGTCGCAACGCCCGGCGCACCCGGGCCACCAGACGGACGGGGTTGACGGGCTTGGAGATAAAATCGAAAAACCCGAGATCGAGCAGGCGTGCTTCCTCTTCCGCCGAAGCCAGGCCGGACAGGGCCACTACAGGAATTTTGCGAAGAGCGGGTTCGTCCTGCATGGCGACATACATCTCCTGACCATCCAGGCGCGGCATCAGCATATCGGTCAGGATCAGATGGGGCTTCTTGTCCCGGGCGACCTGCAGTCCTTCGGCGCCATTGACGGCTTCGAGCACATGGAAACCCATCTTTTTCAGGGCGGACACGGTGGCAGCACGAACCAGTTCGCCGTCTTCGACTACCAGCACCGTCCATTGATTCTCGCCACCCTTCTGTTCTTTCAGATAATGCCGGCTGACCGCCTCTTCGATTTCAGCCGGCGTGGTGACCAGAGGCTGAATTTTCAAGCCGGTACGGAAGGTGATGTTCTCCAGCACATCGTCGGCCAGCGGATTGACCATGGCGAGGAAGAGGGTCTTTTCCACTACTTTTAACGGGAAGACCAGCGAATGGATGGCTTCATCGCTTTCAACCAGGCCAAGAAGCTCTGGCGAAAAGCGATGTTTGGCAAAGCCGCTGACCGTCTTGAAACCGAATTGCCGGGCCAGAACGCCGGCAATATCCCGCTGGGTAACACTCCCCATCTCTTCGAGCACCGTGCCGAGACGTTTACCGGTCCCCTTTTGTCTCTGCAGCGCCTGCTGCAGAACCTCTTCGGTTACAACCCCAGCCTCAACAAGTACCTCGCCAAAACGTTTTTTACTCATCCCCGCCCCCAGAACAAAAGTAATGTTTAGACATACAGGCTGAAAATGTAGCACAGAGAACGGCCGAGGCGAACCTCCCTTTTTAATTTATCGGGAGAAATCGTAAAAAACCGGCAGGAACCATGAGGCTCCTGCCGGTGACCTGTTCGAAAGCGTCATGAGGCGCCGGACAAACCTATGCCGGCTCACAGCCTTCTTCGGCGGTGGGGCTCCCTTCGACCGAATTAGACGGCAGGACCGTCAGATCGCCATCCCGAACGTCGACAACCAGACTGGAACCCTCGCGCAGGTCGCCGCGAATGATGGCCCGACCAATGCGGGTCTCCACCGCATGCTGGAGATAGCGTTTGAGGGGCCGGGCGCCATAGACCGGATCGAAGGCGTTCTGGGCAATGAAATCCCGAGCGGCCTCGGTCATCTCCAACGTGAGGCAGCGGTCGGCCAGCCGCCGGCGCAACCCTTGCGTCAGCAAATCGACGATGTGCTTGATCTCCTCGAGGGTGAGAGGCTTGAACAGGACGATGTCGTCGACCCGGTTGAGGAACTCGGGGCGGAACTCCCGTCGCAACTCCCCCATCACCGAGCTGCGGGCGCCTTCGTGGATCTCGCCGTCGCGCGTCACCCCGTCGATGAGATACTGGGAACCGATATTGGAGGTCATGATGATGACCGTGTTCTTGAAATCGACGGTGCGCCCCTGCGAGTCGGTCACGCGGCCATCGTCGAGGATCTGCAGCAGCACGTTGAAGACGTCGTGGTGGGCCTTTTCGATTTCGTCGAAGAGGATGACCGCATAGGGTTTGCGCCGCACGGCCTCCGTCAGCTGCCCCCCTTCCTCGTAGCCGACATAGCCGGGAGGCGCGCCGATGAGGCGGCTGACCGTGTGCTTCTCCATGTACTCGGACATGTCGATGCGCACCATGTTGTCCTCGCTGTCGAAAAGGGCCTCGGCCAGGGTGCGGGCCAGCTCGGTTTTACCCACCCCGGTGGGTCCGAGGAAGATGAAAGAGCCGATGGGACGCTGGGGGTCCTTGATGCCGGCCCGGGCGCGAATGACGGCGTCGGCCACCAGCTGCACGGCTTCGTCCTGGCCCACCACCCGCTGGTGCAGGATCTGGTCGAGCTTCAGCAGTTTTTCCCGCTCCCCTTCCATCAGGCGCGTCACCGGGATGCCGGTCCAGCGGGAGATGATCTCGGCGATTTCCTCTTCCGTCACCTCTTCGCGCAGAAGACTGGGCCCTTCATAATCCTGCCCGTGTACGGTCTCGGCCTGGCGCAGCTCCTGTTCCAACTGGGGCAGACGGCCGTGTTTGAGTTCGGCGGCGCGGTTGAGGTCGTACTCGCGTTCGGCCACCTCAATCTGCTGGCGCACCTTTTCGATCTCCTCGCGCAGGGTCTGCACCTTCTTGATGGCCCCTTTCTCCATGTCCCACTGAGCGCGCAGGGTGTCGGCCTCGTGCTTGAGCTCGGCCAGCTCCTTGCGCAGGGCTTCCAGACGTTCACGGCTGGCCCGGTCCTTCTCCTTGGTGAGGGCGGCCTCTTCGATTTCCAGCTGCATGACCCGACGGGTGACCTCATCCAGCTCAGTAGGCATGGAGTCGATCTCGGTGCGGATCATGGCGCAGGCCTCGTCGACCAGGTCGATGGCCTTGTCCGGCAGAAAACGGTCGGTGATGTAGCGGTTGCTGAGGAGGGCCGAGGCGACCAGGGCGTTGTCCTGGATGCGGACACCGTGAAAAACCTCGAAGCGCTCCTTGAGTCCCCGCAGGATGCTGATGGTATCCTCCACGTTGGGCTGATCGACCATGACCGGCTGGAAGCGGCGCTCAAGGGCGGCGTCCTTTTCGATGTACTTGCGGTACTCGTCCAGGGTCGTCGCACCCAGGCAGTGCAGTTCACCACGGGCCAGCATGGGCTTGAGCATGTTGCCGGCGTCCATGGAACCTTCCGCCTTGCCAGCGCCGACGATGGTGTGCAGCTCGTCGATGAAGAGCAGAATGCGCCCCTCGCTCTGGCGGATCTCATTGAGCACCGCCTTGAGCCGTTCCTCGAATTCGCCGCGGTACTTCGCGCCCGCCACCAGCGCCCCCATGTCGAGGGCGAAGATGGTCTTGTTCTTCAATCCTTCGGGGACGTCGCCCCGCACAATGCGGTGGGCCAGCCCTTCGGCGATGGCGGTCTTGCCGACGCCCGGCTCGCCGATAAGGACCGGATTGTTCTTGGTCTTGCGGCTGAGAATGCGGATGACCCGGCGTATTTCCGAGTCCCGCCCGATCACCGGATCGAGCCGGCCCTTCTGGACTTCCTTGACCAGGTCGCGCCCGTACTTCTCCAGCGCTTCGTAGGTCCCCTCCGGATCGGGGCTGGTCACCCGCTGGTGCCCGCGCACGGCGGTAAGGGCCTGCAGCAGGCGATCACGGGTGATCTTGAACTGGGCCAGCAGCTTGCCTGCCGCCGTGGAAGTGCCTTCTTCCACCATAGCCAGCAGCAGATGCTCGACGCTGACATAATCGTCTTTGAGATGGGTGGCTTCTTCCTGGGCTTTGATCAGCAGGCGGTTGAGGCGCTGGGTCACGTAGATCTTGCCCGCCTCCACGCCGGGTCCGGACACGCTGGGACGGCGCTCCAGCTCTTGCTTGACAGCCGCCTCGAAGTTGTCTACGGGCACATCCATGCGCTGCAGCAGGCGCCCGATGAGACCCCCTTGCTGTTCGAGCAGAGCCATCAGCAGGTGCTCGACGTCCACCTCCAGGTGTCCGTACTTCATGGCCCGGGTCTGGGCCGACTGGATGGCTTCCTGCGTTTTTTCCGTCATTTTATTGGGATCCATGGGCATATCCTTCCGCATGCTAGGGGTACATCTGATTCTTTTTAACAACGAAGGCCGGAGGCTTTGACCCTCCGGCCCGTTTAAACATTATCTCAGCCAGCGCTGATTTCAATGCGGCGCGGCCTGGCCGCCTCCGCCTTGGGCAGATGCAGCCTCAACACCCCGTCCCTGACTTCGGCCCTGGCCTTGTCGGGGTCGATCTCATCGGGAAGCTGGAACTGTCGATAATAGGCAGACAGGGCAAATTCCCGGTAGAGCTCTTCACCCTGGGCGGGCGGCACTTCGCCTTCAATGGTCAAGACACCTTTGTCGATGCCGATGTGCAGGTTCTCGCGGGAGACCCCCGGCATATCGGCCAGCAGGGTCAGCCCCTCATCCGTCTCCAGGATGTCGACGGCCGGTGTGACGTAGTTGCGGGCGGAGCGGGTCTGTTCCCTGGCCAGAGTTTTATTCTCCTTGCTGTTGTCGTAAATTTCATGGGCTGCCATGATGCACTCTCCTTGATGTCGTTAAAAGTTTGTCGTCCGATACGGTTAATGGCGGTCTCAGCCGACCTGAACGGTGATCTTTTTCGGTTTGGCCGCTTCCTGCTTAGGCAGGGTTACCCGCAGAATACCGTCACGATAGGCAGCCTGCACCTTGTCGGCATCCACCTCGCCCGGCAGTTCGATGGTACGCAGGAAGGCTCCGAAGCCCCGCTCGCGCCGGTGCCAGACCTTGGCCTGCTCTTTCCCTTCGACCTCTTTTCTTTCACCGGAGAGGGTCAGACTCCCCTTCTGCAGGGTCATTTCCAGCTGGTCGGCCTCAACCCCCGGCACCAGCGCCTCGACAACATAGTTGTCCGCATCCTCCCGCAGATTGATACGCGGGAAAGGCCGCACTCCCATGCCCGGCAGAAAAGCCGGCTCCAGCAGACGGGCGCCACCAAAGCCGCGAAAAGCGTTTTCCATCTCCCGACGAAGACTGTCCATTTCCCTGAAAAGATCCCAGTTTGCCATGATGATTTCCTCCTTTGACGATCTATGGTTGGCGGGATTCGCCCGCAGTGTCTATCTGCTCCACAGACATATCAAGGGGCGTGCCAACCACGGCCAAAGAGTTTTCTTATGCATTTTCGGGCAGTTGCATATTGGCAATTAAAAGGAGGGTTTTCTTGCGACGTCGCAGCAACCGGCATTTGCGTCAGTTGCGACGTCACAGGGGGCCTTGCGACAGGGGCGGGGACAGCGGCTAGGATTCGAGATCGCGGCGAGAGAGCTCGAGCTTGTCGAGATAGCGGTAAAGGGTGGCGCGATGAACGCCGAGCAGACGGGCGGCAGCCGTCAGATTGCCGTCGGCGGCCTGAAAGGCCTGACGAATCTCCTCGGCGTCGAGCTCGGCCGGCCGGGTCGATTTACGCCGGGAGCCGTTTGTCGATGAAGACATATCGGCCTGACCTTCGAGCCGGGATGGTGCAGAAAGCAGCGGATAGGGGGTGATCAGGGGTGGGGTTTCCGTCGGAGCACTTCCCCATTCCCCGGCGGCAAAGTGGCGACGCTCCTGGATCCACTCGCGAAAGGCCTTGGCCCCGATCACTTCGCCCGGGGTTTCGATAAAGACCCGTTCGAGGACGTTGCGCAGCTCGCGGATGTTACCCGGCCACAGGTAGGATTGGAGCAACGCCAGGGCTTCACCGGTCAGGCGCTGGATGCGACGGCCGTATTTCTGGCTGAATACCTGCAGAAAATGGGTGACCAGGGCGGGGATGTCCTCTTTGCGCTCGCGCAGGGGCGGCAGGTGGATGCGCAGCACCGAGAGGCGATGGTAGAGATCAGCCCGAAAACGCCCCTGCCCCACCGCTTGTTCGAGGGGAACGTTGGTGGCGGCCACGATGCGCACGTCGATGCGGCGGGTGTTCTCGCCACCGACCCGCTCAAAGGTGCCCTCTTCCAACACCCGCAGCAGCTTGGCCTGGGTATGCAGCGGCATGTCGCCGATTTCGTCGAGAAACAGGGTGCCGCCGTCCGCCCGCTCGAAGCGGCCGACATGCGTGCGCACCGCGCCGGTAAACGCGCCCTTTTCATGACCAAAAAGTTCCGATTCGAGCAGTTCCGCCGAAATGGCGCTGCAATTGACAGCGACGTAGGGCCCGGCCTCCCGGTCACTGCAGTCGTGCAGGGCGCGGGCCACCAACTCCTTGCCCGAGCCCGTCTCTCCCGTCACCACCACGCTGGCGGTCGTCGGCCCGTACAGGCTGATCTTGCGGAAGACCTCCCGGGTCAAGGGGCTGGAACCGACCATGCCGTGGAACGTTTCCACCGTATCCCGTTCCGCCGAGGTCGGCTGGCGGAAGGTGAAGGTCACGGTGCGACCACGGAAATCCGAGGTCAAGCCGCCGGGGCGCACTTCCACCATGAGCACGACATTTTCCCGACCGGCAAAGCGAATCTGCAGGTCAAGCAGAGGCAGATCGCGCTCGATGGCTTCATTGGCCAGATCAGGCAGGGCCGGGCGAACACCGGCAAAAAGTTCTTCAAGGGGAGCGCCGACGGCCTCGGTCGAGGCCACACCGAGCCACTCGGCCAGTGCCGGCGACAGACTCAGTACGCGCCAGGGACCCACCTCGGCCCTGGCCGCGACCAGATCGGGGGCCCGGGTCGGCAGGCCAAGCGATTTTTCACCATCAGCAAGCATGGGTTCTCCTCGTGCCATGAAACTTTGCTGTCGCCAATTTAACCTTTCCTTCGGCATAGTTCAACCGACAAGGCGCAAATCGCTGTCTTCCCATTCTTCGATTTTAATCTTTATTTAGCGCGGGAACATCTCCTTGATTTTGTGCTAGAATTGAAACCTGATTTCCATCCGGAGGGGAGCTGTTTCCATGCCGTCCTTTACAAGCACCAAAACGGAAAATGCTCCCCACCCTGAGGGGAATGGGCAATTTACCGTTCTGCTTGTCGAAGACGACCGGGGCATCCGCAACCTCGCCAAAATTCACCTGGAACGTCTGGGCTGCCGCCTGCTGCTGGCCGCCTCCGGCCATGAAGCGGTTGATCTTCTGGATGAACACGCCTGCGACCTGATGCTGCTGGACTTCGGCCTTCCCGACATGACCGGGCAGCAGCTCCTTGATGAAATTTCTTCTCGACATCCGCTGCTCCCCTTTCTGGTCACCACCGGCCACGGCAGTGAAAAAGTTGCCGTGGAATTCATGAAGCGCGGCGCCCTCGACTACGTCATCAAGGATGAAAGTTTCTGGAAAAATCTCCCCAAGGCCGTGGAAAGGGCCAGGGATCACCTGGCCATGGTCCGTCGCCTCGAAAGAGCGAAGGAAGCCCTGCGCCAGAGCGAAGAACGCTACCGCGCCCTGACGGAGAACACCAACGACGTCACGCTGATTTTTGACGACAATTTCAGCGTCCACTACGTCAGCCCCTCGGTAGAGCGGGTGCTGGGCCTCCCCCCCGACGAATTCACCGCTAATGGTCTGACCAAAGCGTTGCACAGCAGCGACCAGCCTCTTTACAAACAAGCCGTGGAACAGGCGGCGACGGCAGCCGGCGAAACAGTCAAAATCGACAACTTCCGTCTTCGGCACAAGGATGCCAGCTGGCTCAACATGGAAGGGCAGCTTACCGATCTCCGGCACCTTACCAGCGTCCAGGGACTGGTTCTTAACTGTCGGGACATCACCGACCGCGTCAAAGCGGAAACCCGTTTGAGAGAGAATCAGGACCGCCTCAAACACTTGGCCCACCACGACCCCCTGACCAATTTGCCCAACCGCACCCTTTTCAAGGAACGCCTCAACCAGGCGCTGGCCAAAGCCAGACGCTCCGGCGAGCAGGTGGCCATTGTCTTTCTCGACCTCGATCGCTTCAAAAAAGTCAATGACTCCCTCGGTCACGAAGCGGGCGATCGCCTCCTCAAGGATGTGGCTTCACGATTACGTACCTGCATCCGCCAGTCCGATACCGTCGCCCGTCTTGGCGGCGACGAATTTGTCCTCATTCTGGAGGACATCGACCAGCCGGGCCCGGTCATCGCCGTCGCCAAAAAGATTCTCGGCGCTCTGGCACAGCCCTTTGCCATCAATGGTTATGAACTCTACGTCACCACCAGCATAGGGATCAGCCTTTTTCCCTCCGATGGCGACGAGGCCACGGGCTTGATGAAATGTGCCGATGTGGCCATGTATCGGGTGAAACAGCAGGGACGAAACAACTACCAGTTTTATCAACCGGACATGAACGCCAAGGCCCGGGAGATGCTGTTGATGGAGGGCGCCCTGCGCAAGGCGCTGGATCACAACGAACTGGACGTTTTCTATCAACCGCAGCTGGACCTGGCCACCGGCCGACTGCTCGGCATGGAGGCCATGCTGCGGTGGATCCACCCCGAGCAGGGCATTCTCTGTCCGCGAGACTTTCTCGCCCTGGCAGAAGAAACCGGACTGATCGAACCCTATGGCTATTGGGCCATCCAGGAAGCCTGCCGTCAGAACAAGGAGTGGCAGGATCAGGGATATACGCCGGTTCCCGTTGCCATCAACATCTCCCAGCGCCTTTTTCACAAAGCCAACCTCGTTTCCAGAATTCGGGACATCCTTGAGCAGACGGGCCTCGCTCCGCAATACCTTGAGTTGGAAATCACCGAAGGCATGGTCATGGACGATGTCAATCGCATGCAGTCCACCATGCAACAACTTGATGACATGGGGGTCAAGCTCACCCTCGATGATTTCGGGTCCGGCTACTCCTGCCTCCGGCAGCTGACCCATTACCCCATCACCAAACTGAAGATCGACCAGAATTTCATCAAAGATGTCGCCATCAGCCCCCAGGACGCGACGATCACCGCGACCATCATTGCCCTTGGCCGCGGGATGAAGCTGGAGGTTATCGCCGAAGGGGTCGAGACTCCCGAACAGCTGCGGTTTTTACGGGAGCACCAATGCCGGCAGGCCCAGGGCTTCCTCTTTTGCCATCCGCTCCCCCCCGAACAGCTCACGAAGTTTCTGGACAAAAACGCCTGAGACAGTCTTCCGCATCTGACTTCTTGACAGAAGGTCAGGCCCTGACGTATTAATTAAAGCCTCACAGAAACGTCCACCGGTGCCCACTAGGGTGAAAAGGGAAGAGGGGTGCAAATCCCCCGCGGACCCGCCACTGTAAGCGAAGACGAAGGGTTGACAGACCACTGGCCGCCAGGCCGGGAAGGTAACCCCGAGGATGATTCGCGAGCCAGGAGACCTGCCGGTATGGACACACCACATTAACCTCCCCGGGAAACAGGGAGAGTGGAGATTAGCGGCGCTTCAAATACGGGAAGCCCGCGCACCTATTTAGGGCTGCGCGGGCTTTTTTGCGTTTAAGCGGTCCCCTTTTCGCCATTTTCGTTCGGGGCAAAAGGAGAAATTCGATGAAGAAACACCTGCTCGCCTGCCTGACCCTCGCCCTGCTGCTTCTGCCAGCGGGCCCTACCCTGGCCCAACCGACCGAGATGGATACGGTGGTGGTTACGGCCACGCGCACTGAACAAGCGATCAAAACCGTCCCAGCCAATGTTACCGTCATCGACCAGGAAGCCATTGCCACCTCCAACGCACAGAATGTTGTAGAACTTCTCCGCTCTCAGGAAGGAATCGTTGTCAGGGACCTCCTCGGCAACGGCAAAACAGCCAACGTCGACCTACGCGGATTCGGCGAAACCTCTGCGGCCAACACCCTCGTTCTGGTGGATGGGCGGCGGGTCAATGCCATCGATCTCAGCGGCACGGACTGGCTTCAGATTCCACTTAATCAGATTGAACGTATTGAAATTATCAGGGGAACCGGTGGAGTCCTTTATGGCGACAATGCGACAGGAGGGGTGATCAATATTCTCACCAAAGTTCCCACAACTGGTCTGCACGGTTCAGCAGGTATCGAGGTGGGCAGTTACGACTTCAATAAAGAGAAAGTCTCACTAAGTGCATCCCAAGAGAGCCTGGCGGTTTCACTGTTCGCCAGCCGTAGCGACACCGATGGCTACAGGGACAACAATGACCTGCTGGCCAAAGATATTGGCGGCAAACTAACTTTTTTTGCCACGGACGCCCTGACACTTCGCCTTAACGGTTCTTACCATTACGATGACTACGGTATGCCCGGTGCTCTGACGGCCGCGACTATGGCTGCCGACCGCAAAGCTGCCCAAAATCCAGATGACGATGCCCAGACCCACGATCGTTACCTTCAGGCTGGCATGGACTTTGACCTCAACGCCACGAATCATCTCTCAGCCGATCTGTCTTACCGTGATCGGGATACCGATACCAACTTGGTCGGCTGGGCCTATTACGAATCCAGAAACTTAAAAACCTGGGGATTCACTCCTCGTTACACGTTAGAAACGGATCTGTATGGCCACCTCCATAAAATCATAGCGGGGGCCGACCTTTATCGGTCACAACTGGAAATTGTATCCACCTCTAGCCTGGCTGACATCGACAAGGACTCTCTGGGCCTATATATCCAAGATGACTTTTATTTACGCCCCGATCTCATTATATCCGCAGGTGCTCGTCAGGAATGGGCTCGTTATGATTTTGGTCTAGAAGACGCATCGGAGAGGAATCATGCCTGGTCACTTGGTTTGACTTATCTCTACGGGGACCATTCCTCCATCTTTGTGCGTACCAACAAAAGTTTCAGACTGCCTTTAATCGATGAAATGGTCCAGTGGGGTGTTCTCAACAATAATTTGCGTCCTCAAACCGGCATGCATTACGAAACAGGCATTCGTCACCAATTTTCAGATCTGCTGACTGGGAGGCTCACTCTTTTCCAGGCCGACATTAAAAACGAAATTTTCTATAACCCGATCGATTACTCCAACCAAAACCATCCCGAGACAAGAAGAAGGGGCTTGGAATTGGGGGCGGATCTCAATCTATGCAAATATGTTTCCCTCACCGGCAATTACAGCTACACAAAAGCCACCTTTGAAAAAGCCCCCTTCGAAGGCAATGACGTACCGTCGGTGCCCAGACACAAAGCCAATATGACCGCCAAACTGACGGATATCATTCCAGGTACAATTCTGTCAGCCACGTACAATTATATGGGCTCAGCCTACGCTATTAGTGACCAGTCAAACCTTTTGGGAAAAGTTAACAGTTTCCACACGCTGGACGCCAAAGTTTCCTATGCATGGAAAAATTTCAAAACTTTTTTCGGTGTTAACAACCTCACCGATGAAAAATACAACCAGTACGTCGTAAACTATGGTGCTCTAAATTATTATCCGGCCGCTGAACGGAACTGGGTTGCGGGCCTGGAAGGTAATTTCTAAACCTCTCTTTTTGACAGTCCGGCTCTTTTTTGCCATAGTCCAACTGTTTAAATTCAATCAGGTCGGGGGATGCCATCCAGCACTTTGCCATAATGGCATCCCCCGCCTTTTCTCTTTGAAGCGGTCCCTATGACCCAGCGTCTTCTGACTTTTTTTCTCGTCTTTTTTCTGTGGGCGAGCTCCGCGGTGAGCGCCACCTGGACGGACGCCGTCGGCCGCACGGTGCAGGTGCCTGACCACCCGCAGCGCCTTGTCTCCCTGGTACCGAGCCTCACGGAGATTCTCTTTGCCCTGAATCTGGGCGACAGGCTGGTCGGGGCGACCCAGTTCTGCACTTATCCCCCCGCCGCCGCCCAGGTGCCGCGCGTCGGCAACTACATGCAGCCGAGCCTGGAAGCTATCGTCGCCAGCAAGCCCGACCTGGTCTTCGCATCCGCCGACATGGCGGCCCCGGCCCTGGTGGCGCAGCTGGACAAGATCGGGATTGCCACTTTCGTCGTCGCCCCCCGCGACCTGGATTCCACCATCGCCACCATCCGCACCATCGGGTCGGTACTCGAAGAGACCGCCACAGCCGACCAGCTGGCCCGCGACATGGAAGAAGCCTTCTGCCGTATTCGTGCGGCCACCGAAAATCGGCCCCAACCTCGCGTCTTGCTGGCGATTATGGTCAATCCCCTGACGGTTGCCGGCCCCAACACGCTGGGGCACCATCTGATCGAAACAGCCAGGGGGATCAATGTCGTGCCGGATGGGCCCGGCCGCTATCCGACCTGGAGCATGGAAGCCGTGCTCGCCGCCGATCCCGATGTCATCATCGTCTCCCCCAACCCCGGCGAGGCGAACCCCGCCGCCCATTTCGCCGCCTGGCCTCAACTGCGGGCCGTCCGGGAGAATCGCGTGGTCACCATACCTGATCCGGACTGGGTCTACCGGCCAGGTCCCCGCCTGATGCTGGGTCTGGAGGCTATCGCCCGCGCCCTGCACGGCAGCGAACTGCGGCTTGAGGATGTCTCATGCGCGCCCTGACGACACCCTTCCGGAGCCCGGCCTGGCTGCTCATCCTCACCGGCTGTCTGCTTCTCGCTTTCGGCTTTTCTCTATGGGCAGGGCCTCTGCGCATTCCCTTTACCGACATCCTCGCCGTCTTTTTCGGCACGGAGACCGATGCGGCCCAGTCCACCGTCGTACTGAAGATTCGACTCCCCCGGGCCGTGCTGGCCGCGCTGGTCGGCGCGTCTCTCGGCTCGGCCGGCTGCGCTTTTCAGGCGGTACTGCGCAATCCGCTGGCCGATCCGTACGTGCTGGGGGTCTCCGGGGGCGCCGCCCTGGGCGCCGTAGCCGCCATCTCCCTGGGTTTCGCTTCCGCCATGATCCTGCCCGCGGCCGCCTTTGTCGGCGCTATCGGCGCCCTGGCCCTGGTCTACTGGGTAGCCCGCGCCCATCGCAGCACCCCGCACACCCTGATCCTCTCCGGCGTCATGGTCGGCAGTTTTGCGGCGGCCCTGCTCCTTTTTCTGCTCTGGCTGGCCCCGTCGGACCCCGTCCGCTCGGCGATTTTCTGGCTGGCGGGGAATTTGAGCCTGGCCGATCCCAACCTGCTCCCCTGGGCGCTGGCCTGGAGCGCCCTTGGCTTTGCTGTTCTCTGGCTGCATTTTCCCGCCCTTGACCTGCTGACCCAGGGCGAAGAGGTCGCCGCCGATCTCGGCCTCGCCGTCGGCCGCGCCCGCCTGCTGGTCTTTGTCGCCGCCGGCGCCCTGACCGCCTGCGCCGTGGCCATGGCCGGACTGGTCGGCTTCGTCGGGCTGGTGGTGCCCCACGCGGCCCGCCTGCTCTGGGGCCCCGGTCACCGCCGCCTGTTGCCGGCCTCGGCTCTGCTGGGGGCCGCCTTTCTGCTGGCCGCCGATGCCGTTTCCCGCCAGATTCTCGCCCCGGCCGAAGTGCCCGTTGGCGTGGTGACCGCCCTGCTGGGAGCGCCCTTCTTCCTCTATTTGCTGCGCCGCAGCGAGGGGGGCGCGTGATCCGCACCGAACACCTTGATTTTGCCTACGGCAAAGAACCGGTCCTGCAGAACCTCGATTTCGAGGTGCGTTCCGGCGAGATTCTGACCATTCTGGGCCCCAACGGCTGCGGAAAATCGACCCTGCTGCGCCTGCTGCGCGGCCTGCTCAAGCCCACTAACGGCGGCGTCTTCTGGGGTGAACGTCCGGCCCACCGCCTGCGCCGGGTGGAGATGGCGCGTCTGGCGGCCGTCGTCCCCCAGTTCACCGTGGCCCACTTCCCCTACACCGTGCGGCAGATGACCGCCCTGGGGCGCTTTGCCCACGGCACCGCCCTGCGCCCCGAATCAAAGGAGGATCGCCGCGCCATTGAACAGGCCCTGGCCGTCACCGACACCCTGCACCTGGCCGATCGACTCATCACCGGACTGAGCGGCGGCGAACTGCAGCGCGTCATCCTCGCTCGCGCACTCGCCCAGCAGACGCCAGTGCTGCTCCTGGACGAGGCGACCAGCCATCTCGACCTGGATCATCGTCTGGAGATTGCCGATCTGCTGGTGCGCCTCAACCGGGAACAGGGCACGACCATCGTCCAGATATCCCACGACCTCGATCTCGCCGCCCAGATTTCCCATCGCCTGATGCTCCTTACCGACCAGGGGAGACTGACCGCCCTTGGCCCCCCGGCCGAGGTCCTGACCCCGACCAATCTGCGCAAGGTGTTTCGCGTCGATCTGCAGGTGGAAACCAACCCCTACACGGGCGCGCCCCGCGTCTTTCCCGTTTCCCAGCGCCGGCAATGGAGCAGCGCCCCTCCTCGCCTGCATGTGATCTGCGGGGGCGGGCTCGGCGCCGATACCCTGCGACGGCTGCATGTGGCCGGCTGCAACCTGTCCGTCGGCCCGCTCAACCGCGGCGACTCCGACGCCACCCTCGCGCTCGCCCTCGATCTGGATACCGTGCTCGATGAGCCTTTCTGCCCTATTTCCGCCCAGGCGGCCGCCACCGCCGAGACCCTGGCGCTTCAGGCCGCCGCGCTGGTAGTGGCGCCGACCTGGTGGGGGCCGGGCAACCTGATCTGCCTGCAGCTGGCTCTCGATTGCTGCCGGCAGGGCCGGCCGGTTTTTCTCATCGACCCGCAACAGGAGCGGGACTTTACAGAGGGCAAAGCCTGGAACCTCACAGAGAAGATACGGGCGGCGGGCGGCCAGGTGGTGGACGATGCGGAGGAGGTGCTGAAGCACCTGCGGCGGGACGGTTAAAAAAGGGGCCAGCGGCGTAGATGCCGCTGGCCCCTTCTAAGTTGTGTGCAGTTGACGGGGTTAACGATCGGTAAAGCGGGGCGGACGCTTCTCCAGAAAAGCGCTCATACCCTCCTTCTGGTCCTCGGTGGCGAAGGCCAGGGCGAAGAGTTCAGCCTCGTAGGCACAGGCCCGATCGAAATCCATTTCCAATCCATTTTCCACCGCCTGTTTGTTCAATTGCAGGGCCACGCGCCCTTTGGCCGCCATCTTCTCGGCCAGACGCCGGGCTTCCGTCAGCAGTTGGTCGGCGGGCACCACCCGGTTGACCAGGCCGATGCGAAAGGCTTCGGCTGCGTCGATCCGATCGCCGGTAAAGAGCATCTCCTTGGCCCGTCCCTTGCCCACCAGTCGGGGCAGCCGCTGGCTCCCGCCAAACCCCGGCAGGATACCGATGTTGATCTCGGGCTGGCCGAAGCTGGCCATCTCGCTGGCTAGGCGGATATCGCAGCACAGGGCCAGTTCGCAGCCGCCGCCGAGAGCGAAGCCGTTGACGGCGGCGATGACGGGTTTGGGTCCTTTCTCGATGACTGAAAAGGTCTTCTGCACCTGCAGGGCCATGTGGCGGGCCGCCAGAGGGTCGAGCTTCAGCAGCCCGCTGATGTCGCCGCCGGCGGCGAAGGATTTCTCCCCGGCGCCGGTGAGAATGATGGCGCGCACCGCCTCGTCGGCGAAGAGCTCCGTAAAAGCCCGATCCAGCTCATCGAGCGTTAGCTGATCCATGGCGTTGAGCACGCGGGGGCGGTTGATGGTCAGCACCGCCACACCCCGGTCGCTCTCGAGCAGCAAATTTTCGAATGACATAGGACTCCCTTCTGAGCGCGATTGGATCAGGACTCGCGCAGATTTACCAGGGTGCGGCCGCACACCTGCCCCTTGAGGATCGCCTCGATCTTTTCATCCAGCTCGGCGAGGCTGCACTCGCTGGCGACCATTTTCAGCCGCTCGGGCTTCCAGTCGCCGGCCAGCTTTTTCCACACCTGCAGACGGGTTTCCATGGGACATTGCACCGAATCGACGCCAAGCAGCGAGACGCCGCGCAGAATAAAGGGAAAGACATTCATCGTCAGATCCGAGGAGCCGACCAGACCGCAGCAGGTCACCACGCCGCCGTAACGGGTGGCTTTGAGGGCGGCCGCCAGGGTCTCGCCGCCGACGGCATCAACGACACCGGCCCAGCGCTCCTTCAGCAGCGGTTTTTCGGCCCCTTCGGTGACGGCGGTGCGGTGGATGACCTCGCTGGCGCCGAGCTGCCGCAGATAATCCTCTTCTTCGCTTTTACCCGTGGCGGCCACCACGCGATACCCCGCTTTGGCCAAAATAGCCACGGCCAGACTGCCGACACCACCGGTGGCGCCCGTCACCAGGATGTCCCC
Organism: Desulfuromonadales bacterium; assembly: GCA_033549025.1. GTDB lineage: Bacteria > Desulfobacterota > Desulfuromonadia > Desulfuromonadales > SZUA-540 > SZUA-540. Next base: position 19,847 of record JAWSUS010000035.1, read on the forward strand.
ATCGGCAGGCTTCACTCCGGCACCGACCAGCTTCCACACCGACAAGGCCGCCGTAAATCCGGCCGTGCCCAGAATCATGCTCTCGCGCAGGGTCAGGTCCTCCGGCAGATGCACCGCCCACTTGGAAGGAACACGAATGTACTCCCCAAAGCCTCCCGCCGTATTCATGCCCAGGTCGTAACCCGTCACCAGGACTTTTTGACCGCGCGAGAAAAGGGCGGTGGAACAGTCAACCACCTCGCCAGCTGCGTCGATACCGGGGGTATGGGGATATTTGCGCGTCACCCCTTTATTGCCGATCGCGGACAGAGCGTCTTTGTAGTTGAGTGAGGAGTAATGAACCCGGATCAACAGGTCGCCCGGGGGCAGTTCATCAATTTTTCGCGACACGACCTTGCGTGTGAACTCTTTGTTGTCGTCCTCTTCCACGACCATGGCCTTGAACGTCCTCTGTGGCATGCGCGCCTTCCTCCTTTTTTGCCGAGTTGAAGTTATGAACGGTTGGCCTGCAACAAGTGGTTCATGGTATCTTTTCTCGCACCTTCAGCTTAATAGCCTAGGGGCTATGGCGATTCACGTCAAGGGTCCAACCGGAGGAGAACCAAATTTTTCCGACACGAGCCGGAGCCGCGCACGCCTGAAGGCAAGACCCTCTGTCCCTGCAGGGTTTCGTATCTCTGGTACAATCCTTTAAGACTCTGAATGAAGGCTGTCATGGAAAAATCGACCGCGACAATGGAAACTGGCCGGGACGCCGAAAGGGCATTCACCCTGAGCCTGGCAGGACGACTCGATACGACCTCGGTTGGGCCCTTGTGGAAAAAAATGGACAAGCTTTTTGCCCAGGACGCGAAGGATCTGGTGCGGGTCGATGTGGGTGAGCTGGTCTATATCGACGGCGCCGGCGCCGCCCTGCTGGTTGAAATCGGTCGCCGGCAGCTGCAGGTCGGAGGCCGTTTCGAGCTCGTGAATCTTAAAGACGAGTTCCGACAGCTGCTCAACCTGTTCGATCCCGCCGACTATGTCGAGGCCTATCCGACCAAGCCCGTCTGTTCGAACCTGCCCACCGAAGTCGGCAAAGCCAGCGTCAGCCTCTGGCGCAACATCATCACCCTGGTGGCCTTCGTCGGGGAACTCAGCACCGCGCTGCTCCATGCCCTGCTGCATTTTCGCAAGATCCGCTGGAAGGACACCTTCCTTATTTTCGAAACCGCCGGCATCAATGCGCTGCCGATCATCACGCTCCTCAGTTTTCTGGTCGGGCTGATCATGGCCTTTCAGGCCGCTATCCCCATGCGGCAGTTCGGCGTTGAGATTTACGTGGCCGACCTCATCGCTCTCTCCATGCTGCGCGAACTGGGGCCGCTGATGACCGCCATTATTTTGGCCGGCCGCACCGGCTCGTCCTTTGCGGCTGAGCTGGGCACCATGAAGGTCAATGAAGAAGTCGACGCCCTCACCACCATGGGACTCGACCCCGTGCGCTTTCTGGCCATCCCTCGCCTGCTCGCCGCCCTGGTGGCCACGCCGTTGCTCACCATCTTTTCGAGCCTGCTCGGCCTGCTCGGCGGCGCGGTCGTCCTGCTGGCCATGGGCTACCCCCTCGTCACCTACGCCAACCAGGTCGTCGGGGCGGTCAGCCTGCAAGATCTGGTTGGCGGGCTGGCTAAGACCTTCTTTTTCGGCCTGCTTATCGCCGGCATCGGCTGTCTGCACGGCCTGCAGGCCGGGCGAGGCGCCAGCGGCGTCGGCAAAGCGGCCACCAGCGCCGTGGTGGCCGGCATCATCCTCATCATCGTTACCGACGGCATCTTTGCCGTGGTCTATTACTATCTGGGCTTCTAACTATGGACGACAGCACAGACCCCATCATACAGGTCAGAGGACTGACCGCCGCCTACGGCGACCAGGTGATCTTGCAGGATGTTTCCTTCGAGGTGAACCGGGGAGAGATCTTCATCATTCTCGGGGGCTCGGGCTGCGGCAAAAGCACCCTGCTCAAGCATATGATCGGGCTTTACAGGCCGCGCTCCGGTGCGGTTCTGCTCAACGGCAGCGACATTGTCAGCGCCCAGGGAGAACCGCGCCGGCAGATTCTGCGACAGATCGGGGTCAGTTACCAGAGTTCGGCTCTCTTTGGCTCCCTCACTCTGCTGGAAAATGTCTGCCTGCCTCTCGATGAATTCACCGACCTGCCGACGGAGGCCAAAGACCTGGTGGCCCGCATGAAACTGCGACTCGTCGGGCTGCAGGGATTTGAGGACCACCTTCCGGCAGAATTAAGCGGGGGGATGCAAAAGAGGGCCGCCATCGCCCGGGCCATCGCTCTCGATCCAGCCATTCTCTTTCTCGACGAGCCTTCGGCCGGTCTCGATCCGGTGACCTCGGCCGAACTCGACCTGCTCATCCGCAACCTGGCCGAATCGATATCCAGCACCTTTGTCATAGTCTCCCATGAACTTCCCAGCATCTTCGCCATCGCCGACCATGTCATCATGCTGGACAAGGAGAGCAAAGGCATTATCGCCGAAGGACACCCCGTCGACTTGCGGGATCACAGTGAAGACCCACGGGTTCGTCGGTTCTTCAATCGCGAGGTCGCGTGAAGCATTCGATTACACTAAGGGCCTGGCCCGTGCAAAGCAGGAGTTTTTTTAACCATGAGTGAACGCGCCAACTTCTTCAAAATCGGTCTCTTCGTCATCGGCGCGGCGACCATCGTCGTCGTAGGGATTGTCGTGCTCGGGGCCAACGTCCTCTTCCGGCATCCTATTGTCATGGAAAGCTACTTCGATGAAACGGTGCAGGGCCTTGACGTCGGCTCTCCCGTCAAGTTCCGGGGCGTGCAGATCGGGCGGGTCGAAACCATCACCTTGGCCGGCAATGAATACCCCACCGCCAAACGCTACGTTCTGGTGCGCTTCGCCCTCGAACGGGATGCCTTCCAACTTCAGGCCGAACATATGAACACCCAATTGCTGCAACGGGAGATCGACAAAGGGCTGCGGGTACGCACGGCGGCCAAGGGCGTTACGGGCACAGCCTTCCTGGAGGCCGACTACCTCGACCCGCAGCGCAATCCGACCCTCCCCATCGACTGGACGCCGGATTATCCCTACGTCCCCTCGGCCGGCAGCGTCATCACCCAGCTCAGCGACTCGGTCAACCGCATCCTGTTTGCCCTGGAAAAAATCGACCTCGAAAGACTGATTATCAACATGGAAGAATCCCTGCAGGCTATCGCCGGCCTGGCCCGCGACACCAATATGAAAGAGATCAGCCGCCAGACCGAGTTGCTGTTGACGGAGATCCGCCGCACCAACACCAACCTCGACCAGATGGTACAGGGCGTTTCCGCCGAACTGCCCGCCAGCCTGGCCAACCTGCGGCAAACGCTCCACCGCCTTGACAACCTGCTGGTCAGCCAACAGCCCAACGTGGAAGAAACCTTGGAAAACCTCCGCGTCCTCAGCGACAACCTGCGCACCCTCAGCGACGAGGCCCGCGCCTACCCGGCTCACACGTTATTCGGCGCCCCGCCCGCTCCCGCCTTCCCAGGAGAAACCCCATGAGAAGTCGATTCCTCTCTCTTTCGATCATCGCACTTTGCTGGCTCAGCGCCTGCGTACAGGTCGACAACAAAATGCTGGAAAAAAGCCCGCCGGCCAGACAGTTTTACGCCCTGGATGTGACCCGTTCACTGCCTGCGGCCACCGGGCAGATAGGCGGCATACTGCGCCTGGCTCCCTTCCGGCTTGCGCCACCCTTTTACGGCCAAGGCTTCGTCTACCGGTTCGATGAACACCGCTATCAGAGCGATTACTATCATCAATTTCTCGCCGACCCGGCAGACCTTATCACCGCCGCGACCGAAAAATGGCTCTCGGCGTCAGGACGATTCGCCCTGGTTCACAGGGGCTCCAGTCGCCTCGGCGCGGAACTGCTTCTTGAAGGGACTGTCGATTACCTTTACGGTGATTTTCGACAGGAGGAAACCCCCAAGGCCGTCCTTGAACTGCGCCTGCGGCTGCTGGATGCGCAAGCCGACCGACCGGTCCTGCTCTTCCAGCGCCGCTATACCGCCTCCGTCCCCTTCGCATCCAACGCCCCCGAAAACCTCGTCAAGGCCTGGAACCAGGGGTTGTCAATCATTCTCACTCAATTCGAACAAGACGCAGCCACACACCTGGCACCTTAAATCAGCGCAGCCGAATCCCGACATGAAAAAAGGCAGTGCCCAACAAGGCACTGCCCTCAATAAAAATCTTCCATGTCGTTTTTCTCTCCTGCCCTATCCTTGACTAACTCATTCTCTTCCTGAGCATCGCCGCGCCGATCAGACCGGCACCGAGCAGGATGAGGGTAGACGGTTCGGGAACGGGTGCTGGGGCACCATTGGTGTCGCCGGTACCATTTTCGATGTAGCCATTGGTTGGGGTTTCATTGACGGCTTCATCCAGTTCTCTTGAAACGGCCTGCAGACTCACAGTGCTATATGTAGCAGTAAACTCATCTGGTGCCGCGGTAGCCGTTGCCACGCTTGGTTCATCATACGTGTAACTTGTTGAGAGGTAAGTGCTCCAAATGGAGTCATATCCCAGTGTGATACTGTAACTCCATGCTGTACCGGACAGAAACAGTCCCAAAAACATCCCGGCCAAAACAACCCTTAAAAGACGATAGCGTTTCATACCCTTCCACCTCCTTCCTTAATTTCAGAAATCCTAAAAGCCGTTGTCCATCTAGAATGCAATAATCGCTCCAGAACATAACTATCTGGATCCACATCACTTTACAGTCTACTCGCTTGCTGGCGTCAATAAAATCAACATCCGTTAATGAACCGGCTACATCTCTTCAATATTATAAATTACTGATTTTATTCAATAATTAAGTCCGTGCGTAAAAGCCCCTTTTTATTCCCAAAACAATAGGCAATTTTATGTAAGAATTTTCGACAAAATTGCCTGTTCCCCGCAACCACTCCCCTAATAAACTTACTTACCCTTCAAACCAGTATACGCACTAACTCACAGATTTAATCATATGGCTGCATTGACAAAACAGGATGCTTTATTATCGTATTATCAATGTGGAAAACTTTTCAACCAAACCGAACTCTTCAAAATCCTTACTGGGGCGGCTCCAGTTTTCTTGGACACTGATTTGGGATAATATTCCCATGTCCAAGGAGGTTGAAAATGACCGAAC
>JAWSUS010000036.1:0-11001 GCA_033549025.1 Desulfuromonadales bacterium
CTCTAAATGAGAAAACTTATAGATTACATCTATGTTGAAGTTTTCGGTTTGAAAAAAAACTTTTCTTATTTGAAGTTGTTGGGGGTTTATTTTTTCGGTTCAGGTGGACAGAAAGTAGTTTTACGTTATAGAGTTGCTAAGTGGTTGTATTTAAGGGGATATAGAAAGCTTTCTCTATTATTATTTAGGAACCTAGAAAATGGTTACGGCGTTTATATTAGCCCAAATGCCTCTATAGGGATTGGACTTAAATTGCCGCATCCTACTGGAATTGTAATTGGCAACGGTGTAACGATTGGTGAAAATTGTACTATTTATCAACAGGTAACTTTTGGTGGCGCACGAATGGGAGATGCTCAAAAAAACCATTATCCACAAATCGGTAATGATGTTGTAGTATTTGCTGGTGCAAAACTAATTGGAAATATTTTTGTTCATTCAAGAAGTGTCATTGGTGCAAACAGCGTAGTGATAAAAGATGTGCCAGAGGGTTGCATTGCTGTTGGTGTTCCTGCAAAAATAAAAGAAACAAAAATTCATTCTCTTGGTTAGGCCTAACCCAGGTTGTTTTAATGCTCGATTTGGCTTTGAATGTTTCTTTAAAAAAAATGACTACCTACCATATTGGCGGGGAGGCTAAATCCTTTGTTTTATCAAACAGTCAAGCAGAACTCACTGCGGCACTAAAGTGGTGTGATGGTAATCTTTTTCCTTGGTTTTTAATCGGCTATGGTTCAAACATCCTAGTGGCAGATGAAGGATTCCCGGGGCTGGTGATCAAGTTGGCCGGGGAATTTACTTCTATTGAATTTGATGATAATAGCCGAGTCATATCCATTGGTGCTGCTGTCATGCTACCCAAGTTGGCTAACGAATGTGCTAAGCGTGGAATCAGCGGTTTTGAGGGGTTGTGTGGTATCCCTGGAACCGTTGGGGCCGCGGTGCGGATCAATGCCGGGACCAAAGAAGGGGAAGTGAAAGATCTTTTTGTGTCGGCTGATATTCTCGACGAACAAGGGAACGTGAGAACCTTGAGTTCGAATGATATGGGTTTTGGTCACCGTACTTCTTTGCTTATGCAGAATCGCTGGATCGTATTGAGATCTCGGTTCAGTTATGGGCTCGAAACGGAATCGGCTAAAATTTTTGCTCAAATGCTATCGCATCGTGCATCACGAAAAGCCAAGCAACCGTCGAATCCGAAAAATTGCGGATCTGTTTTCAAGCCGGCCAATGGCCGCGCTGCTGGCTGGTACATCGAGCAATGCGGTTTGAAGGGTCGGCGGATTGGCGATGCCATGATCGCTACCGAGCACGCGAACTGGATTGTTAATTTGGGGGCAGCGTCAGCTTCGGATGTAAAATTGCTTATTCGTTTGGCGCAGGATGTCGTTAAGGAGCGCTTTGGTGTTTTGCTAGAGCGCGAGGTTGAGTATGTTCCTGAAGATTTGATAGGGGTATCTTCGAATGAATTGTGAACAAATGGTCCTTAGAAAAAGCCGCCTTGAAGGGTCTGTTAAAATATCCGGCGCAAAAAACAGTGTCTTGAAACTTCTCGCAGCGTCTTTGCTAAGTGAGGGGAAAATTCTCATCAAGAATTACCCCTCCTCACTTTTGGATGCACAGATTCATGTCGGCATGTTGGAGAAACTGGGCAAACGCTGTGACTTGCCCGACCAAGAAACACTCGTAATTGAGGAAATTAATTCGCCCCCGTCGACCTTGGACTGGGATGATCGCTCTATCAGAAACACTTTATTGATTCTCGGGGCTTTGACGGCGCGTACTGGTTATGGCGCTGTTCCCTTGCCTGGTGGTTGCCAATTGGGCGACAGGTCTTTTGATTTGCATGAAATGCTACTTCGCGCATTGGGAGCGAAGGTCTGGCAGGAAGGCTGCATGCTTTGCGCTGAAGCGCCCATAGGTGGCTTGGTCGGTGCGGATATACACTTGCCAATTCGCTCAACAGGGGCGACTGAGAATGCCATAATTGCCGGGACATTGGCCAAGGGGACGACCCGCATATGGGGGCCGCACATTCGACCAGAAATTCTTGACTTGATAGCATTTCTCAAAAGTATGGGAGCGAAGATCCAGGTTTTCGGCCAAGAGCACATCGAGGTTATCGGTGTGGATGGTTTGATTGGCACGTCATTTACGGTTATGCCTGACAACATGGAGGCCATCACTTGGTTGGTGGGGACTGTAATGACCAAGGGTGACGTAGAAATTGAGCATTTTCCAACTCGTGATCTGGAAGTAGCAATGATTCACCTGCGTGAAAGTGGTGCGAAGTTTTACCATGGAGATGATCGCCTCATTGTGCGTGGTGGGAACTGCTACCCCCTTGAAATTAGCACCGGCCCGCATCCCGGCATTAATTCTGACGTACAGCCTATCCTTGCAGCCTACGCAGCCTGTGCGAATGGGGAATCGAGGATAATTGATCTTCGCTTCCCTGGTCGGTATGGGTATGCGGAAGAAATGGCAAAGATGGGGTTGGATTTTAGTACGGATGGGAACCTTTTGAAGATATACGGTAAAGGGGGGGGGCTGAGGGGGGCAGAAGTAAAGGCGCTTGATTTACGAGCTGGTGCTGCTCTAGCGCTTTGCGGGTTGGTGGCGGAAGGGGAGACAATTATTTCTGCCGCCTGGCAGGTTGAACGAGGTTACAACAATTTTGTGTCGAAGATGAAAGTTTTGGGTGGCGCGGTTGAACATGGGTCTGGGTAAAATATATTCTCTTTAGTGTCGTCGTCCCTGAAAAATGTTAACTACCTGAATTTAAATATTTATTTTCCTGTTTATGATTGATAAAATCACCAGAAATCAGAGTTCATCCCCCAATTTCTGGTGATTTTATGAAGCCAAAGAAACCAAAACAGCAAGATCAGGCCGACCTGTTTCGGTCACGCCTGGACCAGATCCTTGACAGGAAGCATCCACTGTTCGTGCTGGCCAACCAGATCCATTGGTCGGTCTTTGATGCCAAGTTCGGTTGCCTGTATGCCGACAAGGGGCGTCCGGCATTATCCACCCGGTTGATGGTCGGTCTGCACTACTTGAAGCACGCCTTCGACGAGAGCGACGAATCCGTGGTGGCCCGTTTACTGGAAAACCCGTACTGGCAGTATTTCTGCGGTTTTGAGTTCTTCATCCATCGCTTGCCGCTCGACCCGAGTTCCCTGGTGCGCTGGCGTAAGCGGATCGGCTCGAAGAGCATGGAGCAATTGCTTGGCGAGACTTTGGAGACGGCCAAGCGGGGCGAACATCTGACCGAGTCGCATCTGGAGCGAGTCAACGTCGACACCACGGTGCAGGAGAAGGCGGTTGCCTTTCCTACCGATGCCCGGTTGCAGCACAAGGCCCGGGTGCTGTTGGTCAATGCCGCGAAGAAACGCGGCATCCCGTTACGGCAAAGCTACCTGCGCCTTGGCAAGACCGCCCTGATCATGTCCAGCCGCTATGCCCATGCCCGGCAGATGCGGCGCGCCAAGGCGGAGCAGAAAAAGGTTAAAAACTATCTGGGCCGGGTGTATCGCAACATCCTGCGTAACTGCCCGCAACCGGATACGGAACTGGCAGAACTGCTACAGTTGACCCGAAGGCTGCTGACCCAGAAACGGCACGACAAAAACAAACTGTACAGCCTGCATGCCCCCGAAGTGGAATGCATCAGCAAGGGCAAGGCCCATAAGAAATACGAGTTCGGCTGCAAGGTGTCAGTGGCCACAACGTCCAAAGACAACTGGATCGTCGGCGTAGAAGCTCTGCACGGCAACCCGTTCGATGGCCATACCCTCAAAGGCGCACTGAAGCAAATCAAGCGCCTGGTTGGCTGGGAAGCCGAAAATGCCTACGTTGACAAGGGCTACAAGGGCAACCCGAAGCAACTGGGCAAGACCAGTGTTCATCTGGCCAACCGGCGAAAAACGAGCATGAAGCCGAGTGAGTGGCGCTGGTTCAAGCGGCGAAGCGCCATCGAACCGGTGATTGGCCACATGAAGCAGGACAACCGGATGGATCGCAACTATCTCAAGGGAACTGACGGCGACAAGATGAACGGCCATCCTGGCCGCCTGCGGTTTTAACCTGAGAAAGCTCCTGCGGGCTTTTCTTTGGCTTGTTTTCAAAGAACTGGAACGGCTCAAATCGGTGCTAGCGTTGCTTAAACGACCCGATCGGGTCGCAAGGGAACTGATACGCTCACCTAACTTGAACATGGAACTTTATTCGATTGTCGCCTGAAGGCGAAATTTCGAGTTTTTCAGGGACGACTAGTGTCATAAATGGTGAACCGCACTAATGTTAATTTATAATTGACCGTCGGACTGTAGTAATGAAAATAGCTTTTATAGTGGCTAGCATAAATTCAAAAAGTAATGGACTAGGCGGGCATTATTATAGCCTACTCGAAACCGCTAATCAGATATCGAAAAAACACGAGGTAATAATAATTAATGTAGGAAATCAAGCTGCTAAGGCCTTGGAGCGTACAAATATAAAGACTTTCAGAGTCATTTATAATGGATTGGCTTTACATAAAACATATACCCATATTAAATACATAATCAATTCTGAAAGACCAGATGTATTGCATGCATTTGACGTTTTAGCTTTTTTTTGGGCACGCTTGGCCGGCAATATTTTTAAAATTCGGATTTGTCTTACAAAGTGTGGTGGAGCTAATCAAGTTTATTTCCCATATGCTAAAAACCTTATTTTATTCAGTACAGAAAATTTGGCTTTTTTTAAGTCAAAAAGGAAATTCCAAGATTCAAATCTCCATCTTTTACCCAACCGCATTAATCAGTTCACTGATGATGACCTTGTGATTGATAAAATTCTGAATGCCGTTGGACATTACAGGAACGGTTTTAAATTTCTTCGAATTACACGTATTGGTAAATATTACAGAAAAAGTTCATTGCAGTTAATTCAATTAGTAAAGCAGTTGTCCGACGATGGAATACATTGCTGCGCAATATTCGTTGGTACAGTTGAAGACGAAATCTACCTAGAAGAATTAAAAACTATTGGTAGTGAGAACATTTTCTTTTTCACTACCGATGATTTCACCCAAAATGCCAAAAAGATAATTAACTGCGCTGATTCGGTTTTAGGTACGGGTAGAAGTTTTATGGAAGCGGCCGCAAAAGGGAAAATTTTACTAAGCCCTAATAATAATAGTAGAATACCAGTTTTGATTCAGCAGGACAATTTCGAACAAGCCTTTTACTATAATTTCTCAGAGCGAATTCAATTCCCAAAATATAATGAGGAAAATAATTACCAGGCCATTAAGCACGCTATCCAAGATAAAAATAGAGAGGAAGAAATAAAAAAATTTTCCAATTCGGTCTTTGAAAGGTTTTTTGATGCAGAAAAAATTTTAACCAAGTACGATCAAATTTATAAACAATTGATTGATAAGCCCCCAAAAAAAATATCTGATTTTTTACTTCATGCCTTATTTCTTATGCGTAGCTACTTTAAATAAATGAACAATTCATATAAAAATATCCATTACTTCAAAATATCTTGGAGAGAAGCACTATTTCTTATTTTTTTATGGGTTTTGCTTTATATCGAACCCACAGCAATAGGACCGCTTAAAATATCCCAAATATGGAAAGTTGCAGTTGTTTGCTGCTTATTAATTTTTATCGCCGGCAAAAAGCTCCCCGGGTTTGTTTGGATTGGAATTTTCTATTCAGTTAAATATTTGTTTTACATTTATTTTCCCTATGGGTATTTACTAGCATTGCAAGACTTTTTCGAATCTCTTATATTTCCACTATTTTTGGCTTATTTTTATTTAAAATATAAGAATCGTAGCGATTCATCTGAAAGGCTTATGCACCTTGCTATTCTTCTATCACTGTTCTTGATTTATTCGGCCGTGCCTTTTCTGTTTGGCCTAAAATCATTAAATCCAGTAACCGAACTTGAAAGATATGGATTAGAAGCTATAGCCATGAAGGGACTTTTTTATCACGTTGCTGTTTCATCGAAACTTTTTACTGTGGCGACTATAGTACTAATCATTACATGGAAGCGCTTTTGTAATTCGTACTTTAATCGAACTGTCTGGTTATCGGCAGTTCTTCTTGGATCGTACTTCGTTTACTCAAGTTGGACTCGAACTGCTTGGTTTATTTTCATAATAGCCTTAGTGATTAGCCTTTTCTATGGTGCCAATATCAAAAAAAAGCTTTTAGCAGCTATTGTTTGTATATTAATTTTTGTGGGATTGACTTGGCTTTATGAAACAAACCAAGCACTCCGATGGCGCTTAACAGGTGGGACTGTATACCGTACTGACACCGACCTTACATTAGAAAACCTATTGCAAGCACGATTGCCATTTATTATTGTTGCGCTTGAAAATTTAAGAAACGAAGGAATGGGTGGCCAATTAATTGGCTATGGAACGCTTAGAGGTATGGACCTATTTGAAAATAAAACAAATATGAAGATCATATCGCATAATAAAACTACTGAAATACTGGAGTCAAGCGGATTAATAGGTTTGTTCTTTTACCTGTTTTTTTGGTTTAAGTTATTCAAGATGGTTTTTAAAAGATTTAAGTATGTTTCCTATGAATTGAAAAAATTAACTTTAGTTTCGGCTGCCCTTTTTTCTGGATTCTACTTGACTTCACATGGTACCCCCTTTTTTGGTGAAATCATTTTTGCATGTTTCCTGATAGGAGTAATAATAGAGGGTCAAAGAATAAGTTCAAAAATCTTAGGAACGGCTACCTATTGTAGTCATCCCAAGGCTCTTTATTAGGAATTTCGAGGAGACTATTATGATAAAAAACAAAATATTACTCATTGAAATTTGTAACTATGCCGACTACCCAATTGGAGGTTATCTTTCATTTGCTAAACAGATGATGACGGCTTTTGGCGATCAATTAGCTTTGGTTGGGATGACAACTGATGATACCCCTGTTGGAAGGTGGGTCAAAAAGGAATTCAATGGCATATCATATGATTTTTTTTCTGTTAGAAAGTTTGAAAAAAGCAGTAAAAAGCCCTTTATACCCGCCAGGTTGAAATCTTATTTTGCTGTTAAAAAATATAAAAGGCAAATATTAGGAATAGGAATTAAAAATGTCTTTATCCAGACGCCTGAGGTTTTATTCGCACTAAATGATTGTGATTTGCCAAACTTGTGTGCACGAATACCAGGGGTTGAGAATCCGCTAAGCATTTCTAGGTATTGGTATGGAAAAATTTTTTCAAAATTATTTGACTATTATTTTTTTAGAGGATTAAAAAGAGCAAATGTGATTTTGGCATCAGCTGATAAAAATGCGATTACTGCTTTTTTAAGTAGAGGAGATAATATTATATCCAGTGACAAAGTAATTCAGTTTCCAACTCGGGTAAATACCGACATTTTTAAACCAGTATCCAAAGATGTTGCTAGAACATTACTTGGGATCGATAGCAAAAAAAAAATTATTGCAACAACTGGTAGGTTGTCATCACTCAAAGGCTGGAAATTCATGCTAGAGTGTTTTATGAAATTTAAAATTAAGAATCCAGGGTCTTTATTCATGTTCCTTGGCGATGGTGAAGATCGGCCAATAATTGAAGAATTCGTTAAATTAAACAATCTTGACTATAGTGTTTTTATATCTGGGAGATTGTCTCATGAAAGATTGGCCTTATATCTGAGTGCAGCCGATCTTTACGTAATGGGATCTTATGTTGAAGGATGGGCAACATCACTTGTGGAAGCTATTGCCTGTGGCAAACCTATCGTTTGTACAAACTTCAGTAGTTCCAGAGAGCTTGTTGATCATGGGTTTAATGGCTTTATATTAGAAAATCGTGACATTGAATCCTTTGTTTCATCGATTGAAAAATGCTTTAATATTCCGCAAGAAAATCTATATTTTAAATCATGTGAAATGCACGAATATTCATCTTCAAAATTAAAAAGCGCAATTCTCTCCAGTTGGCTGATTAACTAATATGGATAAAATCATCTTTCTGTTAAAACAAGTTCGGAATTTATACTTAGTAAAATATAAATGGAGGCGTTACTCTATTGGAAATAACTTTCATGCTGGTCGTAATGTCGTGTTGTGGGCAAAAAAAAATATCATAATTAAAGATAATTGTTATATTGGAAGATTTTCACAAATAGAGTGTAGCGCCAATATCGGTAACAACGTTATGTTTGGAAATAATGTAGCAATAGTTGGTAAATACGATCACAACTTTCAACAAATCGGTAGCCCAACAAGGTTAGCATCGCAAATTAGGGATTCTAATTATAATTGGAAAGGAATTGATTTAGAAGTTGTTATCGATGATGACGTTTGGGTTGGATATGGCTCAATTATCATTGGTGGTGTCAGAATTAGAAGAGGTTCTATCGTTGCTGCAGGCTCAGTTGTGACAAAAGATGTTCCCCCTTATGCTATCGTCGGTGGCAATCCTGCAAAAATTATAGGTTATAGGTTTAACCAGGAAGAGATTGAATTACACGAATCAAAACTTTATAGATAGCTGCTGCGCCGCATCGAAACAAAATATATAGACGAGGCCAACGATGCCTTGCTGAAATAATACTACCTGACAATATAGAGCATCGATGTTGTGAACTTGAGAAAGGGTATGGGGGATGAAGCAAGAATGGATCCTTGGCTATCCGGTCGCGGCGGAAACAGTCGATGGCTGTCTAGACAGAATTACATATTGGCTGCAACAAGGCGAGCGCCGTAAATTTTTCGCCTGTACCAACCCCCACTCCCTGGTGGTGGCCGAAGGCGATTCCGTCTTTCGTGAGGCACTGCTTAGTGCTCATTTGCTGACGCCAGATGGTGTTGGCATCCTGCATGGTTCTAGAATTCTTGGCAGGAAAATTCGCCATCGCGTCACCGGCAGCGATATCTTCTTCGGGCTCAGCCACCGTTTGGATCAGGCATTGGATAGCCATTACAGCTATTTCTTCCTGGGTGCCAGTGAGCATACCCTGCGTGACATTCAGACCCGCCTTGCCCGAGACTATCCCAACATCCGCTTCGCCGGTTCCTATTCCCCACCTTTCAAACCCGAGTTTGATGTTGAGGACAATCACCGTATGATTGCCGCTATCAATGCCGTAAAGCCTGATGTGCTTTGGGTGGGCATGACAGCGCCCAAACAGGAAAAATGGATTTATCAGAATCTTGATCGCCTCGACATCGGTTTCGTTGGCGCCATCGGCGCTGTTTTCGATTTTTATACCGGGCGGGTCAAGCGTTCACACCCGATTTTCCAACGGTTAGGCCTAGAGTGGCTGCCACGACTCATCCAGGAACCGCGCCGTCTTTGGCGCCGCAATTTTGTCTCCACCCCCAAGTTTTTGTGGATGGTTCTGTCCCAGAGGATGCGAGGCAGTAAGCGGTTATCTGTAAAAAAGCAATAGTCGTCGCCGTGAGTTTTCCTTGCTGATTGAATACGCCAAAAAATTAAATTCCACCGCAAAGCCGCAAAGAACGCCAAGAAAGCCCTAATTGTCTTTCCACATACTTTCTTTGCGTTCTTTGCGTCTTGAGTGAACAAAGTGAACGGGCGGTGAATCTGTTTCCGGCTCTGATTTTATCAATGAAAGGCTCAACCAATGTCCGCTAAAATTGCACTCATCACCGGTATCACCGGCCAGGACGGCGCCTATCTCGCCGAATTTCTGCTCAAAAAAGGTTACGTCGTCCATGGCGTCAAGCGTCGCGCCTCGCTGTTCAACACCGACCGCATCGACCACCTCTACCAGGACCCGCACGTGGAGAACCGCAACTTTATTCTTCACTACGGCGACCTGACCGATTCGACCAACCTGATCCGCATCATTCAGCAGGTGCAGCCGGACGAGATCTACAACCTGGCTGCTATGTCTCATGTCGCCGTTTCTTTCGAAACCCCCGAGTACACCGCCAACGCTGATGGTCTTGGCACTTTGCGTATTCTTGAAGCCATCCGGATCTTGGGGATGGAAAAAAAGACCCGCTTCTACCAGGCCTCGACTTCGGAACTCTACGGCCTGGTGCAGGAGACTCCCCAGAAGGAGACGACGCCGTTCTATCCACGTTCCCCCTATGCCGTGGCCAAAATGTACGGTTTCTGGATCACGGTCAACTACCGCGAGGCTTATGGAATGTACGCCTGCAACGGCATCCTCTTTAACCACGAGTCTCCCGTTCGGGGTGAGACCTTCGTCACCCGCAAAATCACCCGTGCCGTGGCCCGTATCGCCTTGGGCCTGCAGGACTGCCTTTACCTGGGCAACATGAACGCGTTGCGCGACTGGGGTCATGCCCGAGACTATGTGGAGATGCAGTGGCTGATGCTGCAGCAGGAGCAGCCGGAAGACTTTGTCATTGCTACCGGTGTGCAGTTCAGCGTACGTGATTTTGTCAACGCGGCGGCAGGCGAGTTGGGGATCAAACTACGATGGGAAGGCGAGGGGGTTGACGAGGTGGGGATTGTCGATTCCGTCTCAAACGCCACACCCCTCACACCTAACCCCTCACTGGGCGATGTAATCGTCCGCGTCGACCCGCGCTACTTCCGGCCAACGGAGGTCGAGACCCTGCTTGGCGATCCGACCAAGGCCAAGGAGAAGCTGGGCTGGGTGCCCAAAACCAGCTTTCAGGAGTTGGTGAGCGAGATGGTCCGCGCCGACTTGGACGAAGCCAGGCGCGACGAACTTTGCCGCAGTCATGGGTTTAGTACGTTTGATTATCACGAGTAGGGACAACTCTCGCCCGCTCCTTGCAGTCGCTAGAGACACAGAGAACGCAGAGAAACCAGAGTCTTTTTTAGGCTTTGATCACTCTGTGACCTCTGTGCCTCGAGAGAGCGAAGCGAACGGGCGTGATACGGTCTTAAAGGCAACTCTCGCCCGCTCCTTGCAGTCGCTAGAGACACAGAGATCGCAGAGAAACCAGAGTCTATTTTTTAGGTTTTGATCACTCTGTGGCCTCTGTGCCTCAAGAG
>JAWSUS010000036.1:11095-23855 GCA_033549025.1 Desulfuromonadales bacterium
GAGGAGAGCGAAGCGAACGGGCGTGATACGGTCTTAAAGGCAACTCTCGCCCGCTCCTTGCAGTCGCTAGGGACACAGAGATCGCAGAGAAACCAGAGTCTATTTTTTAGGTTTTGATCACTCTGTGGCCTCTGTGCCTCAAGAGAGCGAAGCGAACGGGCGTGATACGGTCTTAAAGGCAACTCTCGCCCGCTCCTTGCAGTCGCTAGGGACACAGAGAACGCAGAGAAACTAGAGTCTTTTTTTGGTTTTGATCACTCTGTGACCTCTGCGTCTCGAGAGAGCGAAGCGAACGGGCGTGATATGGTTTGGGGAGGGTGAATGGAGCTCAATGGACTTACGGCTAAGATCATCAAGGCCGCCATCGCAGTGCATCAGGAACTGGGGCCAGGTCTTTTGGAATCGGTTTACCAAGCTTGTCTAGCTATCGCCCTCCGGCAAGAAGGTCTTGATGTCAGAACAGAAGTTTCTCTTCCTGTAATCTTTCGTGATAGCGTTATCCACGAACATGGGTTCCGTCTTGATCTGCTTATAGAAGATCAAATTGTGTTAGAGCTTAAGTCGGTTGACAAGGTCCAGCCTGTGCACATCAAGCAGCTACTCACTTATCTCCGGCTTGCTAAAAAGCCACCTGGTTTGCTGATTAACTTTAATGAGTCATTGGTTAAGAATGGTATCACCCGTGTAGCCAATGGCGTTGATATTTAAATCTTAAGAAAACACTTGAAGAGACGTAGAGAAGGCAACGAAATCAAACCTGACTTTTCCTTTGGTTCGGATTTGATTTCTCTGTGATCTCTGCGTCTCTAGTGAGCGATGCGAACGGGCGAGATAATGGATTTGAATTCAAAGATTTTTGTTGCTGGGCACAAAGGCCTAGTTGGATCGGCGATTGTGCGGCAGCTTCAGGGTGCCGGTTACACCAACCTGATCCTGCGCTCCCATGGGGAGTTGGATTTAACTGACCAGCAGGCCGTGGCGACTTTCTTTGCCAACGAGCGGCCGGAGTATGTCTTTCTGGCGGCGGCGAAGGTGGGGGGGATTGTGGCCAACAACACCTACCGGGCCGACTTTATCTATGAGAATCTCACGATTCAGAACAACGTCATTCATCAGAGTTATGTGCAGGGGGTGAAAAAACTGCTGTTTCTGGGCAGCACCTGTATCTATCCGCGGGAATGCCCACAGCCGATGCGGGAAGAGTACCTGCTGACGAGTCCCCTGGAATATACCAACGAACCCTACGCTGTGGCCAAGATCGCTGGCATGAAGCTGTGCGAGAGCTATAATCTGCAGTATGGCACCAACTTTATCAGTGTGATGCCGACCAACCTCTATGGCCCCGGTGACAATTTCGACCTGGAAAAGTCCCATGTGCTGCCGGCGCTAGTGCGCAAGATGCATTTGGCTCGATTGCTAGAAGCTGGTGACAGGGGCGCCGTGCTGGCCGATCTGGGCGTGGATGACGAGGTTGCTGCCCAGGCGATTCTGGGGCGCTTCGGCGTGAGCGGCGAGCAGGTGGAGATCTGGGGGAGCGGGCGGCCGCGCCGGGAATTTCTCTGGAGTGAAGATATGGCATCCGCCTGTGTGTATCTCATGGAGAATCGTGACTTCAAGGATACCTATGAGGCCGGGGCGAAAGAGATTCGTAACACCCACATCAATATCGGCACGGGCACGGACATCAGTATTGCCGAATTGGCTGAACTGGTGCGGCAGGTGGTTGGCTTCGGCGGCAGGCTGGCTTTTGACTCGACTAAGCCGGACGGCACCCTCCGCAAACTGACGGATGTGTGCAAGCTGCATGCGCTGGGTTGGAAGCATCAGGTGGAGCTGAAGGAAGGTGTGCGGCGGCTGTACGAATGGTATCTCAGCCATGCCGAGGCACGGCGCTGATTTTTAAAAAACATTTCACGCCCGCTCCTTGCAATCGCTAGAGCCACAGAGAACGCAGAGAAACCAAAATTCTTTTCGGTTATGAATTCTCTGTGATCTCTGTGTCTCGAGTGAGCGAAACGAACGGGCGCGAGATGTCTTGGATTTAATAGGAGTGCTCAAATGATCGTCCCTGTCATTCTCTCCGGCGGTGCCGGTACCCGCCTGTGGCCCTTGTCCCGTGAACTCTATCCCAAGCAGCTGCTACCCCTGGTCTCGGCGCGCACCATGCTGCAGGAGACGGTCGAGCGCTTAAATGGCCTGCCAGAACTCAGTCCGGCCATGGTGATCTGTAACGAGAACCACCGCTTCATGGTGGCCGAGCAGATGCGTCAGTCGAGTGTGCCGACGGGTGCCATCGTGCTGGAGCCGGTGGGGCGCAACACAGCGCCGGCCATCGCGGCAGCGGCTCTGCTGGCCCAAGCCAAAGGCGACGATCCGGTACTGCTGGTGCTGCCGGCCGATCACGTAATTGCCGAGGCGGCGGTGTTGCGCCAGGCTATCAAGGCGGGTGCCGCGCTGGCTGAGCAGGGTAGGATGGTGACCTTCGGCATTGTGCCGGACAAGGCGGAGACGGGGTATGGCTACATTCGAGCGGGTGAACCGCTCGAATGTAGCCGTCCTTTGTCCTTTGTCACTTGTCCTTTGTCTAAAACCAATGACCCAAAACCAATGACGAATGACGCCGCGCAGCGGCTGACCAATGACCCGGAAGCGCTAGCTGCCGTTGCGCAGCGGCTGACCAATGACACCACTGCCTTTGCAGTGGCCGCTTTCGTCGAAAAACCCGATCTGGCCACTGCCGAAGAATACCTTGCCTCGGGCGACTACTACTGGAACAGCGGCATGTTCCTGTTCAAGGCCTCGCGCTATTTGGAAGAGCTGGAAAAATTCGCGCCCAGCATGCTGGCAGCCTGCCGGTTGGCTGTGGAGCAGGGGCAGAAGGATCTCGATTTTCTGCGCCTGGATGCCGAGGCGTTTGCTGCCTGTCCGGCGGACTCCATCGACTATGCCGTGATGGAGAAGACGGACGCGGCGGCGGTGATTCCCCTGGACGCCGGCTGGAATGATGTCGGGTCGTGGTCGGCCCTGTGGGAGGTCGGCGCACACGACCCAGCGGGGAATATCCTCAAAGGGGATGTGCTGGCCGAGGACGTGAAAAATTCCTATATCCATGCCTCGCAGCGCCTGGTCGCCGCCGTCGGTGTGGAAGACCATGTCATTGTCGAGACGGCCGATGCCGTGCTGGTCGCCCCCAAGGATCGCGTGCAGGATGTCAAGCACATCGTGGAACGACTGAAGGCGCAGAATCGCGCCGAGGCCCTGCTGCATCGGCGGGTGAACCGCCCCTGGGGAGCCTACGAGTGCATTGATCAGGCGGAGCGCTATCAGGTCAAGCACATAACCGTCCACCCCGGCGCCACCCTCTCACTGCAGATGCACCACCACCGCGCCGAGCACTGGATCGTTGTGCGCGGGACCGCCAAAGTCACCAAGGGGGAAGAGGTCATCCTGCTGTCGGAAAACCAGTCGACCTACATCCCCCTGGGCGTCACCCACCGCCTCGAAAACGTCGGCAAAATCCCTCTGGAAATGATCGAAGTGCAGTCGGGCAGTTATCTGGGGGAGGATGATATTGTGCGGTTTGATGACGAGTATGGGCGGGGGTAAGCGGTTAACCGCGGAGTACGCTGAGGGCGCGGAGAACTGCTTTTTTAGGGTAAAGGCAATAATCCTTGGCTTTCCCCCCCCGATCTCCACGATTGGCTTTGGAGTCCTGAACTCAAAGATTTTGTAAATAGGCCTGGAGATTTTCTCCGATCACTCCGCGATCTCCGCGGTAAATAGGTCTTTATGAATAATGAGATGAAATTTTCTGATGCTTTGAGCCCTATAACCGAGGTTGTTATCGGCTCGGCCATAAGGGTGCATCGGGAACTGGGGCCTGGCTTGCTTGAATCCGCCTACGAAGCCTGCCTGGCCTATGAGTTGACCGAAGCCGGCTTTCTGGTTGAACGTCAAAAGCCTCTGCCTGTGACGTACAAGGGAGTACAGCTTGACTGTGGTTACCGGCTTGATCTTGTCGTTGAGAACCGAATCATTCTCGAATTGAAAGCTGTCGATAAGCTGAGTCCGCTTCACGAAGCACAACTCCTTTCGTACCTTAAACTCTCCGGAATCAGTCTGGGCTATCTCATGAATTTTCACACCGACCTGATGAAGAATGGCATTCGGAGGATCGTAAATAATTATTAACCGCGGAGTACGCGGAGTGCGCTGAAGGCGCGGAGAACTGCTTTTTTTAGGGTAAAGGCAATAAACCCTTGGCTTTCTTCACGATCTCTACGATTGGCTTTGGAGTTCTGAACTCAAAAATTTTGTAAATAGATCTGGAGATTTTCTCCGCTCACTCCGTGACCTCCGCGGTAAAGAGGAACTTAAAATGAAGTGCTTCAAAGCCTACGATATCCGTGGCCGGCTCCCCGATGAGTTGAATGACGACATCGCCTACCGCATCGGCCGGGCCTATGCCGAATTTCTTCGCCCGGGGCAGGTGGTGGTCGGTCGGGATGTGCGCTTGTCAAGTGAGGCCCTTTGTGAGGCTCTGAGCCGGGGGCTGACCGATGGGGGAGCGGATGTGTATGACATCGGGTTGTGCGGGACGGAGGAGATTTATCACGCCACCTTCGCCGCCGGTATGGATGGCGGCATTATGGTGACGGCGAGCCACAATCCTCTGGACTACAACGGCATGAAACTGGTGCGCGAGGGCAGTCGGCCGATCAGTGGCGATTCCGGGTTGCTGGAGATCCGGCGTTTGGCCGAGGAAGGGCGCTTTTCTGAGGCGGACAAGGGACAGGTGCACCCGCTGGATATGAAGGCACAATACATTCGCCATTTGCTGGGCTATGTCGATGTATCCTCCCTCCAGCCCTTGAAAATCGTGGTCAACGCCGGCAACGGCTGTGCCGGGCCCGTCATGGATTTGCTCGAGAAGGAACTTCCTTTTGAGCTGATTAAAGTCCATCACCAGCCTGATGGCCATTTCCCTAACGGCATTCCTAATCCGCTGTTGCCGGAGAACCGGGCCGCCACCTCGGAGGCCGTGCTTGAGCACGGTGCTGCTGTAGGTATTGCCTGGGACGGCGATTTCGATCGCTGCTTTTTCTTTGACGAGAATGGCCGTTTCATCGAGGGCTATTACATTGTCGGCTTGCTGGCCGAAGCGCTTCTTGTACGCCATCCCGGCGCGAAGATCATCCACGATCCGCGCCTGACCTGGAACACCATCGACATGGTGAAGAGGGCAGGGGGGATACCAGTGCTGAGCAAGACCGGCCATGCGTTTATCAAGGAACGCATGCGGGCCGAGGATGCCATATACGGCGGCGAGATGAGCGCCCACCACTATTTTCGCGATTTCGCCTATTGCGACAGCGGCATGATCCCCTGGCTGCTGGTGCTTGAGCTGATGAGCCGATCCGGCCAGCCCCTGTCCGCCTTGGTGGATGAGCGCATGGGCCTTTACCCGGCCAGTGGCGAAATCAACCGGCGACTGGCTGACCCGGCGGCGGTGCTGGCCCGGATCGAAGCCCGTTACCGGGCAGAGGCCTTGGCGGTGGACCATACCGACGGCCTCTCCCTGGAGTTTGCCGACTGGCGCTTCAATCTTCGCAGCTCCAACACCGAGCCGGTGGTGCGCCTGAATGTTGAATCCCGTGGGGATGAAAGATTGATGCAGGAGAAAACCCGGGAAATTCTCCTGGAAATGGACCGTGAAAATTAAGCGAAAATAATGTCAAACTCAGGGATTTCCTGATGTTTTTTTTCTGATCGATTCACTATATTCCCCACGCAGGTCCAACCGAAGACGTCCTGTATACAGAGCCGTAACCCGTTCTTCCTCGATTAAGTCATGGAAACTATTCTGATTACCTGTTTTTACGTGGGCATCACCGCCATGTTCGCTTCTCTGATCATGGTCCCTGTTTTGCGACGCTGGGCCCTGGAAAAAGGTCAGGTGGATGAGCCGGACCAGCGGAAGGTGCACACGGTGGCCATTCCCCGCATCGGCGGCATTGCCATCTTCATGTCGTTTCTCTTCTCCCACCTTGTATATGTGGATATCGACCCGCAGGTCAGGGGTGTGCTCGCCGGGGGCGTCGTCATTTTTTTCACCGGCCTGATCGACGATTTGCACGGCCTGACGCCCCGTCGCAAGTTTTTCGGCGAAATCGCCGGGGTGGCCATTGCCATTGCCATAAGCGATCTCTATATCCACCAGCTCGGCGATCTCTTCGGCTTCGGCAACATCGTCCTGCCAGCCTGGGTGGGCATTCCTTTTACGGTTTTTGCCCTCGTCGGCGTGATCAATGCCATCAATCTGATCGATGGGCTCGATGGACTGGCCGGCGGGATTTCCGCTATTGCCTTGGTCGTGTTCAGTGTCCTGGCCTACCGTGACGGCAATGTGTCAGCCCTGCTTATCTGCTCAAGCATGCTTGGGGCTCTGCTCGGTTTTCTTAAATTCAACTTTTACCCGGCCCGTATTTTCATGGGCGATGCCGGCAGTTTGACGCTGGGATTCGTGCTGGCCTTCATGGCCGTTTTTATCACGCAGGGCGAATCTTCCACGACCTCTCCTGTCGTTCCAGCCCTCGTGCTGGGGCTGCCTATCCTTGACACCTTATGGGTGATGGGGCGGCGCCTGCTCCTGCGGCAGAGTCCCTTCTCGCCGGACAAAACCCACCTGCACCACAAATTCCTCAGCCTGGGACTCGACCACCGTTTTACGGTGCTGCTTATTTACGGCATCAGCCTCTTCTG
This sequence comes from Desulfuromonadales bacterium, assembly GCA_033549025.1. Classification (GTDB taxonomy): domain Bacteria; phylum Desulfobacterota; class Desulfuromonadia; order Desulfuromonadales; family SZUA-540; genus SZUA-540. The sequence continues at coordinate 17,858 of JAWSUS010000036.1, forward strand.
GGCAACCGTAGCCATGATTTTCTCCCATGGCCACGCTGGTCTGCTGCTGGCCTGCTATCTGCTGACCACCTTGGTGCGCTACGGCATCCTCCGCTATATCCTGAGACACCCCGACCGCTTTGCTTTCCTGAAGAGAGATTCCTCCGTCAGTTGGCGGAAATCACAAATTTTTCTGAGGATCGCCACGGTGGTAGACGGTCTGATGCCGGTCATGCTGATCACTCTGGTGTCATACCTGGGTATGGTGGCGGTCTGGGGAGGGGGAGGGGCGGCCCATTTGTGGCAGATCACCGGAATCCTGTTTCTGGGGATGTCCATTCTTCTCTACGTCACCGGGGACTCGAACAACTATTTTTTTCTGGCTTCGCTCTATATCGTTGGTCTGGTCACCATTTTTGTGGCGGATTCCAGTGCGGACCAGGTCGTTCTTTGGGGCATGCAGGTGGGCGAAATCACCTGGGTGGCCTTTATCCTGCTGGGCTGCATGGTCTTCATGAAGGTCATTTTCCGCTTTGAAGGGGAATTCTTCATCTCAACGCCCGACATGCTTATCCTCGGGATTAGCATATTCTTTGGCTTTTACAGCTTTCACTACAGCCAGCATGCCCTGGTTTCACCCGTTTTTTTAAAGGGCACCATTTTTCTACTCGCCATTAAGGCCATCGGCTTCAAAAAAAAGCGGCGGAACCGTATCGCCGTCTACAGTTGCCTGGCGGTTCTTCTCGTTATCACCCTTAAGGGCTGGCTGGTGCCTCTGTAAGTCCGGCCCTTTTTGTCCCTCCCTCCTTATTTTGCCCTCCTGCCCATTTTTCTCCCGAATGGGTATCTTCCGCCATGAATCCCCGAGACATTTGGCCAAGCCGTGGTATATTTTAACCCTTTAGGGCCTGACATGCCCTGACGGGCGGCAACGCCTTGAACCCCATTTTCCTCATCCGGAGCATCTCTATGAATTATCCCGTCTGGTATCTGCCGGAGATCGGCGGAGGGGCGCTGATCGCGCTGATCGCGGTTGTTCATGTTTTTGTGTCCCACTTCGCGGTCGGCGGCGGGCTCTATCTGGTTCTGGCCGAGCGCAAGGGCATCCGGGCCAACGATCAGGGCATTCTCGACTTCACCCGCAAGCACACCAAGTTTTTTCTGCTGGTGACCATGGTGTTCGGCGGCCTGACCGGGGTGGCCATCTGGTTTATCATCTCCCTGGTGCAGCCTGCCGGTACCTCTTTTCTCATTCACACCTTCGTCTTCGGCTGGGCGACGGAATGGGTCTTTTTTCTGGTGGAGATCGTCGCGCTCTTCATCTACTTCTACACCTTCGGGCGCATGGATCACCGGAACCATCAGATTATCGGCTGGATCTATTTTATCGCGGCCTGGGTGAGCCTGTTCATTATCAACGGCATCATCGACTTCATGCTCACCCCGGGCGGCTGGCTGCAGAACGGCAGCTTCTGGGCGGGCTTTTTCAATCCGACCTTCTGGCCCTCCCTGTTTTTCCGCACCTTTGTCGCCCTGATGATGGCCGGCTCCTACGCTTTCGTGACCACGGCCTTTGTCAAGGACGCCTCCCTCAAGCGCACCATGACGGTTTTTTCGGGCAAATGGGTGCTCGGCGCGCTGCTGGCGGCTCTGCCCAGCGGGCTCTGGTATGTGGCTGTGCTGCCGCAACCGGCCATGGCCCTGGTGAAGGGCTCGTCGCCGACCATTGCGCGGGCCCTCTCCTGGGGGACCTGGGCTGTCGTCGGCATCCTGATCGTCAGCCTGCTTCTCACCCTGACCAAACCGGCCCGGCACAACATCATCTATGCCACCGTCGTCATGGTCTGCGCCTTTCTGTTTATGGGGTCGTTCGAATGGACGCGGGAGGGAGCGAGAAGACCTTATGTCATCAACGAAGTCATGTATTCCAACGGGATTTTCAAGCAGGATGTGGAACGCCTGAACGCCGAAGGTTTTCTGCAAAACGCCAAATGGGTGCGTATCCAGGAATTTCACGAGGAGAGTCTGCTTGAAATCGGCCAGGACCTGTTCAAGAACCAGTGCTATGCCTGCCACACCATCGGCGGCTTTAACAACGATATTGTGCCCCGCACGGCCACTATGAGCTTTCCGGTCCTGGTCAGTTACCTGGAAACCATCCACGACCGGCGTTATTTCATGCCTCCTGTGGCGGGTTCTCCGTCTGAGCTGAGGGCTTTGGCGACCTATATTTACAGCGGCCTGCAGGGCAAGCCGGTGGAGGAGACTGTCCTGCCGACCACCGAAGCCGGCCAAATGAGCCCCGGCGAACAGCTGTTCAACGACAATTGCGTTTTCTGCCACGAGGCGGCATTGATCAAGACCAAGACGGCCGACTGGTCGCGCGAACGGATTCGCCAGGGGATGGACAACCTGAGCGGACTCAATCCGGCCATGCCTGATTTTTATGGTTCGGATGAGGAAAAAGAGCAGTTGAGCGACTTCATCCTGGCCCTGAACGCGCCCGCATCCCAGGTCGTCGGGGCCCAGCATCATCCGGGCGAAACGGTCTTCGAGACGCACTGCTCCATGTGCCACAGCCTGCGGGCGGACTACAACCCGCTGCTGCCGAAAATCGACGGTTGGGAGCGCAGCCGTCTGCGTCAGGCCCTAGACCGGCTTGATTCCCTCAACCCGGCCATGCCGCCGCTCCAGGCGAGCGACGAGGAGAAAGACGCCCTGGCCGACTACCTTATGGAAGAATCCCGGGAGGTCCAGCGATGAGCCCACTTATACCCACACCCGATACGCTGCCGGTGGCCTGGGGCTGGTTTCAGTTTCTTCTCCTGCTGACTCTGCCTTTTCACCTGCTGGCCATGAACGCCATGGTGGGCTCGGCCGGTCTCGCCCTCTATGCCCGTTTTCGGCCCGATGAACCCTCCCGCCGACTGGCCCATGAGCTGGCCAAGGTTCTGCCCTTTCTGGTCGCTTTTACGGTGAACTTCGGGGTTGCGCCTCTGCTGTTCAACCAGGTGCTGTACGGGCATTTTCTTTACGTCAGCTCCATTCTGATGGCGGTCTTCTGGCTGGCGGTTATCCCCCTGCTTATTCTGGCCTATTACGCCCTCTATCTCTATGACTTCCGCTTCAACGCCCTGGGCAAGGCGGGGACGATATTCCTGGCGATGTCCCTGCTTATCTTTTTTATCATTGCCTTTATCTATACCAACAACATGACCCTGATGCTGCTGCCGTCCGAGTGGGTGGCCTATTTTCAGAATGACGGCGGCACGCTTCTGAACCTCAGCGACCCGACCTTACTGCCGCGCTACCTGCATTTTATGATCGGCGCCCTGGCCGTGGGGGGACTCTTTGTCGCGCTCTTCGGCAAATGGCGCGAAAAAGGGGATGCCGCCATGGCCGCGACCGCCGTGCGCCTGGGAATGTCGACCTTTACCTGGCTGACTCTGGTGCAGATCCTGGTCGGGCTGTGGTTTCTGGTCGCCCTGCCCAAAAAGGTGATGCTCATTTTCATGGGCGGCGATATGCTGGCGACGGTCATCTTTTTGGTCGCCCTTATCCTGGCTTTGGCGGTGCTGGTGACGGGGCTGAAGAAAAAGGTCTATCTTACCGCCGGCCTCGCCATCACCCTGGTGGTCCTGATGTCCTTTATGCGCGCCTATGTGCGCATGGGGTTCCACGAACCCTATTTTTCCGTGCGGTCGCTGCTCGTCGTGCCGCAGTATTCGCCCATGTGGGTGTTCTTTCTGTCTCTGGTTGCCGGCCTGCTCTGTATAGGCTGGATGATCAAAAAGGTGGTCGAGATTCGATGAAGGCTGGCACCCATACCCCATGGCAGGTGGCTTTCGCCCGGCTGGGTCGCGGAATTCCGCTGATGATTCTGGTCTGCTTGATGTGGGGGCAGTTTTCGGTCGCAAGAAGCGAGGCTTTTCGGGTCATTCAGCTTCAGCATCGCTTCGCCGCAGATATCCTGCCCTTGGTGGCCCCTTTGCTTGAAGAGGGCGAAAAAGCGACGGGGAGCGATTCGGTGCTGGTTCTGCGCGCCTCCACGGGCCGACTCGCCGAGCTCACCGACCTGATCACCGCTCTGGATAGGCCCCGGAAAACCTTGAAGATTAGTCTTCGGCAGACGAGGGCAGGGCAGACGGGCGATCTTAGCGCCGGGTTTTACCGGGTCGGGCCGGATCAATTTCAGGCGGAAGGCCAGCGAACCTTGGGGAACCGGCAACAGACCACCGAGTCGTTTCTGCGGGTTCTTGAAGGGGAAACCGGCCTGTTGATCCTGGGGCGGGAAGTCCCTTTTACGACGGCCATGACGGTGTTTTCCGGGAGGCATCGCGGGTTTTCCCGGACGGTTGAATACAAATCGGTGACGACGGGCTTCTGGGTGCGCCCGCAAGTGCTGGGGAATAAAATATCCCTGGAAGTGGCCCCCCACATGATGGCCCAGGGGCAGCAGGGTGAAGAGACCCTGGAGTTTCAACAGCTCAAAACGACGCTTGAGTTGTCTCCCGGCCAATGGGTGGATCTGGGGCAGCAACTGCAGCAGGCGGACGAGGTCAGTTTGTCCATTGTGCGGCTGCAGACGGGGCTTACCCAGGGCGAGGGGCGTGTCTGGATTCGTGTGGATGAGTAATTAAACAGGGAGGTTGTACATGGCTGTTGTGGAAGTGAGTATTACGCCATTGGGAACCGCGACGCCCAGTGTTTCGGCCTTTGTGGTCGGCTGTCTCGAGGTGATCCGCAGCTCGGGGCTCACCTATCAGTTGACCCCGATGGGGACCGTTATCGAGGGCGACCTGGACGATATTCTGGCCGTCATTCGCCAGATGCACGAAAGTCCCTTTGAGTCCGGCGCCGTGCGGGTATCGACCTCGATCAAGATCGACGACCGGCGGGATCTGCCCCGTCATACCATGGCGGGCAAAGTGCGCTCGGTGGAGGATAAACTGTAAATGCTTAAAGCCGTGATCTTCGACTTCGACGGGGTTATCGTCGATACGGAACCCCTGCACCACCGGGCCTTCATGGACGTTCTGGCCCCCTTCGGCATTTCCTGCAGCTGGCCGGAGTATCGCGAACACTATATGGGCTTCGATGATCGGGATGGCTTTCGCGCTTTTTTTGAGCGGACCGGCAAAACGCTGGCAGATAGCGACCTGCACCAGCTGATCGCCCAAAAAGCCGCCGCCTTTGGGCGGATTGCCGCCCGGGGCGTCACGCCGTACCCCGGTGTCGTCGAGCTCATCAAATCCCTGGCCGCCAGGCTGCCTGTCGCCCTGTGCAGCGGGGCCCTGCGCAGCGATATCGAGCCGATCCTCAGCGGCCTTGGCATTGCCCCTCGTTTTTCCGCGCTGGTGACGGCGGACGATGTACAGCACAGCAAGCCCGATCCCGAAAGCTACCGGCTTACGGTCTCACGCCTCAAACAGAAGGGACTGCTTGAGGATTTCTCCCCCGAGGGTATTCTTGTTATAGAAGATACGCCGGCCGGCATCGATTCAGCCCGCGGTGCCGGCCTGTCTGTCCTGGCCGTATCGAACAGCTATCCGCAATCTTTTCTTGAATCATTGCAGGTGCCGGTCGTTTCATCCCTGGCGGGTTTGACCGACCGGGACCTGGTGTCTTTGGTCAGCCAACCACTCTGACGCGCCTGGTCAGGGGGACAAGGAGGGGACCTATGCATTCCTTTTACCACTTGTTGGAAAGGGCCCAGGAAGCAGGATCTTTGAGTCGGGGGGATTGGGAAAAAATCTACACCAGCGCCATTGTGGGCGATGTCCGGGAAGTACGAGACATGCACTCCCTGTTCACCCTTGTCTCTCTGGTGATCGCCGGTGAGGTTTCGGTGGATGGGGTACCCCAGGCCGAAGTGATCAGACGGCTCTCTGTACTGGCCTGAAATCAGCGGATGATTCCCGTTTTTTTCTTGACACCGGCAAGGTGATTTGCTATCAATACCGGGCCTTGGAGGTTGTCATCTTCAGGCAAATTTTCGGCCCCGTCGCCAAGTGGTAAG
>JAWSUS010000037.1:0-22392 GCA_033549025.1 Desulfuromonadales bacterium
TTTCTGGCATCACTATGCCTGAAGTAGGAAGGCTTATCCACTTATACCGCTGTTCAAATTTCTGGAGCCGGCTCTTTTTATCAACCGATAGATGTTAAATGAAATAGCTGAATAGTGTGCCGTTAAAACAATACTATAGATGATAATTGTCAATGTCGGGCTAAAAGAAAAAAGAAATGAAAAATAAAAAATTAAAACAACCAACGACACTCTAACTACATTAAACCTTAAAAATAGACCTTGTCTTTCAAACACATTTAAAACACTCATCAATGGAGAAGATACAAATTGTGCCACTAAATAAATAGCTAAAATACGTGCAAATATACCTGCGCGGCCCCATTCTTCACCAAAAGAAATTGAAAATAACCATGGCCCGTATATAACCAGTATTAATGCAGGCACTACGCTTAGCATAAAAAGTCTTTTTAAAACATACTTTGTGATTTTGCGTATTTTTTCTGGGTTTTTTCGTCCAACTTTTGCAATTTCACCGTAGTATGCTTGACCAGTTGTTTGGCCGAACAAAGCAATCGGCAACGCCAGTGCGGTCAGGGCCAATCCTAACTGGCCAGTTGTCTCAGCACCAAAAAGTTTAGCACTGAATATCAACGGCGCTTGAACAGAGAACACCAATAAAAACTGTGAGGGCAAGCGATATTTAGGAAAGTTTGAGTAATGCTTGAGCAAAAATAAAATACGCCGTTTGGTGACAAATCTTCCCCCGGCCCTGAACTTATTCTTAAAACTATTAGTAAGGCTCAGAATTCCTCCGGCCTGCGTCACCACATGCCCGAGCAATAGCCCCAAAGGTTTCAACGCAAGTAAACCCAATCCGATCTTGACAAGGGAACCACAGATTGACTGCCATACATTTGTTTTTGCAACTACTTTGAATGCTTTTTCTCGAGTCGCCCACTGGGAAAGAATCTCATAAAACCCCGCCCCAACAACCGCAATAATGAGTAGCCACCAATATGGCATCAATAATTGCATGTCGAGAAGTGCCAATATCGGCCTGGCGAACAGCGATAAAACAAGCGCTGAAACAGTCGACATAACACCTAAAGAAATCAGACATAAAACAGCCAGATTGACTGCGAGCCCATCATTTTTTGGCAAAGGGAGAGCCATCGAATATCGCAAGGTTCCAAACGGGACAAGCATCGCCGTCATTGCGACAAAAACCGACAGTACACCCATATGTTCCGGCGTATATATACGGGTGATTATCGGTATCGAAATAGCGCCTAGAACTTTGGCAATGCCAGAACCACTGGCCAGCACAGCCATATTACGGAATACAGAATTTCCAGGACTATTGCTCTGCCATTTTTTTAAAACACGAGCTTTTTGGCTGGAGAACCAGCTTGATGTTTTTGCTTTAGCCACTAAGCGTTAAACCTTGCCTCAAATAAGCAGGAGATGATCCAAAATGCGTAAAATCGGGATGATGGTTTGACAAAGGGTCGGGTTGAGGGTCACCCAGGGTCGGGTTGAGGGTCAGGCCTGGCAAACGGGGATCTGGCATAAATGATCCGCGAGCTATTAAGGTTGTGCCAATTCCAATCATTAATCCAAGCGCTCCTTCAATCGTGCGATGATGTCCATCCGTTCGTGAAGTATGGCCAGAATCAGTGCGGGGGCAGCAGCCCGAGGCAGGCAAAAGACATAGTGATGGCCTGCTAATCGCACACGAACACCGGGGCATAGATCATCCCGCTGTCGGAAGGCTCCGCGCCCTTGTGCAAGCTCTATGGCGGCTGTTTCGATTTGCCTAATGTATTCCTGACGCTGTGTCGTACCCCATTTTCGTTCGGTATAGCTGGCAATCTTTTGAAGATCGACCGCAGCGCCGGCGGTGAGTAGGTAAGGTTGACTCATTCCGCAGATTCCGCCCTTATCGCTTGCTCTGCGATCTCGCTGATGCTGCCCTTGATCACCTCTCCCCGCTGCGCTTGGGCGACCCGCTCTGCGAGCAGGGTTCTGATATCATTCAGCTCCGTTTCCTGAGCATCGAAGAGACGCTCAAGTGTAAATTGCTTGATCGTTTTTCCCTCAAGTGCTGCCATGGCTTTCAGGGCCTGATGTTGCTGTTCGGTGATATCAATCGTCAGTCGGCTCATTTATTTATCTCCCACGGTTGGTAAATGTATCCAAACAATACCACAAATGTGGGTTTGTGTAAATTGATGGCTTGGATCGGGCCTGACAAACGGGGATTTGGCATAAATTGATCCGCGAGCTATTAAGGTTGTGCCAATTTGGAATCTTGAGTCGATGCCTCAAAGCCCCCAATAACGCAATCCCGCGCTCTCAACCTCTGCCCGATCCAACACCGCCTTTACATCCACCACCACCCCGCAACCGTCATCGCAGCAGAGCGCCTTCAGAGCCGCTGGGGTGAAGCGTTGGCGGTAAGCATCGTGAGCCACGGCCCACACCACTGCATCCACCTGGCCGACATTATCCACATCTACAAGTTCCAAGCCATACTCATGCCGCGCCTCATCGGCATCGGCCAAGGGATCGGCCACCAGCACCTCGACCTCGTAGTCCTGCAGTTCGCGGACGATGTCGATGACTTTGGAGTTGCGGATATCGGGAACGTTCTCTTTAAAGGTCAACCCCAGCACCAGCACCCTAGCCCCCTTGACCGCCTTGCCTGCTTTGATAAGCTTTTTGACAGTATTTTCGGCCACATACTTGCCCATACCGTCGTTGATGCGGCGACCGGCTAGAATGACTTGCGGGTTATAACCGATGGCCTCGGCCTTGTAGGTGAGGTAATAGGGATCGACGCCGATGCAGTGGCCTCCGACCAACCCGGGGGTGAACTTGAGAAAGTTCCACTTGGTGCCGGCCGCGGCCAGAACGTCCATGGTGGGGATGCCTAGTTTGCCGAAGATGATGGCCAGTTCATTCATGAGGGCGATATTGAGGTCGCGCTGGGTGTTCTCGATAACCTTGGCCGCTTCGGCTACTTTGATGCTGGAAGCCCGGTGCACGCCGGCAGAGACGACCATTTCGTAAACGCCGGCCACGGTGTCGAGAGTTTCAGCATCCTGCCCTGAGACTACCTTGATAATTTTGTCGACGGTGTGCACTTTGTCGCCGGGATTGATACGTTCAGGCGAATATCCGACCTTGAAATCAACTCCGCATTTGAGGCCCGATTCGGCCTCGAGAATCGGCACGCAGATCTCCTCGGTCACGCCAGGATAAACGGTCGATTCAAAGACGATGATGGCGCCGGGCGCCAGGTGGCGGCCGATGGTGCGGGCGGCCGACTCGACGGGGCGCAGGTCGGGCTTTTTGTAGTCATCGATAGGCGTCGGTACGGTGACGATAAGAAAGGACGCCTCTTTAAGCCGGGCCGGATCCAACGTATAGTCGATGCGCGTCGCCGCCAGTTCGGCGGAAGAGAGTTCGCCGGTGGCATCATAACCGCGCTTGAGCTCGGTGATTTTCTTGGCGCTGATATCAAAACCAATCACCTCGGCTACTTTGCCGAAGGCCGCTGCCAGCGGCAGGCCGACATAACCCAGGCCGACGAGGGCAATCTTGGCTTCTTTGTTGCGTATCTGTTCTACCCTGACCACGTTGTTCCTCCTGACATCGACTTCCAACCGACCATAAATCCTTTAGCCGCAGATTTCGCCGATTGGCGCAGATAAAAACCTTAAAGAAAGCCTATTTTCTTGGTTTTAGACCTTATCCGCGTTCATCTGCGTGCATCAGCGGTTTACTTACCTTTAAATCTCTCCGCTCACAGATAACGGTTAAGGTGCAACCAAAAGATCGACCCTGTTTTCCAGGTAGCGGAAATCCAGCCCGGCGGCACCGAAGTTTACCAACAAGCCGATGGAAAGACCGGTCAGGCGCAGGCAATTTAAAACTTGGTTGGCGTGACTGGCCGCCAGATTCTTCATGGCTTTCAGTTCGACTAGCAGCTGCCCTTCCACCAGAAGATCAGCGCAAAATTCCCCGACGGACTGCTGGCGAAACCAGACCTCCAGCGGTACCTGAGTTTGCACTTCGAGGCCCTTTTCCTTGAGGGCCACGAGCAAGGCCGACCGGTAAACGGAATCCTGAAACCCTATCCCCAGTTCGTTGCTGACTTCAAAACAGGCACTGAGCACCTGCTCGGTGACTTCATCAAAAGCCATATCTCCCTCCGCAAAGAACAGATGAAACAAAATCCCCTGATTCCCAGGTAAAGGACCTGCCCTTTACTCTGGCGACTTCCTCTCCAAGGCGGCCAGGCCGGCCCCAAGCATGACCCGGGTCGATTCGGGTCGATGGGCGTCGCTGCCGAAGCAGTGATAATACTGCCGCTGCTGCAGCTGACGAGCGCGCTGGGTGACGCTGCTGCCGTAATGGCCGGCGAAACTGCCGATATTCCCTTGGAACAGACACCCCTGCTGCCGCAGCGCCTCGACCAGACTGTGGGCGCCAGTCTCACCATCTCTGTCGGTGCCGGTGAAGTAGGCCTTGACCTTGTGCAGCAGACCGCCGCCGCTGGCGGGCAGAGCCAAGTAGCCGTAGCGCTCGGGATGGGCAAAGAGTGGCGTCAACCCCTTGCGCACGATGGCAAAGATGAAATCTTTGAGAGCCTCGCCATCGGCCTGGGAGGGTGACTCGACCAGCACCATCCCCGTATCGCCCAAAGGCTGCAGATCGGACAGCAGACGCGGGAAGTATTCATCGAGGGTGTATTCCATGCCGGCATAAAGCTGCAGGGCAATGCCCTGATGATCGAGTTCCCGCTGTAGATCGGCCACTGCCCCCCGCACAGCTGTCGGCGTATTGTCATAAACGCCGCGTATGCAGTGGGGTGTGCAATAAACCTGCCGAAAACCGGCGCCGACCAGCAAGCGAGCCAATTCCACCGACTCGGCCAGATCGCGGCAGCCATCGTCGAGACCGGGCAATATGTGGCAATGGTAGTCGATCATCTCTGCCCCCCGGATGCCACAAGCGCAGCACCGGGGTCCTTTCTCATTAACCGGAGGGAGTTGTATCAGGTATGGGAGGGGTTAGCAATTCAGGAAATTCCTGAGTTGCATAATGCAACACTTCTCAGTCTTTTTTGCTTTTGACCTATCCGCGTGCATCAGCGGCTAACAGGGGTAAGCCCCTATTTTTTCAGCAGCCGTTGCCACCAGCTTTTTTGCTGGCCGTTGTCACTTTCGCCGTAGTAGCCACCATAGTAACCGCCGTAATAGCCGTAGGCACCGCCATAATACTGCGCCCCCTTCGCATTTTTGTCGTTGAGGATCAGTCCGGCGACGGGGGATTGCACATTGGCAAGTTGGTTTCTGAGTTCGGTAGCCGTTTTACGATTGTTGCGACCGACTTCAAAGGTCACCAGCAGCAGATCGGCCAGGCGGCTGAGCACCATGGCATCGGTCACGGCCAGCAGGGGCGGCGCGTCGAGGATAATGTGATCGTAGCGGGTGCGCAGGTCGGCCACCAGGTCGGCCATGGCGTCGGCGGCGAGCAATTCGGCGGGATTAGGGGGCGTGCTGCCGGAAGCCAGAAAATCGACACCCCGTGCCCCGGCCAGATTGACGGCCTCTTCAAAGGTCTGGTCGCCGACCAGCACCTCGGTCAGACCGGGTGTGCGATGTCCTTCGAAAAACTCGTGCAGAGCCGGCTTACGCAGATCGCAGCCGATGACCAGCACCCGCGTTCCCGCCGTCTGGGCCAGGGTCACGGCCAGATTGGCGGAAGTGGTGGTCTTGCCTTCGCCGGGAAAGGAACTGCTCACCATCAGCACCTGTTTGGTCTTCTGGATGGCGGAAAAGTGGATACTGGTCCGCAGGGCCCGAAAGGCCTCGGCCGCTGGCGACTTGGGATCCAGCTGACTGACCAGGGTATGTTGCCGCCCTTGCCGGTCCTTGTCGCGACGCCCCAAAAAGGGGATGGTCACCAGCGCGGGCTGCCCGACCAGGTGCTTGATCTGCTCGGCATCCTTGAGGGTATCGTCCATGTACTCGAGGAAAAAGGCCAGGCCGACGCCGACCATGAGGCCGACGATGAGCCCCAGCAGCAGATTTTTCTTCTTCTGCGGCTTGACGGGGCGGTCGGGGGTGATGGCCGGATCGATGATGTCGATATTGCTCATGGTGGAGGCGCGCAGAATACGGGCCTCTTCGTGTTTTTGCAGCAAAAAGGTGTAGATGTCGGCATTGACCTTGGCCTGGCGGGCCAGATGGGCCAGCTTGCGCTCGGCTTCAGGCAGTTTTTTGAGCTGCTGGTCGTAGCGGTCCAGCTCATGTTGCAGGGCGGTCCGCTGCTGGCCGAAGTTCAGCAGAATGCTGCGATAGGTGGCCAACAGTTTGCGCTGCGTCTCGGCGATCTGGCCGAGCAGGGTGAGCACGGCGGGATGCGCTTCGGTATATTCGACCGTGAGGGCCCTTTTCTGCACCTCGTATTCGGCCAGTTTCTGCGCCAGGCCGGCGACGACGGGGTCATCGAGCAAAACGGCGGGCGCGTAGTTCTGCCCCTTGGCCATCGCCTCGGAGAGGGCTTCGATAGCGAATTCAACCTGTTTGTGGCGCACCGCCACGGCCGCCATCTGCCGCTCGGTGTCGGCCAGGCGTTCAATGAAGCTTTCCGCTTCGACGTCGAGCTGGATCAGCCCGGAGGTGCTCTTGAATTGCTCGAGCTGGCTTTCGGCCCCATCGAGGTCGTGCCGCACATTTTCGAGCTGGGTCGCGATGAATTCCAGGGATTTGCTGGCCTCCTGGGTTTTGAGAGTAACGGAGCGCTCCAGAAAGACCTGCGCCAGGGTGTTGACGACATCGCGGGCGGTGACAGGATCGGCGTGGGTATAGGTCAGTTTGATGATGTTCGTCTTTTTGCCCAGCTCGTTGGCCCGTAGGGTCCCGCGCAGGCCAGCCACCGTGCGGTTAAAAGAGCGCAGAGTCAGGCGGAAGCTGTCCCCCGGCTCACCGACCAGCTCGGTCAACAGCAGCTCGATACCGTCACCGCGTAGCAGCTCCCCGGCGCGCCCCTGCCCGACCCTCTTGCCATCCGCGTCCTTGACGACATAACCCGCCTCGTCGGTCAGCTCGATGCGATAAACCGGTTCGGCCGCCGTGCTGCGGAACTCAAGCAGGCGCAGGGAAAGATCTTCGGATCTCTTGTCGATGTGCCAGTCGAGGTGCAGCCGCCGCACGACCTCTTCCACATTGGTGCGGGAGCGCAGGATCTCGATTTCCGATTCGATAGGGCTGCCCTGCCCCAGACCGAGGTCGCCGAGCAGGTCGACCTTGCCTTTTTCGTCACGCACATGCAGCGTGCCCGACGCCTCAAAAATCGGCGTGGCCATGAAGGTAAAGAGAGCGACCAGCAGAAAAACAATCGCGAAGGAGGCCAGGAAAAGGCCTTTACGGCGGGTCAGGACCTGCAGGTAATCGGAGAGGTGGATCTCTTCTTCCTGCCACATCGGCGAATCTTGCGGCTTGGGCGCGTTCTGGGAAGACGGCATGATATCAGTTCAATCCTTGGCTAAAGGGCGTTCGCGGGAGGTTAGTCATCCTCGGTCAGATACTTGATGGAAACAAAGGGCTGCAGCACGGCGCTGATGGCCTGCAGGGACGGCAGGATCTCCTGGATGGCCTGGTTCCAGTTGCCGACGGCACTGCGCGGCACATAGACGATGTCCCCTTCGGTGAGGGGCAGAGGCAGAGCCTCACCCCGCATGATGCGGTTCTGGTCGATGACCATGAGTTCACCGCGGGTGGCAGAGAGAGAGCGGATGATGCGTACGTGTTCGGTGTTGCCGCGGGTCTCGCCGATGCCGGCGCTGGCCAGCGCCTGGGTGAGGCTCAGGCGGCCGTTGGGCATGGGCACGGGGCCGGGCTTGCTGACAGCGCCGAAGACGAAGACGTTCTGGTTCTTGTCATCGGGCACATAGATGGTATCGCCGGCCTGCAGCCAGACGTTCTGGGCGAGGGAGCCCCCCCTCAACAGCTGATAGATATCGACGGGCAGAGTCTGGCCGTCGCGGATAAGACGGGCGCCGCGCAGGTTGGCCGTATCGAGCATGCCGCCGCCCAGAGCCAGACCATTGAGCAGGGACAACGGACGGTCCATATAATAGGTGCCGGCGCTCTTGAACTGGCCGAGCAGATAAAGGGGATGACTCTTGTATTCGGCGATTTCCACCACCACCCAGGGCTCATTGAGGTAGGCGGCAAACGCCTCGCGCAGACGCGCCTCGACCTGGGCGAGAGTCAGACCGGCCACAGGCACGGGGCCGACCAGGGGCAGGCGGATAGCCCCGGAGCCGTCGACGCGGCTGCCGGAAACCTTGGTGCTGCCGCCACCGACCAGACCGGGACTGCTCAAATCTGGCTTGCCGTGGACATTGACCAGCAGAACATCGCCGGCGCCAACAACATAGTCGGGCGTGTAGGTGGCCTGTTTAGGCAGAGATGCGACCTCGACAACTTCCCTCTCAAGGACGGGCGACCCGATGACGGATTTGACGGTACCCGGTTTGAGATCCGTATAGGAGGCGCAACCGCTGAGAAGAAGCAGCAGGCAGGTCGCCCTGAACAATAGAGACATGGTTTTCCTCTTGAGTTTTTAAAAAGTCATTGTGAGGCCCAGGGCCAGCAATAGATGATTTTCCTGAGCCCCGTTAACGAATTTGACATTGTCAACCCGATCGTAAAATAAATCAACCCCCAACAGGGTCTGTGGATTGGTCTGCCATTCCAACTGCAAGCCAGACTGGTAATGTTCTTCGCTGACCGGTTGACTGTCCTCCCGTTCTTCGTAGTTCAGTGAGAAGGCCAGGCGCAGATCCTTGTTCATGATCCAGTCAAGTGCGGCGTAATAGTCCTGCCCATCGCCGCCAACAGGGTGGGCCAGAATCTGTTCTTCATAAGTATAGCCAGATTGGTAGACACTGTGTCTGTACCAGACCCGACCAATGCCGAGACCATTGCCCTTGTAGTTGAAGTCGGCAATCTCGAAACGCAGGCCAAGGCGCTGGCTCGGTTCGATCACAGGAAGATAGAGACCAAGCAGCAGGGCGTTTTTGGTGGGCCAGCGGTCGTGCTGATCCTCACCGGCCCATTCGCCATAGAGTTCGGCCTGAGCCAGGGCGGGAATTTTCAGGCGCCAGTCGAGGCCGGCCAGGGAGTTGCCGCTATCGTCATTGTGAGAAAATTTATTGTCACCCCCCAGAACGGTAATAAACTGTTCCACATCCACCCCGGGACGCCCACCACCGCCAAACAGGGTAGTGCGTGAAGCACCGACTTCGAGCCAGGGGAAAGGCTTAAGGTTGAGGCGCATGCCGGCGAAGTAAGGTTCGGGCACGACGCGGCCTTTTTCGAGTCGGCTCCAGAAAGCGTCGAACCGAAAGGGGCCCAGAGCCTCGAAAATCCAGGGCAGGCAGACGGGAACCGGGTTGGTGATCCTCACCATATCAAGGGGTTGGGCGTTATTGGTCAGCAGCAGCGTTCCTTGACTGCCTTGCCCCCACCACAAGGCCTGACGGCCGAAGGAAATCTCCCAAGGCCCCAGCATAGTCGCCACACGGCCCTCCAGCAGGTCGATCTCCGCCTCATCTTCCGGAGTCGTCACAATAACGGGCCGATATTCGACGGACAGGAGCGAGCCCAGCCGGGCATCGCCCTGCACAAGGAGTTGTCCGTTGAAACCTTCACCGTAACGAAGACCGAAGTTATTGGTATTTAAGGCGAACTGGTGTGCATCGGTCCGGGGATAAACGGATTCCTGTCCACCCTGACAGATGACGGAGAGCTTGGTTTGGCGAAGCCATTTCAGCTGATGGCCGGCATCTTCTTCCCCCTCGATAACAGACAGGGAATCGGCCAGTTCTGTCTGTAAGCGTTTTAGGATTTCGCCAACAACCGGGGCCGCACCTGCAGAGGCATCGGCCGCCTCTCGTGTCTGTCGGGCGGCCTCCAATCGCGTAAAGGGTCGGTCTCCCCGCAGAGACGATTGGATCAGACCGAGTCCAGCCAGCTTGTCGAGGGCGGGGTAGACCCAGCTGTCCAAGGGCACCAAGCTGGAAACGGGAGCAGCTGGAGAGAGAGCGGGACAGCACAGCAGCGCGAGTAGCAGAAGAACCGACACGTGAAAAGAGCGACAACCAGGCATGCAAAATCTATTATTCAGAAAGGAAGAAGACATTGAAAAAAAAAGGACCAGATCATTATCCTGCAGACCTGGTCCTTGTTCATTTTTATGGAGCGGGAAACGGGATTCGAACCCGCGACTTCAACCTTGGCAAGGTTGCACTCTACCACTGAGTTATTCCCGCTCATTTGTTTTGCCCGTCGTTGCGAGCGGGCCTATTAATATCAAAACGATTTCGGCAAGTCAACAGAAAATTCGAAAAAAATTTTCAAGGGCAATTTTATCTTTATCTGGCAATAACTTTAAAGAATTTAAGGAGATAGTCGACCCCGGACCAGACCGTCAGCACCAGGGCGATGATAAAAAAGAAGATACCGAGATGGTGCATATTGACCTGCAGCAGGTTCCATTCCACCCCAAAGAACCAGTAGGTATCATAGTGCAGCAGCAGCGCGATGATGGCCACCATCTGGAAGATGGTCTTGTATTTTCCCAGGGGAC
Organism: Desulfuromonadales bacterium; assembly: GCA_033549025.1. GTDB lineage: Bacteria > Desulfobacterota > Desulfuromonadia > Desulfuromonadales > SZUA-540 > SZUA-540. The sequence goes on from JAWSUS010000037.1 coordinate 10,630, forward strand.
TGGCGGCGATAACCACGCCATCGGCGGCGGCAATGGAACGCAGGCCGGTGATGATGATCTCCCGGGCCAGAATGATGAAGACAGCCCAGGCGGGCACGCGCCCCATGGGAATCATCATGATCAGGGCCGCCATCACGAGGAGTTTGTCGGCCAGCGGATCGAGAAACTTGCCGAGGACGGTCACGATATCCCACTTGCGGGCGAGATAACCGTCGAGCCAGTCGGTCAGCGAGGCCAGCGCGAAGACGACGGCCGCCCAGAAGCTGGCGGAGGGCGTATCGAAGAGCAGCAGAACAACCAGCAGCGGCACGGCCCCGACCCGGCCGAGGGTAAGCATGTTGGGCAGATTGAGCAGACCGAGGGATGAGTTCATAGCTTGGAGTCCCGGTTGATCTGATAGTGATAGAGATATTTTTTGACCCGCTCGACGTAGGTGCGCGTTTCCTCGTAGGGGGGGATGCCGCCATGGCGCCGGACGGCACCGGGACCGGCGTTGTAGGCAGCCAGAGCCAGGTCGAGACGGTTGTTGAACTGGTCGAGCATCAGGCGCAGATATCGGCTGCCCCCACGGATATTGTCTTCCGGGTCAAAGGGGTTTCTGACGCCCATGTCGCGGGCCGTATCAGGCAGCAACTGCATCATGCCGAGGGCGCCCTTGCGGGAGATGGCTTTGGGATTGAAATCGCTCTCGGCCTTGATGACGGCCTGGATCAGCGCGGCCTCCAGGCGGTAGAGGTCGGCGAACTCGTTGATGACTTCCTTCAAGGGACGGGTGCTGGGCCCTTCCTTCATATAGAAGTTGAAATGACTGGCCGTGGGCGTATTGGTAAAGTGAACGTTGCCGTTGGAATCGACGTAGCGGTAAATGTCAGCCTGGCAGTTGGTGCCGAAAAAGGTCAGCGCCAGGGCCAAAGACAGTTGAATGACGATGTGTTTTTGCCAAGAAGCCATAAAAATGACCTATCCCGATGGTTTGCAGACTGAAACTATAGGCCAAAAATTCCTGTATTTCAACCAGGTTACTGCCAGAAAGCCCGGCGCCAAAAATCTTGACATGACTCTGGCAGGAGCCGATAATGACCTGCTTTGCAAAATCCGCCCCAACGCGGCCCTGGGCCGCTTCTCTTCCGGCCCGGTCACGGCACTGTCGGCAGGGCCGCAACCCTCTCGTGAGGTACAACGATGAAAATCACTTCGGATTTCCTGGTTATCGGCAGCGGCATCGCCGGGCTGTCCTACGCGTTGAAAGTAGCAGATAAGGGGACGGTTTCCATCATCACCAAACGCACTATTTCCGAAACCGCCACCAATCTGGCCCAGGGGGGCATCGCCTCGGTCTTTTCCACCCAGGATTCCTTCGACGCCCACATCCGCGACACCATGGTCGCCGGCGCCTTCCTCTCCCACGAGGATATCGTGCGCATCGTCGTCGAGAGCGGTCCCCAGGCCATTCACGATCTCATCGACTGGGGGGTCCAGTTCACCAAGAACGCCGACGACACCTATGCCCTTACCCGGGAAGGCGGTCACAGCGCGAGGCGCATTCTCCACTCCAAGGACATGACCGGCTTCGAGATCGAGCGGGCCCTGGTGGCCGCCGTCCGCGCCCATCCCAACATCACCATCTACGAGAACCACATCGCCATCGACCTGATCTCCCAGGCCAAAGCCATGCACCGTCGCCTGAAGCCGGACCGCTGCCTGGGCGCCTACGTCCTGGACATCGACAGCAACGAAGTGATCACCTTCGGGGCCCACTTCACGGTGCTGGCCACCGGCGGCAGCGGCAAGGTCTACCTCTATACCTGCAACCCGGATGTCGCGACCGGCGACGGCGTCGCCATGGCCTATCGGGCCGGGGCCACCATCGCCAACATGGAGTTCATCCAGTTTCACCCCACCACGCTCTACCATCCGCACGCCAAATCGTTTCTGATCTCCGAAGCGGTGCGTGGCGAAGGGGCGATTCTCAAGCGACGCGACGGCACGGCCTTCATGGCTTCCTATCATGAATTGAAAGACCTGGCCCCGCGGGATATCGTGGCCCGGGCCATCGACAACGAAATGAAGACCTACGGGGACGATTGCGTTTTCCTGGATATCACCCACCGGGGCGCCGACTACATCAAGGACCGCTTCCCCAATATTTACGAGACCTGCCTCTCCTACGGCATCGACATGACGAAGGAGCCCATCCCCGTCGTACCGGCGGCCCATTACCTGTGCGGCGGCGTCAAGATCGACACCTTCGGCGAGACGGACATCCAGAATCTCTTCGCCATCGGGGAGGTGTCCTGTTCCGGTCTGCATGGCGCCAACCGGCTGGCCAGCAACAGCCTGCTCGAAGGGGTGGTCTATGCCGACCGGGCCGCCAGCTGTTCCCTGGAGAGGCTGGCCGACAAACAGGCGGACTTCCCCTCCATCGAGCCCTGGGACTCAGGCAGCGCCACCGACAGCGATGAAGAGGTGGTGGTCGCCCACAACTGGGACGAAATCCGCCGCTGCATGTGGAACTACGTCGGCATTGTCCGCTCCAACAAGCGCCTGACCCGGGCCCTGCGCCGCATCAAGATGATTCAGGAAGAGATCGCCGACTATTACTGGGACTTCTACGTCACCTCGGATCTTATTGAATTGCGCAACATCGCCACCATCGCCGAACTGATTGTGCTCTGCGCTCTGGAGCGCAAGGAGAGCCGTGGCCTGCATTACACCATCGACTACCCCGAAACCGACGATATTCACTGGAAGCACGACACCCTGATCCGCAAAGAATTTTAGCCCCCAGCCTGGAGAGACCCTTGGATATCGATACCCTCAGGGAAGAAATCAACCGACTGGACGACGAACTGCTCAAAATTTTCAACCAGCGCGCCGACCTGGCCCTGAAAATCGGGGAGATCAAAAAAGAGCGGCAGCTGCCCGTCTATGACCCCGACCGGGAAAAGCGCATCTTCCAGCGCATGAAGGCCATGAATCCGGGCCCCCTGGAGGACGAGGCCATCGTCCGTCTCTTTGAACGTGTCATCGACGAATCCCGCCGACTCGAACGCATTCGCACGAAAGGACTCTAGCCCATGCTCGTCGTCATGAAAAAAAGTGCCTCGGAGGATGAACTGAGCCAAATCAAACAGTTTCTGGTCGACCACGACTTCGATTTTCATCAGTCCACCGGCGCCAACCGGATTATCATTGGCGTCATCGGCGAAACCCGGGATTTCGACGCCCAAAAGATCAAGGCCCTGCCCGGGGTCCTCGAAGTCTTCAAAATACCCGAGGAATAATCCCACTCCTGCCAGATCAGGCGGACGGCCAGGTTCAAAGGCCGTCCGTCATCCCATCCCGACTCTCCCCCTCTCGCATCATCCTCGCAGCCCAGCCACGCTATCGCAGCCACGAACGCCGTCGACTCAGACCCTGGGGGGAATTACGTAAAAAAGGATAGCCAGGTAGTGAAAGAAACTGCCGGCCAGCACGAAAAGATGCCAGATGGCGTGGTTGTAGGGGATGCGATCAATGGCGTAGAAGAGGACGCCCAGGGTATAGGCCACCCCGCCCGCCACCAGCCACAAGACTCCCGGCAGCGGCACGGCAGCGAGCAGGGGTTTGATGGCGACGATCACCAGCCAGCCCAGCCCGATATAGAGCAGAGGCGCGACAATGCGCAGGCGATGGGGCATGAAGGCCTTGAAGACCATGCCGGCAAGGGCCAGGCCCCAGACCGTCCCGAACAGGGACCATCCCCAGGCCCCGTTGAGGCTGACCAGGGTAAAGGGCGTGTAGGTTCCGGCAATCATGAGGAAGATACTGGCGTGGTCGAGGATACGAAAAACGTACCGGACACCGGGAGTGCGCACCGTGTGGTAAAGGGTGGAGAGGGTGTAGAAGGTGACCAGGCCGGTCCCGTAGATGGCGCTGCTGGTAATGCGCCAGGGGTCGGAGGTGCGGGTGGCCGCCACCATCAGGATGACGAAACCGATCACACTGACCAGGGCACCGAAACCGTGGGTCAGACGGTTGGCCAGTTCTTCCTGTTCTGAATAGTGGACCAGGCGGTCCGCCAGTCGGACGTTCTTCACTGGAAAGCGCTTTCTGGTTGAGGTACCCTGAAGGCAGATTGAAGCTTTTCCATTTCACTCCCTGTTGAGCGAGAGGAACCTATGATGAAAAAATCGACCATGCTGGCCACCTCCCTGGCCCTGGTGCTGGGCGTCATTTTTCTGCTGTCCCTCTGGAAGGATCTATTTCCCCCCTCCCCGCCCGAACCGGTGCGGCAGGCTGTGGTCCATCCCACCCCACCGAGAGCACCTGAGGCGCCAGCCGTTATCCAGCCGGTTCCTGAGCTGCCGGCCCGAAAGGAGGAACCCATTCAGCCCCTGCCCGCCCTGGACGACAGCGATGCCGCCCTGGCGACGGAACTGCGCGGGCTGGCTCCCGAATCGAGCCCGGAAGACCTGTTCCTTCTTGACCACTTTATTCGTCGCCTGGTTCTGCTGGTCGACACCCTCCCCAAGGCGCAACTGGCCACCAACCGGCTGCCCACCCGTCCGGTGGCAGGTTCTTTCCAGGTTGACGGCGAAGAGGATCAGGCCGTCATCCATCCGGAAAACACCCAGCGCTACGATCCTTTCGTGCGTTTCGTAGAAGGGCTGGACGCCCAAAAAGCCGTCGCCCTTTACGTGCGTTTCTCCCCCCTGTTCCAACAGGCCTACCGCGACATGGGCTACCCTGACGGCTCTTTCCACGCCCGTCTCATGGAGGTGATCGACCATCTGCTGCGAACGCCGACCGTGGAGGAGCCCATCCGGGTGAAACGCCATGTCGTGCGCTACCGTTTTGTCGACCCTGAGCTTGAGGCCCTGTCGGCCGGCAGGAAGATCCTGCTGCGCATCGGACCGCAAAATGCCCTGAAAGTAAAGAGCAAGCTGAGCGAGATACAGGGGCTCCTGCTGAATCTGCCGCCAGGCTGAGTATTCAGCTTAAAAAGGCGATCAAAATGATCGCCTTTTTAAGTGCCGCCGGACCCGGTTTAAATGGAGGGTTTTCGCCCCTCGGTCAATTCAGGCCACAGCACTTTTTGTATTTTTTGCCGCTGTGACAGGGGCAGGGATCGTTTCGTCCCGGGCGGCCGCCGGAAGTCACCACAAAGGGGATCCCTTCGCCGGCGGCCCCTTCCTGCTGCCCCATCTGCAGAAAATCGGCGTAGTCCTGCAGGGATTCCACGGCCAGAGCCAACTGTTCCAGCAGTTGCGTCCAGACTTCCCTGATCTCTTTTTCGTCTTCACTGACCCCTTCGAACAGTTCAGGCAGCTTTTCCGGGTGAGCCACACCGAGAACGATCAGAAGGCAGTTCATGACCGCCTCCCGATCGTCATCCATCTCCGTCTTTTCCAGAGCTTCCTCCGGCATCCACAGATAGGCTCGCCGCGCCAGCGCCTTGTCGAGTCCGGCCGCCCACTGTTTGACGGCGGAAAAGTCGTTTTCCTTCTGACTGGCCAGGTCAAAGGGGAAATCCAGCTTTGTCTCTTTACGAAGGGCCTGCAGACGAAGAATCGTTTCGGTCAGGGCAGCAAAAAGCCGGTCCGATTCGGCCGAATCGGGGAAGGCGGCCAGAGATTCGCCAAAAATATCGGCAAACCACTCACCCGGCTCCGTGCGATCCGGCGTAATCGCCAGGCCAAAGAGGTAGCCCTCCAATTGGTCGAGGCCCATGGCCTCCTGTGGATTCACGGCGTGGGCCAGCAGGGTTTTAAGGGCCTCTTTTTCACTTTCAGTCAGCATGAATAACCTATTGAGTTTGGATTGAATTGGGGGATATCAGCGTTTTTGGCCGGACATCCTCTCGCGCATATGTTTTTCCGCCACCTGGCCGAAATTCGGCGTGAATAGCAGCCGCCCCAGCCACAAAAGCCCCCAGAGAAAAAAGAGCGGCAACAAAATGGTGTTGAGCACAAAAATGACGACAAGCTGAATCAATTGATCGAAGATCCCCGTGGTGACCCGTTTGATGGCCTCCAGCCGCTGGCGAAAATCGAGGGCGCTCAGACTCTGTTCGGCGGCCTGGCTCAAGGCCTGTCGGGTCTTCTCCAGCCACCCGGCAGGCATCTCAGGCGAGGAAACCGCTCCGACGGCCTCGTCAGGAACCGCAGCTTGCAGGACTTCAAGATCGCGCTTCACCTCATGAATGGTCTCGTCGTACCGCTGTTCCAGCACCGCACTGTAGGCGGCATGGTTGATCCAGGCCATGGCTGGCACACAAAAGCGGACCAGCAGCACCACCAGCAGCAGGGCTTTGCCCAGCCGGGCAAAGTTGGCGGCAAAACGCCCCGGAGACCAGAGAGACGCCAGGAAAAAAACCAGGGAACCGACCAGAAGAACCTGAATACTCAGCCAGGGGCTGATCTCGACAAGGACCTTCTGAATGCCGAGAGACGCCAGGCAAGCCAACATCACCCAGGAAAAACGCTCCACCAGATCGTTGAGCGGATCCAGGGCCTGCCCCAGAGCCAGGGTGACGCCGACGCCGGCCGGCTGCACCATCAGCTCGCTTTCCTGCACCACGGAAATGACCGCGTTGATGGCGCGGGCGATGACGTAACTCCCACCGGCCCGAACGAGCGCCTCGTCTACATAGGTAAGGGCGGCGGTATCGATGGACCTGAACAGTGCATTGCCGTACAGCACTCCGCGCGGAGCGGGGAGCAGAGAAAAAAGGAGAAAGACGACGAGGACGCCGCTCAACAGGAGTTTTTTACGCATGATCCCCACTGCCGACAAACAGATCTCTTCAAACAGCCTTACCCGAGGGACTTTTCGAGGGCCTGATAGAAATAGATGCTGCTGATGATGGTGACAACACATATGGATGTGGAAAACAGACTGATCCCCACCATCACCAGGGCCACTTTGCGGTGACGCGCCCGCCAGCTCAACCAGGCCAGAATGCTGCAGAGAATGGCCAGAGGAATCAGAAGCATCAGAAAGAGCATGAAAAAGGAACCTCCCCAAGAAACTTGGGGGACGATAGCACAGAGCCATTTTCCCTGGCAACCCCTGCCCTGCCCGCTATCTTCCGTTCGGTTTCTAAAAAAACTCCCGCAGGCTCTCGTCGATCCCCATGAGCGTCTCGTACCAGAACTCCCGGGCCGTTTCCACCTTGTCCGTTTCAAACCGCTGCAGCCACGCCTCCAGACGCGGATCGGTCTCGCCATCAATACTCTTTTTGCGCACCAGGAAGGTATGCAGGTAATCGATGTTGCGCTGCGACTCCCAGAAGATGGGACTGTTGCGGCTGTTGAGGCGACTGGCCAGCACGGAGACGGCGCGCAGGTAGGCTTCTTTGCAGTCGTAGAGCGACCCCATGACCTCGGGCAGCATCTCTTCAGCCCAGCCCCGGTGAAAACGGCAGGTGCCGAGATTGTCGAGGAGGAGTTCCTGTTTCATGCGCTCGGCGCACAGGCGCCCCAGAGTCCGCGGCGGGATAAAGTCGTAGCTGTAGATCATGTAGTATTTGCCCATGATGGCCATGGGCGCCAGCACCCCGGCCACCCAGTACTGGTTGGGCACCATCCAGCCCCGGCGATTGAAGGCGACATGGACCAGACTGTCATGAAGCTTGATCCCCTTCCGGCGTGAATGCAGACGACTCCACTTGCGCACCCCTTCGCGAAAGTCGAGGATCCCCCGCCGCGCCAGAATGGCGTCGATAAGATCGCAGCCAAGGGTTGCGTTGTGCAGGGAATCGGCCACCACGTCGAACTCAGGCCAGGCCCAGCGGGGTTTGTTCTTCACACCGAGTTCGGCTGGCGTCAAGACCCCCTGATCGAGCAGATCCATCAGCCAGGCCAGCACGCCGCCGCCGGAAATAGCGTCGAATCCCATGGCGTCGCAATGGCGGTTGAGCTTTTCCGCCGCCCGTTGATCAAAAATCCCGCAGAGGGGCCCCAGGGTCTGGTAAGGTTCGTAATCCTTCTTATATTGGCCGTTCAGCTTCTTGCAGACGGCGACACAGGGCTCGCCGCAGGTGGCCTGCTGCTTTTGATGGATGGTCTCTTCATTGAACTGCAGCAGATAGTGGTTCAGGATCAGATTTTCATGCAGAGCCAGCCGTTCTTCTTCGCTCCAGAAGATGGTGCGGTAGTTGAAGGCCAGAATCCGCCCCCCCATGCCGGCATAGTTGACCCCGAAGGTGCCGCCTGTCTGCAGTTTTTCGTCGTACCGATATTTGGTGGTGACTTCCAGATCCTTCTGCATCAGGTGCAGGTCGTACTTGTTGCGGAACCACTCGTCGACCACCTTGCGGTCGCGAAAATCCTCGTTGACCGAAGTCCCTCCGTAAATAATGGCCACGATGCCGTGCTGCTGCACCATGGCGCTGCCGAAACCGCCGCGCCCGGCCCAGGTGTCGACGTGGCTGATCTTCCCCTTGTTGATGGGGACGGACATGATGCCGCCCATGTCCGTGGAGGCGGCCGCCGGACCGGCAACCAGAATGCGCGGATCCTTTTCGTAGCGATGGCCGAACATCTCATAGACCCGATCGGTCATGGCGTACACGCCCTGGCGGCCAGACTGCCAGATCGCCGTCGCCTCCACTGGAACCACCTCGACCTCGATCTCTTCGCCATGATTGCGGTTGAGAAAAAGTACCGAGGGGACCGGAGCCTTGCCCACGAGGCTGAGCATGTTGATGCCCAGATTATCGAAAACGAGTCCGGCGCCCCCCATGGAACTGATGTAAACTCCCTGCCAGCAGGGAGAATGTCCGGTCACCAGCAGGCGGTTGGAACCGGGAAAGATGGAACCGGCGAAGAGGCCGACGCCAAAGTTGAGACTGCGGTATTCCTCGGCCATATGGATGCCGAGATCGACCGGCCCGAAATAGCGGTCGAATCCATACTTTTTCAGGCGATAGAAACCGCTGGCCGCATCGACCAGCAGAACACGCTGGAACTGAGTCATTGGACACCTCGAGGTGAAATAGTCGCGTCGTGGGCTTGCCCAGACAATATTCTATCCCCTCACAAAGAAATAACCAGTGCACGTTTCAGATCAGGCGCGGTAGCCAAAGGCCAAAGAAGGCATTATCCTGTTGAGATAGAGGGTCCGTTGCCATTTCGATTTTTTCCACCACAAGGATTTTTTCTCATGATACGCCTAAAGCCATTTTCCACACCCATCCTGCTGTTGGTTCTGCTGCTGGCGGGATGCCAGCCCAACCTCTCCCAGCGCAGCATCCGGGACTTGGCCTTGTTGCCCCAAAGCCCTCTCGCCTACCTGCGGGACGACGATAAAGAGCGGCACCTGCTCACTAAAGAGAGACAACAGGAGATGGCGGCAGAATTTCTGGAGCAGCATTATCGGCCCTGGCAGGCAGAAGAGGAACGCATCGGCGGCAGCCACCCCTTCTGGGCCATCGACTGGATCCGGGTGGAGGATGTTTTCGCCGCCAACCTTAAGCTTCTTGACGCAGAGCGCCGGGACAAGCTCATACGTCAGGCCGACGCCGGACGGTATCCCAGCCTGGATCGGCGCGCCGTCACCCTGCGGCGAACAGATGTGCGGGCTCTGCCAACCCAATCCCCCCTGTTCAACGATCCGAACTGGGCCGGCCAGGGCTTTCCCTTCGACCTGTTGCAGCATGGCGTGCTGCCTGGTGGCACCCCTTTGCGGGTCACCCATCAGAGCCTTGACGGCGGTTGGGCATTGGTGGAAACGGCCCTGCTCTACGGCTGGATTCCCCTCAGCCAACTGGCCTGGGTCGATATTCCCCCCGGTCAGATGACCGCTTCAGCCAGGCATGTCGTTTTCACCCGGGATGACGTCGCCCTGAAGGACCCCGATGGAGACTACCTTTTCAGCGCCAACATCGGTACGGTCCTGCCCGTAAGCGACAGCACCCCGACAGGCGATACCGTGCTCGTACCCGTGGCCGACCCCACCCGGCAGGCTCAGTGGATTGAAGTCAGAATTCCCCACGACCAGGCCGAGCCCTTCCCTCTGGTGCTGACCCCACTCAACCTGGCCAGTCTGGCTGAACGCTTCATGGGGCAACCCTATGGCTGGGGGGACAGCTACGAAGGCCGCGACTGTTCGGGAACCATCCGCGACCTCTTTGCCCCCTTCGGCCTCTGGTTGCCACGCAACTCCGCCGATCAAGCCCAGGTAGGCCAAGTCATTCCCCTGGCAGAACAGGCGCCCAAAGAACGTGAGAGGATTATCCTCTCCGAAGGTATCCCCTTCCTGACTTTGATTCAGCTGCCCGGTCACATCATGCTCTACCTCGGCGACTACAAAGGGCGCCCCGCCCTGCTGCACACTTTTTGGGGCGTGCGCACAAAAACCTTAACGGGTAAGGAAAATCGCTGGATTGTCGGCAAAACCGTGATCACCACCCTGCAGCCTGGGGTCGAGGAAAACGGTCTTTTCTTGAAAATAGGCAGGCTTCGCGACAGGGTTGTAAAGATGAATGTGGTGCTTGACTGAGAAAGTTCCTCAAAACTCCCAGAATGTAAAAAAGGACGGCCCATTACGGTGCCGTCCCCCGACGCCCGAAAGCGTCTTTAATGATTTTCCACATTCCCACTGAGGTTGCCTTTGGCGTTTCAGATTGGCAAGACCTTCTCTGAACTTTTCGAAACCTAACTTACGTTTCGCAGAATTTCTTTGAAGTCCATGTGGATTTCCATGTTCTGTTCAGACGACCGGCTGGGATTGTATCAACATTTAGTAAATTAATGATTTACCTTCGATTTCTTTTTTCCTTCTAAAATACTCATCCTCAGAAATCCGTCCGGCTTTGTAGTCATCCTCGAGATCTCCTAAGGCTTTTTTGTTGGAGTACTCGTAGGCCGCGCCGGCAGCGCCAGCTCCCAGTGCGGCACCACCGACAACGCCTCGGCTACACCCACCAGTGACCGCCAGCAGTGCGCTCAATAAAACTATCGCTAATAGTCGATGCATAATTAACCCCCTTTCCTTATTTCCTGAGTCTGATCTTTTTTAAACGGCCGCAACCAAGGCGATAACAAAGAAAATCACAGCCCAACTCAACTTGCTCGATGAGCTCGGTCCGCTATAGTGGAAATCAAGTATTGGTCAGGCGGCATTTTGCTGCCTGATGAATTTCTTCCAGTATGCCGCCGGAGAGAGAATACCCCGGTTGGCATGTCGTCCCTGTCGGTTGTAGAACATCTCAAGGTACTCGCTAATCTCGGCGACAGCCTGCTTACGGGTGCCATACTTCCGGTGGTGAACCATTTCCCTCTTGAGGGTACCGAGGAAACTCTCCATTGGCGCGTTGTCCCAGCGTTTCGCCTTGCGGCTCATCGACGGCTGCATCTTGGTTTGTTTCATCAGCTTCTAGTAGTGTCCTGAACAATACTGGCTGCCGCGATCTGAATGGTGAATCAGCTCTTCCGGCGGCCGTCGGGTCCTTTTTAGGATTTCCTTCTCCAACTGAGCTTCGGCCAACTCTTTGCGCAGTCTGGAAACCTCGGCTTCCAACTCGGACACGTTATGACTGCCGTGGGTCTTCAACCCGCTGGTGTTATGCTTCTTGATCCCGTTGCGCAGCGTCTGCTGCGAAACACTTAATCTCCGCCCAACCTCGGCCAACGTCAGACCGTCATCAACAACCAGACTGACGGCTTCCTCCTTGAACTCGAATCTAAAGCGAAATATTCTCTTTATCAAAGCACACCGTAAAACCCGGTCAGTTCACGGCCGGGATATAAGGTGCCGGGCCGTTTAGGTCCGTTGGTT
>JAWSUS010000038.1:0-16059 GCA_033549025.1 Desulfuromonadales bacterium
AACGGCTTCCGGTCGCCCGACGAAATCCGTCAGGCGGCATAATCTAAACTTGTGTCCAAGGAACCGGTTCCGCTACACAATTAACATAACGCCCGACACAGAACAAAAAGGAGGTTGGTCCCCTCTATACGCCTAGAGAACCAACCCCTTACAGGATATTGGCTATTCTGTTCACCAACAGCAAGCCCCGGATGTCAGCTGCGCGAGAAAGATTTCTTAATTCTCCGGCAGGGTCAGCGAATGCGCATCCCCGTGACAAGCCTGACATCCGGTAAACTTCTGCAACATTGCCTCGCTATGTGGCGCACCGTGACAGGTTCCACAGTCGGGGACATGACCGTGATTTTCAGCATGACAGGCAACGCAGTTCAAACCTGTATGTTTGCGGGGACTCGCTTTGTGAACCGCCGCAACCGCCCCATGACAGTCCGCGCAGATTGCGTTGTCAACCTCTGTGCCATATTGAATCTGGCGCGGTGAATGGACAGGATGACAGCTCAAGCAATCCGGATTCGACACAAATGTCGTATGTGGGGTCGGATGGCATTCATTGCACCCCGGCTTGTACCCGTGGCGGGTATGATGGCATTCGGCACAAGACAACAAGGTATGCTGGCTGGCAAATTGGGCGAGATCCTTGATCTGACTGCCGTGGCAGGTGTTGCAGTTCTTCTCGAGCGTCATCAGGTCGGTGAGACTGTTCACAGGGGCATGGGCATTAAGGTGGCAATCGAGACAGTCCTTGAAATTGGGGCCATGTGCCTCACCATGGCACTGATCGCATTGAGGAACTACCTGCTTCCAGTCGCGTCCCGGCTTCCAGGTGTGAAAGGTTTCATGGCATTGGGCACAGTGCATCTGATGCTTGCCGCCACCATCGCGGATATCCGTAAAGACCGTCATATGGCACTGGGCGCATTCGAGGGTGGACAAAGGCTTGACCGGTTGCTGATAGATGCTGGCGGCCTCACCGGAAGTTGCAGCATGAGAGCGCACACCTCCATCAATGAACAAGCCAGCCAGGATAACCAGCGAGGCACTGATAATAAATATAAAAGACTTTCTGTTATTCATGGACATCCCCTGTACAAATCAAGATTTACTGCCGGTAGATATGCAGGGACGGCATAACTGCCGCCCCCGTTTGATCCTACTTGGGCATATCCAGGACATGGGCGTCGAGATGACAGTCAAGACAATTCGGGAACTTGCTGTGCATGCTCTTGCCGTGAGGTTCGCCATGGCAGGTGGCGCATTCCGGCACTACCTTATGCTGCCCTTTGTGACAGTAGGCGCACAACAGGGCCCCGTGCTTCCTTGAAGTGTTGGCCAAATCCTGGCTGACATCGCCATGGCAGCTGCCGCACAGAGGCGACGGCAGATCATCGGCGTACTTCACGACCAGGGGCATATGAGGCTTATGGCAGCGCAGGCAGTCCTGATAGGTCATATCGCTGGAATGAGGTGCATGGCACTCGTTGCAGGCGGTAGCCTGGCCGTGGGTACTATGACATTCCTTGCAGTCAAGCTGCGCGTGCAGGCTGGGATTGGCGGCCATTTCCTGGCCGGGGCCGGCGTGGCAGGTGATGCAGACGGGCTTCACCGAAACGATCTTCGTAAAATCCATCGCCATGGGATAATGAGGATAGTGGCAGGTCTGGCAATTCTCCAAGGTATAATGGGTCTTTTCGCTCCCATCATGGCACATGCTGCATTCAGGGATAGCGTTACTTCCCATGGGAGGATGTTCCAAGTGGCAATCCTGGCAAGTTACTTCCGTCTGGTGTTTTCCACCTTGGGTGTTGACATCTCTCACGGCCTGCACATGGCATTTAATACAATCTTTGTTTTCAAGCGGAACAACATGCTTACTGTCCTCATCAGCGGCCATGGCTGTGGCGGGGAGCATCAGGGCGATGCCGAAGATCATCAGTGCAAACTTTTTCATTTTTCCTCCCTGTGTCACGTGGTTTCACTCTGAAATTTCATAAAAAGGACAACTTCTGCGATTAAGGATTCCTGCAAATCTGCGCAAGTTATTTGAAACATAAATTCAAGCCGCTTCAATACGACCTGCCGAAGCCCGGCGCCAAAAAGAGCAATAATATGTTTTTCTTAAATCAAAATTGATTAAAGAGGTTGCGAAAAGTTTATACCCAAGGCGATGCCCCATGATGCTGCCCTGTAGTGTGCATGCAGGGTCCATACCCACATTGGCAGAATCTAAGACACAATCACTTTCTCATTATTAAAAAGATACTTAGCACCGACATGAATCTAATAACCAGCTGCCTTATCGGGCAAATACCATGCAAACTGGTCAATTCCCCTAACCTGAACAGGGCAAAAAACCTTTTTAACCCTTTTCAAATTATTGTCAGGCTTAAAAGTTCGATTTCACCACAAGACAAAACAGCAGGCATAGATAGAACAGTATCGGTTCGCGCAATCCCGGCGAAAAACGACCCTGGTTGAGGCCAGGGTCGTTGCGGAAGAACGGATTGATGAATAAAGACAGGGTCTTTAAGAAGTGGAGCAATCGCTTTGATCGCCGCGGATTTTGGCGATGGCATGGGGAAGAGCGGGCCAGACGGCTTCGAGATTTTCCAGGGCGCCTTTGGGGCTGCCGGGGAGATTGAGAATGAGGGTCCCCTGGCGGATGCCGGCTACAGCACGGGACAGGGCGGCCCGGGGGGTGATCTGCAGACTGCGCAGCCGCATGAGTTCGGCCAGGCCGGGTATCAGGCGGTCGACTACCCGCTGGGTGGCTTCCGGGGTGACGTCACGGGGAGAAACCCCGGTGCCGCCAGTGGTCAGCAGCAAGTGAGGCGAGACCTGCGCGGTCCAGTGCATAAGCCGGTCAGCGATTTGCGCTTCTTCGTCGGGGATGATTTCCAGGGCGACGGTAGAGACGCCGTGCTCCTCCAGCCACTGCTTCAAGGCCGGACCGCTGGTATCGACCCGCTCGCCCCGCGAGCCCTTGTCGCTGATGGTGAGAATAACGGCCTTCATCCCTGCGCCTCCCGCCGGTACAGGCCACTCTTGCCCCCTTCCTTCAGGAGCAGCGCCACCTCGCCGATGGTGATGGCGCGATCGACCCCTTTGCACATATCGTAGATGGTCAGCGCAGCGACGGACGCCGCCACCATAGCTTCCATCTCCACGCCGGTACGCTCCACCGCCTTGACCGTCGCCTCAATGCGAATGCGATGGTTGTCTTCATCGAAGAAGAATTCGATCCCCACCGCGTGCAAGGCCAGGGGATGAGCCAGGGGAATAAGATCGGGGGTCTTTTTGGCGGCGGCGATGCCGGCCAGCCTGGCCACGGCGAGCACATCCCCTTTCTTCATTTCCCCCTGGCGAATGCTCCGCAGGGTCGAAGGGCTCATGGAGACGCAGGCCCCGACGACAGCACGACGCAGCGTCGGCGCCTTGGCACTGACATCGACCATGATGGCCTGCCCCTGCTCGTCAAAATGGTTGAAGGACATTCGTCACTCCTGGGTAAAAAGGTTTGATCTCAGACTTTTTTTTCCGCTGAATCGTCAACGCGCTGGGCTTCCTCCAGCGGTTCTTCCTTGAGGCCCGACTTGAAGTTGCGGATGCCCTTGCCGAGAGCGCCGCCGACCTGGGGCAGCTTGCCGGCGCCGAACACAACCATGACCAGCACGAGAATGATGAGGAGTTCCTGGGTTCCGAGTCCAAACATATGCTATCTCCTTAATGTTCCTTTGGGGTAAAAACGATAAAAAACTCAGTTGGCGGATTCGCGACCGCCCTCCTGCAGGCGAATAGGGTCGCCGGGCCGCACGAGCCCGCCTTTAAGCACCCGGGCAAAGACGCCCTCCCGCGGCATGACACAGTCACCGGCCTGGTAGTAAATGGCGCAGCGGTTGTGGCATTCCTTGCCGATACGGGTGATCTCCAGCAGTGCCGCCCCCAGGGTCAGGCGGCTGCCGATGGGGAGGGCCGTCAAGGCAATACCGCGGGTAACGATATTTTCAGCAAAGTCGCCGGAGCCCAGGCGCAAGCCTTTGGCACGCATGGTGTCGATGCTCTCCTCGGCCAGCAGACTGACCTGCCGATCCCAGTCGCCAGCGTGGGCGTCCCCGACAATGCCATGGTTTTCCTTGAGCAGGATCGAGTCGACGGGCTTTTTCTGCTCGCCCTTGTTTTCACTGATGCAGACGGCGATTACCGATGGTTCCATGGGTTGATCTCCTGGCATGAATGGCGCAGCCTTCTAGCCGCCGATGGTGGACATGGAGAAAGCCGGGCCGCGCTCGCTTTCCTCGTCGAGATGATGTCCCGAGGCCTTGCCCTTTACGATGTCGAGCAGGGCCCGCTGCACGGCCGGCATATCGCCACCGTGCAAAGCAGGTCGTAGATCCACAGCCTCGCCGGAAAAAAGACAGCTGCGCGCCTTTCCCGTGGCCGTCACCCGGATGCGGTTGCAGCTGTCGCAGAAATGACTGGAAACCGGAGTGATGATGCCGAAAGTGCCGGCGGCCCCGTCAAGGCGGTAGTCACGGGACGGCCCACAGAGAGCCCCCCGTGACAGCGCCTGATACGCATATTTTTCTCCGATACGGGCCAAAATCTCCTCGCCGCGCACCACCTGCTCCTGCCAGCCGGCGTCCTGAATGTTGGGCATATATTCGATAAAACGGACGCTCTGCGCCTTCGCAAGCGTCATAGCGGCGAAATCCACCACTTCATCATCATTGATGTCGCGCATGACGACCATGTTGAGCTTGACGGCGAGCCCGGCCTCCTCGGCGGCGGCGATGCCAGCCAGCACCTGGGTCAGATCGCCGCAGCGCGTGATGCGACGGAAACGTTCGGGCTGCAGGGTATCCAGACTGATGTTCACTCGCTTCACCCCGGCGGCCTTCAAATCGGGCGCCAGCTCGGGCAGGAGGATGCCATTGGTCGTCAGCACCAGCTCTTTCAATCCCGGCAGCCTCGAAAGTTCGCTCAGAAATGGGATGAGCCCCTTGCGCACCAAGGGTTCGCCGCCGGTGATGCGAATCTTCTCAATCCCCAAAGACACCGCCGCCCGGGCCACACAGTGGAGTTCTTCGTAGCTGAGAATATCGTCGTGGTCGAGCTTGGCAACACCCTCCGCCGGCATGCAATAGCGACAGCGCAGATTGCAGCGATCGGTGACCGACAGACGCAGGTAGTTGACTTTACGATTGAATCCGTCCAGAAGTTCCATCCAGCTCTTTCCTTTTTCGCGGCGGACAGCCAAAACAGAACCGAATTTACCCGATAATCATACACCAGGTTCTTTTCGCCCCGCACCCTTTTCTTTGGCCCCGTACCTAGTCCAGGAGATAAACGTCCACTAGGGTTCCCGCCGCAACCCGATCCTCATCTCCTGGCAGGATGGCGATTCCCTCGGCCCGCACCATGGTAGAGACCATCCCCGTGTGCTGGTCACCGGCGCTGGCCGCGTAGAGGATATCCCCGTCCTGCGTCAGGCTGACCCGCATGAATTGCAACCGTCCCTTCTTTTTTTTGGTGGACTCCCGCAAAACGGCTCGAACGGGGGGTTTTACAGGGTCTATACCGCCGCCGATGCGTTCCAGGGCAGGCTTCACCAGAAACTCAAAAGTCATCAGAGTGGAAACAGGATTGCCCGGCAACGAGAAGACCAGACAATCGCCTTTGACCCCAAAGGCGGTGGGATGCCCGGGCTTGATGGCCACCTTCCAGAAGAGTTCACGCACACCGAGGTCGGCCAGCACGTCCCGCACCAGATCCCTGTCGCCGGCCGAGACGCCGGCCGAGGAGATGAGGATATCGGCCTTCAGGCCTTCAGCCAGTTTCAGACGCAAACTGTCCACCTCGTCGCGGGCGATCCCTAACAACAGCGGTTCTGCACCCGCTTCACGGACAGCGGCAGCCAGCGACAGAGAATTGCTGTTGATGATCTGGCCCGGGGCGGGCATTTCACCCAGTTCCACCAGTTCGTCCCCTGTGGAAAGGATGGCGACCCGCGGGCGTCGAAACACCGGCACGAAAGCCTGTCCGAAAGAGGCCAGCAGATTGATGCCGTCCGGGCGCAAACGGGTTCCGGCGGCCATAAAGGGTTTTCCCAGGGCGACATCCTCCCCCTGGCGACGAATATGCTGTCCCGGCTCAACCCTGGCCGTCAGCGTGATCCAGCCATCCGCCTCGGCAACCTCTTCGACGGGCACCACGGCATCGGCCCCGGCCGGCAGGGGGGCGCCGGTCATGATACGGATGGCGCCGCCCTGCTCCACCTTCTCGCGGGCCGGCGCCCCGGCAGGAATATAGCCGTTGACCTGGAGAGGTTTCGCGGCCCGGCAGTCCCGCGAGTGCACGGCAAATCCGTCCATGGCCGAGTTATCCCAGGCCGGCAGATCCCAGGGGGCGCACACGGCCTCGGCCAGCACGCGCCCGCAGGCCTCGGCCAGGGAAACACGTTCCTTCCCCAGGGACCGGGCCTGGCCCAGAATGATCTGTCGGGCCTCTTCAAAACGTATCACCATCCAGATAACTCCTTTACATCGCTCTTTTCAAAGGGCAGGACAACGCGTTGATCAGCCTCCCCCCGTTCAATGAAATCACCTCGCTGCCCAGTCGCTCGGGCTGGCCGGGGTCATGGGTGGACATGACAATGGCCGTCCCCTGTTCGGCACAGAGATCACGGAGCCGTTTCTCGAACAGGGCCAGATGCCCCACGTCGATATTGGCCAGCGGTTCGTCCAGGAGCAGCACCCTGGGCTGCAGAACCAAAGCACGGGCCAGGGCTACCCGCTGGATCTCTCCCCCCGAAAGCGCCCGGGAGGAACGCTGGGCAAAGCCCGCCAGACCGACGGATTCCAGCGCCGCCTCAATGCGGGCGGACCGCTGAGCACTGGCCATATTCCGCAGACTCAGCCCGAAAGCCAGATTGTCGTAGACGCTCCCCTGAAAAAGATAGGGCGCCTGCTGAACCAGGGTCACTTCACGGCGCAGGCTGGCGTCGGCCAGGCCGCCGCGAAAGACAACGGTCCGGCCATCAAACCGCAACAGGCCGCGCGTCGGGGGGGCCAGCAGGGCCAACAGGCGCAGCAAGGTCGTCTTGCCGGCCCCATTCGGCCCGGTCAAACAGTAAAACCGCCCTGTTTCAAGAGCCAGGGCATTGATTTCCAGCCGGAAGGCCGGCCCCACGGCGACCTGAATATTTTCCAGAGAAAGAATCGGCTGCATAAATCACCTCTGTTGCAGAACGTTCATGGCCAGGTTGACGAACAGCGCCACCCCCAGCAGGATGAGGCCCAGCGCCAGGCCGAAAGCGAATTCCCCTTTGCTGGTCTCCAGGGCAATCGCCGTAGTCATGGTGCGGGTATGGTGGCGGATGTTACCGCCAAGCATCATGGCCACGCCGACTTCGGCGATAACCCGGCCGAAGCCGGCGATAACTGCCGCCATGACGCCGAAACGCACTTCCCGAAGCAGCATCCAAACGCCCCGCAGCCTGCCCGCCCCCAGGGTCAGGGCCGTGCTCAGAATGCGGGAATCGGCCCCCACCACGGCGGCCAGGGTATAGTTGGCCACAATGGGCATTGCCAACACCATCTGGCCCAGAATCATGGCGGCCGGGGTAAAGAGCAGCCCCCACTCCCCCAGTGGCCCCTGCCGGCTGAGAAAGCCATAGAGTACCAGACCCACCACCACCGTCGGCAGGGCCATGAGGGTGTTGAGCAGGGTCAGCACCAGCCCCCGGCCGGGAAAACGGCTGATTCCGACCAGAGCGCCAAAGGGAATGGCCAGGATCGCCGCCAGCACAATGGCCACCAGGGAGGTGTAGAGCGAGGTCCATACCGTGATGACGACCTCGCCGTCAAAGGCCAGAATCAGCGCCAGCGCTTTTTGCAGAGAAGTGAAGATAAAATCCAAAACCGCCTACTTTTCGTAAATGAAGAAAAGAGGTTCTCCGTTCTTGTTGTAGGCAGCGATGGCCTGCTGACCCTGGGGAGAGACCAGGTAATCCATGAACTTGGTGGCCAGCTCGATTTTGACATGGGGGTGCTTCTTTGGATTGACGGCGATCACCCCGTAGGGATTGAACAGGCGCTCGTCCCCTGCCACCAGGATTTCCAGATCCGTCTTGCTGCGGTAGGCCACATAGGTGCCCCGATCCGCCAGCGTATATCCCTGCAGCTCCGTGGCCATATTGATGACTTCGCCCATGCCGAGCCCGGCTTCGACGTAGCCCTTGCCGCCCGGAGCAAGACCGGCCGCCTGCCAGAGTTCGAGTTCCTTGTGATGCGTGCCGGACTTATCCCCACGGGAAACAAAGGCGCTATCCGAGGCGGCAATTTTTTTCATTGCGGCAGCGACGTCGCCCATGCCGGCGACACCGGCCGGGTCGGCGGGGGGGCCGAGCAGAACGAAGTCGTTGTACATCACGTCCCGGCGGTCGATCCCGTGGCCGGCGGCGACGAAGGCTTCTTCGAGGGCACGGGCGTGCACCAGCACCACATCGACATCCCCCGCTTCACCCAGCTTGAGGGCTTTGCCGGTGCCGACGGCGATCACGTCAACCTGGCAGTCATTCGCCTGTTCGAAGGGGGGCAACAGGGCCATCAGCAGACCGGAGTTCTCCGTCGAGGTCGTGGTGGCCAGACGCAAATGTTCCACCGACAAAGCCGGGCCAGCGCCCAGCAGCAAAAAACAGACAACAGACAATAGACAGACTTTCCAAATCCTCATAAATCCTCCGTGAAGTAATGGGGACTTCCCCCACAAAAAAAGGAGCCTTCCCATTGGAAAAGGCCCCAGACTACCCCACCGGCGGGGTTTACGGATGCTCTCCTTTCCAAAAGGGAGGCGCGGCCGTTTCCAGCCGAACCCAGCGACCGGTCGCCCTGGGGTTGCCCCGGTAGGCGATGCGGTTCGGAGATCAAATTGTGGATGGGCAAAATACCGCCCGATACCTGATTACCCTTTCTGCCCGAGGCGGGCACCAAGCGTATCCGTCTGCTCAGCAGTATTTCCCGGGACCTGCTTTTCACGCAAGTGGAAATATTCCTGCGGGGTGTTGATGTTGCGAAAAGAGAGTCCCTGCGGATCGAGTTCGGCCAAGTCTTCCAGCGGCATCCGGACGACCTTCACCTCATCGAAGAAGGATACAATCCGCCGATCACCCCGGACCAGGGTTCTCTCCATGACGGGCAGGCAGCCCTTGCCATAGACGGCATGCAGGGGTTCGAAGCCTTGGTCCCCCCAGGGGATAACCACGTCGCCCGTCTTTTCGGCCAGGCAGAGACGCCGGATGACCGCCGGGGAAACAAAGGGCATATCGCAGGCCACCACGAAGATGCGCTCGTGACGGGCATGATGCAGGCCGGAGTGAATGCCGGCCAGGGAACCTTGGGCGCGATAGAGGTCGGGAACCTTGCGACAGGGGATATCGGCGTAGAGGTCAGGCGAGTTGGTGACGATAATCACCTCGTCGAAAAGGAGGCTCAGGCGCCGATAGATGTGGTCGATAAAGCGGGCCCCATCGATGGGGAGCAGCGACTTGTCACTGCCCATGCGTCGACTTTCACCGCCGGCCAGGATAACCCCGGTAACTCCGGCAAGGCGCGGTTTCGCATCCGGCAGTCGCAAACGCTCGGCATGGCTAAAAATCTCCATCGTTTCGGCCCGCACATAACCGATGAGGCAAATGCCTGCCTGCTCGCTCAGGCGCACGGCCATATCGGTGGGTGAGGTACGCGAGGCGATGGCGGCAATACCCAGGCGAGCCGCCTTGGCCACCATCTCGGTGGATACCCGCCCGGAAGTGACCAGCAATTTACCGGACAGATCGACCCCCTTGAACAGCGCTTCGCCGGCGATACGGTCGAGGGTATTGTGGCGACCGATATCCTCGGCGTAAAGGAGCATCTTCTGCCCATCCCCCACCGCCGCCGAGTGCATGCCGCCGTGACGCCGGTACCCTTCGGCATGGCGCTGCAGCTCGCGCATGAGGGAAAAAACCGATTCAGGCGTGAAGGTCGGTGTGTCGCCATCGTCAGAAAAGGAGGACTTAACGCCCTCGGCGGGAAAATCGAAAGTGATCCCTGTTCCGCAGCCCGAGGTCAGCACCGGCCGGAGATCGAGGGGGATATCCTGGCGCAACTGCACCCGTGCCGCCCCGAAATCGCTGCAAATGCCCAGGCTGAGAATATCATCGAGGGTGGCAACCATGCCCTGCAGGCGAAAAAAGCCCGCCACCAGGTAATTGAGTTGATGGGGCGAAGCGATCAGGGTGGCCAGTTCGCGTCCGTTGACCGTCAGCCGCAGAGGGAATTCCCGCACGACGGCACGCTCGCTGAGGGTCGCCCCTGTTTTATCCACCCGCACGATCTTCCCCTGGTTGTTCTGCTCCATGTTCTCTCCCGCGTCGACCCTTACGGTCGGAGGACGGTTAAAAATCCTTTGACCCTGCAAAGCAGAAAACATGCCGACCTTCGAAAGTCGTCAAAACGCCCTTTTCCTCTTCGGGCGACGGGTCAGGCTGACCCACCTGGGTCATTCCGACCCACCCGGTTCGTAGATCAGGCGGTAGAGACGGCCGCGTCAGCCGGGGCGCCATCGCGCTTTCCCCTGGTAAATCCTTCCCGCCGAGCCAGCACATCGAGATAAAGGGTGGCCACATCCTCCAGGTCCATGGGCAGGTCAGCACCGGCCTCCCGGCTGTCGATGACCTTGAGATAGCTGTCGCACTGCCGACAGATATGGACGCGGTATCCCTTTTCAGGGCCGGCGGTGAAGTATTCCAGGGTCTTGCCGTCGACGTTGCCGCAGGTGGCGCAGGCGTGCCGGAGACTGGCCCAGGATTCGCCGCAGGTGCCACAATGCAGCACCATGCGGCCCTCGTCCCCGACCAGCTCGCCCATGGTCGGCGCCCCACCGCACAAAGGGCAAAAGCGCTTATTCCAGTCCGACGAATCGACTCGCAGGCCTCTTTCCCGGGCCAACTGCAGGGCCAGGGAAAGAGCCATCCCCCCCACATATTCGACCATTGCCGGATCGACCTGGAGCGACTCGGCCTCCCCCGTGATCTGCAAGCGGTCGCGTTCGAGGCTGGCCCGCAGCAGGGTGACGACATCGACAGCCGCCGTCGCAATCCCCTTGGCCATGCGGTCCAGATCCTCCCCCCCCTGCTGGCCGTGCTGCTTCAGGATGTCGATCAGGTCAAGCATGAAGCCGCTGGCGCCGGCGGCATCCACCTGCAGATTGTCACCTCGCAGCAAGGGCCGGTCTCCCGGGCTGGATGGAGCCATCGCCGCCTCGTCTTCGACCTGCAGGTAATCGGGAACACGCGTCTCCATTAGGGCATAGATATCGCCGTAAAGATTGAAAACCTCTGAAAAGTCAGGATATTTGCCGCGAAGTTCACGCAGGCGCTGCTGCCGTTTGGCCACAAAATTCAAAACATACCTCCAGCCTTCCCTGCTCGGCCCAAAGACGGCGAACGGGGCGAGGATTTTATCAGTCCTTGACTTCTTTGCGATACCACTTGATGGCGTGCATTTTGGCCCACTTGCGGCTGACATAGCCATAGAGCATGCCACTGAGCGTACCGGGATTGCCGATGGTCGCCAGGTAGATATGCACGATCACCCCCATGATGAAAAGGGTAAAAAACAGGCTGTGCAAGAGCAGTGACCAGCGGGTCAGTTCACGCCCCAGGGCAGCCGGATCCCACATAATGAGACCGGTGACTCCCATGACCAGCGTCGCCGCCAGGGCGAAGATACCGAAGAGCTTTTGCCCGCAGTTGAACTTGCCCTGGGGAATTTCTTCCCCCCCTTTGGAGAGGTAGCCGCCAAACTGCTTGATCCACTGCAGGTCATCCTTGTCGAAGGTAAAGAGCTCCTTCACATGACTCAGCGCCAGCAGAATGGAGGCGGTAAAAAAGACCACACCGGTCCATTTATGAAAGAGGATGGCCTGCTGGGGGCCGCCGAAGAAACTGAAATAGCCGAAAAAGGTGCGCGCGTAAAGTCCGAGACCGGTCAGAAGCATGGTGAAAAAGGCCACCACGACAGTCCAGTGCAGCACTCGCTCCACCACATTGAATCGTTCAATCGTGTTACTCATGATCAGGCCCCTTTCTCCGGTGTGTCGTGCTCGGTGATCTCTTCGGGGTTTTTCGGTCCAATGGTCACATAATGCAACAGGGCGGCACCCATGGCTCCCCAGAAGCCGAGAATGCCCAAGGGCTTGACGACATCTTTCCACAGAAAGATGGAGGCCGGGATGGCCGGCTTGGCCGGCAGACTGTAGACCTCGGGAGCGTCATCGAGAATATAGACGGCGCCCAGGCCTTTGAGATCATTCTCGCCGTAGATTTTTTTGCCGGCGGCCTTGGCCTCGGCCACGAGGGCCTCGCGATCGCCGAAACGCAGAGTCTGGGTCGGGCAGGCCTTGACGCAGGCCGGCTGCAGGCCGTTGGCGACCCGATCGGCACAGCCGTGGCACTTGGCCACCTTTTTACGGGCATCGTAACGGGGCACATCGAAGGGACAGCCGTTGACGCAGTAGTGGCACTCGATGCACTTGTCCTGATTGAACGCCACCAGGCCCTCCGGCGTATGATAGAGGGCGCCGGCCGAGGGGCAAACCTTGACACAGCCGGCATCGCGGCAGTGCATGCAGCGCTTGTTCAAAAAGAGCCAGCGCATGCTCTCCCCCTGATCCTGCTCAATAAAGCGGATCTGGTTGTAGAGTTGGGGGGTGAGCTGCGGCGGGTTTTCGTAACTGCCGCGGTTCACCGTGGCTTCGGGTTCCAGCTTGTTCCACTGCTTGCAGGCCACCTGGCAGCTGCGGCAAGCGATACAGCGGCTCATGTCGATCAGAAATGCTTTGCGCGCCATCGCTCATCACCCCCTTTTCTTTTCGATGTTGACCATAAAGGCCTTGGTTTCCGGAATCATGGTGTTGGCGTCCCCGACCGTCGGCGTGAGCAGATTGGCGCTGTCGCCAGCCTTGGGCGTATGCCAGCCGTAATGATAGGGCATGCCGACCTGATGAACGGTCTTGTTCTGCACCTTGAAGGGGCGGAAACGCCGAGTAACGACAGCCACCGCCTCCACCTGGCCACGCCCGGAAGAAACCAGACACCAGTCGCCGTTCTTGATCCCCTTTTCCCCCGCCAGTTCAGGGCTGAGTTCAACAAAATTGGAGGGCTGCAGTTCGAGCAACCAGGGGGTGTTGCGGGTCATGACCCCCGTCTGCCAGTGTTCGGTTACCCGGTAGGTGGTGGCGACATAGGGGAAGCGGGAATCGTTGTTAAAGTGAGCGTCCACTTCCTTACCCTGCCCCTCGGCGGAAAAGAGCCGGGTAGCCGGGTTGACGCGCACACCATGCAGCGGGTTGCTATCGAGCGGACTCTCCAGCGCCTCGTAATGCTCCGGGAAGGGGCCTTCATTGAGATTGGGCGCGTACAGGCTGGCCACACCATCGGCATTCATGATGAAAGGCTTCATGCCGCTGGCATCGACAAGCGGTTTCCAGCCGCCGTCAGGAACATCGCCAGCCCAACCCGACCCGGTCCACCAGATAACCGGCCGCTTGGGATCCCAGGGGTTGCCGTTAAGATCCACCGAGGCCCGGTTGTAAATGACCCGCCGGTTAAGGGGCCAGGCCCAGGCCCACTCAGAATAGAGACCGATGCCGCTGGGATCCTTCTGGCCGCGACGGGCCATCATGTTCCCCTTGTCGGCATAGCTGTGACAGTACAGCCAGTTACCCGAACTGGTCGAGCCGTCGGCCTGCAGCAGGGCGAAAGACGGCACCGGATCGCCTTTTTTGTAGAGCTTGCCGCCGATTTCCCGATCCTCCAGGAAATAGCCGTTGATTTCCCGGGCCACCCGATGGACATCGATGTGTGGCAAAGAACCGTCCGGCATCTTGAAGCCGTAGTCCCAGGAGAGTTTGAGGATCGGATCGGGGAACGCCCCCCCTTCCGTTTCATAGAGTCGGCGGATCTGGAACTGCAGGTCATTGATGATATCGAGATCCGGTCGCGAGTGCCCTAGAGGTTTGGCCGCCGCATAACGCCACTGCGCCCAGCGCCCCGAGTTGGTGATGCTGCCTTCCTTCTCGTAGGAAACAGCCGCCGGCAGGAAGAAGACTTCCGTATCCACCTCGGCAGGGTCGACTCCCGGCCCCTTCCAGAAGGAGGCCGTCTCGTTATCGAAGAGGTTGACCGTGACCATCCAGTCGAGGCGGCTCAGGGCCTTGCGCACCTTGGTCGAATTGCTGCCCGAACAGGCCGGATTCTGTCCCCAGGCGAAAAAGCCCTTGATTCCCCCCTCGTACATGCGATCGAAGAGCATCAGCCAGGAGCCGTTCTGACCATCGTCCAGTTTGGGCAACAGATCATAGCCGAAGCCCTGCTCGGCGGTCAGCGCGGGATCATAGGTGGCGCGCAGCAGTGAAGTAATGTACTTGCCCCGGTTGCCCCACCAGTTGGCGCTTTGCCGGTCGTTGGTGCGGGGGGTGTGGCGCTCGATATAGCTGGCCAGATCCGGCAGGCTGGCCCCGGGAGTGGGCAGGTAGCCGGGCAGGATATGGAAAAGCAGGCCGTAATCCGTGGACCCCTGCACGTTCGACTCCCCCCGCAGGGCGTTGACGCCGCCGCCGGCCAGACCAATATTGCCCAGCAACAGCTGGATCATGGCCATGGCCCGAATGTTCTGGGTCCCGACCGTATGCTGCGTCCAGCCCATGGCGTACATGATGGTGGCCACCTTGTCGCGTTTGCCGGTAGAGGCGTAGGCCTTGTAAACCGCCAGCAACTGCTCTTGGGGGGTGCCGGTGATATCGGACACAACCTCCGGGGTGTAGCGGCTGTAGTGTTTCTTCAGCAACTGGAAAACACAGTGGGGATCCTGCAGACTCGGATCGCTCTTCGGGGTCCCGTCGGCGTTGCGCTGAAAGCTCCAGCTCGACTTGTCATAGCTGCGCTTGTCCGGGTTGTAGCCGGAGAAGAGCCCGTCCAATTCGCCCGGCATTTTGAAATTCTCGTTCACCAGGAAGGAGGCGTTGGTGTAATGGCGCACGTACTCCTCGAAATAGAGGTTGTTTTCGAGGATGTAGTGGATCATGCCGCCCAGGAAGGGGATATCGGTACCCGAGCGCAGCGGCGCATAGATATCCGCCTTGGAGGATGAACGGGTGAAGCGTGGATCGACGCTGATAACAGTGGCGCCGCGATCCTTGGCCTCAAGAACATATTTGAAGGAAACCGGATGGTTTTCGGCCGGATTGGCGCCCATCATGAGCACCACATCCGCATTGCGGATATCGATCCAGTGATTGGTCATGGCCCCGCGACCGAAGGTGGCTGCCAGACTGGCAACCGTGGCGGAGTGTCATATTCGGGCCTGATGTTCGAGATAGACGACGCCGAGCCCCCGCAAAAACTTCTGATAGAGGTAGCATTCCTCGTTGTCGAGGGCGGCGCTGCCCACCGAGGCGATGGCGTCGGTGCGGTTGACCCGCTGCCCCTTGGCATTGACCTCCATGAAACTGGCATCGCGGGTATCTTTGACCCGACGGGCGATCTGCTCCAGCGCCCAGTCCCAGGAAACCTGGCGCCACTCGCGCTCTCCCTTGCCGCGATAGAGAGGCTCGGTGACACGGGCCTTGTTGTCGCGCAACTGATAGACAGAGGAGCCTTTGGGGCAGAGCGTGCCCCGGTTGATCGGATGATCGGGGTCGCCCTCGGCATTGATGACCTCATTGCCGCGGGAATGGACCAGAATGCCACAGCCGACAGAACAATAGGGACAGACCGTGGTCGTCTCCCGCGCATACTGAATAGCCAGCGGCTGGGCGTAGGCTTCGGCCGGCTTCAGGCCTATCCCCAGCATGGACGCGCCGACTGTTCCTCCCGACACTTTGAGAAAGCCGCGTCTGGTGAGATTCATCCTCGACTCCTTTCCTCCTTGAATGCTAAGTTCACTTGTTAGATCTGAACGCGTTGTTTACACTTTTAAGCCATAGAAATGATCCAGCAACTTTTCGTATGGCGTTAGATCG
>JAWSUS010000039.1:0-11900 GCA_033549025.1 Desulfuromonadales bacterium
ACGGCTTCCGGTCGCCCGACGAAATCCGTCAGGCGGCATAATCTAAACTTGTGTCCAAGGAACCGGTTCCGCTACAGCTTCTGCCGGGCCAAAACCGAACTATGGTAAGCAAAGTTTAAAAGACTCTAAAGAAAAAGGGTCGGACCTGACAAATGGATTTCCGTGATTTTAGGCTGATGGGCTTCACGCTGTAAAAACTGCGGCGAAATATCTTCAACCACTGAGCGAATATAAGGCAAAAGGAACGGCCCACCCTGAAAAGGTGGGCCGTTTCGTTTCTGAATGAAGGCGAAATATCATGGATGGGAGATTGGTTTTGGAGGATGCGAGCGGAATGGAAGGAGCCCTTTTCTCGCAAAATCCAGCGCCAAGCACCAGACGACGGATAGTCGTGTATACTGTCCCACGAGCCCGTCATTCGAGATACCCCCGAGGATTTTAATGAACTACCGCCTTCTGTTCGCCGCTCTTGGCACCCTGCTGCTGCTCCCGCTGGCAAGTGCTTCCGCCCAGGGCCGACCGCCCGTAGGAGACTGGCAGGTCAGCCTCGGCGCGATCGGTCTCTATCTACCGGAGTATGAAGGCGCTGACGAGTACGCATTTAAAGCTTTCCCTTCCGTTGACATCACTTGGCGCGATCAAGTCTTTCTCAACGTTCGCCAGGGATTGGGCGCCTATTTCTATCGTGGGGACAAACTGCGCCTTGGCGCCTCGGTGGGCTACACTTTTGGGCGCGACGAGGATGATTCGGCCGACCTGGACGGTCTCGGGGATATCAACGACGGTGCCACCGCCAATCTGTTGGCTCGCTGGAAAGTGGGAAAGGTCTCACTCGACGCCCGCTACGAACAGCAGATCACGGGTGCCGACACGGGAGCGCAAACCCTTGCCAGTCTCGGCTATGGCCATCGTCTCGGGCCGACCATGCTGCGCCCGGCACTGATGGCGACTTGGGCCAGCGACGCCTACATGCAGGACTATTTTGGGATCAGCCCGTCCCAGGCTGCGAGCTCCGGCCTGCCGACTCATACCGCCGAGGCGGGCCTCAAGAGTGTTGGGGCAAGGCTCATGATAGTCCACCCTCTTGGCCGCGGTTGGGGACTTACCCTGCTGGCGAACTACCACCGACTGCTCGGTGACGCCGCTGACAGCCCCCTGGTCAAGGACGAGAACCAGTATTTTACCGCTCTCGGAATCGCTTACACCTTTTAGGTCCCGTCCTCGCGCCGCAACCGGTTAAAGGTCACCGGAAGCGGTATCCGTTGCGTTGCTGGCCGCTTTGCTCCCCCGTGGCCAGCCGAAGACTCATTCCTCTGGCGAAAAATCCAGCGCCGCCGAATTGATACAGTAGCGTTTGCCCGTCGGCGCGGGACCGTCGCCGAAGACGTGCCCGAGGTGTCCCCCGCAGCGGGCGCAGTGCACCTCGGTGCGGACCATGAAAAGGAAGCTACGGTCCTCTTCGGTGCTGGTGTTCTCTGGATCTACGGGCTCATAGAAGCTCGGCCAGCCGGTCCCTGAATCGTACTTGGCTTGCGAGCTGAAAAGATCCAGCCCGCAGCCGGCGCAGCGGTAGGTTCCCTTGCCTTTGTGATTGTGGTATTTGCCGGTGAAGGCCGGCTCGGTGCCGCTTTCACGCAGGACGCGGAACTGTTCCGGGGTGAGCTCCCGCCGCCATTCCTCAGCTGTTTTATTGACCTTTTCTACCATGACGTACTCCCCTTTCTCCGCAGTATAGACGCGGATCTTTTCTGCTGCCAAGGCACCCGTAGCGATGAGAAGCGCCAAAGCAAATATCGGTCCGGACGCAATCCATATCTTCGTGTTCATTTCGCCTTTCTTTCCCGGGGCTGTGTAAAAAATAGCACACAGGGCGAAAGAGCCTCTGCCCAGCAATTTGATGTATTAAGCGCGTTACGACGGGCAGATGCAGGGTAAATCAAACCCGATTCCAGAATGGAACACAGGTTGCAGGAAGCCGTCATAACCATCATCCTCAGGGGGGCATCCATGTGCCATAGACGTGACAAAAATTCTTCGAAAACAGCGGACGCTGAAGAAAGATCAACCTGTTTGCAGCAGCGTCTGGATAGCCTTATGGAAGAGATTGATTTCCTGTTTCATGAAATCCGCACGCCGTTGACGGCCATCATCAGTTACGCCGAGATTCTGAAAACCCAGAATCAATCGGCGGAAGGGCACGCTTCGCTGCTCGACATCATTGGCAGAGAAGGGCGGCATATAGATGCTCTTCTCAATGATTTTTCCGAGGCCTGTCAGCACGATTGTGGGCCATGGCTGGCGGATACCCGCTTTTCCCCAATCCATGTGGGCGACTTGCTGCAAGAAGCAGTAACCCGCTTCAGTGCAAAACTGAATTCCCACACCATTCGGCTGGAAATACCGGCATGTTTATCCTTGATACAGGGCGACGAAGAGAAATTGTATCTGGTCGTCAGAAATTTGCTGGCCAATGCCACAAAATATTCTCATCCCAGTCATGAAATCATCGTGTCGGTAACAGAGGGCAGCAAAGATGTTACGATTACTGTACGGGACCAAGGGATAGGGATCTCGCAGGAATGCCTTCCGGAGATTTTCAACCAGGGGTTTCGTGGCACGCTGGCTAAAGATAAAAATCTGCGGGGCGCTGGCCTTGGTTTAGCCATTGTCAAGCGCATTGTCGAAGGGCACAGAGGGCAAATTGAGGTAAAAAGCAAGCCGGGCGAAGGCAGTCTCTTCCTCTTGTCTTTTCCTAAGATAGGATAAGAAGAAGGGCTCTATCTGGTCAGAAGGAAGGTTGAGTGAAAAAGACCGAAGGTGAAAAGTCTCGCCAGCGGCTGGAACGGCTGGCCTGGTATCTGGACAGCTCCATCAAGGTTCCGGGCTTCAAGGCGCGTTTTGGGCTGGATGCCTTGCTTGGCCTTATCCCCGGGGTAGGCGACACCCTGGGGGCGCTGGTTTCCGGGGTGGTTATCACGGAGGCGGCCCGACTGGGTGTGCCGAAATCCCTGCTGGTGAAAATGGCCTTCAATGTGGCTCTGGATGCGGTGGTCGGGGCGGTGCCGGTGCTGGGCGACCTGTTCGACTTTGTCTGGAAGGCCAATCAGCGCAATGTGCAGCTGTTGAATGCCTATCTGGATAAGCCGCGCGAAACCGTGGTCGCCAGTCGCCTGTTTGCCTGGGGGCTCGGCGCCGTGCTGGTGGGTTTTGTGTTTCTGGTCGGCGCGCTGGGGTTTTTGCTGGTGCGCGCTTTGCTGGCCGTGATCGCCGGCGGCTGAGGGTTGCCGATCTGATCCGCGGGTCAATAATCGCCCTCTGCCTTCAGCAGGGCAAGAAAAGCCTGCA
This sequence comes from Desulfuromonadales bacterium, assembly GCA_033549025.1. Taxonomy (GTDB): domain Bacteria; phylum Desulfobacterota; class Desulfuromonadia; order Desulfuromonadales; family SZUA-540; genus SZUA-540. The sequence goes on from JAWSUS010000039.1 coordinate 3,346, forward strand.
GCAGTCTGGTCGACTGCTCGCTGCGGCGCCGCAGGATGACCAGGGTTCTGCGCAGGTCAAGCGGGCTGCTGATCTCGACCAGCCAGCCATGCTCCAGTTCACGCTGAACCGCCATCCTTGACAGGCAGCCCACCCCCAGACCGGCCTCGGCCGCTTTCTTTATCGCCTCGGTGTGTCCCAGTTCGAGGGCCACGCGGCAATCCACCCCTTTTTTAGACAGCGCCGCTTCGAAAATCTCCCGCGTCCCCGAACCACGCTCACGCATAATCCAGGCCGCCCCGGCCAGCATGTCGAGGGTGGCTTCCCGCCTGCTGGCCCATGCATGGGTCGGCCCGACGACCAGCACCAGCTCATCGTGCCGCCAGGGTTCCGCCTGCAGGCTTCGAGCGTGGGGAAGGCCTTCACTGAGTCCGATATCCAGCTCGCCACGCTCCAGATCCTCTTCAATCTGCTGGGCGTTGCCCACCTTGAGCTGGGCCTTGGCCGTCGGGTAGAGGTGGGAAAAATGACCCACCAGGGCGGGGAGCAGGTAGTTGCCGATGGTGGTGCTCGCCCCCACCTGCAAAACGCCCTTCGGCTGGGCGGCTGATTCGTCGAGAAACTGCTCGATCTTGCGGATGTTCTGCAGCACCTCCCGGGCCTGCGGCAGGATGAGGCGACCGCGATCGTTCAGCAGCAGCCGCCGTCCCTGCCGCTCAAAGAGCGGCGCTCCGGCCAGGCGTTCGAACTCGGCGATGGCCATGCTGACAGCCGACTGGGTCAGCAGCAGCTGGCGGCTCGCCTGAGTGACATGGCCGCAGGCGGCCACCTTGTCAAAAATCTCCAGCTGTCGCAAGGTAATGGGCATCTGAAAATCCATCAAATGTGTTGATTGATAAGATCAAAATTTTCAATTTTTATTTATAGCAGAAAAGGTCTAGGCTGAAAAACACTTTCAGCCGGAGGAGGAGGGTATGGACCAGGATAGCAGGCGTCGGGCGCTCTTTGCCGCCGCTCTAGCGCTCTGCGCCACCCCCTGGGTCGGAGCGGCCACGGCTCTGGTGCTGGGCATCGCTTTCAGCCTGGGGCTGGGCAACCCCTGGCCTGCGGGCTCTGCCCGCGCCAGTAAAATCATCCTGCAGCTTTCGGTGGTCGGTCTGGGCTTCGGTCTCCGTCTCGATGAGGTGCTGCAGACCGGCCGGAGTTCTTTCGCCTATACCCTCGTCGGTATCACGGGGACGCTGACGCTGGGTTATGTGCTAGGGAGGCTGTTCAGGACGGATCAGAACACCTCTGCCCTGATTTCCTTTGGCACCGCCATTTGCGGCGGCAGCGCCATCGCCGCCCTGGCGCCGGTTTTAAAGGCGAAAAACGAGGAAACCGCCGTCGCCCTGGCCACCGTCTTTACCCTGAACGCCATCGCGTTGCTGCTCTTTCCGGCGATAGCCCATCTGCTGCAGCTTGACCAGGGGACCTTCGGGATCTGGGCCGGTCTGGCCATCCACGATACGAGCAGCGTCGTTGGCGCGGCTTCGGTCTATGGCACGCAGGCCCTGGCCATCGGCACTACGGTCAAACTGACGAGGGCGCTGTGGATAACGCCGGTGGTTCTTGGCCTGGCCTTTATGAAGAGGTCGGAGCAGAAAGCCAGAGTGCCCCTGTTCATTGTCGGCTTCCTGCTGGCGGCGGCGCTCAGCACCTTCCTTCCGCAATTAGCCAATATCTGGGGGGGGCTGGCCGCCCTGGCCCGAAAGTGTCTCGTTGTGACCCTTTTTCTGATCGGCGCCGGGCTGAGCCGGGAAGTGCTGAAAAAAGTCGGGGTTCGTCCTCTGTTGCAGGGCCTGACCCTCTGGCTGCTGGTCAGTGGCTTGACCCTGGCAGCGCTGCTGGGTCTCGGGGCGGGCTAGGGGGCTTAAAAAAAGGAGGCCGGCAGCACGCCTTTTCAGCGCGTTCTGCCGGCCTCCTGGTTTATAAAATCCCCTGCGGTCTGTCGCGCTCTTACAGGGTAAGCGCCGCCTCGCCCTGGAAGTGCTGGTTGCGGATGTGGCTCACTTCCGGGCTCTCCAGGTATTCGTCAAAGGTCATGGAGCGCTCGATAAAGCCGTTGGGGGTGAATTCGACGATGCGGTTGGCGACGGTCGAGAGTATCTTGTGGTCGTGGGAGGCGAAGAGGATGACCTCGGGATAGGCGATCAGGCCGTTGTTCAGGGAGGTGATCGATTCGAGGTCGAGGTGGTTGGTCGGCTCGTCGAAAATGAGGACGTTGGCGCCGGTGAGCATCATCTTGGCGAGCATGCAGCGGACCTTCTCGCCGCCGGAGAGGACGTTGGACTTTTTGGTGGCCTCTTCGCCGGAAAAGAGCATGCGGCCCAAAAAGCCGCGGGCGAAGCTCTCCCCTTCGTTGGGAGCGAACTGGCCCAGCCATTCGATGAGGTTGAGGTCGTTGTCAAAGTAGCGGCGGTTTTCCTTGGGGAAGTAGGCGGAGGTGATGGTCACGCCCCAGCGGCAGCTGCCGCTGTCGGGTTTGAGCTCGCCGGCCAGAATCTGGAAGAGGGTGGTCTTGGTCTGGCTGTCGCCGCCGACAAAGGCGATCTTGTCCCCCTTGTTGACGTTGAGGCTGAAATTGTTCAGCACCTGCACGCCGTCGACGGTTTTGCACAGGTCTTTGATTTCGAGGATGATGTCGCCGCAGGCCCGCTCGGGCTTGAAGGCGATGAAGGGATACTTGCGTGAAGAGACGGGCATATCCTCCAGGGTGAGCTTGTCCAGCAGCTTCTTGCGCGAGGTGGCCTGTTTGGCCTTGGAGGCGTTGGAGCTGAAGCGCTGGATGAACTCTTTGAGTTCGTTGGCCTTTTCGGTGACCTTGCGGTTTTCTTCCTGCTTCTGTTTCAGGGTCAGCTGGCTGGCCTCGTACCAGAAGTCGTAGTTGCCGACGTAGACGGTGATCTTGCCGAAGTCGATGTCCGCCACGTGGGTGCAGACCTGGTTGAGAAAGTGGCGGTCGTGAGAGACGACGATGACCGTATTCTGAAAGCGGGAGAGGAAGTCTTCGAGCCAGCCAATGGATTTGAGGTCGAGGTGGTTGGTCGGCTCGTCGAGGAGCAGGATGTCGGGGTTGCCGAACAGAGCCTGGGCCAGCAGCACCCGTACCTTTTCGCCCCCTTCGAGTTCCTTCATCTTCTTGTGGCGCAGCTCTTCCGGGATGCCGAGACCGTTGAGCAGCACGGCCGCTTCCGACTCGGCCTCGTAGCCGTTCATTTCGGCGAACTCGGCTTCGAGCTCGCCGGAACGGATGCCGTCCGCCTCGGTGAAATCTCCCTTGGCATAGAGCGCCTCGCGCTCGGCCATGACCTGGTAGAGCTGGGCGTGCCCCATCATGACGGTGTTGAAGACCGTTTCTTCGTCAAAGGCGAAGTGATCCTGGCGCAGCATGGCGATGCGCTCGCCGGCACTGACGGCGATCTCTCCCTTGTCGGGGTCCTGCTCCCCGGCCAGAATCTTCAGGAAGGTGGATTTGCCGGCCCCGTTGGCGCCGATGAGACCGTAGCAGTTGCCCGGTACGAACTTGATGTTGACATCTTTGAAGATGACCCTCTTGCCGTAGGCGAGGGCGACATTGTGTGCGCTGATCATGATAACGATTGTCCTTTGCGAAAAAATAAAAACCACAGGGGTGACCCCTGTGGTTCACATGCCGGCCCCTTATACCACTAGCGACCGGCCGGCGGCAATCAATTTTATGCGGCCGCCTTGTCGCAGATGGCAGTTTCACCGAGGTTTTTTCTAGGACGGCACCCGTTTTGAGGGTATCCTGCCGGCATCATTGCCACACCGCTAACCGCTGTCAGGATTTCGCCATGGATCGCTCTTCCCGCAATCGTCTTACCCGGCACCAGCTGCCCCTCTTTGCCACCGATACCCTCTTTGACCGCCTCGCGCGGGCGGTCTGTGAGGCCGGCTGCCTGCCGCGCAAGGAGCTGTTTGAGGCTTGGGAAGTCGCTCGGCGGGTACGCCGCCGTTTTCGCGGCGGCCGGGTGGTCGATCTGGCCTGCGGCCATGGTCTGCTGGCCTATATCCTGCTGCTGCTCGACGATTCCTCGCCGCAGGCTCTGGCCGTCGACCGGCAGCTGCCCCAGAGCGCCGGAACCCTGTCGACAGTGCTGGAGGCCGCCTGGCCCCGTCTTGGCGGTCGGGTAACCTTCGTGGCCGCCGACATCGACAGCGTGGCGCTTGGTCCGGGCGACCTGGTGGTTTCCGTTCATGCCTGCGGCGGGTTGACCGATATGGTCCTGCAACGGGCCGTGGAGGCGGGCGCCCGGGTGGCGGTGCTCCCCTGCTGCCACCACCTCGACAGCGGTGATACGGGGGGCCTGCAGGGGTGGATGGACGGCGCCCTGGCCATGGACGCCACGCGGGCCGCGCGCCTGAGTCGCCAGGGCTACCGGGTGCATACCCAGACCATCCCGGCGGACATCACGCCGAAGAACCGCCTGCTGCTGGCGGAACCGCTATGAATCTCAGTATACGAGGATGGGAAGATGACGCCGGATAACAATACGGATTGGCAGGAAGAAGGGGTCGAAGTCCCTTACGAAGAGCTCAGCCCCGAGGTGCTGCGGAACCTCATCCAGGAGTTCGTCAGCCGGGACGGGGCGGACTGGGGTGAGGCCGGCTGTACGCTGGAGGACAAAGTCGAGCAGGTGCTGGGACAACTCCGGCAGAAGAAAGCCAAAGTGGTCTTCGATCTGCAGACGCAGACCGCCAACATTGTCGTGCGGCGCTGAAGGTATTTTGATCCATCATTTGAAGCAAAGGCTCGTCAGCAGTCTTTGGGAAAGCGACAGGCATGTCTAATCACCGGTATTGGCTCGAAGCCGAGGTCGCCCGTCAGGTGCTGACGGCGCTGGACAGGGGCGATGCCCGGGTCGAGATTTCCGCCGATCTGAATCTCTCTCTCGCCACGTTCACGCTGCAGGGCGACGCCCTGGTGCTCGATGATGACAATCGCCTGCAGCGGGAAGACCTGCAGCGAATTGCAGGCAAGAAGAACCGGATTTTTTTGCTCGAAGGCGGTGAGCTGGTGGTGCTGGAGAGCCGGGACGAGGGCTATTACAAGCTCGTGCCGACGGCGCAGGCCCCGCTTCTGGAGATCAGCGGCGTGAAGATGCATATCTCCAAGGGGATCAATCCCTTTGAGAGCGCCGGTCAGATGGCGGCGCAGGTGGTGAAAAAAGGGGATCGGGTGCTCGATACCTGCAGCGGCCTCGGCTATGCGGCCCTGGCGGCGCTTCAGCTGGGAGCCCGTCAGGTGGTGACGGTGGAACGGAGCGAAACGGTCATGGCCCTGCGGCGGCAGAACCCCTGGTCGCAGGGTCTGTCCGCCCCCGGCATCCAGCCGGTGCAGGCAGATGTCGGCACCTACATCCGCGAGTTTGACGCGGCCTCCTTTGAGGCGGTTATTCACGATCCGCCGCGCTTTTCTTTGGCCGGCGAGCTCTATGGGATCGATTTTTACCGCGAAATATACCGTGTCCTCACCCGGCGCGGCGGGCTCTTTCACTACACCGGCAACCCCCGGCTGGTGCGGCGCGGCAGCTCCTTTGTCGACCAGGCGGTGCAGCGGCTGAAAAAGGCCGGCTTTACCCGGGTGGAGAAGGTGCCCGCCCTCATGGGGGTGCGGGCGTGGAAGTAGACCGTCAAGCCCCCTTTTTTCTTTTTGATATAGTGTCTTGTATGTACGCCGAGGGCTGAGGGTCGGGCAACCCGGCCGAACAAGACTCGGCTAACGGCGGTTCGTCTGCGAACGCGCGTCATCAGGACGGAAGGGGTTTTTCATGGAGAGCATCTGGCTGGAGCTGGTCATTGTCCTGGTCCTCATTTTGGCCAATGGTTTTTTTGCGGGGGCCGAGCTCGCCATCGTCTCCGTCCGAAGGGGGCGCATCGCCCAGCTTGCCAGTGACGGCCATAAAAAAGCCAAGGTGGTGGAACAGCTGCAGGCCGACCCGCACCGATTCCTGGCCACGGTACAGATCGGCGTCACCCTTGTCGGCACCATGGCCTCGGCGGTCGGCGGCGCCGCCGCCATCGAACGGATCAAGCCGGTGCTGCAGCAGTCGTCGCTTCCTCTGCTCCGTGATGCGGCTGAGCCCCTGGCCCTCTTTGTGGTGGTCGGCTGCATCGCCTATCTCTCTTTGGTCCTGGGAGAGCTGGTCCCCAAAGCCCTGGCTCTGGAATATTCCGAGCGCATCGCCCTGACTGTCGCGGGCCCCATTCGGGTGCTGGCCCGTATCGGGGGGGCGGCCGTCTTTGTGCTGACTTTTTCGAGCCGCCTGGTTTTGCGTCTGCTCGGGATCAGAGCTACAGGGAAACGGGCCTTTATCACGAAAGAGGAGATTCAACAGGTGGTCGCTGAGGGGCATGCCTCTGGGGTGGTCTCCCTGAGCGAACAGACCTTTATCCGCAATGTCTTCGACTTTTCCCTCATTCGCGTTCGGGAGATCATGGTGCCGCGCCCGCGAATTGTAGCCCTGGATCTGGATCAGGATCGCGGCGAGATTTTGAAGACGGTGCTGGAAAGCCAGTATTCACGCTTTCCGGTTTATCGGGGCGATGTCGACAATGTGGTCGGCTTCATTCATGCCAAGGATGTACTCAGTCTGGCGGTGCAGACTGCTGACTTCAACCTCGAAAGCCTTCTGCTCCCGGCGTATTTTGTGCCGGAATCCAAGAAAATCAGCGGGCTGCTGCGGGAGATGCAGCGGCGGCAGGTCCATATAGCGGTGGTCGTCGACGAATACGGGGGGGTGAGCGGCATCGCCACCACGGAGGATCTGCTGGAGGAGCTGGTGGGGGAAATCGAGGACGAACACGATGCCGGATTGCAGCGTTTTCGTCGTCTGCCGGACGGCAGTTACCTGGTGGACGGTCTTCTGCCTCTTAACGACCTGGCGGATTTTCTGGACATCCGCCTGCCCGAACAAAGACCCTTCGACACCCTGGCCGGCCTGATCCTGTTCGCGCTGGGGCATCTCCCCGTCGAGGGGGAAAAGGTGGTGTGGGAAAATTACCTGCTGACCTGCGTGAAGGTGACGCCAACGGCTATTCTCAAGGTCAAAATTGAACCCTCTAAACAAGCGGTCGAAACCAAAGAGAATCCGTGATAGCGGCCGCTTCTTCGATCAATCAGCCTGCAGGCCGGCTTCCCATAGTCCAAGCAAGGCCTTCCCCTGGTTAGAGGCACACCATGTTCACCTGGCTCAGGTCGGTGATCCCCTGGAAGATCTTTTCAATGCCGTCCTGGCGCAAGGTTTTCATCCCCTCCTGGCGGGCCACTTCCTCCAATTCCCCGGCCCCGGCGCGCTGCCGGATGGCCTGCTTGATCGCGGGCGAGTTGACCAGCAGTTCCTGAATGGCGATGCGGCCGCTGTAGCCGAAGCCTTCACAGGCCGGGCAGCCCTGAGAGCGCATGAGGGTGAGCTCGTCCGTATAGGCAGGCATGTTGTGGGCGCCGAAGTATTCTTCGCCATAGGATACGACCAGCTGCTCGTATTCCTCCGGGCTGGGTTGATAGGGTACCTTGCATTGGTTGCACAGGCGGCGGACCAGGCGTTGGGCGATGATGCCGAGCATGGCCTCGGAAAAGTTGATGGGGTCTTCGCCCATCTCGATAAGGCGCACGATGGTCTCCGGCGCGTTGTTGGTGTGCAGGGTGGAGAAGACCAGGTGGCCGGTGAGGGAGGCGGCGATGGCAGCCTTGGCGGTGACCCGGTCGCGCATTTCGCCGATCATGATGACGTCGGGGTCGGCGCGCAGGAAGGAGCGCAGGGCCTCCTCGAAGGTGAAGCCGATCTTGGCGTTGACCTGCACCTGGCGCAGGCCGCGCTGGGTGATTTCGACGGGATCTTCGGCCGTCCAGATCTTGCGGTTGCCGGTGTTGATTTCCGAGATGGCCGAATGCAGGGTGGTGGTCTTGCCTGAGCCGGTGGGGCCGACGCAGAGGATGATGCCGTAGGGCTTTTTCAGCAGGGCTTTAAAGCGCTCGTGATTGTGTTCCGAGACGCCCAGCTGTTCCAGGGAGAGGATGCGGGCGGCGTTGAGAACACGCAGCACGGCGTCTTCCTGGCCGCCGATCGTCGGGGTGATTTCCACCCGGTACTCGATGCGTTCCCGCCCGTGCTTGAGCAGAATCTTGCCGGACTGGGGGCGGCGGCGTTCGGCGATATCGAGCTTCGAGATGATTTTGATGCGCGAAATGATCGCCTTCTTGTACTGAGAGCCGATCCGGTGGGCCGTGTAGCACTGGCCGTCCTTGCGGTAGCGGACGATGAGGGGCTGGGTGCCCATCTCCGGTTCGAAGTGGATATCCGAGATGCCGCGACGATGAGCGTCGAGCAGAATTTTATTGACCAGCGTAATGACTTTGGAGTCGGACTCGGTGACGCGTTCGATTTCCTTTTCTTCGACGACTTCAATGTTGACGTCACTCAGGTTGTCGATCAGCTGTAAGAAATTGACGCGTTGTTTACAGAATCCGATAATATCGAGGGGAGGATTTTGTAAACATGGTCATGCACAAA
>JAWSUS010000040.1:0-11352 GCA_033549025.1 Desulfuromonadales bacterium
ATCTAACGCCATACGAAAAGTTGCTGGATCATTTCTATGGCTTAAAAGTGTAAACAACGCGTTCAGATCTAACAAGTAAATGTTGTTAGCGACCCCAGGTTAGCGATTCAGCAATCCAGCCTTTGAGCCCACTTTCATGCTCAACTTCAAGCCAGTCTTCCTTCTCCCCGATAACGCGCAGGGCCACCCCGGCGTGACCTTTCAGAACGATGGGTTGATCCAGACCCGGACCGTTGCGTATATTGACCTGGTTGCCGCGAATGACGATGGTTTCATTGTCATTCAGGTGCTCTTTGCGTATCCAGCCGCTGCGCCCTCGATAATCCTTGACCCGGTAAAAGTCATCTTGTTCCTTGACGACCAACAGCGGGTAATAGAGGGGTACTTCCAGTACGACGTACCTAGGGGAAATGGGTTTGTTGTAGATTGGGGCTTTGTTGACGGCTACGGACAAGGTCTCGGCGCTGGCCGCTCCGAACAGGAGCAACAGCAAGGCCAGGCTCAGCCAATACTTCAATAGTCTGCCTCCTTTCGAGTTTCTCAGATTCAAACCCAGGACCTTACCGGCCCTCGCTGGTCCGCATGGCTTGCAGGCGCTCAAGGTTTTTCTGGGCTTGCGGGTAATAGGACGGATTGGCTTCGATGGCTTTTAACAAAGCCTTTTCCGCATCGTTAAACATTCCCTTCTTCATGTACAGATAGCCCATGTTGTTGTAGGCGGCCGCTTTCCCCAGGGAATGCCGAAAAATCTCCAGTGCCTGACTCTCTTCACCATTCAACGCGTAGGCCATGGCCAGGTTGTTCTGGGTGCGTTTGTTGTCGGGATCGAGGTTTACCGCGGTACGAAGAGAGACGATGGCCTCCTGGTAGCGTCCCTGAAAGAGCCGGTTGACGCCGAGATTGTTGTGAACCGCGGCCGAGCGGGGTTGGATGGTAACCAGCCGCAGATAAAGGGCCTCCGCTTTGGCTGTATCTCCCGTTCCGTCCCAGGTCATCGCCAGCAGACTCAGGGCCTGCGGCTGCTCGGGAGCCTGTTCCAGAACCCGCTCCAGATAGCCGGCCGCTTTTCCATAGTAGCCCTGGTAAAGATGGGCTTCTCCCAAAGACAGCAATGCCCTGGGCGAGTCGGCGTCGAGGGCGAGGATCTTCTCATAGGTCGGCAGGGCGCCAACATAATCGCCCCGCTGCCGCAGAATCTCCCCTTGTCCGTAGAGCGCCGGCAGGTTATCGGGCTCCTTCATCAGGGCGAGATTGAAATAAAGGCCGGCCAGTTGTGGATTGCCCTGAACCAGGTGTCTATTGCCGTCGCGGAGCAGTTCTTCGACGGACATCTTCGCCAGTTTGTGGTCAACCGATTCGTCCAGAGTCGGGGCAGGGTCAGACATCAGTCCTACCTGCGGTTTTACCGAGGTGGTGCAGGCGGTCGCCGCCAGAAGAAAAACAGCGGCCAATAGCAGTCGCCCGAGGACTAAACTGCGAGAGGACCCCTGAACGGATGAATTTGGTTTCGGCACGGGCATGGAACCTCCTTGGTCAGCCCCCCAAAGCGGGGAACAGTACGCGAATGATGCGGATAGCCGCCGGACCCACCAAGACAGCGATAAGCGCCGGAAAAATAAACATGATGAGGGGAAAGACCAGTTTGACGGATGATTTAGCCGCCCGTTCCTCGGCCAGTTGTCGCCTTTTTACCCGCATGGCGTCGGCGTGCACGCGCAAGGCTTTGGCCATGCTGGTACCGAAGCGGCTGGTCTGCACAAGAACCGTCATCAGATTGCCAACTTCGGCTACACCGGTGCGAAGCGCCATGTTCTTGAAACTTTCATCCCGGGGTTTCCCGGCCCGTATTTCCAGCGTGGTCAGGTGAAACTCGTCGCTCAGGTCTTTGCTGAGGGGGCGAATTTCATCGCCAATCCGCTTGAAAGTCATGTCCAGGCCCAGACCGGCCTCGACGCAGACGACCATGAGATCAAGGGCATCCGGCAGCGCCCTGGAAATCTTCTGTTGCCGGGCCTGGGTATGGTGGAGCATGAAAACGTTGGGCAGGAAGAACCCGCAGAGTGCCAAAATGGCTGAAAATAAAAGGACTTGGGGGGTGAAGGTGAAGAAAAACAGGGAAAAAAGATAGATTCCCGGGAAAAGAACAGCCAGCAGCACTTTCGCGGCGACATAATTGCGGACGGCCCCTTCCGAGCGGAATCCGGCCCGAATGAGTTTGCCGCGCAGTTTTTTGTTCGCGCTCCCATCCTGGGGGGCGGCCACTTCATGCAGGGGCTTGGTGATCTTGACCACGAAGCCTGATTCCTGTTTGTCGAGCAGTTTCGGCTTCTTGGCAGTCGTTGTCTCTTTTTCCGGCATGAGATGCCCCATGCGCTTCTGCAGCACGTTCTTGCGTGTCAGCAAGAAGTAGACGGCCAGGACGATGGCTATGGTCGCCAGGAAGATCAGGGCCAGCACGCCGAAATAGGCGGCGTTGTCATAAGCCTGGTAGATGAGGTTGAGGATGGTATTCATAAAAGCCCCCTAGATTTCGATCGAGACGATTTTCCGAATGAATATCGCTCCGGCCAGCTGCAATAAAATACCGCCAGCAATCATCACGTGCCCGAGTTCGTCCATCCACAGCAGGGAAATGTAATCGTTTCTAAAGGTATACATATACAGGAACATCACGATCGGCAGGGCGATAAGGACGCCGGCCGAGTAGCGCCCTTCGGCGGTCAGGGCTTTGACCTGCCGACTGAACTGGACCCGTTGCCGAATGAGCTGGCTGATGTTGTCTAGAATCTCGGCGATGTTTCCGCCCGTTTCCTTTTGCAGCAGCAGGGCGATGGCGAAAAACCGCAGGTCCCGTACAGGCACCCGTTCGCACAGGTTGTCGAAAGTCTCTTTCAGGGTGAGTCCGAGTTTGATTTCATCAACCACGGCGGAAAATTCCAGGCGGATCGGATCCGGCATCTCTTCAGCCAGGGTTTCCAGGCCGGCGGTCAGGGCATTTCCAGAGCGCAGGGAACGGGCCAGCAGGTCCAGAGCCTCGGGCAACTGTTCCTGGAACTTGTCGTAATAATTCTTTTCCGCGAGACGCAGAAACAGGTAGGGGGCCAGCAGCAGTGCCGCCGCCAGCAGGATTGCAGCCGCCGGTTGGGCCAGAAACATCCAGCCGCCCAGCAGGCCGATGCAGCCGAGGGACAGGCTGGCCACGATGAACATGGTGGCGTTCAGGGGCGCTCCCGCCTTGACAAGCATGCTATCAAGACGGGAAAAGCGAGGCAGGTTGTAGATGAAACGCTCGAACGGACCAACATCCTTAAGAATTTTGTTCCGGTACGATTTCAGCTTTTCCTGCCCGTGTTTCCCCCCGGCGGAAATATAGAGAAGACGTTTTTTGATCCGCCTCTTTTCGGCAAATCGTCCTTCCGTCACCAAGAGGCAGAGAAAAGCCACTGCCGAGGCGGTGAACAGGAAGATGACGCCAAGTAGCAACAGGGTCATCTTGTCCATAAAGGCCTCCGTTTATTCATAAAGTCTGTCCGCCGAAAAAAGCTCCTCAGGGACATCGATTCCGGCCATTTCCAGTTTCTCGCAAAACTTGGGGCGAATGCCCGTCGCTCTGAAGCCGCCAATAACCCGGCCATTTTTGTCAATGCCATGTTTTTCAAACACGAAGATATCCTGCAGGGTGATGATGTCGCCTTCCATGCCGACCACCTCGGAAACCGAGGTGATTTTGCGGGTGCCGTCGGTTTGCCGGGAAGCCTGGATAATCAGGTCGAGAGCCGACGAGACCATAAAGCGCATGGCGTTTTCCGGCAGGCGGACGCCGGTCATGAGAATCATGGATTCCAGGCGGGTGAGAGAGTCGCGGGGGCTGTTGGCGTGAATGGTAGTCAGCGAGCCCTCGTGGCCCGTGTTCATGGCCTGCAGCATGTCGAAGCTTTCAGGCCCACGCACCTCACCGATGATAATGCGGTCGGGGCGCATCCGTAGGCTGTTGCGCACCAGATCCCGCTGGGTGACCAGCCCTGTCCCTTCGATGCTCTCCGGCCGGGTCTCCAGCCGGACGACATGGGGCTGCTGCAGTTGCAGTTCCGCCGAATCCTCGATGGTGACGATGCGTTCGTTCATCGGAATATAGCCGGACAGGATATTGAGCAGGGTCGTCTTGCCTGCCCCGGTACCACCCGAGATCATGATGTTGAGCTTGGCCTTGACGCAACCGCCCAGAAAGGTGCCGATCTGGGGGGTCAGGGCTTTGTAGCGGATGAGGTCGTCTATTTTTAAGGGACTGACCGCAAAACGGCGAATCGACAGAATGGGGCCGTCAATGGCCAAGGGAGGGATAATCGCGTTGACGCGCGAACCGTCGGGGAGGCGGGCGTCGACCATGGGCGAAGATTCGTCGATGCGCCGGCCCACCCGGGAAATGATGCGGTCAATGATGTTCATAAGGTGGGCATTGTCGATAAAGCGGGCCGAGGTTTTTTCCAGCAGACCAAAACGCTCCACGTAGATGTCCTTGTAGGTGTTGCAGAGGACATCGGAAATGGTGGGATCTTTGAAAAAAGGCTCAATCGGGCCAAGACCGGTGAGTTCATCGAGAATCTCATTGATGAGCGACTGTTTTTCTTCCTCGTTGAGTAGGGCCTTCTCTTCTTTAAGGAAGTATTGGACGATTTCCGACACCTCATCCCTGACCTCGGCCGGGTCGAGAGTGTCCAGGGCGGAGAGATTGGCCTCTTCCACCAGGCGGCTGTGGATTTTCTGCTTCATCTGGTAGAAGGAATTATCCCGTGCTCCCGCCTGTAGTTCGGCCGGGGAGGGTTGGGGGTCAGCATTTCTTCCGAATAGACTGCTCAGGGCCATAGGTCCCTCCTAAATGGCTTTTCCGAAAGCGCCCCGGATGCCACGGTAGTTTTCAGAACTTTGCGGGTTGTTGAGCTTTTGGGCGAATTCCAGGATATTGCGTGAAAAAGGGGATGAGGGGCGAAGTTTAACCAGGGGGATGCCCCGGTTGATGGACGAGATGATTTCGTCAAAATCATTGGGAAAGAGCCAGAAAATCTTCTTGTGAAGGGTCTTTTCGACCTCATCCAGAGAGATGGCGCTGCCTTTGATATAGCGGTTGACCACGATTTCGACCTTTTGGGCCGGAATCCCCAATTTCTGGATCAACTGGCAAAGTCGGGCGGCATTGCGCACGGCGGGTACGGAAAGGTCAGTGACCACAAAAACTTTTTCGGATTCGCGAAAGGCCTCGCAGGTGCAAGGACCCACGGACATGGAAGTGCAGTCGACAACCAGCTGATCATAGATTTTTTTGCCCAGATTCAGAATTTTAGCCACATGCTCCGGCAAGATCTCGGCGCTCTCTTCGGGATTGGGTGGCGCCGCCAGAAAGTCCAGGCCGACGGAGGTGGGGGTCATGACGCCACGCAGAAAGGCCGTGTCGAGGCGGTGATAGTTGCGGCAGATGTCCATGATGGTGGTGCGCGGTAGAATATCAAGAAGGACCGAGGAGTCTCCCGCCTGAAAACTCATGTCGCACAAACCTACCGAGGTGTCTTTGTCACGGGCCATCGCCGTGGCCAGGTTGGCCGCCACCACCGTCGCCCCCAACCCCCCCTTGCTGCTGATAAAGCTGTAGGCGAATCCTTTTGTGTCCTTATTTTGGATTGCGAGTTTGCTGTTCAGAGCGTTTACGGCGGCCTTAAGGGCTTCTTCGTCCAAAGGCGTGACGAAATATTCGGCAGCCCCGGCTTTCATGATTTCCACGATGTGCTGGGGACGCTTTTCCTCGGAAAGGACAAAGACGGCCGTCTGTGGGAAATGCAGAAAAATCACCCTAAGCCGATCGAAGAGATTGTCCGCCTGCGGATGCTCGTCGATGATCAGAATGTCCGGAATGATTTTGGGTTCTGTGTGATTCTTCTCTGCCAGACCAGCAATCCATTGCACGCCGTGAATGTCGGGCAGAGAATCGATAATGTTGGTCACCTGCTGGGCCAGGCGAGAGTCGGCTATTTCGATTGCCGTGATAAGTTCTCTAGGCATGAGACTGGCCTTTCCGAAGGGTAGTATGCTGGAATATCAGTCAGTTGTAGTCATAACTAATCGACTAGCCCGGGAATGCTCCCCTTCTTTCCATAGTTGCCGCCACCACCACGGGTCGGCTCCGAGTCGACATAATCGCATTCGATGCGGGCGGCCACGGTTTTGTTCGACGGTGCCCCAACGTCGTAAACCACCACTTGGGCAAAACCGGCAACCCTGATGGATCCGTTGGGGGTGCAGTCATCCGAATCATAGACGGTGACCGTGGTCGGCCATTCGTGGGAATATCTCAGCTCTCCCGTGCAACCACTGCCTCCCTGACAGGGTGGGTACTGCAATTGGGTTGTTCCGTCTGTGTCATAGAGTGGCTCACCATGTTCTCCAGCCGCCACCGGCTGGGGGATAGCTTGCGGATTGTTCGGGTCGTACTGGAAGGTGACATCATGGCCTTTGACCTGAAAAGCGGTCATAAGTGCCTCAAAGGTGTTAGCGCTGAGATCACCGTTGATGTATTCGAAAATGCTGTCGGCAGTCGTTTCATTGTTGGTGATGATGCCATCCAGAATGTCTCTGACCTTGTTGTCGTTGGCTGGATCATCATCAAAGGTATTCCAACCGGCACAGGCGTCCGGGTCGGTCGAGGGAGAAAACTTGATGGTTTTGCCGCAATAATCATCTCCATCGCCTGCATGCTCATCGAACCAGCTTTTGGAAATTCCGATGGGCAGTTCCAGTTCACCGGGTTCCGCTGTGCTTTGCCCCGACAAAGCGGCGGTGGCTTCGGCCACGATACTCATGGAGTCGATGCCGAAGACGCTGGCGAAAAAGGTCCCGATAGGGCTGTTGGCCGTGTCGTCACGGCGGGCGATCACTTTGACGGCATCAGGTTGCAGGGAGGCTTCGGTGAAGGTGCGGGTGGAAAAATCCCAGAGGCCGATGTGGATGTCGCCGCTTGGGATGCTGATGCCGAGCTTGGCGCCAGCCTGGTTTTTATCGGCGGTTTGCTGAATAACGCCGACGATCTGGTCCCGACCCCCGGTAGCAACCACGTCGTAGTTCTGCTGATCCTGATAGGAATCGGGATAGAGGACCCCCAACTGTCTGGCACCGGCCAGGGCCGCAGCGTCGGCGATATTCTGCAGTTCGTTTCGCACCACGTGGCGATAACTCAGGTCGACGGCCAAGGCGGTCATCCCCGCCAGCATCACCAGGGAAACCGCCACCAGAATGATGACGGCTCCCCCCTCGTTCCTGAGCGTGTTAAATAATTTTTTCCTGGTGTCTGTCATCCCTAGCACCCTATTCCACGCGCATGGTCGTCGACGCTTCGATGGTCCGGTCCGAGTCAATGATGCTGGTGACAAAGGCCGGTATTATCAAAAACTTGAAGGGGTAGCGAACGGTCACGGTCAGATCGTCGCCGAAGGTGAGAGCCCCCAGATTGGCTGAAGTTAAAATCTGGGGATCAGACTGGGTGCCGGCGAAGGTGATGAGCATCAGCCCCGTGTTGCTCGGATAGTCGTTGTAGAGGTAGCGCTGGGCCGCCGCTTCGATCTGGGCCAGCCGTTCTTCACCGCTCAAACCCGCCACGATGCCTGCTCGGGCCGCTTCGCGACTGGCATTGGTCAGCATAGCCTTATCGTAAATGAGGACGCCAAAGTCGATAATCCCGAAGAGAAGCATCAGAAGAAGGGGAACCACGATAGCAAATTCGACCACCGCCGCGCCGCGTTCTTCTTTTAATTTATTCAGGATACTCATGCCCTTATTACCCTCGTTTGCGGTTGGCGTTTATTCCCATTGCCCTATTGCATAAGCCCCATGTTAAAAATATTGGCTTTCTGGGGTTCCTCCGCGAAGGTCTGGTTGTGAACATTCATGATCTCTTCGGCATTGATGCCCGGCAGGGTCTCCGGTGTTTGGTCGGCGTAGCGATAGTCGGGGTAAGCAATCTGACTATCGAGGCTGTGCCGGGTCGCCTCGCCAAACTCCAGATCCGCCTTGCGCGTTTCCAGGGGCGGGGTGCAGGCAGTGAGAACCGAGAGAGCAACGACGAATATGGCAAGTGATTTCATGGGGTATCTCCTGTCCTTATGGAGTCGTGGTCGGTTGGTGGCCAAATTCACCCTCTAGCCCCCCTTGGATGGGCGAGGAGACGGTAAAATCATGCTGGCTGAGCGCCGAGCTGTTATCGCCCTTGCGTCCGCCTTCCAGACGACCCTCCAGGTAGAATTCAAAAAAGTTGGGGATGTTGATGTTCTCGCCCGGATAGCGCAAGGATCCTTCTTTGTTGGGCTTGACCAGGTGCGGCGTCACGGAAATCAGCAGATCGGTCTTGTTCTGCTGGTATGAGGTGCTGCGGAAGAGAGCGCCCAGGATGGGAATGTCCCCCAACACGGGAACTTTTCGAACCGACTCCCGCAGGTTGTCCTGTAGCAGGCCGGCCAAGGCCAAGGTCTGGCCATCCTGAATCTGCACGGTGGTTTCCAGCTTGCGGGAGCTAAGGTTAGGTACGTTGAAGGTCGTCCCTTCCATTCCGGCCGGCACTGCGCTGGTGCCGGTGATTTGGCTGACGCTCGGGGCCACGCGCAGGCTGATTTTACCGTCACTCATCACGACCGGGGTAAACCGCAGAGCCACCCCGAATTCTTTCCATTCAATGGTGATGGCGTTGGACGTTCCCCCCTGGGGCACGGGGATGGGGAATTCGCCCCCGGCCAGAAAACTGGCCTCCTGGCCGCTCTGGGTGACCAGGCTCGGTTCAGCCAGGGTGCGGGCCAGTCCTTCCGTTTCCAGAAAGGTCAGGGCGGTGGTGAAATCCTTGATGTTGACAAAAACATTGGCGGGATTGCCGGCGAAATTGACCAGCAGGGAGCCGGGGCTTTGAATCAGGCCATCTGTGATGGGGGACAGAATTTCGGAGACACCTGCGATGCCGGTAAAATTTTCATTCAAGTCGGCCAGGCCGATGGCGGCCTGCCAGTCTTTGAAAGAGTTTCGGTTGACCTCGGCCATCTTGACTTCGAGCATGACCTGCTGTATGCCGCCCACCGTCAGCAGATTGGTGATCTGCGTACCCGATTCGGATTTTCCTGTGCCTCCCTGGGCGCTGTCGCTTTCAACCAGTTTGGGTAGAAAATTCTGGGTCAGGCGCAGCACCTGCTCAACCACCTCCGGGCCGCTGACGGTGCCCGACAGCACCACGCCGGTTTCGGAAGGATAGACCTCGATTTTTTGGTCGGGGTAGAGCTGATGAAGCTGCTGCTTCAGGCTTGTCAAATCCAGAGAGACGGTGACGTCGATGACGGCCATGACGTCCTTTTTGGTGTCATCCCAGACTGTGATAGTGCAGTAACCGAGCTTTTTGCCGCGCACATAAATACGGTTCTCCTTGAGGGCGCGGGCGTGCACGATTTCTTCGTCGCTGGTCAATACTTTCATGTTAAAGCTGGGCTGGTTGATGCTGATGACCTCAGAGCCGCCCAGCCGCAGGGGCAGAATCTGTTTTTCCGGTTCCGCGGCAAGAGCCTGGATGCCGGATATGCACCAGATGATCGTGGCCAGACAGGCCAGGGTGAGAACGTGAAACCGTCTGTTGCCCATAGTCGCCTCCCTCAGGGATTAAATGGCAAATGCGTCAATTAGTCGCTGTGAAATTGTATTTTTCCGGTGCCCTGTCGCCCTGGATAACCTCTACCTGAAAGGATGGGGCTTTGGGCTGGACCACGCGGGGTTTGAGAGTCCGTACGACTTTGGGCGCCGGCTTTGCCACAACGGGAGGAGGCTCGGGCTCCGCCAGTTCATTGGGGTTGCGCAGAATGAGCTGAATGGCGCCTTCGTGCGTTTCCAGTGCCAGTTTTTCCGCCTCTTTGGGCGTCACCGACAGGGTGACGGTGCGCACGACCTTGGCCTTGCCTTCCTCGGTGAAGGTTTCCTGGGCGATGGCCAGCACCTGGATGTTTTTCAGCACGGTCTCGGCCCGTTTGCTGTCCCGACCGTCTTTGGTGATGGAGATGACATCCACAAAGGTATTTGGCAAAACAAAGCCGCCAACGCCAATCACTTCATCGACGCGGATGGACATGGCGCGCTTGCCCGGTTCGATCATGGCCACCAGACCTGCACCCGAGCCGGGAGCGGCAAGCTTGGCGGCGATCACCACATCACCGGCGACAATTTTAGTCGCCGTGATGCGGCCGTCCAATCCCTCCAGGCTTTCATAGGCCCCTTTGGGCACATTGGCCTTGGGCCATTCGGCCAGAGTCAGGTTGGCTCCGCTCAGTTTGGTGCCGATATCCAGATCGCTGGCGGCAATAACGATGCGGGTCACCGGGACCGCTTCTTTAACAACGATCCTTTCCTCGGCCGCCTGGTTGTTGAGCCAGTTGTTGGCCAGCATGACCGCCACGGTGCCAAAGAGTATGGCCAGCGACAGGGCGATGATAGAACCGTATTTTTTCATCCCCAACCTCCTTCGGTGCTGAAATTTATGGACGGCCTAAGGCCCTGCACGGATGTTTGCAGAACGTACCGGCGCGTTTGATGCTACAGGGGAGCCCCCCAGGTGAGAAAGGCAAAGTAGCCAAAGGCGATGGCGGCAGCATAGGGAAATCGCAGCTGTTCGCCGTTTGGGCTTGGCTTAATGTCGATGAACTTCCGGGTATAGAAGAAAAGCCGGAGGGCGCGCAGGCCCGCCAGGCATTTGCTGACAAGATCACGGTTGAACAGGTAGTGCAGAATAGCCATGACGCCACCCACCAGGCCGGTGTAGGCGAAGACGATGAGAATTGCCTGCGGGCCCAGCAGGGCGCCGAGGGCGGCCAGGGCTTTGACGTCGCCAGCGCCCATGCCCCCCATGAGGTAGGGGATGAGCAGCAGGGCAAGGCCGGCGGTAAGCCCACCGACGGAAGTGGTCAATCCGGCAAGACCAG
Organism: Desulfuromonadales bacterium; assembly: GCA_033549025.1. GTDB lineage: Bacteria > Desulfobacterota > Desulfuromonadia > Desulfuromonadales > SZUA-540 > SZUA-540. The sequence continues at coordinate 10,983 of JAWSUS010000040.1, forward strand.
CCAAGGCGATGTGGTAAGTAAGACCGACCAGGGTCAGGCCCAAGGTGAACAGATTGGGTATGCGCGAATGCAGTGTGTCCGTGAGACAGATGAGAAGCAGAAAGGAGGAGGCCAGGAAAACAGGGAGGCTGTCGCCATGAAACAGGAAGTAAGCCGCCAGCAGCATCGCCGTCAGGCCGGAAGCGAGCCTGGGGATGTCTTTGACGCTTAGACTTCCGATGGGTAAAACCGCCTGTGCCCTCATTTTCAAGGCCTCCTGAAATGTAAAAGCAACAGAATTACTTGCCAGCCGCCGTGAGGTAGGCTGGAAAAAGTGGACACCAATCTGTTAGCCTAAGAGGCTCATAGGAGGTGTCACTTGGAACGCATA
>JAWSUS010000041.1:0-10491 GCA_033549025.1 Desulfuromonadales bacterium
CGGTCATTTTCAACCTCCTTGGACATGGGAATATTATCCCAAATCAGTGTCCAAGAAAACTGGAGCCGCCCCACAGGCTACAAAAGGAAAGGTTGCGGCACTTTGTGAAACTTCTATTCAGTGATTTAAGATCGGGAACATCTGTGAAAAAGCTGCTGCCAGACCTGAGCAAATACCTTTTGGTCAGTGTTTTTGGCACGTTGATTCATTATGGTCTCATGACGGTCCTGATCCAGCAATTTTCTGCAACCGTGTTGCCAGCTTCCACCGCAGGGGCGATAACAGGTGCCCTGATCATTTATCTTCTGAATTATTTCTGTACCTTTCACAGCCGAAAAAAACACCTGGAGTCAGTGTCCAGGTTTTTTCTTGTCGCCGCTTTGGGGTTGGTCATAAACGGACTCACCTTAAAAGCTATACTTGGCTGGCTGGGGGGGCACTATCTTATCGCTCAATGCCTTGCCACCGTCGCTGTTTTTGGATTCAGCTTCACCATAAATCGGACCTGGACGTTCTAAAGGAGCCAGAACATGAGAAAACCGTCCCTCAACAAAGCGCCAAAGGCTGTTCAGAAAGAAACATTGCTGACGGTTGTGGTGCCGGCCTACAACGAGCAGGAAGTCATCCTTGAATTCCACCGCAGGCTTTCCGCCGCCCTGGAAGAGGCCGACGTAGACCACGCGGAAATCCTCTATGTCAATGACGGCAGTCGCGACAATACCCTGCCCCTGCTGTTGGAGCTGATGAGAGAGGATCGGCGCATAGAGGTCCTTGATCTGAGCCGAAACTTCGGCAAGGAAGCGGCGATGACGGCCGGGTTGGATCACGCTCAAGGTGATGCGGTGATCATGATCGACGCCGATTTGCAGGATCCGCCGGAACAGATTCCCGACATGGTCAGAGAATGGCGTCAGGGTTTCGATGTGGTTTACATGCGGCGCCTTAGCCGGGAAGGGGAAACCTGGCTGAAAAAGACGACCGCCCGCGCTTTTTATACGCTCATGGCCCGTGTGAGTCGTGTCAAGGTGCCCGAGAATGTGGGTGATTTCCGCCTACTGAGCCGGCGGGCGGTCGATGCCTTGAAGCAGCTGCCTGAGCGGACCCGGTTCATGAAGGGACTTTTCGCCTGGATCGGTTTTCCGGCGAAAGAGGTTCCCTACCACCGCGATCCCCGCTATGCAGGTGTCACCAAGTGGAACTACTGGGGATTGTGGAATCTCGCTATCGAAGGAATAACCTCATTTACCGTGGCGCCTCTGAAAATAGCCAGCTACATCGGTTTTCTGACTTCGACGGCGGCGCTGCTTTACGGACTGTTTGTCCTGACCAAGGCGCTGTTATTCGGCGATCCGGTTCCTGGTTATCCAAGCCTGATGGTCGTGATTCTATTTCTGGGTGGCCTTCAGCTTCTGGCCATCGGCGTCGTTGGTGAGTACCTTGGGCGAATGTTTCTCGAAACCAAGCAGCGGCCCATTTACCTGGTGAACAGTCACCACCGTACAGCCGTCGGGCGGGTTGGCCTGAAACCTTTCGATTTGGCCCGCAGGGAACTTGAGGCGTTATCATGAAATTCCAATTGACATCGATTCAACGTAAGGTGCTCTGGTCGTTGTTCGCGGTGGTAGCGATAGTTCGTTTGTTGTCGCTGGGAAGCTATCCGCTGGCCGACACCACCGAGGCGCGCTATGGCGAAATCGCCCGGCTTATGGCAGAGACGGGGAATTGGATCACGCCGCAGATTCATCAGGGTGTTCCTTTCTGGGGAAAGCCCCCTTTGTCGACCTGGCTTTCGGCCCTTTCCATTCGCTTATTTGGAGTGAATGAGTTTGCCATTCGCTTGCCGTCGTTTCTACTGGCTCTTCTTGTTCTCGCCATGGTTTATTTCATCGCCGTCAGACAGCGTGGGCGAGATTTCGCCCTGGTGGCGACCGTTGTCCTGACCCTCTCGGTTCTTTTCTTCGTCAGCAGTGGGGCGGTCATGACCGATTCCGCCCTGCTTTTAGGCACGACACTTTCCATGATCGCCTTTTGGCGGATCATGACGTCAGAGGAACTCAGTGCCCTAGTTTGGGGGTATCTCTTTTTTGTCGGTCTGGCAATCGGCCTCCTTGCCAAGGGCCCGGTGGCTTTGATTCTTGTCGGGCTGCCAGTGGGGGGCTGGGTCGTCTGGCAAAGACAGTGGGACCAGGTCTGGCACCGCCTTCCCTGGTTCTCGGGTCTTGCGCTTTGTTTTGCCTTGAGCGCACCCTGGTATTATCTGGCGGAATTAAAAACCCCGGGGTTTCTCGATTATTTCTTGATTGGTGAACACTGGAAGCGCTTTATGGTTTCAGGCTGGCAGGGTGATCTTTACGGCAATGCCCACTCTCGGCCCCTTGGGACCATCTGGCTGTACTGGCTGGCAACAGCGCTGCCGTGGTCCCTGGTTTTGCTCGTCTCTTTTTTCAGGAAAGAGTTCCGACAAAAGGCTGTCTTTTTGCTCCGGCGCCGCGACGGCTGGGGGGTGTATCTGGTGCTGTGGTCTGTCGCCCCCATGGTGTTTTTCACCTTGGCCGGCAACATTCTGTGGACTTATGTCCTTCCAGGCCTCCCGGCCTTTGCCTTGCTTGTCGCTGAGTTGATGTTGCCGGGCCAGCCCGAGAGTACGGTAAAAACGATTTCGCCTGATCCTGGTGTCGGGAAAGTGATTGGGATAGCGGTCACCACCACGCTTTTGTTTGTATCGGCGTGGATGTTGATAGCGGGCCAAATTGTTCCGCCCAGAAAATGCCAAAAGGGACTGATTACAACTTACCAGGCTGCCCGGGCCGAGTCGGCCGGAGACTTGATCTATCTGTTCAAACGGCCTCACTCTGCCGAGTTCTACTCCCGGGGCCAAGCGATTTTAGTGGAACAGCCCGCAGAGGTGGAACGGTATTTTCAAAACAGTATCGATGATTACTTCGCGATCAAAAAAGGGGACTTGAAGCGGCTGCCCGCGGAAACTCGCAACCGTGTAACAAAGATCGGCGAGTTCAACGGCTACTATCTTTTGAAGGAAAAATCACGTTATGATGAAGAAAAGAATTCCCGGCTTCTCCCGGAAAGCCCTGGGGCTTTCCGGGAGAAGCCGGAAGTTGGAATCATTTGAGAGGGAGTATGAGAGTTCTGCTTATTGAGGATGACGATCGAACCGCCGACTTTGTTTCCAAGGGGTATCAACAAGCCGGGTATGCAGTGGATCGTGCAGCTAACGGGGTAGATGGCTTGTTTATGGCCTCTCATACCCCTTACGATATTGCGGTGATCGATATTATGCTGCCCCGGCTGGACGGGCTGACGGTTATCGAAAAGCTCCGTGAGCAAAAGCTCAGCCTCCCCATAATTGTCGTGAGTGCGAAAAAGTCCATTGACGACAGAATTCTGGGACTTCAATCCGGCAGCGATGACTATCTTGTCAAACCCTTTGCCTTCTCTGAGTTGTTGGCCCGTACCCAGGCCTTGCTGCGCCGGGTCAACCATATCGCTGAACCCATGACTCTCCAGGTCGACGACCTGGAGATGGACGTGGTCCGACGCAAAGTTTTTCGCTCCGGTCGCGAAATCGACCTGCAGCATCGGGAATTCGCCCTGCTCGAGTATCTGATGCGCAACGCTGGCCGGGTCGTTTCCAAGGCCATGATTATGGAGCACGTGTGGGATTATAATTTTGACCCCGAGACCAACGTGGTCGAGTCCCGTATTTGCCGCCTGCGTGATAAAATAGATCGTTCTTTTTCGCGTCAGCTCATCCATACGGTGCGTGGCGTCGGTTACCTTCTTGAGGCCAGGGGGTAGTATGATACGCAGTCTGAGCGTACAGCTGACCCTCCGCTTTCTGGTGCTTTTTACCTTTCTTTTTTTATCGGCGTTCACCTTTGTCTATTGGCACCTGAAGTCAACTCTGCACGACAAGATTGATGAAACGCTCACCAAGAATGCTTTCGAGATCGCCAAAACTCTTCGGACTGAAGGTCTGAAAGAAGCGATCAAGGAAGTCCATCTTGAAGCGGAGGCCGAGGGAGTCGGCCGCGTCTTTATTCGCTTTTTTACGCCCGAACAGGAATTGATCACAACTTCGGATTTGACAGCATGGTCGGAGCTGAACGTCAAGCCCAGGAAACCGGCCTCGGAAACCGGCCAGGTGTTAGATACTATCACCCTGCCTGGAAGACATCATCAGGTCCGTCTTCTGCATCAGGGCCTCGACGGAGGGTATCTCCTTCAGATGGGTTTTCTGCTGAAAGAGGATGATCGGCTGCTCGAAGACTTCCGTAGTATTTTTGCTATCGCATTCGCCATAATGATCCTGGGCGGCGCTCTGTCTGGCTATTTAATTTCCAGGCGGGCCATGAAGGGTGTGGAACGGATCAGGCAAACCGCCGACCGGATAGGCCAGGGAGACTTTTCTCATCGGGTGGAGCTGGAGAAAGACGGTGAAGAAATCGAGAATTTGGGGCGGGCCTTCAACCAGATGCAGGATCGAATCCAGGTTCTCATCGGCGAATTAAAGGATGTCACCAACAATATTGCCCACGACCTGCGAAGTCCTCTGACGAGGATCCGCGGTCTGGCCGAGACGACACTGACAGGGAAACAAGAGCTGGCCGAGTACCGGAATATGGCCGGGACAATCATCGAAGAGAGCGACAGGATGGTCGGCATGGTCAACACCATGCTCGAAATCGCTGAAACCGATGCCGGGATTCGCGAGATCCCAAAAATATCAGTGAATCTGGGGGATATTGTAATCGATGTCGGGGAACTGTTCTCCACTGTTGCCGAGGATAAGGGGGTCGAGCTCCAGGTTTTGGTCGCTTCCGCGCCTTTATGTGTTCAGGGTGATCGACCCAGGCTGCAAAGGGCTGTCGCCAATCTCCTTGACAATGCGATTAAATATACTCCAGCGGGGGGAAGGGTGACTATCCAGGCCGAGGCGGAAGGGGCTCAGACCCTTATTTCCATCGCGGATACCGGCATTGGTATTCCGGCCCAAGAGCAAAAGTCGATCTTTAACCGGTTTTACCGGCTGGACCAGAGCCGCTCCACCCCTGGGGCTGGGTTAGGACTCAGCCTGGTACAGGCGGTGGTCAGGGCGCACGGCGGAATGGTACAAGTTGAAAGCGAGGTTGGACGGGGTAGCGTCTTTACTATTAGACTGCCGAGGAAACCGATATAAATCAGGCTTGTGTAAAGGGCAAAACACTTGTTTGTTTAATTTTATCCATGATGGGTCTGAATAATTTGCTTAAAAGCATCGTAAATTTTTTCGCCAAAAGCGATGTGATCCTTGCCTCTATGCTGCATACTCTGTTTAGGATAAGGATAGATAATCCCATCATTATCCCAAACCCCATTGAGTATTGTCGCGGCGGCAACCATATCACGCAAAACGGGAATAGCATCATCGTCAGAATCATAACCTGCAGCAACCAGGAGAAACTTAAATTTGTCGGCAGGCCGCTTTTCAAATTCCAAGAGATAGCAAATCCCCTCTTCAAAGTATATTTTAGCTGTAAAAACAATGCGCTTTCGCTTTTTCCTTTTCAAAAGATAAGTGAAGGGGCCAAGTTTACGCTGTTGATACTCCGTAGGTAGAAAACTTAGGGTGTGCTCCTTGAAAAAGGCCACCAACCCGAATAAGGAGATGGTTTCCCAGCGCCATCTCTTTTCGGCGCTCAAGCGCTCTAAGTAGTCGATGGTTTTTAGCAACGTCCACGTATTATCCTGGCCATCTGTTTCGTGCTCAGTCTCTAAATTCACCTGGCCTACAGGCCAATCATGGCCCTCGGGGTCACCTGTCGACCAAAGTACCTCTGCGGGGTCGAATCTCACCATCGGCGGCGGTGCCCCTTTTCTTCCGATATACTCGTTTTTTGTGTTAAAGACGCGGGTCAACTTTTTCCGCTGAAGATCTAGGAATTGTCTGACTGGAGTGATGGGATTTGCTCTTATGTTCTGCACCCAGGAAGGGTCATCATGGTGGGTGTTCCCGAGATCCCAGTCGGTCTTGTCGATAGGTTCCTTCTGTGGACGATTTCCCCCTTCGCTCTGTTTTTTCCCTTCAGGGTTTCCATCTCCTGGGATTCCGTCATTGTCTCGGTCGTATTCCAAGTCTTCGAAGGGAAATTTCCCAGAACAGCTCAGTATCCTGAAAACCAAAAACCTTCTTTTGCCCATGGAATGGATGAATTTCCCTTGGAGGGACAATTTGGTCTCGCCTTCAAAAGGGAACTTCGCGACAAGGCTGGGCGGAGCTTCGTTTATGGCGGCCCGTTGGGCTGTCTTATAGATCGCCCTGGCTTCGAAGTCAGCCTTTTGAGAGAACGCGATTCGAGCAATTACCCAAGCATCAATTCCATCCATAGCGGCGCGCAATCGCAAGTGGGACAAGCCAGGTTCTTTGGCCGGTCGCATTTCGTTCGGATAGGTCTCGCTGGGATTGTACAGAGGGTTTGAAACCGACTCCATGTCTCCGCGGAGAATTAGCTTTGATAGTTTGGAGCTCAAGCCATAATAGAAGCGAAAAATCTCAGCACAAGGAATGAGAACGGCTAAAGGGACATTTTTATAGTTAATCGCAAGAATTTTCCCCAAACGAAAAGCTGAGCCATGCCCGATGAAATGCTCGGCACTTATGAGGTATTTACCGTTTTGACTATAACTGGACGAAACAACCTCGGTGGTTTCGTCTGAAATGTAAGTAGGAGATAAGTTAATCTTTTCTGGCTGATGCCAGGGTTTGCTTGAAGGTTTCCCGTACTGCCAAAACGAACCGATATACAGCTTAGGAAAGTATCCTACACGAATATTTTCAACCACGGTTTTCTGATGGTCAACGGCATTGTTATGGAAGGGGTCAGGGGAGCGCTTTCGCCAATCGTCGTGAAGAGGCTTGAATACTACCAATATCCGGGGTTCGGTTTTATGAAGACCGAGTCCACCAAACCAATCCAGACGCCATATGCGACCATCCATTATCGGCGACAGTTTTTCGCCGCTCCATCTTTGCTCACCTAGAATTGAAAATGCCATTGTTTTCCCTCTGAAGAACCAGGAAAAAGCCAGTTTCAGTTGGCAAAAAAAGGGGCTAGATTAAATTTTGAGGGCACCGAAAAGGAAAATCCAAAAGCCAGAGATATCGGCAAGGATGACATCTTTAGCATGAACAGTCCTCGGCAAAGATAAAAATACCCACCGGCAAGGAAGGTGGCAGTTCTCCCTCGCCGGTGAGCAGGCATGCGTTGTGCTCAGCTAGTGTGGCAAGGCCTGCAGCAGTAAATGCAACCATTGACCCTTGCCGTGGGCCATTTTTGTTTTGCAAGAGCGACGGCTCCATGACATGACGTGTGAGTTCCAAGATCGATTTGATTCGCTGCGGCTGGCATAAAAGAACAACCGGTGGAGGCGTTATGAACCTCATGATCTCCGTTTGACTGAGGATTTTTATTTAGGACGAATCTGGGCATAATTTTGACTCCTATAGCGTTCAAGCTAAAGCTTTTTGATTGACGTTGCCGTGGACAGTAAAAGATCCCAGTGCAGGCTGGGCTTCGTTTGCTGTCACCGGGCTCTCATGTCTTGGGGGTTTGATTTTTGAGGAGTTTTGCAGTTTACGGTGACATGGGTACCTCCTTCGACAATAGCCGCAATTTGCGGGTTGCGATGCCGAAGGAGGTGGGGTATAGTTGCCAACGTCAAACGCCAGTTGGCCGATTCCCCCTCCTTCGGTCACCATGGTTTTAAGAGCCCCTGCGATGCCCTGCCCGGCAACGTAGGGGCTTTTTCATTGCCACGCTACCATATACGGAAAACCTGTCAAGATAAAAACCTATATTTTGTGTTGATCCTAAATTTTAAACACAACATGTAGTGTTTTGGTAGGGGTTGGTTGGGCCCGAGTTGTGTTTTTGCGCTTTTTCTGGTGCCCCAGTCCTGTAGCTATACAGGTCAAATCCTCTCTCACCCTCAGTCAGCTTTGTAGACAGAAGCCAGAAACAACCATATCACGACAAGATAGGTGGGAAAATATCAGGAAATTCCCGATAGAGATTCTGGCAAGGATTTGTTATGGTGCGATCCTTTGTCTTTGGCTTAGGGGGAGAATCCACCTAGAGGGGCAGTTCGCCAAGTCGCAGGTGGAGCCCTTTTGATTTGCTCCCGCCCCTCTGCAAATTTGCAATAAAACTGGACACGGGATGATGAAAACAGCACGCCTTTTTCAGTCGGAAAGCGATCTTTACAGCAAAATCCCGACGCTTCTTGACTTATGGGTTGCACGAGTGGCCAACTCGTTCAGGCTTAGGGAAGAGTCGGCCCAGGGCATAGTCGCGGGGGCCTTTGCCATTACGCTTTTTTGTCATTTTCAGGAAATACTCGATGACGCCACATCCTGGCTGGGGATAGAGCGAGGACAGGAGATTGTATCTGCAAACGCCATCGCAAAGAGCCTTGGCGATTTGCGTTCCCGCGATCTGGCTCGCCTAGGCTACTGGAATGTCGTCGATTTTTGGGCTGGGCCGCTTAGTAACGCCTCTGATGTGGATGTCCGACAATGCCGAAAGGCTGTCGATGCTGCGCTGTTTCTGGCTCTGTGCCGGGATGGCCTTGCGTTGGCGGAAACCATCGTGAGTTTGGCGCAAGTTCTTGAGAGAGGTGTTCTTTCCGGGGCAGAGGATCGATCAATATCAGATATTGTCCGACGGCGTTGTCCAGGGCGATACCCAAGACCTCAGAAACGAAACACGAAATAGCCAAATTTCTCCCTAAGGTTTTTTATGTCGGGAATTTCCTGAGGCGACAGGCATGGTCTGTTGTGCTAGGGTGGCAGAAGGCCATGTTTCCTGAGTTTATTGTGATTTCTTAAAGCCCGACCCCTATGTTCAGGGAGAGATCGAATGTTCAGAAAAGCTGATTTTTGCTGCTGCGCTTTCATTGCGGACATATCTTTTTCTGGCATCAATGTTTGCCACCCCAGACACGCAGGTTTAAATGGCACCCTCAGGCAGGAAATATCACTGAGACCCGCGCCGGCTAAAGGATGCGGTATGTGCAAGGCATTTAAGCCTCGATAGTCATGAAGACCTTTTTATATATTCTCGTTTTCATTGTCCAGGCCGGCTTTGCGGCTGCTCATCCCGGTGGCCTTGATGCCAGCGGTGGCCATTACAAAAGGGCAACAGGAGAATACCATCTACATCAGGACAAAGACCCCTCCATAAAAACTGCCTCTCTGGTCCAAGATTCACCAGCTCTTTCCGCTGCGGCCCGTGAACTAAAAATCAACGATTATTTCCGCTCTGCCAATGAAAAAGTCGGTGCCTTCGATTGCGATCTGGTCATTCACGAGCGAGACGTCTCAACTTCCCTCAAGGCGGTCGTTAAGGCCCGGGATGGGTATCGCTGCGTGATCTGCGGCAGTACCCACCAGCTTGAAGTCGATCACCGAAGAGCCCTTATGAATGGTGGGGACAATGCCGAAGGAAACCTCGCAACGCTTTGCGACGACTGCCATACGGCAAAAACGAGGATGGATAATTCGTTGCGGCGGAAGAGGGAGAGAGTTTGCCGTTGAGCTTCCCACAGCACAGAGAACGCAAAAGAGACGGCGATTATGTCTCTGGATCCACGAAAGGGTAGTGATCGACTCAGAGTTCCCCGGTTCTCTTTGCGTAGAAAACTTCGATAGGGTCCAAAGTTTCTATCAAACAATTTTTCTATATCCAAGAAGGAGCGAGATATGAAAAAACTTGTACTAACCATTTCATTACTAGCTATTTCCTCAATTTGTTTTGCCGAAGGATTGATCCACCCACTTGATTTTAAAGGGACAGAGGCAGAAAAAAACAGGTTATTGCCTTGATTGAACAAAACGTCAAAGAAACATATACAGCACTCGGCATGGGCGACCCAGCGACATTAAGAATGATGGAAAAAACAGAATTGGATTTTTTAAACAGCTTACACAAGTAACAAACAGACATCTGCTTGATAGTGTAATTGACCAATATTGCTCAATAGGGCTGTGCGACTACAATACCATCCTAATGATGTACAAAGAACAGGAACGCGAGCCGAATAATAAACTTCAATGGTAAGTCAAAAGAGCCTTGTCTGACAACGACAAGGCTCTTTCAGTCAGGCAGGAAAGAAAAGTGTGGCCATCGTGAGCTCATCCATATCAGGAATTTCCTGAGGCGACAGGCGTGGCTTGGCGTGCTAGGCTGACAGAAAGGGCATATTTTCTGAGTTCTTTGCAATTACTCGAAGTCGAGTCCTGTGCTCAGAAAGAAAATTCACTCCTGATTTTACTGTGGGAGGCCAGTAGTCACCAAATATGTTTAGCCGCTTCTCTTCTCTCGGAACCTAAGCCTGAATTTGAGGCGGGCAATAAAGCCTGTAGCGGAACCGGTTCCTTGGACACAAGTTTAGATTATGCCGCCTGACGGATTTCGTCGGGCGACCGGAAGCCGT
>JAWSUS010000042.1:0-8282 GCA_033549025.1 Desulfuromonadales bacterium
ACGGCTTCCGGTCGCCCGACGAAATCCGTCAGGCGGCATAATCTAAACTTGTGTCCAAGGAACCGGTTCCGCTACACGAAAAAATCCCTGGAACTGTTCCGACGCGAGGCTGTGCGCTCGCTGCTGGAACTGGGCTGTGGCCAGGGACGAGATACCATATTTTTAGCGCGCAACGGTCTTCACGTAATGGCACTGGACTATTCGGATGCCGCCGTGGCAACCACCCTGGAGAAGGCTGCAACGGCCGGCGTGTCATCGATGGTCGGCTCCCGGGTTCACGATGTCAGGCAAGTTCTCCCCTTCCCCGATGCCTCCTTTGATGCCTGCTACTCACACATGCTGCTGTGCATGGAGCTATCGACCGCAGAGATTGTTTTCATCCTCGGCGAGATTCTCCGAGTGTTGCGGCCTGGCGGCCTTGTCGTCTATTCCGTGCGCAGCGACCGGGATAAGCATTACCGGCTTGGCACACACCTGGGCGAGGATATCTACCAGATAGGCGACTTCGTCGTCCACTTCTTCACCACGGAAAAGATCCGAAGTCTGGCCAAGGGCTATACCACCCTGGGAGTTGAACGCCTGGCGGAGGGAAGTCTTCCGCGCGATTTGTATTGCGTCACCATGAAGAAAGGGCCTGCGGCCGGGACATCGCCAAATAACCTTTGCGAGGAGCGTGACATGGCTGATCCGCTGGATAAGTTTCAGGAGTTCATGGATGCCGCCTTGGCACCCGGCGTCCTCAACCATAAGACAAAACAACTGGTCGCCTTGGGAGCGGCACTTGCCGCCGGATGTGATCCCTGAACGGACTTCGGCCTCGCAGGTGCGAGGCAGGCCGGGGCAACGAAAGCGGAAATGGAGGAAGTGGCGGCGATTGCCATGACCGTCAATGCTTTCAAAACCAGCGCACTGTTCGCCGGAAAGACTAAAGAGATCGAGAAGCATGCGCCGTCAGCAAGCAATGGGTCTCCCGAGATTCCCCCGGGGAAAACCTGAGGAGTGTAAGTGAGCGCTTCAGTTGAAGTAGCGGCTTGAGTGAATACAATCGCGACACCCGAATTGTCTCGGCAATTATCTCTACCTTGGAGAGGGCGGCCATCTCTTTGTGGCGGGCTCTTCTCGAATCCCTTCTTTGTTGAGGCGGCACATAAAGTTCGCCCGAAAATTTGTGTAAAAAAATAGCGCATTATCAGAAACGCTCACGATCTTCTCATCGTGGGCATTTCTGATCCAGAGACCAGTGATATACTGTGCATACAAACCTGAAGCTAATTGAGAGAGGGCTATGAGCAAGGACAATGTATTGAATGCCATGGAGCAGACAAAACGGAAAAGGGTCCTTTTTTTTGATGCATGGAAACGTGGCGTCGCTTACCTCGGCCCCGAACTGTTCGGCCCGGGAACACTCGCTACAGCTAAGGACAAGAATGATCTACAACCTCTGCCGCAAGCGGTTGAGGCCATTTTTGCCAGCGAAAGTGGTGGCGTAAAGCAGTTCATAGCGGCGATGGTAAGTTTTATGATCCGGTCTGGAGTGAAGAACTGGTGGATCGTATCGACTGCATCAAGTCAATCTGCGGCCTGACTTACAATCTGGACCACGAGTGCACCCAAATCCTTTGTGAGCTCCTGCTGAATTATGAGGGTTGGTGAAAAAAGTCATACTCCCTGTTCTTTTTGCTCGATGGACTTTGATCGCCATCTAATAGTGCCACGAATGTCCAACCTTATAGGAAACGCCCACAATATGGTAATCGTAGGCGTTTAGAGATAGGCACTACAGAAAATCGAAATACTGGGCACTGTCACCTGCCCTGAAGTTTATGTTCAGCAGACAAACAACCAGTGGAGAATTCAACACAAGTGCAGACCTTGCCGAAAGCTCAAAAAGAACGGGTGCACGATTTTCCTCCCCGCGCACCCGTAGCAAACATTTAGATTTAGCCGCTTTATTTGTAAAGAGGCTTTTCAATCCCCCACGACAAACTTAGGACCTTTGAACTCAGCCCTCTCCATATCCGATGCAAGGTTTTTAATCAAAACGCCCGCAACAAGCTGCGGGCGTTTTGATTTGACTGGGCTATAAAGGATCAGATGACCTCATCGATCTCAGAGTGTTCTCCTTCTACCTGAAGGGTAATCGTCATCGACGTTGAGGTGCGATTGCGCCAGAACCAACCGTGTTTTCCGTCAAACTCTGCGACCAGCTCCCCTTCTTCACGCTGGGAACGCCCTTTCTGCCAACTCTTGTAATTGATCTTGTGCTTGACGGAATCGGAGTGACCGTCGAAATTGGCGGCCTCCCCGTCCGTGTACCAGACGTAGCGGGCCCGCTCCCCTTTGTTCAATGTCAGTTTGATTTCCTTGCCTTCGTTAGGGGCCAGGGTCAATTTCAGGCTGTCCTTCCGCAGGTCGGTGACTGTCTCGACCGGCTTCTGTTCAATGTTTTGAGTTGGTTGGGCGAGTGTTATGGCTGCGGGCTCTTCGGTGCTCTGTGCCGCTTCTTCCTGCGCCAGGGAAACTTTGATTTCCCCCATTTTGGTCAGTCCCAGAACCTTGCCGACCCCAGTAGGATCGATGCCGTACTCGGCGGGTAAAATTGCGACGACCAGAAGGAAGGCGGCCACTACGGCGGCCACGATGGTGGACTTGATGAGCTTTGCGCTTGACGGCAGATCAGCGGGATTTGGTGCATGCTGCATGGCTTTATATCCTTTTCTTATATGAAATTATGTGGTTGAGGGGTTAGGAGACGAAATAGCCGGTCAACTGATATCCCACGAGCAGGAAACCTCCTGTCATGAGCAGTACGTTGGCACCATAGGCATGACGCATGAATCCTTTGGTGCGTCGCCAGTATCCCATGGCGATGAGGATCAGTCCCAGGGCCATGAGCTGCCCCAGTTCCACACCCACATTGAACGCGATCAGATTCGTCACCAGACCATCGGCGGACACTTCGTATTCCAGAATCTTGGTGGCCAGGCCGAACCCGTGGAAAAGTCCGAAGATCAGCGTGGCCAACTTGGTGTTGGGCTGAAAGCCGAACCAGCGCTGGTACGCTCCCATGTTGTCCAGTGCTTTGTAAACGATGGACAGGCCAATGATGGCGTCTATGAGGTAGGCGCTGACGCTGACATTCATCAGAACACCGGCGATCAACGTCACCGAATGGCCTACGGCGAACAGGGTGACGTAAACGCCGATGTCCTTGAGGCGATATAAAAAGAAGATAACCCCAAAGAGAAAAAGGATGTGGTCATACCCAGTGACCATATGCTTGGCCCCGAGATAAATAAAGGGCAGGGTCATGGCACCGCTGACTTCCTGAATATATCCTTTGTCCCCTGCGGTTACACCGTGGGCGATCGCATCTGCCGCACCAACCAGGACAAGCGTCACCAGGACAAAGCACCACGTCAGGCCACTTCCGGCCCGGTAGTTTTTGAACATTTTCATAGCATTCCTTTTGAAAACAGTTGCTTGGAAGAATAAAACGAAAAGATCAGGCAAGACGATAAATGACGGGTGGGGCGCGGGCGGGGGGACGGCCGACAATCCAGGCGCCGCTGCCTCCCATGACATAAGGAGCTTGGATGGTGCTGGCTTCCGGGACGGGAAGAGGGATGGCCCGCGCACAGAGCACTGCGAGCATCTTTAGTTTACTGTCGCCACCCGCCTTGCCGCGGAAAGTTTTCCAGATGGTCTGGTGTTTATATACATGCGCGGTTTTATCCGGCGCCTCATGGCTGTGCCCCCCGTGGGGTTCCGTGTCGCCACGATTTTCGTCCGGGGCCCCGGGCACCAACGAGATGGGTCCGAGCGTGATCTCACTGTCTTCAGAACCATGTTGATGATGGACATGGGAAGACTGCCAGAGAGACATGCACAGGAAGGCCACCACCAGCATTGGAGCCAGGTAGTATTTCGTCCTCATATGTCGAAACGGAAGAGTCATGATATCCAAAGTGCTATTTCAGCAGACCAACCGGCATCAGTTTTGATTACAGGCGCAAAGCTGATTTGTACAGTTATGAATCTCAATTGTCGTGTATTTCAGCCTGGCGATATGAGAAAGGCGAGAACAATAATCCGGTGGGTTTCGTTTTTCCTTGGTGACGACAGTTATCGCGGCCGCAAGAACGTTCGAATTGAGAGGCCAGATGTGAAGGTCGCCGACAACACTGTCACCATCTGATTCAATCGCATGGACTACAGCATCCCGGACGTCTTTGTCGCCATATCCGTCCAACAGGATGAAGGCGCTGCTCCGGAGAAGGCCCCATGCCCATCTGGCTATCATAATCCCGCCGACAAGCCCCATCACCGGGTCGAGAAATGACCAGCCCAAAAACTTCCCCGACACCAGCGCCACAATAGCCAGGACGGATGTCAACGCATCGGCGAGAACATGCAGGTAGGCAGCCCGAAGATTGTGGTCATGATGATGGTGCCCGTGTTCATGGCCATGATCATGGCTGTGGTCGTGAAGACTGGTTTCTTTGCCGTGCAGCATCCAGATACTCAGAACATTGACCGCTAGACCGACTATCGCGACAAGAATAGCCTCGTCAAAAGAGATCCTTACAGGGTTGAAAAAACGGCCAACCGACTCGACAATAATATAAAGGGCCGTGCCACCTAAAATCAAGGCACTGGTATAGCCCGACAGGATGCCGAATTTTCCGGTCCCAAAACCGAATTTCGACGAACCTGAATACTTTCTCGCCATCACGTAGGCGAAATAGGTGATCCCCAAGGCAAAAGCATGGGTCCCCATGTGCCATCCGTCGGCCAGAAGAGCCATTGAGCCCGTCAAGACGCCGGCGAGGATTTCAACGCACATCGTGACGCCGGTGAGGACAATCACTTTCAATGTCCGCTTTTCGTTGTCACGGGCATCTCCGTCGAAATCGTGCTCATGACTGATCTGTCTTATCGTGTCGGCATGCATATTCTTCCTGCTCCCGTATTTCTGCTTATGCCCTGAGCCTCTACCGCATTTTTCCGAGATGCTCGATGAGTTCATCGATCAGGTGATCCTGATTATCGTTCTGGAGAGTCGCGTTCTGAATGCAGCCGCGCAGATGATCCCCAACGATTTGCGTCCAAACCCCACGGATGGCACCGGAAACAGAGACGACCTGACGGAGAACCTCCATACAGTCCCTGTCATTCTCAATCATGCCGCAGAGTCCCCTGACCTGCCCTTCAATCCGGTTAAGCCGTTTGATCAGGCGCTCCTTGTCCTGGTCGGTTCCGCATAGAGCCATAGGTGCCTCCCGATATATAGTTAATAGGGGTATACCCTATACATAAAAGACGGCAAAATGTCAATCTTCATCGAAATCTGGCCCATCAACTGCGTCCAACCTCGACCCACTGCAAAACCGTTTTGAATCTTATTTCATTGGTTTGTAATGTTTTCCACTGTGGACCATGTGCTGATGGTGGACAAAATTGACAGCCGATCAACAGGTGCAATGGCATGGTGCAGTGGGGTCCCATGGTGCAATGGGTGACCCCTTGTGTGCTTGCAAAGAAATGAAACGGGAGGTCCCATCAAGCAAAACCGATCATAAGTAGTACAATTAACGTAGTTTTCTTTTTTCGAAAGTACAGACAGACGGCGGTACTGTGATTCTGGAAAACAGGTTCCAATGAATTCTTTCCCGAAAGAAAAGGTGCAAATCATGCGAGATCCTGTATGCGGCATGGAGGTCACCTCCGATTCCAAAGGCGGAACAGCACAGTGGCAGGGAGAAACCTATACCTTCTGCTCGGACAAATGCCGAGAGAAGTTCACGGCTGATCCCGATGCCTATCTTCATCCGCAGCCAAAGACAACCGATCCGGCTGCTGCGTCGCGACAATACACCTGTCCGATGCACCCCGAAATTATCCAGCAGGGGCCAGGAAGCTGCCCCAAGTGCGGCATGGACCTGGAGCCTTTGAGTGCGTCCAGCGACGACGCTGAAGAGGAAGAGGCGGCTATTCGGAGTTTGAAGCGCAAAACTCTTGTTGCCGGCGCGCTTACCCTGCCGGTTCTGCTTCTCGCTTTTGATAGCATGATTCCAGGGCTCTCCTTTGAAGGGTTCCTTTCAGCGAAGCTGCAGGGCTGGTTGGAGCTTATCCTGGCCACACCGGTCATTCTGTGGGCGGGCGGCATGTTTTTCACTCGGGGCTGGCGATCCATCGTCAACCGCAGCCTGAACATGTTCACCCTGATCATGCTGGGTGTCGGTGCTGCCTATGCCTATAGCGTCGTGGCGGTTTTGTTTCCGGAACTCTTCCCGGATTCCTTCCGCATGCATGGTGAAGTCGCCCTGTATTTCGAGGCGGGCACGGTCATCACGACCCTCATCCTGTTCGGGCAATGGCTCGAAGCCCGCGCCCGGCGGCAGACCGGTAAAGCCATCCAGAGCTTGCTGGGCCTCGCGGCCAAAACCGCGCACCGGATCAAGGAGGATGGTGAGGAAGAGGAAGTGGACATCGACGCTATTGAAAAAGGCGACCGCCTGCGCGTGCGACCCGGCGAAAAGATTCCTCTCGACGGCGTCATTCTCGACGGGAAAAGCACGATTGACGAATCCATGCTCACCGGCGAGCCGATCCCCGTGAAGAAAGGCGTGGATGACAAGGTCATCGGCGCCACAGTCAACCAGACAGGCAGCTTCGTCATGCGCGCTGAAGCCGTGGGCGAGGAAACCATGCTCGCCCGGATCGTAAAAATGGTCGCCGAGGCCCAACGCAGCCGGGCACCAATTCAGAAACTGGCCGACCAGGTCGCGGGCTATTTTGTGCCTGCAGTCGTACTGACCGCCCTGATCGCTTTCGTGGTCTGGACCGCTTTCGGCCCGGCGCCAGCGATGGCCTACGCCATCGTGGTCGCCGTTTCTGTGCTGATCATCGCCTGCCCCTGCGCGCTGGGTCTGGCCACCCCCATGTCCATCATGGTCGGTGTCGGCAGAGGTGCCCAAAACGGCATCCTGATCAAAAACGCCGAAGCCATCGAACGCGCTGAAAAGGTCACGCACCTCATCACCGACAAGACCGGCACGCTCACCGAGGGCAAGCCCTCAGTTGTCGATGCGCAAGCGCCAGACGAGGTTAAAACCGGCGATTTGTTGCGTCTGGCGGCGGCCGTCGAGTCTCAATCCGAGCATCCCCTCGCCCGGGCTGTTGTCGATAAGGCGAAGCAAGAGGATCTGGAACTGCCGGACATCACCGACTTTGAAAGCACGACCGGTGGCGGCGTCCAGGCCAGAGTCGAAGGTGCGCTGATTCGTATCGGCAAACGGACATTCCTCGAAGCGGCAAACATCACCCTCCCCGACGCGCTGACGAAGGAAGCAGAGCGACTGCAGAGTGAGGCCAAGACCGTCATCTGGGCGGGACGCGACGATCAGCTCCTCGGCCTCATCGCCATCGCCGATCCGATCAAAAAAACCTCGAAGGAGGCTATCGAATCGCTGCACGCGATGGGGATCATCGTGGTCATGTGCACGGGGGATAATCTGCGCACTGCCAAAGCCGTGGCCAAAGAACTGGGGATCGACGAAGTACATGCCGAAGTCTCTCCCGAGGACAAACAACGCATTGTCAACGAATTGAAGGCCAAGGGACACCGCGTTGCCATGGCGGGTGACGGAATCAATGACGCGCCCGCCCTTGCCGCCTCCGACGTGGGCGTCGCCATGGGCACAGGCACGGACGTTGCCATCGAGAGTGCCGGCCTGACCCTGGTGAAGGGCGACCTGCGCGGCATTGTGAGTGGCTTACGCCTCAGCCGCGCGGTTATGCGCAATATCCGCCAGAATTTGTTTTTCGCCTTTATCTATAATGCAACCGGTGTACCTATCGCCGCCGGAGTGCTCTATCCCATCTTCGGCATCCTGCTCAGCCCGATGATCGCCGGTGCCGCCATGGCCTTCAGTTCCGTTTCGGTCATCAGCAACGCCTTACGGCTGCGCAAGGTCACGCTATAATTGGGAGAGGACCTTATGCGACCACATACAAACCATCGGCGTGGACCAAACAATCCGATCATAATGAATCTGATAAACACCACCACTCAAACCCGGAATTGAAAAGGAGGATCATACCATGATGGGGAATCATATGTATAACAACACCATGTGGGGAGGGCATTGGCTGTGGATGCTGGTGATCGGCATTGTGGCCGTCATCCCGGTCTGGCGTATCTGCCAGCGCGCAGGCTATCCGGGCTGGTTGGGAATTCTCATTCTGATTCCCGTCGCTAATCTCTTTTTACTTTATTT
>JAWSUS010000043.1:0-7595 GCA_033549025.1 Desulfuromonadales bacterium
CATGGCCCTGCTGGACCGCATCGAGCAGGGCCATGGCGGCCAGATTGCCGGCCTTGGCCAGTTGATAGAGCCCGGCCAGATCGCGGCTGTCCGGGGTGGGGCTTGCGGGCCGGGCCTTGGGCTTGCGGGCCTTCGGTCGGGCGGGCTTGGCCGCAGGTTTCGGGGCGGCAATCACGTTATCGCCCAGCAAAAAACCCAGTGAGCTCAGCACCCTGTGACCGTTGCTCATCACCCAGCGCGGCGCCGTGGTGCGGTGGCCCTTGGTCCAGCGCAGGTTCCGGGTGTGGCAGGTAGGGCACATGCCGGTGCGGCTCATGGCTGGCACGAAGCTGCCCTTGCACCCCAGCACCGGGCAAGGCTCGTAGGTGTATTGAAACTGCGGCTTGTCCTCCTGGGGCTGCTGCCGCCCGGCTTTGTTGCGCTGCGGGCGGCTGGGCGCTACCACCGGCGCCGCGAAAATCTGCCGTTCTGCCAGCCGGTGCGAGCACAGGCGGCAGGCGATAATTTCCAGCTTGGTGCCGCTTTCGAGCACCTCGGCTTTGCGGTAAAGCGCTGTGCGGCCGGCGCCGCATTTGGGGCAGGTGGGGGTCATAATCCCCTCCCGTTGTGCGGGCAGGTGGGGCACGTATTCGCCAGCATCCGGGACACCGGGTTGGTGTGCCGGGGGTTGCGGCGTTCGCGGGCGCAGCGTTTCAGGGGGATGGTATAGCCGTACACGGGGCACTCGACCGTCACCCCGCCGAACTCCTCTTCCACCAGCGACAGGATGTTCGAGGGGTCGCCCTGATACTTGCCCGAAAGCACCTGAGACAGGGCGCTGGGGCTACGCCCGATGCGGCGGGCCACCACGCTCTGGCCGTGCTCGGTGCAGGCGCGGCGGAGCAAACTATGTAGGTCAGAACTGGTCATGGTCACCTCCCTGGCTCCACACCACCTGCCGCAGATTAGGATCATAAACCTGCTTGACGCGCTGGATCTGAGGCGGTTGCGGGCCGGTGTAGCGGTCTTGCGGAAAAACATACTGGTTGGCCCGGCGCACCAGATAGCCTGCTTTGGCGAGATGCTGGCAATAGTCGGCGGCCTCGGAGACCGCCACCACATGCTCTTCCAGGCTGGCGTTGGCGGCCAGATCCACCGGGGTGAAGCGGCGCAACACGCGCATGGCACGCCACATCTGCAACCGGCCCCGGCCCATGGTGACCTGAGTGCCGTCCTTGCGCAGCCGCGGGGCTACTGTCCCGGGGTCTTTCACCAGTTCGTACCGGCCTCTTTCGCCCTCGATGCGGGCAACGTAGCCGCCGGCCACCAGGGCCTTGAGGTAATCGTCCACCTGGCTGGCAGAGCAGGTGGTTTCCCACCGGATTTCCTTGGGGCTAAAGGTTCTCAGCTTGCGGATGGCCTGCCACAGGGCTTCACGGCTGGCCAGAGGGTTCCGCTGATCGACGGGTTTACGACTCATCAGACCAGCCTCCTTCTGGCGGAATCGCCAGTATAGAGAGGGCGGGTGCCCCACTGGTCCAGATCCATCTCATCCAGCCCCAACCGGCGCGCTTCGGCCCGGATATTGCTGAGATTTACGCAGACGCGGCGGGCGCTGCCTGCCGAAAGATGATGTATTTTGTCGAGCAGGTCTTGCCCCACGGTCACCCCTTCGGCGTAGAACCGGGCCAGGTGCGCCACGTCCTGGAGGCTGACCTTCTGCGCGCCTTCCGTCGCCAGCACCCGGCCGCTGAACCGCTCCCACCGCTTCAGTTTGTCCGGCATTTTTTCCTCGCCGATCATGATGATGGCGCAGCCGCTGTCTTCCGACAGGTCGCGGACGATATCGACGGCGCCCTTGTCGACCAGATAGTCCATCTCGTCGATGATAATGGGGCGGCCGGTGCTCTGGAGTTCTGCGGAGGCCTGCATGAACATGGCATCAATAGTCCGCTCGGCCATCAGGCCCATCTCCTTGAGCAACTCGGCAAAAAAGGACTTCTTGCTCATGGTGCTGCGGCAGACAATGTAATAGGCGTCCAGGCGGCCGTAGGCGTAGCAGGCGGCCGACGATTTACCCCAGCCCGAGGGGCCGTGGAACAGAGCGAGGCCGGGTAGCCCCGGGCCGCGGTTGATGACCCGCTCGGCCATGGCCATAAACAGGCCGACATTGGTCAGCGGAGCGTACGTCTTGCTTTTCGCGTCGTCTTGGTGCATGATTCCTCCTTAAGAGTGGTATTTATGGCCTTGTAAAGGCCGGTGAAAGCGGCGCTGCAACGCCGCTTTTCCATTTCAATAGCCCTGGTAGCAGCTGGGCCCAAAATCCTCTTCCATCTTCTTCATCACCGACCAATCCGGCGTCCCCACAAACCCCTGGAAAAACTTCTGGTCCTTCTCGCTCACCGGCAGGCCGTTCAATACCCGGTGTTCGATGTCTTTCCAGCGGGCGTAGGCCCGTTGCGGCGTCATAATCGGCTCGACCTTGCGGCGGGTCTTGCTCTCGCGGGCTTCCTGCTCGGCCGCCATTTCGCGCTCGATGCGGATTTGGGCGGCCAGGTGTTCGGGGCTGGGCGTCTGAATCGGGGGCAGGTCGCCATCGCGGGCAGCTCGGGCCTTGGCAGCCTCTTCCAGGGCGGGCGTGGTGTAGTCGACGCTGCGCTGCGGCAGATCCACGATGTTGGCGCGCTTGCGCTCGTGGTGCTCCAGTATCTCCATGGCAATGGTGTCGGCCTTGGCCTCGCGGGCCAGCTGCTTGAGCACCTTGGCCCCTTCGCGCATGGCCTTTTTCTGGTTGGCGCTGGCCTTCGCGGCGATTTCCTTGCGGTCGATACCCACCCGCTCGGGCGCTTCGGCCTTGCAGAGAAACTCCCCATCCAGGCTGTATACATAGATGGTGCCGTAGTCTGCCGGGTCTTCGAGCACCCGCACCTCGGTGCCGGCGTCCGGAAGATGGCCTGACGAAAAGTGCGTGTTGTCGTTTTTGATGCCCTTTTTGCCCACCACGCGGGTGCCGCCCTGGGCGACGGGTGCCAGCAGCATGTCGAGGGCGCGCTCGTCGGCGATCCGGCGGATAGGTTGGGTCCACGACATCGCCTTCTCGTGAGGCGAGCACTTGAGGGTCGAGTGATGCGCTTGCTCGTACATGGACTTCAGCCAGCGGTCGCACAGGGTCTGCAGCTCGGCTGAGGTCATGGCGATTTCCACCGTTTCGCCGGGGGTCATCATGCGTTCGGCAAAGCTCTTGCGGCTTTCGATGGCCTTGCGCTCGGCTACGTTATGGCCGATAAAACCGGGCAGCAGCTCGACGATGCTGTGCGAAAAGGTGTGGAAAAACCGCTCGATATGGGGCTTGTCTTCGGGCGTGAACGGCGGGCAGAGGTGCTGATCTACTTCGAGATCCCGAAAGATGGCCATCAGATAGTGGCTGACATAATCTTGCCCGTTGTCGGTCTTTACGTTGATCGGCACGCCCCAGTCGATCAGGCAGCGACGCACCAGGGCGGCAATATGCCGGGCCGCCGACGTGGGGCAGACCAGTAGACGCACCCGGCGGCTGTAAACATCGATGCAGCCCACCAGGCTGTGACGGCCGTCCGTCAGCATGATGTCAGCCGGTGACGAGTCCAGCTCCCACACCTGGTTCAGCTCGGTGACGCCCTCGCTGGCGTCGCCGATGGCGAACTGATGCTGGTTGCGCCATTCGTCGGGGTTGCTGACATACAGCAGCAGCGAGGCGTTTTTCTCTTTCCACTTTTGCGTGAAGCGGCGCAAAGAGGCCTCGTGCGGAATCGGCTGACCGTGATAGCGGGCTTCGACCGCTTCGCGGATTCGCTTGTCTTTGATGTGCGGAAACTCGGTGATCAGGCCGATGACGAACTTCTGGATTTCTTCGGGAACCGTCGTTTTGCTCGGGCTCTTGTAGCCGTTGACCAGCCCCGCCAGACCCACCTCTTTGTGCGCCTTGCGCCAGCGGTTCAGGCTGCTCCACGACAGCGACAGGCGGCCGGAGCGGCGGGCGAAATCGGCCACCCAGGCGGGCACCTCGATCTTGCCGGCGGCGTACAGCTTGCTGAACTTCTCGCTGCCCACCTTGATATTGCGGATGCCGGACGACTTCATGAACAGATCGCAGGCTTGCAGCAGTTCGAACTTGGCCATGGCCTCTTTTTTGCGGGCCTCGGGCAGGCCTTCAAAGGTGGCCAGCGCCGCCTCTTTCGCCTGACGCCGGGCCTCTTTGGCCGCTGCCGCCTCGCGGGCGATCTGCTCGCCCATGGCCGCACCCGCTCGGGCCGCTGCCGTGGTCGGCAGGGGGCAAAAAGCGGCCTTGGCCTGCTTGGCGGCCAGCGCTTCACGGACGGGGGAGGGAAGGGATTCAACAAAATATTCCATCCCGCCACCGCGACCGGCGCGTTTTTGACTCGGCCAATTTTCTTTTGTTGCGCGCTTACTTACAGCTTGCTGTGATACCCCCAGCGCCGTAGCTATCTGCTTGGTGGTGGCCGTTTTCATAGCTCACCCCCTTCGATAGCTGCCAGCAGCGCCTTGCGCTTGCGCTTTTCGGCGCGGGCCTGGCTTTCGACCTCGTCGTATTGCTGAATCTCGGCGCGCAGGGCGTCGGGGGCTTGCAGTGCGAACAGCCCGGAGGCATCGGCCAACACCCGTAAAGGGGCGGTAGAGCCGCAGGCCTGGCACAGTGCTGGCAAAAACTCGGCGGGCAGGCGGTGAGGGTGACTGTCCGAGACCCAGCTGTTGATCATATGCACGCTGATTTCGGCCCCGACCAGCAGGCTCATCTCGTCGGCGAGTGTCTCGCGGCTTTTGGGCGCGGCCTTAATGGCGGCCTTCACCGCCACCATGAGCTTGCTCGATACGCACAGGGCGCCCGGGGCTTGCTCGATGCGCTCGCTTCTTTCTAGGCTGAGCAGCTCGAACAGGCTCATTTGCCGCTCGTCTATGACTGTTTTTTTACTGGGTTTTGTCATTGTTTCGCCCTAACTCTTTTGGTAAAGTGGCTATCAACTGGCGTAGGGGAACAGCTTCTCTACCGGCATGTCGAGCCGAGCGGCAATTTCACGGGCAACGCGCCTGCTGCGCCACTTGCCGTAAATGGTGCCGTGTACGCTGACCAGGTTGATGCCCAGATCGCGGGCGATATCGGCTTGCTTGATACCCTTCTCGACCATCAGGGCGCGGATTTTGTTTGGTTGCATGGCTGCCTCTTTCGTTGGATTTGTGGTTTAACCAGGAAGGATTACCCCCATGGCCCTTTCATCGTATATATCAGCGTGCCGCGCCCTGCTTGCAGAGTTGCGGGGATCTCTATCAGAAGAAGATCTAGAAGAACTCTTTGACTTCTGCGCCAGGGCGAGACGATCCGGCTGGCAGAGGTGGTGCGCCATTTACGCGTCGGATATTTGCGATTACGTAGAAAAAACACCTTCTGCACGCGCAAAACTGAAAAAGTGGTCAGACCCTGCTTTAAGACAGAAACTGACGCTTGCGGCGATGCAGCATATCCACCAGGGCATGTTGCTCCTGGAGACAGTGGATCATTCAGGCTTCCGCCCGGGGGGAAGCTATCGGTCGATGGCGGCGTTTGCGGGTCTGGCATACGAAGATCTCCTTGTGGATAAGAAAGTTGTCGAGTGGCCTTTTAATGGGGGGAGCCCCTTCGACGTGTAACTCACATTTTTTTGGCTTGCTTTGCCTATTTAACTAAGCACCTGTGATGCCAAGATATAACCAATATTTTGGCAAGTCAACCAATAATTTTTGGTTGTAGCTTTATTTTTTGTGGTGAGCAGGTGTGTATGGGGTGTTTTGTTAATATTTTTAGGTAGATACAAAAGATACAACCCTTTATTTTTCAGTTGTAGCTTGGTTGTATCTTTGGGGTCTCGATGCTACAACCAAAAAAAGGGGTGCTGATGGCCATCGGAGACAGA
Organism: Desulfuromonadales bacterium; assembly: GCA_033549025.1. Lineage (GTDB taxonomy): Bacteria > Desulfobacterota > Desulfuromonadia > Desulfuromonadales > SZUA-540 > SZUA-540. The sequence goes on from JAWSUS010000043.1 coordinate 5,925, forward strand.
ATATTGGAAATACGCGGCGAGACCGCACGGGAGAACTTCGCGCCCCAGTTTTGTATAAGTAGAAATACGCTAGTTAACTACGAAAAGGGCGCAACCTCGCCGCCTGCGGATTTCCTGAACCGGTTATTAGAACTCCACCCCGAGATCAACCCCACCTGGTTGCTAACCGGCGAGGGGCCGAAACTGCGGGATGACGCCGTATTGGAAGGCGCTGCGCTCCCCCTGGACAAAGACCTGATGCGCGAGATCATCATCGGGCTGGACCCGATCTTTGAATCCCTGGCCAAGCCCTGGCCTGGTGAAAAGAAGGCCCAGCTGATGCTGTTGCTTCACGATGAAGTATTGAAAGGTGAAATGGAGGGCAAAGAGGTAGCTAAAACCGCTTTGCGATTAATTAAATTGGCATCTTAGGAGGGTTGTTGTGGATCGGAAAGAATTGAAAGGACTGTTCGAGGAGCTTGGCAAAGAGGATAAAAAAGAAGAAGAAAAACAGAAAGATAGGCCGGTAAAAATAAATATAAACGGGTCGAACTCAATCGGGAACAACAATTGCAATTATACTTATAATATAGGAAAGGGCTCTGAAAACAAATACACCAACGGCCCTTACATGATAGAGTGTCCGAACTGCAGCCGCCCGGTAAGCCGCCGGGCGTTCGAGTGTCCAGGCTGCAAGCACCCCGTAGCCCTGCACCTGCAGAAGATCGTTCTCTTGCGGATGGTCAAGGCAAACGCGATAATAGCTGTAGCTGCCTTTGGCCTGGCCGCAGCGGGCATTAAGGGGATATCCCCCTTTTTTTCAATCGTCGCGCTGATATCGCTAATGTCCTTGCTCGGAACGGGCGCCGCGTACGACAGAATTTCCAAAAAGGTTTAGGCTATATTTCACAGCAGTTGAAAGCCAGTTACAGGGCACATAAAGCCGGTTCCAAAACACCCGACAAATACAAAAAAAGTGGTCAATTTTCGGATTTTGGTTCCAAGTGCCACCAAGCTCAAAAACCCGCCGCAAAAATCAACGCAACTCACCGTTTTTCCTTGAAACCCACGCAATCCAATCCATTCCCGGTCTTTCCCACCTATTTAGTCCCAAACCTGCCTGCCTTCACAATTCCATTGGACACCAGGTAACCATATCGGGTGCCCATAACCTATCTACTTTCGATCCTTGCGGTTGACGGTCACCGTCTCGCCGGCCCTTCCTCGGTGTCGGTTTCGGCAATTTTCATCGCCAGGTTTTTATATGGCAAATCGAGCCGCAACTGGGTCGCCCCATTGATTAACAAAACTTACTGTTCGGAACCATCTCTTGTCTTGTGTTTTCTGTACTATGAAAAAATTCCGCCCGGATCGCCAAGCAGAATTTATCTTGCTCAAATGGATACCATGAAATCCTAGTCACAACGGATAACAGTTAACGTGGCGTAATAAGTACGGCCACGGGCCTCAACACACAGCCCAGATGAATGACCAGCAGGCCGAGATCAAGCGACTGAAGGCAGAACTTCGGCGCGTCACCGAGGAACGTGACATCCTAAAAAAGGCCACCCCGCATACTTCGCCAAAGAGTCCCGGTGAGGTATGCCTTTATCCAGGCACACCAGCAGGAGTTCGCAACGCGCAACCTGTGCCACATGCTGAAGGTCCAACGCAGTGGCTACTACGCCTGGC
>JAWSUS010000044.1:0-6968 GCA_033549025.1 Desulfuromonadales bacterium
GATGATGATGTAGCCCACCCCGCGCCCCGAAGCCAAAGCCCGCAGAATCCCACCGGAATCTGCGGGCTTTTTTGTGCTGGAAAGTCGGAGCTTTTCGATTGAGTTTTTCTATAGGCTCAACGACGAGCCCAATCATCTCATATCACGGCGGATCAATCTGGTCCGGGTGGCCGAGTTTTTTTAGCCAAAACTTCGTATACTTGGCTCGATTCCTCAACTATTTTCACCAAATATTTCATCCTTGTCCTTTCCACATCTGTTGGTTTTTTGGCAAACGATATGTCGTTTGCCAAATTGAAACCACGAGTTTCATATTTAGAAGGCCAAGGTAAAATAGCGTCTAACAAGTTGATTTAGTTAAAGTCGATAGGGGGATGAAGTAAATCTCAAATATCCTCCGTTTTAGTAACAATGCCACCTAGCGACCTCCTGACGATTTTCGCAAAATTTGACAATTGACAAAGATTGCCATAGACTATTGACAGCTAACAGTATGGAGGATGCAATGGCAACTATGAATATTTCGTTACCTGACCAGATGAAAACCTGGGTTGAAGAATGCGTACAAAGTGGGCGTTATTCAAACGCATCAGACTACATACGCGACCTGATCAGGAAAGACCACCTCAAGTTGGAACAATTGCGCCAAGCCCTAATCGAAGGGGAAAGCTCTGGTCCATCGTCAGGGTTGGACATTGAAGCCTTTATTGCAGACAAGAAAAAGTCTCTTTCCCTATGAGGCAAATTGTTTTATCGCCCAAGGCTAAGTCTGACCTTGGAGGAATATGGGACTACACCCTTGATGAGTGGGGTGTTGAGCAAGCCGAAAAGTATGTCCGTGAGCTTTGGGCGGAAATGCAAAAGCAATCCAACGACCATTCAACGTCTACTGATATAGGTGATGTCCGACCTGGATACATGAAGAAGAAGTCTGGATCTCATGTGATCTTCTTCAAGCTGATTAATGAAGGAATAGACGTGATTCGTATATTGCATCAGCGGATGGACTTTGATCGCCATCTATAGTGTCACGAATGTACCGCCTTATAGGGAACGCCCACAATATGTTAATCGTGAGCGTTTGGTGTAAAAGATGCCACATCAAAACCGATCGCGCTACAGGATTCTCTAATCATTGCTAGAGTCTTCCCGCTCATCCTGTATCCTGCGGATATCTTCTTTAGAACCCCAAGGTCCAACCGACCGGCAAGGACCCCGCATTGTTCCAAGTCTTTCTCTTTTTTCCACTTTTGAGGGCGCCGTTGGGCGACTATCAGCTTTTGAAAAAATAGCGCTTCCGGTTGTGGAATGCGAATCAAGCCTCCAGCAAACTCTATTTCAATTGGATCGATAAACAGGGTATCAATGAAAGGCATTGCCTGGGCATTGACATTGTATTTTCGAACCAGTTTCACCTCATCGCGCCCACCTGTGCGATGAATCAAAAACTCAACTTCATAGAAATCGGTCAAAAACTTCTGTAAACCGGTTTCCCGGTCAACAACAGACTCCATCCCCAAAGCCCTGAACTCTGCGTCGAGGTCAAAAAACTTGGTTTCCTTCGGTATTCCAGGGCCCAGCGCCAAATCTATATCGCCAGTTCGCAGCACATATTTTATCCCGAGTACTTCTTCATAGAAGAGGATTGCCCAACTACCGATCAGCAAGCCATCCATGAAAAAATCCGCCCGTTGAAGGACTTGAAACAGGTCAAGAATTGTGGCAGGCAACCCGAGATCGCCTTCAATTTTGTATTGGGCCAACGTCAAACCCTCAATAATTTTTCAAGATATCGTGCCCTATCGACATACTTCTTCAGCAAAGCTTCTTTCTTCCGCCGCACATCAATTTGCTCGCTCAGGTAATCCACTTGGTCTGCAGGAACATGCTCATATACACTCTTTTCTGCTCTTCGGAACTTGCGGTAATGATATATGGATACCTTGCCTTTGTAGTTTCGTTTCCGTTGATGAATTGACCCTTTTGGCAGTTCTGCGATATCTGCGCGCAGAGACTCCATCAGATTTTGGCAACGAACCAGTTCATCTCGCAGCATGCCCTGCAAAACTTCATCCTTGTTTTTGTACACCACATTCATGTTTAAAATATATCCCGTGGTGTACAAAACATCAACCTCATTTGAGCATCCCAGGACGCAACCATGCTCACCCTAGGGTTCAATCATAAAGTATCTGTGGGTCACGCAAGAAGAGAGATTTGCATTGATGGCCGAGTTCTCTTCCCTGGCCCATTATTAGCCTCCGACCTCGTTGGGATTACCTAATAATTTTTCAACAGAAAACACTTCACCAATTTTATCCGCAGTCTTCTTAATTGTATCATCAGACAAATGAGAATATCTTTGCTCAGTAACTTTTACTGTTGAGTGTCTCAGCAACTTGGAAACACGATAAATATTTTCCCCTTCTTCCAATAGCCAAGTTGCCGTTGTATGTCTCAAACTATGAAAAGAAAGTTTTTCACGTTTGTCTCTGCCTTCATTGTACTTTAAGTCCTCTATAACTCTCGCAACTGTTTTTGAAACAGATTTGATTTTTCCACCTTTTCTACTTGTGACAACAAATGGCTGATCGGAACGTGATTTTTCAATCATGATCTTAAGCAGCTCTTTTGCTTTGTCACCAACAGACAAATATTGACTTTTGTGTTTCTTAGGTGACTCCAAAAAAATAAGGTTTTTATCAAAATCAATGTCTTTTTTCTTGAGTTTATAAATCTCGCTCGCCCTCATTCCTGTTAACAGACTCAACAAACCGATATTGTGCCATTGGTAGCTACGTTTCTTAAGAGCCAATAGAAATTCTTCAGCTTGATCAGGAGTAAATACTCCCGTCCTTTCATTGTCAATATCAGGAAGCCCCAGTGTTTTGCGGCGAGGCGGTTGAATATTGATTACCTTTTCATCGAACGCTAAAGACCACATTTGCAAAATGATACTGGCAACATAGTGGACAGTCCGAGGAGAACGTCCCACAGACAAAACATCTTTAACCAAACGACTCCAGTCCAGACGTTTAAGATCAATCAATCTCTTAGAACCCAATGATCTTTTTATCCAGTTTTCATAAATCGACCTTTCGACATCAACCGTTCCCCCCTCCTTTGCTCCACTTTCGATCAAAGGCAGGTAAAACGTATCCCAAAAGTCGTTGATGGACATGTTTTTATGCCTTTCAATCACTCGCTCTTGTTCAAGTTGAATGGCCAACTTAGCAGCAGCCAAGTCTTCGTCTCCTTTACAAATCGGCTTCGGCAATTTATCCGGATTACTGCGATTCCACTTATTATTTTCTAGGTATTCGTGGACCTTGCCTATTGCATGCAATTCTTTGATTCCCTGAGAGGACCAGCCAAGAGTTGATGTTCTAAGTTTTCCGTTTAGCCGTTGGACAATAACCCATTGCCGGTCTTTACGGACCCCATGCTTATTGATCGGATGTTCCCGATAATAAACGCCCCGGTGATCACTTTTAGTTAAATCATTCTTACTTGCCATTGACTCCCATCCTTGTTTGAGTTATTTGGGTGATACTTTAGGTGATACTTTTTTGCATTATTTCAGGGGAAACAAAGGGAACATTAAGGAAATATTATAATACAAAAGGCTTCAATTTTCAAGCACTTTTAGGCATCTCCGGGATATCTTGGGGGGCATGGATAGCTTGAATGGCATTCAAGAGGTCAGCGGTTCGATCCCGCTTAGCTCCACCAAATAAAAAAAGCCTGCGAATTATTTCGCAGGCTTTTTTTGTGATTTGAGCCATTTCGACTAAAAAACCGTTGACTAACAATTTTCTAATTTTTTATTATAGGCGTTGAAACACACAGAATGGTTGTACCTGTTATGCCCCCGGTGTTTATTCGCCGGGGGACTTTTTTTCCATTAACACTCCCCCCCCAAAAAAGGAAGGGCCCCACACCATGCGGGGCCCTTTTGCTTGCGGGGCTTTGTTCGCAAGCAATACCGGTGCAACCTTACCAAAAAAATCGAAACAGGGATATCAGGAATTTCCTGATGTCCCTCGGGAGAAAGACCCTGGACTGACCACCGACACGCCCCTTCTTTTTTTCGTCGATACGCTCAAATCCCTTGACCGTGGCCACATATATTTCTATAATTCACTCCGCTTTGCCGAAGTGGTGGAATTGGTAGACACGTCGGTCTCAAAAACCGATGGCTTCTGGCCGTGCCGGTTCGATTCCGGCCTTCGGCACCACAGCAAAAACAAGGGGTTACGCTTCAATGCGTAGCCCCTTTCTTTTTGGTCCTTGTGTTTTTGGGACATTTTTGGGACAATGGCCCTAGTTTGGGGTCAACAAAATGGAGGCTCAAATGGCTTCAATCCGCAAAAGAGGTCCCTATCAATGGCAAGTTAAAATCCGCCGTCGGGGATATCCTCTCCAGTCAAAAACATTCGAAACCGAAGACGATGCAAAGAAGTGGGCGCGGCTTATTGAAAGCGAAATGGACCGGGGAATATTTGTTTCCCAGGCCGAAGCGGAGCGCACTACCCTTGCCGATGCCCTGGATCGTTACCGCCGCGAAATCACCCCGGGCAAAAAAGGGGAAAAGCAGGAAAACAGCAGAATAAACATTCTTTCAAAAACCTCTCTCGCCCCCCGCTTTCTTGCCACCATTAAAGGTTCTGATATTGCCAAATATCGTGACGAAAGACTTCTGGAGCGAAGCCCTATCACGGTCAACAATGAGCTGATCCTTTTGTCACATCTGTTCACTGTTGCCCGCAAAGAGTGGGGCATGGAAGGGTTGAGAAACCCTGTAAGCGATATCCGTAAGCCTAAACAGCCGGCAGGCAGGGAAAGAAGGCTGCTGCCCGGGGAAGAGGAAAAGCTTCTCAAATCTTCCCCCGTTAAACTTCGCCCGATTATCGTCCTGGCCCTTGAGACTGCCATGCGATTGGGGGAACTTACGGAATTGACCTGGAACAAGGTGGACCTTAACCGGAAGATTGCTCACCTCACGGAAACAAAGAACGGATCAGCACGGACGGTCCCTCTTTCTTCACGGGCAATTCTTGAATTAAGATCAATCCCCCGCCGCCTGGACGGAAAAGTTTTCGGCTATTCTTCGAACACATCGAGCAAGGCTTTTGCTGCACTGGTCAAAAACCTAAAGCTAGAAGATCTCCGGTTTCATGATCTGCGCCACGAGGCCACCAGTCGACTTTTCGAGAAAGGTCTGAATCCAATGGAAGTTGCCAGCATTACGGGGCATAAAACATTGCAGATGCTGCAAAGGTATACCCACCTCCGGGCAGAGGATTTGGCCGCCAAGCTGGGGTGAAAAACAGCCCTTTCTTTCCTTGACCTGGTATGCCCCGCCGGGGTAAAAAAGCCCTTTGGTCTGCAATGAAAGGGAGGGCTTCCGCATGATGACAATTGACATAATTCCTAAATTTATTCGGGATAATTATGAGATTTACGAATGGAAACATGCTTGTGCAATATTGAAAGAGGATTTCCCGGATGAATGGAATGATATAGTTGACGTTTTGACAGATTTTCGATTGTTCAAAAGCTATATAGTCAATCCAGGCGGCAGGAAATCAAAAGTATCAGAATCAATAGACTCATTTCTTTACAGCCGAGGATGGGTTGAAAAAGAGTTCAAAACACAAATTACCATTGACGAAAGCACTCTTGACTCCCCGACACATAAAGTTGACTGCTTTAAAAACCGGATTGCCCTGGAAATCGAATGGAACAATAAAGATCCTTTTTACGACAGGGACCTTAACAACTTTCGCCTTCTCTTTGATTTGCGAGCTATTAGTGTGGGGGTCATCATTACCCGCTGTGACAACCTCCAAGACATCTTCAATGAACTGGGCCGGGGTTCCTCTTTTGGAGCTTCCACAACACACATGAGCAAGCTACTACCCAGGATTGAAGGTGGTGGTGGTGCCGGTTGTCCTTTGCTGGTGTTCGGAATTTCAAAATCTCTCTACGTGGAGGATGTATAAATGAATCTCAGCGCGTCCGACGATCTGTTGCATACAGCAGGGAAAAAGAAATTTGCCACGGTTCTGGCAGATCCTCCCTGGCAGTTTGCGAACAGAACAGGAAAGATGGCCCCTGAACACAAGCGGTTAAATCGTTACCCAACGATGGACCTGCAAGCAATCAAGGACCTCCCTGTCGAAGCTATTGTCAAGGATACTGCCCACCTCTACTTGTGGGTTCCTAACGCCCTCCTGGCTGAAGGCTTGGAAGTTATGAGCCACTGGGGGTTCACCTACAAAACCAATTTGATCTGGTACAAAATACGGAAGGACGGCGGCCCGGACCGGCGGGGTGTAGGGTTCTATTTCCGAAATGTCACGGAAATAATCCTCTTCGGCACGCGGGGCAAAAACGCCCGAACCCTACAACCCGGGCGCAGCCAGGAAAACATCATCAGCACCCAAAAACGGGAGCACAGCCGCAAGCCTGACGAACAGTACGACCTCATCGAGTCTTGCAGCCCCGGCCCCTACATTGAACTGTTCGCCAGAGGCCCCCGTAAGGGCTGGTCTGTATGGGGTAATCAGTCCGACGAGTACCAGCCGGATTGGCCGACCTATTCAAATCACTCACAGTCGAACGTGACGCCCTTTGTTAAAAAGTCAATCCTGGGTAAGTAACCAAAACCACATAGAATCCACCCAGACCAGAGCGTTAAGAAAAGGGGCCTGCATTTCTGCAAGCCCCTTTTCTTTTCTGCCTGACTAGTCGAGCAAGGTTTTGTCTGTCTAGTCCAGTTGCTTTGTGGTTGACTAGTCGGGGTGGTTTTGGGTGGACTAGTCTAGTTGCTTCTGCGTTGATTAGTCCACGTCTTTCAAGATTGACTCTATCCCGTCGAGCAGCCCGCTGAGGTCGGTCCGCAATAGTGGACACCATGTTATGGTCAGGCAGCCCCTTGCCGCCTGATGAATTTCTTCCAGTAT
>JAWSUS010000045.1:0-6208 GCA_033549025.1 Desulfuromonadales bacterium
CGCGGCAATTGTTACGACAACGCTGTGGCCGAAAGTTTCTTTCAGTTGCTCAAGCGCGAGCGGATTCGGCGCAAGACCTATCCGTCACGCGAAGATGCCCGGCAGGACGTCTTCAATTACATCGAAATGTTCTACAACCCGGCCAGACGTCACAGCTACAATGACGAGCTGTCTCCAGTGGAGTTTGAACGCCGACATTTCAACAAAGTCGGGAGTGTTTAGAAAACTGGGGGCGATTCAGCATTAGGCCGAACCTTCACGTCGCCACCGCTTATCGCGAACCGTTATGTTCATGAAGGAAATGAAATGATATTTCGTACTTTGATAGTGCTCTTTAGCGTGATGTTTTTGGCTAGTTGTGCAAGCACGGGTGTCATTCCTATGAGCCAAGATTCTTACTACATTGGCAAGAAAGATGGTTCACCTGGGCTGGGGGTATCTCTTAGCAACAAGGCACAGGTTTATAAAGAAGCACACGCATTTTGTAACGAGAAAGGGCTTGAGCTATTTGTGCTACGAGAAACCGTCACACCTTCTGCTCCGGCGCGGTTTGGATCGACCGAATTACATTTTAAATGTGTTGCATCAGGCGGAACTGCTGGACCACTCACTAAAGACCCAGACACCGTCATTCAAATAAAGTGACCGTAAATAGCCACTTCCGGGTTCTAAACATAACCATTTAATCAAGCGGACGGGAAATAGCTGTGTGCTCCCCGAGAAAAATTCGGCTGTTCTCACAGGTCATGTCGCCGCCGCTTATCTCGAACCGTTAGATGAGGAAAATGAAAATTATAGAACAAAAAAATATGTTTATAACAGGAGCTTTGTTTTTACTTTTTGGATTTTTATATTATTTAGTAATTAGGTCTGCTGATAATTTATACATAACTAACAATACGAATTATTTAAATATATTTACTATATTCAATAATAAATTAAACTACACAGACAGCATTCCATCTTTTATCCATGTCGTTTCTTTTTCACTAATAACTATTTCACTCGTAGAGTTGAACAGAAAATCAATTATCTTAGCCTGCACTTCCTGGGTTGTTATTAATGTTGTATTCGAGTATCTCCAAGGGTTCAATGCCTCACTGAAAACATTCTCGGGCCAAAATATATTCTATGCTTTTTTGCAGAATGGAACATTTGATTCCAACGATGTAGGTTTTTCTATTCTTGGCGGCTTTTTTGCCGCTTTCATAGCAATTATTTTTTTATACAAAAGGAGGAAGTTTTGAAAAAATTTAGTGTTTTAGTCACTTATGCCATAGGTTGTTTGCTAATTATTGGAAGTGCAGCCCCGCCACCACGTGTGAATAAAAATCTCACTAAAGTAGAAATGCTCGGTAATTTTACCGCTGCATCTTCTTACAACATAAGGGGATTATCCTATAGCTCATCAAACAATACTGCTGTAAAAGTTGAGGGCCGATCTTGCTATCCACTTAATCCAAACTCAGTACCAAATCAAAACGGCAATCTCCAACTAGCAATGGATGACGCTATTTCAAACGGACAAAAAAAAGGAATAGACGGCGATTTATTGGTTAACGTTAGAATTAAACGTGAAGTCTACGCGGTGGTTCAAGTAGGAAGGCCTGAACAATTCGAGGTCTGTTACGTAGTTAATGGTGACTTGGTCCAAGTTAAATAAGTCATCTAACCATGCAATCAAGCGGACGGAAAATAGCTGGGTGCTCCCCGAAAAACAAAATCAAATTGCGGTAGTAGGCCGAATCTTCACGTCGCCGCCGCTTATCGCGAACCGTTGGGCCAAATAATGAAAATAGGGACACTCCCCGTATTATTGGTTATTATGAAACCGTGTGTGGCAAGAATAATAAAAGGCAAACTGAATGGCTCAGCATTTTGTAACCATTGCCCAGTTTCGTGATCTACCCTCTGCGGGCCTCGCTCAGTCGACCCTGGAAGCTGCCGGACTCCAATGTTTTCTCGATAATCAATATACCATTGGAGTCAATTGGCTTTACTCTAATGCCTTGGGTGGTGTGAAGTTGCGAGTTGCCCGTGCTGACGCAAAGAGAGCAAAAGAGATTCTTCAAATTCACACAGAAACCAAGCAAACTGAAAAATTCCCAGATGAAGAGCAATTGCCGGCCTCGTCTTGCCCTAATTGTGGCGCAACTGAAATAAAAACGATCAATTACCAACGCCAATTTTCAGCTTGGAGTTTACTCTTAGGATTGCCATTGCTGTTTTTTGGAAAACGCTACCGTTGCAGAGAATGTGAGTATAAATGGAAATAGACACCCAACCAGTCGGTTCCCTCGGACGGTTGAGCCAAGGTGTTTTTGATAAATCCGCGACCTATGCCAAACCGTCCGGTACCGCCGGTGAACTCAACAGTGGCTGATCCATAGGGGGATAATGTGAGTGAATTTATAACACCTGTAGCAGCGTGGTGCGCCGCAACTATTGAAGCGATCGGAATCGGCACTATTACGCTGTTTGCACTATATTCACTTTATAATGCTACAGCCAGAATACTGAAAAAAGACAAGAACGAGCTCATCTTCCAAGAACTCCGTCAAATACTTGGCCGTGGCATTTTGCTTGGACTCGAGTTTCTTATTGCATCAGACATCATTTATACCGTTGCAGTCGAGCTGACCTTTGAAACTATAGGGGTTCTGGCCATTGTTGTACTTATACGTACGTTCCTGAGCTTAACCCTGGAAGTAGAGATGACCGGCAAGTGGCCCTGGCAGGGTAAGCAATAGTACCCCAATTGACATAGGGGTGGGGAGGAGCTTCGACAGGCCAGCCCGAACGGAGGCGCGTATGGCGATGGAAATGATGCCCCTTGAGCAAGCCTTCACGTTGCTGGAACCAGGGCCCGTGGTGCTGGTGACGACCAACGATGGCGTGAAGAACAACATCATGACCATCTCCTGGACCATGGTGGTGGACTTCACGCCCCAATTTGCCATGACTACGGGGCCATGGAACCATTCCTATGCCGCGCTGCAGCAATCGAGGGAATGCGTTCTGGCCATTCCGACGGTGGACCTTATTGATCAGGCTGTCGGCATCGGCACCTGCTCGGGCGCCGACACCGATAAATTCGCGAAATTTGGGTTGACGCCTGTGCAGAATGCGTTGGTCAGGGCGCCCCTGATTCAGGAATGCCTGGCTCATATCGCCTGCCGGGTGATCGATATCGTCGAAAAGCACCATATCGTTGTCCTCGAGGGCGTCGCGGCTTACTTCGACAGGAGCCGCCAGGAAAAGCGCACCCTGCATGCCGTTGGCGATGGCACCTTCGTAGTGGACGGGCGCAGGATAAATCGACGGGAAATGATGCGGTTGAAGCTTCCGGAGGGGGTCTGACGCTCTGGCGGCAAGGTTAAATGGCGGGGCCAGAATACAAGCCCCGGGTTCAAGTTGCTTATCGCATCCACTCTGATAAATTTCTTACTATAAACAATCTATCGTCATCTCTCCTTGGGGTTTTTCGGAGGTCATTATGGACCTTCTCTCCGGCAAGTATTTTTCTCTCTTAAAATCTTTTTCTGGTCTGTTTTTGTGTGCGACCCTTATGGCTTTGGCCGGCTGTGTTTCCTCCCCCATCAGCCTCTCTGAAGAGGGATCGCTTGCTCAGGGTGAAGGCATTGTGGCGGGCTCCGTCCGTCTGTTGGACGAGGGTGAAGAGAAGGGTTTTTCGTCAGTATTTGGCGAGAGTCTCTTTGGTCTTTTTGTCACCGGCCCTGAAACATCAGCCGCAACTTATGTCCCCTTGAAAGGCGAAGGCGATTTTATCTGGCACCTGCCCGGTGGCGAATATCAGATCACCGGCTTTGAATGGCGCTCAGGCCTCACCATCAGCGGGCCCATCGGCGCGAAATTCCGGGTTGTCAGTGGAGAGGCTGCCTATATCGGCACGCTGGTAATGAGCTTTTACGGAGGCCGGTACGTCGTCAACATCACCGATGAGATGGAGTCGACGGCCGATAGGGTCTCGCTTCAATTCCCGGCTTTGAAGGGCAAGATCACCAAGGACGTCATGACACTGGAGGAACGCCGATGAAAAGAAACAGCCTGCCTATGATGCTTGTGGTTCTGTTGTTAGCAGGGTGCACGTCCTTTCACGAGATCAAACCTCTCTCTCCGGAAGTTGGCAACCCGAACTTCCCGAAGCAGGCAGAGGCACTTCAGCCCACGTTCAAGTGGGAAGCAGCCCAGGGTGCGGGGATAACGTACGATCTCATTGTTTATGAAGGCATCAAGATTGAATCCTTCTGGGAAGGGACAAAACGGTCCGTGGGGAAGGAAATCTATTACCGGGAAGGCCTGACTGAGACCGAGCATAAAATCGAAACGCCGCTAGAGCCGGGAAGAGAATATTATTGGACCGTGCGGACGAGACAGGGAGAGAAGACCTCTGAATGGGCAAAGTATGACTACACGCTTTTTTTGGGCACGGCCTACGTGAAAGCCGGAAATCGGCCCTTCATTTTTAAAACGCCCGATCAATGATCTTTTCAAGGCTCTTTTAAAGCCGGCCCCCTTTATCGATCCGGGCGGCCTTTGCTTTCCTGGATTTCCCCAAGCGTTTGGCGGAAGGTTTCCTGAAAGGGGCCACCCAGTTCGACGGCTCGCTGGGCAGCCGTCAAGGCTTCATCCCGTTTGCCCTGCTCAGCCAGAACATTGGCCCAATTGTTATAGGCGATGCCGTTTTCCGGCTGCAGCTTTGTTGCCTGCCGAAAAGCCTCTGCCGCGGCGTCAAGATTTCGCAGGTTATACTGGCTATTGCCAAGCCCCATCCAGGCGACAAAACTTTTCCACCTCTCCAGGGCGGCCCGATAGCCGGTGGCAGCCCCTTGCCACTCTCCGGTTTTCTCCAAACCCGCCACCGCCTTCAGCCAGGCTGTTTCTGTTGCCGTCATTGGCAGCCGATCGGGGGGCAGGACCAACAGCCCCCAATAGTGGCCCCGTCGCCAAATATTGTTGAATTTCCAGAAACTGAGGATCTCCTCCGCCCTGAGTCCTGAATGAAGGAGGACTTCCCGCTTCTCCTGATCATAACCAATGACCACGGCATAGTGCCATTTCGGATACCAGGCAAAGCCCAGATTGACGAGAACGATCACCGGATTTCCAGCCGCGACCTCCGTCATCATGGCCTCAACACCTTCGATGGGATAGGCAACGCGCCCGTGCCGGCGCGCCGCCCCAATCAAGGAATTTTGCAGACTGCCCTTTAGACCAGGCGTGTAAACTTCCGCTGAAAGCTCGGAAGGATGGGCGGCAACGCCACTCCAGCTCAGGACCATGGCAAGAGCCGCGGGTCCGCACTGCAGCTCATCCTGAGGGAAAAAGGGCACCGCCGCGACCCTGGCGTTTTGGGGCCGGCCAGAGGTTTGGGCCAAATAGTCCGGCGGCACCAGGCTGCACCCCGGCAGCACTGTACCCAGGAAGAAAAACAGCAGGCCGGCAATCCAGCGTTTGCCGGCCTGAAGCAAATGTCTGTCGGGTTGAACCTCAGCGGGGGTGGTTAACAAATGGGAAGACATGGGTTAAGCCGATGATGTCGGTAATCAAAAGCACCACAAAGATCAACACTGCCGCACCGACGATTGCTCCCACAGCATCGCCACCGGCAGGCAGTTGATCTATGGAATGGGAAATTTGGGCTATTTCCTCATTCGTCAGGCTGTTTACCCTTTGCTGGGCTTCCAGTGGATCAACCCCGTTGCGCGCCATAAGCTGCCTGACATCTTCGCGGGCCATAAAATCCACCACCTGAGCGCGTTGTTGGGCCGCCTGCTGTGTCATGATCACGGCATCGGTGCCGACCATTTGGGCCTGCACCCTGGGCACATTCACGTTGAGCAGAATAAATGAGACCACCAAAAAACAACCAATTGGACGCATAAGTTTTTTTAGCATAAAGCCTCCTTTTCCATTTTTGTTTTAATCCTATCGTATTTTTTCAAAGATTCTACCCCCATACCGATCAACTTAGCTGTGGGCAGGAATGCGAAAAGAGTTATGGATCAAGAAGCGGGACGGACGCAGCCGGCTGCAGAATCTCGAAAGGCTGTTATCCTTGCGGATAAGGCCTGAAAACAGCCGGTGCTCGGTTTTGATTTTGTTACGAATGGGGCGGCTCCAGTTTTCTTGGACACTGATTTGGGATAATATTCCCATGTCCAAGGAGGTTGAAAATGACCGAACA
>JAWSUS010000046.1:0-6185 GCA_033549025.1 Desulfuromonadales bacterium
AAAGTCAAAATTTGCTATTATTTATGTAATTTCAGCCACTTGTGTTTAATGTGTTTTTTGCGAGGCCATCTTTCTTTGCGCCCAAAGAAAAGGAACCCGGCTGTCGGGCCGGAACCCGACGGTTTAAGGTTTAAACGGTTTTCACCCTCAACCTCCTTTTGCCAAAAAAGAACAAAAAAATACCCCACCTCATTCCAGGCAGGGCCAACAATCGGATCTCGTTTGAAAAACAATACTAAAGCAGCGCCAGTACAGTCGCCAACCGCACCAGGCCGACAGCGATACCGCTACCGACCAACGCACCAACCAGTACATCCGTGGGATAATGCAGCCCCAGAAAGACACGGGAGAACCCGATGAGACCCGCCAGCGGGTAAAAAAACAGTCCGCTGCCCGGAATAAGCTGGGCAAAAACAGTACTGGCGGCAAAGGCGGTCATGGTGTGCCCGGAGGGGAAAGAAAACTTGTCCGGCGCGGCCAGCAGACAGGAGAGTTGCGGCCAGCTCTCGAAGGGACGGGGACGCTGCAGGCTGTTCTTGACGAGAGTGAAAACCAGGATGGACAGACTGATGGCCACGGCGGCGATAGCCACCGCCAGACGACTCTGCTGATCGCCGCCGACCAGAAATACCGCCCCGGCCACCCCCCACAGCGGCCCGTCTCCCAATCGGGTAGCAGCTATCGACAACCAGGTTAACAGCGGCCGCCGGCGTAGGGTGAACAGACGCTGCATGAGCGCTACCTCCTTGGCGGTAATCCGGGTGGCACAAAAAACCGAAACCCCTTTTAAAGCAACGGATCGACCCATAACTTCTCCTTTCGGGCTTGATGCCCCTCGTTCAGGTGACATGAAGATGGCCGCGGCCGGTCCTGGCGCAGAATATCTCCGTAAATTTGGCGGACCCCGGCATTGATCTGTCGCCAGTCCTGCCGGCAGGCGTAGGCTCTGGCCTCGCTCCCCAGGCGGCGGAGATTTTCTTCCTGATACAACAGATCGCTCAAAGCGGCCCCAAAGGCGGCCGGGCTGACTTCATCGACCAGAATACCCGTGCGGCCATGCTCCACCACATCCTGGGGACCGGGAACGCGAAAGCCCAGGGTCGGCACACCGCTGGCCATGGCTTCCAGCATCACATTGCCGAAGGTCTCGCTCAGAGAGGGAAAGACGAAGAGATCGGCCAGAGCGTAAAGGCGGGCCAGTTCTTCTCCCTGCCGGTAACCGGCAAAAATGACGCGGTCATCGCCCTGCCGCTGCAGACTCTCCCGCAGGGGACCATCGCCCACCAGGATCAGGCGGGCGCCATGCCCAGGCGGCAGGCGACGCCAGGCGCTCATCAGGGTCTCCAGATTTTTTTCCGGTGCCAGGCGACCAACGTAGAGCAAAACCCTCTCGGCCTCGCCAAGCCCCAACTGCCGGCGCAGGTCGCCGTCACGCAGCCCGGGATGAAAACGATGGACATCAACCCCCCGGCTCCAGATGTGCACCGATCGAAAACCGCGCTCCTGCAGGATGTGGCCGATGGAGGGGGTGGGACAAAGGGTGGCGGCGGTGGCATTGTGAAACCACCTGAGATAGCCCCAGCACGGGGGGCCAAGCAACGAGAGGTGATATTTGCTTAGGTAGAAAGAGAAATTCGTGTGATAGGAACTGACCACCGGAATCCCCAGCCGCCGGGCCGCCCGCAGGGCCGCCAGACCAAGGGGGCCTTCGGTGGCGATATGGACCAGATCGGGTCGGAAGTGGCGCCATTTTTGCTCGATGGTGACGGCGCGAGTGAAGGGCAGGAGGATCTCCGGATAGAGGGGGAAACGCCGGCCGGCAAAGGTTTCCACCGCCACACCCGGAGGTACCTCGCTCGCCTCATCATAAGCGGGAGTCAGCAGCTGCACCTCGTCGCCGGCCTCATTGAGATAACGTACCAGACGGTCAAGCGTGCGCGAGACCCCGTTGATCTGGGGAAAGTAGGTCTCGGTGACGAGGGAAAGACGCATGGCTTGGCTCATGGCCTGTCTCCGACGGAGGCCAGCAGTTGGATTTCCATGCAGGTTCCACCGCCTTTTCCTCGCCGGGCCTGGATGGATCCCCCCATGGCCTCCACCAGCACCCGGGCCATGTAAAGGCCAAGGCCGCTGCCCGGGACCTTATCGGCGGTTACCTCCCCACGGAAGAACCGGTCGAAGATCCGCTCCATCTCCTCGTCGGCAATACCCCGGCCCTGATCGTCTATTTCGATATGGACAGCACCGTCGCTCTCCCGCAGATTCAAGGTCACGACGGTATCGGGATCACTGTACTTGATGGCGTTGTCAAGCAGACTCGACAGCACCACCCGCAAGGCCGGCGCATGGGCAAGACAGAGGGCCTCGGCCTGTGGCCAGTTGCCGCTGAAGGATATCCCCCTGGCCTGGGCCGATTCGGCAAAGAGGATCACCATTTCGGCAAACAGTTCCTCCAGACGACAGATCTCCTGGGGGAGCTGAAGTTCCTGGTCCTCTACCTGGCGCATGAACAGGAAGTCGTTGGACAGGTCACGAAGATAGCGGGCGCTGCGGTCGATGGTTCGCACATAACGCTCCAGAGACTCCCCCCCTGCCCCTTCCGCCCTTCTCGCCAGAATCTGCGAATAACCGCCGATAATGACGAGCTGGTTGCGCATTTCGTGCAGGAGCAGGTATTGGATGTCGGCCTGAAGAATCTCGCGACGGCGGGCTTTCTGCAGCTCTTCACTGACCTGCAGATGCCGCCGGCGGCGAGCGATCATGCTTTCGGCCTTGGCGCAGATCTCCCGGACGCTGTATGGCTTGGCCACATAGTCATCGGCGCCGAGCTGAAGTCCCTTGAGTTTGTCATTTTGCGTGCCGAGCGCCGTCATCATAAGAATCGGGGTCTGAGCGACAAAAGCGTTCTGGTGGCCGCGAATGAGCCGACAGATCTCCCAGCCGTCGAGGTCGGGCAACAGGATATCGAGCAGAATCAGGTCAGGCTGATGACTGCCCACCAGCCGACAGGCACTGAGCCCGTCGTAGGCGGTGACGATATCAAAACCCCGCCGGCCCAGGTTGTATTCGAGGATTTCGGCCAGCTCCCGCTCATCCTCGACCACCAGAATTCGTCCTTTCGACGGAGCCGCGTCCTCGGAAACAGCAGCCGAACTTAATCCCGTACTCTCAGCAAGCATCGTCGTCATTGCTCTTCACCTTTCCTTTTTAGGCCTGACCCTGACCCTGTCAGAATATCGTTCACCAACCGTTCAGCGGCGTGAAAAGTGAACCGTCCGTAAAGCCAGCCGAAAAGCGCCAGCATCGGCACCAACAGTAGAAAGGACCATCCGGACATACTGACCTCCTGCACGCTCTACATGTCACGAACACTACAGCCTGGGGAGGTTAGACAGGTGTTAAGAATATCCTAGATGTTTGTAAGGGAAGGTTTTTTGGTCAGTCAGCTGAAGTTTCCTGCCGACGGGCCAGCAGGCGGAAAAGGGAGGGATAGACGACGCTGGCCAGCAGGGCCGTGAGGATAAGCGCCCCCTGTACTTTTGGGGAGACCAGGCCCATGCGCTCGCCCAGGGTGCCGGCGACGACGATCATGGAGAGAGGAGCCGAGAGGAGGATGCACATACTGAAAGCCTCGCGCAGACTGATCCGCAGAGGCCTGGCCAGCAGAAGAGGATAGAGGTTGCTGACCAGCACCATGAGGGTCAGCCCAAGGGCGATCCCCACGGTTTCCAGGGAGGCGAGGTGGTCGAAAGACAGCCGGGAGCCGACGCCGATAAAGAAAAAGGGGATAAGGAAACCGAAGCCGAGGGCATTGATCTTTTCTTCAAAGCGCCCGCGGCTCTTGAAAACATAACTGAACACCACCCCGAGCAAGAAGGAGCCCAGGATCGGCTCGGCCCCCGCCGCCAGAGCCAGCAACCCGCCGGCAAAAGCGAAGGTCACCAGCACACGGATGCCCTCCTCGACGGGATCTTCGCTCTCCATCACCTTCTCGACCCGGTCCGGATGCCACCAGGCCACCAGGTACAGCCCTTTGAGGGCCAGCAGGGCGAGGGCGAAGAGGAGAGAGAGCTTGCCGATCTCCATAACCGCCCCCCAGGTGGCGCCGTGGTTGTGAAAAGCGTCGATGAGGGTCAGCACGAGAATGGAGAGCAGCTCCCCGGTCAAGGCGACGCCGATGATGTCCTGTCCCAGAGTGCTCTTGATGAGGCCGAGTTCCTTGAGCACGGGAATGGCGATGCCGGCGGAAATCATGGCGACGGCGACGCCGAGAAAAAAGGGCTGTCCGACGCTCCAGAACAACAGGGGGGTGATGGTGAAAGAGAGAAAGGAAATGAGCAGATACCAGCCGGTCTTGCCGCTCTTGCGGATGCGGTGCAGATCGAGCTCCATGCCGGCGATGAACATGAGGAAAATAAAACCCAGCTCTTCGAGCAGGGCGAACCATTCGGGCCGCCCGGCCAGCAACAGATTGAAGAGCAAAGCCCCGTAAACGATCTCCAGGGCCGCCGAGGGCACGCGGAAACGCCGGGCCAGAAAGGGGATGATAGCGACACCGGCCAATACCAGAAACATGGAGAAAAGGTGATCGTGCATCGTCTCTCCTAGGCCAGCGCCTCGACGGGGGGGATGAGCAGGACACTCACCGGGGAGGTCAGCACGATCCGCCAGGGCACATCGGGACGGAAGAGTTCGCCCAGCAGAGTGTTTTCGCGCCAGCTGCCGATGCTGCTGACCATCAGGTTGTAGCGGCCAAGCGCCTCCTCGACGGAGCGGATGGGGTTGCCGTCAAGGATGACGTTCTTGATGCTCGCCTTGTACACCAGGCCCAGGTCGGCCACGGTCTTGGTCATTTCGTCGAAAACGTCGGTCTCCTGCTCGGAGGAAATATAGGGCGAGAGGGTCACGAAAAGCGCGTTAATACGGTAGTCGATGGCCGAGGTCATCTCCAGGGTCGTCTCGAGAGCCGACTGCAGGCCGTTCGGTTCGTAGCAGGGCACGGCCACATCGGCATAGGGGAAGGTGCCGCCGGCGATGAGCACGGGGCAGCCGACCAGGGTGGAGAGCTCGCGCAGAAACTGCTTGCGGCCGTGTCCGAAGCGCCGGAAGAAGGAGCCAATCGCCGCCTGGCGCGACAGCACCACGATACCGGCGCGGCGCCCGTGCTTCTGCAGAAGTTCCGTGACGGTCTTCTCCTGCACGGGGCCGGGCACCTCTTCGATGGTCATATCGGTCAGCCGGTGTTTTTCGGCGATGGTCTGCAGGCTCTGGTCCAGCTGCTCGCTGCGACCGGCGCAGAGAAACAGGGCCCGTTCCAAAGGGTAAACGCTGGCGAGATAGGCGATTTCCTCCAGGTAGTCCGTCGAATCGCCGGGACCGATGTAGGCGACGAGGGTATCGCCGTATTCGAGGGGAAAGAGGGTGAAACGAAAGGTGAGCATGTCGGCCACGGTCTTGAGCACCTTGGGGTCGCCGAGCAGAATGATGCGGTCCTTGGGGCGCAAAATGGTTTCACCGCGGGGAATGACAATATTCCCCTCGCGATAGATAATGCCGATTCGCCAGCTTTTGGGATTGAGCGACGAGAGAGGTTTGTTGGCCAGACGGGAGTAGGGATGCACCTCGACTTCGAGGATTTCGTTCTTGCCGAGACCGATGCCCGTCACCGTCTTGGTCTTCGCCTCGAGGCGATTGCGCAGACCGATGGCGCTGACGGCAAAGAGCCCTTCGACCTCCACGTCATAGGCTTCCAGCTGTTCGATCCCCTTCTGGGTGATGCCGATGGCCACCACCCGGGGAACGTCGAAGTGCTCGAAGAGAACGCGGGCCACCTCGATATTGATCGCCTCCGAGGTGGTGGTGATCACCACCATATCCGCTTCGGCGGCGCCGGCGTCTTCAAGCACCAGGCGGCTGGTGGCGTCCCCGACCAGGGTAACCAGACTGTTGCCCTTGAGTTGCCGGGCCGCCTCCAGAATATCGGGGCGGGTATCGACGCATGTCAGCTGAAAGTCCTTGGAAAGCAGACGCAGAAGCTGAAAGCCCACGCTGCCCAGACCAATGATGATGGTTTTGCCGGAGGCCATATCGCCTATCCTCGTGGTTGCCTGTGTAGCGGAACCGGTTCCTTGGACACAAGTTTAGATTATGCCGCCTGACGGATTTCGTCGGGCGACCGGAAGCCG
>JAWSUS010000047.1:0-5990 GCA_033549025.1 Desulfuromonadales bacterium
CGATCTAACGCCATACGAAAAGTTGCTGGATCATTTCTATGGCTTAAAAGTGTAAACAACGCGTTCAGATCTAACAGGTAAAGGTTTCAATTTTTTTGAGGATTCGATTGAGTTCAATCTGGCGTTTTTCAAGATCATCGAAGGTTGTACTGAGGAAACTGCTGATGAATTTCTCCAGGCGCAGAATTTCCTCCTCCATGATCTCGGTAAATTCAACCAGGTTTCGTTCATTACCGTACTTGTCTTTAAGATAGACCACCGCCCCCTTGATGGCATTGAGAGGGTTGCGGACGCCGTGGGAAAGGGTGGAAGCCGTTTTCCCCAGGTCGATCAAGTGCTCGCATTGGGTGCTGTTGTAAAAAAAAGTACATTCATGCTCAAGGTGAAGAGATATGTAGACCCCTGTAATTTCACCATCAGGATTGAAAGAGGGTTCGAGGTCGGCATCCAGGGAAAAGGACGTGTGGGGGCAGCTGAAGGGGTAGTCTTTGAGCGTCAGACCCTTCCCAGTAGACAGAACACGGACGACCGCATCTTCTCCATCGACCAGAAGGCGAGGTATTTGGTGGTAATAGATTGCACCAGATTCGGGAACAATCTGCTCCCCAGAAGTCGTACCCTGGCTGATTTGGCAGGAAACGAGGCGCAGGTCGGAGCCAACCAGATATTGGTAGACAGGCATGGTCAATCCCGCAAAGGAGGTGTCGAAATTACTTACCCAAAAAGTATGCCCAAGGAAAGTATCAATGCGGACTCATTTTATCATTAAATCGGTAAGCTTCAAGCCGAACGATCGTCTCAGGAAAGCAACCAAGAGGCTGACGTTGTCGATATTTTTTACACTCATAAAAATCGTTTGGTTTTTCAATATAATTTCAACCACTTACATATTGGCAGACAAATTGCTTAAGTTGATTCAGTCACGGTGGCCTTTTTTTTTGCACAACTGTCATTGAAAAAGTCAGGAGGAACCATGAAAAAGCACCTGCTCATCTTGATGCTCGTCGTTCTCTTTCCCGCCGGCGCTTTCGCGCTAAGTTTCGGCAGTCAGGTTCTAACCGCTAATGGATTGGACTACTATGATACTGGATCTGAAACCGTAGTTTTAACCGATACAGATGGCACAGCGGACAGTTCGACAGCCTTTTTGCGAATAGAAGATGCTGGCTGGGCTTCGAGTAACGTTTTCGGTATCTACGAATATCAGGTGGACACCGAAGGAGTAATCAGTGTTCTGGATAGACTTATTGTTTTTTCCGGCACTGACAGCCCGACGACGGCTACCGTCCTGACCTTCGATCTGGGGGCCGGGACAGCTACAAATACGACCTCAGGCGACACGGCGAACATCGACGGAACTTTTGGTCTTTTCCTTACCGCCAACAGCATCACCTACTATTCCCAGTCACTGCTCAATGACGACGGCCGTGACCACTTTCTTATCTTCGATACCTCCCCTGGTGCCGGTGATCTCTTTGGAGCCACTTTGTACGCTGCCATGGAAGATACTTGGAATAATGGGGATGCCGATTACAACGACATGATCGTTGGCATGACAGATGTAGCTCCGGCTCCCGTACCAGAACCGGGCACCCTCCTTCTTTTGGGACTTGGCCTTGCCGGACTGGGATTCTATCGCAGATCAAGACGCTAAAGTAAATAGCTCTCATCAAAGCCTAAAAAAGGGCAGTGCATCTATGCACTGCCCTTTTTTAGGCGAAAAATCACTTTTACGGTGCTCCGACAACGCTTTCCAGCGCGGCTACAATCTGGGGGTCATATTTCAAGCCGGCCTGCCCCCTGATCTCGGCTAAGGCGTCAGCATCTGATAAGGCCTTGCGATAAGCCCGATTTTCCGTCAGGGCACAGAAAGCATCCGCGACAGCAAGTACTCGCGAGATGAAAGGGATATGGCGCCCTTGCATGTGATCCGGATAACCGGAACCGTCGAAATGTTCATGATGATGCAGGATAATCTGGCGGATCTCCGGATCAGGCTCAAGCTCCTCGATCAAGTTGATGGCCGTATAGGGATGTCCCTTGACGGTCGTTCTCTCCAGGGGGGAGAGAGGGACTATTTTATCAAGAACATCCTTGTCGATAAGAGCCAGCCCCAAGTCAAAGATCCGGGCGACATAGAGGGCCAGGGTGCATTCCTCATCATTGGTCGAGAGTCGTTCCATGAGGCCCTGAACCAGCTGAGGCAGCCGGCTGCC
This sequence comes from Desulfuromonadales bacterium, assembly GCA_033549025.1. Classification (GTDB taxonomy): domain Bacteria; phylum Desulfobacterota; class Desulfuromonadia; order Desulfuromonadales; family SZUA-540; genus SZUA-540. Next base: position 2,217 of record JAWSUS010000047.1, read on the forward strand.
TTTCTTGGCATAATGGCGCTCGGCCTGGATCAGGGTGTCCATAGAAGCAAGGATGCGCAGCAGGTCTTCTTCGGTGGCGTTTTCGGCATTAAGCCGGGAGATGAGTCGTGATATGCGCGATCCCAAAAGAGAAGCAACCTTCAGGTCGGACTGTTCAAAACTGAGTCCCGATTTTTTATTGCTCAGGTTAAGGACACCAAGAACCCGATCCCCCACCTTCAGGGGCACGGAGAGCAGCGATTTGGAGCTGTACTGATTATCGATGTTCTTTCGTTTGAAACGGGGATCCACTTCGATGTCCCGCACCAGCAGGGGCTCACCTTCACTGGCCACCCAACCGGCAATCTGCTCCCCTAACTTAATCCGCGTTTTTTTGATGATTTCCTCGTCCAGCCCGAGAGCGCTTGAGATGACCAGATCACCTGTCAGCTCGTCGTTGAGCATCAAGGAGCCGGTATTGACGCCCAAAAGCTCGGCAGCGAACTCGAGGGCCATATCCAGACTGTTGGCGATGGTCGCCGAGGCCTTCTGGGATGAACTGCGAGGAATTTCAATGGTGAGATGAAAACCACCGTCGACGTTGTCTCCCTTCAAAATCCAGCCATGGATTTCGGCCGCTTTTAAAGCCAGGTAGAGCTTGGTATATTCTTCGGCTTTCTCGGCGAAGTAAAAATTCTTGGCGTGAAAAAAGTTGCGAACCACATAATCGGGGAGAGGATTGGGAACCTGGATAATCAGCTGTACGGCCTCGTTGTCCTGGGCGGCGATACGGATGGTGCTGCCCACGTCAAGATGGGAGATAAACCCTTCAAACAGGTTGATCAGCATCTGACTGACAAGAATTTTGTCGCCGACGATTTCGGGAATGTCCTGGTCCAGCATCAGTTCGACCTTAAGACTGCGCTTGCCAAAAACCGTCAGCAACATCCGGGAGTTGAAGGTCTCCCGGATGATTTCCCGCAAATTGATGACAGACTTTTTGAGCACCCGGCTTTCGTCCTGCAGCCGGAGGAAATCGAGCTGCTTTTCGACAAAAGAGATCAGTTTGGATGTTTCCTGATTGATGATCTCGTAGAACTCGCTTCTCTGGGTGTCTTCAAGATGGGGCGCGCTCTTGAGGAGATAGACTGCTCCCGTGATGGAGTTGAGCGGAGTGCGCAGTTCGTGGGACATGCGGGTAAGGAATTCGGTGCGGGAGACATCGGCATCGATGAGCTTGCGATTGACCTCCTCCAGTTCGGCGGCTTTGCTTTTGTACTGATTGACAAGAAAAGCATTTTTCAGGGCGATAGAGGCATGCCCGGCCAGAATTTTAACCAGGGCGAATTCTGTCTCGGTGAAAGGAGTCCCGTCCTTTTTATCATTGACGTTAAGAACCCCGAGGACACCGCCCTTGCCCATGACGGGACAGGAAATAAAGGAACGCGTCCGGTAACGGTCGCGTGGGATCCCCGTAAATCGCGCATCATCGGCAATATCGGCCACCAGAACAGGCTCTCCCTCTTGCGCCACAAATCCGGCAATCCCTTCACCGAATTTGACCCGGTATTTTCGCGCGAGGGCTTCATCGATGCCTCGGGAGCAGAGGATGTAGAGTTCCTGGTGGCTGTTGGCCATCATCAGCGAACTCTTCTCAGCCTGCAGGTGGTCCATGGCCAGATCGAGAATGAGATGGCCGATGGTGTTGATATTATCCGTGACCAGTATGGCGCTGGAGATTTCTTTGAGAATCGACAGCTTCTTGTCACACAGGGAATTATCGTCCACGCAGGAGAAATCCTCTCTGGCTAAGCCAAGTACGTAAGGCATGCTTTCTGGCAAAGTTTGCATCGAGAGTCTCCCTTTCCCTGGATGAAAGGATAGAAACACCTTTGGGCAAAACTAAGCAAAATACATACCATGGTCTAACCCACTGTTGTATCGCCTTTTTGACGGCGTTCTTTACGGACTGTTAAATTTTCCGACACCGTACCCGCTCATCAGACGGCCATCAAGTTTCAGCGATAATCCCCTACGGCATACTGCACCAGGGCCGCTCCCAGAATGGCGGCCGTTTCAGTACGTAGAATCCGCGGCCCGATGGAAACAGGCAGAAAACCGAGATCGCGGACCTCGGCCACCTCTTCCGTCGAGAACCCGCCCTCGGGTCCGACGAGGAGCGAAACGCTCGCCGGTCGACTCTCCCGCAGAATTTCCTGAAGGCTCCAGGGCGCCTCCCCTTCATAGAGCAGCAGCTTGAGTTCGGTCTGTCGCGCGTAATAGGTCGCCTGGTCCCAGGACAGGACGGAAAAGAGCTCGGGCAGTCGGGCCCGCCGGCACTGTTTGGCGGCCCGCCGGATAACGTCAGGCCAGCGATGGGACTTTTTCTGGCCGGCATCCCTCTCGGGCAGGGTGATGGAGCGAGAGCTGGTATAGGGGGCGATGCGGGAAACACCGATCTCGGTCAGCTTCTGCAGCACCAGCTCGAAACGCTCCTTTTCGGGCAAAGCCTGATACACCTCGATGTCGACTGGGCTCTCCATGACACGGGGCATCGGCTGAAAAGGCACAACGGTGGCCGTTTCGCCCTCGATAGAAACAAGACGCGCCCGGTAAAAAGTCTGCTGAGGGTCAACAACAGTGATGATTTCCCCCGGTCGCGCCTGCCAGGCCTCAAGGGCCGTAACGACAGGTCCGGCCAGAGGCAGAGGCTGCTCAAGGGTAGGCACCTCATCGAGATAAAACAGGCTGTCCGAACCGCCGCCGTTAACGCATTCGTGGTGCAAAACCGGCCTCCCTGAACAGGCGAAAACGCTCTCGTGAGGCTTCGCGCAGTTGGTCATCGTACACTTCGGCAAAATCGATCACATGTTCGAACTGTCGGACAAAATCCGTGCTGCAGGGTTTTCCCATGATAAGCACACGGGCGCCGTTGGGGTTGCGCTCGCATTGCCCGATCACAACCGGTTCGTCCAGGCAGTCCACGGCGCCGTTGTCATAGGCGTGGGGGATGAATGAGCCCTTTTTCCAGGTCCACATGAAGCGGTCGAGGGTGACTCCCTGGTTCTCATCCTGCACGGTGATCAGAACCCTGTAACCCTGGTCGAAAAAAGCTTCGGCCAGTTGGCAGAGATGTTTGGCTTTTTCCGGTTTTCTGAGTTGGACGAACTCGACTGCGGGCATGGCGCCACCCTCCTGCTCCCAAACGCACAAAGCCGGGATAAACCCGGCCTGGCATTAAAAAATCACATGATGCGACGAAATACCGGTGATCAACGGTGAGCCTCCACAAAGGCAGCACCGGCGTCAATGGCCTGGACATTCATGGGGATGAAACGATGATTGCGCTCAGGCAACACGGATTTCAGGGCTTCCTTCAGGCTATCCAGTGAAACGATCCCCGTTTTCTGGGCATAGGCGCCGATCATCACCATGTTGACCAAGCGCTGATCGCCGACTTCGACGGCCATCTCGCTGGCGGGAATACGTATGATATCGAGATCGTCGCGCGACTCCCCCTGCTCTTCGACCAGGGAGGAGTTGATCAGGCAGAAGCCGCCCGGGGCGACTTTGTGAAAATATTTTTCCATAGCCAATGGATTGAAGACCAGCAGCGAGGCGGGGTGGCCGATTACCGGCGAGCCGACCTCTTCGTCGGAAACCACCACGGTACAGGTGGCGGCGCCGCCCCGTTTCTCAACACCGTAGGCGGGAAAAAAGCTGACATTTTTCTCTTCGATCATGCCGGCATAAGCAAGCAGATTGCCGACCAGAAGAATTCCCTGGCCCCCGAAG
>JAWSUS010000048.1:0-5886 GCA_033549025.1 Desulfuromonadales bacterium
AACGGCTTCCGGTCGCCCGACGAAATCCGTCAGGCGGCATAATCTAAACTTGTGTCCAAGGAACCGGTTCCGCTACAATAATCACCGAGCGTGAAATCCGGAACGAGTACCTGGATAACGCAAAGTTCCTGAGAGGGTACATTCATCGTTCGGGCAACCCTCATGACCAGAATCGTTTGTTGATCAACCTGCGGGAGCTGCAGGAAACAGATCCTGCCACCTTGATGCTTGCGGCTAGCGAAGATGCTATGACAAGAGCAATGCTTTTGCCGACCCTTTGGTATCTAGTAGCAAAAAGGAGGGTCGGAGTCGATTTGACCAAACCACTTACAATGGCGAGCCGAATATGGCCTCTATAGATTCAAGCGAAGGACGTGCGGCGATTGATACGCTTGAGGTAAAGCCGGGTGCGACTGTTCGTTGCGCCGGCAGAAGATACCGGGTAACCCATCTTCTCGGCCTGGACCAGGTACTTCTATTCGATCTGGAGAACGGAAAAAGGGAACGCCTGGATATATCCGTATTGGAACCGGACGATGGCAAAGAACCTGTTTCAAAAGATACTGACCTGGAGTTAGTCTCCGATGATGAATGGAAAATAGCCCTTGAGAGACTGGAAGTGCTGCGGCCATTGGTCGAACCTGAAAGCACAATGACGGTCGAGGAGAGGGCCAAGGAAACGGGCGTTCATCGCACAACAATCTACCGCTGGCTGCAGCGATTCAATACGACCGGTCTGACGGTTTCATTGAAGCCCACGATTCAAGGCGGCGGCAGAGGCAATGGGCGTCTTGTCCCGGAAGTTGAAAAAATCGTCCAGGATTCCATTGAGAATTATTACCTGAAGGATCAAAAGCACGGAATAAAAGATACTTGGGAAAAGATTAGGGGTGTCTGCAGGATTGCAGGGTTGCCGGTGCCCGCGGTCAATACTGTGCGCAATCGGATTATCGTCGTATCCGAGGAACAGAAAATGCGCCGCCGGGAGGGAGGCAAAAAGGCCTCTGAAGCATTCGAGCCCAGCAAAGGGTCCTTTCCTGGCGCTGATTGGCCCCTTGCAATCGTTCAGATCGATCACACGAAATTAGATATTGTTCTGGTGGATGACATCAACAGGTTGCCGGTCGGCCGTCCCTGGATAACACTGGCCATTGACGTATGCAGCCGGGTCGTAACAGGTTTTTATGTCTCCTTTGACCCGCCAAGCGCAATGTCGGTAGGCCTATGTCTGGCTCATTCCTTTTTGGGGAAGGAAGAATGGCTGGCGCGGTTTGGAATAAAAACGCAGTGGCCTGTCTGGGGATTTCCTGGCGTTATCCATGCGGACAACGCCAAGGAGTTCAGGGGCAAGATGCTTCAGCGCGCCTGCAAAAACCACAAGATGGACTTGATCTGGCGTCCGGTCGCCAAGCCTCGCTATGGAGCCCACATTGAGCGACTGATGGGCACCTTCGCAACCGAGATACATAAATTGCCGGGCACCACATTTTCAAATACAAGGGAAAAAGGCGATTACGATTCGGAAGGAAAGGCCGCTCTCACGCTTTCTGAATTCGAGACTTGGCTGACCACCTTTATCGTCGAGGTTTATCACCAGAGAGTTCATTCCTCGATCGGTATGTCGCCGTTGCAGAGATTCCAGGAAGGACTCTTGGGGAGTGACAAAATTCCTGGCCGAGGGCTCCCCGAGAGGATTGTGGACGACTACCGGCTGAAGCTCAATTTCATGCCGTACGAGAAAAGATCGGTGCAGCAATACGGAGTTCAGCTCGACGAAGTTCACTATTACCATGATGTCCTTCGCCCATGGATTAAAGCCGTCGACGCGAAGACTAACCGGCGAAGGAAGTTTCTTTTTAGAAGGGATCCGCGGGACATAAGCATTCTGTACTTTTTTGACCCCGAGCTGGAGCGATATTTTGAAATCCCTTATCGGGACACGTCCCGCCCGCCCATAAGCCTTTGGGAACTTAGGGCAGCAAAAAACAGGCTGAAATTTGAGGGCATAAAGGAAGTGAACGAGGACCTGATTTTCGATGCTCTTGATAGAATGCGGGAGATTGAAAATCAAGCCGTTAAAGAAACCAAGAAACAGCGCCGGCAATCTCAACGCAAACGTCATAACTTTAATGGCGTCAAAGAGCTTCGAAACTCAAAAGCCGAGGTCCAGCCAGTCTCGCCCCGGAAAGATGGTTTTATTCCTGAGATGGATGACTTGGATATCCAGCCCTTTGAAGAGAGCTTTATTCGGCCCAAGGATGAACAGGAAAATGGATAATAGAGCTGCAACCAGAGCAGAACGCATTGACAAGATAAAGCAGTCAAGATGGATCGGGTATCCGAAAGCCCAGGAAATCCTGAAAAGCCTCGATGCCCTTCTGAGCCATCCGAAGGTCAACCGCATGCCGAATATGCTGATTGTTGGGCCGACAAACAACGGTAAATCGGAGTTGGTCAAACGCTTTCAAGAACTTCATCCCGCTAGAGACAACCCAAAAGGCAACAGCACATATGCGCCTGTGGTCGTGGTTCAGGCCCCTCCGGTTCCGGATGAGAACCGGCTTTACAACAATATTCTGACCAAGGTCTTTTGCCCTCATCGCCCCAAGGACCCTGCGGTGGTAAAAGAGCCCCAGGTTCTGGAGGTCCTGAACCGCATTGGCGTGCGAATTTTGATAATTGACGAGATACACAGCATCCTGGCGGGGAGTACCGAACGGCAGCGCCAGGTACTGAACGTCATCAGAAGGCTGGGAAACGAGCTTAAGATCAGCATTGTCGCGGTGGGAATCAAGGATGCGTTTCGAGCGATCCAAACCGATCCGCAGCTGGCAAACCGATTTAAGCCGGCCCTTTTAGAAAAATGGACTTTGAACAACGACTATCTGCGCTTATTGGCCAGTTTTGAGAAATTATTGGATTTGGAGAAACCGTCTCGCCTCCACGAAACCTCTTTGGCAACTCGGTTGTTGAGCATGAGCGAGGGGACGATTGGGGAGCTTTCAACCTTGCTCAACGATGCTGCAGAGTTTGCCATAGAATCAGGAGAGGAGTGTATTACTCATTCGCTTCTTGACCGGTTGAGGTGGCTGTCACCCTCTGACCGGAAAAATCTTGCAAGAATGGTGACCTGATTGTCCCTGTCAGGACGTCTCTGGCCAATTCACCTCAAACCACAACCTGATGAGCTCCTATCCTCCTGGCTTGTGCGCTTGGCGCGAGCCCATCACATTAGACTTCACAGCTTTTGCGATATCGCTTGGCCGAAAAAACAGATTTGGAACCGAGATATTGACAAGTCGGTAGATTCAGAGATTCTCGAGACTCTTTCCAGCAGGACAGCAACACCAATAAAAAGGGTGCGCGAAACAACGCTTTGGAAATATGAAGGGTGGCTCTACGAAAAACACAATCCACTTGGTAACACCCACCTCATCTTGCCAATCGGCGTTTTTCATCGTACCCACAAACGATTTGGGCTTCAGTTTTGTCCCCTCTGTTTGGCAGAAGACCTGGATCCTTTTTTCCGATGTCGATGGCGTTTGTCGATCGTCACAGTCTGTGAGAAACATAAGATTATTCTTTGGGATCGTTGCCCCGAGTGCGAAGAGCCCATTGCTTTCCACCGGGCCTCGTTGGATGATTCAAGCATCACTTTTTGCTGGCGGTGCCGGTTCGACCTTCGCAATGCGCTGGCACAGACACATACCACAGCCAAAACACAGGCGTTGAATCAAATAAAGCTGTTGAGAATTTGCCGCAAAGGGTGGGTGGATGTTCCGAATTATGGACCGGTGTACTCGGTGCAATATTTCGCCGTTTATCGACAGATACTGCAGGTTCTCTCACGAAGAAGGGCAGCAAATGGTCGTGAGCATTTGATGAGAGTTTTGACGCTGCCTGACTTTGATGAGACGAAGGCTGCAAAAAGAGTAGATGCTGAGTACTTGCCAATTGGAGAGCGGTACATTCTTGTGGCTATGGCCAACTGGGTTTTGTTGGATTGGCCAAATAAATGGATTTCTTTCTGCTGCGACACGGGTCTTTGGACTTCACAGGTTTTTCGCGATATTGACGCAATCCCCTTTTGGTATTGGGAACCTTGTCACGAATGGCTCAACAGGTCTTCTTATCATTCGAGCGACCAAGAGGTCATGGAGGCTGGAGATTACTTGGAGCGTCTTGGGAGGGTGCTGAACGAAAGAGAAATCTCGAGGATGCTAGGAGTGAGGCAGGTATTTCGGAAAAGATGGATGGGGTAAGTGAAGTGGTTGCGGGATTAAGTAAAAAATGGGCCAAGACACTTTGGGGACCTGCCCGGCGCGAAAAGCCCTCATTCACTGGCCCAGGCTTTTCGCGCCGAGCTCTACTTTTTGAACCGATATAGGGCGCGCTGATTTCACGTGCTTGACAAGTGAGGAAAACTGAAACAGCATGACTCCTGAGGCTATAAGGCCCGCTACCTCACGGACGGTCTGATCGGACGGATGGAAAACTTGCGCGGAGAAGACGAGCATTATTTTCAGGAACTGTTGAGACGCCTATAAAAGCACTTTCTGCGAGCAAGGCAGTTCTGAGATTCCCAAATCCAGACGACAAACCCCTGCATCGGCTAGAGAAACCAGAGACCGGCCGATACCACTTGGTTCGTCTGATTCGCAGCGATCTCAAGCTCAACATCCTCGGCGAGTTTTTTCCCGTTCCGCCGGCGCTGAAACTTGAATACGTGGTGGCTACTATCGATGTCAAAGAACAAAAACTGAAACTCTATCTGGGCAAAACCCAGCTCGAGGAATTTGATTACAAAATCAGATAAACCTGTTGAGTGTCAGCGATTTCCTGGCACTCAACAGCTAAAAACATATAGGTATTCTTGGTCAAAAACCATCCGCCAATTATCAGGGTCCTGGGGCGAACCGGGTGGTGATTTCTCGGATTGCAGGAATTGTGGGAATGGTTGACTGGGTACTGAAAGCACCCGTTCGGTCAATTGGACACAAAATCCTAGGCAAGCCATTAACGAGATTGAGCGACCAATCCTTTTGATATTTTGATCACCCTGCTATTAACGTCAATGATGATTAAAAAGGTCTTTGATGGGCCATGGTAGCTCCTGCCCGACGAATTATTGGATATCCCCTATGGGCAAATTAGACGGCCGTCGCATGGATGAAATTGCCGGCCTGCTCGCTACCTTGATCCGTTTATACTCCTGGGTGCGTGCCGGTGGTGAGCGGTTCTTTCAGGCATGGTAGCCCTTTTCAATACGCCGAGTAATCGGCACATTGGAGCAACGGAAAAGCCCTGCTCCTTGTGCAGTTCGTCGATCATCGCGTACCTCTCCGCGGCGCCTTTGCAAGGTACGCCTTTTTCAGGATTCCCTTCTCTGGTCGAACTTCAACCAGCTCTATGCGCAGCCTCGAAACCTCTGCTTCCAGCTCGGATATCTTATTGCAACAGAGGGTCTTCAACCCGCTGGTGCTATGCCTTTTGATCCAGTTGCGCAGCGTCTGCTTCAAAAAATTCAACAGCCGCCCGACCTCGGCTACCGTCAGGCCGCCATCAACAACCAGACTGACGGCTTCCTCGCTGAACTCCAGCGTAGAAAACTGCCTAGAGATTCCTTCAATAGGACACCTCCTTGAGCCTCTTCGGCTATCAGAATGGTGTCCACTTTTCCCAGTCTGCCTCAAGATTGCCAAAAGATAATCTTCCGGTCATGTTTCAACAACTATTTTGGTTTACTTTCCCCCTGTCTGAAAATGACTAAACGTCATGGCCTTGCGAGTTAAGCGGCAGGCTACAAAAGGTGTAGCGGAACCGGTTCCTTGGACACAAGTTTAGATTATGCCGCCTGACGGATTTCGTCGGGCGACCGGAAGCCGT
>JAWSUS010000049.1:0-5401 GCA_033549025.1 Desulfuromonadales bacterium
ACTTTATTTCATTGCCTTTGCAGATTGGCCCATAGAAAAAACTGGTGGTCATAATGGTTAAGTGCTGAGTGTCAGCGATGTCGTGGCACTCAACCTGTTTATCTGATTTTTTATCACACTTTATGATGTTCTGGGACCTCACCTCCTCTGTTTTATGGAGGGGGATGTGGCTATTGGAGAGCTTTGTGGTCAGCGACCTGCTGTTTGATGATGGTGAGTTAGATGGAGAAGTGGTCAGGGAGGCGGCTATCTGCCAAAGTTTTGCAGAAGCTTCTCGAAAGATCCATCGAAATTATTGGAAGACCAGCCAGGCTGTCGGGATGTTTTTTTGTGGGATAATCTACAGCCTTTGGCAATATTCAACAGGGGAAGGCTGGAGAAAGGCAGTGGCGCGCGGATTGTGTTCCTAAAAACAGGAATGAGTCTGCAGTCCAATGGTACCTGGGCCCTGCATTTTGACGATCTCCCGGCCTTTGGTAGCCGTTCCTGTGACGGAGGATTGGGGCTTGGCCTGAAACCTGCTAAAAAGAGGTGAGTCCGCCCGAAACCTTTCATTGCCCCCCTGTCGTTTGTGCCTGGCTTGGGCCGGCAGAAATCTGGAGAGTATTGATAAATGAAACGCCTTGTTTTTTTAATTCTGCTGCTGGTTGTTCCGCTAACGGCGTTCGGTGCAACCATTGAAGTGGCGCCTGGTATCCTTTTGCATGTCGAATTGCCCGGTGACCACTGGCAGGTAAGTGCCTCGCCTCCTGAGACCCTGGTGCAGGAGACCGCTGCCCACCTGGGGCAGGAGATGCTGAGTAAGGCCGGAAAAGAAGATCCAGCAGAAGTGGCACGCGACATCCTTTCCGTCAATGAGCTTTTTATTGTCAATGCCGAAAGTGGCGCCTGGCTGGCTGTTGATTTCAGCGCTCTTAGAGAGGGCGAACCGGCTCCTGGGCGACGGGCTGTGAAGCGGTCGGCGGCCTTCGCCGGACAGGCCCTGCAAGGCGAAGAAGGGCTCAGCGACGTGAAGCATGACATCAAGAATATTCGAATCCCTGGGGCTCAATACGCCTATCAGCTTGAAGCGACCTATCGCAGGCACGATGAACCGGTTTTGTTTTGTGGCGTGATCGGTTTTGCCGTTCGCCATTGGTTTTACCTGTACTACACGGACTTCAAACGCAATCCGGAAGATTACCGCGAGATGAAGGAGATACTCCGCTCTGTCAGCCTTCAGGTGGAGCGGAGCTGATTGTCCGGCATTGATCAGGCCCTAAACGCTGGTCGTCAGGACGGCAGCAGGAGCGCCGCTGCAACAGGATGATTTCGGGGGTATGCGTTGACACAAGACAACCAATTTCCAAAAGAAGAATCCCCACCCCCCCGCTGGATAACCCCCCTGTTGGCCGTCTCTAGTTTACTGGTGCTGGCCGCTTCCCTGCTCGCCCTCCTGACCGGTGACAATCACGATCACCAATTCCATGGGACTATCGCGGATATTACTGTCAACCTGGGCGGCAGCCCCGTCCGTGAACATTGCACGACCTGTCATACGGAGGGAGGACGTCCCACCTGGGAAGGCACCCATTGGATGAGTGCCTCGCATCCTGACATCACTCCTCACGCGCCTGAACGCCTGGGCTGCACAGGCTGTCATCTGGGTGAAGGGATGGCGATGGACCGTACATTCTCCCATGGCCTGCCTGGACTGGGAGGACGGCAAGTGCTGCGGGGACAGCAAGTGCAGGGGCGATGCTATGTTTGTCATGAACTGGAAGTTCTGCCGGGAGCAGAGAAGGCCTGGAACGGCTACCGGCTTTTTCGGCAAAAGGCCTGCTATCTCTGTCACTATTTGAACGGCATGCCTGAGGGTAGCGGATTCGGTCCGGACCTGAGCCATGTCGGTTCACAGCTCGGGCTGGCTCAACTGGAAAAGGCCATTCGAGACCCCCGCGCCGAGCCTGACAACTCGACCATGCCGCGCTTTCCCCTCTCCCGCAATCAGGTGCGTGACCTCACTTATTTTCTCAAGAGCCGGGTGGAGGCGCCTCTCTTTACCTCGCCCATGTGGGTGACGGCAGGTCGCCCCGCTGTGGCGGTGCCGGACGTCGTCCCCGAAGACTCCTCTCTGGTGGGGGGAGAACGACTTTTATGGCAGGGAGGCTGTCTGGCCTGTCACCAATACAAAGAAGAGGATGGTCGTATTGCTCCTGACCTCACCCATGCAGGCAAGATGCGTGACCGGGATTACCTTGAAGGTTTTCTGGAACATCCGTCGCGGTTGATCCCGGGAGCTGCCATGCCGCCATCCCTGCTGAACGCCGCAGGCAAGGGAGAACTGGTCGAATTTTTGGCGGGAGCCACCTCCGAAGAGGTGCATCATCTGGAGGCGAAAAAAGTCTACATGCATCACTGTCAGCGGTGCCATGCTGCCAATGGCGACGGCAAAGGACTTATCCAACCCAATCTGGCGCAGTTTCCGCGGGCTTTTCTAGGCAATGACGGGTTTTTCCTGCGGGTCGCTGATTCACGGTTGCGGGACAGCCTCGCCCGGGGCATATCCGGGACCTCCATGCCGCCCTATGAACATGTTTTGTCCGTGAAATCCCGCGAGGACCTGGTCGATTTGATCTTCCAATCCTTCATGGGGATCTCTCGGCAAGACAAGGTGGAGGAGACACCGCTGCCTCCCAGACCGGATGCCTTGCCCCTGCAACGGGCTGAACGCCTCTATGACCGGTTCTGTGTGGACTGCCATGGGAGAAGCGGCACCGGCAAAGGGCCAGAGGCCATCAGGCATCTGCCGCGTCCCCGCAATTTGACCAACGCGCCCTTTTTTGCGGCCCTCGAGGATGAACGCATACTGCGAGGGATTCTCGATGGTATCTCCGGGACCGCCATGCCTGCATGGCGGGGAGTTGTCAGTGACGAGGAGGCGTGGGCCCTGGTAGAGAAAGTCCGACGATTCTCAGGAGACCGACCATGACTCGGCGCCAATGGTTGTTTCGCGCTATCTCCATGCCCGCCTTGGCTGTGGCTGGTGCTGCCCTCGGTGGTATTTTTGCGCAGGTCTGGCTGGCCGCCGGCCGTTTTTCCTCGCGGCACTGGTCTGACGTGACGGCGGTGGATAGCCTCCCTGAACAGGGGACCAGCGCCTTTCCTGGCCAGCGTGTCGCTCTTTTGTGCCGGGGGGAGGATATTGGCGCGTTGAGTCTTGAATGCCCCCATTTGGGGTGCCTGGTCAACGCTGTTGATCAAGGTTTTTTCTGCCCCTGTCACGGCAGTGAATTCGCGTCTTCGGGCAAAGTCCTGTCGGGGCCTGCTTCCCGGGACCTCGACTGGCTGCCCGTGCGCATTCAAAACGGACGGGTGTGGATCCAGGGCGGCACCCGCCTTGATTCGCCCCTCTGGGTTAAGCGAGGTTAGGTCCATGCGGCCGTCCAAACGTCACTTTTTCAGTCACCTGCACCCCGTCTTGGTCTACCGGCGCACACTCTCGCCCTCAACGACCCTAGGGCTGGGCATGGCCTGCCTGACCTGTCTGGGGGTCCTGTTGGTCACCGGGGCGACCTTGTTCCTGTATTATACGCCGGATACAGCCGTGGCCTATGAGCGCATCCTGCACATCACCACGACTCTTTATTTTGGGCGTCTGATTCGGAATCTCCACTTCGTTGCGGCCAATGCGCTCATCGTTCTGGTGTTTCTCCATATGGCGCGCGTCTTTTTCACCGCGGCCTACAAGTCGCGTTCTTTGAACTGGCAATACGGCTTGGTTTTGCTGCTTTTGGTTCTATTCGCCAATTTTACGGGATATGTGCTTCCCTGGGATCAGGTTGCCTATTGGGCGACCAAGGTTGCCTCTTCCCTTGCCGAGTATATCCCCTTTATCGGTGACGGGCTGCGCCGCTTCTTGCTGGGCGGTTCCCAGGTTGGCGTGGAAACCCTGCTGCGTTCTTTCGCTTTTCATGCCGGCGTGATCCCTCCACTTATCGTGGTCTTTACTGGCCTGCACCTCTGGCGCATTCGCAAAGACGGTGGTCTTGCGGCACCACCCCATCAACTGGGTGACAAGATCCCGGCGGCCCCCTGGCTGTATCGCGCCGAAGCAAGCGTGGCCCTGCTGACCCTTGCCCTTCTCCTTTTTCTCGCCCTGGGAGTCGATGCCCCGCTCTTTGAGCGTGCCGATCCGAATCATCCGCCCAATCCGGCGAAAGCGCCCTGGTATTTCGTCGGCTTTCAGGAACTGGTCGGCTATTCGGCCTTTTGGGGTGGTGTTGCCGCTCCCCTGTTTCTGTTTATTTTCTTTGTGCTGGCGCCACACCTTGACCGTACTGCGAGTCCGCCGGGTATGTGGTTTGCCAGGGATCGCTTCCTGCTCAATGCCTTTTTTGGCGCTCTTCTACTGAGCCAGGTCGGTTTTATCATTGTTGGACAATGGTTTCGGGGCCCCAACTGGGGCCTGATCTGGCCTTTTTAACGAACTGAATGGAGGTTTTTATGAAAACGAACTTTTTTCGCCTGACTTCGGTCATGGCTGCGGCCTTGATCTTCTTGGTGGCAGCGGGCAATGTATTTGCCGGCGATGACCAGGAATTCAACCGCATACTCAATCTCGGCATGGCCGACTTGACCCAGGAATCCCTGGCGCTTCTTGACAGCAAATATCCTGATGAAGACTGGGATGCGGTTAAATTCCCCCAGTATGTTTTTACCAGCGATTCGGTTGAGGCAGGCTACATGATTGCGGTAAAGGAGCCCGAGCTTCTTAAGAAATTCAAATGCTATTGCTTCTGCGACACCATGGGCCATGCCGATCTGAGTTGGTGTTTTCTCAAGAAGGGGAAACTCAAAAAGGGATTCGACGATCACGGGTCCGACTGCAACATCTGTTACGGCCAGGCCATGATGGCCCTTTTGTGGCAAGAGGCGGGTTTTTCAGCAGAAAGAATGACGCTCGGGTTTGAGAAAAAATTCGCCAAGCTGATTGAACAGTTTGGGAATAAATAATTGGGCAGAATGGACGGAGGTTGTGGGACGGTCTGCTCTTCCTGATCAGGGGGTGGGCCAGGTCCGTTTTATGGCACCGGATGTGTCAAAAGTGTGCCTCCAATGAAATGTGGTCCTGGGTAGAACGTTAAAGTGCCTTTTTTTGCACCTGCCCGCCAATTCCTCCTTTTTTACCTGTAATACGCCAAGGGTTCTGATCCACCATCAGGAAAACTGGCAACCCTTGCTGGTCCAGAAAAGCCGGGAGGGCAGGAGGCATGCCCCCCCGGCGGCGGCGACTGGATCAGTTCGCCTGCTTGATGAATTCGAGGTCGATGATGATCTCCACTTCATCGCCGATCATAAGACCTCCATTGTCCAACGTGGCGTTCCAGATGATGCCGAAGTCCTTGCGGTTGATCTGGGT
>JAWSUS010000050.1:0-4005 GCA_033549025.1 Desulfuromonadales bacterium
TGCATGACCATGTTTACAAAATCCTCCCCTCGATATTATCGGATTCTGTAAACAACGCGTCAATTTCTTACATTTTAGGAAATTTTATGATCTTATCCGAACCCTCGTGCAAAGTGCCTGGGTGCGCCACGTTAGGATGTTAAACTCGAAATTACTGGGTGAATCAGACTTGACAGGGTTTCTCTTCGGCACGGAGAGGTCAGGATTGGCATCAATCAGACCTGTTTTAAGGGATATTCAGAGCGATGAATGTTTTTACTGCAGGCAAAAAATAAAAGGGGGAGGGGATATTGATCATTTTATCCCTTGGTCCCGATATCCCCTTGACCTTGGCCACAATTTTGTCCTTGCCCACGCAAGTTGTAACAGGAGCAAACATGACTTTTTAGCCGCTCCCAAGCATCTTGAAAGGTGGCAGACAAGAAATTATAAACATGGGGAAATTCTCGGGATTGAGTTTGATGAGCGCAACATTCTTCATGATCGATTAGCCACTGAAAAGATTGCTTTCTGGGCATATTCGCAGGCTGAATATGCCGGAGCCAATTTATGGTTTGGCAAGAACGATTTGTTGCCCGTAGATGGTGGGTGGCGGGCATATTTCGTTAACATTTCACCGCATTGACACAAGATAGAATCGCGGTCCTGTCCTTACCCGACCAACCAACGGAGAGTCACATGAGCGAAGTTGCTTTTGAGCCGTTTTACGAACGCTGGGCCGATCGTCTCGGCCTGGGGGTGGTGGGAAAACTCCTGCTCTCCGTGGCCGCCGCCCTGGTTTTCTTTCTCCCCTACTATGCCCGTGTCGGCACCACGGCCCTGCACAACTGGAGCTGGCTGCTGGCCTTGCTGATCGCCTGCGCCCCGATCTTCCTCTTTTTTGCTACCGCGACCCTGCGCCAACTCTTTCCCCTGTGGGAGGAACATTGCGAAGAACCGGGGCTGGCAACCTTTCTGGTGCCGCTGAACCGGATGCTGAGTGATCGCAACTTCGTGCTCGCCGGTCTCGGCTTCGGCCTGGCGAATACCGCCATGGGAGCCTTGTTCGGCGTGTCGGAGCCTGATCCGGTGGCGGCCCTGCTGCTCTTCGCCGGCTTCTTTATTGCCGGTTTCATTTGCGGTCTCCCCGCCTGGGGGATATTCGGCGTGGTGACGACCTTTCGCAAATTCACCCGCGCGGCAGAGCTCAAACTCGATTACACCGCCCCGGACCGTTGCGGCGGCCTCTCTTTCTTTGGTGCGGCGCTGGTCAAGTTCAGCGTGGTCACTCTGGCCGAGGGGGGCTTGATCGCCACCTATATTCTGATGGCCTCCTGGACGCGCGAGTCCAACCCCTGGGTGCAGCTGGTGATGTGGAGCTGGATTGTTTTCCCCTTTCTGCTCTCGCTACTGGTACTGCTGGTGCCGGCGCTTGATCTGAATCGGATGTTGAGCCGCTACCGTCACGATATGGAGCGGGAGCTGAAAAACAAATGCGCCGTAATTCGCCGGCGCATCGAGGAAAGTAGTGGTGCGGCGGATCTGGAACGTCTGCATAGCGAGTATGGTTATCTGTGCAGCCGCCGTGAGGAAGTTCACGGCATGCGCAACTGGCCGTTCAGCCTCGGCGCCACGACCTCTTTTGCCGGGGCGTTCGTGTCGAATCTTGTTATTGCGGTCGAGCTAGGCAAAACACTTTTCGGGGCTTAGGTGGGGACAGGCGTGATGGCCGCAGAAAATCAAATACATTCATGCCCCTTCTGCCAAATCGACACCTCCCGAATCCTCCTGGCCAACGACCTGGCCGTGGCCATCGTCGACGGCTATCCCGTCAGCCCTGGTCACAGTCTGATCATCCCCAGGCATATCGCCTCGGTTTTTGAAGCGACAGCGGCAGAGCAGACAGCGTTGTGGGAGCTGGTGGTGAAGACGCGGGAACTTCTGCAGGCCGAGCGCCAGCCGGACGGGTTCAACATCGGCATTAACGACGGGGAGGCGGCGGGGCAGACGGTGATGCACCTGCACATCCATCTGATCCCCCGCTATGCCGGCGACGCGCCGGACCCGCGCGGCGGCATACGGTGGGTCAGGCCGGAGAAGGCGCCCTACTGGAAGTAAACCAGGGCGCGATGAATCGCGCCCCTACGGTGGTACTCGATGTGTATGTAGGGGCGCAATTCATTTCGCCCTGATCAGCTTTATGTCCTTTTTTTTATTGATTATTTTTTGATGATGGATGTTGTTACTTAGAATTGCGGTGCTACTATAAAAAAAAGTTGTGAGTGGTTGCTCTCGACAAGCCAAACTGCCCGAAAGGACAGGACGGAAAGTTTCGGGTCTTACTACTGCCTCCTCAAGATGGCCGAACTGCCGAAGGAGAAATCCGGGTGTGGTTCGGCTTTTTGTTTGCTCTTTAGGGGAGGATATTATGAAGCATTTATGGCGGCTTGGGATGTTTTTGCTGGCGGCGATATCAATTGCAGGTTGCGGCGGTGGAGGAGGTGGTGGCGGTGGAGATCCAGGTGATGAGATATCCCCCCGCATCCCTTATTCGGGTATTGAAACACCTGCCGTCATAACAGGCGAAAACGCCGAGACCCTGGTGGTTGGCGCCTACCTGGGGATGGCGTATGCCGGGCAGACAGGGGATATCTCTCCCCTGTCTTTTGAAGCCCAGAGTGCCTCGTCAGGCGAAACATCCTTAAAAAGTGTTCTTCTTTTCTCGCGGATCTGGGAAGAGACAGCCGTCGAGTACCTGACCCGGGAACTCACGGAAAGTCCTGTTTCCATGGCCAAGGTCATCATTGATGAGCCCATTGCCGGGGATTGCCGTGGCTATGCCGATGTGTCGGGATGGGTAGATGACCAGACCGGGGCTTTTGACCTGGATGTCACCTACCATGAATACTCGGATGACTGCGTTGTGGAGATGTCTGGAAGAACCAACATGCAGGGTAGTATGGATTTGGATAGCCTGTGGTTTGCTCGTTTGAAGATCACCTATGAGGCACTGGCCGTCTTGTTCGAAGGGTTATCCTATACCCAGAGCGGGATCTGGTCCGGCGATTTCCAGCAATATCCGACACGGGTGACCTTCGATCTGGTGACCAGGGACGAAAGCACCGGGAAAACCTACTGGATGAGGGATGTCGAAATGCTGACTTCCCCGGTAAGTGGCACCTCGGATACCGAATACCAGATCACGGGCCGCTACTACGATCCGGACTTTGGATATGTGGAGCTCACAACTCTAGACCCCCTGCACTTCTACTACGAAGAAGATTATCCCTACGAAGGACGGATGAAGCTGGCCGGTGCCGGTAACACGGCGGCCCTGGCTGAATTTATTTCCAATGCAGCCTTCAGGGTGACCTGCGATGAGGACGGCGACGGGCAGTACGACGATTATGATTCCGGGATCGTCCACTGGCCTGGAGAGAACAATGCGCCTATAGCCATCGCCCTGGATCCCCTAGCCGCAGGCCTGTATTGTATGGTGACGCTGGATGGTTCCACGAGCTATGATATCGACACCGATCCGATTGTGAGCTATCTCTGGACTGTTGTTTCGATCCCTCCCGGCAGCCAGGCGGTTCTCTCCGATCCCGGTAGCCCCACCCCCACCTTCGTCCCGGATATTGAAGGGGAGTATCAGTTCCGTCTAACCGTAAATGACGGAATCGATGACAGTGTTCCATTGGGCCTAGGGTGTGGTGTCGTAAACAATGACCTGGCATGTGTTCTCGTTAGCGCGCATTTCGGATGTCCCTATGAGGGGCTGGAGGTCTTTGACGTCGGCTCTGATCCGGAGGCGGTGGCCATCGGGGACGTAAACGGGGACGGTTTGAACGATGTCGTGATGACCACCGGGTTTTATTCTGACCCCGACAACGACTACAAACTCTTCGTATTCCCGCAGAATGGAGAAGGTTCACTGGGCACACCGACCTGAGGTAGGCTGGAAAAAGTGGACACCAATCTGTTAGCCTAAGAGGCTCATAGGAGGTGTCACTTGGAACGCATACC
>JAWSUS010000051.1:0-3433 GCA_033549025.1 Desulfuromonadales bacterium
GTATGCGTTCCAAGTGACACCTCCTATGAGCCTCTTAGGCTAACAGATTGGTGTCCACTTTTTCCAGCCTACCTCACATAACATGGTGTCCACTATTGCGGACCGACCTCAGCATGAATATCAAAGAGACAGTGGTCAGAATAACGATCAGGCCAAGAACCACACCAATCTGGAAACTCATGCCATCATTCGGACCGATGACAGAAAGTCCAACCCCCCACCCGGTGTCAAACCATTGGAACGGCGTGATGAAATGATCCCAGACTTGAAGCGGGTTTTTGATTTTGACGTGGTCCCCAAAGAAAAGGAGATATTTCATTTCCATCAAAACAGGCAACCAGTAAAAAGCCGAAAGGCCAGCGCCCACAAGAGGGCCGACTGTTGCCGTTAGGATTCTTTTGGGTTCGTGCCTAAAGGTTGCGGCATGCCACAAAAAATAGATCGTGGCAAAAGGAAGAACCATGATGGCGGACAGGTGATGGAACAGGACAATAGAGGCCGAGGACAACGCCGCAAGAGCAAGTCCTTGAGATCTCTGCTTGGTCGAAAAGGACAAATCTATGGAAAAAAACAGCCACGGCAATAAAGAAAGTGCTGCGAATTCAGGAATTGCACCGCGGACATACAGATCGAGAAAACGATAGGGAAGAAACAAGTACAGGGTTGTTGAAATCAGTGATCCGATCCTGTCCGTGTATCGACCGACCCAGATGTAAACACCAATTCCTCCGATGAAAGAAAAAGTCAGGCAAACAATTTTGAGATCCCATTCCAGAGGAATTCCCAGCAAATTGATCCAGCCGGTCAGCCAGTAAAACGCTGGAGAATAAAAAATCAGATCGGGAAGGCCCTTCCCGTAGGCCGCCAGAGAAAGCCAACGGGGGAAATAATGTCCCTGTTGCATTTCGTAAATGGTTGCGAAAATTCGATGAATATGCGCTGGCGTATCGTGGGAACTGAACCATCCTTCTGAAGCAAGGGGTGAGAGAAAAATCGCAGTGCCTACCAACAACACAGCCAGAAACGCCCAATGCCTCTGAATCAAACAACCTCTGGAACGTTTTTTGGTTGAAAGCTGACGCACAACAATACCCTAACCAGGCAGGACCATTATCAAATATTCACAGAAAATTACCTCCAAATCTTCTTTGGAGCAATTATCGGACCATCTTTGATTCGGCTATCAACGAAGACGCCAATATAGCTAACTATTACAAAATATTACCCAAAATACTCGGGTCTACTTTTCAAAAAAGAATATCCACAAGACGGCTCCAGTTTATATCGGGTGAAATCACCATATCCTGATGAAATACCCAGACACCCGATTACCGATAAGCAAATTTTTTCTTATTGGATGTAGAGTCATCAAGCGCTGTCCTTTCTCGACAACGATGTCCTTTATAGGGAAAATCAAAAAACAATTTTCCCCTATCCGGCCGCACACGGATGCTACCCAGTGCAAACTCCTCCGTTGGCCATAAGAATCGAGAACATACCCTTTGGGGCGGCTTTATCAGATCCTTATTGATCGCCTCCCAGATAAAGAGAATCTTTCTACGCTCAAAGGGACGAATGTAATGGATTCCCTCAAAGAGAACCGTTTCTTTCAGGCAATTGCGAAGGTAGAGAGGATCAGACTGAAGTATTTTTTTCGCAGGATTTGCTTTGGTTCGCATAACTCACTAACGCAGCCCCAGAAGCATAGGTAGACTTTTTATTGACGCTACCATGATATTTGTTACAATACCCGTAACAGTTGTTACAATCCAGAGGAGATCCCTATGACTCGCCCAATTGTTCAGCCCACCATTGATCTACATAACGCTGAAAACCGACGACGCCTAGCGAAAATGACCGTTCGTCTTTTTGATCACTGGGAATTGTCCACCAAGGATCAGGCCGCTCTTCTGGGGCTGTCTACCGAAGGAAGAACGTCAATCTCGCGTTATCGCAAAGGCTTCGCCTTTGCCGATAGCCAGGACTTACTTGGTCGTGCAGGACACCTTCTAGGCATCCACAAGTCGCTGCGGTTGATCTTTCCTCACAATATCGAACTGGCTTATCGTTGGATTTCGCAACCAAACCGACGATTTGGATACGTCGCGCCTCTGGACATTATGAAACAGGGTTACGAGGGGCTTCTGGCGGTGCGGCGCTATCTTGACTTTGAAAGAGGTCGCTAATTCATGTTCCCAGAACTGTTGACAGCCATTTCAGACTTCAACGGCGATCTCTATCGCAATATAAAAACGGCCAGAGTGTCTATCGACTGCTACGACGACTTGGGCGATAGAGAGTTAGATACCCAGATTGCCGTTGCCGCCGAAATGGCGGGACATCCTCCTAGTCATGTTCCAATGATCACACGACCATTCGACTACGGTGTAGCGATCGCCTATCCATTCATTCATGACAACTGGCAGAATACCCGGTTCAGCGATGGGCGCCTATACGGTGTGTGGTACGGCTCAATCAAGATGGAGACAACCATCTTTGAGACGGTCTATCATTGGCGGCACTTTATTGAGGATTCTTTTGCGGGGGAAGATATTGAGATTTCGGCAGATAGGCGCGTAATGTTGATTTTGTGCCGTGGCATTCTTGTCAACCTTGTCGGCAAAGAAGGCACTTATCCTGGCCTGCTTGATCCAGAGGACTACACCTTTACTCAAGGATTAGGCAGATATCTGCACGACCAGGGGCAAAACGGCCTGCTGGTAAAATCTGCCCGATGTGACGGAATCAATTCTGCTATCTTTAGAGAAAATATACTGTCCAACGTTCGAGATTGCTGCTACCTGACGTATTTCTGGAATCCGGCCCGCAGTAGGGCACTTCGCGTCGAACGAGAGCGGGGAATCCCTTGGCTAGATATCCCCTAATGCAGCATTAGGTTGGAGAAACCCCTTCGAGTGATCCTACCCCTCTAAGCTAGACATTCCAGCCCAACAAGAGAAGAGGTCGTTGATGATAGTCTGAACAAATTCTACAATTCTTACAGAGAAAAGGGAGGTACCATAGGACACGAATGGGCGTCTCTGACTCAAAAGACCATTTGAGCGGAGTCGTTGCCCGCACTCGTTACTGGCAAGAACGGGTTGTCCTGACCGAACGTTGCCAAAAAGTCGGAGCTATTATCGCGATTGATGATCTGAAACTTCATAATTTGTGGTTTACCGAATCGACCTGCTCTCGGCTGCAAAAAAGTGTACATATCAGAAAATCAGACACCAGGACTTTCAGTGAAATTCTACTGACGACAACTCACTGTCAAGACATCACATAGTAGGCACAAAAAAAAGAAGACTGAATCGACCCCAGTTTTCTAAACACTCCCGACTTTGTTGAAATGTCGGCGTTCAAACTCCACTGGAGACAGGTCGTTATTGTAGCTGTGACGTCTGACCGGATTGTAGAACATTTCGATGTA
>JAWSUS010000052.1:0-3175 GCA_033549025.1 Desulfuromonadales bacterium
CGCGGCAATTGTTACGACAACGCTGTGGCCGAAAGTTTCTTTCAGTTGCTCAAGCGCGAGCGGATTCGGCGCAAGACTTATCCGTCACGCGAAGATGCCCGGCAGGACGTCTTCAATTACATCGAAATGTTCTACAACCCGGTCAGACGTCACAGCTACAATGACGACCTGTCTCCAGTGGAATTTGAACGCCGACATTTCAACAAAGTCGGGAGTGTTTAGAAAACTGGGGTCGATTCAGTGGGGCGCTTCATGGGGGTCATCCGGCATTTCGACACCAATATCAGGGATTTCCTGACCTATACATCGGGGTAGGTTTTTTGTCGGTCTCATTATTCTCCAAGCTCACAAATTCTGCATACGCGCTCTGCTCCTGTGAGAGGATTGTTGTGGCGCAAGTTGTTCACGGCCAACCAATGCGTCAACGCGGATTGCTTTTTCCGCTGGCGCACCAAAGGCAACTGGTTACGCCTGTGTTGAGACTCCGATAATATGGGGAGATGTCCGTAGTTTTTTACTTTCTGAGACGCCTTGTCTCGGTTTTCTGAAAAAGTTCCAATTCTCTGACTTGACAAAATGAATTAAATTGTATAAAAAAATACAAAAAATTGTATGAAAAAATACAAGGAAATGTGCGTAGTGGTACAAAAAGAAAACATGCTTGACAAAGATGAACTCCTCGACAATCTGAGGGCGTGGAATAGAGTATTGCGGCGGAAAGTTCACTTGATCGCTTGTGGTGGTACGGCCATGACTCTGCTCGGCGTTAAAGCATCAACAAAAGATGTCGATTTCATGGTGCCGGACGTTAGGGAATATTACTACCTGACAAAGCAATTGCCAGCAATGGGCTACACACCAACCACTGGTTCCGGTTGGCGACGCAAAAGTGAAGCTTTTCATTATGACCTATTTCGGGGGAACTATATTCACACGACTGGATTACTGGAATCGCCCCTGGAGGCTGGACGAAACAAACGACTTGTTGAATTCTCGAATCTTTATGTTGGCATCCTGAATGACTACGACCTGATATCCAGCAAACTGATGCGAGGAACCAGGGTAGATTATGAAGACTGCGTGGCGCTGGCAACATTCCATAAGGACGAGCTGGATCTTGAAAGGCTTGCTGCCCACTTTCATGAAATGGTCAGCTACGATATCGCAGGAAATCGATTAAAGCCAAACATAGACATCTTTCCGGAACTACTGCAAGAGGGAGCACCAAATGACTGACAAAAAACTGCTCAAAAGCCTATCCAAACTCGGATTCTCAATGTTTGAGCCGAGTGAAGAACTTGAGGTGAACGAAACTCTGGCCAAGGTAGTCGAGAGCAACGACTCCCGGCTTTGGGAGGGGTTCCCCGTTCTTCTGGTCAGCGCGGGGGAAAGTCATCAGTTCTCGACAGACAGGGTTGAACAGCAACTCTCCTCAGAGGTGCTTAAAGAACGGTATCACCGCCTCCTCTTACTCTCGTCAGCAGTCTACGCCTACTACCACTTATCCTTTTCGTGGTTGACTAAACTAGCAAAAACGTTTTCCGACGAAGACAAGAAACTTGTCAAAACCTGGCAGAAAGCCTTAGCCAACGGCCACGCACCGGGATGGTCAGATGACGAGGTCGATCCGGAACGCGTCAGGGGTCTGTTCGAGCTTTATTACGAGCAGAAAGCTGAAAAAGACCGTAGGCGCAAGGACCGCTATGACGAATTTTCTTTGGAGTACGCTCTTTCACAAGTTTTCTCACCAAAACAGAAGGAGCTATTTAAAAAGAAGCTGGAAGGTGATCCGCTGACCAAAACTGAGCAGGAATATTACTCACGAACCGTAAAAAAGAAGGTGGTAGCACTCGCCAACTCTGAGATGCATAGCTTAGCCAGGAAATTACTGGAGCAGTAGTGAAAAGCCATATCGCCTGTCAATGGTTCTGGTTTGGTTGCGAGTACATGACAAGCACCGAGATG
Organism: Desulfuromonadales bacterium; assembly: GCA_033549025.1. Lineage (GTDB taxonomy): Bacteria > Desulfobacterota > Desulfuromonadia > Desulfuromonadales > SZUA-540 > SZUA-540. The sequence goes on from JAWSUS010000052.1 coordinate 1,966, forward strand.
CTCGAAGTACGATTCACTTGCGGTATGCTTTGTCGTGCTGAACATGCGGGCTGACCAGAACCAGTGTCGGGCCGCTGAGAAGGCAGACGATGGCTCGGAAGCTGCCGGTGACGCGCAGGGAGTAGAGTTGCTGGCCTGTGGTTGGTTCGATCATCCCGTTGAGTTTTTCGAAGTTCAGCCCGGGATGTTTCCACAATTCGGGAATGTCGAGCCCTTGCTGCAGAACAAACATTTTGGCGGCTGCTTTGCGTACCGGCAATTCGGCGCTCATGACAGCTTCTTCAAAGGCGGGACGGATTTCAATCTTCACCGGTCCACCTTTTGGCGACTTTTTTGGCTTCCTCCGAGGTTTCGAGTGTTTCCGAGGCGCGGGTGTCGGTCAACGAGCGGGTGAGGGCCTCTTTGCTCTCGGCAGTCCAGGCCCAGAGTTGATGGCGGGGGATGGGTTCCACCGGAATCAGCATGATGCGGCCGTCTTCGAGTACTTCGATATCCACCGTGTCGCCGGGTTTAATGCCGGTTGCAGGGGGCAGGGGGCAGGGTATCCTTCTTCGAGAATCTGTTTGCGTAAGCATGATTTTTACCTCCTGAACCAAAGATAATAGATGACCACGTTGTGGGCAATGCCCAATTGGGGTAATGTCTTTTTGGGGGGGTACGATGAAACCGCCAATTGTTAGCGAACGTCTTCAATGCTCAGGGTTTTTCGCGCCTCGGCCGACCCCGTCTGGATCTCATCCCCCACACATTTGCCGATCAGGCTTCGTCCCAAGGGAGAGGCGGGGGTGATCACGACGATTTCACCGGCGGGGCCGGCAATCTTGAGACCACCGGCTTCGGGCCCAATGAAAACCTGCCGGCGGGCGCCGTCCTCGCCCTCAAGGGTGACCAGGGCTGTCAGGCGGATCGGGGTGTTGTCGTCAAACGTCCTCAACTCCAGTTTACTGTAAGTGGCGAGGGCTGCGCGGATGTCCTGGGCCCGGTTCGCCTGTCCCTGGGCGATGTACGACGCCTCCAGGGCGGTGGTGTCATATTTGTTGTCCGGCTGACATTCTTCATGGGTCGCCGCCGCATGGGCCGCGCGTGCGGCATGGGAAAGCACGGCGAGATCCGCATTCAGGAAAGCGATAATCTTGTAGCGGAACCGGTTCCTTGGACACAAGTTTAGATTATGCCGCCTGACGGATTTCGTCGGGCGACCGGAAGCCGT
>JAWSUS010000053.1:0-2344 GCA_033549025.1 Desulfuromonadales bacterium
AGCCACTGCGTTGGACCTTCAGCATGTGGCACAGGTTGCGCGTTGCGAACTCCTGCTGGTGTGCCCGGATAAAGGCATACCTCACCGGGACTCTTTGGCGAAGCATGCGGTGGTAGATTCAACTGATCGACGCAACACCTTATTATTTTCGGATTTGAAAGGTGGTGCGTATGGCGAGAATGGGACGACCTGGCCTCTCAGATGCTGACAAGGCTGAACTTTGGAGGCGATGGAAGGAAGGACAGACTCTTAGCGAGATAGGGCGTGCACTTGGCAAGCATGCCGGATCAATCCACGGTGTCTTGTCCTTGAAGGGCGGGATTTATCCTGCCAAACGAAAACGCTCTCGGCTTGCCTTGACGCTTTTGGAGCGAGAAGAAATTTCGAGAGGTATTGCTGCCAGTCATTCTATCCGCCAGATAGCAAAATTGATCGGTCGAGACCCTTCAACTGTCAGCCGTGAAATTCATCGGCATGGTGGCGTCAAAAAGTATCGTGCTACAGATGCAGATTTTGCGGCATGGGAACGAGCCCGTCGTCCAAAATTGTGCCGCCTTGCAACAAACGATAAACTGCGAAGGATAGTTGCTGAGAAACTTAGCCTGGATTGGTCTCCAGAACAAGTTGCCGGATGGCTGAAAGTGAAATATACCGATAATGCAGAAATGCGAGTATCCCATGAGACGATTTATCGCAGCCTATTCATCCAGGCACGAGGGGTCTTAAAAAAAGAGCTAATCAGGCACCTCCGCTCAAATCGTACAATGAGACGCTCAAAGTATTCTCGGACAAAGGGGCAAGTACGAGGGCAAATCGTTGATGGGGTAAGTATTCGAGAGCGACCTGCTGAAATTGAAGACCGTGCTATTCCTGGACATTGGGAAGGAGATTTGATCGCTGGATCGAATAATACCCATATTGCAACATTGGTAGAGCGGCAGTCACGTTATACAGTCCTTGTGAAAGTTGAAGGCAAAGATACTGCAAGCGTAGTTAGCGCCCTTATCAAGGAGGTAGAGAATCTGCCATCTGAATTATGTCATTCCTTGACATGGGATCGCGGAATGGAGCTGGCCCAGCACAAGAGATTTACTGTTGCGACAGGCATTCAAGTTTACTTTTGTGATCCTCAGAGCCCATGGCAAAGAGGTACAAACGAAAATACCAATCGGTTACTACGGCAGTACTTTCCGAAGAAAACAGATCTCTCGATCCACTCGCAAGAGGATTTGAATCGGGTAGCGAAGCGATTAAACCAAAGACCAAGAAAAACTTTGGACTTTCGTACGCCCGCAGAGAAATTGTGGGAAAGTGTTGCGTTGACTAGTTGAACTCGGGGTGGCCTTTTTTAGGATGTCACGTTCCTCGGTGACGCGCCGAAGCTCTGCCTTCAGTCGCTTGATCTCGGCCTGCTGGTCATCCATCTGAGTTGCGTGTTGAGGCCCGTGGCCGTACTTTTTACGCCATGCGTAAAGGCTGTGGGTCGTGACGCCTAAACGAGCTGCAACCTCCTGAACGGAGTAGCCGCGCTCGGTGATTTGCTTGACGGCTTCGATCTTGAATTCTTCAGTGTAACGCTTACTGCTCATGGGTTCCTCCTGAAGTCATTTTTTATAACTCAGGAGTGTCCGAGATTCTAGGGTCAATTCAGACAATTCAAAACGGCCCTGCCGAGTTGGCAAGGCCGTTTTTATTACAACCGCACTACAATAATATCCCAAGTGCTTATTCCAAAGTGAGTGCCAAGGCTAGCCTGGCTGATTTTCTATCCCTTTCCTTATCGTATAGAAGTAGTCGATTAGTGTTTCAGTTTCCTCACTGGAGAGTTTCTCTAGGCCGTGTTTGTGCATCACCTTAATGATCAGATGCCAGGTGTCCCGGGTGAAGCCAGCTCTCTCAGGATTCGCCACCGAATCATGGCAGGATACACAATATTTGTTATTCAGGGCGTAACCCTCCTTAACTGATTTTGCGTTTTGGGCAAAACAGTTGGTACTTAGAAGAATACAAATGCCTAAAGCGACGATTATGCCTCTTTTCATTGGGTTCTCCTCTCATTAGTGGTGACAGCCGCACGTGCTCTTCATTGAGCAACGAACATTCATCTGGATGAAGTCCCGCCATCTGCTAAACCTATGGACCATCGGGGGTTTGACCAACGTTGCTTCGTTGATTCCAAAATGATTCAGAAAATCATGGAAGGCAGATGCGTCATAGATCAGGAACAATGAGGTCCCTTGATCGTCTCCCATTTGAAGGGCTTGCTGATGTAGCGGAACCGGTTCCTTGGACACAAGTTTAGATTATGCCGCCTGACGGATTTCGTCGGGCGACCGGAAGCCGT
>JAWSUS010000054.1:0-2127 GCA_033549025.1 Desulfuromonadales bacterium
GTATGCGTTCCAAGTGACACCTCCTATGAGCCTCTTAGGCTAACAGATTGGTGTCCACTTTTTCCAGCCTACCTCAGACCAAGTTGACTATTCGTCTAAAGACATTGCATGGTTAAGTGCGGTCTTTGACTACAGTGCCTCAAATAGATGCTTGTGTTGTAGTGTTGTGCGCAAGCCAAAACCTCCATTTGGTTTTAGCCAATAGTGACAATGTTCCATCCATTTTGGCCAAATTGACTCTATTACTTGCCTCGATACCCCTGCCGCATCCCAAATTTTTTCTAGGGAATTTTGCTTATTCAAAATCAATTGAAAGGCTCTCCAGTTAATTTCTTTGCCTTCCTTCGCAAAGGATAAAGGGATAGACAATTGGATGGGGTTCTTCTCATCAAGAATCTTGACTTCATCTTTTTTTATAAGGTCAATAAGTTCATTAATGTTTAGAATCATTTGATATGCAATCAACGAACTACGAAAATCTTCCTCAGTTGTAAAAATGGCCGACAACCAATTCCAGCGAGCATAGGCCCCTATCATGAAGTCCCACGCAGTACCACAGTTGCCGCCAAGAGATTCAGGCCAACCAACAATTTCGGATTTTTCCCACAACTTCTCGAAATTATGTTCATTGAAGCCCTGTATTTTCTTCTCAGCCAAAGTAACCGCAATATCAATTTGCCCGGTATAAACACATAAGGCGCCATGTAGATTCTGATAAACATAAGCAAGGGCATATGGCAGATTGACCAAAATGGTCAGCCCACTGTAATTCCAGCCAGATATGTCAATTAGATCGGATAGCAACCCTCTTTGATCTGTAAATTTTTCGCGGCCAGATTCAACCCCTGCAAGTGCTAGACTCATTAATGGTGCTGTTATTCCAACAGCTTCATCAACGGCAGCACTTAGAGCGCTAATATCGCGCAAGTTTTCCCGTTCATACTTGATTCGCCAGTTTGATAGTTCTTTATGCACCGATGGTCTGATTTTACTTACCAACCTAGTCCACTGTGGTACAGAGTCGGCCTCGGCTATTTGACAAGCAGTTTTGTATGTTTCTGAAGGGTCAATAAGGTTTTCAGGTGTTGCAATGGGCACCGACTTAACTGTCTTGGGGGGCTTTATTTCTGTGCCTAATGGCGATTTCGAAAATGGGTTTTTGCCTATGGGTGGTTTCTTTAGGGTCGGTTCATTATGTAGTTCTCGAAGGAGGTCCTCAAACTTTTCGGCAAAATAGTCATTATCAGAAAAGTCTATATACAATCGTGGGCCTAAAAATTTTGGAGTCTTCTGATCATCTTCATTTTCACGGATAATTGGTATGAATTTATTTGTTCCTAAATCATTTACAAGTTCGGCATTTACAATCATTTTCTCGTAACCAACACCGCCAACTCCAGCGTTTGCTTTGCTCACATAATTCGACGAACAGACTACCAAAACCCTATCGACTGCAGTAACACCTCTTTCCATAAATGCAGCAAGATCATCACCTGGGCTGAGGTCCCACTGATCAAGCAAGGTATCAATGCCATTCTCAACCAACTTAATTGCAAGTTCAGCCACCCACTTTTTATGCTCAGGATTGTCGTGAGAGTATGAAATAAAAACCTTTGGTATATACGACATTGATTGCCTCTATTTTTTAAACACTTAATGGCTGAGGGTAACTGGCTGCGCTGTGACGGTACAATGTGGTAGAAAATTTATCGAGAATCGCCGTCTATTCAACAGTCCGCGTTCACCCTTGGGTTAGGCAAATTTTTTGCGACTATTTCAAAGTCATCTGGGCTTAAGCCATATACAGATTCAAAATGGTAGCTAGCCCAGTTTTTCATTTCTTCATAAGTAAACTTACTTGTTAGCCAAAAGTAATCAAAACTGAATTCACCATCAGCCATAACCAATTGTCGAGTTAAGTCATACAGTATATTCCAAACATAAAACTTATCGAAAGTCCCTTGAATTGCAGACTCTTCTCTGCCAGAAATAGCCCTTGGATATATATCGCCATCAATTCCGTCGATAAATAGCGCCTGGTTTGAATTGAATAGAGGTGGCCCCGGTTGTTTGAACAGATGTGACCGGTTCTCTAAGTGGATTTCACCTTCATTGGTTATGCCGCCA
>JAWSUS010000055.1:0-1917 GCA_033549025.1 Desulfuromonadales bacterium
GACAAAGATTCCATAGAAAACCCCGAGAAGAGGACAAAGGCCCTTGAGGTGCAGATCAGGGCGGCTCGGGAGAAGGCCGAACTTTTTGACGCGATTGCCCATGTCCTTCGGGAAGATTACGGGGTCACTGTCGAAAAAAAGCGTTTAGGCAAGTCCTAGCACAGAAAAAACCCCAAAACGTGCGTATTTGCAGAATTTTCCATGAAATGGGCCTTTTGCCCTTACTGCAGCCACTCCTTTCCATCGCAGCCAAAGACCGCGCCACCCTTCCCCACCAGTCGTGAACCATCACGGAAGCAAGATAGTCCGCAGAGACTGGTCAAACTAAGACAGCGCAGCGGCATATGGGTTCAGGTTTCTTTGGTTCAGAGCATGCAGGCTCATCAGGAAAACGGGGCCGGCCCCGGTTTGCTCCAGAAAAACCGATATTGGCAACACTTCGGAAAAATACCCTTTCAGGGTAAACCTCTTCGCTCCGCCTTCGTCTAATGAGAAACTTTCTTTCCCAGGAGTAATCAATGCAAGCAAAAACCGTTTTTCTAAAGAGGATTCAGTTCTGGTTAGTGAGTGCCGGCATGGCTCTCCTTGTCACCGGCTGCGGAGGCTCCGGCAGCAGCGATCCAGTTCTGGCTGAGCAACCGGCCCCGGCGTCGACCGTAATCGGCACACTGAGTACAACGGACAGTGCCCAGGTTGCAACCCTGGCGGTGGTCTCCGAAACGCAGCCTACTCTCACTCTCGACGATAGCACCACGGAAATCCCTCTTGGCCCTCAGGGGTATTTTGAGGTAAGAGGCATTGCCGACGGGGATCATTCGCTCTATCTGCATCAAATGTCCGGTCAGGTCACGGAGATCCCTTTTCGAATGCTGGAAGGACGTGGCCTGAATCTCGGCACCGTAACCATCCGGGACGGTGCTCTCGTGGAGCACACCGGATTTAACGGCTACCACTTCGGATTTATCGATGAAAACGGTGACGGCATCAACGACAACTTCATGGACGCCGATGGCGACGGTATCTGTGATCGAGGGGGGTTGTACGCTGGGTACACCTACATGATGGAAGCAGGCTTTGTCGATGAAGATGGCAATGGCATCAACGATCTGTTCCGAGACGCCGACGGTGACGGTATAAACGACTTGAACCAAATGGTCTACGGGCACGGGTTTGGTTTCGTGGACACCAACGGCGACGGAGTCAATGACCGTTTCGTAGACGCCAACGGCGACGGCATTTGCGACCTTACAGGCATGCCCTTCCGTCACCCCTTCGGATATCAGGACGAGAACGGGGATGGCATCAATGACCTTTTCGTCGATGAAAACGGCAATGGCTACAACGACCTGACCACGATGCCCTATATGCCGATTCCCGGCTGGGTTGACTTGGATGGTGATGGAGTAAATGATTATTTCAGAGACGCCAACGGTGACGGCATCGGCGATCTGTCTGACTTGCCCATGTCCTATGGCCACGGCTTTGGCTGGGTTGATGCGAATGGCGACGGCATCAACGACCGCTTTGTGGATGCAAACGGGGATGGCATTAACGACTACGCGGGAGGCCCCTACGCACAGATGCCCTATCGCTACGGATTCGGCAGCCGCCATCAGGACGACAATGGCGACGGGATCGATGACCAGACCGGCCGCCCCTATTGCATGGGTTTCGGCTGGGTTGATGCAAACCAGGATGGCATAAACGACGCCTTCATCGACACCGATGCAGACGGGGTCAATGACGTTACCGGATACCATTACGACAGGGGTTACATCATGGAGTCCGGGCACCAGGGATATAGGGACGGAGCAATCGATTGGCCCATGCACGGCGGTGGGATGATGATGTAGCCCACCCCGCGCCCCGAAGCCAAAGCCCGCAGAATCCCACCGGAATCTGCGGGCTTTTTTGTGC
>JAWSUS010000056.1:0-1897 GCA_033549025.1 Desulfuromonadales bacterium
GATGGCCTCGCAAAAAACACATTAAACACAAGTGGCTGAAATTACATAAATAATAGCAAATTTTGACTTTTAATCTTTTCGGTTTTGTGGCAAATTCTTATGTAAAATCAATGTCTTGCCCGGAGAGCGGATGATTTATACTAAAGACCACAAAACCCTCAACATGTTCGAGCCGTTTGCTCATCTCGGTCCCAAACGGCTGAAGCTCATGGAACAGTCATGGGCCAAGTTGTTTCGAGATGATATCCTGCCCGTCCTACCGGTTCATAAGGTTGCCAGGCATTACGATCCCCTCAAGGGGCGGCCCACTAAAGAACTTTACGCCATGCTCGGGGCGATGATTCTGCAGGAGATGCATGATCTCACCGACTTGGAAGCGGTTCAGCAGTTCGCCTTCAATATCCAGTGGCACTATGCGCTGAACATCACGGCCGATGCCGACCGAGACGCCTATCTGTGTCCGAAGACACTCTGGAACATGCGCAGCCTTTTGACCCGGGAGGGGCATTATTCTTCGCTCTTCGATTCCGTCACCGACAAGCTCAGAGAAGTCTTCGATGTGGATACCGACCGACAGCGTCTCGATTCGGTCCACATCTTTTCCAACATGCGCCACTTGAGCCGGATCGGCCTGTTTGCCCAGACCATCAAGACCTTCCTTGTCAATCTGAAGCGCCACCACCGTCCGCTTTTTGATGGGTTGGAGGATGAGCTGAAAGATCGCTATCTGTTCAAACAAGGCGAGTCGGTCTTTGCAATGGTTAAACCTTCGGAATCAGCGCGCACCCTGCAAACGATAGGCACCGACCTCTTTGTCCTGATCGAACGTTTTCGCGCAGAAGAAACTGTCACCGGCATGCACAGCTACCAGCTGCTGGTGCGCCTGTTCAGGGAGCAATGCTGCGTTGAGGAGGCGACTACCGGTCATACCCCCAAGGTCTCGGTCAAGCCCAACAAAGAAGTCCCTTCCGACTCCTTGCAGAACCCCTCGGATCCGGATGCCTCCTATGACGGACATAAAGGCAGAGGCTATCAGGTCCAGATCATGGAAACCTACAGCCGGGAGAAAAACGGCGACCAGCTCAATCTCATCACCCATGTCCACGCCGAAGCGGCCCATCACAACGACGTCCACGCTCTACTGCCGGCAGTAGAGCAGACGAAGCAGCAACAGCGGGGTCCCAAAGAAGTGTTGGCCGACTCCCTCTACGGCAGCGATGAGAACTGCGGGAAGGCGGCCAAGGAAGGCGTCGAGGTCATCGCTCCGGCCGGAGGAAAAAACCAACCCGAGGGACTGGGGTTGGCCGACTTCACCTATTCAGAGAAAGGTCGAGCCACCGCCTGTCCGCAGAGCCATGCACCGCTGAAGACCAAATACAAAAAAGATCGACACAGCGCGGCTTTCGATCCGGAAATCTGTGCGCTCTGTCCTCACCTCAGCGAGTGTCCGGCCAAGCCGGGCCGTAAAGGGCATTATCTGCGCTATTCCAATAAGGAGCTACGCCTGGCCCGGCGCCGGGCCCATGAGAAGACGCCGGAGTTCCGTGACCGCTACCGGTTCCGGGCCGGCGTGGAGGCGACGATGTCGGAATATGACCGCAAAACCGGGGTCAAGCAATTGCGGGTACGCGGATTGGGGGCTGTTCGATATTGTGCCACCCTCAAGGCGACAGGACTCAATATCTTCAGAGCAACTGCGTTCAGAAAGCGGCAAACTAAGGCAAAAGATCCCGAAAAAAAGGCGAGTTCCAACAAATTGACCGTTTTTTTGGGCCGCCCAAGGGTTGTAGAAGGGCAAATTTCCGTTTTCCTGACCCACATTGCCGGCTGGGCAGGAAAATTTCAGTGCGCGGCCTATTGAACCCGAAATGGCCACCTGAGTTTTTACGATGCCATC
>JAWSUS010000057.1:0-1616 GCA_033549025.1 Desulfuromonadales bacterium
CAGTGCCTTGTTGTTGGCCCATTCAATCCAGGAACCGTCGTAATTTTCGACGCGGTACCCGAGTCCCAACAGAACCAAGGTCGCATAGGAAGAACGGATCCCGGTTTGGCAATGGGCCACGATGTCCTGCTCAGGCGTGATTCCGACCGCAGTGAGCAAGGCCCGAATCTCCTCCTCGCTCTTAAGTACCCGGACACCGTCGACCTCCTTCTGCAGGTTCGTCCAATCCAGATGAACGGCTCCGGGAATGTGTCCGCCACGCTCGGCCCGGATATCGGATCCATCGAATTCCTTGTAGCTGCGCGTATCCCAAACCATCACCCCAGGATTTCCCAGACGGGTCAAAATATAGTCTGTCTCTGCCCGGATATCCCTGCCTGGCTGGCAATGATAGCCTGCCGTCGGCACCACCTGAGTGGGGAGAAATGCTGTGGGGCCGTTTTCCTTGGCCCACTTGTTAAAACCACCATCCAGGACATAGGCCCGTTCGTGTCCGTGGTATCGGAGAGTCCAGATAAATCGCGCGGCGTACGGGTTGTCATCCTCGGCATAAGCGACCACGGTCGTATCCGGTGTAATGCCATAGCGATCCATTAGGGACGCGAACTCCGATACTGTTGGAACCAGGCTTTTGACCCCGCCTCGGGTGGACAGAAATTGCTGCTTCGGAATACTGAGCGCTCCCTCAATGTGACCGAGAAGATACATAGGGGTCACACGTACATCGACGATTTTGACCTGGTGCCGGCGCTTGGCCAACCAATCGGTGGTCACGAAAAAATCACCCAGTTCGGCAAAAGCCGAAGAGGCTGAGAAAATGAGCCCAAGGCCCCCCAACAACAATACCAACACAATCTTCCGCACAATACACCTCCGTCGAAAATAGGTTGCCAGCTCTCAAAACGTGCTTGCCACCATATGTCAACCCTATCAATTTGGTCAACAATAATTTCACATAAACATTACTTTTTAGTCGTAGTTTAAATAAATAAGCCAGACAAATTTACGCACACATGAGTGTGTTTTGTCCGACAAGGGGAAGGGATGAATGCTTGGATTTTCGCGAAGGGATGTTGAATAGGAGGGGTGGGGTCTCTGTTTACAGGCTTTATGGGGGGTTTTAGCTAGAGGCGCAAAAAGACGATCAGATATTGCATTCTGGCCCCTCCAAAGCGCACCAGACTCAAAACCCCGAATGAAGTCCGGGAATAAATCATCAGACAGAATGCACGGAGGTTGAATGACAGCCGGCTTTTTCTGATCAGGAGTTGGCCATGGGATCCGGGCTTCGCTCTATGCTTGCCGGCCTGTCCTGACATGAATCGCGGAATATTCTTCATCTGGGAGAGAATATTCCGCACATCCGTTACTTGCCGTTACGCCCAGGAACTTCTTTCTGTGTGTTTTCAGGCGCTTGACCCAGAGCAGATTCATGGCACGGAATGTGTTAAGGACAAGGGTACAGTGTGCCTCCGATGAGGCGTGGTCCTGGGTAAGACCTTAAAGTGCCTTTTTTTGCCAATGACTCAGATATCTGACGACAAAGATTCCATAGAAAACCCCGAGAAGAGGACAAAGGCCCTTGAGGTGCAGATCAGGGCGGCTCGGGAGAAGGC
>JAWSUS010000058.1:0-1506 GCA_033549025.1 Desulfuromonadales bacterium
AGCAACCATGTGCATCTTGTTGTACAGGTGAAAGAAACAGCCCTGTCGCGAATCATGCACAATCTCTCCTTTCGCTACACTCAATATCTCAACAAAAAACTTCAACAGACGGGTCACATCTTTCAGGGCCGTTTCAAAGCCCTGCTGATTGACGCGGAGGCGTATCTGCTGACGCTGGTACGCTATGTTCATCGAAATCCGCTGCGGGCGGGCATGGTAGCAAACCTGGATGATTATCCCTGGTCAAGTCACCATGCGTACCTCTCCCGCGAGAACCTTCCCTGGCTCACAGTCGATTGGGTGTTGAGCCAGCTCAGCGAGGATGCGGGGAGATCAGTGGACCATTATCGCGATTTTGTAGAAGGAGGTCAGCCGGATGGATACTGCCAAGAATTTCACCGGGGCACCTACGAGGGACGGATTTTAGGGGACAATTCTTTCGTAGAGGAAGTGTTGGCGGGTTGTCATGAAAAGCTGGCAGAGCCCCCGCCGCTTGAGTCGGTTGTTGAAGCTGTATGTGCCCTGTATGACTTACGTCCTCAGGATCTTTCAAGTCGTCGGCGCACGCAACTGGTCTCAGAGGCACGGGCCTTGGCAGCTTATGTGGTGCGGGAGACCAAAGGGTTAGAGCTGGAGGCCCTGGGGCGCGTCTTTAAGCATGATTCCTCAACCCTGAGCCAAGCTGCCCGCCGCCTGGAATCGCGTCTGGCCCATGACGACTGTCTGATTAAAAAATTGATGCAGATTCAAAAGAAGATCCCCGTTTGTCAGGCCTGACCCCTTTTGGACCTTTTGGATGACACTTCTGGGGGAGGAAGACTGGCTGGAATCTTACGTCCTGAATTGACCTCAGGCCGCCACTAGGGCGGCGATAATCGTGCGACAGAAGGCCGGCAAGTCGGAGGGGACCCGCGAGGTAATCAGATTGGCGTCCTGCACCACCTCGCGGTCGAGGTATTCTGCCCCGGCGTTGATCAGGTCGTCCTTGATGGCGGAAAAGCTAGTAACCTTACGCCCCCGCAAGACGTCGGCGGAGGCCAGCATCCAGCCAGCGTGGCAGATGGCGGCCACGATTCGGCCGTTTTGAACGGCATCCTTGACCAGGTTAACCATGGCCCTGTGGCGACGCATGTGATCCGGAGCATAGCCCCCGGGGATGATTATGGCATCGAACTCGTCCCACTTGACCCGTTCGGCGTTGTTGGTGACATCGACAGGATAGCCGTGTTTCGAGGTGTAGGTCGGTTTGCCCGTGCCGATGACCTCGACCGTAGCACCCTCTTCGCGCAAGCGCATCAGTGGATACCAGAGTTCGAGATCTTCATATAGGTCCTCGGCCAGAATGGCGATGGTTTTTCCGGTGAGTTTCATAGTTCCCCCTTACTGAATGGATGTCCTAAGCCGATAGTCTAAAATTTAACACAAAGGGCAAAGACCGCCAGTGGGATGTTCAGGGGTGACAAATCGGCAACGCCATGACCCCCTGGGTAGGCTTGACAGGGGTGG
>JAWSUS010000059.1:0-1471 GCA_033549025.1 Desulfuromonadales bacterium
CTTTGAGACCGATACCGTGGGCGGATAGTTCACCAACAAGTGAACATGATCCTTTTCCCCGTCCGTTTCCATGAGTTCTGCGCCGAAGTCCTCACAGACTTTGGCAAAGACCTCACCCATGGAAACGTAATGTTCCGGGGAAAAGATGTCACGCCGGTATCTGGTCACAAAGACCAAGTGTATGTGAAGTTGAAAAACACAACTTCTTCCATGCTTTAAATCGCTTGACGTGTCCATAGGCCAAATATATAATTGTTCCTATGCCACGTCAAGCGTTCAAATATAAGCTGTATCACGCCGACAGGAACCGGCGTCTGAACCGACAGCGGATTGTCGCAGGGCGGATATGGAACCACTGCATCGCCCTACACAAACGCTACTATCGCCGGTTCGGCAGGCACCTGAACCAGAACCGGCTCAAGGCGCGGATTGCGTATCTTCGCAACCACGTCCGCACCGACTGGAAGGTTCTCGGTTCGCAAGCGGTTCAGGACGTGATCGAGCGCATTGAGCGCGGATACAATCTCTTTTTTAAGGCGGTACGCGACAAGTCCGGGCGCAAGGTGCGCCCACCGACTTTTAAAAAAGTGTCGCGCTACCGCTCCTTCACCTTAAAGCAAGCCGGGTGGAAGCTGATCGCTCCCGGTCGGGTGAAGGTCGGTGGATGCGTCTACCGCTTCCACCAATCCCGCGCTATCGAGGGCAAGGTCAAGACCGTAACTCTTGGCCGAGACAGTGTGGGCGATTTCTGGATCACCTTTTCCGTCGAGACGGAAGACACCGCTCCGATCAAAGCCGCCACGGGTCGAACCGGGGGTTTTGATTTCGGACTGAAGCGTTTTCTTTCCGGTTCCGATGGAACCGGAGTCCAGATGCCGCAACCGCTGAAAGCCGATCTGAAGCGGTTGAAAAAAGCCAACCGGGACTTGTCCCGGAAAAAGCCCGGTAGCCATGGCCGCAATCGGGCGAGAAAAGCCCTTGCCCGGTTGCACCGGCGCATCGCCAACCGCCGAAGAGACTTTCATCACAAGCAGGCAAGAGAGCTTGTTCAAGCCTTCGACGTGATCTGTGTCGAAGATTTGAACCTTGCCGGGATGAAAGCCCTCTGGGGCCGGAAAGTATCGGATTTAGGCTTTGCGGAGTTCGTCAGCATCCTCGAACACCATTGCCGCAAAGCCGGCAAGAGCCTGATCAAGATCGACCGCTACTTTCCCAGCAGTAAAACCTGCTCATCCTGCGGACACCTCCAGAAACTATCCCTTCGGGATCGCACCTGGACGTGTCCGCAGTGCGGCGTTTCCCATGATCGGGACCATAACGCTGCCGTCAATATCGAGCGCGAAGGCTTGCGCCTTTTCGCTCACCAGGCGGGGCATCGCCTGGAAGGGGAGGCCGCGTAAGACCTGCTCCGGCAGGCCGCCGCCGTCGATCCTTGGAATCCCGGTCACTTCAGGGCCGGGAGGATGTCAAT
>JAWSUS010000060.1:0-1413 GCA_033549025.1 Desulfuromonadales bacterium
TTCGGTCATTTTCAACCTCCTTGGACATGGGAATATTATCCCAAATCAGTGTCCAAGAAAACTGGAGCCGCCCCAGGCCCGGCAGAAGCTTTCCATGTCGATCTTATATTCTTGATTGTATGGACTTCTTGTTTCTTTGTAGCGCCGCTCCAGATCCGCACACTTTTCAGCGAAGTAGTCGTCGGCCTGCCGCCGGCACTCCCGATACTCAATGCTGCCTGTAGGATAGTTATAGCAAACGGAGTCAATCAGTATTTTTTTTCGAACAACTTTGCCATTTTCCCGGGTCGTTTCGGTTTTCCACTGAGGAGACACCGTTTTATTTGGTTTGTTTTGTGAGCAGTTGTAGTAAATCACCTGTCCATTGGGACCATATTTTTTGCAGGTCTTTGCTACGGCCGTTGATGCACATAGGGTGAATCCAAGGCATAAAACAAGAAAGTTGAACTGTGAAAAAACATTCATACCCCACTCCAGATTTCGCTTGATCGAACTCCACGGGGATCGACAGCCACAGGACCGAAAGACCGCAAGGTGGAGACCCTACCTAAAAATATTCAAGCTTATGTGGCGAAGATAGACGACCCTTTATAAAGCTAGTAAAAAGGCCCCTTCAGCCATCCATTTTCTTTTGTAACTAAAGTAAATGATGCCCCAGAAGGAACCTATACAACTGGGGCATCATTTTTTTAGAAGTAAATAGAAATTCCGAAGTTGGCACCTAGATTATCGATTTCGACATCATCGTCGTCAAATTCACCATATGTATAGCCAAGCGCGCCATTCATAGAAACACTATCGTTTAAGAAATATTTTAAACCACCACCAATACCCCAAAAGTATCCGTCGGAATCTGCGCCATCAACCTCGATATTCATAACTCCTACAGAGAAATTCCCAAAAAGAGCAGCTTTAGAAGATAGAGGCAAATTTACCTCAGCAATAGGTCCAATACCATAGGCGGTAATCTCGGAGTCAAGTCCGTCAAACTCACTATCAATATTCAGATAATTGTACGTCAAGCCTATGGCAAAATTGTCAACAAAATAATATTTACCGTCCAGCACCAAAGAGGCCGTATCAACATCGATTTCGTCACCACCTGGGCCTTCCAATGTTGTTGCATTGAGACTAAGGCCTGTACTGCCACTTACCTCGAAAGTACCCATTTTAAGGTCTTTAGCGTAGACAGGTGTTGTGAGAATAAGTGAAGCTAGAACCATTGACATTACTACAACAGCATGTTTTTGCATTTTATTCTCCTTCCTAAGGTTAGTAAAAAAGTGCCACCATGGCACGATTCAAACCAAAACTAACCAGACTTTAATTCTATTGGATAGAGGTGGCCCCGGTTGTTTGAACAGATGTGACCGGTTCTCTAAGTGGATTTCACCTTCATTGGTTATGCCGCCA
>JAWSUS010000061.1:0-1389 GCA_033549025.1 Desulfuromonadales bacterium
ACGGCTTCCGGTCGCCCGACGAAATCCGTCAGGCGGCATAATCTAAACTTGTGTCCAAGGAACCGGTTCCGCTACAAAGCCAAGTAATCCTTTCGATCATCTGACATGGCACGTGACGCTTGCAGAAAGGCATCTTCTAGCAAGTCAATTTGTTCAGGGCGGGAAAAACTTTCGCTGACTTTGTTCTTGTCTGCCACCTCAAGTTTTTCTTCAAGTTTATTTAGAAAGGCTTCCAGTCGGTCTATCCTCTGATTTGGTATAATTGCGCCAACGACTTCTGCTGCAAGGGGCCCCACAAAGGGGATAGCACCTATCAGTCCTTTGCTGAGAATCGCGGTAAGATCATTGCCTTTGGTTTCCATTATTGGGTCCTTAAGGAATAACTGATTTGGGGCAACGGTGGCCATGCGCAGCATTAACGCAACTTTTTATGCCCCTGTTTTTTTTGACTGATGCGTTGATGGCAAAAGGGAAGATGAACTCAGCTACCATGAACGGAAAAATGACCACAAATGAAAAATCTAGCCCGAACAAAGGTTTTCTACTCGTTCTTGTCAGTTACTTGAAAAAGTTCTCAGGCCACAGATGTTCGGGCAGGTATTGTCGGATTAATGCTGAGGCCCAGTCATAGCCCCTCGCCTCAAGTTCTCTGACAAAGTATGGCCAAGGCGGGATATTACTCCTAAAGACATTGATAGAAGAGGTAGACATGCCGCCGCCTTGGGATGAGGAAAGACCCCCATACTGTGAAGTTGACAGTCCACCATATTGCGATGTCGATAAACCGCCGTACTGCGAAGTAGACAGTCCACCATATTGAGAGGTGGACAATCCACCATACTGTGATGTTGACATTCCGCCATATTGAGAAGTGGATAAGCCACCGTATTGCGAGGTTGATGCTCCGCCATATTGAGAAGTGGACATGCCGCCATACTGTGAAGTTGAGAGACCGCCGCCCTGGCTTGTGCTCAAGTTTCGGGGCCATGTTCTCATGTTTGGGATGTCTGGTCTGCCCATCGCTTGATCTCCTTTGGTCTATGCGGTTTGAGTTGTTGATGATAGTCTGCTGGAACAGAACGCTAAAGATTCATGATGGTAGTTTCAATTCGGGCTTATTGGTATTCGTCCAGTTGATTCTGCCGTGGGAGGCCAGTAGCCAGTTTGCCAATTAGTTAGGAGTAGATCTGATGTGTGCGGGCACTTTGACTGTCTTGCCTTCTACGATCTTCACATACGCCGGAACTTTGACAAACTTTTTACCCTTTTCTGTTTTTGCCATTTCATATCTCCTTTCTCGGGCTTTATTGCCCGTGGGGCGGCTCCAGTTTTCTTGGACACTGATTTGGGATAATATTCCCATGTCCAAGGAGGTTGAAAATGACCGAA
>JAWSUS010000062.1:0-1351 GCA_033549025.1 Desulfuromonadales bacterium
TGTTGAGTGCCAGCACATCGTAGACAAAAAAATGTGCCAGGACATCGTTTACAAAATTGTTCTCTGACAATCGAATAGCCACCCGTCATCCTTCTGAACATATCCCCCACGGAGGTGCTCATGAAGGAAGAGGAAAAGCAACGTATCTTGGCCGTGAAAAGGTTTCACGCAGGGGAGAAACCTGAGAGCATCTGCTCTTCACTTGGCCGATCTCGGCCCTGGCTTTACAAGTGGGTCCGCCGGCATGCAGATCATGACGATACTTGGTTCAGCAGCTTACCCAAAAGACCCGTTAGCACAGGCAATCGAACTCCGGATGAGATTGTGGAGATCGTCAAGTTGGTGCGCTTGAGTCTTTACAATCAGGATCTGTTTTGCGGTGCGCAGGCGATTCTATGGGAACTCGAAGACCTTGGCGTAACGCCATTGCCTTCACTTCGCACGATCAATCGTATTCTCAACCGCAATGATTTGACTCACCGCAGAACCGGCAAATATGAGCCAAAGGGAACACCCTATCCAAAGCTTCCTGCGTTGCTGCCGAACCAGACTCACCAGATGGATATGGTCGGCCCATGCTATTTGAGCGGCCCGATCCGTTTCTATGGGCTCAACGTGATTGATGCAGCAACGGCACGCTGTGGGCTGCACTCATCGTTATCCAAGTCAGGACAAGACGTTCTGGACGGAACCTTGGCCATCTGGTCGCGGTTGGGAATACCCGACAACCTCCAGGTTGATAATGCCCTTTCTTTCCTTGGTAGTCCGAGGTATCCACGAGCATTGAGCCAGTTTGTGCGTCTTTGCCTGCTGCATGGTGTAGAGCCCTGGTTTGTGCCCATGGCCGAACCCTGGCGCAATGGAAACATTGAGCAGTTCAATGATCATTACCAGCAGAAGTTTCTAAGTAAGATAATCATGACCTCGATCGATGAATTGGCTGCCGGGACAATGGCCTTCGAGCAGCGACATAACAGTTCTTACCGCTACAGCAAACTCGGTGGAAAGACACCCACCAAGGCGCTTTCCGCGAGCAAGGTGGAACTGAGATTTCCTGATCCGGAGAGCACGCCGAAACAGCGGCTGGAGATACCGGAAACAGGCCGTTACCATTTGGTACGCCTGATTCGCAGTGATCTCAAACTCAACATTCTCGGTGAACTGTTTTCTGTTCCACCGGAAGTAAAACTCGAATACGTGGTGGCTACTATCGATGTCAAAGATCAAAAGCTAAAGCTCTATGTGGGCAAAACCCAGATAGAGGAATATGACTACAAAATCCGATAATTAATCCGTTGAGTCTACGATGTCCTGGCACAAAAAAGTGTCTACGATCTCGTGGCACTCAACA
>JAWSUS010000063.1:0-1312 GCA_033549025.1 Desulfuromonadales bacterium
TGTAGCGGAACCGGTTCCTTGGACACAAGTTTAGATTATGCCGCCTGACGGATTTCGTCGGGCGACCGGAAGCCGTTTTTCTCGACACGCCATTCGTTGTTGTAAAGCTCCACGAAGGTTTTCACGGCTTCCCGGACATCATCGACGGTTCGGAAAATCTGGCCATAGATGGCTTGCTCTTTCAACGTACGATTGAAACGTTCAGCAACTCCGTTGGTCTGAGGCTCGGCAACGAAGGCAAAGCTGGGAGTGATCCCCCAGAACTTGATCTGGTTCTGAAAATGGTCCGAGAGGTACTGGGTGCCATGATCCATGCGCAGGGACAACCCTCGGGCAATGCCTTTCTCTACGCTGCCGTAAAGACGGCCCAGGGCCATGGACAACGGTTGAAGGGCAGCATAGCGGTCGCCGGTCTTGCACACGTGCCAACCGACGCATTCGGCGTTCCAATGCTCTACGGCGGTAAAGATCCAGACCCAACCTTCATCCAGAGTGAAGACACGGGTGCCATCGGTGCCCCACATCAGGTTGGGTGCCAGGGTGATGATCTTGCCGTCATGGGCCTTGGCGGCCTTCTTGGGCCGCCCTCGGTGCGGAGAAAGCAACTGGTTCTCACGCATGAGCCGAAGGACCCGCTTGCGCGACACCCGGTGACCATCACGGAACCGCAACCGCCCCCAGACCTTGCGGTGTCCTTCACCCGTAAACGGTGAGGCTGCCAGGTCGTCACGAATCAAGGCCAACAGGGTCTCATCACTGATCAACGGCTGCGGCCCGCGACGTTTGGGATCCGCTGGCAAAACCGAGAGCGAGGCATAGTAGAACGATGAGCGAGCCTGCTCCCAGATCGTACAAACACGCTGAACACCGTAAGGCTTGTCCGTGCCGGAGGAGATCGTTTGGCTCATTTCGACGACCTCCGCTTGGCTAAAGGGCCGGGTTTTTTAACCCGTTCCCATAGCAGTTCGTTCTCCATGGTCAGCTCGCCGATTCGGCGCATGGCTTGGTTGAGCTCAGCATAAACGGGGTCGTTCTGGCGCTTTTTCAGCGACTCGTCGATTCCGGCCAGCGCTTTCTCCCGCCATTCTTCAAGGCGGTAGATCTCGATACTCAGCTCGCGGGACAGCGCATCAACCGATTCGCCCCGCAGCAAACGCAGGACAACTTCACGCTTGCGAGCAGCACTCCAACGCTGTCCTTCGGCCAATGGCCCAGTGACGATTTCGTTCTTGTTTTGTTCGGTCATTTTCAACCTCCTTGGACATGGGAATATTATCCCAAATCAGTGTCCAAGAAAACTGGAGCCGCCCCA
>JAWSUS010000064.1:0-1281 GCA_033549025.1 Desulfuromonadales bacterium
AGAGCCGGCTCCAGAAATTTGAACAGCGGTATAAGTGGATAAGCCTTCCTACTTCAGGCATAGTGATGCCAGAAAAGAGAGGAGCTTATCGTGAGTAGACGGCCCAGACGAAATCATTCACCTGCATTCAAGTCCAAGGTGGCCTTGGCCGCCATCAAGGGAGAGCAGACGATCACAGAGCTGTCCCAGAAGTTTGATGTCCATCCGAACCAGATCACGCAATGGAAGAACCAGCTTCTGGAACAGGCCTCGTCGGTTTTTGAACAGGGCAAGGACAAAGAGCCTTTGGTCGACATCAAGACCCTTCACGCCAAGATCGGCGAGTTGACCCTGGAGAATGATTTTTTAGAAGGCGCGCTCACCAAAGCGGGATTGCTGAGCGCAAAGAAATGATTGACCGTAAACACCCGTTGCCGATCAGCCAGCAGGCCAAGGCGGTCGGGATCAGTCGTGGCAGCGTGTATTATTTGCCTCGGCCTGTTTCAGAGACTGACCAGGAATTGATGCGACAGATCGACCGGTTGCATCTGGAGTATCCTTTTGCCGGATCGCGTATGCTTCGGGATCTGCTGAAGCAGGATGGTTACGAGATTGGCCGCAAACATGTCGCGACGTTGATGAAGCGCATGGGCATCGAGGCTCTGTATCGCAAGCCGCGTACCACGAAACCTGGCGCCGGTCACAAGGTTTATCCGTACCTGCTGCGCAATGTGTCCATTGATCATCCCAATCAGGCCTGGGCGATGGACATCACGTATGTCCCGATGGCCCGCGGGTTCGTCTATCTAGCGGCGGTTGTGGATTGGTTCACCCGTCGTGTCCTGTCGTGGAAGGTCTCGATTACCATGGATGCCCATTTCTGTCTGGAGGCCGTTGAGGAAGCGATACAATGCTACGGCACCCCAGAGATCATGAACACCGACCAGGGCAGCCAGTTTACCTCTCAGGCTTTCATTGGTCTGCTGAAGAAGCATGACATTCGGATCAGTATGGATGGCAAGGGCTCATGGCGTGACAACGTCTTCGTTGAGCGCCTGTGGCTTTCCGTGAAATATGAAGACGTTTACCTGCGGGCTTACGAGACGGTTTCCGCCGTCAGAGCGGGATTGTGTGGATACTTCAACTTCTATAACGCTCGCCGGCCCCATTCGAGCCTTGGCGGTAAGACCCCGGACCAGGTTTACTTCAACGCGCTGCCACAAACAGTGGCGGCATAACCAATGAAGGTGAAATCCACTTAGAGAACCGGTCACATCTGTTCAAACAACCGGGGCCACCTCT
>JAWSUS010000065.1:0-1277 GCA_033549025.1 Desulfuromonadales bacterium
TGAGGTCGGTCCGCAATAGTGGACACCATGTTATGGTCAGGCAGCCCCTTGCCGCCTGATGAATTTCTTCCAGTATGCCGCCGGGGAGAGATTGCCCAGATTGGCATGTCGTCTCTGCCGATTGTAGAATACTTCGATGTACTCGCTGATCTCTGTCATGGCTTCCCGTCGGGTTCGATATTTCCTGTGATGAATCATCTCTTGCTTGAGAGTGCCGAAGAAACTTTCCATTGAAGCGTTATCCCAGCAGTTGCCTTTGCGACTCATTGACGGTTCCATCTTGAACTGTTTCATCAACTTCTGGTATCTGCGCGAACAATACTGGCTGCCACGATCCGAGTGATGGATCAGCCCCTTCGGTGGGCGTCGGGCGGCAACAGCCCGGAACAGAGCGCGCCCCACCAGATCCTGAGTCATAAGGTGGCTCATGGCGTAGCCGACAATCTCCCGGTTCCACAGGTCCTTGATGGCGGCCAGGTAGAGCCAGCCCTCATTCGTGGCGACATAGGTGATGTCTGCGACCCACGCCCGGTTCGGTCCTGGGACTGCAAAGTCTTGATTCAGCAGGTTGGGGGCGACCGGTAGCTTGTGGTTTGAGTCGGTTGTCGCCTTGTACTTCTTAACCTGCTTGCAGCGGATCTTCAGCTCCCGCCGCAGCCGTTTGATCCGGTTGATGCCAACCTCGACCTTTTCGACCTCGGCCAACTCCTCCTGAATCTTCTCCGGCCCGTAAGTGCCTCGTCCTCGTTCGTGGGCAGCCTTGATCGCCAACTTGTACCGCTCGTCTTCCAGCTTCCGAGCTGACGGTTTACGATTCCGCCAAACGTAATAGCCGCTTTTCGATACGCCAAGAACACGGCACATCGGCACGACAGGAAACCCTTGTTCCTGCCGTAGCTCTTCAATCATCGCGTACCTCCCCGCGGCTCCCTTGCAAGGTACGCCATAGCCTTTTTTAGAATTTCTTTTTCCAGCCGTGCTTCAGCTAACTCTTTCCTTAAACGGGAATTCTCAGCTTCCAAATCCGTTGTTGAACGTCCGCGAGAAGATATAGCTCCTGTATTACGAAACTTCTTAATCCAGTTCCGCAGAGTCTGTTGTGAGATGCTCAAACGACGACTGGTCTCTGCAACAGTCAGCCCACCATCAACAACGAGAGCGACAGCTTCCTCCCTAAATTCATCCGTGTAAAACTGCTTTGGTATGCGTTCCAAGTGACACCTCCTATGAGCCTCTTAGGCTAACAGATTGGTGTCCACTTTTTCCAGCCTACCTCA
>JAWSUS010000066.1:0-1112 GCA_033549025.1 Desulfuromonadales bacterium
TGGTTCTGTTGGGACTCGGGTACCGCGTCGAAAATTACGACGGTTCCTGGATTGAATGGGCCAACAACAAGGCACTGCCCGTCAACAGGACCATTCGAACCGCCTCGCGAAGCCATTAAAGCGCGCCCAGGGGGGCGTCAGAAAAACAAGTCAATAAACAGGAGGAAAAACTATGCGTATTGCTGGAATTGAGAAATCCAAAGGTCCTGTCTGGTTGCGGGTTCTGTTCAAGATCATGGGATCACGCTCTGGCGGAGTACCGGCCCCTCTGTGGGTGTACGGCTGGAAACCGAACATTCTAAAATCGTTCCTTGGCCTGGGCCGTTCGGTCCGCGCACCGGGTGAACTTCCAGAGAGATTGAAGAGACTTGCCATGTATTGGACGGCACGGCAGGTCGAGTGCGCGTTCTGAATTGATCTGACGAATCGTCTCGCCCGTGAGGCGGGAATAACCCACGAAGAAATTGCTGCGCTTGCCGATTACCGCGGTAGCGACAGGTTCACCGACCTGGAGAAAAATGTTCTGGCCTATGCCGAGGCTGTCACGGCAACGCCTTCACGTGTTACGGACGAACTTTTTGAAAGGCTCTCTGCGCAGTTAAATGCAGTACAGATGGTGGAATTGACGGCAGCCATCGCCCTGGAGAATTTTAGTGCCCGCTTCAATCGCGCCTTTGGCATCGAGCCGGGAAAGTCAGTTTCGTTGAATAGCGGGAAATAGGCGCAAATCCGTTCCACCTTAAAATGTCTGGAGACCCCATGGAGAAGAAGAAAATCCTTTTGGTCCTGATTTTGGCAGGACTTGTGGCGCTGTTTTTCAGCCTTGACCTGAATCGCTTCTTGTCGCTGGAAGGAATTAATACGCACCGGGATGCTTTGGAGGCCTTTTATGTCAGGAATCGGCTGATCACTCCGATTGCTTTTATCCTCCTCTACATCCTTCAGACAGCGCTATCCCTTCCAGGGGCTTTGCTGCTCTCCCTGGCTGCAGGGGCTCTATTCGGGGTCTTCCAGGGGACGCTTTTTGCAGTAACTGGAGCCACTCTGGGAGCGACCTGTGCGTTTCTGGTGTCTCGTTACCTTTTGAGTGGATGGGCGCAGAAAAGGGTCGG
>JAWSUS010000067.1:0-902 GCA_033549025.1 Desulfuromonadales bacterium
GGTCCTCCCGTATTCCCACAAGATTTCTCGTGTCCCGTGGTACTCTGGATTACACTTTCAATTTTCATATTTTCACCTACAAGACTATCACTTTCTTTGGTCTAACTTTCCAGTTATGTTCGGCTAATATTACTCTTCTACTTTTCGTGTATCCTTACCCCTAAAGTAAACTTTAGGTTTGGGCTGTGCCCATTTCGCTCGCCGCTACTTTGGGTATCGCTTTTGCTTTCTCTTCCTAAGGGTACTTAGATGTTTCAGTTCCCCTCGTTTCCCTCATAAAGCTATGTATTCACTTTATGATACATATGGTTCTCCATATGTGGGTTCCCCCATTCGGACATCTGCGTATCTTAGCTCATTTGCAGCTCCTCGCAGCATTTCGGTGCTTGTCCCGTCCTTCTTCGGCTCCTAGTGCCTAGGCATCCTCCTTACGCCCTTATTATCTTGACCAGAGTTTATCCTAGTTCTTTCAAAAATTTGTTTCTTTGTTCCTTGGTACTAGTAAAATTGTATCCCGCTTCAACTTAGTTAAACTTTTCGTTTTTCTTTGTCTTAGCTTCGTTTCTTTATTCTTGTGCAGTTTTCAAGGTTCTTTGGTGGAGATGAGGAGATTCGAACTCCTGACCCCCTGCTTGCAAGGCAGGTGCTCTCCCAACTGAGCTACACCCCCACGCTTTAACACACAAACCGTTCTTCAGCTTGTGTGCCAATAGAATAACACAGAGTAAGTTCTCCTTAGAAAGGAGGTGATCCAGCCGCACCTTCCGATACGGCTACCTTGTTACGACTTCACCCCAGTCATTAGTCCTACCTTCGACGTCTGCCTCTTTCGTTAGCTCGACGGCTTCGGGTATTACCAACTCCCGTGGTGTGACGGGCGGTGTGTACAAGACCCGGGAACG
>JAWSUS010000068.1:0-883 GCA_033549025.1 Desulfuromonadales bacterium
GGCTCCTGGTGCCAAGGCATTCACCCTATGCTCTTAGTAACTTGACCTTTGATACTTAGAGTTATTTCTTGACTTATATCTTTCGATATATTTTGATGACTTCTCATTCATCTCATTTGAACCTAAATTCAAACTTTTTTATGTCGATTCATACATATGCAATTTTCAAGGAACTGAATAGAAGATTCTTTTGAAAGAACCCTCAAAATTGAACAGCTTAAATGTCTATTTCTCCTTAGAAAGGAGGTGATCCAGCCGCACCTTCCGATACGGCTACCTTGTTACGACTTCACCCCAGTCATTGATTTCACCTTCGACAGCTCCCTCCCTTACGGGTTGGGCCACTGGCTTCGGGCGCCCCCAACTTCCATGGTGTGACGGGCGGTGTGTACAAGACCCGGGAACGCATTCACCGCGACATTCTGATTCGCGATTACTAGCAACTCCAACTTCATGTAGGCGAGTTTCAGCCTGCAATCCGAACTGGGACCGGCTTTTTAGGATTCGCTCCAGATCGCTCTTTCGCTGCCCGTTGTACCGGCCATTGTAGCACGTGTGTAGCCCAGATCATAAGGGGCATGATGATTTGACGTCATCCCCACCTTCCTCCGTGTTGTCCACGGCAGTCTGTCTAGAGTGCACAGCATTACCTGTTTGCAACTAAACACAAGGGTTGCGCTCGTTGCGGGACTTAACCCAACATCTCACGACACGAGCTGACGACAACCATGCACCACCTGTCTCAATTGTACCCGAAGGCAAAATCTCGATTAAAAGATGGTCAATTGGATGTCAAGATCTGGTAAGGTTCTTCGCGTTGCTTCGAATTAAACCACATGCTCCGCTGCTTGTGCGGGTCCCCGTCAATTCCTTTGAGTTTCAC
>JAWSUS010000069.1:0-872 GCA_033549025.1 Desulfuromonadales bacterium
GTGGGTGGGTTTCCCCATTCAGAAATGCCCGGGTCACAGGTTGTTTGCCACCTCGCCGAGCCTTATCGCAGGCTTCCACGTCTTTCATCGCCTCTGGCTGCCTAGGCATCCACCGTATGCGCTTCATCGCTTGACCATATAACCCCAAGAGGTCTGGTCCGCGATGACGATCGACAATTGCCGGATACGCTTGAGACGTATCTCGCGTCTCTTCCTCTCGGAAGAAACTTGTCAGCATGATTCACATTGTTAAAGAGCAATTAGAGCTGGAAGCTCTAAGCGGTAAGCTTTAAGAAAAAGCACACGACTTAGAACTTGTTGACTGTTGAGTGGTGGAGCCTAGCGGGATCGAACCGCTGACCTCCTGCGTGCAAGGCAGGCGCTCTCCCAGCTGAGCTAAGGCCCCTCTGAACCCCATCACGTGACATGGGAATTTTATTCAGGACAAGGCGCTTTGGTGCGACGTGTAGCCTGCTACACGAGGACCGAAGCAACGCGGTACTGGATAAAATTGGTGGGTCTGGGCAGACTTGAACTGCCGACCTCACCCTTATCAGGGGTGCGCTCTAACCAACTGAGCTACAGACCCATTGGTCACGCTGGGCCTATACCCAAACAGTCTTTGCTCGCTCGATCAGGTAATTCATTGTGGGCACTTGCCGGGTGTCGGGACTGGTCGTTTAAGGAGGTGATCCAGCCGCAGGTTCCCCTACGGCTACCTTGTTACGACTTCACCCCAGTCATGAACCACACCGTGGTGATCGCCCTCCGAAGTTAGGCTAACCACTTCTGGTGCAGTCCACTCCCATGGTGTGACGGGCGGTGTGTACAAGGCCCGGGAACGTATTCACCGTGACATTCTGATTCACGAT
>JAWSUS010000070.1:0-862 GCA_033549025.1 Desulfuromonadales bacterium
GGGTGCTTTTCACCTTTCCCTCACGGTACTTGTTCACTATCGGTCGCTAGGTAGTATTTAGCCTTGGGGGGTGGTCCCCCCTGCTTCCCACGGGATTTCACGTGTCCCGTGGTACTCTGGGTCAAATCCCACTGCTTTCCACATTTCGCCTACAGGGCTCTTACCTCCTCTGGCCGGCCTTCCCAGACCGTTTGGCTATGTGTACTCCCTGTGTTAATGGACTTGCCCGAACCCCACAATACCGAAATATCATGGTTTGGGCTCTTCCCCTTTCGCTCGCCGCTACTTGGGGAATCGAGGTTTCTTTCTTTTCCTTGGG
Organism: Desulfuromonadales bacterium; assembly: GCA_033549025.1. Classification (GTDB taxonomy): domain Bacteria; phylum Desulfobacterota; class Desulfuromonadia; order Desulfuromonadales; family SZUA-540; genus SZUA-540. The sequence continues at coordinate 320 of JAWSUS010000070.1, forward strand.
GTACTTAGATGTTTCAGTTCCCCCAGTTTCCCTTCCATGCGCTATGAATTCACGCATGGATACGCAGGGTTCTCCCTGCGTGGGTTTCCCCATTCGGACATCCACGGATCAGCGCCTGCTTGCGGCTCCCCGTGGCTTTTCGCAGCTTACCACGTCCTTCATCGGCTCCCGGTGCCAAGGCATTCTCCCTTTGCTCTTTCTTCCTTGACCTTACTTTACTTCTGCCTTGTGTTTTCGTATCATGCAGTTTTCAAAGAACAATTTGGTTGAGGGGTTTTAGCTGGTGGAGACGAGGAGATTTGAACTCCTGACCCCCTGCTTGCAAGGCAGGTGCTCTCCCAACTGAGCTACGCCCCCATTATGCTTTTCCCTTATGATGTTGCTGTCAGAGAGACTAACCTTCTCTCAAAACCAAACAGCAGAAAATCAGCCCCCGAAACCACGGGGTCACGCTTACTTGCTCCTTAGAAAGGAGGTGATCCAGCCGCACCTTCCGATACGGCTACCTTGTTACGACTTCACCCCAGTCATCGGCTTCACCTT
>JAWSUS010000071.1:0-861 GCA_033549025.1 Desulfuromonadales bacterium
AGAATCCGATAATATCGAGGGGAGGATTTTGTAAACATGGTCATGCACAAAAACATTCGGTTAACGCCTCATGATCGGCAGAAGATCTGGCAGCTTTGGCAGACTGGCGAATACAAGGTCAGTCGCCTGGCAGAACTCTACCGGGTTTCGAGGCCAACGATCTACAAGATACTCGCACGGGCCAGGAAGCAGGAGTTTGTACCCCGCAAGAGTGTCAACGATCGTTTTCGTAGCCTCAAGTATGGGCTGAAGCGGCTGGCTAAAGTCGAGCGCGAACTCGAAGAAAAACGAAAACGAGAAGCCAGACGCTACAACAAATCATATCCTGGAGAGCTGGTTCACTTCGACAGCAAGCGGCTCCCGTTGATCAAGGGCGAAGATCAGACGCTGCCACGTGAGTATCTGTTCGTCGCCATTGATGATTATTCCCGGGAACTCTATGCAGGGGTATTCCCGGACAAGACACAACACAGTGCCGAACTCTTTCTGCGGCAGGTGGTCGATGAATGCCCTTACACCATCGAATACACCTACTCAGACAACGGCAAAGAATTTAAAGGCACTGGCGAACATGCGTTCGTCAAGGCATGTAGCGAACTCGGTATCGGCCAGAAGTTCACGCGGATCGGCCGGCCCCAGACCAACGGCAAGGCCGAGCGTGTTATCCGCACAATCATGGAGATGTGGCATCAGCAGGAGACGTTCAAGGATCGCAAGAACCGCCATTTCAGCCTGCTGCGCTTCATCAACTTTTACAACACGGTCAAGCCCCACAAGGGCATTGACGATCTAACGCCATACGAAAAGTTGCTGGATCATTTCTATGGCTTAAAAGTGTAAACAACGCGTTCAGATCTAACA
>JAWSUS010000072.1:0-839 GCA_033549025.1 Desulfuromonadales bacterium
AGCGGCAGCTTCCTGGCGAAGTTCACCGGCCTGCTGGCCGTGGCCTTCTTCGCCACTTCCCTGACCCTGGCCTGGTTCGCCTCCCAGGCGGGCGAGGCGCCCGAGGCCGGCATTCCCGATGCCGAGCTGATCGAGCAGCAGAACAGCGTGCCGACCCTTGACGATGCCGGTCGGGATGTGGATAATGCGGCGCCAGCGCTGGAGGAAAGCGGCGACTGACGTCGTCATGTCATCCAGCCTCCCCGATGCCGAAGTGGTGGAATTGGTAGACACGCTATCTTGAGGGGGTAGTGACCTTACGGTCGTGCGGGTTCAAGTCCCGCCTTCGGCACCATATGCGAAGCGCTCGACGCAGCAGTCGGAGCTTCGAAGCAGGATTGGCAGTATGCGGTGTTGCCGCTTGACGAAGTCGTCATGTGGGCTTACAATCACCGGCCTAGATTGATGCGGGGTGGAGCAGTCTGGTAGCTCGTCGGGCTCATAACCCGAAGGTCATCGGTTCAAATCCGGTCCCCGCTACCATCTTCCTGGCAGGCATGCAGAGGTTAGAGGGGCATGCCAGAGAGCCGAAGTGGTATACAGGTTTCTTGTGAAAGCCCCTTCCTGTGAAGGGGCTTTTTGTTAGCAGCTTGCCGGCCGGAGACGGCGGCGCTGCTCCGGGCAACGCCAATCAGCCACCTGACTCTTCTCTCTACTCCCGGCCAGGTGCCTGATGCAACGGCTGTAGGAGCTTTCTTCCGTGGCAATCAAGGATGCTGCGCTGCATGCGCTGATCGAACCGGTGGTCTCCGCCATGGGGTTCGAGCTATGGGGCATCGATCATCTGTCCCAGGGCAAAC
>JAWSUS010000073.1:0-719 GCA_033549025.1 Desulfuromonadales bacterium
CCTTAGCTGACGGTCTGGGCTGTTTCCCTTTCGACTACGAAACTTATCTCCCGCAGTCTGACTGCCGGACTAAAGTCAATGGCATTCGGAGTTTGTCTGAGTTCGGTAACCTGGTAAGGCCCCTAGCCCAAACAGTGCTCTACCTCCATGACTCATCATCCGACGCTAGCCCTAAAGCTATTTCGGGGAGAACCAGCTATCTCCGAGTTCGATTAGCATTTCACCACTACCCACAGCTCATCCTCCAATTTTTCAACATTGGTGGGTTCGGGCCTCCACTTGCGTTTAAACAAGCTTCACCCTGGCCATGGGTAGATCACTCGGTTTCGGGTCTACGTCCTGCAACTATGCGCCCTATTCAGACTCGCTTTCGCTGCGGCTTCGTGGCTGAACCACTTAACCTCGCTACAGAACGTAACTCGTTGGCCCGTTCTACAAAAAGTACGCGGCCACACATCACATAGCTAGGCTATGCCATAGTGCTGCCACTGATTGTAAGCATACGGTTTCAGGTTCTATTTCACTCCCCTCCCGGGGTGCTTTTCACCTTTCCCTCACGGTACTGGTTCACTATCGGTTGCCAGTTGGTATTTAGCCTTAGGAGGTGGGCCTCCCGGATTCACACGGGGTCTCACGTGTCCCGTGCTACTTGGGAACATATCACAGCTGTCATCTCATTTTCGCCTACAGGGCTTTTACCTGCTATGGCCGGACTTTCC
>JAWSUS010000074.1:0-687 GCA_033549025.1 Desulfuromonadales bacterium
GCAACGCGCAACCTGTGCCACATGCTGAAGGTCCAACGCAGTGGCTACTACGCCTGGCTCAAGCAACCGAAGTCTGCCGGGCAGATTGAAGACGAACGGCTGTTGGGACTCGTCAAGCAGTTCTGGCTGGAAAGCGGCTGTGTTTATGGCTACCGCAAGATCCACAAGGATCTTCGCGAGGTCGGCGAAACCTGCGGCCGCAACCGCGTCGCCCGTCTGATGAAGAAGGCAGGCCTCAAGGCCTAGATCGGCTACTGAACGCCTCGCTATAAAAGCGGCAAGCCTGCCCTACTGGCAGAGAATCACCTTCAACAAGATTTTGACGTTCAAGACCCCAACCAGGTCTGGGTCAAGGACATCACATACATTCGCACCTACGAAGGCTGGCTCTTCCTAGCCGTGGTGCTTGATCTGTTTTCACGACAGGTCATCGGCTGGTCGATGCAGCCTACCATGACGGTCGATCTGGTACTCAACGCGCTGACGATGGCCGTCTGGCGTCGCAAGCCGAAGAATAAAGTCCTGATCCACTCCGATCAGGGCAGTCAGTACACCAGGCGACTGGCAGAGCTTCTTGAAATCGCACAATCTGGTGTGCAGCATGAGTCGTCGCGGCAATTGTTACGACAACGCTGTGGCCGAAAGTTTCTTTCAGTTGCTCAAGCGCGAGCGGATTCGGCGCAAGAC
>JAWSUS010000075.1:0-592 GCA_033549025.1 Desulfuromonadales bacterium
AGCGCTTGGAAGAGCGAATGTTGGCATGAGTAGCGAGAAGGCAAGTGAGAATCTTGCCCGCCGAAAACCTAAGGTTTCCTGAGGAAGGCTCGTCCGCTCAGGGTAAGTCAGGGCCTAAGCCGAGGACGAAAGTCGTAGGCGATGGACAACAGGTAAAGATTCCTGTACCACCGAGAACCGTTTGAGAGAGGGAATGACACAGGAGGTTATGCTGAGCACGCCGTTGGTTGCGCGTGTCCAAGCAACGAGTCTGTAACGTAGGCAAATCCGCGTTACATAAGGGTGAGTTGTGATGGGGAGTGAAAATAGTAGCGAAGCAGCAGATATCACACTGTCAAGAAAAGTTTCTATCGAGGGAGCAGGTGCCTGTACCGTAAACCGACACAGGTAGGAGAGTAGAGAATACTAAGGCGAGCGAGAAAACCATTGTTAAGGAACTCGGCAAAATGACCCCGTAACTTCGGGAGAAGGGGTGCCGGATCAGGTTCAGAGCTAGATCCGGCCGCAGAGGATAGGCCCAAGCGACTGTTTACCAAAAACACAGGTCTCTGCTAAATCGTAAGATGATGTATAGGGGCTGACGCCTGCCCGG
>JAWSUS010000076.1:0-581 GCA_033549025.1 Desulfuromonadales bacterium
ATCACTAAGCCCGACTTTCGTCCTTGCTCGACCTGTATGTCTCGCATTCAAGCTCCCTTGTGCCTTTACACTCTACGCACGATTTCCGACCGTGCTGAGGGAACCTTTGGGCGCCTCCGTTACTCTTTGGGAGGCGACCGCCCCAGTCAAACTGCCCGCCTGACAGTGTCCCAGAACCGGATCACGGCTCATGGTTAGAACTCCAGTACTCAAAGAGTGGTATCCCAACGTCGACTCCTCCGAAACTGGCGTTCCGGGTTCTCAGTCTCCCACCTATCCTGTACATTCAGTACCAAAATCCAATGTCAGGCTGCAGTAAAGCTCCACGGGGTCTTTCCGTCCTGTCGCAGGTAACCAGCATCTTCACTGGTACTACAATTTCACCGGGTCCATTGTTGAGACAGCGCCCAAATCGTTACGCCTTTCGTGCGGGTCGGAACTTACCCGACAAGGAATTTCGCTACCTTAGGACCGTTATAGTTACGGCCGCCGTTTACTGGGGCTTAGATTCAAAGCTTCGCCCGAAGACTAACCTCTCCTCTTAACCTTCCAGCACCGGGCAGGCGTCAGCCCCTATACGT
>JAWSUS010000077.1:0-566 GCA_033549025.1 Desulfuromonadales bacterium
CCCATCGTTGCCTTGGTGAGCCGTTACCTCACCAACTAGCTAATGGGACGCGGGCTCATCCGGAAGCGAAAAACTTTCTGCACAGAAGCATGTGCTTCCGTGAAGGTATCCGGTATTAGCAGCCCTTTCGGGCTGTTATCCCAGACTTCCGGGCAGATTGCCCACGTGTTACTCACCCGTGCGCCACTAGGTTCTTCGGGTAGCAAGCTACCCTAAAACCCCGTTCGACTTGCATGTGTTAAGCACGCCGCCAGCGTTCGTCCTGAGCCAGGATCAAACTCTCCGTAAAGTATTTTCAACCTGCCATAAGCGTCGCATTGCGTTGTTGCTGCGGGAACCTGACATCCTCAACGTATACAAATACGTCTCCGGTGTCAGAACCCCTTGCGCCTAGCACTGCTTGCTTCTGCCAGTTTGAACTTCTTGTAGAAAGTTGATTGAATGGCTCCAATTTGTTTTGAAGCGTTTGCTCGTCCGGTTCAGAGGCTACCGTAGTATCCCCTGCCTCGACGAAGCGTAAAGTGTTACATCGATAATCGATGTGTACTTCGCATGGCATTTCCTGT
>JAWSUS010000078.1:0-551 GCA_033549025.1 Desulfuromonadales bacterium
CCAGATGAAGAATATTCCGCGATTCATGTCAGGACAGGCCGGCAAGCATAGAGCGAAGCCCGGATCCCATGGCCAACACCGGATCAGAAAAAGCCGGCTGTCATTCAACCTCCTTGGATTCTGTCCGATTATTTATTTCCGAACTTCAATCAGGGCTTTGAGTCTGGTGCTTTGAAAGCGTCTAGATTTTTTTGCCACCAGAATGCAATGTCTGATCGTCTTTTGCGCCTCTAGCTAAAACCCTCCAGAAAGTCTGTAAACAGAGCCCCTATCTCTCCTATTTAACATCCCTTCGCGAAAATCCAAGCTTTCATCCCTTCACTTTGTCGGATAAAACACACCAAAGTGTGCGTAAATTGGCTTGGCTTATTCATTTAAACTACGACTAAAAAGTAATGTTTATGTAAAAATATTGTTGACCAAGGCAGTGTGGTTGGCATATGGTGGCAAGCACGTTTTGAGAGTAGGCAAATCATTTTCGACGGAGGTGTATTGTGCGGAAGATTGTGTTGGTATTGTTGTTGGGGGGCCTTGGGCTCATTTTCTCAGCC